>NZ_JACSPU010000009.1 GCF_014836985.1 Planococcus wigleyi | reverse complement strand
AAAAGCCGTTCTCGCGCCAAGGCGCTCGTGACGTCTTTTGTTGACGTTTTGCTGTTCAGTTTTCAAGGTTCAAGTTGTTTGCCGCCGTTTCGTTTATGTTGTTCGTTGTTGCTTGGCGACTTTTATTATATTAAAGCATGTTTAGAATCCTGTCAACACTTTCAGCAAAGTTTTTTGCAAAACCTGTTTTTTCCTCCTGTATTCTTCTGCAGAACAGGTGCCCTAATCCTCCCTAACCCTTAGAGCCGATTGGTTTCCGATGAAATTCAGGCCTTTTCAAAAGAAGAGAAAAATCATTCATCCACCATAAGAAAATCAGTGGACGAATGATTTTATTTTTTGGAAGCTGTCTGCGCTTGCGCTTTTCTTGCGGCACGCCGCTCTTCCAGTTTCTGTCGGTCAACATCCGATTGCGCATTGTATTTCGGCAATACCAGGAGCTGATAAGCATTTACTGCCAGGAACGGGAACAACAATAAAGTAACCCAACTGTCGATATTTCCTTCTTCCACCATCAATGCCGGAAGCCATTCGACCGTTGTAATGACGATCATGAAGAACAAGGCAGAAATAAACGTTTCTTTATTCGTCCATTTGGCTTTGAAGTAAGCTGTTACCACCGCTGTAAAGATCAAGATGGCCAATAAGCTTCCATACAGCCAAACCTGGCCAGTCGTTTCTGCGTTTGGCGCAAAGCGGAATAAAATCAAATCGGTAATGACTACTGCGATGATCAACAATTGAACCCAATTCCACAGGCGCAATGTCCGGAAAATATTCATCCCTATCTGGTGTACCGTCAAATATGCAAAGAAACACAATTGGCTGATGATGCTCATCGTCAGACCAATAATAACCAGCCAGACAAAGCCAGCTAAAAATTCGCCCCATTGGCCGGCGTTGAATGGTTGTGAAAATACATCATCCCAGCGGACGAACAAACCGAGCAATCCGGTTACCGCTCCACCAAGCAAAAGTGCTTTCAAAAAAAACTTAACCCAATTTCGTATTGTCAATTGAATGCCTCCGTTATTTAAAGTTCTTTTAAGATTGTACCAACCGGCTATAAAAAAATCCATTCGCCACACAGCTTAGATTGTGAACAAAGCTTGAAAGTCGGTTCTTTGTTACTGAATCGCCATATCCTATGGCCGAATCGGCAAAATAAAAGCCCGAGAGCTACCGAAAGCCCCCGGACTGTCCAAGCATTATTTTTTATCAGCGAATTGCTTAAGCACTTGGTTCGCGATATCTTCATAGATTTTCCCTGTTGGGTGGTCTGCCAAGTAAACTGACGGAGCGAAGTCTTCTTCATTCCAGTCAGGCTGACCCATTGGAATCTGCCCAAGCAACGGTGCCTGCAATTCTTCAGCAAGCTTTGGTCCGCCGCCTTGTCCGAATAAGTATTCTCTCTTACCGGTTTCTTTGCTTTCGAACCAGGACATGTTTTCGATGACACCCAGTACTTCGTGGTCAGTTTGAAGCGCCATTGCTCCGGCACGCGCTGCAACGAAGGCTGCAGTCGGGTGAGGTGTCGTAATGACGATTTCCTTGGAAGCCGGAAGCATCTGGTGGATATCGAGTGCGACGTCCCCTGTGCCAGGCGGAAGATCCAATAGAAGGTAATCCAAATCGCCCCATTCTACATCACGGAAGAATTGGTCAAGCACTTTCCCGAGCATCGGGCCACGCCAAACAACTGGCATATTGTCTTCTACGAAAAAGCCCATGGAGATGACTTTCACTCCGAAGCGTTCAACTGGAATAATCGTTTCGCCGCGCACGACCGGCGATTTATCGATCCCCATCATATCCGGTACACTGAATCCGTAGATATCTGCATCGATCAAGCCCACTTTTTTGCCAAGACGCGCTAATGCAATCGCCAAGTTAACCGATACTGTCGATTTACCGACGCCGCCTTTACCGCTGGCGATTGAAATGAATTCCACTTTGTTCAGTGGAGACAATAGATCCTGTGCTTCAGATTCACTTGCTGTTCCACGGAACTGAGCCAATGCTTCAGCAGGAAGTTCTTCAAAACGGATACCGACAGAACCGGCTCCCGCTCCTTTTAATACATCGACAACTTTCATCTGCAGCTGCATTTGTTCAGGCGTGTTGGTTTTGGCGATTGCCAATTTCACGCTGACGTGTTTTTTCTCTTCTTTGATCGTTACGGACGTGATGCCGTTCGTTTCAGTCAACGATCTATGTAAAAACGGATCTTCTAATGCTCCGAGTAATTCGCGTACTTGTACTTCAGTTACCATATCGATACACTCCCTATCAATTTTGCTCACCATAAAGTATAGCACAGCAAATCCTATTTTTAATGTATTCGGTCTTATCAGAAGGAATGAGTATGCCACTCCGCTCTCGCGAGGATGAAAACTCCGGCGCAGTGGCATTTCTCCTCTTTATTAATCAAGCTGAATACAGGCTTTGATCACGGATTGATGATCAGCATATCGTGGTCATCGTACGTAAAGTCCGGTCCCCATGCCACTTCCCAGTAATAGCCGTCAGGATCTGTGAAATACCCCGAATACCCTCCCCAGAAAACATCCTTCGGTTCTTTTACGACTTTCCCTCCAGCCCGTCTCGCCAGGTCCATCACTCTATCCACTTCTTCTTTGGACTTTGCATTATAAGCCAGCGTGATGCCTGAAAATCCGGTGCCTGCCGGCGGGTTCTGTTCATCGATATCTTTCGCTAACTCCTCTAATGGAAACAATTCCAGTTTCGAACCGGAAGAGTTGAAAAAGACAATTCCAGGATTGTCTCCTTTTTCTGCCGTTTCAAAGCCGAGCCCATCTCTGTAAAACTTAATCGATGTCTGCATATCTTTTACACCAAGGCAAATCAAATTGATTCGGTTCATTTCATCATTCCCCCTTATTTCCTTCTATTCTACCCGCCTACACCTCTATTTGACCATAAAAAAAGCACTCTCCGAATTTCTTCGGAAAGTGCTTTGTAAACGAAAATCGAAATTAACGTTTTGAGAACTGAGGTGCACGACGTGCTGATTTAAGACCTGGTTTCTTACGTTCTTTCATACGTGGGTCACGTGTTAACAACCCAGCAGATTTCAACGCAGGACGGAATGCAGGGTCTACAGTTAGTAGAGCACGTGCAATACCGTGACGGATTGCTCCGGCTTGGCCTGTGAATCCACCGCCATTTACGTTTACTAGGATGTCGTAGCTTCCTAGAGTATCCGTAGCAACTAGTGGCTGTTTGATGATTTGTTGCAATGTTTCGTAAGGAACGTAGTCCGCTACGTCACGTTTGTTGATTGTAATTGTGCCGTCACCCGGTACTAACCGTACGCGAGCTGTTGAGTTTTTACGACGACCTGTCCCAATATATTGAACTTGTGCCAAAGGTGTATCCTCCTCTAATTTACTAATTTATTATCCGCGAAGTTGGTAGTTTTCTGGTGTTTGTGCTTGGTGGTTATGTTCTGGGCCAGCATATACATGTAGCTTTCTGAACATTTGGCGTCCAAGAGAGTTCTTTGGAAGCATCCCTTTGATAGCCAATTCAAGCATTCTTGTTGGGTATTTCGTGCGCATTTCAAGTGCAGTACGCTGTTTCAATCCACCAGTGTATTGTGTGTGGCGGTAGTAGATTTTGTCAGTAAGTTTTTTACCTGTAAGGTGAATCTTTTCAGCGTTGATGATGATTACGTGATCACCAGTGTCAACGTTTGGTGTGAATGTTGGTTTGTATTTCCCGCGTAGGATTGAAGCGACTTCAGAAGCTAAACGTCCAAGAGTTTGCCCTTCTGCATCGACAACCAACCATTTACGCTCTACTTCGTGACCTTTAGCCATGAATGTTGTACGCATGTATATTGTCCTCCTAATAAATCGTCTGTTTTTAAAATCATTTTACAGTGTTCCGCTGTTCCGTTTTTTCGTTATCCCTAAACACAAATAACCTTCCGGGGCATATCGTGGGGGTAATGAAAATACCATACATCATGTTATAACGCCAGCGCTAAAAAGTCAAGGGTTTTTCTAAAAACACCAGGAAAAGTTGTTTCAGCTCTGATACATCACGGTTTCCAGGTAAAGACCATGTGCCGCAGCCGTTTTCCCGGCAGCGTCCCGGTCAGCCGCAGCCACGATTCCGCTGAGTTCTTCGGCCTTCCGTCTGCCCATGCCCACTTCAGTTAATGTACCTGCAATAATCCGGACCATGTTGTATAAAAAACCGGAACCTTCAATCACCATATGAAGCTCATTGCCGCGCTCTTCAAACTCCACACGCCAAATCGTCCGGACTTTATCAACCACCGCTGTGTTCGCCGCACAAAAGCTTGAAAAATCATGGGTGCCGATCAATGCCTGTGCAGCGGCCCTCATGGCATCGACATCAAGCGGCTGCTTGACATGGACCATGTAGTTGCGCGTGAACGGGCTGATGATCTGGCTGCGGTCCCATTTATAGCGGTAGGTCTTGCCGGTCGTATGGTAGCGCGCATGAAAAGATGCATCCACTTCTTCAATCGAGTTGACCCGGATATCTTCCGGCAACAGGACATTCAGCGCCCTCAGCCAGCCGCTCATCGGAATGGAAAATTCCGTATCAAAATGGATTACCTGGCCGGTCGCATGGACTTTGGCATCTGTCCGTCCGCTCGCCACCACTTGGGTGACTTTGCCTTTATGGATGGTTTTCAGCACCTTCATCAATTCCACTTGGACCGTACGTGAATCCGGCTGGATCTGATAGCCGGCAAAACCGGAGCCGTCATAGGCAATTGTCGCTTTTAATCGTTTCATAATTTCTCTCCTTATACCCGGAAATACCAAAGCATTCCCGCAAGCCCGGCCAGCACCAGCAAGCTCAGGCTGTCTTTAAAGCGCCAATCCAATTGGCGATAGCGCGTTCGGCCTTCGCCGCCTCGGTAACCCCGGACTTCCATCGCCGTAGCCAGGTCTTCCGCCCGTTTAAAGGCACTGACGAACAACGGGATCAACAAGGGCACAACCGCCTTGATGCGCTCTTTTACCGGCCCTGAGCCAATGTCTGAGCCTCTTGCCATCTGCGCCTTGAGGATCTTGCCCGTCTCATCCATCAAAGTCGGGATAAAGCGCAGAGAAATGGACATCATCAATGCCAGTTCATGAACCGGCAACTTGACGCGCTTGAATGGGCCAAGCAATACTTCAATGCCATCGGTGATGGAAATTGGTGAAGTCGTCAAGGTCAGGATGCTCGTAATGAACACCAAGACCAGGAAACGGATGGAAATGAATATCCCTTGCCGCAGCCCTTCTTCGTAAATCTCAATAAAACCGATATCCACTAACAAATCGCCTTCACGCGTAAAGAAAATATGCAGCAAAAAGGTAAAAATCAATAAAATAAAGACCGGTTTCAATCCGTTGATCAGGAAATAGAGACGAATTTTGGACAGGAACACCACCAGCAGCGTGAACCCGAGCAAAATACCGTACGTCACTGCGCTATTGGCAATAAAGACGATGGCGATGAACACGAAAACGAATAAAATCTTCGCTCGCGGATCCATCCGGTGGATAATCGAGTCCCCTGGAATAAAGCGGCCAAAAATCATTTTCTCCATCATTCGGAATCACGCCCTTCCGATAAAGCCAATGCGATGTTTTTCGCCAGCGCTTCTTCCGTCAGTGAAATGGCATCCAATGTGATGCCGGCTTTCTCTTCAAACTTCCGCTGCAGGCGGATGGTACGCGGCGGCTCCAGCCGGTAGTCCCGCAATTGCTCTTCATTCGAGAAGATCTCTGCAGGATCCCCTGTCACGACACAGCGGCCATCATGCATAATGGCTACAGTATCTGCGTAGCGCGCCGCATCTTCCATGCTGTGGGTCACCAGGACCGTTGTCAGTCCTTTTTGGATATGCAGCTGATGGAACAGGTCCATGATTTCACGACGGCCACGCGGATCAAGTCCAGCCGTCGGTTCATCAAGCACCAATACATCCGGTTCCATCGCCAACACTCCGGCAATTGCTACACGGCGCATTTGCCCGCCCGACAGATCGAACGGAGATTTCGCCAACACTTCTGAAGGCAAGCCAAGCTGTTCAACCAGTTCATGTGCCCGTCGGCTTGCTTCTTCTTCCGGTACGCCATAGTTCATCGGCCCGAACATGATGTCTTTCAACACCGTTTCATCGAACAATTGCTGTTCCGGAAATTGAAAGACAATCCCGACCTGCCGGCGCACATCTCGCAAATTCTTCGCCTTCACGCCAGCTTCGATTTTCCGCTCGCCGATCACGACGGACCCTTCTGTCGGCTTCAACAAAGCATTAAGATGCTGAAGGACCGTCGATTTGCCGGATCCGGTATGGCCGATGATGGCTGTATAGGAGCCTGAAGGGATATGCAGTGAGACATTAGTCAACGCCCGTTTTTCAAAAGGCGTATCTTTTGCATAACTGTATCCTACTTCCTTGAGTAAAATGTCCATAACTCATCCACCAATTCATCTTCTGTCATATGTTCTCCTTGAAGTTGGACTCCAGCTTCTTGAAGCAGATGCGTCATGCGCATCGAAAACGGCAAATCCAGGCCCAGCGTCGTCAGTTCATTGCCGGATAGGAATACTTCATCCGGTGTGCCTTCCAATTGCTTTTGCCCTGCGTTCATGACGAGGATGCGGTCAGCAAGTGCCGCCTCTTCCAAGTCATGCGTAATCGAGATAACCGTAAGGCCCGTCGCTTCCCGCAGTTCACGGATGGTTTCAATGACTTCCATCCGCCCCTGAGGATCAAGCATCGATGTCGCCTCATCCAAAATCAACAGACGCGGGCGCAGTGCAAGTGCACCGGCAATTGCCACACGCTGTTTTTGGCCACCCGACAAATGGTGGGGTTCGTGGTCAAGATAAGCTTCCATCTTTACTTGATGCAACGATTCTTTGACACGCAGCACCATTTCTTCATGCGGCACGCCATTGTTTTCCAAGGCAAATGCCACATCGTCCTGGACCGTGGCGCCAACAAACTGATTGTCCGGATTTTGAAAAACCATGCCCATCTGCGAACGGATATCCCACAGGCTTTCTTCGGCCATCAATTGCCCCATCGCCGAAACTTTCCCCGTCTGCGGAAACAATAAACCGTTCATCAATTTGGCGATTGTCGATTTCCCGGAACCGTTATGGCCCACCAAAGCGATCCATTCCCCGTCCTGTATCGAAAAAGATAAATCCTGCACGGCCGGTTTTACCGACGCGTCTTCTTGCGTATATGTAAATGTCACATTTTCGAATGACAATATAATCGAATTCATCTCAGCTGGCCTCCTCTGAAACTTGCTTAGCTCTTCTCTACTCTACTGGTTTTCAACAGCATTTGTAAAACGGTAAATAAATAAAAAAAGCGCGCACCTCATTCAGAGAAATGCGCTTTTCTGTCTCTATGGCTTCCCCGGTTGCTTAAGCCAGGGTTGAATGAGGTGCGTAGAGCTAGACGAGACGCCGCCTTTCGGCTCGCTCATCATAACACTCAGCTTTTCATATTGTCGTATAAATCATAATGCTAAAAGAAGAGGGCTATGAAACCCCCTTCGATTGATTAAACCAATTCGATAATAACGATAGGTGCGCCATCTCCGCGACGAGGCCCCATTTTCATAATGCGAGTGTAACCGCCTTGACGGTCAGCGTAACGTGGTGCAACATCATCAAACAATTTCTGCAATGCATAAGTTGTTGTTTCGTTGCCTTCAGCGTCTGCAGTTGTTACCAACTCACGGCGCATCCATTCTGCTGCTTTACGGCGAGCGTGAAGATCTCCACGTTTACCAAGCGTAATCATTTTTTCTACAGTCGAACGCACTTCTTTCGCACGAGCTTCAGTCGTTTGAATGCGTTCATGTACGATTAAGTCTGTTGTAAGGTCACGTAATAGTGCTTTACGTTGAGAACTTGTACGTTGAAGCTTTCTCATTGAAGTTTCCCTCCTTTGTTGAATAGTTCGGATCCGATTCTAACTCTCAGTCTTCTTTACGAAGGCCAAGCCCTAGATCTTCCAACTTCACTTTAACTTCTTCAAGTGATTTGCGTCCGAGGTTGCGTACTTTCATCATGTCGTCTTCCGACTTGCTTGCCAGTTCGTGTACCGTGTTGATACCCGCACGTTTTAAGCAGTTGTAAGATCGAACCGAAAGATCAAGTTCTTCGATAGTCATCTCTAATACTTTCTCTTTTTGGTCTTCTTCTTTTTCAACCATGATTTCAGCCGTTTGAGCCTCGTCTGTCAATCCTACGAAGATGTTTAAATGCTCAGTAAAAATCTTTGCGCCAAGCGCAATTGCCTCTTTTGGACCAATGCTGCCATCTGTCCATACATCAAGAGATAATTTATCGAAATGAGCCAGTTGACCCACACGAGTATTTTCCACTTGGAAATTAACGCGTGAAACTGGAGTGTAAATAGAGTCAACCGGGATAACGCCGATCGGAAGATCTTCACGTTTGTTCTGATCTGCACGGGCATATCCACGGCCCCTGTTTGCATACATACGCATGCGCAAGTGGCCATTTTTAGCGATTGTTGCAATATATAGATCCGGATTCAGAATTTCTACGTCACTGTCGTGTGTAATATCTGCAGCCGTAACCGTTCCATCACCTTTTACGTCGATTTCAATGACTTTTTCTTCGTCAGAGTAAATCTTCAAAGCCAGCTTCTTAATATTCAAGATGATAGTAGCCACATCTTCTTCTACACCTTCAACAGTGGAGAATTCATGCAGAACGCCATCAATTTGAATTGAAGTAACAGCTGCGCCAGGTAAAGATGAAAGTAAGATTCGACGTAAGGAGTTTCCTAAAGTGGTTCCATATCCACGCTCAAGAGGTTCAACAACAAATTTTCCGAACTTGGAACTGCTGTCGATCTCAACCGTTTCAATCTTTGGTTTTTCTATTTCGAGCATTCATTTTACCCTCCTTCAAAACGTCGGTTTTTTTCGTTTCATCAAAGAATTCGATAGTCACAGACTTTCGCTACGATTCAGAACCCATCCAGTAAGTCGTGATGTTCAAAAATCCTATTCAGATTAACGATTATACGCGACGGCGTTTTGGTGGGCGGCAACCGTTGTGAGGTACTGGAGTTACATCTTTGATAGCTGTAACTTCTAGTCCGGCAGCTTGAAGTGCACGGATTGCAGCTTCACGACCTGAACCAGGACCTTTAACTGTAACTTCTAGAGTTTTAAGACCGTGTTCGATTGATGTTTTAGCAGCAGTTTCAGCAGCCATTTGAGCAGCGAAAGGAGTAGATTTACGTGAACCTCTAAATCCTAGAGCCCCTGCACTTGACCATGAAACAGCGTTACCCTGCATGTCAGTGATAGTAACGATTGTGTTATTGAATGTTGAGCGGATGTGAGCAATACCAGATTCGATATTCTTTTTCACACGACGCTTACGAGTTTGTTGTTTACGTGCCATGTTAAGAAGAAACCTCCTTTACTGATTATTTTTTCTTGTTAGCTACAGTTTTACGAGGACCTTTACGCGTACGCGCATTGTTCTTCGTATTTTGACCGCGGACCGGTAGTCCACGACGATGACGGATTCCTCGGAAGCTAGCAATTTCCATCAAACGTTTGATGTTCATTGAAACTTCACGGCGAAGGTCACCTTCGATTTTGTATTGATCTAATTGTTCACGGATATTGTTCAACTCGTCTTCTGTAAGATCACGAACGCGTGTCTCTTCAGAGATACCAGCAGCAGAAAGAACTTTCTGTGCAGTTGTTTTACCAACACCGAAAATGTATGTTAATGAAATAACAACGCGTTTGTCGCGCGGAATGTCAACACCAGCAATACGTGCCATGTGTGCGATGCACCTCCTTCAAATTAGCCTTGTCTTTGTTTGTGTTTCGGATTTTCACAGATTACCATTACTTTACCGTTTCTGCGAATAACTTTACATTTTTCACAGATCGGTTTTACAGATGGTCTCACTTTCATCTAACCCAACCTCCTTAGTAGTCCGGAGTGCAAAAGATTATTTAAAACGGTATGTGATACGACCGCGTGTTAAATCGTAAGGAGAAAGTTCCACTGTCACTTTATCTCCTGGCAGAATGCGGATGAAATGCATGCGAATCTTGCCTGATACGTGCGCAAGAATCGTATGGCCGTTTTCCAATTCCACTTTAAACATCGCGTTAGGCAAAGTCTCAACGACAGTTCCTTCGATTTCAATTACATCGTCTTTCGCCATCGACCCAGTCTCCCTTCTGTATACAAATCAGGTTCTCATCTTCAAACAGTATTTGCTGATTGAATAGTAGTAGTACATTCATTCACAAGAAATGCATGAGTGACATTCGAAAGACATTCTCCGAGTCCCGCAGATTAGCGGGCCGGGGGTAATCCGGCAAAGCCAGTCTGTCTCATGTATCCTCGACTGCCCGGACTGCTTTGGATGAGTTCCAAACCCGTTACACAGATGCTTCCACGAAACCCATTATACTAGTTTCAATGCACGATTGCACGAATGCGCACCTTGCATCAACGTTCATACTCTGAGCCTTGTTTGCTTTTGCAGCTCTCGAAAATTCATATCTCCGGTGCTCCTTAAAGCCACATGGAGGCAACTAACTGCGCCCGGCGCCGGGGATTAGCCTCGGTCGCCCTTTAGAAGAGCATCAATGTCAGCAAATACTTTTTGGATGTCCTGCTGTCCATCTATATTCTGCAGCACGTTTTTGCTTTCATAGAAATCAAGAAGCGGCTGCGTTTGTTGCATATTTACTTCTAAACGTTTAGTGACGGTTTCAGGCTTATCATCTTCACGCTGGTAGAGTTCTCCACCATCTTTGTCGCACACACCAGCAGTTGCCGGCGGGTTGAACACAGTATGGTAAGCAGTTCCACAAACTTTACAGATCCATCGGCCTGTCAAACGTGCAATTAATTCATCTTGTTCGACTTGAATATTTACGACATGCTCGATTCGCTTATCAAGATCGGCCAAAAGAGATTCCAACGCTTCAGCTTGAGGAACAGTACGCGGAAAGCCATCCAATAAGAAGCCATCCTCGCAGTCCTTTTCGCTAAGTCGTTCTCGGACAATGCCGATAGTCACTTCATCAGGCACTAGAGCACCTTGATCCATGAATGATTTTGCTTTCAAGCCCAGTTCCGTTCCGCCTTTTATAGCAGCTCGAAACATGTCACCTGTAGAAATATGAGGGATGTCGTACTTCTTAACAATTTCGTCTGCTTGAGTACCTTTTCCGGCACCCGGTAGACCCATTAATACGATATTCATACGTTTGTCCCCCTCAGACAATTGGACAAGAGACGCTTTCACGTCCCTCTAGATCCATTGATTATTTCATAAAGCCTTTGTAATGACGTTTCACAAGTTGAGATTCCAATTGTTTCATCGTCTCCAGTGCTACCCCTACAACAATCAGAAGGCTTGTTCCGCCGATTTGCGCCGATTGCGGTAAATTCGCAATGTTAATGAAGAAAATCGGTAGAATAGCGATGACTGCCAGGAAGATGGCACCGACGAATGTCAGTCGGTATAACACACTTGTTAAATAATCCTGCGTATTTTTACCCGGACGGATTCCCGGAATATATGCGCCTTGCTTTTTCAAGTTGTCTGACACGTTCTCAGGATTAACCTGAATAAATGCGTAGAAATACGTAAATGCTACGATCAAAGCGACATAAATGATCATGCCGACAGGGCGCGTATAATCGAACGTACTCTGAACCGCTTCCGTAAACGCGTTAGCACCAAAGAAAGAAGCAATGGTTTGTGGCGTAATGATAAACGCTACTGCAAAGATTACCGGGATAACTCCGGCCGCGTTCACTTTCAAAGGTAAATGCGTTTGCTGCCCGCTTGTCGTCTGGCCACGGCCAGCAACTCGCTTCGCATACTGAATCGGTATTTTACGCAACGCTTGTTGAACGTAAATGACCAAAACCGTAATGGCAACAACAGCTAATGCAAGCAATGCCATGATGGCAATATTGATCGGAAGCTGATCTCCAGCTCCTTGGATCTGCTGTGCATACAATTGGTTAATAGCGCCTGGTACTGCAGCGACAATCCCTGCGAAGATGATAATCGAAATACCGTTCCCCACACCTTTTGCCGTAATCTGCTCACCAAGCCACAATAGGAACGCCGTACCAGCAGTCAAGACAATAGCGATGACAACATAAGTTGAAATCGTGTCGTTCTGGATTAAAGAACCGCCGTACATTTGGTTAAACCCATAAGACATACCGATTGCTTGAATAAAGGCAAGAACAATTGTGAAGTAGCGAGTGAATTGAGCAAGTTTCCGTCTTCCGACTTCTCCTTGTTTCGCCCACTCTGCAAATTTCGGTACAACATCCATCTGCAATAATTGCACAATGATTGACGCTGTAATGTATGGCATAATTCCCATCGCTAAAATCGAAAAGTTAGCTAGGGCACCTCCACCGAAAGTATTTAAGAATCCAACCAGACCCATCTGGTCAGTAGCTTGCAAAACCGAAGCGTCAACATTCGGTACTGGAACAAAAGTTCCAATACGGAAAATGATGAGCATCAATAATGTAAAGAATATTTTATTTCGAATATCAGTCACGCGCATAAAATTAGAGATTGTCTGAAACATTAAACCACCTCGGTTTGTCCGCCGGCAGCTTCAATCGCTTCTTTAGCTGATCCAGAGAATTTGTGAGCTTTTACTGTCAATTTCTTTTCTAAGCTACCGTTGCCCAGAATTTTGATTCCAGAACGTTCATTGCTCACAACACCTGTTTCAATCAACAATGCTGGTGTTACTTCTGTGCCTTCGTCGAAACGGTTAAGCACTTCGATGTTTACAACTGCATAGTCTTTACGGTTGATGTTGGTAAATCCACGTTTTGGCAAACGACGGAACAAAGGGTTTTGTCCACCTTCAAATCCAGGACGAACACCGCCGCCTGAACGAGCGTTTTGACCTTTATGACCTTTACCTGCTGTTTTACCAGTACCTGAACCGATACCGCGTCCGATACGCTTTCTCGAGCTGCGTGAACCTTCTGCTGGTTTTAATTCATGAAGTTTCATTTGGTTGGCACCTCCTTCTA
Organism: Planococcus wigleyi; assembly: GCF_014836985.1. Lineage (GTDB taxonomy): Bacteria > Bacillota > Bacilli > Bacillales_A > Planococcaceae > Planococcus > Planococcus notacanthi. The sequence goes on along the minus strand of NZ_JACSPU010000009.1, from coordinate 52,099 downwards.
TAGAAATCCGTAATTAAACTTCTTTGATAGTTACTAAGTGAGCGACTTTATCAAGCATACCGCGAACGGCTGCATTGTCTTGGTGCTCAACAGTTTGGTGCATTTTGCGCAATCCCAAAGACTGAACAGTTTTGCGTTGTGCCGGTTTAGAACCGATCACGCTTTTTGTGAGGGTAATTTCCAATTTAGTTGCCATGTGATTTTCCCTCCTTATCCTAACAGTTCTGCAACTGATTTGCCGCGAAGTTTTGCAACTTCATCAGCACTCTTCAATTGAGTTAAACCGTTAATAGTTGCACGTACCATGTTGATTGGTGTGCTTGAACCTAGAGATTTAGACAAGATATCCTGTACTCCAGCTAATTCAAGTACCGCACGAACAGGTCCGCCAGCAATTACACCGGTACCTGGAGAAGCAGGTTTGATAAGAATTTGGCCTGCGCCAAAACGACCGATTACTAAGTGTGGAGTTGTACCCTTAACCATTGGTACTTCAATAAGGTTTTTCTTCGCATCTTCGATAGCTTTGCGGATTGCATCTGGAACTTCTTGAGCTTTACCAGTACCAAAACCAACATTACCATTTTTGTCGCCTACAACAACTAATGCGGAGAAACGGAAACGACGTCCACCTTTTACAACTTTAGCTACGCGATTGATTGTAACTACGCGTTCTTCAAGTTCAAGTTTGTTTGGATCAATACGACTCATGAAATGTGTCCCTCCTTTTTTTAGAATTCTAAACCATTTTCACGGGCAGCTTCTGCTAATGCTTTTACACGTCCATGATATAAATAACCACCGCGGTCGAAAACAACCGATTTTAAGCCGTTTTCAGTAGCGCGTTTTGCAATTGTTTCGCCGACTTTAGCTGCCGCTTCCACGTTGCCAGTAGATTCTACTGAGAAATCCTTCTCCATAGATGATGCACTTGCAAGTGTAACGCCATTCATATCGTCGATCAATTGAGCGTAGATGTATTTATTCGAACGGAATACGTTTAAACGTGGGCGTTGTGCTGTGCCTGTAATTTTAGAACGTACGCGTGCATGACGTTTTTTACGAGATGCGTTTTTATCGAGTTTCGTAATCACTGAGGTCACTCCTTTCAGCCTGCCTAAGCAGCATTATTTACCTGTTTTACCTTCTTTGCGGCGAACAACTTCACCTTCGTAACGGATACCTTTGCCTTTATATGGCTCTGGCGGACGTACTTGGCGGATGTTCGAAGCAAGAGCTCCAACACGTTCTTTATCGATGCCTTTGACGATGACTTTTGTGTTTGCTGGAACTTCAACTGTTACGCCGTCTTCCGGAGTGAATTCAACCGGATGAGAGTAACCTACGTTAAGAACCAATTTTGAGCCTTGTAATTGAGCACGGTAACCAACACCTACTAATTCAAGTGTGCGTTGGAATCCTTCTGAAACCCCAGTAACCATGTTTGCAAGCAAAGCACGGGATGTACCGTGGTTTGTGCGGTGATCTTTAGAATCTGAAGGACGTGACAATGTTAGGACGTTATCTTCTTGTGTGATTGTAATATCTTTGTTGAATACGCGAGTCAACTCGCCTTTAGGGCCTTTAACAGTTACGGCATTCTTGTCTCCAAGAGTTACGGTAACGTTAGCAGGAACCTCGATTGGTTTTTTACCTACACGTGACATTCTGTTGCACCTCCATTCGTTTGTTGCTTATTACCAAACGTATGCTATGATTTCTCCGCCGATTTGTTTCGCGCGGGCTTCTTTATCAGTTACCAAACCTTGTGATGTTGAGACTAAAGCGATTCCAAGACCGTTTAGTACACGTGGCACCTCGTTAGTTTTAGCGTAAACACGTAGTCCTGGTTTTGAAATGCGTTTCAATCCAGTAATAACGCGTTCGTTGTTAGCTCCGTATTTAAGGAAAATCCGGATCATGCCTTGTTTATCATCTTCAACATATTCTACGTCACGAACGAAACCTTCACGCTTAAGGATTTCAGCGATGTCTTTTTTCACATTAGAAGCCGGAAGCTCTAATTTCTCGTGACGAACCATGTTTGCGTTACGAATGCGTGTCAGCATATCTGCAATCGGATCTGTCATTGTCATTACTTTTACCTCCTTCCCAAATTAGGGGATTACCAGCTGGCTTTTTTGACGCCAGGAATTTGTCCCACATATGCAAGTTCACGGAAACAAATACGGCAAAGTTTAAATTTGCGTAATACTGAATGCGGACGTCCGCAACGTTCACAGCGTGTGTACTCTTGTACTTTAAACTTTGGCGTGCGTTTTTGTTTTGCGATCATAGATTTTTTAGCCACGTTTACGCCTCCCTCATGTTTACTTTTGGAACGGCATTCCGAATTGTGTTAATAACTCACGAGCTTCTTCATCAGAGTTCGCAGTTGTTACAATTACGATATCCATACCGCGTACTTTGTTAACTTTATCGTAGTCGATTTCAGGGAAGATCAATTGTTCTTTTACGCCAAGTGTGTAGTTACCGCGTCCGTCGAACGATTTGTTCGATACGCCACGGAAGTCACGTACACGTGGAAGTGAGATAGCAATCAATTTATCCAGGAAGTCGTACATACGCTCTCCGCGTAGTGTAACTTTACATCCGATTGGCATACCTTCACGAAGACGGAAGCCAGCGATAGATTTTTTAGCTTTAGTAATAACTGGTTTTTGACCAGTGATTGTTTGTAATTCTTCAACAGCAGAGTCAAGTGACTTAGTGTTTTGAACAGCTTCGCCTACACCCATGTTGATAACAATTTTGTTTACTTGGGGTGCCTGCATTACAGATTTATATTCAAACTTGCTCACTAGAGCAGGAGTGATTTCATTCACATATTTTTCTTTTAGGCGGTTCATGTGTGTACCTCCCTTCATTCAGGAATTTTATTTATCTAATTTTTCGCCGGATTTTTTTGCAACACGAACTTTTTTACCATCTTCAACCTTGTATCCTACACGAGTCGGCTCGCCGGATTTAGGGTCAAGTAACATAACGTTAGAAACATGAATTGCTGCTTCTTGGCTGACAATTCCACCTTGCGGATTTGCCTGGTTCGGTTTTGTATGCTTTTTGATGATGTTGACACCTTCAACAAGCACACGGTCTTTCTTAGGTAAAGCAGTCAAAACAACGCCTGTTTTGCCTTTGTCTTTGCCTGAGATTACCTTAACTGTATCGCCTTTTTTAACATGCATTCTGTCGCACCTCCTTGGTATGGCACATTGATTTATTAAAGAACTTCAGGAGCAAGTGATACGATTTTCATGAAGCTGTTATCGCGAAGTTCGCGGGCAACAGGTCCGAAAATACGAGTTCCGCGTGGACCTTTGTCGTCACGGATAATGACACATGCATTTTCATCAAATTTGATATAAGTACCGTCTTTACGGCGAGCTCCGCTTTTCGTGCGAACGATGACAGCCTTAACGACTTCACCTTTCTTAACAACGCCACCTGGTGTTGCTTTTTTCACGGTACAAACGATTACGTCTCCGATGTTTGCAGTCTTGCGACCAGAACCACCAAGTACTTTAATCGTTAGTACTTCACGAGCACCCGAGTTGTCTGCAACTTTTAAACGACTTTCCTGTTGGATCACTTAGGTAACCTCCCTCCGGAATTTCTTAGGTTCCGAAATTATTTAAATTAGATGATAACCGCTTTTTCTACAATTTCCAATACGCGGAAACGTTTTGTAGCTGATAACGGACGAGTTTCCATGATGCGAACTACGTCGCCCATTTTCGCTTCGTTTAGCTCATCATGAGCTTTATATTTCTTAGAGTATTTTACACGTTTGCCATAGAATGCGTGCTTCTTTTGAGTTTCAACCATTACTGTAACGGTTTTGTCCATTTTGTCAGACACAACACGGCCTGTGTATACTTTGCGTTGGTTACGCTCAGTCATACTTGCAAACCTCCTCTCGATTTATCAGTTATTGCCACTGAGTACTCTTTCGTGAATCACAGTTTTCATACGGGCAATCGCTTTACGTACTTCGCGGATGCGAGCAGTGTTTTCTAATTGACCAGTAGCCAATTGGAAGCGAAGGTTGAAAAGCTCTTCTTTCAGTGATTTCACTTTTTGTTCAATCTCAGCAGTGGTTAGGTCACGGATTTCATTAGCTTTCATTCGATTCACCACCAATTTCTTCGCGTTTTACGAACTTCGTTTTGATTGGAAGTTTGTGAGATGCAAGGCGCAATGCTTCGCGTGCCACTTCTTCAGATACTCCACCAAGTTCGAACATGATTTTACCAGTTTTGACAACGGCTACCCAGCCTTCAGGTGAACCTTTACCAGATCCCATACGAACCTCTAGAGGCTTTTTCGTATATGGTTTATGCGGGAAAATTTTGATCCAGACTTTACCGCCACGTTTCATGTAACGAGTCATGGAAATACGTGCAGCTTCGATTTGACGGTTAGTGATCCAAGATGATTCTAATGCTTGGAGACCAAATTCGCCGAATGCGATTTCTTTACCGCCTTTAGCTTCGCCGCGCATCTTGCCTCGGTGCTCTCTACGATATTTAACGCGTTTAGGCATTAACATATTATTTGCCTCCTTCCTCAGATTTCTTCTTAGTTGGAAGGACTTCACCGCGGTAGATCCATACTTTTACGCCGAGCTTACCATAAGTTGTGTCTGCTTCAGCATGCGCATAATCAATATCAGCGCGGAGCGTATGGAGCGGAACAGTACCTTCACTGTAGTGTTCAGCACGCGCAATGTCAGCGCCGCCTAGACGTCCAGATACTTGAGTTTTGATTCCTTTAGCGCCAGAACGCATAGTGCGTTGGATCGCTTGTTTTTGTGCACGGCGGAAAGACACACGGTTTTCCAGTTGACGTGCAACACTTTCAGCAACCAATCTTGCATCAAGGTCAGCTCTTTTAATTTCAATGATGTTGATGTGTACACGCTTGCCAGTCATAGAGTTAAGCTGTTTGCGAAGTACTTCTACTTCAGATCCACCTTTACCGATTACCATACCTGGTTTCGCAGTGTGAATAGTTACGTTGACACGGTTTGCAGCGCGTTCAATTTCAATTTTAGAAACTGAAGCTTCTTTCAAACGTGCTTCAACATATTCACGGATTTTAATATCTTCGTGAAGAAGTGTCGCATAATCTTTCTCAGCGTACCATTTAGACTCCCAATCACGAATGATTCCGATACGCATCCCAATTGGATGTATTTTTTGTCCCACGAATTATCCCTCCTTCTGGTCAGATACCACTAGTGTAATGTGGCTTGTGCGTTTATTAATTGCGCTTGCGCGTCCCATTGCACGTGGACGGAAACGTTTAAGTGTTGGTCCTTCGTCAACGAATACTTCACTGATGACCAAGTCATTCAGATCCATTTCGTAGTTGTGTTCAGCGTTAGCAGCTGCAGATTTCAATAACTTCTCAACAACAACAGATGCTGCTTTCGGAGTGTGGTTCAAAATCGCAACAGCTTCGCCAATTTGCTTGCCTCGAATTAAATCTACAACTAAACGGACTTTACGAGGAGCAATACGTACTGTTCTAGCGACAGCTTTTGCTTGCATAGGGAAATCCTCCTCTCAATTAACGTCTTGTTTTCTTATCGTCTGCACCATGACTAGCGTATTTGCGTGTTGGAGCGAATTCGCCTAGTTTATGGCCCACCATGTCTTCAGTCACATATACTGGAATGTGTTTATGACCATCGTATACTGCGATTGTTTGTCCGATGAATGTCGGGAAAATTGTAGAACGGCGAGACCAAGTTTTGATCACTTGTTTTTTCTCAGAGTCCTTTTGTGCTTCAACTTTTTTCATAAGATGATCATCAACAAAAGGTCCTTTTTTCAAGCTGCGGCCCATGTGGGATCCTCCCTTCGTGATTGCACCACGGTTCTTTCGGCGAACCGTAGCGGAATCAAATTATTTTTTACGACGACGCACGATGAATTTATCGGATTTGTTCGTTTTCTTACGTGTCTTGTATCCAAGAGTAGGTTTGCCCCATGGAGACATAGGTGATTTACGTCCGATTGGCGAACGTCCTTCACCACCACCGTGTGGGTGATCGTTAGGGTTCATTACAGATCCGCGGACTGTTGGGCGGTTGCCTTTCCAGCGGTTACGTCCTGCTTTACCAATGTTGATCAATTCGTGCTGCTCATTTCCTACTGCACCGATAGTAGCGCGGCAAGTAGCAAGGATCATGCGAACTTCGCCTGATTGCAAACGAACTGTTACGTATTTACCTTCTTTACCCAATACTTGAGCTGAAGTTCCTGCAGAACGAACTAGTTGTCCGCCGCCGCCTGGCTTCAATTCGATGTTATGGATTGTAGAACCCATTGGGATGTTTGACAACGGCAAAGCGTTACCTGCCTTGATGTCTGCTTCAACACCTGACATGATTTGAGTTCCAACTTCGACTCCTTTAGGAGCTAGGATGTAACGTTTCTCACCATCAGCGTAATGAATCAAAGCGATGTTTGCAGAACGGTTTGGATCGTACTCGATTGTAGCAACGCGTCCTGGAATGCCATCTTTGTTACGTTTGAAATCAATCACACGGTATTGGCGTTTATGTCCACCACCGTGGTGGCGTACAGTAATTTTACCTTGGTTGTTACGGCCGCCTTTACGCTTTACAGGTCGTAAAAGCGATTTTTCAGGTTTGTTCGTAGTGATTTCAGCGAAATCTGAAGTTGTCATGTTACGACGACCGTTAGTGGTAGGTTTATATTTTCTTATGCCCACGTTGTTTCCCTCCTTCTTTAGTAGTTCTTTAAGAACTTATCGAAATTAAATTTCGAACAACTCGATATCTTTAGATTCAGCAGTCAATTTAACAATCGCTTTACGGCGTTTGTTTGTGTATCCTGCGTGTTTGCCCATACGCTTGAATTTGCCTTTGTAGTTCATGATGTTGACTTTCTCAACTTTCACGCCAAAGATCTCCTGCACGGCTTGTTTAACTTGTGTTTTGTTTGCGCGAGTGTCCACTTCAAAAGTGTACTTTTTCTCTGCCATTACTTCAGATGATTGCTCAGTAATGACCGGACGCTTTATTACATCACGTGCTTCCATTAACTAAGCACCTCCTCAATTTTTTCAATCGCTGCTTTTGTCATAACAATCTTGTCATGTCCAAGCAAGTCTAAAACGTTAATGCCATCTGCTGCTACCACTGTCATTCCTTTAAGGTTACGTGCAGATTTTGCAACGTTCTCATCAAGGTCAGCAGTTACGAACAAAGCTTTTTTGCCAATTGAAAGATCTTGGATCAACTGGTTGAATGCTTTTGTTTTTGGTGCATCAAATGTCAACCCTTCAAGTACCATCAGGTTTTCTCCAGCTACTGTAGATGAAAGCGCAGAGCGTAGAGCCAAACGACGGACTTTCTTAGGAAGTTTGTAGCTATAGCTACGTGGAGTTGGACCGAATACGATACCGCCTCCGCGCCATTGTGGTGAACGGATCGACCCTTGACGAGCACGGCCAGTTCCTTTTTGACGCCATGGTTTTTTACCACCACCAGCTACTTCAGAACGATTTTTTACTTTATGGTTACCTTGACGAAGTGAAGCGCGTTGAGACACTACTGCGTCAAATAACACTGATTCATTTGGTTCGATACCGAATACATAGTCGTTCAATTCGATGTCGCCAACTTGTGAACCTGTTTGATTTAATAAAGCTACTTTAGGCATTCTTGTTTCCTCCTTTCTCTAAAAAATTATTATTTCGCTTTAATTGCCGATTTAACACGGATCAATGCTTTGCGAGAACCAGGAACATTACCTTTAACAAGAAGCAGGTTACGTTCAAGATCAACTTTCACGATTGAAAGGTTTTGAATCGTAATTGTCGTGCCACCCATTTGACCAGGTAATTTCTTCTGTTTGAATACGCGGTTAGGAGCAACCGGACCCATTGAACCAGGACGACGGTGGTAACGTGAACCGTGTGTCATTGGTCCGCGAGATTGTCCGTGGCGTTTAATAACACCTTGGAAACCTTTACCTTTTGTTGTTCCTGTGACATCTACTACATCGCCTTCTGCGAATACATCTACTTTGACTTCTTGACCAATCTCGTAATCAGCTAAGTTTACATTGCGAAGTTCGCGAATGAAGCGCTTAGGAGCAGTGTTCGCTTTTGCTACGTGTCCTTTAGAAGGTTTGTTGGAAAGCTTTTCGCGCTTGTCTTCAAAACCTAATTGGATTGCTTCGTAGCCGTCAACCTCAACTGTTTTCTTTTGAAGTACTACGTTTGGAGCAGCTTCAATAACAGTTACAGGGATTAAATCACCGTTCTCAGCAAAAACTTGCGTCATACCGATTTTTCTACCTAAGATTCCTTTGGTCATGTTGTCACACCTCCTGTGATTATTTATGTTTTCTATTTTCGTTTACCGATTAAAGTTTAATTTCAATGTCAACGCCTGACGGTAAATCAAGTTTCATCAACGCATCGACAGTTTGTGGTGTCGGGTTAACGATATCGATTAGACGTTTGTGTGTGCGCATTTCAAATTGCTCACGAGAATCTTTGTACTTATGGACAGCACGCAAGATTGTGTAGACCGATCTTTCAGTCGGCAACGGTATCGGACCCGATACGCTTGCACCTGAACGTTTAGCGGTTTCTACAATTTTCTCAGCAGACTGATCTAGAATTCTATGATCATATGCTTTTAAACGGATACGAATTTTTTGTTTTGCCATTATTTTCCCTCCTTTTCGCCTATTTTTGATAGACATTCTCCACGAAAATTTTCCAATCACTCGCCATGGCAAAGCGGCCGGGTGTATCGGTAACCTCTCGCTTCATCGCAGTCAAAGACCAACATTAACCATTATACAAAAGAAAAAAGAATTCCGCAAGTGTTTCCACGAAATTCTTTCTTATTCGCTTTTTTTATTATAACAGGATATTTTAGAACTTCAAGCATGACGATAATAGTCCGAACATTTCGAGCTTAACCCAGCACCATGACAGCAATCCAACCGAAAATCACCAGCGGTATATTGTAGTGGAGGAAGGTCGGCACGCATGTATCCCAGATATGGTTGTGCTGTCCGTCGACGTTCAATCCGGCTGTCGGGCCCAAAGTTGAGTCAGAAGCTGGTGACCCAGCATCTCCTAGCGCCCCTGCTGTACCAATCAGTGCAATGATCGCCATTGTGGAGAATTCGAACTCCAGGCTCAAAGGTACAAAGATGGCAGCAATAATCGGGATCGTTGCAAACGATGAGCCGATGCCCATCGTCACGAACAGGCCAACGATCAGCATTGCCAGCGCCGCAACACCCTTGTTGCCGGCAAACAGTTCAGATACGCTGGCAACCAATGGGGCAACGGCTCCTGTTGCCTGAATGACCGAGGCAAATCCATTTGCACTAATCATAACAAAACCGATAAAAGCCATCATGCGCATGCCTTCTGTAAGCACATCGTCCGCTTCACGCCATTTCATGGCACCGAAGACATACAGCACAAGAATTCCGGCAAGTGCACCGATGATCATCGAATCCGTCTGGATCTGAGCAATCAAAGCCGCAACTAATGCTGCGATCGTCACGATGACATCTTTTGTGGAAGCTGTCTTTTTCAGAGTTTCTTCTATAGAAGTAGATGCTTTATGATAATCACGTGGTTTGCGGTAAGAGATGAACACTGCAATGATTAATCCGACCAATAGACCTGCGACTGGAATGGCCATGGCTTTTGGAATATCGGCCATATCAATCGCCAAACCTGCAAGTTCCATCTGCGTAAAAACAATCTCATGAAAAATCAGCCCAAAGCCATAAGGCAATAAAATATAAGGAGCTGTCAGACCGAACGTCAAGACAGCCGCGATCAAGCGGCGGTCGATCCGCAACTCATTCAAGATGTGCAAAATCGGCGGAACCAGTAACGGAATAAAAGCGATGTGAATCGGAATCAGGTTTTGCGAAAAGATGGCCATTGCCAGCAGCGCCAGAATGATAAGAGCTTTCGCTAAATTCGCCCGTGTCGCTTCACCGTCTTTATTGACCAATTTCAAGACGCCGGACACCAGCAGCTCCGGTATGCCGGTCCGTGAAATTGCTACGGCGAATCCACCAAGCATCGCATAGCTAAGTGCTATAGTCGCCCCTGCTCCCAATCCATCTGTAAATGATGTTAATGTATCCATAAATGATAATCCGCCGCTCAATCCGCCTGCAAGCGCCCCAATCAATAAAGCAAAGACGACGTTCACACGCAACAAGCTCAATACGAGCATGACTAAGACAGCGATGACAACTGCATTCATAAGTAACTCTCCTTTAGTTTGCTAAAGCGTTAAAGTACACACTTTAAATTACCAAAACCCGAATAGCTTGTCAATATCCTATAGCCGGATTATTGAAATACAAAAAAGTCCAAAAATAAAAACCCTTTACGGTTAGATGAACTGCCCCTCCATCATTAGGCATAACTAACAATGGAGAGGCGTTCATTAGGCAAAGGGTTTATTGATGAGACAAGTTATTCGAACAGCAGCCGTCTGGATGCTTGTTCTTTAGTTAGCCTGCCGCTGCTTTTCTTCATAAGCTGCAATATAGGAGTCGTATTGGAAAGTCAACGCGATTTCATCCCAGCCCTTCAGCAGCATTTCCTTCCAGTATGGATCGATATCAAATTCATAACGCGTACCATCCTGGCCAGTGACAGTCTGGTCTTCCAAATTGATTTCCAACTTGAATTCCTGGCGCTGCCCTTTATCAATCAGATCGTTCACTTCCTGATCTTTCAAACGGATCGGAAGGATGCCGTTTTTCACGCAGTTATTATAGAAGATGTCTGCATAGCTGGGAGCGATGACTACGCGGAATCCGTAATCCAAAATCGCCCAGGGAGCATGTTCACGAGAAGAACCGCAGCCGAAATTTTCTTGTGCGACCAGAATTTCGGAGTCGTTGAATCGTGGGTCATTCAGCACAAACTCTTCTATGGGTGTACCATCGGCATGGAAGCGCCAATGATAAAAGAGATATTTGCCGAATCCTGTTCGTTCAATACGCTTTAGAAACTCTTTCGAAATGATTTGGTCAGTATCTACGTTTTTGCGTTCAAGCGGCGTCAAGACGCTTGAGATTTTATTGATCGGTTTCATCGATGGGCCTCCTCATTTATGCCTGTCATGCTGATGGTACGGGCTCTTCCATGTAATTGCGGACATCTGTCAAGTGGCCTTCAATGGCAGCCGCTGCCGCCATCACAGGGCTCACCAGATGCGTCATCGATCCCGCTCCTTGGCGTCCTTCAAAATTCCGGTTGGATGTAGACGCACAACGTTCACCCGCAGGAACCGAATCTTCATTCATCGCCAGGCACATACTGCATCCCGTTTCACGCCATTCAAAGCCAGCTTCAAGAAATACTCGATCCAAGCCTTCCTGTTCTGCTGCACGTTTGACCGTTTCAGACCCAGGTACGACAATTGCCGTTACGGATGGATGCACTTTCTTGCCTTTAATGATTTCACTGGCAGCGCGCAAATCACCAAGACGGGCGTTCGTGCAGGAGCCGATGAAAACATGCTGAATATCGATTGAAGAAAGGGGCGTCCCTTCTTCCAGGTGCATATAAGCCAAAGCTTGCTTTAACGCATCTTTATCCGACTGCTTATCGTAATCTGCAGCGGATGGAACTCGTTCGGCAATGCCTGAACCCATCGAAGGGTTGGTTCCCCATGTAACGAATGGAGAAATCTCATCTGCATGGATTGTGACAGACGTATCGTACTGTGCGCCTTCGTCTGTTGCAAGAGCCAGCCAACGGGCAGCTTCTTTTTCAAACGCTTCGCCTTCAGGCACATGTCTGCGCCCTCTCAAGTACTCTACTGTTGTCTCATCCGGACTGATCAACCCGGCGCGTGCCCCAGCTTCAATCGACATATTGCAGATGGTCATCCGCTCTTCCATGGATAGGCCCCGAATAGCCTCTCCTGTGTACTCCATAATATGGCCGGTTCCCATATCGATGCCGAATTTAGAAATGATGGCCAGAATGACGTCTTTTGAAGAAACACCAAACCCGAGCTTGCCATCGATCCGCACTTCCATGGTTTTTGGTTTTGATTGCCATAGCGTCTGAGTAGAAAGTACATGCTCCACTTCGCTGGTGCCGATACCGAATGCCAGAGCGCCAAAGGCTCCGTGTGTCGAAGTATGGCTGTCGCCGCAGACAATGGTCTTTCCTGGCTGCGTCAAGCCCAGCTCCGGTCCGATCACATGGACAATTCCCTGATCCGGATGGTTGATGCCCGCAAGCGGAACGCCGAACTCATCACAATTGTCCTGCAAGGTTTTGATCTGTTTCCGTGAAATGGGATCGGTGATCGTTTCCCGGTTACGGGTCGGAACATTATGGTCCATCGTTGCGAAGCAAAGATCCGGCCGGCGGACTTTGCGTCCGTTCAACCGAAGCCCTTCAAACGCTTGCGGAGATGTCACCTCATGCAATAAATGAAGATCGATATATAGCAGGTCCGGCTTTCCTTGCTCTTCGAAGACGATATGCTGTTCCCAAATTTTCTCTATGATTGTTTTTGCCATGCGAACCGCTCCTTCCACTTACACATAAGAGTACATGATGTGTTCTGATACAAATTCTCTTTCCAGTTCTTCCACTACTTTGGTGACGAAGCGATCGGTCGAAACGGTGCGTTTCCCGTCGCCTGCCAAATCACCTGTGCAATATCCGTCTTCCAAGACATCCATGACCGCTTTTTCGATAGCAGCCGCTTCTGTATGAAGGCCGAATGAATGCTTCAGCATCATTGCTGCAGACAAGATGGCCGCTGCCGGATTCGCTTTGTTTTGTCCTGCGATATCCGGTGCTGAACCGTGTACGGGTTCGTAAAGGCCAAAACCGTCTGAACGGATGCTCGCAGACGGCAGCATGCCAAGTGAACCTGTGATGACCGAAGCTTCGTCGCTCAAGATATCACCGAACATATTCTCAGTCACTACGACATCGAAAGTACGTGGATCGGTAATCAATTTCATCGCTGCTGAATCAACCAGCATATGTTCCACTTCGATATCGGGATAGGCTTTTCTGCGTTCTTCCACAACTTCGCGCCATAGTTTGCTGGTTTCCAGTACGTTGGCTTTATCGACTGAAGTCACTTTGCCTCTGCGTGTGCGGGCAATTTCAAACGCCTGGTTGACGATGCGTTCGATTTCTTCTCTCGTATAAACCAATGTGTCCACCGCTGATTTTTCTGAACGGCGTTTCGGTTCTCCAAAATACAAACCGCTCGTCAATTCACGGACAATGACCATATCCACTTCTTTTGCCACCTCTTCTTTTAATGGCGAAGAAGCAAGCAAAGCCGGCACTGCTTTAACCGGACGGATATTGGCGAACAAATCGAAGTGCTTACGGATGTTCAAAAGCCCTTTTTCAGGACGAAGGTGAGCAGGATTGCTGTCCCATTTCGTTCCTCCGACTGCACCGAGGAGAATCGCGTCACTTTCTTCACAAACATCAATGGTTTGCTGAGGCAGCGGGTTGTCGAATTGATCAACTGCTGTACCTCCGATTGCCGCGTGCTTTAAATGAAAAGTATGTCCATAACGCATTGCAATGGATTGCAGCACTTTTACCGCCGCATCTGTTACTTCTGGTCCGATTCCGTCTCCTGGCAATACCGCTATTGTTTTTTTCATTTTAAATTCCTCCTCTTTCGATCTGTTCTTTTTACACTGCCGACATCCTGACTTTCTTGCCTACCTGGACAATTTGACGGTTGACTGCATTCAAGTATGCTTTTGCTGTTGCTTCCAGTACATCCTGTGCGACATCCCGGCCCGTTACGGTCTCTCCGTCATAGCTCATATTGATGACTGCTTCACCTAAGGCGTCGCGCCCTTTGCCGATGGAAGTGACACGGTAGTCCAAGATATGGACTTTGCCTTCTACAATTCGTTCGAGCGTATTGAAAATCGCTTCAACTGATCCGGCGCCAGTAGCTGCTTCGCTGATCAATTCACCATTCGGGTGATAGGCAGAAGCGGTCGCCGTCGGGATATTGGCTGTGCCATATTGAACCTGAACACTTTCCAATTTGTAAACCGGTGTTTCCGTATCATGAATTTGCTGATCAGTCAGCAATACATATAAATCATCTTCCAAAATTTCTTTCTTGCGATCAGCCAACTTCTTGAATTCAGCAAATGCATTGTTCAGCTTTTCGTCTGTTAAATCAAAGCCCATTTTAACGGCCCGGTCTTTAAAGGCATGGCGCCCTGAATGTTTGCCAAGCACCAATTCAGTCGCTGCATCACCGATCAGTTCCGGCGTAATGATTTCATACGTCAACGGATTCTTCAGCATGCCATCCTGGTGGATACCTGATTCATGGGCAAATGCATTTTTGCCGACAACCGCTTTATTCGGTTGAATCAAGCTGCCTGTCAATTGGCTGACCAATTGGCTTGTGCGTTTGATTTCATGTAGGTTGATCCCTGTTTCAACATTGAAGATCTGCTTGCGGATATGCAAAGCAACTGCAATCTCTTCAAGCGCTACGTTGCCGGCACGTTCACCGATGCCATTAATGGTTCCCTCGATTTGAGTAGCGCCATTTTCGATAGCGGCCAAGGTATTGGCAGTAGCCATCCCCAAGTCATTGTGGCAATGGGCTGACAGCTTCACTTTTTCGATTCCCGCCACATGATCGGTCATGTACTTGAACATTGCCCCGTATTCTTGAGGCGTTGCATAACCGACTGTATCTGGAAGGTTAATCGTCGTCGCTCCCGCTTCAATCACTTTGCGGATAATATGAGCCAAAAATTCAGGGTCTGAGCGGGAAGCATCTTCCGCTGACCATTGGACCAACGGGAAGAACTTACGCGCGTATTTTACCGACTCTACAGCAAGTTCAACGACTTGCTCCGGTGTTTTGAATAATTTCGTTTCCATATGGATAGGTGAAGTAGCCAAAAAGATATGAATATGCGGCTGTTCCGCTCCTTTTAGCGCTTCCCACGTCCGATCAATATCACTTTGCATCGAGCGGGCAAGGCCCGTTACGATGGAATTCTTCACTGTACCTGCGATTCGCTGCACAGCGTCAAAATCTCCTGGAGATGAAGCAGGAAATCCTGATTCGATAATCGTCACTCCCAGACGTTCAAGCTGGCGGGCGATTTCGATTTTCTCTGCTGTATTCAAGTTGATCCCGGCCGACTGTTCCCCGTCTCGTAATGTCGTATCGAAAATATCAATTTGTGACATTGGCGACCACCTCTTTTTGTTTAGCTTTTTTGCCTTCATTAACGAAAGGCATCATTGCACGCAATTCGCGGCCCACTTGTTCGATTTGGTGAGATTCTTCCGCTTTTTCGATTGCTGTAAATTCTGGACGATTCAATTGGTTTTCAAGCAACCAGCCTTTTGCGAATTTCCCTGTTTGGATATCCGTAAGCACATCTTTCATGCGAGCTTTCGTATCTGCATCCACAATGCGTGGTCCTGAAACAAAATCTCCCCACTGCGCTGTATCGGAAATTGAGTAGCGCATTCCTGACAAGCCACCTTCGTACATAAGGTCAACGATGAGTTTCAATTCGTGCATACATTCGAAGTAGGCAAGTTCCGGTTGGTAGCCCGCTTCAACCAATGTTTCAAATCCAGCTTTTACAAGTGAAGTGACACCGCCGCAAAGAACAGCTTGTTCTCCAAATAGATCCGTTTCCGTTTCTTCTTTGAATGTCGTTTCCAAGACGCCTGCACGTGTAGCTCCGATTCCTTTTGCATAAGCAAGGGCAATTTCCTGAGCTTGTCCTGAAACGTCCTGATGGATCGCGATCAATCCAGGAACTCCAGCACCTGCTTCATACGTACGGCGAACAAGATGTCCAGGTCCTTTTGGAGCTACCAAGAATACATCCACATCTGCAGGCGGCACGATTTGGTTAAAGTGAACGTTGAAGCCGTGTGCAAAAACAAGGGATTTCCCAGCTGTTAATGCCGGTTTGATTTCTGCGTTGTAGATTTGCGTCTGTTTTTCATCAGGCACTAAGATCATGATCACGTCTGCCGCTTCTGCTGCTTCTTTTACTGTAGCCACTTTCATGCCGTCGTTTTTAGCTTGATCGAATGATTTACCCTGGCGCACTCCAACTACTACATCAAATCCGGATTCTTTCAAGTTTTGAGCATGTGCATGGCCCTGAGAACCATAGCCGATCACCGCGATTGTCTTTCCTTTAAGTACCTGTTCGTTTACGTCTTGGTTATAATACATTTTAGCCATTTTTAATTTCCTCCTCGGGTTTGGGTTTTATAGGATGTTCAATTGCGGTGTTTGCGCTTTTTGTGTTTCTCTTACAAACGCGGATACTCCGGTTCGTGTCAGTTCTTTCACACCATACGGTCTCATCAGATCAATAAATGCTTCAATTTTTTCCGGGTCGCCTGTTACTTGGAATGTTGTTACATTTTTGCTCATGTCGACGACTGTCGCCCGGAACGGTTCGACGATGCTCAATACTTCGTTTCTGACTGCTGGCGGCACTACCACTTTCACCAGTGCCAGTTCTCTCATCACCATCGCCTTATCGGTAATGTCATTTACTTTAATGACATCAATTTGTTTCTGCAGCTGTTTCAGCAATTGCTCCAGCTTGCCTTTATCTTCTACATTGACCACAAAAGTCATTTTCGACATGCCAGGCTGCTCTGTGTGACCGACCGAAATGCTTTCGATGTTGAACTGCCGTTTCATCAATAATCCTGTAACGCGGTTCAACACCCCGCTTTGGTTGATCACCGTTGTTGTAATGACTCGTTTCATTCGCCTTTCACTCCGATCATTTCATTCAAGCCTTTGCCTGGTGCAACCATCGGATAAACACATTCCATCTGCACCACCCGGCAATCGATCAACACGGGCTCGTTTGAATTAAATGCTTCTGCAAAAACCGCTTCCGCTTCTTCCATCGTTTCGACTTTATAGCCTTTGATGTCATAAGCCGCCGCCAACTTCACAAAATCCGGTTGAACGGGAATCAAAGATTGTGAATAACGTCCTTCATAAAATGTTTCCTGCCATTGTCTAACCATTCCCAAGCTTTGGTTGTTCAGGATAACAACCTTCACCGGCAGCCGCAGCTCTTGAAGTAGGGACAGTTCCTGCAAAGTCATTTGGAATCCGGCATCCCCTACTATAGATATAACTTGCTCATCCGGTTTCGCCAACTGGGCACCGATGGCTGCAGGGAAACCAAAGCCCATTGTGCCGAGGCCGCCTGATGTCACCCAGTTGTGAGGGTTATTGAAGCGGTAGTATTGAGCCGCCCACATTTGATGCTGCCCCACATCTGTTGTGACAACTGCATTGCCTCCGGTCAGTCGATGGATCAACTCTACGGCTTGTTGAGGCATGATTCCTTTCCGATCTCTTGCATGGTATTGAAGCGGGTATTCCACTTGGTTCCCGGATAGCATTTCAAGCCATTCTGCAGTGTCGGGGCTTCTAAATGATTGATTAAGCAATTGAAGCAGCGCCTCTTTGGCATCCGCAACAATCGGGACGGCTGTCGGAACATTTTTTCCGATTTCTGCCGGGTCGATATCAATATGGATTACTTGTGCATTTGGCGCAAAGCTTGCAAGATTTCCGGTCAACCGGTCATCGAATCGTGCACCAATATTCAACAAGACATCACAATCACATATTGCTGTATTCGCTGTATAAGTGCCGTGCATGCCGGCCATTCCGAGGAATAGTTCATGTTCGCCAGCAATGCTGCCTAAGCCCAACAATGTGTTGGTAACCGGAATTTGATGGCGCTCAGAGAAGACTTTCAACTCTTCTGTTGCCTTTGCCGCCAAGATACCGGCTCCAGCTAAAATCAACGGTCTTTTCGCCTGTGACAATAATTGAGCCGCTTTTTGGATTTGCAGGTAGTTCGGGTTCGTCGTTGGTTGATACCCTGGAAGATATACTGCCTCTTCTTCTTTATTGGATAAGAACAACTCAGTTGCTATATTTTTCGGTATATCGACCAAGACCGGTCCTGGACGTCCAGTAGAAGCAATATAGAAAGCTTCTTTAATGATTCTTGGAAGATCCGATACTTTTTTCACTTGGTAATTATGCTTTGTAATCGGTTGTGTGATGCCGATAATGTCTGCTTCCTGGAAAGCATCAGTCCCTATTACTGAAGTTGCGACCTGGCCTGTGAAAATGACCAGCGGCAAGGAGTCCAACATGGCATCCGCTATGCCTGTCACTAAGTTTGTTGCGCCTGGTCCTGATGTGGCAAGAACAACTCCGGCTTTTCCAGATACTCTTGCGTAGCCTTCTGCGGCGTGTATGGCACCTTGTTCATGTCTAGCCAATACATGGCGTATTGGATTTTTGTGCAAGGCATCGTAAATTGGCAGTACCGCGCCTCCTGGATAGCCGAAAATCATTTCAACACCCTGACCTTTTAAAGATTGAATCAGTACATCTGCACCATTGCCTGTCAGCTTCTGTTTAACTTCTTCTCTAACTTGTACGTTTACTCCCAATCCTTCCGCCTCCTTTTCTAAGTCTCCGGTGGCATGAAAACAAAAAAGCTTTTTCATCCCTACACAAAGAAACATGTTCTTCGCATAGGGATGAAAAAGCTTCATGGTACCACCCTATTTCACTGCGCAACCGCAGCCTCATGGATAAGCATTGCTTATCCGCTGATAACGATGATTTCTAACTTGCAAACCACCGGGACTACCTAAACAGCCGAAGCTTTTCAGCAATCCACTCAGAGGGGATGTCGCAAATGGTTGTATTACCGGCTTCCACCTGTACCGGCTCTCTGTGAATACAGTATCCATCTACTTTAACCTCGTCATTGAGTTGAACTTCTATTTTTTTATACTGCGTTTAAATGATCGCTATAGACTTTTACTCCATCGTTCTGAACTAGTTCTCTGAATGATTCAAGCAAGTCGTTTGTAACCGGTCCGGGCTTCCCTTCGCCAATTACTCGGCCATCCACTTTCACTACCGCGATCACTTCTGCAGCTGTTCCTGTCAGGAACACCTCATCCGCTACATACACATCGTGTCTTGTGAAAACACCTTCTTGGATGTCGTAGCCTTTTTCTGCAGCTACATCCATGATTGCATTGCGTGTAATTCCTTCGAGTGCTCCTACATAACCAGGAGGAGTCAATAATTTGTTTTTACGGACAATGAAGATGTTATCTGCTGAGCCTTCAGCTACATACCCTTGATCATTCAACATCAATGCTTCTGAGACACCTGCCAGATGAGCTTCCAGCTTAACCAGGATATTGTTCATGTAGTTCAAAGATTTCACTTTCGGACTCAATACATCCGAACGGCTTCTGCGTGTCGCAACCGATACAATCTCGATTCCTGTTTCGTACATTGATTTAGGGAACAGAGACAAAGGTTCGGCGATTACAATTACACTGGGATGCGAACAACTGTAAGGATCCAATCCTAAGTTTCCTACGCCTCTTGAAACGATGAGGCGGATATAAGCATCTTTGAATTTATTTTCTCGTAATGTGTTAACAACAATTTGCGTCATTTCTTCAAAAGTGTGGGGAATCTCGAGCATTACCGATTTTGCTGAATCGTAAAGCCGCTCTAAATGTTCTTCCAGCCGAAAGACATTTCCGTTGTAAGAACGGATTCCTTCAAACACTCCATCACCGTATAAAAACCCGTGATCGTAGACTGAAATTTTAGCGTCTTCCTTTTTAACAAATTCGCCGTTTAGATAAATTACTTGTTCGCTCATGATGTCCACTTCTTTCTCGAAAGTTTTATAATATGCAATATATCGAATTCTGTTTGCGTCTAGTAAATTGTTGCTATCATATCGCCTATTTCAAAGCGTGTCAATCAACTACTGGTTATTTTTTTATGAATTTTGAATATTCATAAACTATGTATCCGTTTTCATTGTTGCTAACGCTGGCTTTTAAAGATTTTTTAAAAAGTTTGAATATTTTATGAACAGCTTGTATTTTCAGTGAATTTCCCCCAAGCCAGTTGGGAAAACGCAAAAAAAAGACCCTGTCTCATAATAATGAGACAGGGTCTTAAATCAACACTCAGCAGTTATTACTTAGTGATTTTAGCAACAACGCCAGCGCCTACAGTACGTCCACCCTCACGGATAGAGAACTTAGTTCCTTCTTCAAGTGCGATTGGAGAGATTAGAGAAACGATCATTTCGATGTTGTCTCCAGGCATAACCATTTCTACACCTTCAGGAAGGTTACAAACGCCAGTTACGTCAGTTGTACGGAAGTAGAACTGCGGACGGTAGTTTGTGAAGAATGGAGTGTGACGTCCACCCTCTTCTTTTGAAAGAACGTAAACTTCAGCTGTGAATTCAGTGTGTGGAGTAATTGTGCCTGGTTTAGCCAATACTTGTCCACGTTGTACGTCGTCACGAGAAACCCCGCGAAGAAGTGCACCAATGTTGTCGCCAGCTTCAGCATAGTCAAGCAATTTACGGAACATTTCTACACCAGTTACAGTTGTAGATTTTGGTTCTTCAGTAAGACCAATGATATCAACGTTATCACCGATTTTGATTTGTCCGCGTTCAACGCGTCCAGTAGCAACCGTACCACGGCCAGTGATTGAGAATACATCCTCAACAGGCATCATGAATGGTTTGTCAGTGTCACGTGGTGGAGTAGGAATGTACTCATCAACCGCGTTCATCAATTCAACGATTTTTTCTTCCCATTCTGCTTCTCCTTCAAGAGCTTTAAGAGCAGAACCTTTGATAACAGGAATGTCATCGCCAGGGAAGTCATATTCAGAAAGAAGGTCGCGAACTTCCATTTCAACTAGTTCAAGAAGTTCTTCGTCATCTACCATATCGCATTTGTTCATGAATACAACTAGGTAAGGAACACCAACTTGACGTGAAAGAAGGATGTGCTCACGAGTTTGTGGCATTGGGCCGTCAGCAGCAGATACTACTAGGATCCCGCCGTCCATTTGAGCAGCACCAGTGATCATGTTTTTAACGTAATCGGCGTGTCCAGGGCAATCAACGTGTGCGTAGTGGCGAGTTGCAGTTTCATATTCAACGTGTGAAGTGTTGATAGTGATACCGCGCTCTTTTTCTTCAGGTGCGTTATCGATTTGAGCGTAAGAACGAGCTTCCCCGCCTGATTGTTTTGCAAGTACTGTAGCGATTGCTGCAGTCAAAGTTGTTTTACCATGGTCAACGTGACCAATTGTACCAATATTCGCGTGTGTTTTAGAGCGATCAAATTTAGCTTTTCCCATTAGAAAAATCCTCCTCAAAATGTAAGTGAATGTTTTCATTTGAAGCGCCGGAATAATAGGGCCCTATTATTCCAGGCATACAAATTATTTATACTTGATTAAAGATCAAAATTCAATTATTGACCTTTATTTTTTTTGATGATTTCTTCAGAAATTGATTTCGGTACTTCTTCATAGTGATCGAAGTGCATTGAGAACACACCACGGCCTTGCGTGTTTGAACGCAATGAAGTTGCATAACCGAACATTTCTGCAAGAGGTACCATAGCACGAACTACTTGCGCGTTTCCGCGAGCGTCCATACCTTCTACACGGCCGCGGCGTGACGTGATGTCACCCATGATATCCCCAAGGTATTCCTCAGGAATAACAACCTCAACACGCATAATTGGCTCAAGAAGAACCGGATTAACTTTCGAAATTGCATTTTTAAGTGCCATAGAAGCAGCAACTTTAAATGCCATCTCATTCGAGTCAACATCATGGTAAGATCCGTCGAACAAACGAGCTTTGATGTCGATCAATGGATATCCGGCGATAACACCGTTGTCTAGTGAGTCACGAAGACCCGCTTCAACTGCTGGGATGTATTCACGTGGAACAACACCACCAACGATACCATTTTCAAATTCAAAACCTGCTCCTTCTTCGTTTGGAGAGAATTCAATCCAAACGTGTCCGAATTGTCCACGTCCACCAGATTGGCGTACGAATTTACCTTCAACTTTAGCAGACTGACGGAATGTCTCACGGTAAGATACCTGAGGCGCACCCACGTTAGCTTCTACGTTGAACTCACGGCGCATACGGTCAACAAGGATATCAAGGTGAAGTTCACCCATACCCGCGATGATTGTTTGGCCAGTTTCCTGGTCAGTGTGCGCACGGAAAGTTGGATCTTCTTCTTGCAATTTCGCAAGGGCTTGACCCATTTTATCTTGATCGGCTTTAGACTTAGGTTCCACAGAAAGAGAAATAACAGGTTCTGGGAAGACCATGCGCTCAAGAATTACTTGTTGTTTCTCGTCACTTAAAGTATCACCTGTTGATGTATCTTTAAGGCCGATAGCAGCAGCGATATCTCCGCAGTATACTTCAGAAATTTCTTCACGGGAGTTTGCGTGCATCTGAAGGATACGTCCTACGCGCTCACGCTTGCCTTTAGAAGAGTTCTGAACATATGAACCAGATTTAAGAGATCCAGAATACACACGGAAGAAAGTCAATTTCCCAACGTATGGATCTGTCATTACTTTAAACGCCAACGCAGAGAATGGTTCGTCTTCGCTAGGTTTACGCAATACCTCTTCGTCTGAATCAGGAAGAACACCAGTCATTGGAGGTACATCCAATGGTGATGGTAGGTAATCAATTACTGCATCAAGCATTAATTGAACCCCTTTATTTTTGAAAGCAGTTCCGCAAACCACTGGGTAAAACTCAACGTCTAATGTTCCTTTACGGATAGCCGCTTTAAGTTCTTCTTTAGTGATTTCTTCCCCGCCAAGGTATTTTTCCATCAAGTCTTCGTCAAGCTCAGCAACAGCTTCCACTAATTTAGTGTGCCATTCTTCAGCAAGTTCTTTGTACTCTTCAGGAATTTCACCTTCTGTGATTTCAGTTCCCAAATCGTTTGCGTAGAAGCGAGTGTTCATTTCAACTAAATCGATGATTGCTGAAAAGTCATCTTCTGCGCCGATTGGCAATTGGATCGGGTGAGCATTAGCTTGTAGACGTTCATGCAATGTGCCTACAGAGTAAAGGAAATCAGCACCGATTTTATCCATTTTGTTGATAAATACGATACGAGGAACTCCGTATGTTGTAGCTTGACGCCAAACTGTTTCAGTTTGAGGCTCAACACCTGATTGAGCATCAAGAACTGTAACAGCGCCATCAAGTACGCGCAATGAACGTTCAACTTCAACAGTGAAATCTACGTGTCCTGGAGTATCGATGATGTTTACACGGTGGTTTTTCCATGAAGCAGTTGTTGCAGCAGACGTGATTGTAATTCCACGTTCCTGCTCTTGCTCCATCCAGTCCATTTGAGAAGCACCTTCGTGCGTTTCTCCAATTTTGTGGATTTTACCAGTGTAGTATAAAATACGTTCCGTAGTAGTCGTTTTACCGGCATCGATGTGTGCCATGATCCCGATATTACGTGTCTTGTCTAATGGGAACTCTCTAGTCATGTTTTTTTCACCTTCCGTTTCGGTTTAAGATGTAAACATCTCGAAAGAAATTACCAGCGATAGTGAGCAAATGCTTTGTTTGCTTCCGCCATTTTATGAATATCTTCACGTTTCTTAACAGCTGCACCAGTGTTGTTAGCAGCGTCTAGAATTTCATTAGCCAAACGCTCTTCCATTGTTTTCTCTCCACGAAGACGTGAATAGTTTACAAGGTAGCGAAGACCTAGAGTTGTACGGCGTTCAGGACGAACTTCAACCGGTACTTGGTAGTTAGCTCCACCAACACGGCGAGCGCGTACTTCAAGAACTGGCATAACGTTAGTCAATGCTTGTTCGTATACTTCAATCGGATCTTTACCGCTGCGTTCTTTAACTAACTCAAACGCTCCGTATAGGATCTTTTGTGAAGTACCTCTTTTTCCGTCAACCATCATTTTATTAATTAAGCGTGTCACCAATTTCGAATTGTAAATTGGATCTGGCAACACGTCACGTTTAGCTACAGGACCTTTACGAGGCATGTATGTTCCTCCTTTCAACGAATTCTCTTCGTTAAATTAACTTATTATTTTTTTACTTTAGGACGTTTAGTTCCGTATTTAGAACGGCTTTGCATACGGCCGTTTACTCCAGCTGTATCAAGTGCTCCACGTACGATATGGTAACGCACACCCGGTAAATCTTTTACGCGTCCGCCGCGAAGAAGAACTACACTGTGCTCTTGAAGGTTGTGGCCTTCTCCAGGGATGTAAGCATTAACCTCGATTTGGTTAGTCAAACGTACACGCGCATATTTACGCAATGCGGAGTTTGGTTTTTTCGGTGTCATCGTACCAACACGAGTACATACTCCACGTTTCTGTGGTGATGTCACGTTAGTCTGAGACTTTTTAAAGCTGTTGTACCCTTTGTTTAACGCTGGTGAATCTGATTTCGTGCTCTTTGGTTTACGAGGCTTGTTAACTAATTGGTTAATTGTAGGCATCGATTTTTTCCTCCTCTCAAAAGGTGTTCTAATACCACATATCCAGGTGGTTCATTTTTGGGTAAAAAACAAAGTCTTTGTGTTTTACACAAAAACTGTTATCCAGTAATAGCCACAGCAGCTGCACCGACATTAATGCCATATGCTTTGCCAAGCTTCAATCGTGAATCTGCAAATTCGATCCGAATACCTTTTTCTAAGGCTAGTAGGATAATCTGTTCGGTCATTCGATCGTCCGCGTCTCTTGCCACTATTACTTCTTGGACAATACCGCTCTTTAATGCTTTTACTGTCTGCTTTGTACCGATGATTATTTGACTTGCCTGTTTTACTTTTTCATTAGACATTTTCATATCCTCCAAAGCGTCAGACCGTTAACCATCAACCCTCAACATATTATCATTCTATGACAATGCTGTCAACAGGATTCTTAAAAAATCCCGGGGAGATTATTCAGGAACTCCCCGGAATCCATTATTTCATTTTTATGACTCTGTGCCGACAATTTCCTGCTTCTCCGCTTTTTCGCTTTGAGCAATCTTAATCTGGCGGTAACGCTGCATTCCTGTTCCAGCCGGAACAAGTTTACCGATAATGACGTTCTCTTTCAATCCGAGAAGTTCATCACGTTTTCCTTTTATCGCTGCATCTGTTAGGACACGAGTCGTTTCCTGGAAGGATGCGGCAGATAGGAAGGATTCTGTTTCAAGGGAAGCTTTTGTGATCCCCAGGATAACAGGACGGCTTGTCGCTGGCAGATTGCCTTCTAGAACCGCTTTGACGTTGGCTTCAGTGAATTGGTGAATATCCAATAGTGAACCTGGCAGCAATTCAGTGTCACCGGCTTCAATAACGCGGACTTTACGGAACATTTGACGAACCATAACTTCTACGTGCTTATCGCCGATTTCTACCCCTTGCATACGGTATACTTTTTGAACTTCCTTCAATAGATACACTTGAACAGCCTGAACGTCTTTTACTTGAAGCAATTGCTTCGGATCAATTGAACCGTCAGTCAATACTTCGCCTCGAACAATAGCATCATCCACTTGAACTTTAATGCGTGCATTATAAGGAGCTAGATATTTACGGGTTTCAACATCCCCTTGAATCGTTACTTCTTTCTGGCCTTCGCGAATTTCGTCAATTTCAGTAACGGTACCTGTAATTTCAGAAATAACTGCCTGGCCTTTCGGATTACGCGATTCGAAGATTTCCTGGATACGCGGAAGACCTTGTGTAATATCGTCTCCTGCTACCCCGCCTGTATGGAATGTACGCATCGTCAACTGAGTTCCTGGCTCACCGATTGATTGAGCTGCAATAATACCTACTGCTTCGCCCACTTCAACTTCGTCTCCAGTTGCCAAGTTAGTGCCGTAACACTTCTTACAAACGCCGTGTTTTGTATTACATGTAAACGCAGAGCGAATTGTTACTTCTTTAATGCCTGCTTCGATAATAAGGCGAGTCAGGTCTTGTGTAATCAATTCATCTTTCGCTACAATAACTTCTTTTGTTTCCGGATGGCGGATTGTTTTCTTAGCATGGCGGCCAACGATACGCTCATCAAGCTCTTCAATCACTTCTGTGCCTTCCATCAACGCCCCTACCAGCAAGCCTCTGTCCGTGCCACAATCATTTTCGCGGACAATTGCATCTTGTGCAACGTCTACCAAACGACGAGTCAAGTAACCAGAATCGGCTGTTTTCAGTGCTGTATCGGCAAGACCTTTACGAGCACCGTGAGTAGAGATGAAATATTCAAGTACTGTTAATCCTTCACGGAAGGAAGATTTAATCGGAAGTTCAATAATGCGTCCAGCCGGGTTGGCCATCAATCCACGCATACCCGCAAGCTGCGTAAAGTTAGATGCGTTACCACGAGCTCCGGAATCACTCATCATAAAGATTGGATTCAAGTTATCAAGAGATGCCATCAGTTTGTTCTGGATGATATCTTTTGCGTTGCTCCAATAAGAAATGACACGTGCATATCGCTCTTCTTCTGTAATCAATCCGCGACGGAATTGTTTCATTACTTTATCGACGTTTTCTTGTGCATCAACCAAGATTTCTCCTTTGTCAGGAAGAACTACGATATCCGCTACACCAACAGTGATGCCGGCTTGTGTCGAATATTTGAATCCAAGGCTCTTCATACGGTCAAGCATCTTCGAAGTTTCCGTAATGTGGAAACGTTTGAAGACTTCCGCGATGATTTCCCCAAGAATTTTCTTCTTGAATGGAGTTACAAGTTCCGCTTCTTCAATATGCTTGCGAATATCTGTCGTTGTAGGGACAAAGTATTTCGCTGGTGTTTCCACCTGCAGATTGTAATCAGTCGGTTCGTTGATGTACGGGAATGACTTCGGCAGAATTTCGTTGAAAATGATTTTACCAACAGTAGTCAATAAAAGCATTTTGTTCTGTTCTTCTGTGAATGTCGGGTTGTTGACGGATCCAGCCTGAATTGCAATACGTGTATGCAAGTGGACATGGCCTGTTTGGTAAGCGATCATCACTTCTTCAGGTCCTGAGAAAGTAGCGCCTTCGCCTGTAGCACCTTTACGCTCCAGAGTTAAGTAATAGTTTCCTAGAACCATATCCTGAGATGGTGTTACAACAGGTTTTCCGTCTTTCGGGTTCAAGATGTTCTGAGCTGCAAGCATCAACAGACGTGCTTCTGCCTGAGCTTCGGATGATAGAGGTACGTGGACAGCCATTTGGTCACCATCGAAATCGGCGTTGTATGCAGTACATACAAGCGGATGCAGACGGATCGCTTTACCTTCAACCAATGTCGGTTCAAATGCCTGAATACCCAGTCTGTGAAGAGTCGGTGCGCGGTTCAATAGAACCGGATGCTCCTTGATGACATCTTCCAATACATCCCAAACTTCAGAGTGAAGACGTTCGATTTTGCGTTTCGCACTCTTGATGTTATGGGCCAATCCGCGTTCAACCAATTCTTTCATAACGAAAGGCTTGAACAACTCGATTGCCATTCCTTTCGGCAAACCACATTGATACATCTTCAGGTTAGGTCCAACTACGATAACGGAACGGCCTGAGTAATCAACTCGTTTACCAAGAAGGTTTTGGCGGAAACGCCCTTGTTTCCCTTTCAGCATATGAGAAAGAGATTTCAATGGACGGTTACCAGGTCCTGTGACCGGACGGCCGCGGCGGCCGTTGTCGATCAACGCATCAACAGCTTCTTGCAACATACGTTTTTCGTTTTGAACGATGATGCTTGGTGCACCAAGGTCCAAAAGACGTTTCAGACGGTTATTCCGGTTGATTACGCGGCGATAAAGGTCGTTTAAATCGGAAGTCGCAAAGCGGCCGCCGTCTAATTGAACCATCGGACGAAGTTCAGGTGGAATAACAGGAAGTACGTCTAGAATCATCCAGTCAGGGTTGTTGCCTGAGTTACGGAATGATTCAACCACTTCAAGACGTTTGATCGCACGGGTGCGGCGCTGGCCTTGAGCCGTTTTCAACTCTTCTTTCAAAGAATCCGTTTCGCGTTCAAGGTCAATTTCCTGCAATAGACGTTTGATTGCTTCCGCTCCCATGGCAGCTTGGAATTTCTTGCCAAACTTATCACGGTAAGCGCGGTATTCTTTTTCAGAAAGAAGCTGTTTCTTTTCAAGCGGTGTATCCGCAGGATCGATTACCACATAAGAAGCAAAGTAAATGACTTCTTCAAGTGAACGTGGAGACATATCCAAGATAAGTCCCATGCGGCTTGGAATTCCTTTGAAATACCAGATATGCGAAACAGGAGCTGCTAATTCAATATGTCCCATGCGTTCGCGGCGAACTTTTGAACGTGTTACTTCAACGCCGCAGCGATCGCAGACAACGCCTTTATAACGGACACGCTTGTATTTACCACAATGGCATTCCCAGTCTTTTGTAGGACCGAAAATACGTTCACAGAACAAACCATCTTTTTCAGGTTTCAGTGTACGGTAATTGATTGTTTCTGGCTTTTTGACTTCTCCATAAGACCATGAGCGAATTTTATCGGGTGACGCTAATCCGATTTTCATATACTCAAAATTATTAACATCTATCAAGGAGCCTACCTCCCTTTTGTCTCGAGTTTCTGTACGGCTCTTCCTCGGTAATGGCTAAACGAATAAATGGAGAACGGCCGTTTAAAGCCGTTCGATTCCAATGGGCATTAATCAATCGTTCCAACCGGTGCTTCTGTATCTGCAATCGGAAGGATGTTCAATGAATCCGCAGGCTGAAGATCTTCTTCTTCATCCAGGTCGCGCAATTCGATTTCTTCATCATCAATCGTCAGCATCTTGACATCCATACCTAAACTTTGAAGCTCTTTAATCAAAACTTTGAATGATTCCGGCACACTTGGTTCCGGTACACTTTCACCTTTGACGATCGCTTCATACGTTTTCACGCGGCCTACGACGTCATCCGACTTCACGGTTAAGATTTCCTGCAATGTATGTGCAGCACCATATGCTTCAAGTGCCCATACTTCCATTTCACCAAAACGCTGTCCGCCGAATTGTGCTTTACCACCCAATGGCTGTTGTGTAACCAATGAGTAAGGTCCAGTTGAACGGGCGTGCAATTTATCATCGACCATGTGGGCAAGTTTGATCATATACATGATCCCTACAGACACACGGTTATCGAATGCTTCACCAGAACGGCCATCATAGAGAATTGTTTTGCCATCGCGCGGCATACCTGATTCTTCCATTGTTTCCAGTACATCTTCTTCATTCGCTCCATCAAATACAGATGAAGCCATATGAATTCCAAGTGAACGGGAAGCCATTCCAAGATGCAGTTCAAGTACCTGACCGATATTCATACGCGATGGTACACCAAGTGGGTTCAACATGATGTCGACCGGTGTGCCGTCTGGCATGAATGGCATATCTTCTTCAGGAAGAATTCTTGAAATAACACCTTTGTTTCCGTGGCGTCCAGCCATTTTATCGCCGACGGAGATTTTACGTTTTTGAACGATATATGCACGAACCAACTGGTTTACACCCGGTGGCAATTCGTCTCCATCTTCACGGTTGAAGATTTTAACATCCAGTACAATACCGCCAGCACCGTGAGGCACCCGCAATGAAGTATCGCGCACTTCACGTGCTTTTTCACCGAAGATCGCATGAAGAAGACGTTCTTCAGCAGTCAATTCCGTAACGCCCTTAGGTGTTACTTTACCAACTAGAATATCTCCATCTTTCACTTCAGCTCCGACACGGATAATTCCTCGGTCATCCAGGTTACGCAATGCGTCTTCCCCAACGTTCGGGATATCACGCGTAATTTCTTCCGGCCCCAATTTCGTATCACGTGAATCGGATTCGTACTCTTCGATATGGACAGATGTATAAACATCGTCTTTCACTAAGCGCTCACTCATGATGATCGCATCTTCGTAGTTAAAGCCATCCCATGTCATGAAGGCAACCAGTACGTTTCTTCCTAATGCCATCTCCCCACGTTCCATTGAAGGTCCGTCAGCAAGAATGTCGCGTTTGGAAATACGGTCTCCGACTTTGACGATCGGGCGTTGGTTATAACTTGTCCCTTGGTTAGAACGGACGAATTTCTGCAATTTGTAGGTATCCAGGTCGCCTCGGACTTCATTGCCATCCACAACTTCGATGCGGCGGACTGAAATTTCCTTAGCTTCCACGTATTCTACAATGCCATCATGTTTTGCAACGACAGCTGCACCAGAATCACGAGCTGCCAGGTGTTCCATACCGGTTCCAACAAAAGGAGCTTCCGGATTCAATAACGGAACTGCCTGACGCTGCATGTTCGCTCCCATCAATGCTCGGTTGGAGTCATCGTTTTCAAGGAACGGGATACAAGCTGTCGCTACAGAAACGACCTGTTTTGGAGAAACATCCATGTAATCGATGCTGCCGCGTTTATAAACGGTGTTTTCACCGCGGAAACGTGCCACAACACCATCGTCGGCAAATGAACCATCGTCATTCAGCTTCGAGTTGGCCTGAGCCACTACATAGTTATCTTCTTCGTCCGCAGTCAGGTAATCAATTTGTGAGGTAACAAGCCCTGTCTCAGGGTCTACACGGCGATAAGGGGTTTCGATGAAACCGAACTTATTCACTTTCGCGAATGTTGACAGGGTATTGATTAATCCAATGTTCGGACCCTCAGGTGTTTCAATTGGACACATGCGGCCATAATGCGAATAGTGAACGTCACGCACTTCAAATCCAGCACGTTCACGCGTTAAACCACCGGGCCCAAGCGCCGACAGACGGCGTTTGTGTGTCAATTCAGCCAATGGATTGGTTTGATCCATAAACTGTGAAAGCTGCGAGCTGCCGAAGAACTCTTTAATTGATGCAATAACCGGACGGATATTGATCAATTGCTGAGGAACGATTGCCTGTGTATCGTTAATGGACATCCGTTCGCGCACAACGCGCTCCATACGGGACAATCCAATACGGAATTGGTTCTGAAGCAATTCCCCTACTGAACGAAGACGGCGGTTACCAAGATGATCGATATCATCCGTGTTTCCGACACCGTAAAGTAGGTTAAAGAAGTAACTGATAGAAGAAATAATATCAGCCGGCGTTACATGTTTGATCTTATCTTCTATATAAGCATTACTGATGACAGTGATTTCTTTCTGGTCTTCACTGTTTGGCGCGTAGATTTTGACCGACTGCAAGGTAACTTCGCCTTCCAGAACTCCGCCTACTTGGGAAACAGTATGGAAACCAACTCCATTTTCCAAGTTCGGGATCAAACGATCAAGTACACGACGGTCAATCAATGTGCCAGCTTCAACTAAAATTTCGCCAGTTTCAGGGTCCACCAATGTTTCAGCAATGGTTTGGTTGAAAAGACGGTTTTTAATATGAAGTTTTTTGTTCATTTTATAACGGCCGACATTTGCTAAGTCATAGCGTTTTGGGTCGAAAAAGCGTGAATACAATAAGCTCTTCGCACTTTCAACCGTCGGTGGCTCACCAGGGCGCAAGCGTTCGTAAATTTCAAGAAGCGCTTTTTCTGTGCTCTCTGTGTTATCTTTTTCAAGCGTATTTTGAAGGAATTCGTTATCGCCAAGTAAATCAATGATTTCCTGGTCAGATCCGAAGCCAAGAGCCCTCAAAAGAACCGTTACCGGCAATTTACGTGTGCGGTCAATTCTGACATACACGACATCTTTCGCATCTGTTTCATATTCCAACCATGCTCCACGGTTCGGAATAACAGTTGCTCCAAAGCCTTTTTTACCATTTTTGTCTGTCTTGTCGTGGAAATAAACACTTGGCGAACGAACCAATTGGGAAACGATGACGCGCTCTGCGCCGTTGATGACGAAAGTACCCGTTTCTGTCATTAATGGGAAATCCCCCATAAAGACATCCTGTTCTTTCACTTCATCTGTTTCTTTGTTGTGTAGACGCACTTTGACACGCAGCGGCGCTGCGTAAGTAACGTCACGTTCTTTCGATTCATCGACTGGATACTTCGGTTCCGCGAGACTGTAATCAACAAACTCGAGTGATAGATTCCCTGTGAAATCTTCAATCGGCGAGATATCCCGGAACATTTCGCGAAGTCCTTCTTCAAGGAACCATTCGTAAGATGACGATTGAATTTCGATCAAGTTCGGAAGATCCAGCACTTCACTGATTCTCGAAAAACTTCTGCGTTGACGATGTTGACCGTACTGAACTAGTTGACCTACCAACTTATTCACCCCTCAATAAAACGATTATAGGTCTTTGCGATTTCCACAAAATAGTGTATGATATCGAAAAGACAAAAAGAAAACGAGACTAAATTAGCTCATTTTCGGTTTACACGTGACTAGCTCTGTCGCCATGCCATGCCCGAAAAAGGGCAAACGACCTCAAAATAATAAATTTTGCATTTCATTATAATAACACAGGCGTTTTGTCAAGTCAAACTTTTCTCGCTTCGAAAATAAAGTAACCTTTCTTCTTATCGGCCACTTTTACTTCTCCGAAAAGCTCTTCCAGTTTCACCTGCGTAGAAGGCGCACCCTGCTTTTTCTGGATAACTACCCACAACGATCCACCATCCGCTAACTTTTCAGCAGCTTCTTCATAAAACCGGAAAATGGTGTCTTTCCCTGCCCGAATTGGCGGGTTTGTAAGAATAGCAGAAAACCCGGAAACCCCCACAGCACTCAACCCATCACTTTCGTAAATCTCGGCATTGGAAATATCATTTTTTTCAACATTTGTTTTTGCCAGTTCAATAGCCCGCGTATTCACGTCCACCATATGAACTTGTTTTTGAGGGAATGCTTTGGCGACCGCCATTCCGATTGGCCCGTAACCACAGCCCACATCCAGCACCGGTCCATCTATTTCAGATCCCTGGAATGTTTCAATCAATAAACGCGAACCAAAATCAACTTCACTTTTGCTGAAAACGCCTGCGTCAGTCTGGAACCGGAATTTCTCGCCGCGCAATACGTCTGTCCATTCTCGAGGATTGCTTTTTGTTTGAGGATTTTTGGAATAATAATGTTGGGACATTTAAAGCCCTCCTTACATTCACCATATTACGGACAAATGCCCGCGATGCAAATAAATTGAAAAAGAAGAAAAGCCCGTCGGTATAACCTGACGAACTTCCCCTCCTTTTTTTCATATTTTATAAAATTACTTAACTTCTACTGATGCGCCAACTTCTTCAAGTTTGCCTTTGATTTCTTCAGCATCTTCTTTAGAAACGCCTTCTTTGATTGCTTTAGGAGCTTCGTCTACAAGAGCTTTCGCTTCTTTAAGACCAAGACCAGTTACTTCGCGTACTGCTTTGATTACTTTGATTTTTGAATCGCCAGCAGAAGCTAGGATTACGTCGAATTCAGTTTGTTCTTCAGCAGCAGCACCGCCAGCAGCTGCAGCAGCAACTGGAGCAGCAGCAGTTACGCCGAACTCTTCTTCGATTGCTTTTACTAGGTCGTTTAATTGAAGAACTGTCATTTCTTTGATTGCGTCTAAGATTTGTTCTTGTGTCATTATAGTTTCCTCCTATTGATAGGTAATATTTTTTTCGTGCTTAGCCGGCTAACTTTATTAAGCGCCTTGTTCTTCTTTTTGATCTGCAACTGCTTTGGTAGTAGCTGCAAAGTTGCGGACTGGAGCTTGTAGTACGCTGAGTAGCATAGATAGCAAGCCTTCGCGTGATGGAAGTTCTGCCAATGCTTTCACATCTTCAGCAGATGCTACCGCACCTTCGATGATACCTGCTTTAATTTCAAGCGCTTCGTTCGCTTTAGCGAAGTTGTTGATGATTCTTGCTGGCGCTACTACATCTTCGTTAGAAAATGCAATTGCGTTTGGTCCTGTAAAGTGTTCGTTGATCGCTTCAAGACCGTGCATTTCTGTTGCACGACGAGTCATTGAGTTTTTGTAAACTTTAAACTCAATGCCTTCTTCACGAAGCTGTTTACGAAGTTCTGTTAATTGTGCAACGTTCAATCCACGGTAATCAACAACTACAACCGAAGCTGCAGCGCCGAATTTATCAGCGATTGTTTGCACGACAACTTTTTTCGTTTCAACTGCTTTGCTCATTTTGGCACCTCCTATAGATTTTTCATTTATACCGTCCATAAGAAAAGCCTCTGGTCCATTACAGACACAGAGGCATAAAATCAGCATCCAAAAGATGTTATCTGAATTCATCATGTCCTCGGCAGGGATAAATTAAGCGACTGGCGCCCCTACTGTCTGCGGTACAAATGGGTATTTCACAACTCCGCTAGTATAGCAGAGCGGAAATGTAATGTCAATATCTTATTTAGCGACTACTTTAGTTGGGTCAACTTTAACAGCAGGTCCCATTGTAGTAGTAACATTCAATGATTTGATGTAAGTACCTTTAGCAGAAGATGGCTTCGCTTTTAGGACTACGTCATAGATCGCTTCCAAGTTTTCAGCAAGTTTGCTGTCATCAAAAGAAACTTTCCCGATTGGCGCGTGGATGATACCTGTTTTGTCTGCACGGTATTCCACTTTACCAGCTTTGATTTCCTGAACAGCTTTGGTTACATCAAATGTAACTGTGCCTGTTTTCGGGTTTGGCATTAAGCCTTTTGGTCCTAAAACGCGTCCAAGTTTACCAACTTCACCCATCATGTCAGGAGTTGCAACGATCACGTCGAAGTCAAACCATCCTTGTTGGATTTTTTGGATATATTCAGCATCGCCTACGAAATCTGCGCCAGCTGCTTCAGCTTCTTTAAGTTTTTCGCCTTTAGCGAAAACCAATACGCTTTGAGTTTTACCAGTTCCGTTTGGAAGTACTACTGCCCCACGGATTTGCTGGTCGTTCTTACGCGTGTCGATTCCAAGACGGAAAGCCACTTCTACTGTAGCGTCAAAGTTCACTGTGCTTGCTTTTTTCGCAAGTTCGATTGCTTCTTTAGCTTCGTATTGTTTTGAACGGTCGATCAATTTTGCTGCTTCTTGCAGCTTTTTGCCTGTTTTAGCCATTTTAAACGTCCTCCTTGTTGTGGTATAACGGAATGAACCTCCCACGATTAAAGGCTGCGCGGTTCATGATGAACTGCGCAACCCATCCAAAAACAACTGCTAGAATTAGTCTTCGATTGTAATGCCCATACTGCGAGCAGTACCTTCAACCATCAACATTGCAGCTTCTACTGAAGCAGCATTTAGATCTGGCATTTTAGTTTCTGCGATTTCGCGAACTTTGTCGCGTTTCACAGTCGCTACTTTATTGCGGTTCGGTTCGCCTGAACCTGATTCAATACCGGCTGCTACTTTTAATAGAACAGCTGCGGGTGGAGTTTTCGTAATGAATGTAAATGAACGATCTTCAAATACTGAAATCTCAACTGGAATGATCAGTCCTGCTTGGTCTGCCGTACGCGCGTTGAACTCTTTACAGAAGCCCATGATGTTAACACCTGCTTGACCCAATGCTGGACCAACTGGTGGCGCTGGATTAGCTTTTGCTGCAGGAATCTGCAATTTTACAACTTTAACAACTTTTTTAGCCACGAAACACACCTCCTTAAGTCCGTGATGTGGTAATAGGGTTTCCCCTCCCACTCAATATCTGTCTGTCAACGATGTTGATAGAATTAGCTAAATTGTACAGATTATCCTAGGACAGTCTGACCTCTGAAATAATACCATTAATACTTGAGAATAGCAAGGGGCTTTTATACTTTTTGAACTTGCTCGAAATCCAGTTCCATTTTGGTTTCGCGGCCGAAGATATCAATCGACACTTTAACTTTGCCTTTTGTATCATCGATTTCTTCCACTTTCCCTTGGAAGTTGGCGAATGGCCCTTCCATTACTTCAACTGTATCGGCAACTGCAAAGTCAATATCCACTTTGCGTTCAGTCATTCCCATTTGTTTCAGAATGAAATCAACTTCTTCGTCTAATAATGGCGTTGGTTTTGCTCCCCCGCCTGATGACCCGATAAACCCTGTAACTCCTGGGGTATTTCTGACGACATACCAAGATTCATCTGTCATGATCAATTCCACAAGGACATACCCAGGGAATGTTTTGCGCATGACTGTGCGTTTCTTGCCGTCTTTAAAATCTGTTTCCTGTTCTTCCGGAATGATGACGCGGAAAATCAGATCTTCCATACCCATTGTTTCTACACGTTTTTCCAGGTTAGCTTTAACTTTGTTTTCGTACCCGGAATACGTATGGACTACATACCAATTTTTCTCCATAATCGAGCGGACTGAACGTCCATCCCTCCTTTTTTACCAAATGAAAAAACCCGTTCTCATAGAATGACGGGCTATTTTTTATGCGTTATTCTTGTCGGATGACTTAAAGTGCTAAGAACCAACGGAATATTTCCGAGATGCCTGCATCAATTACTGCAAAGAAGAGGGCCATGAAAATACAAGTAGAAAGAACAACGATCGTATAACGAGTTAGTTCTTTTCGCTTCGGCCAGCTAACTTTCCGCATTTCCGAAACGACATTTTTAAAGAAACCGCCAATGTTACCCATTGTTTAAAAAACCTCCGAATTTCAAAATCACTCTATATCGTCCGGCATTCAGTTAAAATTCATATCGTTTGTTTATGCACGGTATGCCCATTGCAATGAGCACAGAATTTTTTGAGTTCCAAACGTGTGCTGGATTCCGCTTTCGCAGGAACCGTGTAATTGCGGGATGCACATTTCGAGCAGCTTAAAACAATTTTTTTAGCCATGTTATCACCTTATTCAAGTTTACAGCTTTTTCAAGGTTATCACCTTCAAACAGACCTGTCAACCGCGCGTCAAGAGCTCGGCATCTCGTTGATCTGCAAGTGGCGTTCGAGTTTTCGCTTGACCCGCTGCAGCGCGTTGTCAATTGATTTTACGTGGCGCTCAAGCTTTTCCGAAATTTCCTGGTAGGATTGGCCATCCAGATAAAGGGCCAGCACTTCACGCTCAAGTTCACTCAGTACTTCTCCCATCTTCTCTTCCATATACTGAAATTCCTCGTTATGGATGATCAAATCTTCCGGGTCGTCCACACCGTTTCCAGTCAGTACGTCCATCAAGGTACGGTCAGATTCTTCATCATAAATCGGCTTATCCAAAGATACATAAGAATTCAACGGGATGTGCTTCTGGCGTGTGGCCGTTTTAATGGCCGTGATGATTTGCCGGATGATGCAAAGTTCTGCAAACGCACGGAACGAAGATAATTTATCACTTCGGAAATCACGGATAGCCTTATACAGGCCGATCATGCCTTCCTGGATGATGTCTTCCTTATCGGCACCGATCAAAAAATACGAGCGGGCTTTCATTCGAACAAAAGGCCGGAACTTTGTAATCAAAAAATCCAATGCTTCCGTGTTTCCACTGTGGACTGAACTGACAAGTTCCTCATCTGTCATGTCGGTGAATCGTTGGGGCTGAACTTGATCATTAATCTCCACGGGTGATCCCTCCGATTGCGTGAGCCTCGATATCTTCAGTATACAGGAAGAAAAAAATGAGCGTCAACCGTTCATTTCAAGCCTCTTCGCCATTTTTCGAAAATTTCCGCTACTTCGCCGGACAGCGGTATTTTGGAAATCCCGCGCTGCTCCTGGATTTCTTTTACTTTTTTAGTGATGTTCTCCTGAATTTCAATCATTTCGATTTCCAACTCACGGGCTGAAATTCGCAAGGCGCCTTTGCCGAAAATGACCCATTGCTCGGTCAGATCCGACGTGGCTACATAAATCTGGTCGCGGCGGTTGTTTAAACTGGTCGCCAGTTTCTCGATCCGTTCATCTGCCGTTTCGCTTTCTTTTGTGAAAATGACTTCAACATCGTGGTGCAGATTCTTGGCTTCAATGCCTGGAACCAGGTGGGCATCAAAAATGATGATGACACGCCATCCTTTGTAACTCCGGTATTCAGCCATGCGCTCTATGAGCCGGTCTCTGGCATTGGCCAATTTGTCTTTCTTCAGTTCTTGCAGTTCCACCCAGTCTCCAATGATATTGTACCCATCAACCAGCAGAATATTCATGGCATTAAACCAGTGGATTGCGCTTTCTGTAAACTTCGTACATCAATAAGCTTGCTGCTACTGAAGCATTCAATGAAGTTACATGGCCGACCATAGGCAATTGGTAAAGGAAATCGCATTTTTCGCGTAGAATCCGGCTCATTCCTTTTCCTTCACTGCCGATGATGACGGCCAACGGAAGAGCTGCATCCATTCTCCGGTAATCCACCGATTCTTTGGCATCTGTACCAGCAATCCAAACTCCACGCTTTTTCAACTCATCCACGGTCTGCGACAAATTATTGATGCGTACAACGGGCACATGTTCAATCGCTCCTGTTGAAGCTTTTGCTACCACACCCGTCAAGCCGACAGCGCGGCGCTTCGGAATAATCAAACCATGCACGCCGATCGCATCAGCCGTTCTCATAATGGAACCCAAATTATGCGGATCTTCCAACTCATCTAGAATCAGGAAAAACGGATCTTCATTTTTTGAAGCAGCTGCCTCGAACAAATCATCCAGGCTCGCGTAATTATAGGCAGCCACTGCTGCTGCAATGCCTTGGTGGTTGGTGTCCGTCAAACCGTCGATTTTCTTCTTCGGCACGGACTGGACGATAACGCCTTTGTCTTTTGCCAGTTGCAGCAATTCGGTGATGCCTTTTTTCTGGACGCCTTCTGCAATCCAGATTTTATTGATATCCCGGTCTGCACGCAGCGCTTCCAAAACCGGATTCTTGCCGCCGATTATCTCTGGTGCCAATTCTTCTTCCGTCATTTCAACACGCCTCCCAGCTCTTCGACAATCTCAATCGCATAGGAAATGATTTCGTCCACACGCGCTTGTTCTTCTTTTAAGTATAGCCAGCCCAGCACCGCTTCAAAAGCCGTACTGAAATTATAAGTCTGAACGTCGGTGTTTTTCGGAACCGATCCCGACTTGGCATTGCGCCCCCGTCTCATGACTGCCAATTCCGCTTCTGTCAGAAATCCTTCTTCCGTCAGCCGCTTCAGGACCATCGCCTGCGCTTTGGCAGAAACGAAAGTGGTCGACTGGCGGTGCAGGATATTTGGTTTAACGCGTCCCGAACGCAATAAATGTTCGCGGATGGACTGCTCATAAACGGCATCCCCCATGTAGGCAAGAGCCAACGCGTTCAGTTGGTCTACATCATTTTTTCGTAAAACATTCAACTTTATTACCCTCTCTTCCAGCGTGTACCTTGTGCCGTATCTTCCAAAATGATATTTTTCTCTTTAAATAAATCACGGATTTCATCAGCCCGGGCAAAATCGCGGTTTTTGCGCGCTTCGATGCGCTCTGCCATCAAAGCCTCGACTTCTTCATCCAGCAATTCTTCCTCTTGGCTGAATGGAACCCCCAACACGCCGGCTAATTCATCAAAGACGGCAATAAAGGTTTCCAGAACCGTTGTTGATGTCTGCTTCTCCAGCAAATACGTATTCGACAAACGGGACAAATCAAATAAACTTGAAATGGCATTTGCCGTATTGAAATCGTCATCCATCGTTTCAACGAAAGCTGTTTTAATGGTTTCGATTTTATCGATCCAAATATCGGAATGGTCACCCAGATCAGCTGATGTGCTTAAGCGATGCTTTAAATTGGCATACGCCGTACGCAGCCGCTCCAATCCGGCAATGGCATCTTCCACCAATTGCTGCGAGTAGTTGATCGGGTGGCGGTAATGAACCGACAGCATGAAGAAACGCAACACTTGTGGATCAAGTTCCTTCAATATATCGTTCACCAGCACAAAGTTGTTCAGTGACTTCGACATTTTTTCGTTATCAATATTAATATACCCATTATGCATCCAATAACGCGCAAAAGGTTTACCGGTTAAAGCTTCCGATTGGGCAATTTCATTTTCATGATGCGGGAAAGTCAGATCCTGTCCGCCTGCATGGATATCGATGGTATCACCCAAATGCTCACGTGCCATGACCGAGCATTCAATATGCCAGCCCGGACGCCCTTTGCCCCATGGGCTGTCCCATGAAATCTCTTTCGGCTTCGCTGTTTTCCACAACACGAAATCCAATTCATCTTCTTTTTTGTCGCCGGTTTCAATGCGCGCACCGACTTTCAGTTCGTCGACTGACTGATGGGACAGTTTGCCGTAGCCTTCAAATTTCCGGGTACGGTAATAGACATCTCCCTGCGACTCATAGGCATAACCTTTTTCAATCAACGCTGCAATAAAATCGATGATCTGCACCATATGGTCGGTTACACGAGGATGGACGTCCGCTTCTGAGCAGCCCAAGGCTTTCGTATCTTCAAAATAAGCGGCGATAAAGCGCTCTGCAATTTCCGGTACTTCCTGGCCGAGTTCGTTGGCCGCTTTGATCAATTTATCGTCGACGTCAGTGAAATTCGATACATATTTCACATCATAGCCGCGATATTCCAGATGGCGGCGCACTGTATCGTAGACAATTACCGGACGCGCGTTGCCGATGTGGATGTAATTATAAACAGTCGGTCCGCAGACATACATTTTTACTTTTCCTTCTTCTAAAGGAACGAACTCTTCTTTTTGCCGTGACAATGAATTAAAAATCTGGATAGTCATAAACGTTCCCCTTCTTCCTGCCTAGCTTTTTTTAACTCTTCAACTTCTTGCTGTAATCTGGCAATCTTCATTTCCATGCTTTCGCATTTATCCATAACGGGATCCGGCATATTCTGATGGTTCAAATCCGGCTTAATTCTGACGCCGTTCTGAATCACCACTTTCCCCGGAATCCCGACTACTGTCGAATTCATCGGTACGTTCTTCAATACCACTGATCCCGCTCCAACTTTGGAATTGGCACCGACAACGATCGATCCAAGTACTTTGGCGCCAGTAGCAACCAGCACATTGTCTTCCAATGTCGGATGGCGTTTCCCGCGTTCTTTTCCGGTACCGCCTAACGTAACGCCCTGATACAAGGTGACATTGTCGCCGATTTCACAAGTCTCTCCAATGACCACGCCCATCCCGTGGTCAATAAAGAAGCGGCGGCCAATGACCGCACCTGGATGGATTTCGATTCCTGTGAAAAAGCGGCTGATCTGTGAAATGACACGGGCAATGAAAAATAGTTTATTCTTGAAGAAAAAATGTGCCAGCCGATGCGCCCAGATGGCGTGCAAACCGGAATACGTCAAAATGACTTCCAAATAATTGCGGGCTGCCGGATCCTGCTCGAAAATAACATCAACGTCATCTTTCAATAATTTAAACATCTCTATCGCTCCCTTTCGTATCCAAAATAAAAAGCGCCCCTGTCACATTACATGACAGAGACGCATAGCTGCGCGGTTCCACTCTGATTAAAAGGGCAACTGCACCCTTTTCTCTCGAAGGCCTATAACGCAGGCAAGACGTCTGGTCTACTTGATTCGACTCAGCACTCAGAGAGGCATTTCGATGCAGCAGCGGCCCAGATCCCTTTCAGCCGGTGGGGACCTTCTCTTGAGAGCTTTCTGCATGTACTTCTTCTCGTCAACGTTTTTATTAATGGTAAATTCATTTTACACCGTCAGCTCAATAAGTCAACGTTAGGCACTTGCGTATTGTGAAACACGGGCGATGGCTTTGTCTTTTCCTAACAAGGAAATGGCATCCGGCAATTCAGGCCCATGCATTTGTCCAGTGATTACGACACGGATTGGCATGAACAGGTTTTTGCCTTTATGGCCAGTTGTTTTTTGGACCGCCTTGATTGCGGCTTTGATCTCAGCCGGCTCAAAGTTTTCCAATGAAGCCAATTGCTCTTTGAATGCCGTCATCACTTCAGGCACTTGTTCAGCAGCCAAAATTTCTTTTTCGGCTTCCCCATAGGACAATTCTTCTGTAAAGAACTGCTCGGAAAGCTCAGTGATTTCTGCTCCATAACTCAACTGTTCATGGTACAAAGCCACCAGCTTGTTCGCCCATTCCGCTTGCTCCGGCGTCATTTCTTCCGGCAGCTTGCCTGCTTTCTGCAAATGCGGAAGAGACAATTTCACCACTTCTTCAAGCGGCAATTGCTTGATGTATTGGTTGTTCATCCACATTAATTTCTGCTTATCGAACATCGATGGCGATTTAGACAGACGCTCTACATCGAAGATGCGGATCAAGTCTTCTTTCGAGAAAATCTCTTCTTCGCCTTCTGGAGACCAGCCAAGAAGCGCAAAGAAATTAAACAAAGCTTCCGGAATATAGCCAAGGTCTTTGTACTGCGAAATGAACTGCAGAATCGACTCATCGCGTTTCGATAATTTTTTGCGGTCCTCGTTGATGATTAAGGTCATGTGGCCATAACTTGGATATTCCCAACCAAATGCATCATAGATCATCATCTGTCTTGGTGTATTCGATAAATGCTCTTCTCCTCGGAACACATGGGAAATTTTCATCAAATGATCATCAATGACCACAGCAAAGTTATATGTTGGGATACCGTTGGTTTTCACCATGACCCAATCGCCGACATCTTTTGATTCGAATGAAATCGGACCACGCACTAAATCGTTGAACTCATATGTTACTGAAGCAGGAACTTTCGCACGAATCGTAAACGACTTGCCTTCCGCTTCTTTTTCAGCCACTTCTTCAGCTGTCAAGTTGCGG
Source organism: Planococcus wigleyi (assembly GCF_014836985.1). Taxonomy (GTDB): domain Bacteria; phylum Bacillota; class Bacilli; order Bacillales_A; family Planococcaceae; genus Planococcus; species Planococcus notacanthi. Next base: position 9,412 of record NZ_JACSPU010000009.1, on the reverse strand, counting down.
CAAGTGCCGCTGTATTGAGGCGCTGCGATACCGGATGCTTTTTGCGCATCGCGTTCTGCTTCCAATTCTTCAGGTGTACAGAAGCATTTATAAGCCAAGCCTTTTTCAAGCATCTGATCTGAATGCTCTTTGTACGTATCCAACCGTTCCATCTGGCGATAAGGACCGTATTCTCCGCCGATATCAATCGACTCGTCGTGCTCGATGCCGAGCCATTTCAAGTTATCCAGCTGAGACATAATGCCGGTTTCGATATTGCGGGCTGTATCGGTATCTTCAATGCGTACAATGAATTTCCCGTTATTATGGCGTGCAAATAAGTAATTGAATAATGCTGTACGTGCGCCGCCGATGTGCAAATGGCCTGTCGGACTTGGCGCATAACGTACGCGTACTTCTTGTGTCATGTAAGTTCCTCCTAAATTATCTATCCTTCTGTTATTCTATCACTCTGGGACATCAAGCGAAACCGGACGTTTGTTCAATAGGATCACCGCTAATGCTGCAATTCCTTCTTCACGGCCAGTAAACCCAAGATGCTCAGAAGTCGTCGCTTTAACATTGACCTGCGAAATATCCGCTTCCAATAAGTTCGCAATCGATTCGCGCATTTGTTCGATATAAGGAGCCAGCTTCGGTTTTTGGGCGATGACTGTGCAATCGACATTGCCCAGCTCATAGCCTTGCTCTTTTACATATTCCCAAATATGCGTCAGCAATTTTCGGGAATCGGCGTCTTTAAATTCAGGATCGGTATCCGGGAAATGCTTGCCGATATCCCCTCCGCCAATTGCGCCAAGCGCTGCATCTGTAATGGTATGCAGCAAGACATCCGCATCTGAATGGCCAAGAAGCCCTCGATCATGTTCAATCTCCACGCCGCCTAAAATAAATGGGCGTCCTTCTGCCAGTTGATGCACGTCATAACCTTGTCCAATTCTAATCATTTCTGTTCCTCCTGTATGCGACTCTCCAAAATAGCTCGTCCATAAATCAAGTCATCCGGCGTCGTCATTTTAATATTTTCGTATGTACTTTCAATAATAGCTACCGGGTAGTCCATACGTTCAACAAGCATCGCCTCGTCGGTTCCCATGAATCCATCATTGTGCGCTGCCTGAGCCGCTTTTAAGATCAATGAATAGCGGAAAGCCTGCGGCGTCTGGATCATCCACAATTGATTGCGGTCGACCGTTTCAGAAATGACGCCATTTTCCACTTTTTTGATAGTGTCTTTGACCGGCACTCCAGCGACGGCAGCTCCGGATTCCTGCGCTGCCTCTACCAAGCGTGCAATGACTTCGTGATCGATGAAAGGCCGGGCAGCATCATGAACCAAAACAACGCCACAAGGCGGAATCGCTTCAAGACAGGCTCTAACACTATCCTGCCGCTCCGTTCCACCTGCAGCGTACCCTTTTACTTTCGTAATATCATAGCGTTTTACATACTCTTCGATCAGTTCCCGTTCGTGCTCTTTTACCGCCAGCCAAATAGCCTCGCAATTCGGATCCCGCTCAAACACTTCCAGCGTATAGAGAAAAATCGGTTTGCCGAAAAGTTCGAGCAATAATTTATTTTTATCTGCTTTCATTCGTTTCCCGCTGCCGGCAGCAGGCAGGACGACTGTATAGTTCATTGGATAACATCCTTTATCAATTTGTTGCAGTTTGTTTGCCGTCTCGCGGCTTCGCAAAAATCATCCGTCCTGCAGAAGTCTGTAAAACGCTGGTGACAGTGACATTGATCGCCTGGCCAATAAACCCTTTGCCATCTTCAATCACAATCATCGTGCCATCATCCAGATAAGCTACACCCTGATTTTGCTCTTTGCCGTCTTTGATGACCACTACATGCATATCTTCCCCCGGAATCACAACCGGTTTCACAGCGTTTGCCAAGTCATTGATATTCAAGACAGGTACATTATGAAGTTCACATACTTTATTGAGATTAAAATCATTGGTGACCACTTTGCCGCCCATTTTTTTTGCAGCGCGCATCAATTTTAAATCGACTTCGCTGACTTCGTCAAAGCTTTCTTCTGTAATCATAATCGCATCTACGCGTTCACTTTGAAGCCGTTTCAAAATGTCCAAGCCTCTCCTGCCGCGCGTCCGTTTCAGCGTGTCCGAAGAATCGGCAATATGCTGAAGCTCAGATAACACAAATTGCGGAACGACAAAGGTGCCTTCCATAAAACCAGTTGCCGAGATGTCCGCAATCCGACCATCAATGATGACACTGGTATCAAGCAGCTTATAAGACACTTTCTCAACCGGTTCTTCCGGCTCCAGCTTTTTCACCGGGGCAAACTTCGCCGGCGTCAACATCGTCAGCATTTCTTCGCGTTTTTGGAAGCCTACCTGAAAACCTAAATAACCAAGCACTACAGATAATATTAATGGTGCCACAGTGGCCACCAATGGAATATCAACGGTACTCAGCGCAAAGCCGATCAGGAACGCCACCACAAGGCCGATAATCATTCCAACCGTACCGAACAATAAATCCGGCGTCGGTGCATGAAGCAGTTTCTCTTCCATCCACTTCATGAAATTTATCAAAGAATCTACAAATAATAAAGATAACAGGAAAAAGACCAGAGCACCAACAATTGCTGCTACGTAAGGGTTACTGATCCATGGATTGTCGAGAAGGGGAATAAGTTCAAATGCAGATGGCAATAATAAGATTCCGACTGTCGCACCAATAAGTAAAAACATAATTTTAATAATAGGTCTTAACACGCGCTCCACCTCCTTTTTTAATTATACACATTTTAAATCTGAAACGCTTTAATGACCCTTATTTAGAAATAAAAGGAGGCATATAGCCTCCTTACTGTGGAAAAATCTCTTTTAACGCATCATTAACACTTTCTACACCGACTACGCGAATCCCTTCCGGATAATCCCAACCGCCTAAATTTGACGCTGGAACAATTGCCCGTTTAAAGCCGAGCTTAGCTGCTTCCTGCACGCGCTGTTCAATACGCGACACACGCCTTACTTCACCGGTCAATCCTACTTCGCCGATGATGCAATCGTACACATTTGGAGCCTTGTCACGGAAACTGGAAACAATGCTTGCGAGGACAGCTAAATCGATAGCGGGTTCATCCAGCTTCACGCCGCCTGCCACTTTGATGTACGCATCCTGTGACTGCAGCAGCATGCCCACCCGTTTTTCCAGCACAGCCATCAGCAGCGACACACGGTTGACATCGATGCCTGTTGCCATGCGTTTCGGATAGTTGAAACTCGATGGCGTCACCAACGCCTGAATTTCAACCAATATCGGACGTGTGCCTTCCATTGAAGCGACGACTGTCGAACCGGCTGAACCACTCGTCCGCTCCTGCAGGAACAGTTCAGATGGGTTCAACACTTCTTTCAAGCCGCTCTGGAGCATCTCGAAAATAGCGATTTCATTGGTCGAGCCAAAACGGTTTTTGACGCTGCGCAAAATCCGGTACGTATGATGGCGTTCACCTTCGAAATACAGAACAGTATCCACCATATGCTCCAAGATACGCGGCCCTGCAATCTGGCCTTCTTTTGTTACGTGGCCCACGAGGAAAATGGCAATATTCTTCGTTTTTGCAATCCGCATCAATTCGGCCGTACTTTCCCTAACCTGTGTCACGCTGCCTGGCGCAGAAGTCACTTCAGGGTGGTGAACCGTCTGAATCGAATCGACAATGACAAAATCAGGAGCTACATCTTCAATGGTATGATGAATCAATTCAAGATTCGTTTCTGCATAAATGAACAGCTCTGAAGACGAAGCATCGAGACGTTCTGCCCGCAACTTGGTCTGGCGGATCGATTCTTCTCCGGAAATGTATAATACCCGGCTTCCGCTATTGGCAAGCATCGCCGATACCTGTAACAGCAAAGTCGATTTACCGATACCCGGATCTCCACCAATCAGCACCAGCGAGCCCGGCACAATTCCCCCGCCGAGGACACGGTTCAATTCACTCAATTCTGTTTCTACTCTTGGTTCATCCTGCGTTTCAATGGCATTGATCGGCGTCGCTTTCTGAGGAACCGATGCACTGTGCTGAAAAGCGCCGCGTGTCCCTTTCGGTGCAGCCACTTCCACTTCCTCAGTCATCGTATTCCATGCCGCACAACCCGGACATTTCCCCATCCATCTGGCTGATTCATAGCCACAAGACTGACAGATGAATTTCGTCTTTTTCTTAGCCATGTGTACCTCCTAAAATAGAAAAACCGCTCGCCGGAGAGCGTCTCCGGCGAGCGGAATGTTCTTATTGTTTTTCCACTACCGCTTCTTTCACTTCTTCTGTTGCTTTTGTGCGAACGATGAAGTCATCGTCCTCCACATCGAAGATAATGCGTTGGCCTGAGAGGGCTGTACCTTTTAACAACTCTTCTGACAAGCGGTCTTCCACGTGTTTTTGAAGAGAACGACGAAGTGGACGCGCCCCGTATTCCGGGTCATATCCTTCTTTAGCGACTTTTTCAAGCGCAGCATCGGTCAGCTCCAAATCGATATCCTGCTCTTTCAAGCGTTCCACCAATTGCTTGGTCATCAAATTCACGATCTCTCTCAAGTTCTCTTTTTCAAGAGAGTGGAAGACGATCATGTCATCAATACGGTTCAAGAACTCTGGGCGGAATGCTTTCTTCAATTCAGCAAGCATTTTGCCTTTCATGTCTTTATAATCTGTTTTCGAATCCTCTAAATTGAATCCGACGTATTTATTGTATTTCAGCTCTTCTGCACCAACGTTTGACGTCATGATGATGACAGTGTTGCGGAAATCGACTCTGCGGCCTTTAGAATCCGTCAAACGGCCATCTTCAAGGACTTGCAGTAAGATATTGAAGACATCAGGGTGAGCTTTTTCAATTTCATCAAGCAAGACCACTGAATATGGTTTTCTGCGAACTTTTTCAGTCAACTGTCCGCCTTCTTCATAGCCGACATATCCTGGAGGTGAACCGACCAGACGTGATGTCGAATGTCTTTCCATATACTCGGACATATCAATGCGGATCATTGCATCTTCATCCCCGAACATAGATTCAGCGAGCGCACGTGCCAATTCCGTTTTACCGACACCTGTTGGTCCAAGGAAAATAAATGAGCCGATTGGACGTTTAGGATCTTTCAATCCAGCACGAGCACGACGGATCGCTTTCGAAATCGATGTAACAGCTTCTTCCTGCCCGATGATGCGGTTGTGAAGAATCGATTCCAGGTTGAGCAATTTATCAGATTCTGTTTGAGCCAGTTTTGAAACCGGAATGCCGGTCCACATGGACACGACTTTCGCAATGTCCTCCACTGTTACTTCAGACTCTTCTTTGCCTTGCTTTTCTTTCCATTCTTTCTTCGTTTTATCTAATTGGTTCTGCAATTTCTGTTCTGCATCACGGAGCGAAGCCGCTTTCTCAAATTCCTGGCTTTGCACTGCTTCATTTTTCTCAGAACGTGCAGCTTCCAAACGTGCTTCCAACTCCTTCAAATCTGGTGGAGTTGTATAAGAGCGAAGTCTTACTTTAGAGCCTGCCTCATCAATCAGGTCAATCGCTTTATCCGGAAGGAAACGATCCGAAATGTAGCGGTCTGACATTTTAGCTGCCGCTTCAATTGCTTCATCCGTGATTTTCACACGGTGATGCGCTTCATAGCGATCACGCAATCCGCGGATAATCTGAATCGACTCTTCAACAGTAGGCTCATCCACTTGAATCGGTTGGAAACGGCGTTCAAGAGCCGCATCTTTTTCAATGTACTTGCGGTACTCATCCAAAGTTGTAGCACCGATACATTGAAGTTCTCCACGCGATAGGGAAGGTTTCAGGATATTGGATGCATCAATCGCACCTTCTGCCCCACCTGCTCCGATTAACGTGTGAAGCTCATCAATGAAGAGAATGACATTGCCCGCTTGGCGAATTTCATCCATTACTTTTTTCAAGCGATCTTCAAACTCGCCACGGTATTTGGTTCCAGCAACCACTGTACCCATATCCAAGACCATAACGCGCTTGTCGCGCAAAGTTTCCGGAATTTCATTGTTGACGATCTGTTGAGCCAAACCTTCTGCAATCGCTGTTTTACCGACACCTGGTTCCCCGATCAATACAGGATTGTTTTTCGTTCTGCGGCTCAATACTTCAATAACGCGTGTGATTTCATCACTGCGGCCGATGACCGGATCCAAGCCGCCATCACGGGCCACCTGAGTCAAATCACGTGCCAAGCCATCCAGCGTCGGGGTATTTGCCGAAGCATTCGGGCTTGTGCCTGTGGATGCCTGTTCATTGTTGCCCAGAAGCTGCAACACCTGCTGGCGTGCTTTGTTCAAGCTGACGCCTGCATTACCTAATACACGCGCTGCAACGCCTTCACCTTCGCGAATCAACGCCAACAGCAAGTGTTCTGTACCAATATAAGAATGGCCCAATTTACGGGACTCATCTACTGACAATTCAATGACTTTTTTCGCTCTCGGCGTATAATGCACAATCGGGCCCACATCTTTTTCGCCGACACCGACAAGTTCCTTAACGCCTTCTTCAATCAATTGTGTATTCACTTCAATCGCTTCCAGAGCTTTAGCAGCAATACCGCCGCCTTCGCGAATTAAACCGAGAAGAATATGCTCTGTACCGATTGATTCATGTTTCATGCGAATGGCCTCTTCTTGAGCTAACTGAAGAACTTTTTGTGCGCGTTGTGTAAATCGATTAAACATCATGCAAGATCCTCTCCTTCACTATTTATACCTTCTTTATTCAATCGCTCCCGGAACAGCTTCGCCCGGGCAAAATCGCGTTCTTTCGGCTGCAGCGGCTTATCTGCATATTGCTGCAGGAAGGCCGGCTGCATAAAAATCATCAATTCATTTAAAATCGACATGTCTACATCTTGGATCATCTTTAAATCAATACCCAATCGAACATCTGACAAACAAGTGGCAGCTTCTTCCGTCGTCAGCAGTCTCGAATGGGTAAGAGTTCCAAGTGACCGATAGACACGATCTTCCAACACCAGCGGCGAATTCAACAAAATTGCTTCCCGCGCTTTGCGTTCCTGTTGGATAATCTGTTCTGTCATATTCTCCAAATCCTGAAGAATTTCGTACTCAGACTTACCTAGCGTCAATTGATTGGATATTTGATAAACATTTCCTAATGCTTCACTGCCTTCACCATAAATGCCACGAACTACCATGCCAAGCCTTGAAATCGCTGGAATGATCCGTTGAATTTGATGGGACATCGTCAATGCCGGCAAATGTAGCATGACCGAAGCCCTCATTCCAGTACCCACATTCGTAGGGCAACTAGTTAAGTAGCCGTATTTTTCATGAAAGGCATAAGATAAGTTCTTTTCCAATAAGGAATCTAACTCATTCGCTATCTTATACGCTTTCTGAAGATGGAATCCTGACTGCAGACTTTGTATCCGCAAATGATCCTCTTCATTTACCATAATACTCAGCTCTTCGTTATCAGACAATAAAACAGAACCGGAATGTTGGCTATTGGCCAGATAAGGACTGATTAGGTGTTTTTCCACCAGTACTTCCTTTTGGAGTTTAGCAAGTTCTTCAATACTGATATGGCTGAAAGTATAGTCCAAATCGCCACCTTTATCCAGTAATACAGATGAAATCTCTTTATCTACTTTAAGTGCCTCATCTTCAGTAAAAGAATACGGAAACTTGAAATTCTCTAAATTTCTAGCCAACCGGATTCTTGTACTCATTGCAATATCAACATTCTCTCCATCATTCGCCATCCAGCTGCTTGCTCGAGGTTGGAGAAACCGTTCAACTGCCATTGGAAGCACCTCCCTCAAGCTTGGAACTCAAAACTTTTACTTCATCTCTTAGCCGTGCAGCTTCCTCAAAATCCTCTTCACTCACAGAAACCTGCATTTGCTTGCGCAGTTCCTCTATTTCTTTTTTTATCTTTAAAGTTGTGCCATAAGAAGCCGGGATCTTCCCAGTGTGTTCTGTATTCCCATTATGAAACCTTTTAAATATTTCATCCAATTGGGAGGAAAATGCATCATAACAAGAAGCACAACCAAACTTGCCAAGCTGCAGGAACTTCGGAAAACTAAATCCGCAGGATGGACAGGTCACCGCTTCTTTTCTGACAGGGTTAACAGATGCCTGCGAATTAGGGAACCAATTTGATAATAGCTGATGAATAGCCAATGGATCCTGTTCAAAAGCAATATTAATGCTATGGTTTTCAGCTGCACAGATATGGCATAAATGAAGCTCCGTTATCTGTCCTTGTTGCTGTTGTTTAACTATTACTGATGCAGAACGTTCTCCGCACTGATCGCAAATCATCTTTTCACCCCTTTATATCGTGGTTTGATACTTAATTGTAAAGAGCATCGCTATAAGAATACGAGCTCGGACTTCATCACGCGTCGGAAGAGGCAAAAGCAGCGTCGCGCGATCTACAGCACTGAGAATCAGCTTTGCTTCTCTTTTAGAAATAACCTCTTCATCCAGCAACCTAAAAACAATATCTTCTGCCATTACTTGAGTGGCACCATGTTCTAAGCGCTGAATCACATCTGCGATTACATCTGATTTTTGATGAAGCCTGATTCTTTTAATTCGAATATACCCGCCACCACCGCGCTTACTTTCTACCAAATATCCACGGTCAACTGTAAATCGAGTATTGATGACGTAGTTTATTTGAGAAGGAACACATTGAAACTTTTCAGCTACTTCACTGCGTTTAATTTCAATATGGTCTCTCTCGCTTAATTCGATAACCTGCTTCAAATAACCTTCTATTACATCCGAAATATTCCGCATCGCTTTCACCTCTTCGATACATAATATGCCAAAGTTGACTTTGACTATATTTGACTTAATTATACACCAAGCTTTTTGCGGATATCAAATAGTACGAATCAAAATTTACAATCAAAAAAGTCCCGAAGCAATTTCGCTTCAAGACTTCCTGTTTATTCCTGATCCAATATTCTCTTCACAAAATCTTTTGCATGGCTGGATACAGATTCTGTTTTTTCTTCCATGTACTTAGTCTTCCACTTAATGCCTTCCTGCCAGACCTCCACTACATCGCCAACTGAAACATTATGAGTAAAATCTGTTATTGGAAAAGTATACTGTTCTTCCCCATTTTCAATTGTTTTTAACAATGCTGTTCTTTTATCAATAGCTTCGACTCTATAAATACCGGGTTTCATAATTCTCACCTCACTCCTGCTTTTCCCATTTCACATCCTCTTCAATCCTTATTCTCAATTATTATAAATAACTTTTATAGAACAACGTTTTTTTCACCAAAGAAAAAAGCCGTTACCGGAATCGGTAACGACTTTCATTCATGTGCCCAGCGACGTCTTACTCTCACAGGGGGAGACC
>NZ_JACSPU010000008.1 GCF_014836985.1 Planococcus wigleyi | reverse complement strand
TCCCGAACACGGAAGTTAAGCTCTTTTGCGCTGATGGTAGTTGGGGGTCTCCCCCTGTGAGAGTAAGACGTCGCTGGGCACATGAATGAAAGTCGTTACCGATTCCGGTAACGGCTTTTTTCGTGGTTCTGTACTAAATATTAAGGTGTTATAGCAAAAAAACACGCAATCTCCAATTTCTCATCGACATGAGACAGACACTTAGTTACCATCGCTATCTAGCAACTACTTAGGCAACGTGTTCAGACGGGCATGTGGATTGAAGAAAACTTACAACTCCTGATTCCAAATGAGCAAAAAGAATTCTTGAGGATGTATTTAGAACCTATTCTCCGTCACTGAAATGGGGAGGGCTCTTTACCTCAGACCAACGCTTGATGGAAAAAAACTTTGGTTAACAAACTATTCAGGGTTTCATTAATCTTTCTATTCATCGAATACAACTAAAACATACTTCCCATGTTTCTCATACTGTATATCTGTAATCTTATAAATAGCATCCAAAAACAAGAAGCGGCTTACTTCATCTCGCTTAGGAAATAGGATACAGGATGTATAACACTGAAATTTTCTCACTATGTACCCAAAGAAGGCGACGAAATGCCAGCTTCCTTTATACAGCAGGACTTCTCCGTCTTTTCTCTCTTGCATTCTGCCGTTTTTTCCCCTAAGATGAACAGTAATTATTGTTGAAAAGTGAAAGGGTGTAGAAATTGGATGTAAATCCGTGGTTAATGGTGTTAATCATTTTTTCGATCAATATCGTATACGTAACTTTTTTTACGGTGCGGATGATTATGACTTTAAAAGGTTATCGCTATTTGGCTGCCGTCGTCAGTATGGTGGAAGTTGTTATTTATATAGTAGGTCTCGGGTTGGTTCTTGATAATCTGGACCAGATTCAAAACCTGATTGCCTATGCTTTAGGCTACGGGTCCGGCGTAATTATCGGTTCCAAAATTGAAGAAAAAATGGCTCTTGGCTATATTACTGTAAACGTCATCACGAGTGAGGCAGGTGAATACCTGCCGAACCAACTTCGAGAAAAAGGGTATGGTGTAACAGATTGGAATGCGAATGGCCGTGACGGTGGCCGACAGTCGATGCAAATTTTGACACCTCGCAAAATGGAACTCAAATTGTATAAAGCCATACAGGAAATTGATCCAAAGGCGTTTATCATTGCCTATGAGGCGAAGACGATCCATGGTGGATTTTGGGTGAAAACAGTGAAAAGGGGCAATTTGTATAAATGAGCAAGAATACAGTATGGTTTGAAGTTGAAGAAAATGAATCCATCTCAGATTGTTTGGATCGCATGCGAGAAAAAGGGTATGCGGCTGTAGGGCGGAAAGAAGAGCCGTTGTTCGAGGAAATAAACGGTCAACCCGTGCCAATACGGCAAATCGTTAAATTTAAAGGAAGTAAACTGAGCGAATAACATTTTAGATCTAATAAACACGAACGATTTGATAACCGTATAAATAATTGTTCGACTTTATTATTGACGTACTTTCATGGAGTTGTTATGATAAAAGAGGATACCCCATATATGCAGAAGAATTGGCTTCTGCGTCTCTACCAGGACACCGTAAATGTCCGGACTATGCGGGAAAGCAACTTAGTGGATCGTTAAGCGAAGGAGAGGTCTCTCTATGTCCTCATCCATAAATCGTTTCATGTACAGTCCTTAAGTAAACTGCTTTTCACGTTATGTGAGCAGTTTACTTGAGGGCTTTTTATTTTTTAAAGGAGAGTGTTTCAATGAATCCGCGAATTGGCGTCATTATGGGAAGTACGAGTGATTGGGAAACAATGAAGCATACGTGTGATGTGTTGGATGAACTGGGTGTGGCCTATGAAAAGAAAGTGGTTTCCGCACACCGTACACCGGATTTGATGTTCAGCTATGCTGAACAAGCTCGGGGGCGTGGGCTTCACGTCATCATTGCAGGGGCAGGAGGGGCTGCGCATTTGCCAGGTATGGTAGCAGCAAAGACTACATTGCCGGTTATCGGCGTACCCGTTCAATCCAAAGCATTAAACGGCTTGGATTCCTTGTTATCCATAGTCCAGATGCCAGGCGGTGTGCCAGTGGCTACGGTAGCTATCGGCAAAGCGGGTGCTGTCAATGCCGGGTTGCTGGCAGCTCAAATAATAGGCACGGCTGATGAAGCAGTGGCACAAGCGCTGCAGGACCGGCGTGACCGGACAGCTGCTGCTGTGATGGAAAGTTCAGGTGACTTGATATGAAGAAAACGATTTTGCCAGGACAGACAATCGGCATTATCGGCGGTGGCCAATTGGGACGGATGATGGCACTGGCAGCAAAAGAAGCCGGATTTAAAATTGCGGTTCTTGATCCCGGAATGGATTCTCCAACCGGCCAAGTGGCTGACATTCAAATCATTGCGCCTTTTGATGACCAACAGGCTTTAGAGGAATTGGCTGAAGTCAGCGATGTCATTACGTATGAATTCGAGAACATCGATGCAGAAGGATTAACGAAGCTTTCAGAAATTGCTTACGTACCCCAAGGAGCCGAATTGATTCGAGTGACGCAGAACCGGATTTTGGAGAAACAGGCCATTTCTGAAGCGGGCGTGACTGTAGCGGATTACATTACAGCTTCAACATTTCAGGAATTGAAGGAGAAGAGCAGTCAGCTGTCATTTCCTTTTGTTGTAAAGACGGCACGTGGCGGTTACGACGGCAAAGGACAGCAGACGGTTTCTTCTCATGACGAGATGGATCTGGCTGAAGCTTTATTCGATAACGGTGAATGTGTAGCAGAAGCATTCGTTGAATTCACGAAAGAGATTTCAGTGATCATCCAACGGAATGTGCATGGAGAAACGGCGATTTTGCCGATCGGTGAAAATATCCACAAAGATCATATCCTCCATCAGACCATTGTTCCAGCACGTATTGATAAAGAGACGGTCAATTTGGCAAAGCAGGCAGCTGAGAAAATCGCGGCTCAGCTGAACATGGTCGGTACTTTGGCGGTTGAAATGTTCGTTTTGGAAAACGGCGGCATCATTGTCAATGAGCTGGCACCGCGTCCCCATAACTCTGGGCATTATTCAATCGAAGCGACGAACATCTCGCAATTCCATCAGCATGTCCGTGCAGTTTGCGGATGGCCGCTGCGGCAGCCCATTTTATGGTCTGAGGCGGTGATGGTCAATATATTGGGTGAACATGTTGCGCCGCTCACTTCAAAAATCGCACAATTCCCGAATTGGTCGGTTCATTTGTACGGAAAAGATGAAGCGAAGCAGAAACGGAAGATGGGACATGTTACGATATTAACGGAAGACTTAAAGGCGACTTTAAGTGAAATAGAGACATCCGGCATTTGGCCGGAATAATTGGAGGAACTTTAAAATGATCGCACGCTACACAAGACCTGAAATGGGCGCAATTTGGACGGATGAAAACAAATACAATGCATGGCTGGAAGTAGAAATTCTGGCATGTGAAGCTTGGGCTGAAATCGGTGATATTCCGAAAGAAGATGTAGCGAAAATCCGCAAAGACGCTTCTTTCTCAGTAGACCGTATTCTGGAAATTGAAGAAGAAACCCGCCACGATGTGGTTGCTTTTACAAGAGCAGTATCTGAAACGCTTGGCGAAGAACGCAAATGGGTTCATTACGGATTGACGTCAACAGATGTTGTGGATACAGCTTTGTCATATTTATTGAAACAGGCGAACGTCATTATCCGCAAAGACTTGACAAACTTCATCGAAATTCTCGCAAATAAAGCAAAAGAACACAAAATGACAGTCATGATGGGCCGCACACACGGTGTCCATGCAGAACCGACGACGTTTGGTTTGAAGCTGGCATTATGGCATGAGGAAATGAAACGCAACCTGGAACGGTTTGAGGCTGCTGCTGCTTCTATTGAAACCGGCAAGATGTCCGGAGCAGTTGGAACTTACGCCAATATCGATCCATTTGTTGAAGCGTATGTCTGCAAAGAGTTAGGCCTTGCGGCATCACCGATTTCAACACAAACTTTGCAACGCGATCGCCATGCACAGTATTTGAGCGTTCTTGCTTTGATCGGTTCATCGATCGAAAAATTCGCTACGGAAATCCGCGGCCTTCAGAAATCAGAAACGCGTGAAGTAGAGGAATTCTTTGCTAAAGGCCAAAAAGGTTCATCGGCAATGCCTCACAAACGCAACCCGATCGGATCTGAAAACATGACAGGGCTTGCTCGTCTAATCCGTGGCTATATGCTGACAGCTTACGAAAACGTCTCTTTATGGCACGAGCGGGACATTTCGCATTCATCTGCAGAGCGGGTGATTTTGCCGGATGCGACGATTGCATTGAACTACATGCTGAACCGTTTCGGAAACATCGTCAAAAACTTGACGGTATTCCCTGAAAACATGAAACGCAATATGGATTCAACGCTCGGGTTGATTTATTCGCAGCGTGTCCTATTGGCTTTAATCGATAAAGGGATGGCTCGCGAAGCGGCTTATGATACTGTTCAGCCATGTGCAATGGAAGCCTGGGAAAACCAGACGCATTTCCGCAAAATCGTGGAAGCAAACGACACCATTACAGCTAAATTGTCTAAAGAGGAATTGGATGATTGCTTCGATTACAACCATCACCTGCAGCAAGTGGACATGATCTTCAATCGACTTGGACTAAACTAAACGGGGGCTTCTAAAAATGGAAAAAGGTCAGCTATTGTACGAAGGAAAAGCAAAACGCTTATATGCAACGGATGAACAGGGAATTTTGTGGGTGGAATATAAAGATTCAGCAACGGCTTTCAACGGTGAAAAGAAAGAGGAGATCGCCGGCAAAGGCATTTTGAACAATAAAATCACGTCACTGATTTTCACGAAATTGCAGGAAGCGGGCATTGCTTCTCATTTTGTTAAGCAATTGTCTGACCATGAACAATTGGTGCAGCAAGTCAGCATCATTCCATTGGAAGTGGTGGTCCGCAACATCACAGCCGGCAGCATGGCCAAACGCCTTGGAATTGAAGAAGGCGTCGCCATCAGCCGCCCGGTCGTAGAATTTTACCTGAAAGATGATGACTTAGGCGATCCGCTGATTACGGACGAGCATGTCGACATGCTGAACTTGGCGACTGCAGAAGAAGTGGCTGAGCTTAAGGAGAAAGCACGGAAAATCAACGAAGTGTTGATCGGTTTCTTCAAAGAAATCGGTGTGGATCTGGTCGATTTCAAAATTGAATTTGGCCGTGATACAGCGGGCAACATTCTATTGGCAGATGAAATCTCGCCGGATACGTGCCGCCTTTGGGATATGGAAACGAAACAAAAATTGGATAAAGATGTATTCCGCCGCAATCTGGGGAATTTGACTGAAGCGTACGAACTCATTTTAACTCGTCTAGGAGGACAACATTCATGAAAAAAGTAAAAGTATACGTAACACTGCGCGAAAGCGTTTTGGACCCGCAAGGTTCTGCAGTTATGGGCTCTCTTCATAAAATGGGCTATGGTGAAGTGGAAGACGTACGGATCGGCAAATACCTGGAACTGGTCATCGGAGACAGCGAACGGGATGTGGATGCCCTAGTCAATGAATTGTGCCATCGTTTATTAGCCAACACGGTGATTGAAGATTATCGATTTGAAATTGAGGAGGTTGTCTCGCAATGAAATTCGCAGTGATTGTTTTCCCTGGTTCCAATTGTGATTTGGATATGTACCACGCGGTGAAGGATGAATTGGGTGAAGAAGCGGAATACGTATGGCATGACTCAAAAGATTTGAGCAGCTACGATGGCATTTTGCTGCCAGGCGGATTCTCATACGGCGATTACTTGCGTTGCGGCGCCATCGCTCAATTCTCGGGTGTTATGGATGAAGTGAGAAAAGCGGCAGAAGCAGGAAAACCGGTTCTGGGAATCTGCAATGGCTTCCAAATCTTGACGGAAGCAGGCCTGTTGCCTGGCGTCTTATTGCGCAACAAAAACCTGAAATTCATGTGTCGTACGGTCGGATTGAAAGTTGAGAACAATAATACTTTGTTCACAAACGAATACGAGCAGGGACAGGAAATCCAAATTCCAATCGCACACGGAGAAGGCAATTATTTCTGCGACGATGCGACTTATAACCACCTCAAAGAAAACAATCAAATCGTCTTTAGCTATGCAGATGATTTTAACGGCAGCCGCAATAACATCGCGGGCATCATCAATGAACGTGGAAACGTTCTCGGCATGATGCCGCATCCGGAACGCGCCGTATCCGATTTGATCGGCGGCACAGATGGATTGGCTTTATTCAGATCAATTGTAAAACAGTGGAGGGAAGCAAATGTCAGTCATGCTTGAACCAAATGCAGCTCAGATAAAGGAACAGAAAGTTTATCAGCAAATGGGCTTGTCGGATGCGGAATTCGCCATGGTCGAAGAAATCCTGGGAAGACTGCCGAACTACACGGAAACCGGGTTGTTCTCGGTCATGTGGTCTGAACATTGTTCTTATAAAAACTCGAAACCGGTTTTGGCGAAATTCCCGACTAAAGGAGAACGTGTCCTGCAAGGGCCAGGAGAAGGAGCAGGGATTGTGGACATCGGCGACGGGCAAGCAGTCGTCTTCAAAATGGAATCCCATAACCATCCTTCTGCCATCGAACCTTATCAAGGGGCTGCTACTGGCGTCGGCGGAATTATCCGCGATGTCTTCTCCATGGGTGCACGGCCGATTGCGTTGCTGAATTCACTGCGTTTTGGTGAATTGACAACTCCACGAGTGAAATATTTGTTTGAAGAAGTGGTTGCCGGAATTGCAGGTTACGGAAACTGCATCGGCATCCCGACTGTCGGCGGCGAAGTCCAGTTTGATGATTCGTATGACGGCAATCCGCTGGTCAACGCGATGTGTGTCGGTTTGATCAATCACGAAGATATCCAAAAAGGCATTGCTAAAGGCACTGGCAACCCGGTGATGTACGTTGGCGCTAAAACAGGGCGTGACGGTATCCACGGAGCCACTTTTGCTTCTGAGGAGCTGACAGACGGCTCTGACAAGAACCGACCGGCTGTACAGGTGGGAGATCCATTTATGGAGAAGCTCTTACTGGAAGCCTGCCTGGAATTGATCAAGTCGGATGCATTGATCGGCATTCAGGATATGGGGGCAGCTGGATTGACTTCATCTTCAGCTGAAATGGCTTCTAAAGCCGGATCCGGCATCGAGATGGACCTGGACCATATTCCACAGCGTGAAACTGGTATGACCGCTTACGAAATGATGCTTTCTGAATCACAGGAGCGTATGCTCATTGTCGTAAAAGCAGGCCGCGAGCCTGAAATTGTCGAGTTGTTCGAGAAATATGGCCTGGATGCAGTCACTGTCGGCACCGTGACAGATGATTCCACACTTCGTCTGAAGCACAAAGGGGAAATCGTCGCAGAAGTACCGGTTGATGCTCTTGCAGAAGACGCACCGGTTTACCACAAGCCATCAGCAGTACCAGCTTATTTTACTGAATTCCAACAGTTGGACAATGCAGAACCGAAAATCACAGATTACAATGAAACCTTGACGGCGCTATTGAAACAGCCGACCATCGCTTCAAAAGAATGGGTCTACGATCAATACGATCATCAAGTACGCACAAGTACAGTGGTCAGCCCGGGATCGGACGCGGCAGTGGTCCGTGTCCGCGGCACCAATAAAGGCCTTGCCATGACAACGGATTGCAACTCCCGCTATATCTATTTGGATCCGGAAACCGGAGGGAAAATCGCTGTGGCGGAAGCGGCGCGCAATGTGGTCGTTTCGGGTGCAAAACCTCTTGCCATCACCGATTGCCTGAACTTCGGAAACCCGGAGAAACCAGAGATTTTCTGGCAGCTTGAAAAAGCGGCAGACGGTATGTCTGAAGCCTGTACAATCCTGGATTCTCCAGTTATCGGCGGAAACGTCTCGTTGTATAATGAAACCAATGGCACTGCCATTTACCCGACGCCGACCATCGGCATGGTGGGCCTTGTTGAAGACCTTTCGCACGTAACGACACAAGATGCGAAAAAAGCAGGCGACTTGGTCTATTTGATCGGGGAAAGCTTTACGGAATTCGGTGGCAGTGAGCTGCAAAAAATGGTCGAAGGACGTATTTTCGGCAAAGCACCGGTTATCGATTTGGCAGTGGAAGCAAAACGCCAACAGGAAATCCTGTCAGCTATCCAGCAGGGGCTTGTTGCTTCGGCACATGATGTTGCAGAAGGCGGCGTTGCCGTTGCATTAGCCGAAAAAACTTTCGGCAACGGATTGGGAATGGATGTTACCTTGTCAGGTTCAGCGACAACAGCTTTATTCAGCGAATCGCAATCACGTTTTGTGGTGACGGTCAGCCCTGAAAAAGCAGCACAATTTGAAGAGATGGTATCAGATGCCAAGAAAATCGGCCAAGTCACGGGAGACAACTTAGTCATCAACGGCGAAGATGGCACGGCTTGGATCAATGGTTCAGTCGCTGCACTTCGCTCAGCTTGGAAAGGAGCTATCCCATGCTTGCTGAAATCAGAAGCTTAAATGAAGAATGTGGCGTCTTTGGAATATGGGGCCACCCAAATGCGACTCAATTGACCTATTACGGATTGCATGCACTGCAGCATCGCGGCCAGGAAGGTGCTGGAATTGTGTCGACGGACGGGGAGGGGCTTCGTCCATTAAAAGGTGAAGGCATGGTCAGTGAAGTCTTTACGCCTGAAAAGATTGAAAAGATTGCAGGGCATGGCGCGATTGGCCATGTACGGTATGCAACAGCAGGGGGCAGCGGCATTGAAAATGTGCAGCCCCTGCTCTTTAATTCAACGACCGGCAGTTTGGCAATTTCCCATAATGGCAACTTGGTCAATGCCACGCAGCTGAAAGGCCACCTGGAACGCCAAGGAAGCATTTTTCAAACAACTTCCGACACGGAAGTGCTGGCTCATTTAATCAAACGAAGCGGTTATGCAACGTTTGAAGAAAAAGCGAAAAATGCCTTGTCCTTATTGAAAGGTGCCTTTGCCTGCGTTATTTTGACGGAAGAAGCGATGTATATTGCTTTGGATCCGAACGGACTGCGCCCTTTATCTCTTGGAAGACTTGGAGATGCCTGGGTGACGGCATCGGAAACTTGTGCTTTTGATATAGTCGGAGCGGAATTTGTTCGTTCGGTTGAACCTGGTGAGTTTTTGATCATCACAAAAGACGGCCTGCGCGCAGAACGCTTTGCATATCCGGAAGAACGGGCAATCTGTACGATGGAATACGTATATTTCTCACGTCCTGATTCGGATATCGACGGCATCAACGTCCATACCGCAAGAAAGCGCCTCGGCGTTCAATTGGCGAAGGAAGTGCAGATTGAAGCGGATGTCGTGACGGGTGTTCCGGATTCCAGTATTTCGGCAGCCATCGGCTATTCGGAACAAAGCGGCATTCCCTATGAATTGGGATTGATCAAAAACCGTTATGTGGGGCGCACATTTATCCAGCCTTCGCAGGACTTGCGTGAACAAGGCGTGAAAATGAAATTATCGCCTGTCCGCCAAGTAGTGAAAGGCAAACGCGTCATTATGGTGGATGATTCAATCGTCCGCGGCACGACTTCACGGCGCATCGTCAACTTGCTGAAAGAAGCAGGCGCCACGGAAGTACACGTTGTCATCAGTTCACCGCCCATCAAGAATCCATGTTTTTACGGCATTGATATCAGCACGGCAGGCGAATTGATTGCCGCCAACAATACGGTAGAAGAAATGCGTGAAATTATCGGAGCGGATTCACTGACATTCCTGTCGGTGGATGGCATGGTCCAAAACATCGGGCGAACAGATCCCGGTTCGAAATGCGGACACTGCCTCGCTTGTTTTACAGGGGAATACCCAACCAATATTTATCCGGATACAGTGTTGCCGCATGAAAAAGAAAAAGTGAAATAAGGGGGAACCGGTGTGTCAAAAGCATATGAAAAAGCAGGCGTCAATATCGAAGCAGGCTACGAAGCGGTCAACCGCATGAAATCCCATGTGGAGCGGACAGCACGCAAAGGAATGCTGGGTGCATTTGGGGGCTTCGGCGGCATGTTCGATTTATCTGAGCTGAATTTGAAAGAACCGGTTCTTGTTTCCGGAACGGACGGCGTCGGCACGAAACTGAAGCTGGCATTCATGGCGGACCGCCACGATACAATCGGCATCGATTGTGTCGCCATGTGCGTTAATGACATTGTTGCACAAGGTGCGGAACCTTTATTTTTCCTTGACTATATCGCAGTCGGCAAAGCGGTTCCTGAAAAGATAGAACAAATCGTCAAAGGTGTAGCGGACGGCTGTGTCCAGGCCGGTGCTGCATTGATCGGCGGGGAAACTGCTGAAATGCCTGGGCTCTATGAAGAAGACGAATACGATATCGCCGGTTTTGCGGTGGGGGCTGCGGAGAAATCCAAAATCGTCACAGGAGAAAAAATCACTGCGGGTGATGTCCTGATCGGCCTTGCTTCCAGTGGTATCCATTCCAACGGCTATTCGCTGGTTCGCCAGATCGTTTTCGAACAAAACAACTTTACGCTTGAACAAACGGTTGAAGGCTTTGAATCACTTGGTCCAATTGGTGGCGCACTGTTGACGCCAACTAAAATATACGCAAAAGCAGTAGCTGCCATCAGCAACGAAACCGGCATTCATGGCATGGCCCATGTGACAGGCGGTGGCTTTATCGAGAACATCCCGCGGATGATGCCGGAAGGATTAGGTGCAGAAATCACGATCGGCAGCTGGCCGGTTCTTGATATTTTCACCCTATTGAAGGAAAAAGGGGAACTTGCGGACCGCGATCTGTATTCGGTCTTCAATATGGGCATCGGTTTTGTTCTGGCGGTTGATCCAGAAGATGCGGAACAGGTGCTGAAAACAGCTCGGGAGAATGGTGAGCAGGCTTTCCCTATCGGCCGCGTCTCAAAAACGGCAGGCGTTCAATTCCAAGGTGAACAGGACGGCACATTGGATGAGCACTAAACCGAAAATTGCTATCTTTGCGTCAGGAAACGGTTCTAATTTCCAAGCCATTGCCGACGCTATTGCCGGCGGCAGTCTGCAGGCGGAATTGGTGCTTGCTGTGACCGATAAGCCACAAGCTTATGTAATAGAACGTGCACGCAAGGCAGGAGTGGCGTCTTTCGCTTTTAAGCCGTCTGAGTTTGAATCCAAGCAGCTTTACGAGCAGATGCTGAAAGAAAAACTGCAGGAGCTCGGAGTGGAATGGATCGTTTTGGCCGGTTACATGCGCTTGATCGGTCCAGTTCTGCTGGCAGCTTATGAGAACCGCATCGTCAATATTCATCCCTCTGTGCTTCCGGCGTTTCCGGGGAAAGATGCCATTGGCCAAACATTGGCAGCAGGTGCGGAAAGAGCAGGCGTTACTGTACATTTCGTGGATGCCGGCATGGATACAGGCAGCATCATTACGCAGCAGTCATTCCTGGTTGCAGGACGTGGGCGTGATGAAGTCGAGCAACAGATCCATCAGATTGAACATGAATTATATCCTGCAACTTTGCAGCAATTATTCGACCGGTAAAATTGTCGGTCTTAATCTATAGGAGGACTATTTGTGAAAAAAAGAGCATTACTCAGCGTATCGGATAAATCCGGGATATTGGAATTTGCACAAGAATTGGAAAAGATGGGCTACGAACTTTTATCGACAGGGGGAACGAAGAAGTTTCTTGAAGAGAATGGGGTTTCCATCACTGCAGTAGATGAAATCACTAAGTTTCCTGAAATTTTGGGAGGCCGTGTAAAAACCTTGCACCCTCTTGTACACGGTGGATTGTTGGCCAAACACGATGATGCCGATCACCAAAAACAAATGGCTGAAAACGGCATTTCACCGATTGACATCGTCTGTGTCAACCTGTACCCATTTCGTGAAACGATCGCCAAACCGGATGTCACTGTGGATGATGCAATTGAAAACATTGATATCGGCGGACCGACGATGCTGCGTTCTGCTGCAAAAAATCATGCTTACGTCACTGTTATTGTCGATGCAACCGATTATGAAGCAGTATTGATTGAATTACATAATGGTCAAACCACACCTGAAACGCGGCGCCGATTGGCAGCGAAAGTTTTCCGCCATACAGCCGCTTATGATTCTTATATCTCCAACTATTTGACTGACCTGACGGGCGAAGAATACCCGGATCAATTGACGCTTACTTATGAATTGTCCCAAACGCTTCGCTACGGGGAAAACCCTCACCAAAAAGCCGCTTTCTACCGCAGCCCGCTTGGATCGGATTTTTCAATTGCCAATGCCGACCAATTGCATGGCAAAGAGCTTTCCTATAACAATATCCAGGATGCCAATGCTGCTCTTCAAATCATTAAAGAATTCAAGATGCCTGCAGCAGTCGCTGTCAAACACATGAACCCATGCGGCGTCGGTACAGGCGAAACGATTGCAAATGCTTTCACAAAAGCTTACGAAGCCGACTCAACTTCCATTTTTGGCGGGATTGTGGCATTGAACCGTGAAGTGGATGCAGAGACAGCCAAGCAATTGGCGACGATCTTCCTTGAAATCATCATCGCTCCAGCATTTTCAGATGAAGCCATCGAATTGCTGACACAAAAGAAGAACATCCGTCTTTTGACGATTCCATTCGATAGCCAAACCACAGACAAATGGAACACCGTTACCGTTGAAGGCGGCTTGTTGATCCAACAGCCGGATGTCTACGGATATGATGATGCAGATATCCACATCGCAACAGAACGCCAGCCGACAGCAGCAGAGCTTGAAGCGCTAAAGCTTGGTTGGAGTGTTGTGAAGCATGTTAAATCGAATGCCATCGTCGTCTGCAATTCGGAGATGACATTAGGGATCGGTGCGGGCCAAATGAACCGCGTAGGATCGGCTAAAATTGCGTTGGAGCAGGCGGGCGAAGCAGCTCAAGGAGCCATCATGGCATCAGACGCATTCTTCCCGATGAACGATACAGTGGAAGCTGCTGCACAAGCAGGCATTAAAGCCATCATCCAACCGGGCGGATCCAAGAAAGATCAGGATTCGATCGATAAAGCGAACGAATACGGGATTGCCATGGTCTTTACAGGCGTCCGTCATTTCAAACATTAATCGAGGTGGAGCAAAATGAAGGTATTGGTTATTGGAAGAGGCGGAAGGGAACATGCCATTGTCCGGCAGTTCTCGAAATCCCCGTCGGTCACGAAAGTTTTTGCAGCTCCTGGAAATGATGGGATGCAGGAAGACGCTGAAATAGCGGCAATCGATGAAATGGATTTTGCCGGTCTGGCGGACTTTGCTCAACAGCAAGGAGTGGACTTCAGTTTTGTTGGTCCTGAACAGCCATTGTCAGAAGGCATCGTCGACTTTTTTGAAGCCAAAGGGCTGCGCATTTTCGGTCCATCCAAACAAGCTGCACAAATTGAAGGCAGCAAAGCTTTCGCGAAAGAATTGATGGAGAAATACAGCATTCCGACTGCTGGCTATGAAACTTTTACAGAAGTTGCTCCAGCCATCGCTTTTATCCGTCAGCACGGAGCACCGATTGTCATTAAAGCAGATGGTCTGGCAGCCGGTAAAGGAGTCGTTGTGGCGTTAACGGAGGAAGAGGCTGTTTCTGCTGTCAATGACATGCTGGAAGGGCAGAAGTTCGGCGAATCGGGATCCAAAGTGGTCATTGAAGAATTTTTGGATGGCGAAGAGTTTTCGTTCATGTCATTTGTCCAGGCTGGCCGGATTTATCCGATGGTCATTTCGCAGGACCATAAGCGGGCATTTGATGGAGACCGTGGACCGAATACCGGCGGCATGGGTGCCTACTCGCCTGTTCCTCAAATATCACAGGAAATTGTCGATGAGACTTTCACAAAAATTGTGGAACCGGCAGTCCAGGCAATGGCATCGGAAGGGACGCCTTTTAATGGCATTCTTTATACTGGAGTCATTTTGACCAAACAAGGCCCAAAAGTCATCGAATTCAACGCGCGTTTTGGAGATCCGGAAACGCAGGTGGTCCTGCCGCGCATGAAATCTGACTTTGGTCTCTTTATGGCTGCGATTTTGAGCGGAAAGCCGGCCGAGTTGGAATGGGATGATCAGGCAGTGCTTGGTGTAGTCATTGCAGCGGAGGGCTATCCGGAAACAGTCGAAAAAGGCACTCCTTTGCCTGACCTATCAAAGCTTTCCGGCGTTGAAGTGACACATGCAGGCACGAAGCGTTTGAACGGTGGATATGCCGGCAATGGAGGGCGTGTGCTGCTCGTTTCAGCGAGTGGGCCTTCTATCCGGGGCGCTCAGGACAAAGTGTATGAACAACTGGACAGCCTGCCTTGGGATGGCTTTTTCTACCGAACGGACATCGGATGGCGTGCATAATGATTTTTTATATGATATAATTTTAGGTGACACAAATTCGACAAGAAGATGTGTCATTTTTTTTATTGCCTGTCCTTAGGTGATAAAAGTAAAGTTGAGGATTTTCAACAGCCCACGTTTACCTCTATTTAAACTCCAGAATGGCAAACCCATTACGACCCCAGAAACAAAATCAGCAGGGCACTTAAACTTGAAAGGAGACAGATTATGAATTGGTATGAAAAGTTAAATCAGTACTTTCCAGTCGAAGAAATGAAATCAAAAGAGCATATGGATACGTTATTGAAGGAAAAAGGCAGCGTCTATTACAAAGATGAGGGTCCTTATCATGTGTTGATGTATGCGGAATTCCCGAATTTCACGTTTGTCGATTATTTATTCGTATCAAAAGAATCACGCGGCATGGGACTTGGCAAAAAGACGCTTCAAATGTTGAAGGATAAAAACAAACCGATCATCCTTGAAGTAGAACCGGTCAATTACGAAGACACTGACACGGAAAAACGCCTGCGTTTTTATGCGCGCGAAGGATTCGAACACGCATCATCGATTGGATATTGCCGTCGTTCTTTGGCGACGGGGGAAGAAAATTCAATGGAAATCCTTTACTGGACTCCGGGGGGAGAAACAGAAGAAGAGATTTTCGAAGGCATGAAGAAAATGTATCAGGATATCCATACCTATAAAGACGAACAGTTCTACGGCGAATCTTATGATTCGGTTGCAGACGTTTTGACTTTCCAGGAAGAAGAAAAAACAGATGTCTTAAAACCATTCAGCGATCCTGTTGAAAAATAATGAATTTCTAAGATCCACGCATTCTGCGTGGATTTTTTGTGTCCGGATTTAATCAGAATGTTCGTGTTTTTGCAGGCAAAACCTGTAATTGCGTGCATAATTATGCTACTATATTAAGTATTGAACTTGTAGAAAGAAGGTGCCGGCAAATGGTTAATCCTCTATGGAAAAATACAGAGATTCGCAAACAGTTGAAAATTGTTACAAAAGAAACAGCGCCGGATCTCGTTTTGACAAACGCAACATATCTTCATGGAATTTTTAAGAAATGGATGACAGGAAATATATGGATTGCTGATGATCGTATCGTCTATGCAGGAAAAGAAATGCCGAAAGTGGATGCTTCGACGGAAGTAGCAGATATGACCGGCAAATACATCGTTCCTGGATACATAGAACCTCATGTCCATCCTTCACAGTTATACAATCCCATAAGCTTTGCCGATCATGCGGCACAGGGCGGAACGACGATGTTCCTTTCCGATAACCTCACGCTTTTTTTAGCATTGGAAAATGAGAAAGCGTTTTCATTGTTGGACCAGATGGCGGAATTGCCGTTCAGTTTTTATTGGTGGACGCGTTTTGATTCCCAGACAGAGTTGAATGAGGAAGACCGATTATTCACTTCCAAATCAGTGGGCGAATGGCTGGATCGCCAAGATGTATTGCTCGGCGGCGAATTGACGGGCTGGCCGAAACTGATGGCGGGTGACGACCAGATGCTGTACTGGATCCAAAAAGCCAAAATGGGGCTGAAAAAAATTGAAGGGCATTTCCCAGGTGCGTCAGAGAAAACATTGGCTCGCATGCGGCTGCTTGGAGCAGATGGCGACCATGAAGCGATGACTGTGGATGAAGTGGAAATGCGCCTGCTTCATGGCTATGGAGTCACACTCCGCCACTCTTCCATTCGGCCGGATCTTCCGCATTTGCTGAAAGGGATTGTCGAGCGCGAGTTGAACGTCTTCGATAAATTGATGATGACGACAGACGGTTCAACGCCAGCCTTTCATTTGGATGGTGTCATGGACCTGTGCATCAAAATCGCCCTGGAGGCCGGTGTACCGGCGATCGACGCCTATATGATGGCATCTTATAATGTCGCCCGTTATTACAACGTAACAAGCCTCCACGGATTGATTGCGACAGGCCGTTACGCCAACTTGAACATTCTTGATACATTAGAAAATCCGGTCCCTTCAGGTGTTATTTCAAAAGGGGTTTGGCTGAAGAAAGACGGAGAAAAAGTCCTGTCTTTACCAGATATCGATTGGTCGATTTTTCCGGATCTTGAAATCGACTATGAACTGACGGATGACGACTTCCAGTTTTCGATGCCTTTCGGTATTGAAATGGTCAATGATGTCATCACGAAACCCTATTCTGTCAGTGTTGACACGCATGACTCCAATTTATCAAAAACACATGATGAAAGCTTTTTAATGCTGATCGATAAAAAAGGCAAATGGCGCGTCAATACATTGATTAAAGGTTTCGCACCGGGACTTGATGGGTTCGCATCTTCCTATACGACGACGGGCGATATTATCCTGATCGGCAAAAATCGTGAAGATATGTGGATTGCCTTCAATGAATTGAAACGCCTGAAAGGCGGCATCATCCTGACGGAAAATGGAGAGATTATAGAATCTCTGCCGCTGCCCTATGGCGGAGTGATGTCGGATTTGCCGATGGAACAATTGATCGTCCAGGAACAGGCCTTGAAGAAAGCATTGAAAGAACGCGGCTACAAGCATGGCGATGCTGTTTATACCTTGCTGTTTTTGCAGGCGACTCATCTGCCATATGTCCGCGTGACACAAAAAGGCATTTACGATGTCATGAATAAAAAGATCCTGTTTCCGGCGTTCATGAGGTAATGATATGAAGAATTGGATTTTTGCCATGCTTATTTTACTGGTGCTCGCTGTATTTGCTGCAGGTTTTTGGATAATCATGAAAGAAGACCCGGAAGAGCAGCCACCGGTGGAGAACTCATTGACAATTGCCCCATACACTGGTGAAAAAGCGACTCCTCCGACCAATCGCCGAACGGTCATGGCAGTCATCAATAATCATCCGGATGCCCGTCCGCAAACCGGATTGGGTGAAGCGGATATGGTTTTTGAAATGATTGCAGAATACGACATCACCCGGTTTTTGGCTTTGTACCAAAGTGATTTTCCGGAAACCATTGGTCCCATCCGCAGTGCAAGGGAGTATTTTGTCGAGTTGGCAGCTGCTTCTGATGCTTTTTTTGTTGCTCATGGCTACAGCCCCGCTGCTCAAGTGATGCTGGAATCTGGGGTGGTTGACCACGTGAATGGCATTCAACATGATGGCACTTTGTTTCAGCGGTCAAGCGATCGTGTTGCTCCCCATAACTCTTATATCACTGCGGAAAATATCGAAACAGCCATGGGGAATGTGCAGGCTTCAACTGAATACAGATGGAAATCACCTTATTATTTCTATGACTCGGCGGAAAATGCTAAACTTAAGGAACAGGCTCTTTCGGTAAGCGTAGCGTACGGGACAAACGAGTTGTTTTTCAATGAGTATACATATGACAGCAAGTCACATCTATACAGCCGATCGTCCGGTGGCGTACCGACAACCGATAAAGAGACCTTGGAAACAGTGAAAGTCTCAAATGTTTTGGTTTTTGAAGCGCCGCACGAAACTGTCGATTCTGAAGGGCGCCAGTCAATTGATCTGGAAAACGGTGGAAAAGCGCTGTTGTTCCAGGCGGGCGGCGTCCGTGAAATAGAATGGAGTTCGATAGACGGGATGCCCGTACCGACAGAAGACGGTGAGACGGTGAAATTGGTGCCGGGGAAAACCTGGTTCCATGTTGTTCCGACTGCACCCGGTATGGAACAGTCCGTCAGCTATACGCCTTGATGTTCGTAGCAATGAAAGGATGATGAAGCTGCATGCAAGTTGATAAAATCAGAGGCCATCAGACAGATCAGCTGATTGAAGCGATCCTGGCTTTGAAGGATAAGGAAGAAGCTTACCGCTTTTTCGATGATCTATGCACAATCAGTGAAATTCAATCGCTGTCACAGCGTTTGGAAGTAGCACATATGCTTCGTATGAAAAAAACATACGAAAAAATCAAGAATGAAACGGGTGCCAGTACCGCGACTATTTCACGTGTCCGCCGTTGCCTTAACTACGGAAATGATGGCTATGATGAAATGCTTGGGCGCCTGTATCCCGACGAAAAACCGTTTGAACTTCCAAAAGACTGAACAGAGAACCGACTCTGTTCGGTTTTTTTGTTATAATAAATAGATGATAATCGATGTAAAGTCAGGTGAAATTAAATGGACTTCAAAACATGGCGGCATGTCTTTAAATTAGATCCGGCTAAAGAGATTACGGATGGACATTTGGAACGAATTTGCAGATCCGGGACCGATGCCATCTTGATTGGCGGCAGTGATAATGTCACACTCGACAATGTCCTTGAATTGACGGAACGCATACAAATTTATAATCTGCCGATCGTTATGGAAGTGTCGACAATTGATTCTGTCGCGCCCGGCTTTGATTACTATTTCATCCCGACGGTGCTTAACAGTGATGATCCGCAGTGGATCAAAGGTTTCCATCATCAAGCTATTAAAGAATACGGTGAGATATTGGAATGGGACGAAATGGTGGCGGAAGGCTATTGCATTTTGAATGCGGACTGTAAAGCCGCCAAACTGACCGGAGCCAAAACGGATTTATCGGCGGATGATGTCGTGGCTTATGCCCGGCTGGCCGAACATTTTTTCCGGCTGCCCATTTTTTATCTGGAGTACAGCGGCATTTACGGCGATATGGAACTGGCAGGGAAAGTGAAAGAAGTTCTGGACGAAACCCGTATGTTTTACGGAGGCGGAATCGATTCAGCTGATAAGGCGAGAGCAGCACTTGCTGCTGCTGATACCATCGTCGTCGGCAATATCATTTATGAAAACATCGAAAAAGCGATTGAAACCGTAGAGGCAGTTGCGGAAACGGCTGACTAATCGCTATAATAATAA
Organism: Planococcus wigleyi; assembly: GCF_014836985.1. Lineage (GTDB taxonomy): Bacteria > Bacillota > Bacilli > Bacillales_A > Planococcaceae > Planococcus > Planococcus notacanthi. The sequence continues at coordinate 69,602 of NZ_JACSPU010000008.1, read as the reverse complement.
GAACGAATGTTCGAGGTGGTGCACAATGGAATTAATAACGAAGAACTTACTGAACGGAATGAACCCGGAACAAGCGGAAGCGGTCAAAACGACTGAAGGCCCCCTATTGATCATGGCGGGTGCAGGCTCAGGGAAAACACGCGTGCTGACACATCGCATCGCTTATTTGGTGCTGGAAAAACAAGTTTACCCATCCAATATCCTGGCGATTACTTTCACCAATAAAGCAGCGCGCGAAATGCGGAACCGCATTGATGGATTGCTGGGGCATGGAACAGGGCAGCGCATGTGGGCTTCAACGTTCCACTCGATGTGCGTACGGATTCTGCGTCGCGATATCGACCGCATGGGCATGTCAAAGAATTTCTCGATTCTGGATACGACCGACCAACTGACAGTCATCAAGAATGTCTTGAAACAGCAGAACCTGGATCCGAAACAATATGAACCTCGGACGATGCTGAATGCCATTTCATCGGCGAAAAACGAATGCATCGATGCGGCGCAATTTGCAGCTGACATGAATCAGTTCAATCCGTATGAAAAGACGGTTTCTGAAGTTTATCTGGCTTACGAAAAACGCCTGAAGAAAAACCAATCGCTCGATTTTGACGATCTGATTATGACGACGTTGAATTTATTCAATACGGTCCCGGAAGTGCTGGAATATTACCAGAATAAATTCCATTACATCCACGTCGATGAATACCAGGATACCAACAATGCCCAATACCAATTGGTCCAGAAGTTGGCCAGCAAATTCAAGAATATTTGCGTGGTCGGGGATTCGGATCAGTCGATCTATCGCTGGCGCGGAGCGGATATCACCAACATCCTGTCATTTGAAAAAGATTACCCGAATGCCAAAGTGATCATGCTCGAGCAGAATTACCGCTCGACTAAGCGCATTCTGCAAGCAGCAAACGACGTGATCCAGAAGAACACCAGCCGTTATCCGAAAGAGTTGCGCACCGACAACGATGAAGGCCCGGCAATCACTTTGCATAAAGCGGGAGACGAGCGCCAGGAAGCACAGTTTGTCGTGCAGACGATACAGAAATTGATGGATGAAGAACATTATAAGACTTCGGATTTTGCAATCCTTTACCGGACCAACGCACAATCCCGTATCATGGAGGAGATGTTCGTCAAATCGAATATGTCCTATACCATCGTCGGTGGAACGAAGTTCTACGACCGCAAGGAAATCAAAGACTTGCTGGCGTATTTGCGGTTGATTGCCAATAATGACGATGATTTGTCATTGGCCCGTGTCATCAATGAACCGAAGCGTGGCATTGGGGCGACTTCTTTTGAGAAGATGGCGCGTTTTGCGATTGAACAGGACCGCACCATCATGGATGCTTTGCAGGAAGCCGATTTTATGGGGCTGACCCCTAAAACGGCACAGACCGCCCTCGAGTTCCGCACGATGATCGACAGCTTTACGCAAATGCAGGAGTATTTGTCGGTAACGGAATTGGTGGAGGAAGTGCTGAAAAAATCAGGCTACCGGCACATGCTGCAAATCGACAAAACGATTGAAGGCGAAAGCCGCCTTGAAAACCTGGAAGAGTTCCTGTCGGTGACAAAAGCATTTGAAAAACAAAGCGATGATAAATCACTGGTTGCCTTTCTGACAGATTTGGCATTGATTTCAGATATCGATTCCTTGGATGACGAGGAAGATGCAGACGGTCCGATCATTTTGATGACGATGCACGCAGCGAAAGGATTGGAATTCCCTGTGGTCTTCATCATCGGCCTGGAAGAAAACGTTTTTCCGCATTCACGGTCAAATAATGACGACGAGGAATTGGAGGAAGAGCGGCGCCTGGCTTATGTCGGCATCACCCGTGCTGAGAAACGGCTGTATTTGACGCATGCGTCTTCCCGCACGCTATTCGGGAAAAGCAATTACAATATGCCGTCCCGATTCATCTCGGAGATTTCGGAGGAACTGATTGAACAAACGACAGCCCATCACCGGGCCGGAGCTGCGACCAGCTATAAGCAGGCACCGAAGCGTCTCGCTGTATCGCGTCCTGCCTACCAGCAATCGGGTGGCGATAAGCACGGTTGGCAAACAGGCGATAAAGCGAAACATAAAAAATGGGGCACCGGCATGGTCGTCAGCGTCAAAGGCGAAGGCGAACAAATGGAACTGGATATCGCTTTCCCAAGCCCTGTCGGCATCAAACGCCTATTGGCCAAATTTGCGCCGATTGAAAAAGTATAATCGGGAGGAAACCCTATGGATCGCATAAAAGCGGAAGAACGTGTAAATGAACTGAACGAACTGCTCCGGAACTATGGCCATGCTTATTACGTATTGGATAAGCCGGCTGTACCGGATGCCATCTATGATCAATTGCTGAATGAATTGATCGACTTGGAAACACTGTATCCCGATTTGATTTTTCCGGATTCGCCGACACAGCGCGTCGGCGGAACGCCGATTTCCAATTTCGACAAAGTGACGCATGAGCGGCCGATGTTGAGTTTATCGAACGTCTTCGGCGAAGAGGATCTGCGTGAATTCGATAAACGGGTGCGCAGTGGAGCTGGAAACGGAATCGAATATGTCTGTGAACTGAAAATTGATGGACTTGCCGTGTCGCTGATGTATGAAGACGGTAAATTCGTCAAAGGCGCAACACGCGGAGACGGCCGTATCGGTGAAGACATAACCGTCAATCTGCGGACGATCCGTGCAATTCCTTTAAAATTAAAGCAGCCGGTGACGCTTGAAGTGCGCGGCGAAGTTTTCATGCCGAAAAAATCCTTCCATGCTTTGAATGAGCAGCGGGGAGAACGCGGTGAAGAGCTGTTTGCCAATCCGCGCAATGCGGCAGCAGGTTCACTACGCCAGTTGGACCCGAAAATTGCAGCAAGCCGCAATCTCGACGTCTTCATCTACGGAATCGGAGGAGACGGAGAGACCTATGGTTTGACTGAACATGATGAATCGCTCAATTACCTGAGTGAGCTCGGATTCAAGACCAATCAGGAGCGCCAAGTGTGCTCAACTGTGGAAGAAGTTTTGGCTTATATCGAGAAATGGACAGAAAGCCGGACCAAGCTGTCTTATGAAATTGACGGCATCGTCATCAAAGTCAATCGTTTTCTTCATCAGCAGGACCTTGGATTTACAGCGAAAAGCCCGAAATGGGCCACTGCCTATAAATTTCCTGCAGAAGAAGTCATGACCATTGTCCGCGACATTGAATTGAGTGTCGGACGGACAGGTGTCGTTACGCCGACAGCCATACTGGATCCGGTAGCTGTTGCAGGAACGACTGTCCAACGGGCTTCATTGCACAACGAAGATCTAATTAAGGAAAAAGATATTCGCATCGGCGACAAAGTCATTATCCGAAAAGCGGGAGATATAATCCCGGAAGTGGTTTCGGCTATCGTTGAGCAGCGGACAGGAGAAGAACTTCCTTTTGAGATGCCCGAAAACTGTCCGGCCTGTGACAGCGAGCTTGTCCGTATTGAAGGAGAAGTAGCCCTTAGGTGCGTCAATCCGCAATGCCCTGCACAAATAACGGAAGGGCTGATTCATTTTGTATCCCGCAATGCCATGAATATTGACGGGCTGGGCGAAAAAGTGATTGAGCAATTGTACCGGGAAGGCCTGATCCGGGATATTTCCGACATCTATAAACTGACCAAGGACCAATTGCTTGAGTTGGATCGCATGGGCGATAAGTCAGCTTCCAACCTGATTGCGGCGATCGATGCTTCCAGAAGCAACTCAATGGAGAAGCTGCTGTTCGGTTTGGGCATCCGCCATGTTGGCGAAAGAGGAGCCCGCATTCTATCCGAGCATTACGGAACCATGGGACAGCTGATGGCAGCGTCCAAGGAAGAACTGGTTGAAATCCATGAAATTGGCGAAAAGATGGCCGATTCCATTGTCACGTATTTTGATAATGAAGAAGTTCGCGCATTGATGGAACGTTTGCGCGAGACAGGCGTCAACTTAACATACACCGGCACACGCATCCGCGTAGAGGCAGGCGCCAATGCTTTCGCAGGCAAGAAAATCGTTTTGACTGGCAAATTGGAACAAATGACGCGACAGGAAGCCAGCGCACAGATTGAAGCGCTCGGCGGCAAACTGTCAGGAAGCGTCAGCAAGAAAACCGATTTGCTGATTGCCGGTGAAGAGGCGGGCTCCAAGCTCGACAAAGCACTCGAGCTGAAGGTGGCCATTTGGGACGAAGAACGTCTCATTGAGGAATTGAATAAATAAGGGGATTTTAAGATGAAACGCATATGGTGGATTCCGATCAGCTTGCTGCTGTTAACGGGATGTGTTCCTTCCGGGACTGATGAGGAAGCGGAAGTGATAAATGAAAAAGAAGAAGTCGAGACGGCCATTATTCCAAGCATGCAGTTGGACGATCAGTTTTACCGTACACTTCTGCCATATAAGGAAAGCGCTACAAGAGGGAAAATCGTTAATCGGCTGAACTCCCGCTATGATATTGCCGAAACCGAAAACGGGTTGCTGCGTTTGTCGCAGAAGCAATTTTCTCCTGACGATTATTATTTTCAGGAAGGCCAAATGATCACTGATGAAGATGTGACTTCTTGGCTGCAGCGTACGAGCAAAGACAATCCGGCGGGGTTGAATCCTGCAGACGGCCGCTCAGGTGAGCAAAAAAAAGCAGGCGAACGTCCGCCTGCGGAAATCCTTGCCCATGTCATTGAACAGAATTATTTGGTGAAGACAAAAGAAGACACCATAAGGCTCGGCGGAATTTCGGTCGGGCTTGCATTGAACTCGGTTTACTACAGTTCGGAAAACGATATCGCCTATGAAGAGGAAATTCCACAAGAGCAGATTGAGAAAGAAGGCAAGCGCATGGCTGATGAAATCGTCAAGCGCCTGCGTGAAAAAGAAGGTTTGGGAGACGTTCCAATTGTAGTGGGTCTCTTTAAACAAAACTCGCGAAATACTATGGTGCCCGGAACCTACTTCTCATATGGTGCTGCCCCGGGAGGCGAACAAGCTATTGCCGGCTGGAACGCAGTAAACGAAAACAACGTGTTGTTTCCTACTTCCGGTTCGGATGAACGTTACCGTGATATCGATACGGCATTCCGCAACTTCAAGCAGGACGTTGAAATCTACTTTTCCAATTTCACCAGTGTCATCGGTACTGGTCATTATCAGGAAAACCAATTGAAAGAATTAAAGATTGAAATCCCAATCCAATTCTATGGCGCTGCCGAAGTGATCGGATTTACACAATATGTCACGGGACTGGTCGTGGATCATTTCCCTGAAAACGTACTGATCGAAGTCAGTGTAACCTCTACCAACGGACCAGAAGCGTTGGTCTTGCGAAAAGCAGGAGAAACCGAACCATTTGTTCACATTTACGAATAAATTGCATGAAAACGGGGATGGCCATGCGGCTGTCCCTATTCATTTTTTTAGAAAAATGTTATGATATAGCGTATGTTTACTGAATCCGGAGGTGTAGAAAAATGGCGAAAATGACTAAAGAAGAAGTAATCGAAGTCGCTCATTTGGCGAGATTGGCAATTACTGATGAAGAAGCGGAGCATTTTGCAGATCAATTGGAAGCAATTACGAATGCAATGGAGTTGCTGAATGAACTGGATACAGAAAACGTCGAGCCGACCACTCATGTCTTGCAGATGGTCAATGTATTGCGCGAAGACAAATCCATCCCTGGATTGGACCGCGAATTGATGTTGAAAAACGTAAAAGAACATGAAGGCGGACAAGTAAAAGTCCCAACAATCCTGGAATAACCGGAAGGAGGAACCATAGATGTCATTAGTGGATAAAACAGCTGCAGAATTGCAGGAAATGATACATACAAAAGAAACGACGATTGCTGAAATGACGCAACAGGCGTTTGACCGCATCGAAGCTCTTGAACCAAAAGTGGATGCATTTCTTGCATTGAACAAAGAACGCGCAACCGAACAGGCCGCAGAAATGGACAAAGTGCCTTTTGCTGAACGCGGGCCGTTATTTGGTTTGCCGATTGGAGTAAAAGACAATATTGTAACAGAAGGCTTGGAAACAACAGCTTCCAGCCGTATTCTAGAAGGTTTCAATCCAATCTATAACGCAACGGTTGTAGAAAAATTGAAAGAAGCTGGAATGGTGACTGTCGGGAAATTGAATATGGATGAATTCGCAATGGGTTCTTCCAATGAAAACTCGTATTACAAGAAAACGAAAAACCCATGGGATCTTGAAACAGTGCCAGGCGGTTCTTCAGGCGGTTCTGCTGCTGCAGTCGCTGCTGGAGAAGTACCATTCACTCTGGGATCAGATACCGGCGGATCGATCCGGCAGCCTGCTGCATTCTGTGGTGTAGTTGGCATGAAACCGACTTATGGCCGTGTTTCGCGCTTTGGCTTGATCGCTTACGCTTCTTCGTTGGATCAAATCGGTCCGATCACAAGAACCGTTAAAGATAATGCTTTATTGTTGAATGCCATTTCAGGGCATGATGACAAGGATTCAACTTCTGCCAATGTAGAAGTTCCGGATTTTGCTGCTGCCTTGACAGGCGACATTACGGGACTGCGCATTGGTGTTCCAAAAGAGTATTTTGGTGAAGGTGTCGGCGAAGCTGCAAAACAAGCTGCTCTTGACGCTTTGAAAGTGCTTGAAGAAAGAGGCGCCATCTGTGAAGAGATTTCACTTCCTCATTCGAAATACGCGTTGGCGACTTACTATCTATTGGCTTCTTCTGAAGCATCTTCCAATCTTTCCCGCTTTGACGGCATCCGTTATGGCTACCGCACGGAAAAAGCCGGAAGCCTGCTGGAGTTTTACATGAATACCCGTTCTGAAGGCTTTGGCGATGAAGTCAAGCGCCGCATTATGCTTGGCACTTATGCATTAAGCTCAGGCTATTACGATGCATATTACAAAAAAGCACAAAAAGTCCGTACGCTGATCAAAAAAGACTTTGATGATGCTTTTGAAAAATACGATGTCATCATCGGTCCGACAACGCCGACACCGGCGTTTAAAATCGGTGAAATCATCGACGATCCATTGACGATGTATGCCAATGATATTTTAACGATTCCAGTAAACTTGGCTGGCGTACCTGCCATTTCCGTTCCTTGTGGATTCGACAACGGCTTGCCGCTTGGCTTGCAGATCATCGGGAAATATTTTGACGAAGAAACCGTATATCGTGTGGCTGATGTTTTTGAGCAAGCGACCGATTTCCATAAAAAAACTCCTCAAACATGGGAGGGAGCAGCAAAATGAACTTTGAAACGATCATCGGACTTGAAGTCCATGTAGAACTTAAAACAGAATCCAAAATGTTCTCTCCTGCACCGGCTCATTTCGGCGCAGAGCCGAACACGAACACAAACGTGATTGACCTTGGTTATCCAGGCGTTCTGCCAGTCGTCAACAAAACGGCAGTGGATTGGGCAATGAAAGCTGCACTTGCATTAAACTGCCAAATTACCCGCCATACCAAATTCGACCGGAAAAACTATTTCTACCCGGATAACCCGAAGGCTTATCAGATTTCTCAATTCGATCAGCCAATCGGCGAACACGGCTGGATTGAAATCGAAGTAAAAGGCGAGAAGAAACGCATCGGCATCACGCGCCTTCACATGGAAGAAGATGCAGGGAAACTGACGCATACCGGCAATGGCCATTCCTTGGTCGACTTTAACCGCCAAGGGACACCGTTGATCGAAATCGTTTCGGAACCTGATATCCGCACAGCTGACGAAGCTTACGCTTACCTGGAAAAAATCAAAGCAATCATTCAGTACACAGGTGTTTCAGATGTACGCATGGAAGAAGGTTCGCTGCGTTGCGATGCGAACATTTCGCTTCGTCCGTTCGGCCAGGATGAATTCGGCACGAAGACCGAATTGAAGAACTTGAATTCATTCAACTTCGTCCGCAAAGGCATTGAGCACGAACAGATTCGCCAAGAGCAGGTTCTGCTATCAGGTGGGATCATCGAACAGGAAACACGCCGCTACGACGAATCAACAGGCAAAACCTTGTTGATGCGCATCAAAGAAGGATCTGATGATTACCGTTACTTCCCGGAACCGGATCTGGTCGACATTGTCATTGATGATGAATGGCTGGAGCGCGTCCGTGCTGAAATTCCGGAATTGCCGGATGCCCGCAAAGCCCGCTATGTTACGGAGCTTGGCATGTCTTCGTACGATGCTATGGTTCTGACATTGGCAAAACCAATTTCCGATTTCTTTGAAGCGACAGTAGCTGCCGGCGCTGATGCCAAACTGGCTTCGAACTGGCTGATGGGTGAAGTATCAGCTTACTTGAATGCTGAACAAAAAGAGCTGGAAGATACGGCTTTGACTCCTGAAGGTTTGGCTGGCATGATCAAATTGATTACGGATGGCACCATTTCATCTAAAATCGCCAAGAAAGTCTTTAAGGAATTGATTGAAAAAGGCGGCGACGCGAACGATATCGTCAAAGCGAAAGGGCTTGTCCAAATCTCAGATGAAAACACATTGCGTGAATTTGTCACAGCAGCACTCGACAACAACCCACAATCGATTGAAGACTTCAAAAACGGCAAAGACCGCGCGATCGGTTTCCTTGTCGGGCAGATCATGAAGCAGACGAAAGGGCAGGCAAATCCGCCATTGCTCAATAAAATCCTTCTTGCAGAAATTGCAAAACGATAAAAGATACCACTAGTAAAAGGGCGGTCCGTAAAGGGCCGCTCTTTTTTTATCGATTTACAGGTACAAAATATGAGTATTTAGACTGGCCATAGCTCTGGGGAACTTAGCATGGGGCCGAGTCGTCTTTAAAACGAGTGTCGTGCTAATTCTTCGAATAAAGCGCTGGAAAAGGCTATTTCTGCATCTGAGCCTTGAAGACTTTGCTGGAGAACAGTAAACTGAGGATAAAGCGAAATTACAGTCAATGGAATTTTCTTAATTCATTATGGATTTGGAAAAGATCCAAACGGGGTTATCGCCCGGCTGGCCACCAGTAAAGCAGACAAAGGAGAAGTGATTAGATGATGACCGAACAGGAATATTTTGCACAAGGCATTACGTTGGAAAGTTATATGGCTCAAATGGAGTCAAATCAACAAAAGTCTTACAGTATATACGAAAAGTTTGAATTGCCTGAGGATCCGGGATTCATGGCGTTGCTGAAAGAGAAAAAGCCTCATGTACTGGTCATTACAGAAGACTGGTGCGGGGATGCCATGATGAACAATGCCATCTTGCGGAAAATCGCGGATGCGGCTGACTTGGATGTCCATTGTGTATACCGTGACGAAAACTTGGAATTGATGGATCGTTATTTAACGAATGGAGGACGTTCCATTCCGAAATACATCCTCCTGTCGGAAGATGGCCAGGTATTGGGAGACTGGGGCCCGCGAGCATCTAAAGTGCAGGAATTCGTCGATGAGAAGAAATCGGTTCTGCCTGAAAAGGGAGATCCGCAATACGACCTTCACATGAAGACGGTCATTAGTGAAATTTCAGATGGCTTTGTTTACAACGAAGAGTTTTGGAATATTGTCTATGAAGATTTGCGCAAGGCATTTGAAACGGCCTTAAAATAAACAAGGGACGCTGTCCGCAAAAAAAGGACAGACATCCTGCAGGACAGTGTTAACAAGGAGTCCACAAATTTTTCCTGTCTTATTTTTATAGGAAGTCCAGAAAGGCTGAATCTGATGAAACGTGCACGCATAATATACAATCCAACTTCCGGCCGTGAATTATTCCGTAAACATTTGCCCGAGGTTCTGGAGAAAATGGAACAGGCCGGATACGAAACTTCCTGTCATGCAACGACTTGTGAAGGTGATGCAATACAAGCTGCTAAAGTTGCCGTAGAACGAAATTTTGATTTGGTGATCGCCGTCGGAGGAGATGGCACACTGAATGAAGTCATTTCAGGGATTGCTAAATTCGAGAACCGGCCGAAAGTGGGCCTGATACCGATGGGGACGACGAATGATTTTGCGCGTGCTGTCCATATTCCGCGTGATATCAACAAGGCTGTTGATATTATTCTCAAAGGGGATTCAATTCCAGTGGATATCGGCTTGATGAACGATGATCGGTATTTCATCAATATTGCAGGCGGCGGAAGAATCACCGAGTTGACTTATGAAGTGCCAAGCAAACTGAAAACGGTTCTTGGCCAAATGGCTTATTATTTGAAAGGCATCGAAATGTTGCCTTCAATCCGGTCTTCGCGCGTCCGAATTGAATACGATGGCCAGATTTTTGATGACAGTGCCATGATGTTCTTAATCGGTTTGACCAATTCGGTTGGTGGATTTGAAAAACTGGCACCAGATGCCAGCATCAATGACGGCAAATTCACGTTGCTGATTTTGAAAGAGCTCAATATGGCGGAGTTTATCCGTGTTGCCTCTTTGGCTTTGCGGGGAGAGCATTTGTCGGACCCTCATGTCATTTATGCGAAAGCCAGTAAAATTACAGTGACGACAGAAGAACGGGTGCTCTTGAATTTGGATGGGGAATACGGCGGCGTCTTGCCGGCGGTATTTGAAAACCTGGCAAGCCATATTGAAATGTATGTCCCGCTTGATTCATTAAAGGAACATGACCGCAAATAAAAAGCTGGAAAATGGAGTGTCTCTCCGTTTTCCAGCTTTTTATATTTATAAAGTCAAGTAATCCTTTGCTTACAGGAGTTCGATGGCTTTGTCCTGTTCTGCTGCAAGCTGCGGCAGGTTCTTAATTGGTTCCCAACGGAACAGCAAGGTCATGCCATTGTCACGGCCATGGCTTTTAATGGTGTGTTCAAATTGTTCGACCGGTTCACCTGTGTATTCAAATTGAAAGATGTTCCGTTCATACGCTTTGTCCTGATGCTCAGGATAGTAGGTATACTTATGGATTTTCCCGACGAATTCAAGAACATCGCTTGGCAATCCTGTTTCTTCTTTTACTTCTCTGTATAAGGCATCAATCAACAGTTCGCCTTCTTCGATTGTACCGCCCGGCACCTGCAATCCGACTTCCGGTTCTCCTTTGTACTCGAAAACCAGCAATTCGCGATTTTCTTCATCGCCTCTTGTGATATATGCAAATACTTTCCGTTTTGTTCTCATGCTGCATCACCCTTTTTTATTGTTCTCTTTAGAATACTAAAAATTGAGAAAAATTACAATTCTTTTTACTTTCTTTGTCACACCTTATTCAAAGTTTGGCTGGAAAACAAGGCTTGGGAGGCGTTTTGGAAATAGGGTTTGATGTACAATAGGAACTATAGAAACAGTGAATCAAATGCATAAAAAAGGAGACGAGTAGATTGGACTTTCAAGATCCGGCTTTTCTGAGTCGCATCCTAACGCTATTGACTCTATCGTTCCACATTCTTTACGCAACGATCGGCGTAGGTGTCCCTCTTATGATTATGATTGCCCAGTGGGTGGGCATTAAGAAAAAAGACGATCACTACATTTTGCTGGCACGCCGTTGGGCCAGAGGATTCGTCATTACTGTTGCAGTAGGTGTTGTGACAGGTACGGCAATCGGTCTGCAATTATCTCTATTATGGCCGAATTTTATGCAGCTGGCAGGGAACGTGATTGCCCTTCCGTTGTTCATGGAAGTATTCGCATTTTTCTTTGAAGCTATTTTCCTGGGGATTTATCTTTATACATGGGATCGCTTTGAAGACCAACGCAAACATTTTCTATTGCTTATTCCAGTTGCACTGGGTGCAGCAGCGTCATCTGTTTTCATTACGATCGTCAATGCCTTCATGAATCAGCCGCAAGGTTTTGAAGTGCTGAACGGTGAAATGGTCAATGTCAGCCCGCTGCTGGCTATGTTCAGCCCGGCAGTGCCGACCAAAGTGGCACACGTCATGGCGACTGCTTTCATGACCAGTGCATTTTTACTGGCTTCGATCGCGGCATTCCGGATGCTGCGCGGTTCGACACATATTTATCATAAGAAAGCCTTATTCCTCACCATGAAACTGGGGCTGGTGTTTGCCATTGCCACGGCATTGATTGGGGATTTCTCAGGCAAATATTTAGCAGAGTACCAGCCGGAAAAATTGGCGGCTGCTGAATGGCATTTTGAAACGGGAGAAGAAGCAGAATTGATTCTTTTCGGTGTGTTGGACGGGGAAGAAGCGAAGTACGCCATAAAAATCCCGTATGCCTTGAGCATTTTGGCACACAGCAATCCGTTTACAGAAGTAATTGGCCTCAATGAATTCCCGGAAGATGAAATACCGCCGCTGTGGATCCATTATCTATTTGATACGATGGTGATGATCGGCATGTGGTTGGCATTGTTCTCCTTTGTCTATGTGGTGGCCGCTTGGCGCGGCTGGACATTTATCCAGGCTAAATGGTTCCGCTGGTTGACTGTAGCCGGAGGACCTTTGGCGCTTATCGCCATTGAAGCAGGATGGTGGTTTACAGAGGTCGGACGACAGCCTTGGATACTCAGAGGCCATATGAAAGTCAGTGAAGGGGCAACCACGAGCGGCCAAGTGGACTTGATGATTATCCTGTTTGCTGGTTTGTACATCATCCTCGGGATCGGAACGGTTGTCGTCTTGTCCAGAATGTATAGACGCAATCCGGTTGAAAAAGAATTGGCGGCACGTGAAAATGCTAAAGGCGGTGAAGAACAATGACATTGGAAATTATCGGCATCTCCGTTCTCTGGCTGTTTTTGTTCCTGTACGTCATCGTCGCATCGATTGATTTCGGTGCCGGCTTCTTTAATGCCTATAGCTCATTTATCGGCAAACAGCATATATTGACAGGCATCATTCAACGTTACCTGTCACCTGTATGGGAAGTCACCAACGTATTCTTTGTGTTCTTCTTTGTCGGGATTATCGGATTTTTCCCGCAGACTGCGTTTTATTACGGCACAACGCTGCTGGTTCCGGCGAGCCTTGCATTGATATTGCTGGCAATCCGCGGTTCCTATTACGCATTCGCGACTTACGGGGCAAAAATCAACCATAGAGGATACATCTACATGTACGGTTTGTCCGGGCTATTGCTGCCGGCAGCTTTGTCGCCGGTATTGGCCATGTCCGAAGGCGGGTTCATCAAAATGGATAATGGCCAGCCTTACCTGGATTACTGGACCCTATTTACCAGCCCATTGATGTGGAGTATCGTAGTTTTGAGTTTAACGGCCGTACTTTACATTTCAGCTGTGTTCCTGACTTGGTATTCTTCCAAAGCAGGCGATTTGAAAGCCAACGAACTGATGCGCAAATATGCATTGATCTGGGCAGGTCCTGCCATCATTACAGCAACCGGAATCATCTACGAACTGCGCGGCCATAATCCGGAGCATTTTGCACGCATCCTCGATTTATGGTGGGTATTCGCCGTATCGTTCCTGCTGTTTGCGGGAACAGTCTACTTGATTTGGAAAAAACGCCATTACGGCTGGGCCTTCATTTTATTGATGGGGCAATTCTTTACCGCATTCTTTGCGTATGGGGCATCGCATTACCCATATCTGCTGTATCCGTATTTGACGATTTACGACAGCTTTACAAATGAAGCGATGGCCATTGCGCTGATCATCGCGTTCATCGCAGGCTTATGCCTGTTGCTGCCATCGCTTTACTTATTGTTCCGCTTATTCTTGTTCGATAAGGATTATGTCGAAGGCAAATCGGATTACCACGCATAAAGGAGGCATTATCCATGCAGGATTTCATGATATTTTATGCACCATTCCTGGTTTTGTTCGGATCCATCATTTTCGGATTCTGGTTCTCACTGAAGGATGGCCCCGCTACAAAAGATAAAAAATAGAGACGCGCGCAGGCCTTTGCCTGCCGCGTTTTTTCTGTTTAAATAGAGTTTTAGTTCTTGATTCCTGTCTGGACTTTAATGCCTAAATTCTAAGGTTATAAGCCACTTCAGCAGTGTGGCTGAAAAACACCGCTTCGCTAGAATGTCTTATGCCTGTCGAATTTAAGACGGGCACTTTTTCTTTTCTTGTTGTATGATAAGTAAATGTGAAATGGAGTGAACTTTTTGAAACCAGTAAATAAAAATGACCGGATAACGGTCCATGTAGAAGATTTGACGCATGACGGTGCAGGCGTAGCGAAAGTAGAAGGCTACCCGTTGTTCGTCCCAGGCGCGTTGCCGGGGGAAGACGTAGTTGTGCACGTTTTGAAGACGTTGAAATCCTATGGCTTTGCAAAGCTTATTGAAATAAAACAGTCATCGCCTTTTCGTGTTACAGCTCCTTGCCCGGTCTTCGACACGTGCGGAGGCTGCCAGATTCAGCATCTGTCCTATGAAGGGCAAATGACCTTCAAACAAAAATTGGTGCGCGATGCCATCACACGGATCGGCAAATTGCCGGACGTGCCGGTACATCCTGTAAAAGGGATGGAACATCCATGGCGCTACCGCAATAAGTCCCAGATTCCATTTGGCACACAAGATGGCAAAGTAGTTGCTGGATTTTATCAGCCGCGTTCGCATGACATTGCCGACACGGATATCTGCCTGATCCAGACACCGGAAGCCGACGCTATAATGGTGTCACTCAAAAAGAGTTTGGCTGAAATGGGCATTGAGCCTTATGAGGAAGCAACGCACCGCGGCATGCTTCGCCATGTAGTGGTCCGAAAAGCGCGTGCTACTGGGGAAATCATGGTGGTTCTGGTAACCAAGAAAAAGAAATTCCCTCAAGCGGCACATGCCATTGAATTGATTCAGGCGACTGTTCCGGAAGTGACATCAATTGTCCAAAACATCAATAGCGAAAAAACCAATGTCATTTTTGGCGCTGAAACCCTGACGCTTTGGGGCAAAGATGTAATAGAAGACCAAATCGGCGATGTGCGTTTTGAGATTTCTGCGCGTTCATTCTACCAGATCAATCCTGAACAAACAGAAGTTCTCTATGGCCAAGCTTTGGAATACGCTCAATTAACCGGAAAAGAAACGGTAATCGACGCATATTGCGGAATCGGGACCATTTCCTTGTTCCTTGCGCAACAGGCTGAATTCGTGATGGGGGTTGAAATTGTGCCCCAAGCGATAGAAGATGCCAAACGCAATGCGGAATTAAACGGTTTGTCTAACACTTTGTTTGAAGCCGGACCAGCCGAACAAGTCATTCCGCGCTGGTACAAAGAAGGCAAGAAAGCGGATGTCTTGGTTGTTGACCCTCCGCGCAAAGGCTGTGATGAGCAGCTGCTGCGGACGATCCTTAAGCAGCGCCCGACACGTGTGGTTTATGTATCCTGCAATCCGGCAACATTGGCACGTGATCTGCGCATATTGGAAGACGGCGGCTACCGCACAAAAGAAGTGCAGCCCGTCGATATGTTCCCTCAGTCCACTCATTGCGAAGCAGTGGCGTGGCTGGAGTTGGCAGAATAAATGGAGTGAGCCCGATCAGCTATTAAAGCTGATCGGGCTCTTTTCAACTTTTTGGTTAAAATAGGCTAATTTGATGTTAACAGGTTTTAACCGTATAGAGCGGAGGGTAAAGACAAGAGAATACATCAAGAAGGAGAGAACGATGAAAATGGTGCAGATACCCGAGTCAAAATTCACGGATAAACGTGAAACCATCATTCAGGGACTGGTCGAAAAGAACGTGTTCAAGATCAACGGACGCCAGCTGTATGAAACCTCACTCTATGAATTAATGAAAACCTATACAGAGACTGACCAAGCCGGCTGATTCCGGCTTTTTTCAATGCCTTATATAAATGGGAGGAAGAATCCATGCACAATAAAGAATTGGAAAGCTACCGCCAGGAACGGCTTGATGAAATGACAATCGAGGAAATGCAGGAGGCGATGGACAAAGGGAAGCTCACTTCCGAAGAACTTGTTCTCATGTATAAAGAAAATATTTCGTTACGAGACAAAAATACAGACGCTGTACTGGAGATGAATCCGGATGCTTTGCTGACTGCGCAAGCGCTTGACTTTGAGCGCCGGCAAACCGGTCCGCGTTCCGCTCTGCACGGCATTCCGGTCTTGGTGAAAGACAATATGGACACCTGTGATAAGATGCATACCAGTGCAGGGTCTTTAGCATTGAAGGATCATTATGCTCTAAAAGATGCCAAAGTGGTGGAAAAATTGCGCCAGGCGGGTGCCGTGATTCTCGGCAAAACCAATATGACGGAATGGGCGAATTTTATGTCCGATAAAATGACCAATGGCTATAGCTCGAGAGGCGGACAAGTGAAAAATCCATATGGTGAATTTGACGTGGGCGGTTCAAGTTCAGGGTCCGCCGCAGCTGTCGCTTCGAATTTGGCGGCGGGCGCAATCGGAACAGAAACGTCGGGATCGATCATTAATCCCGCTGCACAAAACAGTTTGGTCGGAATCAAGCCCACCGTCGGGTTGGTGAGCCGCAGCGGCGTCATCCCGTTGTCTCATACACAGGATGTTCCAGGTCCTTTAGGGCGGACTGTAGCAGATGCTGTAGCGCTTTTGGAAGTCATCATTGGCATCGATCCGGAAGACAAGATTACAGCATTTGCGGCTCAGTTTGAGGATTATGACTGGCGCAGCCATATGAGGAAAGACGGGCTTCAAGGTGTTGCATTGGGTGTAGCGAGAGGGCTGTTTAAAGAAATCAATGATGAACAGGCTGAGCTTTTTGAACAGGCGTTGGATGCGCTTCGTGAATGCGGTGCGGAAATCGTAGACGAAGTTGATCTGGGCGTCGAGCAGGAAGACCTTGGATTTGCGGTGTTGCTGCATGAATTCAAGGCGAACTTGAATGCGTATTTGGCGAAGTCCAATCCGGACCAACGAATTCGTTCCTTGGATGATGTCATCGCTTTCAATAATGAGCATGCAGAGAAAATGCTGAAGTTTGGACAGAATTTACTGGAGCAGGCTAATGGGATGAGCGGCATGCTAACGGAAAGAGAATACGTCGAAGCATTGGAACGCAACCGCTTTTTGGCGGCAGAGCGTGGAATGAAGAATGTCCTGGAGAATATCGGTGTGGATGCGTTGGTATTGCCGCAGGATTTTGGCTGCAACATAGGTGCGGCTGCAGGCTTCCCATCAATTACAGTGCCTTTTGGCTTTAGTCCATCGGGTGAGCCTTTTGGTATTACGTTTGCTGGCCAAGCATTCAGCGAACCGACACTGATTGAATACGCATATGCATTTGAACAAGCCGTCAAAGGACGGCGAAAACCATAGAAAAAAGCAGCGTCCTTAACAGGCGCTGCTTTTTTATGCAATTTCATCTAAATGTTTCCACACCTGTTCAATCATAATCGACAATTCAGCTTCAGTCCGGTCATCATTAGCCAACGTGGTAAGGACACTTTCGATCAGTGCTTTTCTTGGAGTTTCCGCAGCCAGCTCAGTTGCCAAAAATTGCACGAGCTGTTGCGTGTTCTTCTGTTTTTTCAATTTCTCGGCGTATGTTGCCAACATTGGAGACAGTTCCTCTAATTCGATGTTGTCGGCAGATTTAGCAAGCGGCAATTTCAAGTTGCCGATAAATGTATCTTTAGCCGCTATTTGGAGTGCGATGGTCGCCTGCAGCCTCCGGATGACGAAAGAAGAAAGCTTGTCTGCCGGCAGTGCATCTTCGGATACAAGACGCCAGATATGAATCAGCTGCTGGACATAACCGTGTACAAATGCTGCATTTTCCAGTGCATAGGGAGCCGCTTCTTTGCCGAAAACATCGATGATACGTGAAGAAATCCATTCCATTTCCAAAGAGTACTGTTTAATAGAAAAGGATTTCAATTCCGGTTCTTGTGAATAGAAGATGCTTTCATAGAGAGAAAAGAGATTTTTTTCAAGGTTGAGTTTGATGCGGATGAACAATTGCTCCGCCAATACTTCCGGATCATTGGCTTGCTTGCCGACAGCAGCTGCCATTCGCCGCTGCCTGATTTCACTGCCAATCGAATCCATGATGGCCATAAGGCACTCTGCTTTGGATCCGAAGTAATTGTAAAAAGTCCCTTTCGATACATTCGCTTCATCCAATATGTCTTGGATAGAAGAAGAATTATAGCCTTTATTGATGAAAAGTTCATACGCTGCATTTAGGATTTGCTGTTTTTTAGGATTCATATACCTCACCTTTATACCGATAGTCTACTGTTATGATAACTTCAAAACACTTATATATCAATGTTTTTAACTTTATCGGATAAAATGCTTGAAAAAAATATACAGGCGGTATAGAATAATGCAATGGAGAAAGAGAAAAAAATAAAGAGCACCATTTACGGAGGAAACACAAAGATGAAAGAACAGAAAAAAACGCCTTATGGCATTATAGCCATTCTCTTTACGGGAGCGTTCGTAGCAATTTTTAACCAAACTTTATTGAATATAGCATTGCCTGAAATTATGCTTGATCTGGGGATCGATGCATCGACAGCGCAGTGGCTAGTTACGGGCTATATGCTGGTCAACGGAATTCTGATTCCAGCCAGTGCCTATTTGATCCAGCGGTATTCCAACCGCTCAATTTTCATCGTAGCGATGTCCTTGTTTGCACTCGGAACGCTATTGGCCGCAGTGGCTCCTGTATTCAGCGTATTGCTGGCAGGGCGCATGATTCAAGCTGCCGGATCTGCTTTAATGATGCCGTTATTGATGAACGTCATGCTTGCAGCATTTCCGGTTGAAAAACGTGGATCCGCAATGGGCGTATTCGGACTTGTTATGGTCGTTGCGCCTGCAATCGGGCCGACCCTTTCCGGATTTATTGTCGAACATTACTCATGGCGTGTGCTTTTCTGGATCGTCCTGCCAGTGGCATTGATTCCATTAACATTAGGGATCTTCAAATTAAAGAACCTGACATTCCAAGACAGAGAGATATCGCTTGATAAAGCGTCGTTGGCTCTTTCCAGTTTAGGGTTTGGCGGGGTATTGTACGGATTTAGTTCAGCGGGTACGATGGGCTGGACCGATCCGGTTGTTATGGTGACCATTGCTGTTGGTGTTATTTCACTCGTTATTTTCGGTTTCCGCCAATTGAAACTGGATAAGCCTCTATTGGAAATCCGGATTTATAAATACCCAATGTTCGCATTGTCATCAGCGATTTCAGTGGCCATTTCCATGTCCATGTTTTCAGCGATGATCCTGATGCCAATTTACATTCAGACCATCAAAGGCATTTCGCCGATCGATTCAGGCTTGCTGATGCTGCCAGGTGCACTGGTTATGGGCTTCATGTCTCCAGTCACCGGCCGGTTATTTGACCGATTCGGCGCAAAAGTGTTGGCCATTCCCGGCTTGGCGATTGTTGTGCTGACGACGTTCATGTTCAGCCAGTTGAGCCTGGATTCCAGCTACCTTAGCATCATGATGATTTACACGTTGCGCATGCTCGGTATTTCTATGGTCATGATGCCGGTCATGACAAATGGGTTGAATACGTTGCCGATGAAAGCTTATCCGCATGGAACGGCCATCAACAATACCTTGCAGCAAGTTGCGGGTGCGGTCGGTTCAGCTTTCCTTATTACCGTGATGAACACACGAACGGAGTCGACAGCGAAAGAGCTGGCGGCGGCCGGAACAGCTCCTGAAAGCATCATGAACTTGGCTATGCTGGATGGCATCAACTTCTCATTTTTCGTTTCCACTTTTATCGCGTTAGTGGCATTAGTGCTGTCTTTCTTCATTAAGAAGCCGGTACGTCCTGTCACTGAGACGGAAAAAGAGATCGTCTACCGACAAAAAGAAGTAACTGAATAATCAACTGAGCCAGTCCTTTTGCGGACTGGTTTTTCTTGCGTGAAAAAGGCGACAGAACACCAAATATGGTACACTAAAAGCATTGAAAAGAAGGTGGAATCGCAGATGACTTTTGTAAATGAATTAAGCCCGATGTGGCAAGAAAAATGGGAAAAAGCTGGATTTGAAACGGCTATGCCGATCCAGGAACAGATGATTCCGGAAATGTTGGCAGGCAATGATATCGTTGCTGAATCACCGACCGGATCGGGTAAAACATTGGCTTATGTATTGCCGATCCTGGAGCGCGTCAACCCTGAAAAACAGGCAATCCAGGCAATGATCGTCGCACCGTCGCAGGAATTGTCCATGCAGATCGTCAACGTATTGCGTGAGTGGACAGAAGGTACGGATGTCACCGTTACGCAATTGATTGGCGGGGCAAATATGCAGCGCCAATTGGAGAAGTTGAAGAAAAAACCGACGATTGTCGTAGGGACGCCTGGACGTTTGAATGAATTGGTGAAATCCAAAAAACTGAAAATGCATGAAATCCGGATATTGGTGCTGGATGAAGGAGATCAGTTGATGGCGCGCGAACACCGGGGCATCATGAAAGATCTGATTGAAAAAACTCAGCATGAACGCCAATTGGTGCTGGTATCTGCTACAATCACCGAAGAAATAGAATTGGTGGCGGAACGGTTGATGCAGCATCCTACACGTCTGCAGGTAACGGCTGAAGATTTGCCGATGCTTGGAAAAGTGATGCATTCATTCATCAAAGTGGATGAGCGTGATAAGACAGAAATGCTGCGCAGCCTGTCGCATATTCCCGGCATGAAAGGCTTGGCATTCGTCAATAACCTGGACCAATTGCTGATGAAGGAAAATAAACTGAAATTCCGCGATGCGAAAATCGTGACCTTGCATTCTGAAATGAAAAAAGATGAACGCAAAAAAGCCTTGGATGCTTTCCGCAAAGGTGAAGTTGCTGTATTGATTGCGACAGAAGTAGCAGCGCGCGGTTTGGATATCGATAAAGTGACGCATGTCATCCATGTCGATGTACCGCAAACAGTTGAGCAATACCTGCATCGTTCAGGCAGAACCGGAAGAGCGGGAGCAGATGGCGAAGTATTGACTTTGCTGGCTTATTCCGATGAACGCCATTACAAGAAATTCACGAAGGAATTGCCTTCCAAGCCTGTCCAAAAAGTGATTCATGGCGGGAAACTGATTGAAGGTTCCAGCAAAACCATTGCTGCAAAGGGGAATAAACGATGAATTTTCAAGAGAAGCTTGAGCAATATGCTGATTTGACGGTTTATGTAGGATTGAATGTCCAAAAAGGACAATTAATCGTAATCAATACGACGACTGACACGCTTGAATTCACACGCCTGGTTGTCAAGAAAGCATATGAGGCAGGGGCCAAGCGGGTCCAAGTCAATTATGAAGATCCTGTTTTGACACGGACGCATTTCGAATTGGCGCCAGATGAGGCATTTCAGGAATATCCGGAATGGTCTGTCGTTCAACGCGATGAAGTGATCAATACAGGCGGGGCCTTCCTGTGGATTGACGCTGAAGATCCGGATTTGCTGACAGGCATCCCGACTAAGCGCCTGGCTGATTCACAAAAATCTGCCGGCAAAGCATTGGAGCGTTATCGCCAAGCGGTCGGTACAGATAAAGTGGCTTGGTCGATCGTCGCTATTCCTTCACCGAAATGGGCACAAAAAGTCTTTCCGGATTTGCCGGCTGAAAAACAGATGGACGCCTTATGGCAAGCCATCTTCAAAACAGTGCGTATCGGCGAAGGTGATGCGGTCGAAGCTTGGAAAAACCATATCGCTTTGCTGGAACAGCGCGCTGCTCAATTAAACGATAAACGCTATGTGAAGTTGCAGTACACTGCACCTGGCACAGAATTGACCATTGAACTTCCCGACAAACATATTTGGATGTCCGGCGCTTCAAAAACGCCTCAAGGCAATCCGTTTATCGCCAATATGCCGACAGAAGAAGTTTATACGGTGCCGTTAAAACATGGAGTCGACGGCAAAGTCCGTAATACGAAGCCATTGGTTTATCAAGGCAATGTCATTGATGGGTTTACGCTGACCTTTGAAAAAGGCAAAATTGTTGAAGCTAAAGCGGAGACGGGGCAGGAACTTCTCAATGAAATGATCACTGCAGATGAAGGAGCGGCTTATTTAGGGGAAGTGGCGTTGGTGCCGCATCATTCGCCAATTTCCGATTCCGATATTCTGTTCTACAATACCTTGTTTGATGAAAATGCTTCGAACCATTTGGCAATCGGCGACTCTTATCCGACTTGCTATGAAGGGGCACGCGATCTGGAACGTAATCAACTGGAAGCCATCGGTTTGAACACATCAATCGTCCATGAAGATTTCATGATTGGCAGCGATAACATGGATATTGATGGAATCACCGCCGATGGTTCAAAAGAGCCTATCTTCCGGAACGGAAATTGGGCATTCTAAGAGGTGAATGACATGAAAAAGTATTGGATCGCGGCAGTGGCTGGCCTTCTGCTTTTCAGCGGAACTGCTTCGGCACAAGCAGAACTCAAGATTCCGGCAGCTTACATCGCTATCGGTGATTCGCTGGCGGCAGGGCAAACACCTGAACGCGAGATAGATGCTGGGTACGCCGACATGATTGCACAGGAATTGTCACGCAATCAGCCTATGGCTTTCTACTCGAAAAATTTGGCGTTTCCGGGATTTACAACAGCTGACGTATTAGACAGCATCCAGTCGGATGAAGCGAAGAGCGTGTTGGCATCGGCCAACCTCATTACCGTTTCAGCTGGAGCGAATGATTTGCTGCGCCTGGTCCAAGACGATCCGGCACAGGGATCGCTGACTTTCCAGCAGATCCAGGCAGATTTTGCACTCAATGAAGCAAGAAAGAATATGGAGTTGATTTTGGCTGAGCTGACTGAGCTCTCTCCGAATGCGGATGTTTATGTGATGGGCTATTATTTCGCTTATCCGCATGTCCGTGACAGCCAAAAATCCGGAACAGCCAAACAACTGGACCGGCTGAATGAAATTCTGGAACGTTCCGCTGAAAAAGCAGGAGCGACATTTGTTTCCGTAGACCAATCATTCGGCGATGAGGCTGTAGAAAAAATTCCGAATGCAGCTGACGTCCATCCGAATGCGGCTGGCTATCAGGCAATGGCCAATGCGTTTTTTGATGAATATCAGGCAACGTGGACAGTTGAAGATTTTGAATTGCCGCCACCGAATCCATTGACATTCGAACAGATAATGGAAGCGGAGGAGCAGGATGGTGATGGAGGGCAGGAAGAAGAGGGCAGTGAGACTGAAGAGACAGCTCAGCGGCCATCCAATCATAGTCCGACCGGTTACCTGGCTTTGCGGGAAGCAATGCCTTTTATTTAGAACATCAAAAGCAACTTATAGCCTAAAAAAAGTTCCGGCATGAATTTCATGCCGGAACTTTTTGTTTTAGCGTTTTTTTCCACGCGTCGGAGTTTGCTGTGTAGAAGCCGGTTGCCCAGCTTTTCCTTGTTTTCTTTTATTTAATACTTTACGGATAATCGGATAAGCGATGGGGCCATATTTTATCGCGGATTTCACTAGTCGTCCAATTGCCATATAAATCTCTCCAATCATAGGGTTAGTAATTAGTATTTTCCCGAATCGGGCAGTGTGCAAACATTTTTACGCTGATTGCGCATGTGCCAGCAGAATGTCTTTGTATTCATGGACGCTGGAAATCAAGACATACTCGGCGTTGCCATGCCAGTCATCTCCACTTGGTCCAAATTCAATGGCACCTTCGCCGCCGGTGACGGCTGCATAATACCGTGTATCGGCTGCACCGTGCTGGCCGAATAATACGGCTTCTTTATCAGTCGTTTCGAGAATCGCTTTTTGCAGAGTCTGGATAAATGGGTTTTCTTTTGTTGTTGTCAGCGCAGGTGTTGAACCTGAAGCTTTATAGTCCATGTCGATGTTCAAGGTCTCAGCTAATTCTGCTAATTGCCGAACGATTTCCTCTTTATCCTGTCCAGGCATAAAACGGATGTCATAAGACATTTCGCACGTTTCAGGCACCACGTTATAACGGTCTCCTGCTTTAATGATCGGCAGGTTCACCGATGGCTGCTCATAATACTCAGTAGATTCTTTCCGGAATGGCAGCTCTGTTGCAGCCATATGGAATTTCATAGCGGATTCGATGGCATTGATGCCTTCCCAAGGGCGGCTGCCGTGTGCGGGCTTGCCTTTGAAAACCATATCCATTCGTAAAATCCCTTTCGACTGCAATCCGACTTTTAAGCCTGTCGGTTCTCCGCAAATAACAAAATCACCATGGAAGCCTTGCTCGACCAACCACTTAGATGTATTGCGGCCACCGATCTCTTCGTCGGTGACAATATGTAATTGAACTTTTCGGTTCAAACCGCTAGGCTCCAGTTCAATAAAAGCTTGCATCATTGCTGCAACACCCGCTTTCATATCAGCTGCGCCGCGTCCGTAAATGCGGTCTTGTTCTTCGACTGGCACAAACTGTTCTTTATGGCCAGGAACTACATCGACATGGCCATTCCAAACAATGGTCTCATTGCCTTGTCCTTTCTCAGCAGTGAGCATCAAGTAGCCTTTATTGTCGTGGACAGTAACCATTTCTCCTTTTTGTTTCAGCCAGTCGGCACAAAAAAGGAGAGCTTCATTTGCTGCTTCTTTTGTATCACTTTGAATTTTAATCAATTCCTTCAATAATTCAATCATTCATTCGGCAACCCAGAATCCCGGCTGCCTCCACCACCTTTCGGATTTTTTCACTACCATCACTTTACCCTGTCAGAGCTACTTAAAACAGCCTTGCATTAGAAAGAGGCCTTGTGTACAATACAGGTGACTGAATAAATATTTGTATACACCACAAGGGGAGCTTTAGCTGAGAGTGAACAATCTGTTCTTACCCTTTGAACCTGTAAGTTAACACTTGCGCAGGGATGTGGATGGAAACCGGCTCTTACAACGGCGCCAGGCTCTGTCCTGACGCCGTTTTTAATATGGTTTTATTCACGGCCCTTCTGGTGATGTGCACAACACATTAAGGAGGAAGTCATGAGAAATAAAAAAGTATTGTTGATGATGGAGATTGCCATTTTTGCAGCTCTTGGATTTGTATTGGATTTTGTTTCTTTCCGGATGCCGCAGGGAGGTTCGGTCAGTCTGGTGATGATCCCGATTATTTTAATTGCATTTAGGCGAGGGGTCGCTGCCGGTGTACTGACGGGAATATTGGTGGGGTTGCTGCAGATTGTTTCGGGCTTTATTTCTGTCGCGCCTTTATCATTCGGATTTGTTGTCATGCAGGTTTTATTGGATTATCTTCTGGCTTACGGTGTCGTAGGACTGGCTGGTGTCATGCGCACCAAGTATCTGCAGCATGCGCATGCCAAGCAAACCGGCAAGATGTTGGCCGCTATTGTCGCAGGGGTGTTGATTGCATCAGTGTTGCGTTATTTAGTTCATGTCATTACGGGAATCCTGTTTTTCGGTATGTTTGCTGAAGGCAATGTGGTCATCTATTCAGCGATCTATAATGCTACCTACATGATACCTGTATTCTTGCTTGCCGCTTTTGTCTGTGCCGCACTTTTTGCAGCGGCACCAAGATTAGTGGATGCTGAAGCCGCTAATACGAATTAACACAAGCAAAGGACTTTCCGGGAATTTATTCCGGAAAGTTCTTTTTCTGTTTAGAAGTTAAAGATTGCATGTTTGTTTTCCAAACTCGTCAAGAAGCCTCCAGTTTAATTTTGTGGTATAATTCTTGAATAGAAAAGCTTGAAAGAAGGGTCATTGATGATAGCAACTACTGATAAAGAAATTGAAATGCTGAAAAAAGCCGGCCAAATGGTGGCTGAAATTCGCGAGGCGATGAAAGCAGCAACCAAAGCTGGAGTCACTACCAAGGAAATTGACGACTTGGGCGGTAAATTATTCGAGGAGCTGGGCGGAGTTTCCGGTCCGAAATCAGAATATGATTTCCCAGGATATACATGCATCAGCGTTAATGAAGAAGTGGCGCACGGCATTCCAGGCAATCGCGTTATCCAGGATGGTGACATCGTAAATATCGATGTTTCTGGTTCATATGAAGGATATTTCTCTGATACGGGAATTTCCTTTGTTGTAGGCGAAGGGCATCCGGATAAAGAAAAAATATGTGAAGCAGCCGCATCTGCGTTCGACCGTGCGATGACAAAAGTCAAAGCCGGCGCTAAACTCAACCAAATCGGCAAGGCAGTGGAACGTGAAGCAAAAGAACAAGGCTTGTTTGTCATTAAAAACCTGACTGGCCATGGCATCGGGAAATCACTGCATGAAGCTCCTCAGCACATTTTGAACTATTATGATGCATGGGAAACGACCATCCTGAAAGAAGGCATGGTACTTGCAGTAGAACCGTTTATCTCACAGAAAGCTGAACATATCGTGGAATCAGGAGACGGCTGGACATTCATCACACCGGATCAGTCATTGGTTGCGCAAATCGAGCATACGGTGCTTGTGACAAAAGGCGAACCGATTCTTTTGACTAAACTGGATAAATAGTATTTGCATTTATAGAAAAAGGGATCCGGATGATTATCCGGATCCCTTTTGCCGATTTCAAAGCAATAAAAAACTGTGGACAAACTCGTCAAACGGAGTCTGTCCACAGAATCATTGAACTGCCTCGGCAGTTCTTTTTTTAATTAATAGAATACCGGTTAAAATGACGCCGCTCAAGAACAAGGCAGCAGTTGTCACCAGCATTTCACCTGTACCGTGTTTAACGGCGATTCCAATAAACGCCCAGATAAAGACCAGAGCAAAGGGAATATCGAAATGATGGAAACGGATATGCAGTGCCAGCGCAGTTGCAACAGTCAACATGATGACGGTCCACAGCTGGTCACTGAGCCCCCAGCCGCCCCAATTGTGGTAGGTCAACACAAAGCTGATGTTGGCGATGGTTGCCACACTGATCCATCCCATGTTAACTGAAATCGGCAGCCGTTCGGTGAACTTTCTTTCCGAGTTGCTGTATTGCAGGTAAAGGGCGATCAATGCCACCAAATAGCCGAGCATCGCGGCGATGGACCAGATGAAAAATTCATAATGCCAAAGCAGCAGCCAGCTGATATTAAAGATGCAACTTAAAATAAAAAACAAGGCAATCTTAGATGAAGGGATTTGTCCCTTTCTTAAATTCACCCAAAAAGCGATGATCCAGATGGCCAGCAATAGATAAATAATAGACCAAATTGAAAATACATAACCGGCTGGCGTAAACAGAACTAGAATCCGGTTTGAAATTTCGCCGGTTGTTTGGCCATTCAGCGGCAAAATGTTTGCTAAAGCGTTTGTAACAATCACGGCGAGAAAAGCGATTGTCATAAGCAAAATACGAATCATGCGAAATCCCTCCTTCTTTTCAGTATACCTGTAGCCGTTTCAATCAACAATTAACCATTTCCAAAAGATTCCCTAAAAATGGCGATAAGGTGAAGAGTTTATGGGAGGGAGTGGAATATTGTTCCGGTTTCAGAATAAAAAATGTTATACTAATAAGTGTTTTTAGAAAATTTAGTTTACCAGGGGGAAAAATTATGACAGTCAATTATCCGGAAGTATGGGATTTGGATACATTATTTCCAGGAGGCAGCGAATCACAGGAATTGCGTCAGCATATGGATGACGCGGCCACAAAGCTTTCTGGGTTCGAAGAATCGGTCCAACAGTTCGAAGTTCCTTCTGCAAAAGAAGATGCACAAAAGGTAGCTGATCTGCTGGAACAGATGAGCTTAATGATGAAGCACCTAAGCCAATCCGGTGCATTTATCGGCTGTTTGATGGCCCAAAATACACAGGATAAAAAAGCGGCGATTCTGGATAGTGAATCTTCTTCTTTATCAGCTTGCTTCCAAAATTCCTTCCAAAAAATTCAGCAGGATTTGGCGAAGACAGAAGAAAGCGTTTGGGCAGAACTGTTGAATGAAGAACCTTTGCGCGACTTCACTTTCGTTTTGAATGAATGGCGTGAAGAAGCAAAGATGTTGCTGTCTGAAAAAGAAGAAAGCTTGATTACGGCATTGAGTGTAGATGGCTATCATGGCTGGAGCCAGTTGTACGATATGTTGGTCGGAGAGATCAACGTTACTGTTACAGTCGACGGCGAACCAAAAACCTTATCGGTTGGGCAAGCCAACAATCTAAGTTCCCATAAAGATGCTGCAGTCCGTAAAGAATCTTATGAAAAATTAGAGGAAGCTTGGATAGATAAAGAAGAATTCTTTGCGAAAACATTAAACTCCATCGCTGGTTTCCGTTTAGAAACGTATAAAAAGCGCGGTTGGGATAATCCGCTCCAGGAACCGTTACATATCAATCGCATGAAAGAAGAAACATTGGACGCCATGTGGGGGGCAATCAGCAAGAACAAGCAACCTTTTGTCGCGTATTTAAACCAGAAAGGAAAATTACTTGGAAAAGACGGACTGGATTGGTACGACGTAGATGCACCGGTAACGGAAAGCACACAGCAGTTTTCTTATCAGGAAGGTGCAGAATTCATCCTTAAGCAATTCGGGAAATTCGGGCCGGAATTGGAGCAGTTTGCACAGCAGGCATTTGAAAAGGGCTGGATTGAAGCGGAAGACCGTCCGAACAAACGCCCTGGCGGATTTTGTACGGGGCTGCCATTAAGTGAAGAATCCCGTATCTTCATGACCTATAGCGGCTCGATGTCCAATGTGGCAACTCTGGCACATGAACTTGGGCATGCATTCCACACTTATGCACTGCGCCCTGTGCATTCATTGAACCGCTCTTATGCGATGAATGTTGCAGAAACAGCATCCACATTCGCTGAAATGATCGTTGCGGATGCAGCTGTAAAAAATGCGCAGTCCAAAGAAGAGAAAATTGCGTTGCTGGAAGATAAAGTACAGCGCAGTGTCGCTTTCTTTATGAATATCCATTCGCGCTTCCTGTTTGAAACCCGTTTCTATGAAGAACGCAAAAATGGCGTCGTTCCGGCTTCTCGATTGAACGAATTGATGGAACAGGCGCAGAAGGAAGGGTTTGCAGGCGGATTGGCGTCAACACATCCTCATTTCTGGGCATCCAAGCTGCATTTCTATATTACTTATGTGCCATTTTATAATTTCCCGTATACTTTCGGCTATCTTTTCTCATTAAGCGTTTATGCGAAAGCAATTGAGGAAGGAACCGGCTTTGAAGAAAAGTATATGGCTTTGCTTCGTGATACAGCAGTGATGTCAGCCGAAGACTTGGCAATGAAGCATCTGGGCGAAGATATTACACAACAGGCGTTCTGGGAAAAAGGAATCGCTTTATGTGTCCAGGATGCTGAGGAATTTATTTCGCTGACATCTGCTGAGGTTTAATATGAATTTGCTTTTCGAGGGGAAGACCTGTTATTTGCGCAGCTTGGCGATTGAAGACGCAGAAGAAATGGTGCAATTGCTGTTGCGAAACCGGGATTACTGGTCTATCTACGAACCGCGCCACCGGGACAGTTATTTTTCTGCAGCTGTTCAGCGGGAAAAAATTCGTGAGTCGATTTATCAAGCAAGGGAAAATCGGGAATACAGTGTGGGGATTTTTGAGCATGATACGAATAAGTTGATTGGTCATATTTCTGTATACAGCGTAAAGCGAATGCCTTTTCTAAGCGCTTTGGTCGGCTATTCAATCGATGAAGCTTATATCGGCAAAGGCATTGCCACGGAAGCGGTAAAGCTGATGACTGCTTTCGGCTTCGAACAGCTTCGTCTTCACCGGATTGAAGCATATGTATCTCCTGAGAATATCGGTTCCATCCGTGTATTGGAGAAAACCGGATTTCGTCAGGAAGGCTTGCTGAAGGAGTTCCTTTACATCAATGGCGAATGGAAAGACCATTATTACTATGCCATGATTGAAGACGAGTTTTGAAAGGGCAAGGCCACCTATAAAAAATGGTGGAAAGAGATGCAACGCTGGTTTGAAACGTGAATAAAAGCGGAGGAAGGTGTGCAGAAGATGAATAAAGATAAATTATTCTCTTATCATAAATGGGCGACACAGGCCTGTTTGGAGCACGTTCAAGGGTTTGACGAAGAGCTTTATCAAAAAGAAGGAGCGAATTCATTTTCTTCGATTCAGGCGACGGTTGCCCATGTCATTGGGGTGGAAAAACTATGGCTGATGCGGATGAATGGTGTAGAAAAGCCGGTATTTGAACATTATGATGTGGAGACGACTGACAAAGCGATAGAAGCGTTTATGCTGCTCCATGCAGAAATGGAATTGTTTTTCGCTTCATTATCCGAAGAGCAGTGGCAGGAGACACTCTATTATCAGAACATGCGTGGCGACAATCTGGCTACTTCACGCGAAGATATGCTCTTTACGGTTGTTAATCATGCCAGTTACCATCGAGGGCAAATCACATCTTTCCTCCGTCAATTCGGTAAAGAAGGAATTCCGCTCGATTATATTTATTTCCAAAAACAAAACCGCTGAGAAATTCTCAGCGGTTTTCGTTTCCATTGATGACGACATCCAGTTTTCCAGTCGTCGGATCGATCACCAAACCGTGGACCGGAACATTCGGATCCAACAACGGATGGTGGCGAACCATGTTGACACTGTGGGTGACACTTTCTTCAACATTATCGAAGCCGCGGAGCCAGCCTTCCAGATCAACTCCGGAATACTCCATCATATCGATGGTCTTTTGGTCCACGCCCCGTTTTTTAATCTTCTCGAGCATTTCATGTGGTTTAATGTTGGACATGCCGCAATCGTGGTGGCCAATAATATAAATTTCGTCTGCATTCAATTCATAGACAGCGACCAGTAAACTGCGCATGATGCCGCCGAACGGGTGATTGATGACAGCGCCGGCACTTTTAACAATTTTGACGTCACCATTTTTAAAGTTCATCGCTTTTGGCAGCATTTCAAAAAGACGCGTGTCCATGCATGTCAAAATAACGACTTTCTTGTCAGGAAACTTGGTGGTCATGTACTCTTCATATCGCTTTTCTTTCACAAATTCTTCGTTGTACTCCAAAATTTCATCTAATAAAGCCATTATACTTCCTCCTTGTCGACTACTACTTTTTAAGTTTAATCCAAATTTCTGAAAAATACGAATCGAATTTGCCGTTTCGGGAGAAATAAGGAAAAAAGTCATTGCGCATCGTTTCGGATTTAATAAGACCTTGCCTTTTATAAAACTGTACGTAGGTAAATTAGAACAGTGTTTTTCAGGGGAATCAAGAATAAAAAAAAACGGAAAGCAGTTCCGAGTGCTTCGGAGTGTTTTCCGTTTTTCTATATCCAGCTCCAGCGCCCAGGTTCTAGGGACATAAGCCAATCCGGCTGTGCGGCAAAGGACGCCGCTTCGCCAGCTCGTCTTATGCCCTTCAAACCTGCACGGGCGCTTTCGCTTTTCTTAGTGTCCAGCTCCAGCAGCCAGCCCCTCGAGTCGCTTCAGCCTTACCAGCAATGGCAAAGACCGCCATTACCGGTAAGGCTTCCAGCGCTTGTCGTGGCAAAACGGCTGCTTCCGCTTTTCTATATTAACGCGACATTTTCTCTAACTGCTTAATCATGTTCAGCGACAGTCCTGTTCCGATGGCGACTGATTCCAGTGGTTGTGGTGCAATATGGACGGGCACTGAGATTTCTTTTGAAAGCCATTCCTGCATGCCTTTCAATAAAGCACCACCGCCTGAAATGACAACGCCTTGGTCAACCATGTCACCCGACAGTTCAGCTGGACAATTCTCCAGTGTTGCGCGGATGCATTCCAAAATGGCGGATAAAGATTCTTTCAGCGCTTCTTGTGTTTCAAGAGAGCTGAGTGTAATGGTTTTCGGCAAGCCGGTCATGATGTCACGGCCGCGGATTTCCATGTTCTCTGTTTCATGGGGAACAGGAGCATAGCCGATTTCCATTTTTATATTTTCAGCAGTGCGTTCACCGATCAATACGTTGTACTGTTTGCGGACATACTGGATAATATCTTCATCCATGCGGTCGCCCGCAACTTTAACGGTGTTGGAAGAAACCACCCCGCCAAATGAAATGATTCCCACTTCTGTAGTACCGCCGCCAATATCTACAATAACGCTCGCTACCGGTTCGCTGATTGGAAGTTCCGCGCCTATTGCAGCAGCTACAGTTTCTTCAATTAAGTGAACGGTTTTGGCGCCGCTCTGTTTCACTGCGTCGTGGATAGCGCGGCGCTCAACTTTAGTGGCACCGGAAGGGGTACAGACCATCACATTGGGTTTGCGATAAGCACTTCCAAGTTGTTTGGCCGCTCTTTGCATGACCGCTTTCAGCAGATCAAGAGTGGCATCAGAGTCGGCGATGACGCCGTCTTTCAATGGGCGGATCACCAGGATGGAATCAGGTGCTTTGCCAAGCATAGCTTTCGCTTCAGTGCCGATCGCCAGCACCGCACGAGTCCTTGCATCCAAGGCGACAACAGAAGGTTCATTGACGATAATGCCTTTTGTTTTTGTGTAAACGAGTATATTTGCAGTTCCTAAATCGATACCAATATCTATTGCAGAAAACATACGTGAATTCCTCCTATGAATAAAGACGCTAACTAGTTCGGATTTTACCATTACGAGCTGTGGAGTGGAAGAGCAGAAGGGACCTAAAGAGCATGGAAATTAGATAGAACACGTACATTTGATAGTGCTTTTAGTGTGAGTAACATAAAAACCGGCTTCAGAGAAGAAGCCGGTTTTTATCGCTCAGTATTTTTTTTCAGGCGTTGGATCTACGTGCTCTGCATCGTGCGTGTGAAGCTCTTTTCCAAGGAAATGGAGAAGTGTAAAGAAAAACATGAAAATTACGGCCATGAAGCCGAGTACGACAGTAATGTCATAAAACATAATGATAACTCCTCTCTAAACTGTAATTATCAATATTAAGTATACATGATTCTGGTCTAAAAAATAAGTGTCGAATTATCGAGACTTAGAAAGCCCAGTTGCCACCGCGGAAAATCGGTTCGCGGCTGCCATCTTCCAGGATACCATCAATGTCCATTTCAGACGAGCCTACCATGAAATCGACATGGGTAATACTTTGGTTTAGGCCGTTTTTCAATAGTTCTTCCTGAGACATGGTTTTGCCGCCTTCGATACAGAAAGCATAAGCGCTGCCGATAGCAAAATGGTTGGAGGCATTTTCGTCGAACAACGTGTTGTAGAATAAAATATTTGAATCGGAAATTGGCGATTGATGTGGAACTAATGCAACTTCACCAAGGAAATGAGAACCTTCATCAGTAGCAACCAATTGCTTCAGGACATCTTCGCCATGTGCAGCTGTTACATCAACGATTTTTCCATTTTCGAATGTTACTTTAAAGTCATCAATAATATTGCCGCCATAGCTTAGGGGCTTTGTACTGGAAACATAGCCATTTACGCCTGTTTTATGCGGTACAGTAAAGACTTCTTCGGTTGGCATATTCGCCATGAAAGAATCGCCTTTTTCGTTGATTGAGCCGGCTCCACACCATAGATGGCCTTCTGGAAGAGCAACTTCCAAGTCAGTTTTAGGTGACGTATAGTGAAGTTTTGCATATTTTTTGCCGTTCAGATAATCGACTTTGGTGTGCAGCAAGCGGTCATGTTCTGTCCAAGCCTCAATCGGTTGATCAAGATCAGCACGTACAGCTTTGAAAATAGCATCCCAAAGTTTGTCGATTTGTTGGTCAGCCGGTACATCTGGAAACACTTTAGCTGCCCATTTTTCAGAAGGGGCTGCGATAACGGTCCAGCTGATTTTATCAGATTGAACATATTGGCGGTATTTGCTCAAAGCCTGTCCAGTTGCTTTTTGTGAAGCAGCAATGCGCTTTGAGTCAATGCCAGTCAATAGGTCAGGGCTTTGAGACACCACGCTGATGAAAGCAGCGCCTTGCTCTGCCAATTGCTCGCGTTCCTGTACTTTCCATGCTGGGAAATCAGAGAACGAATCTTCCGGCGCTAATTCAAAGCGCAGGCGAGAGATCGTATCGTCGTTCCAGTCTACAAAAACTTGTTTCGCTCCGGTTTCATAGGCCTTTTGGGTAATTAAACGGACCAAAGGTGCTGCATCAATGGAAGCGGCGATATAAAGCGGCTGTCCGGGTTGAATATTTACTCCTACTTTTACCGCCAGTTCAGCATAGCGGGATAATTTTTCATTAAAAGATGTCAAATAAATCTCTCCTCTCATCTCTTTCTATAGTAGCAATTTTCTGTAACTGCCTGCAATGATTTATAACGATATACGAAATATATTTCGCTTGCATTTTCTGTTATAAAAGTTTATGATTTAAACAAATGTTTGAGTGGAGGTGTGATTATGAATCAGAAAGAAGTGGAAGTGCTTGAATTGATCCGGCGCAACCCGTATCTATCTCAACAGGAAATGGCAGAACGCCTAAACATGTCCAGGCCATCACTGGCCAATTTCATTTCCAATCTCATGCGTCAAGGGAAAATCTTAGGCCGCGCTTACGTACTGCCCGAAGAACAGACGGTCATTTGCATCGGCGGGGCAAATGTCGACAGAAAATTCCTGATGGAACGTCCCGCGCAGATGGGAACATCCAATCCGGCTTCCGTTTCCGGCAGCGTCGGTGGAGTAGCCAGAAACGTCGCGGAAAATTTGGGGCGCCTCGGCCATTCAGTCAAGCTATTGTCGATTGTGGGAAATGATCCGGAATGGAACTTAATCGAAACCGCTTCCAGCCAATTCATGTCGACTGAAATGACAAAAGCAGTCGACGGATTGTCAACTGGAACCTATACAGCGATTTTGGAACCGGACGGCGAAATGCTGCTGGCAATGGCGGACATGAAAATCTATGACTCTCTGACGCCAAGCTATATTGCTAAAAATGACAGTGTTTTATTATCATCTGCCTTTCTGGTGATCGATTTGAATTGTCCAGTGGAAACGGTGGAATATGTTCGTCAGTTGGCCTTCATCAATAACATTCCACTGGCAGTCATTCCGGTTTCTGCTCCAAAAATGGACAGGCTCGGAACAGATTTGGCCGGCATCAGCTGGCTGATTCTTAACCGCGATGAAGCAAGCAGGCATTTGCAGATGCCCATCAATTCCATGGAGGATTGGCATCAGGCTGTTGAACAGCTGCTGAGCCAAGGTGCGGAAGCAGTTGTCATCACCGGTGGAAAAGAAGGAGCCGTAGCCGGAAATGCAGACGGCATCACACATTACCAGGCGATGCAAGTCGACCAGGTCATTGATGTGACCGGTGCAGGAGATGCATTTTCCAGCGCCATTGTCCACAGTGTAATGAGTGGGAAGGAATTTGAATCCGTTATCCATTCAGGAATGGTGAATGCGGCAAAAACGCTCGAAAGCAATGCGACTGTAAGACGAGAATTGACAGCAGTACAACTACAAAAAGAACTGGAGGAATTACAATGACATCAATGATTTCTTATTCAACTGAAGTACAACAAGCAATGGAGGACAAAAAGCCGATCGTGGCACTCGAATCGACGATCATTTCACACGGTATGCCTTATCCCCAGAACGTGGAAACGGCACGCGTGGTAGAACAGATTATCCGTGATAATGGTGCAGTTCCTGCAACAATCGCCATTATGGACGGCAAAATCAAAATCGGTTTGTCTGATGAAGAACTGGAAGTGCTTGGCAATAGCCCAGGCGTTTCAAAAGTATCAAGAAGAGATATCGGCCAATTGATCGCCACGAAAAAAATCGGTGCTACAACTGTCGCTGCAACGATGATTTGTGCAGAACTTGCAGGCATCCGTGTTTTCGCAACAGGCGGCATAGGCGGGGTGCACAGGGGCGCTGAGACGACCATGGACATCTCAGCTGACTTGGAAGAACTTTCGAACACAGGAGTGGCTGTTGTTTGTGCAGGCGCAAAATCCATTTTGGATATCGGCTTGACGTTGGAATACCTGGAAACAAAAGGGGTTCCAGTCATCGGCTATCAAACAGACGATATGCCGGCATTCTACACACGCTCAAGCGGCTTTGATCTGACATTCCGCAGTGATGATGCTGCTGAACTGGCTGAAGTGCTGAAAGCAAAATGGGATCTGGGCATTACAGGCGGAGCGGTAATCGCCAACCCGATTCCAGCTGAACATGCACTGGAAGACTCATTCATCAATGGCATCATCACTCAAGCCATGACTGAAGCGAATGAAAATGGCATTTCCGGAAAAGAAGTCACGCCTTTCCTATTAGGGAAAGTCAAGGAATTGACGGAAGGCAAGAGTTTGGTCGCGAATATCGAACTGGTCAAGCATAATGCAAAAGTCGGAGCCGAACTTGCGGTCGCTTACAATAAACTTTAAGAATAAATTGTG
Source organism: Planococcus wigleyi (assembly GCF_014836985.1). Lineage (GTDB taxonomy): Bacteria > Bacillota > Bacilli > Bacillales_A > Planococcaceae > Planococcus > Planococcus notacanthi. The sequence continues at coordinate 33,383 of NZ_JACSPU010000008.1, read as the reverse complement.
AAAAGAAGTCCATTCGTGGACTTCTTTTTTTATTGGGGAGGTTTATTGGGTTTTCACTATCCTAAAGGTAGGGTAAGGAGAAAGAAGGGGATGAAGCACATGAAAACTGATGTATTCATCGGCGGGGGTGGAATCGGTGGATTGACACTTGCACTGAAATTGGTGCAGCGTGGAATCGATGTGGTTCTCGCCGAACGGATGGCTGTAAAAGCACCTACCTATAAAGGGGAACTGCTGCAGCCGAAAAGTATGCAGATATTCGACAGCCTTGGAGTATATAAGAAAATATGTGATCGCTCTAATGAAATTAAAGTTTTGGACATGCTGGAACTTTCAAGTTCTCTCCAAGTAAAGGACCAGGCATTTATGGATTATAGCGTGTTGCCCGGCAAGTACAGTGCAGCTTATATGATGCATCATGAGGAATTGAAGTCTGTTATTTTAAAAGCTGCCTGTGAATATGAAAACTTTCATTATCTCAAAGGAACGGCCTGCAAAGGATACGGAGAAAATACAGCGTTGCTTCAAAAAGGAACCGAAAAGTTTGAAGTGGAGGCGGAATTTTTCTTCGGTGCTGAAGGGCGTTCGTCAGTCACTAGGAAAGCCATGGAAATTGAAGTAAAACAGACCACCTACAATCATCATTTTCTGACGGTGACGTTTCCGCGTGCTGAAAATTTTACAGACGGTCAAATCATTTCTACATACAACCGTTTTCTGGGGCTTTTCCCGCTGCCTGATAGTCAGGTGCGAAGTGTTTACTTGATACCGCCAGGCGATTATAAAGAACTCAAGGAAAAGCCAATCAGCCATTTCCATAAACTGTACACGGATTTAGCGCCTGCGGTAGATGGTTATGTCCAGCAATTGACGGATTGGAAGAAAATCCAGTTGATGATTCCGGTAATGTATCATGCGGATTCATATGTGAAAGGCAATAAAGCTATCATCGGTGACGCTAGCCACGCTGTCCATCCAATGGCCGGAGAAGGCATGAATATGGCTATACAAGATGCGGATATACTAGGCGAATTAACCGCAGATATGTTCAAAGAAGAAAAAAAAGACGAAAGCAATTTAAAGTGGTACGAAACCGTCCGCTATAAGCGTGCAGACCATGTGATACAACTCAGCCACTTGGCAGCTTTGGCCTATTCTTTTCCATTTAAACCGGTCAGCTACATCCGCCAACGGACTTTCGAGCGCATGGAAGAAGACCCAATTCTTCATTTTAAGCAAATGTTGAATGTTTCGGGCCTTGGGATGTGGAAAGAAAACGTTCGAGATCGTTTCATACAAGGAGGCATCATGCCCGTCCGCATAAAAGATTTAACAAAAGACACAAAAGAATTAAAGTATTATACACCAGAAGAAGATTACCCATGGAAAGCGGAGGGACTCAGATGATCGATGTCATGAAGATGTTTAAAGCAAGAATGTACATGAAACGAAATGAACCTTTTTTATATAGTTGGCATGCATACGTCGGATATGAGCTTGATTTGTTTAAAGCCTTCGATCGCCCTATGTCTCAATATGATGTAGCCGATGCGCTGCAATTGGACGAAGATTTATTGAACCAGTGGGTGAATGTTGGCGTCTCGATCGGCCATCTCAAAGAAGCCGGTAGAAACCGATATAAAACCTGGAATGCATGGAAGCTGCCGAAACCGAAGGGCAACAATTCCTCGGGTGTTCTGCTAAAGGAAATGATGGAGTTGCATATCCCGACCTTGCTGAATTACCCAGAGATGATGCGCAAGCAGGAACGCCTTCATTTTGATGAAGAAAAACACGCTCCGACTGTAGCTGAAACAAGCAGGTTGCTGGAAGTATTAGCTCTGCCGAAAATGTCCAGACGCCTGAAAGGCCAAAATATCGACTCGGTGCTGGATATTGGCTGTGGAGAAGGCGGATACATCAAAAAGCTTGCAGAACGTTTCCCCGACACCCACTTCACTGGAATTGAAATCAGTCCATCTGTAACGGAAGTAGCGAAAGCCTTGACGAAAGAAAATAATAATATTTCTATTGAAAATGCCGATCTATGGGATTACAAACCATCAGAGCAGCAAGGCATGGTTATGATGAACAATGTCATCCACTATATCGACCTCGGAAAGCGCCAGGACCTTTTTACTGAACTGGCCAGCTGGATCAAAGACCAAGGTATTCTGTCAGTTGTGACACCTATCGCTGGAGACAGCGACAGCCCACCATTTGCCAATGTTTTCAATAGTTTTTTCTCATCTTTCGACAACCTCTACCGGTTGCCGACGCGCGAAGAAATGGCAGAATGGGGCGAGCAGGCAGGACTCGAGTTGCTTAGCATCCAAACCGTCATAAAAGAAGGCGGCTGGTACATTGTGCAGTATGAAAAGAAAAGCTGAGGCGACCGTTATGCTCCGACTGACATAAGCTGTCCTTCCGAAGCGGCGTTTTTTGCCGCACAGGAAGGGCAGCTTATGATCCGAGGAGCAGGTCGCCGAAGCTGGACAAAAAAGAAAAGCTGAGGAAGCCGTAAAGGTTCGACAGGCATAAGACAGACCGGCGAAGCGACGTGTTTATGTCGCACAGCCGGTTTGGCTTATGTCCCGAGAACCTGGCTTCCGAAGCTGGACAATAAAAAATGAAATGATCGTATTGCTCCCATAGGCAATTACAGCAACATAAAAAAAGGCCCTGAAGGATTTTTTCCTTCAGGGTCTTTTTGTGCTTGCTTATTTGCGTAAAGAACCAAGTTCGGTTGCAATTGCCTGCATTTCACTCGTGCTGAACTTTTCGCGGTTCGCGACCATTTCGTAAAGTTCATGCAAATCTTCGTATTGGGAAGCGTTGAAGTGTTCGGCTTTCATTGCATCCACATTGACCATACGCAATTTTGATTTTATTTCTTCAATCATAAAGCTGACGTTTTCTGGTGACGGTTTTGATAAGTCCATGATAAGCTCCTGCCTTTCGGGTGGTTATGCTTAATCATTTCATTATTCAAAAGCAATGTCAATTGCCAGTTTGTCCAGCGGCTTTTTCTTCCTTGATTTTAGCAATGATGCGCTTGGTTTCATAGACGATAACGCCTGATAGGCCAAGAAGTCCGATCAAGTTAGGGAAGGCCATTAAGCCGTTCATCACATCAGAGAAAGTCCAAACGACATCAAGTGAAACGGTTGCGCCAACGAAAACCATCAAAACGAAAGCGATGCGGTAAACGATCAGCAATGCCGGGTTCTTGAATAAATACTGGAAACATTTCTCTCCATAGTAAGACCAGCCGATGATGGTAGAAGAAGCAAAGAAAATCAATCCGATGGCTACTACAATTGGGCCAGCTCCTCCAAGGAACTGTTCAAAAGCTGCAGTTGTCAGAGCTGCACCTTCAAGAGATTTATCTGTATAAAGGCCGGACATGACAATTGTGACACCGGTAATCGAACAGATGATGATGGTATCAAAGAGTACTTGTGTCATGGAAACCAATGCCTGGCGTCCTGGAAGATCCGTGATTGCAGCAGCAGCAGCAATCGGCGCCGACCCAAGTCCCGCTTCGTTGGAGAATACGCCTCGTGCTACACCATATCGGATAGCCGCACCAATGGCACCGCCAACAGCAGCTTCACCGGTGAATGCCGCACTGAAGATCGTAGCAAAAGCACCTGGAATCAGTTCCATGTTTAAAATCATAATAATTATTCCTGCGATTATGTAGAATAACGCCATAAAAGGAACGAAGAACGAAGTGACGCGGCCGATGCTCTTAATTCCGCCAAGCAGAACCAAGGCGGTGAAAATTGTTAAAATGATTCCGGTAATCCATGTTGGAACACTGAATGTATCGCGGACGACTGAAGCGACTGAGTTCGATTGTGTCCCGTTGCCGATTCCGAAAGCCGCAATGGCACCAAAGATGGCGAATAAAACAGCCAACCACTTTTGTTTCAAGCCGTGCTCAAGGTAATACATCGGTCCGCCAGCCATCTGGCCTTTAGCGTCGACAACACGGTATTTGACTGCCAATACAGCCTCTCCGTATTTGGTGGCCATTCCGAAAAATGCAGAAAACCACATCCAGAAGACAGCACCCGGTCCACCGAGGATGACCGCTGTTGCAACACCGACGATATTACCGGTACCTACGGTTGCAGCCATGGCGGTTGATAATGCTTGGAAATGGCTGATATCCCCTTTAGAGGTCGTATCCGAATTTTTGGTGAAAACCAATTTCAAAGCATAAGGCAATAATCGGACTTGGAGAACACCAAGACGAACTGTTAAGAAAATTCCTGTACCTACTAATAAAATCAATAAAGGTGGTCCCCATACGTAACCGCTGATAGTGCCCAATAGTTCTTCGAACTGCGCCATTATTTTTCCCCCTTTTTCAATATCCTTTTCTGTCTATTAAACCTCCTGTAAACATAATATTCCGAAAGTTTTTCGATATAGTCAAGTTATTTTTAAAAAATATATGCTGTATAAGTGTTTAGGTTTTCAAAGTTTAGGGAAAATTCCTAACAGATGTGAAAAACATATTTTATTGGGAGGAATTTAGGATGAGCCAAAACAAATTGATGACAGGTTTACTAGTAGGCGCGGCAGTGGGGATTATTGTCTCACTATTGGACCGCAATACAAGAGATGACGTTATACAGAAATCGAAAAAAGCAACAAACAATGCAAAATACTATGCTTCAAATAGAGATGAATTGGTACAGGCTTTCCAGCAACAAGCTGAAAGAGCGCAAAATCTGTATTCACGCATTTCTGAAGATGCTTCATATGTTGGAAGCAAGGTGAATGAATTGAAAGAAATGACTCCACAAGTGAAAGAAATGGCGCTTGAAACAAAAGAAGCGTTCATGGATACAAAAGATGCAGTAATTGAGACAAAAGATGATGTGATTTCAGCAGTTAAAGAAGACAACCCATCTCCGACATCTTCGTTAACGGATAGTTCGAACTCTTCAACAGGTTCTGGAAATAACTCATCATCAAATAAAAGTTCCGGGACAGGCTATCAGTCTGGATCGAACTCAAACACTGGGAATCGGTCATAATCCGATCGGCCCGAATACATCTTCAGGACAGCAAGCGGACAATAAAAAAGACCGTACCCACTCAGTTACTTTCGATGTAACGACTGGAAAAGGTTTTTTAAAAGAATTGTTTCAACGGATCAAAGACGTCGATGTGCCAGGACTTGGAGCACAATTGGCGTTTTTTTTCCTATTATCAATTTTTCCCTTGCTGATTTTCCTGGTTACTTTATTGCCGTATTTAGCGTTGTCTCGGGATGAAATTTTCAGCTACCTGGAAGAAGTCGTCCCCTCAGAAGTGTATGTCCTGATCGAAAGCACGTTGGAAGAAATTCTGACGAACCAGAATACCGGATTATTGTCTTTTGGTATTTTAGCGACGATTTGGTCTGCCAGTCTAGGAATGGATGCTTTGATCAAGTCATTGAACCTGTCCTATAAAGTAACAGAAAACCGTCCGCTTCTAATAGCGCGGGGGATGTCGATCTTGATGACAATTTTATTGATTTTTATTTTGATTGTCGCTTTGGCATTGCCTGTTTTTGGTGAACAGCTTGGATTGTTGATCTTTTCATTTCTGGGGCTGGAGGAAGGGTTTCTCGCATTATGGAATTCTATCCGCTTTACAATACCCGGGATTATTACATTCGTTGCCTGCGCGATCATCTATTGGTTGGCCCCGAATGTAAAGATGAACATTTTGAGTGCACTGGGAGGCGCAGCGTTTGCTGCAACCGGCTGGTTGGCGACTTCTTATCTGTTCTCCATCTACATCAGTAATTTCGGAAACTTCTCAGCGACATACGGCAGCATCGGTGGCGTAATCATCCTGATGCTGTGGCTCTATATATCAGCTATGATCTTGATTGTTGGCGGACAGATCAATGCGGTGATGAAAGAACGCCGGCACTATATTAAGCAAAAGGCATCCTGAATGAAACATTCAGGATGCCTTTTTATACATTGCGGTTGAGCATGCGCAGCCCATTTAGAATGACTAGTATTGTGCTGCCTTCATGTCCGATAACACCAATCGGCAAGGTAATGGTTTGGAAAAAGTTCGAGATGATCAAGAGAATGATTACAGAAACTGAAAAGAAGATGTTTTGTTTAACGATGCGCTGCATTTTTTTTGAAAGCCTGATGGCGTATGCGATGCGCGACAAATCATTTTTCATTAAAATGATATCAGCGGTCTCCAAAGCGATATCTGTTCCGGCACCCATAGCGATGCCTGTTGTTGCTGTGGCCAAAGCTGGAGCATCATTTATGCCATCACCTGTCATTGCTACATACTCATATTTTTTCAGGAGTTTTTTCAGTTCTTTCACTTTATCGCCTGGGAGGCATTCGGCGATGTAGTCGTCGACTCCGGTTTCTTTTGCGACGACTGCTGCTGTCTTTCGGTTATCTCCTGTCAGCATGATGCAATAAATACCTGCTTTTTTCAATTCCTCAATTGTCGATTTGGTGATGTCACGGACTGTATCCTTCAAAGCCATAGCGGCAAGAATTCCTTCATTGTCCCGAACAAAGGTCACGGTTTTCCCTTGATTGGCCAATTTCTCCAAAAGGCCATCCTCAAAAGTCTCCGCCAACTCCTCACCGACGAATTTTGGTTTGCCGACGAGAAATTCTTCAGAGTTAATAGTTGCTCTTAACCCATTTCCCGGGACATCTTCAATTGTCAGATTGGGTGTGGGAGTAATGCCTTGTAAAACGATAAAATCGCTGATGGCTTTAGCTAAAGGATGATTGGACTGGGATTCGATTCCGGCAATTTTAGCCATAGCAATTTTCTTATCCATTCCTTGTCGGATGACAAAATCTGTGACTTCAGGCTGTCCACGGGTCAAGGTGCCGGTTTTATCAAAAGCGATGGCCCGCACCACGCTCAAATTCTCAAGGTGCATGCCGCCTTTGAATATGATGCCGCTCTTAGCGCCATTAGAAATGGCTGCCAGTGTGGCAGGCATAATTGAAGCGACAAGTGCACAAGGAGAAGCCACAACCAGCAAAACCATTGCCCGGTAAAATGTTGTGTTCCAATCCCAAGCAAAAAGATAATGGGGCAAAAAAAGCATAAGAACAAAAGCGAAGAGCACCACTTTAACATAACGTCCTTCAAAACGTTCGATAAATTGTTGGGAAGGGGATTTTTCGCTTTGTGCTGATTGGACCAGATCAATGATTTTTTGAAACATGGTTTCAGTGCTCGGTTTAGTCATTTCCATTGTGATGGCTCCCGATAGATTGACGGTGCCAGCAAACAGTTCATCTTCTTTGTATTTGGATACAGGGAGTGCTTCACCGCTGATGGTCGATTCATCAACTGCAGTTTGGCCGTTTTGCAGGACGCCATCAACGGGTATCCGTTCTCCCGGTTTCACCAAGATCATGTCGCCAGTATGCAAATCTTTGAGGGAAACACGTACAGTTTTCTCTTCTTTAACAAGCCATGCAGCTTCAGGTTGGATTTTCATCAAGGAAGTAATCTCTTTCCGGCTTTTGTTCATTGTATATGTTTCCAATGCACCGCTTAATGAAAAGATGAAAATCAGAATGGCTCCTTCAGTCCAGTAACCGATTATGGAAGAGCCGACTGCGGCTAAAATCATTAAGATTTCAACGTTGAGCTGCTTGTCTTCAAATGTTTTCAGGATGCCATATTTGGCTTTGGCGTAACCGCCAATTCCAAAGGCCATCAGATAGATGATGACTGAGTATGCATACAGGTTTTGATGTTCAAGTGTGAACGCGATAACAATTAAGATCCCTGAAAAAATTGCTGCTATCAATTCAATGTGAGTCTTGAAAAATGCCATCTGCACTACCTACTTTCCTCCATAACATATTTACTGAATCCTTTAAAAAAGCTTTTTTGGAGAACGTGTAAATTGAAGAATGAATTTTCGGAACTCTTTTTTAAATGTTATCATATTTTCTGTAAACAAATGCATATACAATCAACAGAAAGAAAACAAAAGAAAAATCCGCTGCCCGATAGGCAACGGATTAAGGCTTACTGGTCTTCAGTTGGACGGCCTTGAAACTGTTTCATTTTGTCATCTAAATCATCAACCATCGCGATTAAGCGATCAATATCTTCAAGCTCCGTGTTTTCAGGTTCAATAGCGTCTAATACTTCCAAAAACATGTTCAAGCGCTGTTTCATATAAGAAACTTGCTGCTCTTTGTTTGTAATGGATTTTCCCATTCGATACACCTCATTTCGCATGTTAATCGTAACGGAAATTGGACAAGATTTCAATACAGAGAAATTTCAATCAGTTGGGGCATCCCAAGTGAAAAAAGACAGAATTAGACTAAAAACGCCGCATCCTCCGTCAATGCCTGTGTAACCGACATCCAATCGGACTTCTACGGCATGGGTCTCACGCTGGCGGAATTAAGAGTCTTACTGACCGTTAAAGAAAGATAAACTATAGGTAAAACTAATTATTTTACTAGTTATTCTATTTTGAATATTTACTTAATATAAAGTTTGTGTTAAATTAGGGTTAATCAAACGAGAGGGGAGGCCGAAGGGAATCAGCGAAACCAGACCACAACATCAGGAATATCGAAGGAGGGGGTTCGCACATTTCATCGGCACCTTAGCCGGAAATGATATTATGAAAGATAAATCAACTGTATATAAAACATAAAAGGCTCATCCAAAATCTGACATCAGATGCGGAATGAGCCTTTTATGCTGTTTAGCGCGTTTCGAAGGTTTCAACAATTTCGATTGAGTCTTTTACAGACTGGACCATTGAGCAGTTTTTGCGTGTCAATTCCATCACACGAGGCATTTTCTCTTCGTTGATGTCTCCGGTGACGATAAAATGAAGATGGACTTTCTCAACTCGATCTGCCTCTGCTTCATTGCGTATAATTTCTTTAACCTCGATTTGAATATCTTCTGCAGGCATCCGCATTTTATCAAGCACTTTTCTCATAACCCCACCGCTGCAGACAGCCAGTGAAGACACCAACAATTGATACGGGCGGAAGCCGTATTCTTCATTACTTGAAATTTCGAGTTCACCAAAAGGCAGATGTCCGGTAAACCCATTTTTGTTCATTGAATAATTCATCTATAAACGCCTCCTATGTTAGAATTGTATCTGAATTCTTATTAAAAACAAAAGAACGTGCTTGTTCGGGGAGGCATCATGAAAGAATTTTTGAAAAGTGAGCGTGGCCGGTTTTGGATCTTGGTTGCGATTGTTTCCATTTCCGGTTTTTCACAAGGAATGTTGTTGCCGCTAATTGCGGTTATTTTTGAACAAGATGGTGTCTCATCCGCCTTGAATGGTTTAAGTGCTACCGGATTATATGTCGGAACGCTTATAATTGCGCCTTTTATGGAACCCCAATTGCGGAAGTTTGGTTATAAGCCTCTGATTTTAGTCGGTGGGGGACTGGTCATTCTATCGCTGTTGCTGTTTCCGCTATGGAAATCGGTGCTGTTCTGGTTTGTTCTGCGCATTTTGATTGGTGTAGGAGATCAGGCATTGCATTTCTCTACTCAAACCTGGATCACCAGTACGTCGCCTCAGCACCGACTGGGCCGGAATATTGCTATTTATGGCATGTCATTCAGCATTGGGTTTGGCGCAGGACCTCTTTTTGTGCCGCTGGTGAATATTTTTGAAGCCTTGCCGTTCATCGTCTCAGGATTGCTGTGTTTATTGGCTTGGTCTTTGGTGTTCTCATTGAGGAATGATTTTCCGGAAACCTCAAGTGGAAGCATGACAGCCAAAGGGACAGCTGGACGATTCAAAGCGGCGATTCTTATTGCCTGGGTGGCTTTTCTGCCTCCGTTAGGCTATGGATTTTTGGAAGCCTCTCTGAATGCTATTTATCCGGTTTATGCATTAAGGCAGTCGATTGAAGTAGGGATGGTTTCGATTATGCTTGCCGCTTTCTCTGCCGGAGCCATTGCCACACAATTGCCGTTAGGAAACCTCAGTGACCGGATCGGCAGAAGGAAAGTTCTATTGTTGGCTCTGGTTGGTGGAGCTGCCGTGTTTACGATAGCCAGCTTTTATGAATCCAATGCCTGGCTGACCGTCGGACTTTTTGCGTTGGCAGGCATGTTTGTAGGATCTACATTTTCACTGGGAATCTCTTATATGGCCGATCTGATGCCGAAAGACCTCTTGCCGACCGGCAATTTGCTATGCGGAATTGCGTTCAGCATCGGAAGCTTGGCAGGGCCGTCCATGGGTGGATTGTTCATTGAATTTTCCGGTGGCCTCAGCTTTCTGCTGCTGATTGCCGGTATCTTGTTGTTGATTTCAGTGCTCATTGCATTGAAAAGTGATACAAAAAAACCATTGGCTGTTTAATCCATTCCATACAAAAAGCTGGACCGAAGAGTGCTTACTCTTCGGTCCAGCTTTTTCTGTTGTTCGGGCGCTTGCGCTTTTCTTTGTCCAGGCTCCAGCAGCCAGATTCTAGGGTCATAAGCCACTCTGGCTTTGCGGCTGAAAAGATGCCGCTTTACCAGCGCGTTTTATGCCCGTCAAATCTAAACGGCTGCCTTTGCTTTTCTTTATTGTCCAGGTTCCAGCAGCCAGCCCCTCGAGTCGCTTCAGCCTTTCCAGCAATGGCTGAAGAACGCCATTACCGGTAAGTCTTCCAGCGCTTTTCGGAGGTCCGCAGGATGTGCGGATCAGCTAACCGTTGCGACAGGAAGTCGCGTTACTAGGTTAGCTTCTGCTGTTGGCTGCTTTCGCTTTTCTTATTTCAATACCAATTTCGTTACCGATTCCACTTGCGCGGTTTGCGGGAACATGTCGACTGGTTGAATGTATTCGATTCGGTAGATCTTCGTCAATTGCTGCAGATCTTTTGCCAACGTGGAAGGATTGCAGGACGTGTAGATAAAGCGCTTCGGCTTTACTTTCAAGATGGTTTTCAAAAGCGAATCTGCGAGACCGGTTCGAGGTGGATCCACGGTCAACACATCGGGAACAAATCCCTCAGTGCTCCATAGCTCCAACCATTTTTCAGCCGTACCGGTAACGTATTTTGCTGCGTAGCCTTGCTTTTTGGCATTGGCTTTCGCATCAACCACACTTTCATGGATGACATCCATGCCGCGGATTTCCTTGGCACCGTCAGCCAGCCATAGCCCGATGGTGCCGACGCCACAATAGGCATCAACGACTTTTTCCTGGCCAGTCAGTTCAGCAGCGCGTTTGATTTCATTGTATAATTTGACGGTTTGTGTTGGATTCAGTTGGAAAAAGGCACGTGCTGATAAATCGAATGCCAATTCGCCGAGCTCTTCGTGAATGGTGTCTTTACCGAATAAAGTAATCGTCTCATCTCCGAAAATAAGGGATGTTTTTTCTTTATTGATATTCTGGACAATGGATACCAGGTTTGTATCGATTTTTTTCAAGCGTTCCAGCAATAATTCTTTTTGTGGAATTTTCGAGCGTGTCGTTACCAGCACCAATTGGATCTCTCCAGTTTTTACACCGGTACGGACAACGATAGTGCGGATGATGCCTTTCATGGTCTTGCCGTCATAAATCGGCATTTTCAGTTCTTCCAGAATCCGCTTGACTGCATTGGTAATGACAGTTGTATCGGGGTGCTGAACGATACATTGTTCGATATCCAATAATTGATGGGAGCCTTCCGCAAACAATCCAGCAATGACCTTCGAACCCTTCAAGCGTGTTTGAAACTGGCTTTTGTTGCGGTAATGCCAAGGATCTTCCATGCCGATGGTTTTTTCCACATGGACTTTCGTGCCTTTCAGGTAACGTTCCAATGCCTGTATGACAAGATCGCGTTTTTCGACCAGTTGCTGGTCATAAGTCATGTGCTGCAGTTGGCAGCCGCCGCAAGCTTCATAAATCGGGCAAGGCGGTGTTTGGCGATGTGGAGATGCAGTACGTAATTTCACGACACGCGCTTCGGCAAAATTGCGTTTGACGACCGTCACTTGTGCGGTGATTTCTTCGCCTGGCAAAGCTCCCGGAACAAATATCACATTGCGTTTGAAATAGCCAATGCCTTCGCCATTGATACCGAGGCGTTTAATGGTCAACGGGAATTTTTGGCCTTCTTCAATAATGGGTTTATCATTCATGGATATCACGTCCTTCAGTTAATCATCCCCCCATTATAGCCTTATTTATAGATATCAGCCAGTGCCGATCGCAAATTGGGGAATTTGAATTGGAAACCATGTTCTTCGAGAACAGTCGGCAAGACCTGTTGGCCTTTCAAAACCAATTGGCTCTTGTCTCCCAACACTGCTTTTAAGGCAATAGAAGGAACAGGTATCCAATGTGGACGGCCAAGTGCATGTGCAATTTCTTTGCCGAATTCTTTCATTCGCTTCGGTCGGGGAGCAGTGACGTTGAATGGTCCACTCAGTTTGTCGTTATCGAGCGCAAACATAAGTGCCCGTGCCACATCCCTAACATGGATCCAAGACAGCCATTGTTTGCCGGAGCCGACCGTGCCGCCCACAAACAGTTTGTATGGCAAAGCCATCAACGGCAAAGCGCCTTCTTTTCTTCCAAGAATGATGCCAAAGCGGCCACAAGCTACACGGACGCCTTCCGATTCGGCACGGGTAGCTAGAATCTCCCAATCCCGCACTGTCTGTGCTAGAAAGTCCGATCCGAGATCAGTGGAAGACTCGGTATAAGTTGCGGTTTGAGAAGGCGGATAAATACCGACTGCACTGGCATTGACCAAGACTTTCGGCTTTTTCTCCAGCTTACGGATAATCCGCAGCAGTTCATTGGTGGCGTCCATACGGCTTGTATAGATCAATTGCTTCTGTTCATCGCTCCAACGCCCATCGTTTATAGACGCGCCAGCTAGATTGACGAAGGCATCAATGCCTTCCAGCTGCCTCTCTGGAACGGCGTCTTCCGACAGCCATTTCACGTATGTAATTTTATCTGCAGCTGTTTTCGGTTTTCTTGTTAAGATGTAGACCTCATCGCCTCGGTCAAGTAATTGGCGAGTCAGCTCTTCGCCAACAAATCCAGTGCCACCGGTGATTGCTATTTTCATTTCCATCGCCTCCGTTTTTTATTAGCATACCCTTTAAAGCGTAAGGCTATGCCATTACTTAGTTGAAAGGTGTATAATGTGTAAAGAAGAGGGGTGCCAGTAAATGCCGATTATTTCAAAAATCACACAGGGAAAAAAGAACCCTGAAAGGTATAATATCTTTTTTGAAGATAAGTATGCTTTTAGCGTGGATGAAGCGGTGCTTGTCAGGTATCAGCTCACAAAAGGGAAAGAGCTGGATCAATGGACCATCGAAGAAATCAACTTCGAAGATGAAATCCGGAAAGCCTATAATAAAGCTCTGTATTACCTTGGATTCCGTATGCGTAGTGAAGGGGAAGTGCGCCAGAAGCTGAAAGAAAAAGAATATGGCGAAGCCGTTATAGATGAAGCCATCAAAAAGTTGTATACCCATAACTTTTTAGATGATCAGCAATTTTCAGAGGCGCTGATGCGGACACAGATTAATTCCGGCAAAAAGGGTCCTCGTGCTATTCAGCAGGATATGCAAAAGAGAGGAATTGATAAACAAATGCAAAAAGACGTTTTAGATTCCTATTCCGAAGAAGAGCAATTGGAAATTGCCAAAGGCCTTGCTGAGAAAATCGCCCTCAAGGAAAAGATGAAGACGCCTAGCCAAATCCATCAGAAAATCAGTGATACTTTACTTAGAAAAGGCTATAACTATTCGCTGATCAAATTGGCGATCGAAGAGCTGGACCTTGAAAAAGATGAAGATCAATGGACAGAAATCGTCACCGAACAAGGAGATAAATTATGGCGCAAGCACAGCAATAAACTGACAGGCTACGATTTAAAATCGAAAGTCAAACAAGGTTTGTACCAAAAAGGATTTCCGGGTGAAGTGATCAATGAGTATTTAGATAAGAAGGAGCTTGAAAATGACTGAAGAAAAACGCTATAGCGATATGACTGAACATGAACTCCGTGGGGAAATTGCCCGATTAAAAGAAAAAGCTAGAAAAGCTGAACAACTGGGCATGGTCAATGAATTTGCAGTATTGGAACGAAAAGCCATCATGGCGGCGGCTTACATGCTCGATCCTGCCGATTTCAAAAAAGGGGAAGTGTACCGTATAGAAGGCGACCCGAATGTTTATTTTCAGGTTGACTATTTAAAAGGGTTATTCGCCTGGGGCCACCGGATGGGTGGAAAAAAACACACGGAAGCGCTGCCGATTTCCATGCTGCGCCCGTTAAAAGAAGGGAAGTAAACAGATGAAAGAAATTATCGAACAATTGACGATCGAGCTGATGGAGAAAAACCCGAATTTGTCAGAAGAAAAAGCGCGTACCTGGATTGAATTGCTGGCTTCTGATTTTGAATCTTCCTATGCCAAAGCGGGATATGATTACCAAGGTACTGCAGTGGTCGAGAAAGTAATGCACCAGTGGATTGAGAGCTATGGCGATAAAATTCATGAATTCGCCAGCACAAATCCAAAATATGCCCATCTATTGGATGTCCAATAAAACATAAGCACCTTTATTCAGCAGCTTGTTCTTCTTGTTTAAGGAAGAACAACAGCTTGTCTTAAACAAAAAAGAGCTGTCCCAAAAGGTCATGAAAAATGACTTTTGGTGACAGCCCTTTTGTTGTTCCCGAAAGACCCGGCAGATGTCCATTGCGGCGGACGCGTTCCGCGGGCACGGCTTCTGCCGCTTCCCTCGCTGCGCTCAGTCCAGTGGCTCCAGCAAGCGCTGGAGTCGCCGCCTCCATTCCCATCAGCCAGCTGTTCTCAGAAAACGTATTCCCCCATCAAAAAACAGCCGGGGAAAAAGGCTTTCTTTCTCTCCGGCTGTTTTATTTTAGAGACTTATGGGACAGCCCCGTTTTCTAGTTATGGCTGAAGTCCAATTTTTTTCGTAACTTGTCTTCACTGAAAATCCAACCAGTATAGGAATTGATGATCTTGCATTCCTTATCCAAATGGGCAACGGCCACAAATGGGTAGTAATCATTGCTGCGGTAACGCAGGTCAATCAGCCGTACTTCATAAATCTCTCCGTATTGGTTAATTTCCCAACGGTACAATGGAGAAAACGAAATAAAGGCGGCCATGTTTTTATCTTTCAATGCAGCTTGGATCAAGTTATTTTCAGGCATTTCTTTTTTCATAAACTTGTCATAGATATTGATGGTCCTGCCGTAGGCACGGCCAACGTAATGATGCCGTTCTGTGTTTGCCGCAATGCGCCAATGGAAAAATCGCATGGTTGGTGCAACAAAAACATCGGTTGCACCTGGAATGGTGTTCCGCACAGCATGCTTGATAGCTCTTTGAACTGCAAACCTTGCAAGGTAATAGAAGAACATAGCAACGTACAAAATGCTGATCGTCCAGACCGGATTGGCTCCGAATGCCCAAATCATCAAGGCCACTATGTGTGCTCCGAAGATGATGGGATCGAAGGTATTGATGACACCAAGAGCAACCCAGCGATTGGAAATCGGCCTCAATGCTTGCGTACCGTATGAATTGAAGATATCGACAAATACATGCATAAAGACAGCCAGGAAAGACCAGAGCCATAAATGAAGCAAATTAGCTTCTGGAAAAATGAGAGATAATGCACCTGCAATCAGCAGCGGCCATAGCAGCACTGCGGGAATGGAATGAGTTGCGCCGCGGTGATGGCGAATATAGACTGCGTTATCACGAAGCTTTAAGACAGTGTCGATGTCAGGAGCGAGCGATCCAATGATGACAC
Organism: Planococcus wigleyi; assembly: GCF_014836985.1. GTDB lineage: Bacteria > Bacillota > Bacilli > Bacillales_A > Planococcaceae > Planococcus > Planococcus notacanthi. Next base: position 17,559 of record NZ_JACSPU010000008.1, on the reverse strand, counting down.
CGGATATCACTGCGGTCGTGGTGACGGGGTGGCTGGCGACGACCGGATCGGCCATTGCGAGGCCGCCAAGGGCAATGCCCATGACAATGTGAGTTCCTGTATCCATTGCCTCATCCCCTCTCTAAAGAAGTTAAATTTAACGGGAACTGCAAAGTTTTGTTAAAATAAAGAGAAACTGATTCTCTCATCCATATATACCCGAATCGGTGCGTGAATAATCAAGCTGAACGGAGGCAATCGCCATTAAACTAGAAAAAATGCAATTTCAAAATGACTTGATCAGCTGGTTTGCAGCAGAAAAAAGAGATTTGCCCTGGAGACGCACGGCAGATCCTTACCAAATCTGGATTTCAGAAATCATGCTGCAGCAAACTCGTGTAGATACAGTCATTCCTTATTATAAACGCTTTATTGAAAAATTTCCGACTTTGAACGATCTGGCGGAAGCCGACGAGCAAGTCCTTCTGAAACAATGGGAAGGGCTCGGCTATTACTCCCGTGCCCGCAACCTGCAGGCTGGTGTCAAAGAAGTAGCCGAGAATTACGGCGGCATCGTTCCTGATAACCGCAAGGATATGTCTTCATTGAAAGGAGTCGGCCCCTATACAGCAGGAGCAGTCTTGAGCATAGCTTATGGAATTCCTGAGCATGCAGTAGACGGCAACGTAATGCGTGTCTTGTCCCGCATTTTGTTGATTGAAGAAGATATCGCAAAACCGAAGACACGGAAAATATTCGAAGAAGCTGTAACGGAAATCATCAGCCATGAAGATCCTTCCTCATTCAATCAGGGCTTGATGGAATTGGGAGCCTTGATCTGTACACCCACTTCACCAAAGTGTTTGCTATGTCCGGTACGTGAGCATTGTGCCGCATTTGATGAAGGCAAACAACAGGAACTGCCCATTAAATCAAAAGCGAAAAAAACAAAGTCATTGCAATATGCAATGGTGGCAATCCGCCAGGGCAGTAAATTGCTGATGGAACAGCGGCCGGCGACGGGGCTATTGGCGAATATGTGGCAATTCCCTGTGTTGGAAACCTCAGCAGATGTGCTGCCGCTCGAAATCGAAGAGCAGCTATCAGAAAGTTTAAAAGGCGCTGTGGACAATGCTGAAAAAATTACTTCTTTCAAACATGTCTTTTCTCATTTAACATGGAACGTGGATGGCTTCATAGCCAACAGTGAAAATATAGTTGCCCCTGCCCATATGAAATGGGTGACGGCGGAAGAATTGGATTTATTGCCGATCGCAGGACCGGTCCAAAAAATGAAAACAGCATTACAGCAAAGAGGAGATGTTTAACCATGGCAGAACAAAAAGTAGCGTTGGTGACAGGCAGCAGCCGAGGCCTCGGCAAAGCAATGGCAATCGCATTAGCGGAACAGGGATACGATATCGTCGTCAATTATGCACGCAGCAAAACGGCTGCACTTGATACGGTGAAGGAAATTGAAGCACGAGGGCAAAAAGCCTTATTGGTGCGCGCCAATGTTGGTGATGTCGAAAAACTTCGCGGCATGTTTGAAACAATCAAAGAAGAATTTGGGCGTTTGGATGTTTTCGTTTCCAATGCGGCTTCAGGCGTCTTGCGTCCCATCATGGAACTGGAAGAATCACATTGGGATTGGACCATGAACATCAACGCCAAAGCAATGCTTTTCGGTGCACAGGAAGCAGCGAAATTGATGGATAAAGGCGGCAAAATTGTCGGTGTCAGTTCATTGGGGTCTATTCGTTATTTAGAAAATTATACGACGATAGGAGTTTCAAAAGCAGCAGTAGAGTCAATCACACGCTATTTAGCGGTTGAACTGGCGCCGCTTGGAATTGCCGTCAATACTGTGTCTGGCGGAGCGCTTGATACAGAGGCGTTGAAGCACTTCCCGAACCGTGATGATCTGTTGAATGATGCCCGGGTCAACACGCCGGCAGGCCGGATGGTTGAAATTGAAGACATGGTCAAAGCGGCTATGTTCCTCATTTCTTCCGATTCGGATATGATCCGTGGCCAGACGATTATCGTTGATGGAGGCCGCTCGGTCGTCATGTAATCCTTAGGACCTTCCGCCTTATTGCTGTATGTTTTCAGAATTGATTGATATAATACTGAAATAGCAGATAAACAAAGGCTTAGACAAGAAGGTGGGATTTTACATGGCGATTCCTGCGGAGGGTGAAACAATCCAAATCCACAGTTACAAGCACAACGGCCGAATCCACCGTGTCTGGCAGGAAACTACTGTACTGAAAGGTACGAATAATATTGTAATTGGTGCAAATGAACGGACGCTTGTAACAGAATCCGATGGCCGAACCTGGTTGACACGTGAACCTTCAATTTGTTATTTTCACGCAGAACATTGGTTCAACATCATCTGCATGCTCCGAGACGACGGTGTTTATTATTATTGCAATGTCAGTTCTCCATTCGTCTATAATAATGGCTCGTTGAAATACATCGATTATGACTTGGATGTAAAAGTGTTTCCAGACATGTCGTACACGCTGTTGGATGAAGACGAATATGAAGACCATAAGCGGCAAATGGGTTATCCTGAAGTGATCGATCAGATTCTTCACAGGAATGTGGAGAAGCTGATCAGCTGGATTAAACAGCGCAGAGGGCCATTTGCCCAGGACTTTATCGAAGTATGGACGAACCGCTATGAATTTCATAGACTGAACCGGATTCGTGATTAAGATGAAAACCTGTTGCTTGCCGACAGGTTTTTCGTTTTGAATAGAATGGAGTGAATGTTTTGAGCAGTATGAAACGCTATATGCAATTTGTCAAACCGTATTATTGGCAGATTGCGTTGACAATCTTTATCGGGATATTTAAGTTTGCGATCCCGTTGTTTATTCCATTGCTGATCAAAATCGTCATTGATGATATTATCGGAGCGGATGCCTTATCGAATGCCGAGAAGTTGGAGCAGCTGTATCTATGGCTCGGCGGAACGGCGATTGTCTTTTTCCTGCTGCGTCCGCCGATTGAATATTACCGGCAGTATTACGCACAATACGTCAGCAATAAAATCCTTTATGATATCCGGGGGTATCTTTACAGCCATCTGCAACGATTGAGCTTGCGCTATTATGCCAATACGCGGGCAGGCGAAATCATTTCACGCGTCATCAATGACGTCGAGCAGACCAAAAACTTCGTTATGATCGGTTTAATGAATGTCTGGCTCGATTTAGCGACGATACTCATTGCTATTGTCATCATGCTGACGATGGATGTTTCCTTAACGATTGTTGCATTGCTGGCGTTTCCGTTCTATGCGTTCAGCGTCAAGTATTTTTTTGGCCGCTTGCGCGATTTGACACGGGAACGCTCACAGGCTCTGGCCAATGTGCAGAGTTACCTTCATGAACGAGTGCAGGGAATGAGCATCATCAAAAGCTTTGCACTTGAAAAGCATGAACAGAAAATTTTCAACGATACCAACGATCAATTTCTGGAAAAGGCAATTGACCATACTAAATGGAATGCCAAAGCGTTTGCGGTCGTAAACACTATTACGGATGTCGCACCGCTGCTGGTGATCGGGTATGCCGGTTACCAGGTCATCCAAGGCAATTTAACGCTTGGGACGATGGTGGCATTTATTGCGTATATCGAGCGCTTGTACAATCCGCTTCGCCGGTTGGTCAATTCTTCGACGACGTTGGTACAATCGCTTGCTTCCATGGACCGTGTCTTTGAATTGATGGATGAAGACTATGATGTAACCGATAAGGAAAAAGCCCATGATTTGGCTGTAGTTGATGGCAAACTGGAATTCCGCGACGTGTCTTTCCACTATAATGATGGCGGAACGGAAGTATTGTCTGACTTGAACTTTACGGTGAAACCAGGAGAGACGGTTGCGTTTGTTGGAATGAGCGGCGGAGGGAAATCAACAATTGTTTCCCTTATCCCACGTTTCTATGACGTGACAAGCGGGGGCATCTATATGGATGACCATGATCTGCGCGATGTGACGACCCATACATTGCGTGACCAGATCGGATTGGTTCTTCAGGATTCCATCCTTTTCAGTGATTCAGTGAAAGCAAATATCTTAATGGGGAAACCGGGAGCAACGGATGAAGAAGTGATTGCGGCAGCGAAAGCTGCGAATGCCCATGATTTCATTTCTGAACTGCCGGAAGGATATGATACGAAAGTCGGAGAGCGTGGAGTCAAATTATCAGGCGGACAGAAGCAGCGCGTGGCAATTGCACGAGTGTTCCTGAAAAATCCACCGATCCTCATTCTTGATGAAGCGACTTCAGCACTTGATCTAGAAAGTGAGGCGCTGATCCAAGATTCCTTGGAACGTCTGGCTCATGACCGCACAACTCTTATCGTGGCACACCGTCTTTCAACCATCACCCATGCAGATCAGATTCTGGTCATCGACCATGGCAAGCTTTCAGAAAGCGGCACACATACTGAACTGATGGAACAGCAGGGCGTCTACTATAATCTCTTCCAAGTACAGCATTTCAATTGAAAAATACAGAAGCCTCCAATTTATTGGAGGCTTTTTCTATATGCTGGACTTCCAAAAACTCCAAAAAAGAAATATTGCATTAATAGTAATATTACGTATAATTGAAAGAAGAAGAATAGTCTGAATCATTTTTTTGTGCCAAAGGGGGAGCATCATGAATGAACGCAAAACCATCTTGGATGTTAAAGGGTTGAAAACAACTTTTTTCACTGATGATGGAGAGATACCGGCAGTAGATAATGTAGATTTTCACATACGAGAAGGGGAAGTGCTTGGCATTGTAGGAGAATCTGGATGCGGAAAAAGTGTCACTTCACTATCTATTATGGGGCTGGTACCAAGTCCGCCAGGGAAAATCACCGGAGGCGAAATTTTATTTCAGGATAAAGATTTAACAAAATTTTCCGAAAAACAAATGAGGGGCATCCGAGGCAATGACATTGCCATGATCTTCCAAGAACCGATGACTTCACTGAACCCGTTGTTTACCATCGGTGACCAGCTTCGGGAAGCAATTAAAATCCATAAGAAGAATTGGTCGAAAAAACAAATTCAGGAACGCGCCATCGAAATGATGAAACTGGTAGGATTGCCTCGTCCAGAAGGTTTGATGAAGGAATATCCTCACCAATTGTCAGGTGGGATGCGCCAACGCGTCATGATCGCTATGGCACTTCTGTGTGATCCGAAAGTCTTAATTGCAGATGAGCCTACAACGGCACTTGATGTGACCATCCAGGCACAGATCCTGAAATTGATCAAAAACCTAAATGAGCGGTTGAATACAGCTGTCTTGCTGATCACCCACGATTTAGGTGTTGTCGCTGAAACCTGCGAACGGGTCGTGGTCATGTATGCCGGGAAAGTAGTCGAAGAAGGGCCGGTCCACACAATTTTCAATGATCCGCAGCATCCTTATACAAGAGGATTGCTGGAATCGGTTCCAGATATGCGCTTCAAAAAAGAGCGTCTGTATTCGATTCCCGGAAACGTACCGAAGCCCGGAACCATCAAAACAGGATGCAAATTCGCAGCGCGTTGCGAATTCGCTTTTGACCGCTGCATCGGAGAAACACCGGAACTGTACCAAACAGCGGATAATCATCAAACCCGTTGTTTCCTATTTGATCCGAAGGAGGTACAGTCTCATGACAGAACCGTTGTTAAAAGTTGAAGGGCTGAAAAAATATTTCCCCATTAAATCAGGGGTTTTAGGCAGAGTCAGCAACCATGTAAAAGCGGTGGATGATGTGTCATTTACTGTCCAGGAAGGTGAAACGCTGGGGATTGTGGGTGAATCGGGCTGTGGAAAATCGACGACTGGCCGGATGCTGATGCGCCTTTTGGAACCGACAGAAGGCACCGTGACATTTGACGGGCAGGAATTGACCAGTTTGTCGAACAACGATATGCGTAAAGCGCGCCGTGATATCCAGATGGTTTTCCAAGACCCTTATGCATCATTGAATCCGCGCCACACCATCGAAAAGATTTTAATGGAACCGCTTAACGTCCATAATATAGGCGATCCGAAAGAACGCAAAAAGAAAGTCCATGAATTTCTGGAGATTGTCGGTTTGAGCAGCTACCATGCCAAACGTTATCCGCACCAATTCAGCGGAGGTCAACGCCAGCGCATCGGAATTGCGCGTGCGTTGATGACGAATCCGAAGTTGATCATTGCAGATGAACCCGTATCAGCACTTGATGTATCGATTCAGGCACAGGTATTGAACTTGATGCAGGATCTTCAGAAAGAGCTGAAACTGACTTATATATTCATTGCCCATGATCTAGGGGTGGTTCGCCATATAAGTGACCGCGTAGGCGTTATGTATCTCGGGCAGATGGCGGAGCTCGCCGATACAGAGGATCTTTACGAAAAACCGCTGCATCCTTATACACAAGCCTTATTGGCTGCGGTGCCGGTGCCTGATCCGGAGTTTGTCCGTGAAGAAGTTGTCATTTCTGGAGATGTGCCAAGCCCTGCAAATCCACCGAGCGGCTGCAGGTTCCATACACGCTGTCCTTTTAAAATGGATATCTGCTCCCAGGCTGTACCAATATTTGCAGAGGTTGAAAAAGGTCATTCTGTTGCCTGTCATCTTTACGAAGAATGCAGGCCGCAATGATAATAAATAGAAAAAACGGAGGGGTTAATTTGGGAAAGAAAAAGTTCTTATCGTGGGCATTTCTGCTGCTTTTATTAGTATCCACAGCTCTTTATGGCTGTAGTTCTGATAACGGGTCAGAAGGCGGCGAAGGCGAAGGTGGAAGCGAAGGCGGATCCACTGAAGAGAAAACATTGATCTTTGGGCGCGGAGGCGACTCGGTTTCTCTTGATCCGATTACTGTCACAGACGGTGAATCTTTTAAAGTAACAAAAAACGTTTTTGATACATTAGTGAATTTTGGTGAACAGGATACAGAAATCGAACCAGCTTTGGCTTCTGAATGGACACCTTCTGAAGACGGATTAACGTATACTTTCACATTGGAAGAAGGGGTTAAGTTCCACGATGGCACTGATTTCAACGCAGAAGCAGTAGTTAAGAACTTCGAACGCTGGGCAGCCGGTGATGGAGAAAAATTCCCTTACTATGGTTCTATGTTTGGTGGATACGGTGATGAAGAAGGCAATGTAATTGAATCTGTTGAAGCAACGGGTGATTATGAAGTGGTCTTCACACTGAAACGCCCGCAGGCACCATTCCTTAAAAACTTGGCGATGAGCCCGTTCGGTATTGCCTCACCAACTGCGTTTGAAGAAGCAGGAGATGCATTCGGGGATAACCCAGTCGGAACAGGACCATTCAAATTTGTTGAATGGAAACGCAATGACACCATCACAATCGAGAAATTCGATGATTATTGGGTAGATGGCGAGCCGAAATTGGATCAAGTAGTATTCCGCGCGATTCCAGATAACTCTGCTCGTTTAAATGCTTTATTGTCAGGTGAAATTGACTTGGCAGACGGCATCACGCCTTCTGATGGCGCAACAATCGAAGGAGACGAAAATCTTCAATTGTTTGAACGTCCATCCATGAACGTTGGTTACCTGGGAATGACAGTAACACGTGAGCCATTTGACGATCCAAAAGTACGCCAGGCAGTCAACCACGCGATTGACAAACAAGCGATTGTAGATGCGTTTTTTGAAGGGCGTGCAGAAGTAGCGAAAAACCCGATTCCGCCGGTAATCAGCGGATATAACGACAGTATTGAAGGATATGATTATAATCCTGAACGTGCAAAAGAATTATTGGCTGAAGCAGGATTGGCAGATGGTTTTGAAATGGAACTGTATGCAATGCCGGTTCCACGTCCATATATGCCGGATGGCCAAAAAGTAGCAGAAGCGATTCAAAAGAACTTGGCTGATGTCGGCGTAACTGCTGAAATCGTGTCATTTGAATGGGCTACGTATCTTGAAAAAGCTGCAAACGGAGAAGCTGATGCATTCCTTTTGGGATGGACTGGCGATAACGGCGATGCAGATAACTTCCTATATGCCTTGCTTGACCAAGACAATGTTGGGACAAATAACTACACGTATTACGAAAGCCAGGAATTGCACGATGTTCTGATCCAGGCGCAATCAGAAGTTGATGAAGACGTAAGAAACGACTTGTACATGCAAGCCCAGGAAATCATCCATGAAGATGCACCTTGGGTACCGCTTGCACACTCTACACCGCTATTAGCTGGTGGGAAAAACGTCATCAATTTCAAAGCGCATCCAACTGGTTCTGATAAATTGGCTTCAGTAGATTTAGAGTAGGTTATTCAAGGGAGGAAGTCAGATGATTTCCTCCCTTTTTTTCTTCCTGTTATACATATTGCAAGAGATGGAGAGGTGAAGAAGATGCTTCACTATATCGGAAGGCGGCTTCTACAGTTAATCCCGGTTTTACTCGGCATGACATTTATCGTATTTATGATCATCCGCGCAATTCCTGGTGATCCTGCACAAGTCATCCTGGGTCAACAAGCATCCGAAGAAGCGATAAAAGCATTACGAACAAATTTGGGGTTGGACAATCCCTGGTATATCCAGTACTTTGATTATTTGAAAGGACTGGTCACAGGCGATCTGGGAGAGTCACTTCGTACGAGAACTCCAGTAGTGGATGAAGTATGGCCGTATTTGGCTGCAACCATTGAACTTTCTTTATTCGCCATCATTATTGCCGTTATTATTGGAATCAATGCGGGCATCATTTCTGCATGGTTCCAGAATTCTTGGTTTGATTACTTGGCTATGATCATCGCATTGATTGGGGTATCAATGCCGATCTTCTGGTTGGGGCTGATGAACCAATGGATTTTCTCGATTGAATTGGGGATCCTCCCAACCACAGGCCGTGAAAATGTCCGAGATCCTGTGGATGTCATAACCGGATTTTATGTGATCGATACTTTGATTGCGGGTGATTTTAATCAATTATCTACAGTATTGAAGCATCTGGTCTTGCCGGGTACGGCATTAGCGACGATCCCGATGGCCATCATTGCCAGAATGACGCGCTCGAGTATGCTTGAAGTCATGCGTTCGGATTATGTTCGGACAGCACGCTCAAAAGGCTTGTCGATGTTTTGGGTCGTTTACAAACACGCGCTTAAAAACGCGATTATTCCAGTATTGACGATTATCGGGCTTCAGATGGGCCTTCTTCTCGGCGGCGCCATTTTGACCGAAACCATTTTTGGCTGGCCAGGAATCGGCCGCTATATCTATGAAGCGATTGGTTTCCGTGATTATCCGGTCATCCAGTCTGGAATTCTGATTGTCGCGTTTATTTTTGTCATGATCAACCTGTTTGTCGATTTGCTTTACGGTTTGGTCGATCCACGCATCAAATATGACTAGGAAGGAGGAGACGTACATTGGCTGAAACAGCAATCAAACAAGAACAAGCGGAAATGCAGAAAGTCGCCGGTCCCTGGAAAGAGGCCTGGCGTGGTTTCCGTAAAAGTAAAGTCGCGGTTGTGGGAATGGGGATTGTCATTTTCTTCATCCTGCTGGCAATTTTCGGACCGCTGCTGACACCGCAAGGCATCAATGAGCAAGATCTGTCTCAACGGCTTATGCCTCCTTCTTCCTCGAATTGGATGGGGACGGATGATTTTGGCCGGGACATCTTATCACGTGTGGTATACGGCGCACGCATTTCCTTGTGGGTCGGATTTTTAGCGGTTATCGGCTCGGTTGTCGTCGGCAGTATTTTGGGGATTTTAGCAGGATATTACGGACGTTGGGTGGATACCATCATTTCACGTATCTTTGATATCATGTTGGCATTTCCAAGCATTTTATTGGCGATTGCTGTTGTGTCGGTTCTAGGGCCTTCACTGCGCAATGCACTCATTGCCATCGCTATCATCAACGTGCCGAACTTTGGCCGCTTGATCCGCTCGAAGGTATTGAGCATCAAAGAAGATGAATACATCATGTCCGCGAAAGCGATCGGCATGAAAGATAATCGGATTCTTGTGTCACATATTTTGCCGAATTCCATGGCACCGGTAATCGTTCAAGGTACACTCGCGATTGCGACTGCTATCATCGAAGCAGCAGCTCTTGGATTCCTCGGTTTGGGAGCGCAGGCTCCATCACCGGAATGGGGAAAGATGCTTGCTGATTCACGTTCGTATTTGACGAATGCCCCATGGACCATGATTTTTCCAGGTGTAGCCATCATGTTGACAGTTTTAGGCTTTAACTTGATGGGTGACGGTTTGCGCGATGCATTGGATCCGCGGATGAAATCTTAAAAAAACGTGCAGGGCAATTTGCCCCGCACGTTTTTTTAAATGGCATTTTCAAGGTCGCTGTCCACTTCTTCGGAATGGTAATTCAAGTAAGCGATAATCAGCAAATCCAAATGCTCTAATTGTTCTTCATAATCCAATATGGCTGATAGTACATGCATTAAATGGTAGACCGAAAATTCATCTTCATTTTCTTCATGTGCCAAGTTTATTTCTTTTACAAAAATCGTCATCACTTCATTGCGTTTCATGATGGCATCTGCGCCTGAGCCCTCACTGTGTTCGGGGCGCATTTTGCCTACATATTTCATATAAAGTTGCTCATGGTAGCTGGCCAGGCTCTCTAAACGTTCTTGTACCATCATATGGAAATGCTCAGGAAGCTCCATCATTTCGTTCTCAAAACGATTTAATCGCTTTAATACTTCTAGGCTTTTCTTGGATGTGGCAATCATCTGGCGGTACAACACTAATTTGCGTGCTTTTACGTATTGCTGTTTTTTTGTATAACTGCGTTCTTCTTTGTAAAACGAATACCATTGATCCACTTTTACGAGCTTTTCCGTCAATTTATCAATGTCTTCTTTCACTGAAACATGATCGGACGCATGGCGGATGGAAACGCGAATCCACCGAATCACTTCTTCGCTCACTTCATGGATGGATGTAAATAGCCGTGTTTCATACTTAGGAGGCAAGAAAATAAGGTTCACGAAGAATGCTGACAAAATCCCGAGCAGAACAGTACCGAATCTCAATGAAGCGAAGGTCATGAAGTCGGCGGAGTGGGAATCCATAATGATGATGATGGTCACCAACGTCAAAGATACCGTATTTTCCAGTTTCAATTTCAGCAACAGGACGATGGCTAAAATGGCTGCTGCTCCGATGGTTAGATAATTGCTGCCCATTGTCAGCACAAAAGTAATGGCTATGGCGGCACCAATCAAATTCCCGTAAATCTGATCAAGTAAAGTCAGATAAGACCGATAGATCGATGGCTGAATGGCGAAAATGGCTGCGACTCCAGCGAAAACAGGGGAGGGCAATTCCAGTAAGCTGGCCAGGAACAGGGCCATAGAAATGGCCACGCCGGTTTTTAAAATACGTGCACCTAATTTCATTTACTTAAGGACTCCTTCCCCACAATGTGTTTTATTCTAATTATAACTGTTTAAATGCCTCGCGTACCGCTTGAATGGAAACTTCTACATCCTCTTCGGTATGCTCGGTGGTTAAGAACCAGGCTTCGTATTTTGAAGGAGCCAAGTTGATGCCTTGCTGCAACATCAATTTGAAGAAACGGCCAAAAATTTCGCCATCAGTAGCTTCTGCTTGTTCGTAGTTTTCGACCTTCACATCCGTAAAGTAAATGGTCAATGCGCCTTTTAGGCGATTAAGGGTAATCGTCACACCGAATTCTTCAGCTGCTGCCAAAATGCCTTTTTCGAGTTGTGCGCCGAGTTTATCCATTTTCTCGTACACGCCATCTTCGCGAAGCACTTCCAAGCAGGCGATCCCGGCTTGAATTGAAGCAGGATTTCCAGCCATCGTTCCGGCTTGATAAGCGGGTCCCAAAGGAGCGACTGTATCCATGATTTCTTTTTTACCGCCGTATGCGCCTATCGGCAATCCGCCGCCGATGATTTTTCCGAGAGCCGTTAAATCTGGTGTTAAGCCAAGCATATCCTGTGCACCGCCGTAATGGAAACGGAAAGCCGTAATGACTTCGTCATAAACAATCAACGCGCCTTTTTCGTGGGCGATACGGTGCACTTCTTCTAAATAGCCTTTTTTCGGCTCGACGATTCCGAAGTTACCGACAATCGGTTCAACCAGGATGCAGGCAATTTCTTCGCCCCAACGCTCCATGGCTTCAGCAAATGCTTGCGGATCATTGAATGGAATGGTGATGACTTCTTCAGCGATGGATTTTGGGACACCTGCTGAATCAGGAGTTCCAAGTGTAGCAGGACCAGATCCGGCAGCTACAAGAACCAGATCGGAGTGGCCATGGTAGCAGCCAGCGAATTTCATGATTTTTGTCCGTCCAGTGTAAGCACGGGATACGCGGATCGTCGTCATGACCGCCTCTGTTCCGCTATTGACGAAACGTACTTTGTCCATATTAGGCATAGCTTCTTTCAGCATTTCAGCGAAAGTGACTTCATGCCGTGTTGGCGTGCCGTACAGCAGTCCGGTTTCTGCAGCGTGTGTGATGGCTTGCGTGATATGCGGATGTGCATGGCCGGTGATGATTGGACCGTAAGCAGCTAAATAATCTATGTATTTATTGCCATCGACATCCCAAAAATACGCGCCTTTTCCACGTTCCATAGCGACTGGCGAACCGCCGCCCACGGCTTTAAAAGATCGGGATGGGCTGTTGACGCCACCTACAATGTGTTTTAATGCTTCTTCATGAAGCTTTTCTGATGCTGAATGATTCATTGAATAATTGCCTCCTATGATTAATCTATTCCTTATTGTAGACAAATTTAGTCCTAAACGCCAAAGAAATTGAAACTGGACCTGGGGTTCGGTACGATAGAGAGAAGAAAAGGAGTGTTGAAAATGACTGTATTGGAAGGAAGACAAGCACCGGATTTTTCATTGAAGAACGAAGCGGGGGAAATGGTTTCTTTACAGGATTTTGCCGGCAATAAATACGTCGTGCTGTATTTCTATCCGAAAGACATGACACCCGGCTGTACGACACAAGCCTGTGATTTCCGCGATGCCCAGGCTGATTTTTCTGCACTCAATGCAGTGATCCTTGGCGTCAGTGCAGATTCGGAAGACCGCCACAATAAGTTCATCGAAAAACACGGACTGCCCTTCTCGCTGTTGGTCGATGAAGATCATAAGGTTTCTGAAGACTACGGGGTTTGGGTCGAAAAGAATATGTACGGCAAGAAATTCATGGGTATTGAACGTACGACTTACTTGATCGATCCGACAGGAATGATCGTAAAAGAATGGCGCAAAGTCAAAGTGCCGAATCACATCCAGGATGTCCTGGAAACCTTGAAAGAAATCAGTAAGCAGTAAGAAGGGAGATATTCATGGAAATCCTGTTCACGTTCATTCCAAAAGAAGATCAACAACAAAGGCTGATAAGCGAATTTCCGCAAGTTAATTTTCGTTTCCTCTATAAAGACAAAGAACATTTGCCTTCCGCCGATATCATTGTCACGTACGGAGAAGATTTGACGGCAGCAGACATCGCAACTGCCAAAAAGGTGCAATGGATCATGGTGGCCAGTGCCGGAATTGAAAAGCTTCCGCATCAAGCCATTGCGGAGCGGGGCATTACGGTGTCCAATGTCAAAGGGATCCACAAAATACCGATGGCCGAATCTGCGTTGGCCCATCTATTGGCATTGAAGCGTTCCTTGCCGACGATTTATGAGAACCAGCGTAACAAGGAATGGAACAGAAGAACGCATTCTTCTGAAATGCATGGTACCACGGCGCTGATTCTCGGACCGGGTGCGATCGGATCAGAAATCGGACGTCTGCTGCAGGCGTTCGGCGTCATCACCATTGGCTGTAACCGCTCTGGAGCGCAAGCGGACAACATGGATGAAATGGTTTCCTTTGAAGCCATCCTGGAAAAGTTGCCGCAAGCGGATTACATCATTTCAATTTTACCCAGTACACAAGAAACCAAGTATCTATTGAAGGAAGAGCATTTCCGAGCGATGAAAAAAACGGCTTTGTTCATGAATTTGGGAAGAGGCGACTTGGTTTCAGATGAAGTTTTGCTGAATGCGTTGCGAAACGAAGAAGTTGCTTTTGCAGTGCTGGATGTTTTTGAACAGGAACCTCTTCCAAAAGGCCATCCCTATTGGTCAATGGAGAATGTAATTGTGTCACCTCATGTCTCGAGTCATTCAGGTAAATATGTGGAACGTGCCCTGGATGTTTTTATTCCAAATCTCAAAGAGTGGTTGGCTGGCCAAACCGTCCCGGCAAATCTGGTGAATATGGAAAAGGGGTATTGAAAATGAAAATATACACGAAAACCGGTGATAAAGGCACAACTTCTTTGGTTTACGGAACACGTGTCGCCAAAAATGATGCGGTAGTAGAAGCCTACGGAACATGCGATGAAGCAAATTCATTGATCGGCTTTGCAGTCGGTCACATGAATACCGAATTCTTTGACGAGAAAGAAGCGCTTTTAGAGGTTTTTCATGAGATTCAAACAACTTTATTTCACGTGGGAGCGGAATTGGCGACGCCGAAAGGCAAAGAAGTAAAGTGGAAATTGGCTGAAGAGGATGTTTTTAAACTCGAGCAGTGGATCGATCTATACGATGCTGAAGTTCCGCCGCTCAGCAATTTCATTTTGCCGGGTGGCCATCCAGCGGGAGCTGCCCTTCATGTAGCGCGCACTGTCGTCAGACGGGCCGAACGCTCAACGTTATCAATCGGGGAAGATGTTTCGCCGAATGTCCTGGCTTATTTGAATCGCCTATCAGACTTTTTATTCGTCGCAGCGCGTCTGGTCAATCAGCGCCTCGGAAGAAAAGAGAAGGGCCTTCACGAAAAACAATAGGGAAAACGCGTGGCAAACGGCGGCAGTATAGTGATTTCTTGACATCCCTCACTCTTATTAGGTACACTGTTTATAACGATTACAATGTAAGAATATCTATGAAGTGAGGTGCACGGCGATGTCTGAAGTACAATTAAAAGACGCGCTTGATGCTTTGAAGTCTACAGGTGTAAGAATCACACCCCAACGCCACGCGATTTTGGAGTATATGATTCACTCAACAACACACCCAACAGCGGATGACATTTATCGCGCTCTTGAAAAAACGTTTCCTAATATGAGTGTTGCAACTGTTTATAATAATTTACGTGTGTTCAGAAAAGCAGGATTGGTAAAAGAGTTGACTTACGGAGATTCTTCAAGCCGATTTGATTTTGTAACGCATGATCATTATCATATTATCTGTAATGATTGTGGCAAAATCGTTGATTTCCATTATCCAGGGCTGGATGAAGTCGAGCATTTGGCTTCTCACGTTACAGGATTCCAAGTGGATTATCACCGTCTTGAAATCTACGGTACTTGTCAGGGCTGTTTAAGCAAAACAGCAAAAGCCCAATAAAGAATTTTATAGTAAAAAAAGAAGCATGCCGCTGTTGCGCGTCATGCTTCTTTTTTATTGTTGTGAGCTTTTCTTGTTGTAATCCTGGTCAAACTCCTTGCCTTCAAGTGAACGATCCATTGTTAAAGGTTCGTTGCAATGCATGCAGATATCTACACGGCCGAGCATTTTTGTATGTCTACCGCAATTTGGGCATTCAACAGGAATGGTTTTCATGGAAAGCAAACCGATCCAAGCATAGACACCGGTACTTCCGATAATCGCAATGACACCAAGCAGCATAAAGATCACCATTACAACAGGGTGATTTCTAAAATAAATACCGACGTACATAATAACGATTCCGATAAAGATCAGAGCCAACGCAAACGTCCGAATGCGGTTGATTTTATTTTTATAAGGTTTCATGGTTTATTTCCTCCTTGCATCCATCATACTATATCATAATTGCCCTTAAAAAGTGATATCGATTTTGAAATGAAGGAATTGACAATAAATATGTCGAAATAGAGAATAACAGAAACCAGAGCACCCGGTTTCAAAGTTTGAGATAAAGAGAGCTGGGAGACCCCGGCAGACATTTAAGGGAATGAAACAAGTTGCAGTTCATTATGGGCCACTCCGTTCAACTTGATGGCGGAATGTGATAGAGACAGCAAGGAGTGAAAATTGATGGAACAAATACTACGACCTATTTATCAGGAACGCGCCAGTCAGGAAAGTACGCTGGGTGTGATCTTAGTCGAAAAAAGAGAGAAAGACAGCCAGATTACGGATACATTTGATTCGATTCTGCTGATCATCACCAAAGAAAATGATACCCCTGTCTTCACAAAGCATTACACGTATTTGGATAAGAAAGCTGCAATGCACATCGTTACCGAGAAGCAATTACATAAATGGCTGCTGCTTGGCACAAACAGGAAAATCGTTGACTGGCTTTTTTATGGCCGTGTAGTATATGACCGCAATGAGTATATGGAAAAATTGAAAACCGAACTGAAGGATTATCCATTCTACGGGCGCAAAATTAAAATGGGAATAGAATTTGCCAAACTGATTCGCCGTTATATGGAAGGAAAGACGTTCTTCGAAGAAAAAAATTACATGGATGCTTATCACCACATGGTAGAGTCGCTTCACCATCTGGCGCGTTTGGCGGTTTTGGAAAACGGTTTGCCTCCAGAAGTGACGGTCTGGTCGCAAGTGAAACAAATGGAGCCAGCCATCTATAAACTATATGAAGAATTGATATCGAGTGATGAGCCAATCGATAAGCGGCTTGAACTATTATTTCTGGCCAGTGAATTTTACATTCATTCGCGGACACAGGACGGAGCCCTTCATATAAGAGAAGTCATGGAAAAACAAAGCAGCTGGACAATCCAGGAATTGCATGAGCAGGAAGAATTGAAAAACTACTCATCCAATCTCGAGGTATTCATCGAATATCTTGTAGACAAAGAGCTGATTTTTATTAATGGAGTGACGACCAAGAGTGAAGGGATCTTCCATAGATATTATTACGTTAAAAACTAATCGGTTGTAGTTGTGGCTTTTAAAACCCAGAAGTTTCTTTCTGAAGCGGCGGAGGTCAATGCGCTTTTCCAATGGGCTTTTCTATATGAAGTTGTAAGTGGAAGAAGAGCGGTTGTGCAGTTCATTGTTTTGGCTGGTGAGCGGGCAGGGGCAAAATCCAATAGGAGCTGCAGCTGAAAGGCGGTGTCTAGTCTTTCGGAGGCAGCTTTTCTTATTGAGTTTGCATATTGAGGATGGCGGAAGGATAATGATTTAAAGGCGTTCTAAAAAGAAGATTTAAGTTTTTTAAACTTTTTTCGCTTTAACCGTTGACATCTTCGAGTGAAATGTATTATGATAATACACGTCGCTAAGGGAAATTAAGTTTTTTACAATAATAAAAAAGCTTGACTCTTGCGGAGAACAATGTTAAATTATAGAAGTCGCTTTTACAGGGCGAACAACTTGAACCTTGAAAACTGAACAGCAAAACGTCAACATACAGCAACGGCCGCGCAAAACGGCCCGCGCAAAACTTACTGATCAGTGCAAACAGATCAAAGCGAACCGTGCGTCTTCGGACGGCGGTACGCCAGCAAGTATTTGAGCAATCAACTACTCTATAATGGA
>NZ_JACSPU010000007.1 GCF_014836985.1 Planococcus wigleyi | reverse complement strand
GCCGACATATGTAAGTGTGTCATCAATGATCGAGCTGATCGCGGATTGGGTTGCTACTACACCTTCTAAACCTTTTGACGATGTCATTTAAATCGCTCCTTCTTCAGTTTGATTCATCATTCCAAAAAAAAATGCAGAATGATGTCTCATCTGCGTTTATGAACTTCTGTTTTTATTCCCTTACTTAGCCATTATAATCAACTTTGTAGAATTTGTGAATGGAAACGCTTATAGAATTTAAATTTCCTTTCAAAATCCATGGAAATACCCGGTATTATCCAACGATAACCCGGGTATTTTTCATTTTTTTGTGGATTATTCGGTAAATGAATGGCTTATACATTTTCTGAGTGGGGCTGAAAAGCATCGTAAACCCGACTGCATCAGAAATGAAGCCCGGTGTCAGCAACAAAATACCGCCCACCAGAATGAATGCCGCATTCAATAATTGATCCCCAGGAGCTTGAAAACTATTCATGCCATCCTGGATATCCTTTAATGCTTTTAGACCTTGCTTTTTAGCAAGAAAAGCGCCAAGCAAGCCGGTCGCCACAATGATTGCCATTGTTGCAAAGAATCCGAGCTTGCCTCCAGCCCAAATCAGCAAAGCCAATTCCAAAGTCGGTACTATGATCAAGGCCAAGAAAATCCATTTCATCATGTTGACCGGCCTCCTTCTTCTTTACTTTCCTTTGATGCTTTAACGGAGAGCAAAACTCCCTGCTAACTGATTCTCTATTACTTAAAGGACACTCGCGTGGCCATGATAAACTATGCCGGTTTCCGCATCCATTGTAATATCATAGTTGTTCTTAATCAATGAAGTTGCTTCTTTGACACCAACGATTACCGGAATGCCAAGGCTCAAACCGACAACTGCGGCATGGCTCGTCAATCCGCCTTCTTCTGTAATGAGGCCAGCACATTTATTAATAGCCGGCATCATGTCGCGGTCGCTGCCGATCGTAACAATGATTTTGCCTTCTACATCGACTGCCAGCGCTTCTTCTGCGTTTTTGACCACAACAGTTTCACCGAAAGCGACTGTTTTGCCGATTCCCTGTCCTTTTGCAAGGATATCGCCGATTACATGCACTTTCATCAAGTTGGTCGTTCCGGCTTGCCCGACTGGAACGCCCGCCGTAATGACGACAAGATCACCGTGTTTGACATAGCCGTGTTTCAAACTTTCATCCACAGCTTTTTCCAGCAATTCATCCGTCGATTCAACAGACGACCCGACGATTGGCTGAACGCCCCAAACCAATGTTAACTTACGAGCAGGTATATCGGAAGACGTGACAGCAATGATAGGCGCTCCCGGACGGTATTTGGAAATCATTTTAGCAGTTGTTCCGCTTTCCGTCGGTGCAATGATTGCCTGAACTTTCAAGTTCAGTGCAGTGTAGGCAACTGCCTGTCCAATTGCTTCAGTCATATTCGACTCTTTTTCTTTTCTTCTGGTTGAGACAATTTGTTTATAATTCAGTGCCGCTTCCGTTGTTTCTGCGATGCGATGCATTGTTTCAACAGATTCGATTGGATACAGCCCGGCTGCCGTTTCACCTGACAACATAATAGCGTCTGTGCCATCAAAAATTGCATTGGCTACATCACTTGCTTCTGCACGTGTCGGGCGCGGGTTGCGCTGCATGGAATCGAGCATCTGTGTCGCTGTAATGACCGGTTTTCCAGCGCTGTTGCATTTATCGATCAATGACTTCTGAACCAATGGAACTTCTTCAGCTGGAATTTCCACACCAAGATCTCCACGCGCCACCATCAGGCCATCAGATACCATGATGATTTCATCAATGTTGTCGACGCCTTCCTGGTTTTCGATTTTCGGGATGATTTGGATATGAGCTCCGCCATTTTTCTCAAGAAGCCCTCTGATGTCTAAGACAGCCGCAGCGTTTCTGACAAAAGAAGCAGCTACAAAGTCGACTCCTTGTTCAATACCGAATAAAATATCCTGAGCATCTTTCTCAGTGATTCCTGGCAATTGAACTGAAACTCCTGGAACATTGACGCCTTTTTTGGTTTTCAAAGTTCCGGCATTTTCAACTACTGTATGAATAATGCCATTTTCTTTATCAAGGCTCTCCACACGCAGTTCAATCAGTCCATCATCAAGCAAAATGATAGATCCAGCATCTACATCTTCAATCAATTGATCATAAGTAATAGAGAATCTTTCAGGTGTTCCCAATACTTCCGTCATGGAGATTTCGATTTTTTGGCCAGTTACCAATTCGATTGAATCATTCTCCATTTGATGCGTACGGATTTCCGGCCCTTTTGTATCCAGCAGGATGCCGACAATTTTACCGGCTTTATCTGCCGCTTCACGGATCCGTTTGATACGCAATGCATGCTCTTCATGGTTGCCGTGTGAAAAGTTCAAACGGGCGACGTTCATGCCCGCTTCAATTAAACGTTCTAGTAGTTCAGGTGATTCACTTGCGGGTCCGATTGTGCAGACGATTTTCGTTTTTCTCAATAAACTCACTCCATTTACCATATTAAATTGCCAATTCTTTAGATAAGGTATATAAACTCATATCAGCATTATGCTCAGCAGTGAATGCTTCTGTCATATCATAGTCTACCACCTGATGATTTTTCATGCCAATAGCTCGCCCTCCAGCACCGGCAAGCAAAACTTCCACTGCCCGTGCGCCGAACAAACTGCCAAGAACACGGTCTCGGGCAGTCGGAGATCCACCGCGTTGAATATGGCCAAGCACCGAAACGCGTGTTTCAATATCCGCTTTTTCTTTAATGAGCTCAGCCAGTTCGTTGCCGCCCATGACCCCTTCAGCCACAATGATGATGCTATGGCGCTTGCCTCGGTTGCGGCCTTTTTGGAGACGATCGACCATGTCTTCGATATCATAAGTGTCTTCCGGAATGAGGATGGTTTCTGCACCACCGGCCAAACCGGCCCACAATGCCAAATCGCCGGCATCCCGCCCCATCACTTCAACGATGAATGTCCGTTCGTGGCTTGTAGCTGTGTCACGGATTTTATCAATCGCTTCAATGACGGTATTCAATGCCGTATCAAATCCAATGGTGTAGTCGGTTCCTGGGATATCATTGTCGATGGTTCCAGGAACGCCGACGCATGGGAAGCCTCTTTCGGTCAATGCCATTGCTCCGCGGTAAGAACCGTCACCGCCAATGACCACTAATCCTTCAAGACCTTCTTTGCGCATGTTTTCAATTGCTTTTAATTGGCCTTCTTCGGTGCGAAACTCATCGCAGCGTGCGGAATATAACTTTGTTCCGCCACGCTGGATAATGTCTCCCACATCTCCTGCTTCCAGCTTTTTGATGGTGCCTTCGATCAAGCCCTGATATCCGGAATAAACCCCAGCTACTTCAATGCCATGGAAAATCCCTTTACGGACAACTGCCCGAACAGCTGCATTCATGCCCGGCGAATCTCCTCCGCTTGTTAACACTCCAATTTTCTTCATTGTTATACCCCTCCTGCAGTCCATTTACTCTGTTTACCTTACCACGCCAAAGCGTCGCTGTCAGTCCTGAATAGCCTTCCGGCATGTTAAGATTTTGTTGCAAAAGCCAAATCTATTTTGAAAATCGGGTGAGCCGATTTTCCCGAAAACAAAAAGAACCGCCGAAGCGATTCTTCATCATTCACTGAAAACACCGATCGATTTGAACTTCCGGTAGCGCTGGTCAATCAGTTCTTCAGCGGTCATGCCATTCAATTCCGCAAGGGAACGACGGATCGCCTCTGAAATAATCGCTGCTTGCCGCTGCGGGTCATGATGTGCACCACCGCGCACTTCTGGAATCATGTGTTCAATTATCTTCATTTCCAACAAGTCGGGTGCAGTGATTTTCATGGCTTCGGCCGCTGTTTGTGCAAGGGCCGAGTCTTTCCATAAAATCGATGCCGCTCCTTCAGGCGAGATGACTGAGAAGGTCGAGTTTTCCAGCATCAAGATCTGGTTGCCGACGCCTAATGCCAATGCGCCACCGCTTCCGCCTTCACCGATGACAATAGACAGGACAGGAACTTCCAGCCCGGCCATTTCCACGAGGTTGCGCGCAATCGCTTCGCTTTGCCCCCGCTCTTCAGCTGCTTTGCCCGGATAGGCGCCTTTCGTGTCAATCAGGCAAATGATCGGACGCTTAAATTTTTCTGCCTGCTTCATCAGGCGCAAGGCTTTCCGGTAGCCTTCAGGATGCGGCATGCCGAAATTCCGTCTGACGTTCTCTTTCGTATCTTTGCCGCGCTGATGGCCGATAATCGTAACCGGCTGGCCGTGAAAAGAAGCGATTCCACTGACGATCGCTTCATCGTCCCCGTAAAGGCGATCGCCATGCAATTCGATAAAGTCATTAAAAATCAATGGGATATAGTCGAGAGTAGTCGGCCGTTCCGGATGGCGAGCCACTTGGACACGGTCCCAAGGTTTCATGTTTTCGTATATCTCTTCTTCAAGCTTGGAGAACCTGTCTTCCAGAGACTTGATTTCCGAACTCAAATCAACTTCGGCATTCGCTGTATACTCCTTCAGCTCTGAGATTTTTGTTCTCAGCTGAATAAGCGGTTCTTCAAAAGGCATTGTTTTTTTTCCGTTTTTCTTAGCCATTGGTCACGGCTCCTTTCGTGTGGAGACGCACAATCGTCGCCAGCGTATCTTTCATTGACGCCCGGTGAACGACTGCATCCAGTTGTCCGTGGGCCAGTAAAAATTCAGCAGTCTGAAAGTCTTCCGGCAATTTCTCGCGCACGGTCTGTTCAATAACCCGGCGTCCTGCAAAACCGATCAATGCTTTTGGTTCAGCGATATTGATATCCCCCACTGATGCAAAACTTGCGGAAACGCCGCCTGTTGTCGGATGCGTCAGAACTGAGACAAAAAGCAGGCCTTCGTTGCTGTGGCGTTTCAAAGCCACACTGGTTTTTGCCATCTGCATCAACGACAGAACGCCTTCTTGCATACGTGCTCCACCGCTCGCTGTAAAAATGATAAAAGGCAATTTGCGCTCAGTAGCTGCTTCAATGGCACGCGTAATCTTCTCTCCAACAACCGACCCCATAGAACCCATCCGGAAATGGGAATCCATAATCGCTACTACAATCGGATGGCCAAACAGCTGGCCGGTACCAGTCAAGACCGCTTCATTCAAACCGGTTTTTTCACTGTCTGCCTGGACTTTTTCTGTATAGCCAGGAAAGCCGAGTGGGTTTTCCGATTTTAAATGATCGTCCATCGATTCGAAGCTTCCGGCATCCAGCAAACTATTGACACGTTCATAAGCAGTCATCTTAAAATGATGGTCGCATTTTGGACAAACCTTATTATTTTTATCTAAATCCTTCGTCAATGTAATTTCTTTGCAGGAAGGACATTTAGTCATCAAGCCTTCTGGGACATCCTTTGCAGATTTCGTAGGTATGGTCGCCTCTTTGCTGTCTTTATTGCGTTTAAAAATATCACGAATCATTGCCATTGCGTATTCTCTCCTTTTGTAGCCATTCATCCCAGGCCCGAAACTCCCGAACGGCCGTCTCTGCATCTTGCTGCTCAATTGCAGTAAGTATATGGTTCATGTGTTCAATTTCATCAGAAGTGACAGTTCCATCATATGGATTTCCGCTGTATTGCTTTAATAGAAACCAGATTTTCAATGACAATCGATTGCCCGACAGCACCATCAGTTCACGGACAAAGTCTTCTCGCTGAAAGCTGTCGTGTTTAAGGTGCAGCCGAAAACTGTCCCAGACCTTCATTTGGCTGGCTGCTTCATTTTGGCAAATCGTCTGGATCGCAGCCACTTCATGGAGCAAGCGCGTTTCCCAGACATCTTTATGCGACTGATTGTCCTGCAGGACGAACGTCGACAACACCTCAACCAATGTATGGTTGCGATGGTCAGACAGAAATGTACCTTCACCTCTGCGCGTTTCGATCAACCCAAGCAATTCCAAACTGCGCAATGCTTCCCGCAGCGTTGAGCGACCTACTTGCATGGTTTCGGCCAATTCCCTTTCAGATGGAATGCGGTCACCCGGCTTGATTTTTTCCTGCCGGATCATATCACGAATGTCCCTGACTATATCCAAATACCGTTTAGTTTGATTCATGACAGTTCCTCAGTTCCCATTTTTTTGAAAGTGGTCTGACCACTCATATTCTATACCTTACAAAAAAAATATGGCTACGTAAAGAAAAAACTGCTTTTCTTTTAGAAAAGCAGTCAGGTTTCTATATTCTTGCAGATAATCGCTGTTTTATGGTTGCGGTTTTCGACTTGCCCCTGAATTTCGAGGATGGCATGGGACTCAAGAAGAAGGTTGTATTTGGCATATTCTACTGGAAACAATGTGACAGAAGCTGGACCAGTTTCATCCACTAAGGTCACAAATGCCATAGCATCTCCTTTTTTTGTCCGGATCCGTTTAATATCTTCCACCATTCCAAGTACCCTAACCGATTCACGGTCCCGTTTTGTATGAAGTGATTTCAGTTCATTATAGGATTTCTGCCTTTCTTCTTTTTCCCGTTCAACCGGATGCTTAGACAAATAAAAGCCCAGCACTTCTTTTTCGTAATCGAGTTTCAGACTTTCCGGGAGTTCCGTTGCTTTGGTGTATTTCGGTTTCATGAAGCTCGACCCCATATCATCAAATAGGCCGGGGTCTTCATTCGGCTTAACCAGTTCAGCATGTTTGATGGCGCTATCCAGCGATGCCAGCAAAACACTGCGGTCATACCCAAAGTCATCCAAAGCTCCTGCTTTGATCAAGGGTTCAAACGATTTCCTGTTGAAATGCAAGGCTGAAATCCGTTCGGCAATATTGAACAGGCTGCTGAACGGCCCATCTTCTCTTGCGGCTAGCAACGCTTTGATCGTTGTTCCCGGGACTCCTTTTACCGCATTCAACCCAATCCGGATCTTGCCGTCTTCTACAGAAAAGGAATGGCGGCTTTGCTGAACAGAAGGCGGCAGCAATGGAATTTTATTATCTTTGATTTCCTGCAGCAACTGTCTCGTTTTATCCGCATTCCCCGCGCTGTTGCCCAACAACCCGGTATAGAAATGAACCGGATAATGGGTCTTCACATAGCTCAGCTGATAGGAAATGATGCTGTAGGCGACGGCATGGCTTTTTGGAAAACCGTAATCCGCGAAACGGACAATCAAATCGTAGACTTCTGATGCTTCCGCTTCTGTAAAACCTTTCGCTTTGGCTCCACGGGCAAAATGCGCACGTTCTTGGTCTAAAATCTCGCGTTTCTTTTTGCTGACTGCACGCCGCAACAAGTCGGCTTCTCCCAAAGAAAAGCCGGCCATCTTCGCTGCAATGTGCATAATCTGTTCCTGATAAACGATGACGCCATAAGTTTCGCTTAAAATGGGTTCCAGAATCGGGTGGACATATTTCACAGTTTCCTGCTTGTGTTTCCGTCTCGCATATAACGGAATGAATTCCATTGGGCCTGGCCGGAACAAAGCATTTACTGCGACGATGTCACCGAATGCCGTGGGTTTAATTTGACGGAGCGCCCCGCGCATGCCCTCGGATTCCAATTGGAAGACACCGGTTGTATCGCCAGCAGCCAGCAGCTTGAACGTTTCAGCATCCGTCAGCGGAATATTCCGGTAGTCTAGCCGTTTTTTCGTATCCCAATAAATCAAGTTGCGGATTTGTTCCAGGATCGTTAAATTGCGCAGACCCAAAAAGTCCATTTTCAGTAAGCCGATCGCTTCCAGTTCCTGCATAGGCCATTGCGTCAAATAAATGCCTTCATGCCCTTTTTCAATCGGGACATGGTCAACCAGCGGCGATGGACTTAAAATCACTCCTGCTGCATGGGTTGAAGCATGGCGCGGCAGCCCTTCCAATTTCAGTGCTGTCTTGAACCAAGTTTTGCGCTCTTCCCGCTCCATGATCCAGCTCTCCAAAGTCTGCGATTCTTTGAGGGCCAACCGGAGCGTAGTGCCTGGACGATTCGGAATCATTTTCGAAATCGCATCCAGCTCTTCAGCTTCAAAACCGAACACGCGGGCTGTATCACGGGCAACGGCTTTTGCCGATAAGGTGCCGAATGTGATAATTTGGGCGGTTCGGACCGCTCCATATTTTTCCGCTACATATTCCACTACTTCGTGCCGTCTGTGATCCGCAAAATCAATATCGATATCGGGCAGCGTTACGCGTTCTGGATTCAAGAAGCGTTCAAACAGCAAGCCGTGTTCGAGAGGATCCACATCTGTGATTTTCAGTGAATACGCCACAAGCGAACTGGCCGAAGATCCACGCCCAGGGCCTGTCATGATGCCCTGGTCTTTTGCATATTTCATGAAATCCGAAACAATGAGGAAATAATCGATAAATCCCATCGTTCCAATCACAGACAACTCATAATCCAATCGGTCCTGATAGTCCCGTGAATAGCCGGGGACCCGTTCAGCCAATCCCGATTTGCACAACTCTGCAATAAAAGCCGCTTTGTCGGTTTCTTTCGGCAATGGGAAGACTGGCAGCAGTTGGCGGTTCATCGGAATCGTCAACTGGCAGCTTTTCAAGACATCCGCTGTTCGCTGGAACCATTCCGGACGGTCAGCGAACCAGGACTCGAACTCTTGTCGGCTCGGCACATAGGCATTGGTGTGCTCAGGTTTCTTTCTTTCCGGATCTTCCATCTTCAAGCTCTGGCCAATGGCC
The DNA here is from genome assembly GCF_014836985.1 of Planococcus wigleyi. Lineage (GTDB taxonomy): Bacteria > Bacillota > Bacilli > Bacillales_A > Planococcaceae > Planococcus > Planococcus notacanthi. Next base: position 101,121 of record NZ_JACSPU010000007.1, on the reverse strand, counting down.
GATGCCACTTCATAGGCAAATGCATCTTGTTGGTGCAGGTAACGGCTTTCCTGTGAAGCGATAATCGGTAAGCCCATATTTTCGCAGATGCCGACAAATGCAGGTTCATGTTCCGATGTTATTCCGCCTGGCCGTTCAATGCTTCCAAAAGCTGCTGAGCCGAATAAATGCTTAACGTATTCAAATACCAGGCTGCGGTCGGTCAATAACCATTCTGTTTTATTGGGAATAACACAAATCAACCCTTCTCGATAGGCTTTGAGCCATTGCTCAGGGATGGCCTCTTTGTCTCTTGTCGACAAGGCACTGGAGATTTTCAGCAAATTGCCGTAGCCTTTATTCGATTGGGCATATAAAACGACCGGATAGGATTGCTCTTCGTATTCGATAGCCGCCGAAAGGCCGACCACCCCATGGATGCCGGCACGGCGGCATGCTTCCCAAAAAGGAAGAATACCATATAATTTGGTGTTGACGATTGCGGCTGAAGCGGCTCCTTGTTCCTTCAGATACGGGAAAAGTTCGTCAAGGCGTACCGTGCTTTTCAGCAAATCAGCCGATGTGCTTATATGCGGATAAACCATTGACAACCGACTCCCTCCTTAGTTTGCAGCAGCACAGATTTCGGCAAGGCGTGCGATAACCTGGTCAGCTTCCTGCCATGAATAAGCAGTTGCACCGGATGCCAACGGATGTCCTCCGCCTCCGAATTCCTTCGCTAGTGTATTGATGATCGGCCCTTTCGAGCGCAGGCGTACACGGATTTCAGTGTCTTCTTCAATCAAGATGACCCACGCTTTCATGCCTTTTACATTGCCGAGCGATCCGACCAGCAAAGAGGTGTCGGTTGCCGTTACGTCAAATTCCTTGAGAATATCCTTGGTGATTTTAACATGGGCCGCACCGTTTTCATCCATTTTGAAATTCTGGTACATATAGCCCTGCAAATGCAATAATTTGCGGTCCATTTCATACATGCCGTTATGCAATGCGTTGCGGTCAAAATCGTATTTGATAAGTTCGCCTGCAACCGCAAATGTTTTTTGTGTCGTACTTGGGAACAGGAAACGTCCCGTGTCTCCAATAATTCCTGCATACAGCAGACGGGCTGCTTTTGCCGTCATCGTCCAGCCCTCGTGGTCACGGCCATATGTAAATAACTCGTAGATCAATTCAGAAGCGGAACTTGCGGTCGTATCAACGGAAACAATGTCGCCGTAAGCATCATCATTCGGGTGGTGATCGATTTTAATGAGCTTGGCACCCGTCTTGTAGCGCTGATCGTCCACACGCTCCGTATTCGCCGTATCGGTCACGATCACCAATGCGCCTTCAAAATCCTGATCTTCTACCAGATCAGGAAAGTCCAGGAAGTCCATTGTGTAATCATGGGTGCCGGCAGCCAGGATGCGTTTGTCCGGATAATTGTATTCCAAAATATATTTCAGGCCAAGCTGTGACCCATAGGCATCCGGGTCTGGACGCACATGGCGGTGAATGATGATGGTACTGTATTGTTTAATTGTGTCGATGATTTGACTGTTCATTTCCGAGTTCCTCCATTTATAAGGAAATCCATTCGCAATTTTGCTCAATTCTCAGTACAATGAAAATGAGTTTTGGAATTCAGGAGGTCCCTATGTTAATATTCGTTGTTTTAATCATTGTATCATTTGTCGTTTATTTTTATAACAAAACCAAGCAATTCCGCACCCGCTCCGTTTTGCCGATACGCAAAAAATGGTACGCAGCACGCGCATCCATGGCTTTGGGCAGTTTTGTCACTTTATTCGGCATTAATCAGCTATTCGTTTTCCAGAGCACGGTCACCTACATCGTCTCAGCTATTTTCATCGTCCTTGGCTTAGCGCTTGTGTATTACAATTACAAAGCAGCACGCCATTACCAAACATTCCTGGAGGAAGAAGCGGACTTGAACCCGTAAGCCCTTTTTTCTCCTGAAGGATGTTCAGGCAGCAGATGCACTCGATCATCGAGTGTTCCTGCTGCCTTTTTTCATGGATGGAATTCACTTATCTCAACGGTCCAACAATTGGAAAGTCAAAATGGCTTTGCCGACGATTTCATTTTCCAGGGAAACTTCCACTTCTACTTTGGCCGATTTTCGGCTGATGTCGAGAATCTGGGGTTTGACGAATACCAAGGTATCCAATTGGACCGGCTTCAGGAAATAAACAGACATGTTTTCCAACACACTGTCTTTTCGGTTTTTGGTTTTCAGCGCCGCTCCTGCCGCTTCCGTCAAGATCATCGTATAGGCACCATGGGAAATCGAGCCATAAGCATTGGTCATTTGCGGCGTTACCCGGAATTCCAACATCAATTTATCGCCCGTCTGCTGATGCAGCTGGCTTTTGATGATGTCATCGATCGTTTCGCCTTGCTGCGGCTGGCGTTGGGCGGTTTGAATCGCTTTCAGGACATCCTGCCTGCTGATGACCCCTTTTAATTTGCCGTGGTCATCTGCGACCGGCAGTAAATCGATGCCTTCCCAAATCATACGGTGCCCAGCAGCGGCCACACTGGTTTGCATCGAAACTGTGATTGGATCTTTGGTCATCGCTTTTTCAACCAAATCCGTCGGCTGATGGCCGATAACATCTCTTGATGTGATGATTCCCACCAGTTTATTGGAATGATCGACGACCGGAAAACCGCCATGGGTCGTTTCTTCATTCAAATCATGGTAACGGCTGATCGGATCTTTTACATTCAAATGTGCCGTCACTTCCAACGGAATCAAAATATCTTCAATCAATAGAATTTCTTTTTTGATCAATTGATCGTAAATGGCACGGTTGATCATGGTCGCTACAGTAAAGGTATCATAGCTTGTCGAAATGACCGGCAGTTCAAATTCATCCGCCAGTTTTTTCACCCCTTCAGATGCTTCAAACCCGCCTGTCACAAGTACTGCCGCTCCGGCTCGCAATGCATATTCATGTGCTTTGTAACGATTTCCGACAATCAGCAGATTGCCGGCTTCGGTATAGCGCATCATGTCTTCCAGTTGCATAGCCCCAATAACGAATTTATTGAGGGATTTATGCAATCCGGCTCTGCCGCCCAATACTTGGCCATCGACAATATTGACGATTTCAGCATAGGTCAGCCGCTCAATGTTCTCTTTTTTCTTGCGTTCGATGCGAATGGTTCCGACACGTTCAATCGTCGACACCAATCGTTTCGTCTCCGCTTCTTTGATAGCCCGGTAAGCAGTACCTTCACTGACCTGCAGATCTTTCGCAATGCGCCGTACGGAAATTTTCTCCCCAACCGCTAAAGTCTCAATATAATCCAATATCTGTTCATGTTTAGTCGCCATGATTTCACCCATTCTTTCTACGTAGCTGTACATTATAGTGTAGCATAATTAAGAGAAAAGTGGAGACGGGCGTTCTGGTCTGACAGGCGTAAGACGATCTGGCTGAGCGGCGTTTTTCCAGCCGCACGGTCTGAGTGGCTTACGTCCCGAGGGCCAGCCCGTCGCAAATGTACAAATCGAAAAGTGGAGGTGATCATGTTAGCCCTGATCGGCATAAGACAGACCGGCGAAGCGGCGTCTCTTCAGCCGCACAGCTGGGCAGGCTTATGACCAGAAGGGCTGATCGCCGCAACTGGACAATAGAAAAGTGGACGGAGCCAATGCAAGAGAGGACGTAAGAAAAACCGCTCATAAAAACTGAAACCCGAAAAGCCTCCGCTCTTCGGGTTTCTAGATCGCTATAATTCGATGCTGCCACCTGGCTTCAGAATATTCACTTCTGCATCTTTTACCAGTGACTTGAAATGCTCCGGATCTTGTTTGATTGGCGGGAATGTATTGTAATGGATCGGCACCACTACTTTCGGTTTTAACAATTCAACCGCATACGCTGCATCTTCCGGTCCCATAGTGAAAAAATCGCCGATGGGCACAAACGCTACATCAATTTCATTGCGTTCCCCAAGAATTTTCATGTCACCGAAAACTTCGGTATCGCCTGCATGGTAAACTGTCTTGCCTTCAGCCTTAAAGAGGATTCCGGCTGGCATACCGCCGTATACCACTTCGCCTTCTTCAGTAGTATAGGAAGAACTATGAAATGCTTTTGTGAATTTCACTACGCCAAAATCAAATTCATGGGCGCCGCCCAGATTCATTCCAGCAGCATTCACTCCCTGGCTGCCCAAATAATTAGCCAACTCAACTGGCGCCACAACTTGTGCATTATTGCTTTTTGCCAATTCCACAGTATCTCCAACATGGTCGTTATGTGCATGCGTCAATAAAATCGCCGTGGGTTTTTCATCCCCTACTTTCAAGTCTGTCAATTCGTTGCCGTTGATGAACGGGTCGATTAAAATCGTGTGCTCACCCGTTTTGATTTTTACAATGGAATGTCCGTGATATGAGATGTTCATGAAATCCCTCCAAAAAGTTTTTAAATAATGATGGATATAAGAGCTGAACTGGTTCTTTCTGATAAAAGCTGACAAAATGTCTTCATCCTGTTTTCGGGCTGATTGAATGGTGAAGCGCTGGTTAATCCAACTCACATAGCTGTTTTATACCCTGATTTTTGATATGCTACACATATAGAGGAGGAATACATATGACCAAAATCAAGCAATTACAGAATTATTTAAAGGAACAATCAATCGATGCGGCGTTCATCACCGATCCTTACAACGTCTTTTACGTCAGCGGTTTCCAAAGCAACCCGCATGAACGCCTGCTGGGTGTCATGGTCTTCGCTGAAGCTGAGCCGTTTCTGATCTGTCCGAAAATGGAAATGCCCGACGCAAAAAATGCAGGATGGACGGGCGAAATCATCGGGCACGAAGATACACAGAACTCTATGGAAATCCTGTTCAACACCGTCCAATCGCGTGGAGTTGAAGTGAAGGCATTGGCAATCGAAAAAGCGCATATGACGGTTGACCGTTACGATGCCATTCTTTCATTATTCGGCTCACTCCAAATTGTCCAACTGGATGATCAGCTGAATGCTATGCGGGTCATCAAAGACAATGCAGAACTTCAGATTCTGCGTGAAGCGGCAGCCTTGGCTGATTATGCCATCGAAGTTGCGGCCAAAACAATTAAAGAAGGCATCACCGAAGTTGAAGTGATGACTGAAATTGAATTGGCTTTGAAAAAACGCGGCGTAACCCATATGTCTTTCGATACGACCGTGTTGGCTGGAGATAAGGCCGCGTCGCCTCACGGCAAAACCGGTGACCGGAAACTGCAGAATGGTGATTTGGTTTTATTCGACCTTGGCGTTGTCCATAAAGGCTATTGTTCGGACATCACCCGCACATTGGCACTTGGTGAACCAGGCGAAGAGCAGAAAAAAGTATATGAGATTGTCTTGAAAGCTGAAACGGCCGCACTCGAAGCCGTCAAGCCAGGTGTTACCGCAGCTGAACTCGACCAGATTTCACGCAAGGTCATTACGGACGCTGGGTATGGTGATTATTTCACGCACCGCCTGGGACATGGCCTCGGCATTTCGGTGCATGAATTCCCTTCTATCCACGGGGCGAACCCGATGAAGATGGAAAAAGGGATGGTCTTTACCTTGGAACCCGGCATTTACGTTCCGGGCACAGTCGGCGTTCGCATTGAAGATGATGTGGCGGTCACAGAAGACGGCTATGAAGTATTAACGAAATACCCGAAAGAACTTCAGATCATTACAAATTAATTATAAAAAGGGCAACGGATTTCTCCGATGCCCTTTTTTATTGTCCCAATACATCGTCGACTGACTTATATTCCAGCCCCTGATCAGCAGCCACTGCCTGATACGTAACATGGCCTGCTAGTGTATTGACTCCTTTTTTCAAAGCTTCGTTTTCGAGGATTGCCTGTGCAAATCCTTTATTCGCAATCTGCACCGCGTAGGGTACTGTGACGTTCGTCAAACCAATTGTCGAAGTTCTGGGAACAGCACCGGGCATATTCGCGACTGCATAATGAACGACTCCATGTTTCACATAGGTCGGTTCATCGTGGGTCGTGATGCGATCACTGGTTTCAAAAATTCCGCCTTGGTCAATCGCGATATCAACAACCACGGAACCTGGGTTCATGGATTTGATCATGTCTTCTGTCACCAATTTAGGTGCTTTCGCCCCCGGAATCAAAACAGCTCCAATAACCAAATCCGCCTTTTTCACGGATTCTGCAATATTCAGCGGATTGGACATCAAGGTCTGTACATCCTGACCGAACTGGTCATCCAATTGACGCAAGCGATCGGGATTCAAATCCAGGATCGTCACATTCGCCCCCATTCCAACGGCTACTTTTGCAGCGTTGGTTCCCGCTACACCTGCACCGATTATGGCAACATTCCCTCGGCCGACGCCGGGAATACCGCCTAGCAGAATCCCTGCACCGCCGTGTATCTTCTCGAGGAACTGAGCTCCGATCTGCGTGGACATCCGGCCTGCCACTTCACTCATTGGTGTCAGCAACGGCAAGGAATTGTTGGGCAACTGCACCGTTTCGTACGCAATGCCTGTCACTTTAGCTTCCAGCAATGCCTGAGTCAACTCTTTTTCAGGCGCTAGATGCAGATAGGTGAACAGAATCAGTCCTTCCCGGAAATAACGGTACTCTTCCTGGACGGGTTCTTTTACTTTCATGACCATTTCCTGTGCCCAGGCTTCGTCCGCTGTTTCAACAATTTTCGCACCAGCTGCACTGTAATCTTCATCGGTAAAACCGGAACCCAGACCAGCGCCCGACTGAATAAATACATCATGCCCATGAACTTCAAGATTGACTACGCCGGCCGGTGTCATGGCTATTCTGTTTTCATTGTTCTTTACTTCTTTCGGTACACCAATTCGCATTTCGAAACCCTCCATCATTTTAAGTAGTTTAATCCGGTACAATAGATTGTTTATTCTGATATCTACTTTATTCTATCAGACTTCACTTGTTTCCGCTGTCATATCAGCTGCCCTCCTTTCTGATGCTTTTACCAGAAGGACTCATCACCGTCTTTAATTTGACAAATATCAGTAAAATTAACTTCAATTTAGAAGGAACTCTTGCAGTTATAGCGAATGGTATAAGTAGAGACAAAGGAGGAATGTAGGATGACATTAAAGTATAGTCAGATTCTTGTAGCAGTAGACGGGTCAAAAGAAGCGGAATGGGCATTCAAAAAATCGGTCGGCATAGCTGAGCGGAACAATGCCACATTAAATTTGGTGAACGTAATCGACACCCGCTCATTTGCAGCAATTGAAGCATATGACCGCTCCATCGCCGACCGCGCCCAAAAATTCGCCGAAGACCTGCTGGAAGATTATAAGAAAGAAGCTTTAGCAGGCGGGGTTCAAAAAGTGAATATTGTTGTTGATTATGGTTCTCCAAAAACAATGATTTCAAGAGAGTTGGCTCAAAAAGTGGAAGCAGACCTTATCGTCTGTGGTGCTACCGGATTAAATGCAGTTGAACGTTTCTTAATCGGAAGCGTATCTGAACACATTGTCCGTTCTGCAAAATGCGATGTTTTGGTCGTCCGTACAGAAGAAGCCCAAAACGATGCTCCCGATGAATATTATTCAGAAGACAAATCAGGTAAACCTGAAAACTTCTAAAATAACAGACGAAAAAAGCCTCTCACATAATTTTGTGAGAGGCTCTTTCGTTTTATTAAGCTTTTATTTTGATGATTATTTTTCCTCTGGCATGATGAGATTCACTTAACTCATGTGCATCTTGCAAACCTCGTTCAGTAAATTCAAATACTTCACCGATTGTAGGCTTCAATTCGCCAGATACATAAAGGTTTGCTAACTTTTTTAATTGCTCTCCACTCGGTTCCAGCCAAAAGTCACTGGCCTTCACTTCGTGTTGCTCCGCTTTTTCAGCAGAAGGCTGTCCAGCAATGGAGATCAATTTCCCACCTTTTTTCAGGACCTTAAAGCTTTTATCGAGAACTTCGCCGCCCATCGTATCCAATACTGCGTCGAAATCTTCCAGCAGCTCGCTGAAATCTTCTTCACGGTAGTTGATGACCCGATTGGCTCCCAAAGATTTAACCAATTCATCGTTTTTATCGCTGGCCGTTGTCGCCACATAAGCACCGATGCTGTTGGCAATTTGAATGGCCATACTGCCGACACCGCCGGCTCCCGCATGGATCAGCACTTTGTCGCCTTTTTTCACTTCTGCAAAGTCCACAAGACATTGGTAAGCTGTCAATCCCGTCAACGGAATTGCGGCCCCCTCTTCGAATGTCATACTTTCCGGCATATGCGCAAGCAAGTCTTCATCCACAGGCACATATTCTGCATAGGTTCCTTGACGCGTAGTTGCAGGTCTTGCGAAAACACGGTCGCCCACTTTAAAGTGCTTTACGTCTTTGCCAACTTCAGCAATGGTGCCTGCTGCATCCCAACCTAAAATAATTGGAAACTCCCAAGGCAGCATCTCTTTCAAATATCCTTCACGCAATTTCCAGTCAATCGGGTTGATGGAAGTAGCATGGATCTCCACCAGAACCTGATTGTCCGTAATTGCCGGTTTATCCACTTGCTGTTCCTTTAATTGTTCTTTGCCGCCGTAACTGTCAATGACGATTGCTTTCATCTCACATCTCTCCTTCCGTTATTATCAAATATACCCTTATACAGAAAAATTACTCATAAAAAACTTGGTGATATTTGGTGGTAAAGCGTCTTACCAGGTTTCGTGCAGAATGGTATCCCATCCGGATTCAGGGTCACATTCCCGCAGAACATATATCGCTTCAGTTTCGGAAGTCAGAATCAGGATTGATTCGCATTGTCTGATGACAACTTCTTCAGAACTGAACTGATCTTCTCTATTATTTTCTACGGACTCAATTTTGTTGCCATCAAAATGCAGATCATGATAGATGGGATCACCTTCTGTCGTGTAGCTGATCACTCTTACGGCATCTTCTTCTCCATTTTCCGTGTGTTCATAAAACTCATACAGGCGCTCCCCGTTCGTGATTTCGCCTTGAGCATCTTCGATGATATCTCCTTCTTCAAACGATTCCCGGTTGCAGGCAACTGCTGTTGCTGCTATCAACACCAGTAAAGCGATTCGTTTCATCTCTACACCTCCCATTGCAGATTAGACGCATTGCGTATTGAAAAATTACAGGTCTCTTCATTGGCCGGTTTTCTGATACACATTTCTCTGGTAACTACGCAAGCTTTCTGTCAATTGTTTCCTTTAGTGCACAATATGGTATCATTAAAACTGTTCGTTCAAAGAGGTTCGCAAACTCCCTCTCTAAAAAACTAAGGAGTGTTACAGATGAAAAATGAAAAAGCAGTCGTTGTTTTCAGCGGCGGCCAGGACAGCACCACTTGTCTGTTTTGGGCCATCAAGAATTTTAAGGAAGTGGCCACGGTCACATTCGATTATGGCCAGCGCCATTCAGCTGAAATTGAATGTGCACGAAAAATCGCAGAAGAACTCGGCGTCTCTTTCAAAGTATTGGATATGACTTTGATCAATCAATTATCCGCGAATGCATTGACGCGTGATGATATTGAAGTCACCGATGAAGAAGGGCAACTGCCTTCCACTTTTGTGCCAGGCAGAAACCACTTATTCCTGTCGTTTGCAGCGGTTTATGCAGATGCCATCGGTTCACGGCATTTGATCACCGGTGTCAGCCAAACGGATTTCAGCGGCTATCCCGATTGCCGCGATACTTTTATCCGTTCGTTGAATGTCACATTGAATTTGGCCATGGACAAGCAATTCATTATCCACACGCCGTTGATGTGGCTGGATAAGTCCGAAGTCTGGGAGCTCTCCGATACACTTGATGCATTTGAGTTTGTCCAGGAGAAAACACTGACCTGCTATAACGGCATTCCGAGCACCGGCTGCGGAGATTGCCCTGCCTGTCAATTGCGCAACGAAGGGCTCGCCCGTTATCAAACGAAAAAATCGGCAGGTACAATCGTATGATGCAGCAATTTTATCCGACAGCTACGCATAACTTTCAATTCGAACTCAATAAAGACCTGCATTTCTCTGCAGCACATTTTATTCCCAGCGAAGATGCCGGAAAATGCCGGATGATGCACGGCCATACTTACCACCTGAACATTACCATTGCCGGCAATGAGCTTGACGCTACCGGTTTCCTGATTGACTTTAAATTACTGAAAGAATTGATTCATAAAAAATACGACCACAGTGTCTTGAATGATCATCCTGAATTTGCAACTAAATTTCCCACTACTGAATTGCTTGCCCAGCAGGTTTGGCAGTCCATTCAGCATGTGCTGAAAACGAAAAGCAACCGGCCCGACTGCCTGCAGGTCATTGTCCGCGAAACGCCGACAAGCTATGTGGTCTACCGGCCGCGCAAGGAGGACCTGTCATGAGAATTCCCGTCATGGAAATCTTTGGTCCGACTATACAGGGAGAAGGCATGGTCATGGGGCAAAAAACCATGTTCGTGCGCACCGCTGGATGCGACTATTCCTGCTCTTGGTGTGATTCAAAATTCACTTGGGATGGCACAGGCACCAGCACTTCCAAGCAGCCTGGAGAAATTATTGAAGAATTGATCCGCATAGGCGGCAAGGCATTTTCACACGTCACCATTTCCGGAGGCAATCCTGCACTCCACAAGGGCATAGCTGAATTGGTCGATCTTTGCCACCAGCAGGGCTGGAAAGTTGCTGTTGAGACACAGGCCTCTATTTGGCAAGACTGGCTGGCAGCAATCGATGACATCACATTATCACCTAAACCACCCAGCTCAGGCATGTCGACGGATTTTGCCAAATTGGATTTCTTTATCGACAAACTGCAAAACGCCAATGTCAGTTTGAAAGTCGTTGTATTCGACCAGGATGATTTTGCCTATGCAGAAAATCTTCATCAGCGTTATCCAGCTGTTCCGTTCTTTCTTCAGACCGGCAATGAAGACACAGCGACAACGGATGACACGCAGCTGGTCGCCGATTTGCTGCAGCGGTACGAGCAATTGATCGATTACCATGTACGCTCTTCCGTTATGAACGACGTGAAGGTATTGCCTCAATTGCACACGTTGGTTTGGGGCAATAAACGCGGCGTATGACAGTTGGCCGAGTAGAATATCTGTTAGTTTCTTTATAATCGAAAGACCCCGTGCAAACTTTTCGCTAAGTTTGCACGGGGTCTTTTCACGTTACGCTTTTTTGACGAATTCCGATTTCAGCTTCATTGCGCCAAAACCATCAATTTTGCAATCGATGTTATGGTCGCCTTCTACCAAACGGATACTCTTTACTTTAGTGCCAATCTTCAAAGTAGAAGAACTGCCTTTGACTTTCAAATCTTTGATGACAGTAACCGCGTCTCCATCTTTCAGAAGCGTGCCATTGGCATCTTTAACAAGCTGTTCTGCTTCCGCGTTTTCAGCCTCAGCTACAAGGCTCCACTCGTGAGCGCATTCCGGACATACCAGCAAGCGGCCATCTTCATACGTATACTCAGAGTTGCATTCGGGACAATTCGGTAAATTTTCCATTGATTTTTCCTCCAGCTGGTCTTGCAGTATCTCAAGCAACTGGCAGACCGATCATTTTCTCCAGTATACCAGAATCGAATGCTGACCGGTCTGCCTTATTTCACGACGAGAACTGGACAATGCACATGATTTAAGACTTTATGGCTGACGCTCCCTAAAACCATTTCAGAAATCGGATTCAACCCTCTGCTGCCGATGACCACCAAATCAAAATTGCCGTCATTAGCCAGCTCGATGATGACTGGCGCCGGCCGGCCATGCATGATTTCCGTTTTATAATAGATATTTTCATGCTCCAATGATTCTCTGACAGGCTGGATTTTTTTCTTACGCGACAGTTCAAACTCAATCGAACCGCCATCATGCACTTCTTCGTTGCTGTCTTCGTTGAAATCCGAAACATATAACACCGTCACTTCCACACCTTTTATCAGAGATGCCAGTTGTGCGGCTTGTTTGCCAGCCCGCATGGAATTCTCCGAACCGTCTACGGCTAATAAAAAAGATTGATACATTTTATCCACTCCTTCGACTGTTTTTCCGAGGCATGGCGGCAAAATAGTCTGTTACGAGTACTATTCGACTCCCTTTCGAAATTCCCTCTACTGAAATAAAAACAGATGAGCCTAAGCATCACCTGTTCCTGCTTTTCTATTTTATTTAGCTTGCTTGTACGTCAAGGTTTTTCCTGTAAAACCAAACAGCACAGTCAATAATGGAGACAAGAGGCAAAAGAAGGCGAAAGGAAGATAATCAAGCGTCGAAACACCGATGACCCCTGTAATAAAGATTCCACAGACGCTCCAGGGTACGAGTGGATTGACCACGGTCCCTGCATCCTCCATCACTCGGCTAAGGTTTTTCCCCGCCAGCCCTACTTTGTCATAAGGTTCTTTAAATGCTTGCCCAGTTAACAATATCGACAAGTATTGTTCGCCGATCAGCACATTGATGCCGATTGCCGTTAAAGCAGAAGCAGCAATGACAGATGAAACCTTTTTCAGCAAGCTCTCTATAGTTGCCAGCAAACATTGGACAATGCCCAATGTAAACAACAAGCCACCCATGCTGAGTGCGAGCAGCACCAATGCCACAGTGAACATCATACTTTCCATTCCGCCGCGGGACAGCAATGCATCAATTTCTTCAATCCCTGTCGTGGATACGTACCCACTGAACAGTACTGAAAAAATCTCGGATGCCGTCGAACTCTGATGGAGAAAAGAAATGAAGATAGCGGATATCGAGCTCAAAGCCAGCGTCATTAATGCGGGTATTTTCATGAGTGTCGAAATGATCAGTACAGCCAATGGGATAATCGTATACCAGTGAATCATCCCGGTGGTTTTAAGCCCTTCTTTAAAGAGCGTTACGTCTTGCACACTTGCGCCAGCTGTTTCAGGAGAAAGCAACGCAAACAAAATTAATGTAATGCCAAATGCCGGAATAGTTGTCCAGCCCATATTGCGAATATGTTCAAACAGGTCCACTCCAACAATTGTGGAAGCCAGATTCGTCGTATCAGATAACGGTGACATTTTATCTCCAAAAAAGGCACCTGACACAATCGCTCCTGCTGTAATCGCCAATGACAAATCCATTGCTGTCGCCATACCGATAAAAGCAACCCCGATTGTCGCAACGGTCGTCAAGGAACTGCCGATGGACAAGCCGATCAATGAAGTCACAATAAAGACAATGGCGTAGAAGAACGTCATGGAAATCAACGTGAATCCCGTGAAAATCAGTGTCGGAATGGTTCCGCTGATCATCCAGCTGCTGATAAGTATGCCGATAAAGAAAAACAGGAATACGGCACTCATTCCAGCTCCGGCCCCTTCCACCAAGCCTTTTTCCAGCGTCCGGTACGACACTTTCTTCAACAAGCCATAGCCGAACAGCAATAGAATCGACAACAGAATCGGAATATGCGGAACCGATTCAAAGCGGATGATGCTGATGCTGATCAACAGAAAAATAATAACTATCAGTGCAAATGCTTCTGCAAATTTCGGTGTAATCACCGGTTTGATCTGGTACATATTGAACACTCCTTTTTCCTATAAAAAAAAAGAGAAAACCACTCATCCCCATAAAGGGACGAAGGTTTTCTCCGCGTTACCACCCAATTTGATGCTTTGACAGTTCAAAACATCCACTTCTTTTCGAAACGATCCCAACTGATGGTGTATTTCATCCAATTTGCTGCCTGAATTCACACCTGCCATCCAGTCTCTTGCTGCTGCACACAAATTGCCTACTAAATCATCGATCGCTTTATTTATCAATAGTTGATTTTTTAAAAGTATATTGAAATAGATTCTACCAGTTCTCTTCCTCAAGTCAATACTTTTTAGGAAAAATTTGATTTCACTACATGGGTTTTTGCAATCCAATCATAAAGTGACTGTTTGTTTTTCGTGAATATAGCCATGAGAATATACAAAAAAATCAATGCGTAGACCAAGCCGCCCACAACATAATCCATTAACTGAACTGCTCCATCCCCTAAATAAATCATACGGTATGCCATGAAATGGGACAATTCCCAAGGCAAAAATTTTAATGCAGTCCGCAAGACAGCACGGGAAACGGAAATCGCTTGGCGGTTTTCATCAACCACTTGAATATGGATTTTGCGTTTGCCCAATGATTGCCTGCCCAGACGCGAATCCGTAACAACAAAATAAAGCGAAACCGGTAAAGTGACCAATAAGAAACCGGTCAGCTGAGCCTTTCCTGGAGAAGCTTGAAATAATTCCTGAAGAGAGGGAATTAAAAACAGCGAAACAACCATCACCAACAGCAAGTAGCCAAAAATCAATAAATAATCAGCGGCAAAAGCCTGGAACCGCAGCCACAATCCTGCAGGCATCCTATCCCTCCTCTTTTTAGCTATCACGTTACCACAGAGATCGCCCGGCACTTTCCCAATGAGCAGGCTTCGACAAGAGAGGCGGCAAGCAAGTGTCTGCATCTCCCTTTGCCGAATTTACTTGCATTTGCGTCAGAAAAATAGCGCCTGTTAAATCGACTCCGCTTAAGTTGCAATCCCGCAGGTCCGCACCGATAAAATCCGAATTCCTTAAATCGGAATCACTCAAATCGGCACCAATCAAGTATGCACCTCTAAAATTCGCGCCTCTTATATCGCGTCCCTTAAGTTTCTCCCCCATCAAGTTCGCTCCCTGGTAATCCGGGCCTTTTTTCTTCTGCTGTTTTTTGCCTAAACGTCCCGATTCAAGACGGACCTGTTCACTGACTTGCACAAGCAATTCGTTAATGGATCGGCGCATTTTCGGCAGATTTGCAGCCAATAGCTGTTCAGCAGATGCTTGTGTCAATTTATCGGTTTCCCGTCTGCTGTTTTGCAGAGTTTCCTGTAGCTGCCTATCAGTGCAGCGCTCGATTCCCTCGGTGAGGTACAGCAGCATTTCCTGGAGCTGCTGCATAATCGGCAGTACTTGAAACATTTGGGAAGCTGATTTCGGATCGTCTTTCCAACTAATGCCCCCGAATGTCTGCTGCGATACTTTTTGTCCAGCCCCAAGACAATCGAATGTTGTGCAGCCGCTGTAGCCGGAAAGCTTTAAGTTCCGATGGATGGCACAGCGAAAATCATCCTGCAGGTTTTTGCAGGCAATGCCCCTTTCCTTGTCGACCGGAAAGTCGGCTGAAACGGTAAAGGCCAGTGCCACGCAGCATAGCCCAAAACAATTGGCACAGTCCGCCTGAAAAGTGCTGGAGTCAAAGGCAGGTTGCAGATTGGCATGCATATCGGTTTCCTCCTTATATCCGAATATTCAATCAACTATAGTATACACATTCTATACCAAGAATTTAATCTAGAATTTTCCTCATAGAAAAAAGGCAAAGGATAGACTCCCTTGCCTTTCGTCATTTGCCGTTCATTACGTACCCATTTTACGGCGGTTATTGCTGACTTTCTTTGATTGCTGGCTCTTCATTTTCTTGGTTGAAAGTGAAGCGTTGCCGCCAGACTGTTTGCCTGACTCCTGGTTTTTTTTAGCTTCCAATTGGCGTTTTACAGCTTCCTGCAAACTAACTTTTTTCGGCGCTTCGTTTGACTCAGTCATTGCGCATCCCTCTTTTCATTAAAATAGTGCATATGGATGTTTTATAGCTTAAGTATAGCATAAACACGCTTCTCTATTCTTTGTTTTCTTTAAACCAACCTGCAACCTGTGAGAAGAATTTAGACATGGATTCCGGTTTGGACATATTCGGAACGCGTGCCAACAGCACTTCCTTCGGTGCTTTGACGCCTTCTTGCTTTTTCTGCAAAACCAAAATCCCTTTAGCGTGGGCCGAGTTCTTGAACAGGGTTTCCGGCAATTCCATGACAGCCTGGATATGGGCATGTTTTTTCAGGAAACTATGCAATTGGCTCGCCTGCGCTGATTCAAATAAAGCTTTCGGCACGATAAAAAACAGATATCCGCCTTCAGCCGTATGCTTCAATGATTGTTCGATAAAGAGGTGGTGAGCATAGGACATGCCTTCATCCGCCTTCAACTCATAAGTTGCTGCTGTTTCCTCGTCGGGATAATAGCCCACTGGCAGATCTGAAACCACTACGTCCACCGGGTCGATCAATAAAGGCTGCAGCGCATCCTGCAAATAGAAAGTGATGGGCTGTTCAACCAGGTTGCCGGCATTGGAAGCCAGTCGAATCAACAGGTCATCCAGCTCTACACCCGCTCCTGTCATTCGGCCGTCCAAGTAATTCATTACAGTCAGCAGCAGATTGCCAGTGCCGACAGCCGGATCCAAAATAACGGCCTGTTCTTTTTTAACGAATAATTCCACCAGATAGCCGACCAATAACCCAAGTGCGTCCGGAGTCATTTGATGATGCGGCTGAATATGCTCTTTCATGCCTTTAAGTACAGCCAGCTGAAGTGCTTTACGGATGTCTTCCTTGCTGGCTCCCTCCTCGGGCTTGATGATGCCGTCCAGCCAATTTTCAGTAGTGGTCAACAGACTTTCCAAATAAGCATTATCCTGCTCTTTCTGGATAGCCGTTGTGTGATTATCAATAAAATTAAATGTCTTTTCCATCATAGAATTCATGCTTTCGCCGTCCTCAATAAGGAAACCCACTCTCCCGAGTGGGTTTCTAGTATTAGTTTGTTAATTCTTTAACTGCGTTCAACGCTTTTTCGTAATCCGGATGGTCCGTTCCTTCAGGCACATACTCTACATATGCAATTTTGTCGTTTCCATCAATGACAAAAATCGAACGGGCAAGCAATCGCAGCTCCTGCATCGTCACGCCATAAGCTTCACCGAATGACAGGTCACGATGATCGGATAAAGTCGTAATCGCGTCCACTTTATTGATTTCCGTCCAACGCTTTTGCGCAAACGGCAAATCAGCAGAAATCGTCAGAACCTCCACATCGTCACCAAGGGAAGCCGCTTCTTCGCTGAAACGTTTCGTCTGATCTGAGCATACGCCCGTATCCAGTGAAGGCACTACGCTGACCAATCGGATTTTTCCGGCTGTATCCTTAAGCGTCACCGGTTCCAAACCTGTTGACAGGACTGTAAACTCCGGAGCCTGCTCTCCAACTTTCACTTCTTTGTTCGGTAAAGTCACAGGGTTTTTCTTGAATGTAATTTGTACCAATTAAAGCGCCTCACTTTCGTCTTCCATCTATCATACTAAACCGCGCTGGTCTCATGCAACCCAGACCCGTCTGTACGTTTCTTCACTACATTGTTTTTTCTGAAAGATTCTTCGTGGACCACTGTCGTATCTGCGATAAAATCATGAACTCCTTGTTTTAAGGGCGTAAAGCCGACAATCCAGTAAAGCGGCCAGATGGTCACTGAAAGGAAGCGGCCAATCCATTCACGGAACAGCAATGTCGTCCATGACAAGTGATTGGACTTTAAAGATACCACACGGATGCCCATGATCATTTTTCCGACCGTCTGTCTGAAGAATTTGGTCATCAGTACAAAATAGCCATAGAAGACGATGGCTGACATGATGGCAAATGGTGCATACCACGAGGTTTCAGTTGTTTCAAGACCCATTAAAGCAAAGGCGGGTTTGATCAAAATCGATGTAAGGGCTGTAATGATCAGTAAATCAATCAAATATGCCCAAAACCGAACCCAAAACCCCGCAGGTTTCCGTTCGTAAAAAAGAACTTCCTCGTAGCTCGGCGTTTCGGGACGATGCGGCGCGACTTGAACTTCTGTTGCTGTTTCATTCGTTTCGTGGTCTGTCATCATGGTCCCTCCTTATTTATCACCGTATAAATACATCATACGAGGAGAACTATACTCAGTAAGCATTTTCGAAATCATTTGAGTTTCAATATCATTGCCGAAGAAAGAACTCATTTTCATCGACAGGAGCGATTCCCATCCTTGTGAAGCTCCATATTGGAACACCTGGGCATTGCCCAGTTCGAAATCAGCTTTCACTTGTTCGATGACATCTTCTTCAAATCCGAAATCGTCTGCCAGATTTGCTTCAACTGCTTGACGGCCATTCATGATTCGCCCATCAGCAACAGCTTTGACTTGTTCTTCAGTCATGCCTCGGCCTTCTTCAATAACATCCACAAATGACTCGTACGAATCATCCAGCATCGTTTGAAGAAGAGCACGCTCATCTTCTGTCATATCACGCGTCGCACTCATAATATCTTTGTATGGACCTGACTTGATGGTCACAAAGTCAACGCCGTACCGCTCAGCCAATTCACCATAATTGACGCTCTGCATAATGACGCCGATTGAACCCGTCAAAGTTTCTTCGTTCACAAAAATCTTTTCAGCTGGTGCCGCAATATAATAACCGCCTGATGCAGCCATGGCTCCCATTGAGACATAAAAAGGCTTTTGCGTTTCTTCCTGGATTTCAGTGATTTTATCGTAAATCTCTGCAGATTCCACTACGCCTCCACCTGGTGAGTTTACTGTAAGCACCACGGCTTTAACTGTAGAATCCTCTTTCACATTTTCCAATTGTTCCATGAAGGAAGAGTGGTTGTAGCCGGTTGTACCAAATAGAGATGCCGCTTCACCGGTATCCTGGATGGCGCCATCTACATTCAACACGGCGACCCGATTATCGAAATCTCCATCTTCCATGACAACTTCCGAGAGGCTTGATTGTGTAGTCGCCATTAATTCATCGACACTTTCGCCAAATCCGCTTTGAAGAAAAGCGAACGCTGAATTGATGACCAGCG
Organism: Planococcus wigleyi; assembly: GCF_014836985.1. Taxonomy (GTDB): domain Bacteria; phylum Bacillota; class Bacilli; order Bacillales_A; family Planococcaceae; genus Planococcus; species Planococcus notacanthi. Next base: position 82,343 of record NZ_JACSPU010000007.1, on the reverse strand, counting down.
AAATCCCCAATACGGCTGCAGCTACTACTAAAGCGATCCATCGTTTCGTATTCATTTAAGCAATTCCCTCCTTAGTTTCTACTTCTTACTATACGGGAAACACTGGCAAATGTTTCATTGGAAAAGGAATTTTATGCCGAAATTTTGCGATTAGCTTTCCGGATGCCCCGCGCCTCAAGAAATTTCGACGATGTGAAAAGAATCAATGCACTCCAAATCAACGAAAAGGAAATCAAATCTACCGCATCAAACGCTTCGCCATAAATGAATACTCCGATCAACAGCATCAGTGAAGGCGCAATGTACTGCAGGAATCCGATCATGTACAAAGGAATTAACGGAGCACCAATAGCAAAAAGCAATAATGGCAGTGCCGTGACCAATCCGCTGGCAATCAGCAAAACGTCTGTCGTCAATCCGATCTGCAAAAAGGACACACGGTCTATCGACATCAAATAGACATAATAAGCGATGGCAATCGGGAAAACAAACAAGGTTTCAATCGCTAATCCACGAAGCGCATCCAAACGGATCGTTTTCTTGATGAGGCCATAAAAAGCAAAGCTGAAGGCCATTCCCAATGCCAGCCACGGCAAAGAACCGAACGAAAATGTTAAAATCAAAACGCCTGTTGCAGCCAATAGAAAAGCTATTTTAATAGCAGGCGAGAGTTTCTCCTTCAGGAAAAGAGCCCCCAATAGCATGGAAATCAACGGATTAATGTAATAGCCAAGGCTGGTCTCGACAATCCGGTCTTCGGAAACCGCATAGACATACAAAAACCAGTTTGCAGAAATCAGAAAAGAGGCCAACATCAGCAAAAAGAATTTTTTCTTGGAAGCCCACAACATTTTCAAATCAAGCCAAAGCTGTCGGCCGCCATTCAATAGAAGAATAAAACCCAGCGTCAGCAAGAACGACCAAATAATCCGGCCAGCCAGGATTTCATCTGCCGGAACATGATCGATCTGTTTCCAGAATATCGGCATAAATCCCCATAATGTGTAAGTTAAAATAATGACTAAAACGCCTTTTTTAGAATCTGTCATCCTGCATCGCGCACCATTCTGTTTTTTATTTTATATTTCGAAATAATAGTCTCATTATAGGCTGACCGCACACAGAAAGTAAATAAAGACAAACTCCTTGAAATAAGGAATTTGCCTTGTGAAAATGGATATTACATTGTTCGGATACTGCAGTTTGAGCGGTATCGCTGATGTCATTGAAATCAGCCAAAGAAAGTGTGGATCATTATTTCTTTTGGTTTTCCTGCTGGCGCAATTCCACTCGCCGAATTTTGCCGGATGCCGTTTTCGGCAATTCCTGACGAAAATCAATAGCGCGCGGGTATTTATACGGTGCCGTCAATTCTTTGACATAGTCTTGCAGTTCCTTCACTAAGTCGTCGGAAGCTTCGTAATCCGCTACCAATACCACAAATGCTTTAACGATCGTGCCCCTTATTTCATCCGGTGCACCGATGACCGCACATTCCTGTACAGCCGGATGCTGGACCAGCGCATCTTCCACTTCGAACGGCCCAATTGTGTAACCGGACGAAATGATGATGTCGTCTCCCCTTCCTTCAAACCAGAAATAACCATCATCGTCTCTTGACGCTTTGTCTCCTGTGACATAATACTCCCCGCGGAATTGCATGCTGGTGCGCTCCGGATCTTTAAAGTATTCCTTGAACAAAGCAGGTGTGTCCACATGGACCGCGATGTCCCCTACTTCTCCGGTAGCGCATGGCTGGCCGAAATCATCAATGATTTCCACTCGGTTGCCGGGCGTTGGTTTCCCCATTGAGCCGGTACGGGCTTCCATGCCTTTCATCACACCGACAAGCAATGTATTTTCAGTCTGTCCATAGCCGTCCCGCACTTCCAGGTTGAAGTGATTTTTAAAGACATTGATTACTTCTGCATTGAGTGGTTCTCCAGCTGACACGGCACTGTGCAAAGCAGATAAATCATATTTCGCTAAATCTTTTTGTTTCGCCATCAACCGGTATTCTGTCGGTGTGCAGCACAGCACGTTAATTTTGCGCTTCTCCAAAAGCTCTAAATAGACAGCCGGATCGAATTTGCCATTGTAGACAAAACCTGTTGCTCCACTGCCGAGCGTTGCCAGGAACGGGCTCCAAATCCATTTTTGCCAGCCCGGACTCGCTGTAGCCCATACGACATCGCCTTCCTTCGCTCCCAGCCAGTGTTCAGCGGATGTCCGAAGATGGGCATATGCCCAGCCATGGCTGTGGACTGCGCCTTTTGGATTGCCGGTGGTTCCTGATGTATATGACAAAAATGCCATATCGTCTTTCTTTGTCGGTGCTGCTATGTATTCGGCAGAAGCGGTTTCCATTTCATCCAATAAGGATATCCAAGACTGATCAGATTGGCCGATGACAAACTTGACGACATTATCCATTTCCTTGACGCCTTCAAATTGGTCCATGAACGGCTCATAAGCAATGACTGCTTTGGCATCACTGTGGTTCAAACGGTAGGCAATGTCTTTGGCTCTAAGCATTTCCGAGCTTGGAATGACCGCCAATCCGGCTTTCAAAGCACCAATGTATGCAACATAGGCTTCAATCAAACGCGGCACCATCACCAGGACCACATCGCCTTTCACCAATCCCGCTTTTTCAAAACTATTTGCTGCACGGTTGGCGCGCTGCATTAATTCATCATATGTAACTTGCTGTTTCTCGCCTTGGCCATTTTCCCAGAGAATCGCCAATTTCCCGTCTCCTTTGGCGTATCGCTCGATTTCCTCGACCAGGTTATACGATTCCGGTGCTACTAATTCTTCTCGTTTCACAGTGATTCCCCCTTGCAGATAATGTGATTATTATACTCCTATCATTATACAGGAAATTTTTAAGTATTCATATAATTTCATATAGTGGGACTATGAGATGAAACGGATTACTTTTTCGCCTTGAATTTTATTTGTAGATATTGGATTTTTAACGGGTGACAGGTTAAATGCATCTACAAGAACAAATTGAGTTTCTTTCAACGATTTCAGAGCGGCTACAGGCATATGCCCTCTTTCTTCCTGAACTAGTTGGTCCTTTACATGCACTTCCTCCCCCCTTACCTGAATTCGAGCTGTTTCACAAAAGTTCCAGCCAATGAATGGAAGCTTTCCGCACCACGAACAGCTATAGAAAGAGTGCTGCACTTTATCGAAGCAAAGCTTATACACAGTGTCGGACCTTTCGCCCACCGAGCGCAGTGTGCATCTTCAATTTCTGCATAATTCATGTAGGCATGCAGAAACTTCAGGTAGAGAAGCAACTAGTTAAGGCAGCAGCATCACTTACTCCAGTAGACCTCCGAATCGCTCATGCAGAACCGTCAACTCATCCTATCCAATCACAAAACCACATGCGCCCTCTTCAACTCCATGTAAAACAATAAGATTGTTCACAATAAAAAAGAGCCGCCCAAATAGGCAGCTCCGTCTTTATAACAAATCTTCAAATTGATTTACTTTTACGCGCGGAAACTTGATGATTTCCCGCTCCGCCACAGCTTCCTGGATCAATTCATCAAATGAAACGAAGTTTTCATAGTACTCCACTTTTTCAAGCTTTGGTTTGGTTTTTGGATTTGCTGGGGTAAAAATGGTGCAGCAATCTTCAAACGGCCGGATGGAAATATCATAGGTCCCGATTTTCTGGGCCGTCTCGATAATCTCCAATTTATCCGCAGCAATCAACGGACGCAGGACTGGGGTATTCGTTACGGCATTGATGGCCTGCAGGCTTTCCAGCGTCTGGCTGGCCACTTGACCCAAGCTTTCACCGGTGATGATGGCACGGCAATTGGTTTCATTCAAAACCAAATCAGCGACACGCATCATCATGCGTCGTGTAGAAGTCATCGTAATATTATCAGGAACCTGCTTATGCACTTCCTGCTGAAGCTTGGTGAATGGAATGATGTGCAGATTGACGGAAGAGCCGAATTGCGACAGTTTTTCGGCAAGATCAAATACCTTTTCCTTGGCACGGTCGTTGGTGAATGGCGGGCTGAAGAAATGAATCAGCTCCAACCGGACGCCACGCTTCAGCATATGATAACCCGCAACCGGACTGTCCAAACCACCTGACAGCATCAATAATGCCTTGCCGCCTGCACCGACCGGCAAGCCCCCGGCTCCTTGAATGACTTCCGCCATCATATAGACCGCTTCTTCACGTACTTCCACTTTCAGGTCGATTTCCGGATCTTTCATTTGGACTTTTAAATCCGGAAAAGCTCTCAGCACGTGTGAGCTCAGCTCTTTCATAATTTCCGGTTTTTCATGCGGAAACTCCTTGAACGGCCGCTTCACGGATACTTTGAAGCTCTTATCGGTATCCTGGATTTTTGCGACCACAGCTTCCGCTGTCCGCTTCATCGCTTCCAAATCCAATTCACATGCGGTCACAGGGCTGAACGATTGGATGCCGAATACTTGCGGCAAACGTTCAATCACCTGTGCCAATTCCTCTTCATCGTCTGAGGTAATGAACATCCGGTCACGTTCCGCTTTGATGCGGATCTTTTCCAAATCAGAGAAAGTCTGTCTGACGTTGTCGCGCAGCCTTCCAATAAATGAACTCCGGTTTTTGCCTTTGGTTGACAGCTCGCCATAACGGACGAGAATTTGATTGGTTTTCATATAAGGTTAAACTCCTTTAATCATGCGGTATACCCGCTGAAATGCTCTTTTTAGGGAAATGATGTCCTGTTTTTCAGTAAATGCTCCGAAACTGATCCGCATGACACCGTCTTTAAACTCGCGCGGCAGACCGATTGCCTGACTCACGTGGCTGGTGTCCTTGCTTTTAGAAGAACAAGCACTGGAAGTAGAGACGATTACCGACTCTTTTTGCAATCCAGATACCAGTATTTCACCTTTTATTCCTTTGACGGCCACCGCCAGGATATGTGGAGCCGCGCCTTTAGGACTAACGATTTTCACGCCTTTAAATTCCGAGAAAAATTGGCGCAGATCTTGATTCCATTGGTGATGCTGCGGGTTCGGCTGTGCCAGCCTTACTGCTTTCGAAAGCGCAACTGCATTCGGGACAGAAACAGTGCCGCTCCGAATTCCATCTTCCTGTCCGCCGCCGTATTGAATAGCCTGCAGTTCAACACCTGTATAGGCCAATAATCCGCTGCCTTTCAAACCATGAATTTTATGGCCTGATAGGGTCAATAAATCCGGCATCGCTGTCGGGTCCAATGTCAGCTTGCCAATGCTTTGGACAGCATCGACATGAAAGATAATTCGGCGTTCTTTCAGCATACCCGCGATTTCTGCAATAGGGTGGATGGTGCCGATTTCATTATTGACATGCATGAGTGATACTAGAATCGTATCGCTTCGCAAAGAATTCTTCAACTCATCGATATCAATTTCCCCCGCGTAGTTTACAGACAGACGCGTCACTTCAAAACCTTGTTGTTCCAATGCTGCCAGGCTGTTCAAGACCGAAGGATGCTCAGTTTGGGCGGTGACAATATGCCTGCCCCGGTGCTGGTAACTTTTTGCTGTGCCCATCAAAGCCAAATTATTCGATTCTGTTCCGCCAGAAGTGAAGATGACTTTATCCATGTGCAATAGGTCCTTCAATTGCTTACGGGCCGTTTCCAGCAAATCTTCAGCTTGATTGCCAAGTGCATGCAAAGAAGCCGGATTGGCATAAAATTGCTCATTTACTTTTATGAATGCTTCAAGCACTTCTTGTTTCGGCTTAGTTGTTGCGCTATTGTCCAGGTAATTCATTCTGTAACCTCCGAAAAAGAAAACCACCAGCTCAAATCCGCTGGTGGTTTTGCCTTTTGTTTTTTAGATGTTCCAAGCGTCTTCTTTGACCAGTACTTCAATCCGTTTCATTGAACCCGGTTCAAAGTTTTCAACCGCAGTAGCCGCTTCTTCCAATGCTTTCGAATAACGAAGCTGGCGGAATGACTCTTCGGCTTCTCCAAGTTTAGCATCTAATTGCTGATTCGACTTCCGGTAACGGTTGCCATATTGAATAATGCGTTCAATCAACAACACATTTTCTACCATCTCAACGGCTTTATCATGAACGTCATCAATACTTTTTTCTGCCTGCTCCAAATAATTGTCCACAAGCTTCATGTTCAATGGCACTTCACGCAAAGTTTGCATCGCAACAAAAAGATGTTCTTCAGCTTCTTCGAGGCGCACATCCATATCTTCCGGAATTCCAGGGATATTGGCTTTATGCAAGATGCGATCCGTTTCCTGCAATTTGCGTTTCAGCTGCTCCACTTTAGCGTTGGCATTGGTTTCTTCAACACGCAAGTTCTTCAATGCTGTCATGAAATCGTTTTGTGTCGAATCGACAATCGACAGATCTTCACGTATATGCATCAGTTCTTCCTGCAAACTTGAATAAGCGGATTGGTCTTCTTCTAAGCGCGTACGCAATAAGTCGTAGCGTTGCGCCAATTGCTCCATTTTTTCTTTGCATGCTTTTGGAATGGCAGCTTCGCTTTCACTAATCTTGTAGCTATGCTGCACGTAGCGGCTTTCCTCTTCCATTTCCTGTGTATCGCGTGCCACAACTTCCAAATGGCGTTCTGTATCTATTTGGAATTCATCGACATAATGCTTTGCTTCAACTTCTTTTTCCAACAATTCATAGAACGAGTCGATGCGGTCTTTTATTTTTTCTACTGCGATTTTTGTTTGGGCAATTTCCAGCTGGGCGATGTTTTCTTCTAACACTGCCAATTCTTCTTCTATCTCATCGAGTTGAAGCGTGAGCTCCAAGTGGCCAAGATAATACGACTGCTCTTCCATTTCGCTCTTGCCTTGACGCAATTCAGCTATATAAGAAGGGATCTTATTGTGGACATCAGCCAACAATGATGGAATGTCATCTGCCAATAAAAACGCTTCTTCGCCTTCAGTTGATAAACTGATGACAATTTCGCGGGCTTTTAAGTAATTGCCTTCAGTCGTCAATTTTTCGTATTCATCAAACATCGGAATGAATGACTCCAACTTTTTCTCTAGTGGCGCAGCTGCAGCACCATAAGAATGCTGATGAGCCAATAGATTCTTACGGGCGCGGCGGTATTTTTCCTGAATCAGATCAATTTCGTTGCGATTCTTTTCATCGCTGCCGATCAATTCTGCCAGTTCCACCAGGATACCGTTCATATCTTTATCTACATTATCAATTTTGACTTCAGTTTCCTGTTCGATCTTCGTCGCTTTACCGAAACGGAAACGGTTAATGGCTTCCTCAGCGTCATAGAGAGAAGCATCGATTTTAGGAATGTGGACATCCATGATTTCAGTCCACACATTGCGCCAGCGTTCGAACATTTCTTCTGTCTGGCCATTCATGTTCAGCTGTTTCACTTTAGTCAGTTCTTCAAGTATCGGTTTATTTTGTATTTGCAGTTTTAATTGTTCTAAGCGCTCAATTTCAGCCAAATGTTTTTTACGAAACATAAAGCCGATGATTATTATCGCTAATAGAATGATGACCGCAATGATGATATACTCCATCATAAGTCATATAGCCCCCTGTTCCAAAATCACATTACCAGTTATACGTAAATGTATTCATGATTCTTTTATTTTAACATGTATTCTACTCTTTTGTTTGCCAAATTAGAAGAAAAGCGATTATATTTTTTAATACATAGAAAAGAGGCTGCTTTTATGAGACGAGATGGTCACATTCATACGAATTTTTGTCCTCACGGGACTAAAGACGCAACAGAACTATATATTGAAAAAGCAATAAAGTCCGGGTTTACAGATATTTCCTTCACCGAGCATGCACCGCTCCCGGGTAACTTTACAGACCCCACTCCTGATCAGGACAGCGGCATGAGCATGGAGCAGCTCACACCTTATCTCCACGAAATCACCCATTTTAAAAATGTCTATAAAAACGATATCCGCATCCGCGTAGGTTTGGAAGTGGACTTTATCTCAGGATACGAAAAAGAAACCCGCTCTTTCTTGGATGACATCGGACCAGCTCTCGACGATGCCATTCTTTCGGTCCATTTTCTCAAAGCAGATAACCGTTATTTCTGCGCCGATTACAGCAAAGACGTCTTTACTGAATTGGCAGCTGCAAGCGGTTCAGTGGAAGCTGCTTATAAGCTTTATTATGACACAGTGGAAGCATCCATACACGCTGACCTCGGCCAATTCAAACCTAAGCGCATCGGCCATCCGACACTGATCCATAAATTCCAATTGGCGCATGGCGAAAAAGTCGATGATAGCGCACAGATTCACTATATTCTCCAATTAATGAAGAAAGCCGGTCTGGAGCTTGATGTGAATGGTGCAGGATTCTCGAAACTAGACTGTTTGGAACCCTATCCACCACTCTCTTTTATCGGATATGCCAAGTACCTCGGCATCCCCCTGGTTTTTGGATCAGATGCCCACAATGTCAATGGCTTGCATAAGCATTATGATAAAATCTATACTTACTTAAGTTGAACCATTACTTAACAAAATGAAATGGGGTTATCATTTATGTTTACGCAAACCGATTACAGCGGCAGTAGTATAGAACAATATACAATGTTATCAAAGCAATTGGATGCTTTATTGGAAGGCGAAAGCAACAGCATCGCCAACCTGAGCAATGCCTCTGCTTTGCTGAACCAATTTCTTGAACGCATCAACTGGGTAGGATTTTATTTGATGGAAGACGGCGAGCTTGTCCTTGGCCCGTTTCAAGGTCTACCGGCCTGCGTACGGATTCCAGTTGGGAAAGGCGTCTGCGGAACTGCCGTAGCTGACAAAAAAACCATGTTGGTCGAAGATGTCCAAGCATTTCCTGGCCACATCGCCTGTGATGCAGCGTCCCGTTCTGAAATTGTCATTCCACTGATGAAAGAAGATCAGGTGATCGGTGTCCTGGATATCGACAGCCCTGAGCTGAGCCGTTTTACAGAAGACGACCAGAAAGGTTTGGAGCTTTTCGTTGAAGTTTTAGCTAAGCATCTGTAATAGGAAGACCCTGGACTCGATGGTCGAGTCCAGGGTCTTTTTTAGATTTCCTGAAGTTTTGGTTTCACCTGTTCGAACGCATGGTTGAGGTCAGCGACCAAATCATCCGTATGCTCAAGCCCCACTGACAGCCGCAGCAAGGAGTCACTGATGCCCATCGCTTCTCTGTTTTCCTGGGGTACAACGGCATGGGTCATGGTAGCCGGATGCTGGATCAGTGTCTCGGCATCACCCAAGCTGACAGCAATTTTGATGAGGGACAGCGAATCCAGAAATTGTTGTGCCTGTTTTTTGCCGCCTTCAATTTCAAAAGAAATCAATCCGCCGCCCTGCCTCATTTGCTGCTTGGCAATTTCGTACTGTGGATGCTGAACGTCAAATGGATAGTAAATCTTTTTCACCAGTTCCTGCTGCTTTAAAAATTCCAGCACTTTCTGAGCATTTGCGACGTGACGGTCCATCCGTACGTGAAGCGTTTTCAGCCCGCGAAGCAGCAGCCAGGCGTCAAAAGGCGACATGATGCCGCCAATATCCTTCTGCACGGTCATCCGGACATGCTGCATTTCATCTGCATCACGCCCCACCAAAACGCCGCCAACCACATCCCCATGGCCGTTCAAGTATTTGGTGGCACTATGCAAAACAAAATCAGCTCCCATCCGCAGTGGATTCTGCAAATAAGGCGAACTGAATGTGTTGTCTACAACCACACGGAGATTATGCTTTTTCGCCACTGCCATTACGGCTTGCAAGTTGACCAGTTCCATCGTTGGATTGATCGGTGTCTCCACATAGATGCAGACTGTTTCCGGCTTAATCGCTTGCTCCACTTCCTGTTCCGTCGTCATTGACACCAAATCATGCGTAATGCCATATTTCTCTTCCATAATCTCAAGCAATCCGAACGTGCAGCCATAAATCCCTCTCGAGCAAAGCACGTGATCGCCCGCTTTTGTCAAATAGATCAATGTGGCGCTTACTGCGGCCATTCCAGAACCAAAAGCCAACGCCCCTTGGCCCCCTTCAATTTCCGCCATCCGCTCTTCCAATACCCGGACCGTCGGATTGCCGAGACGCGAATATATATTGCCTTCACTGTTTCCGGCAAATCGGTCTTCCCCTTCTTGCGCATTGGCAAAAGAATATGTCGAGGTCTGATAAAGCGGTGTCACCAGACTGTCGTGATGTTCGGAGCTGTTGTATCCTTTGTGGATCACAGCCGTCTCCATGTTCATCTCTTTATTTCTCATAAATACCCACCCCTTAACTAAAATAGAAAGCGCTTACATTCATACTTAATTTCATTCTACCTTGAACAATCAAAAAAAGGAAGCTGTTGCTTTTAAATGTTCTAGAGCTCTCTGTTGACTTAAAGAGCGAAAATCGGTTATACTATGCTTTGTGTAAAATAATCGCAGCAGTTGTATGTGCGTGTTCGTCCATTTTATTCCTCATTGCAGGTGTATCGTGTAACTCTTTGGCTGCTGAGCGAAGGTACAAGAATATAAAATGGCTTGCAGCATGAATGCATCTGGTTTTTATTTTACTCTAAAAACCAAAAACAGAGGAGGAGACTTATATGTCTCGTTATACAGGTCCATCATGGAAACTGTCACGCCGTTTGGGAATTTCTCTTACAGGCACAGGTAAAGAATTAGAAAAACGCCCTTACGCACCAGGTCAACACGGTGCTAACCAACGCAGAAAAGTTTCTGAATACGGTTTGCAACTACAAGAAAAACAAAAACTACGCTTCATGTACGGAGTTAACGAACGTCAGTTCAAAACTTTGTTCAACAAAGCCGGCAAAATGCCTGGTAAGCACGGTGAAAACTTCATGATCCTTCTTGAAGCTCGCCTTGACAACGTAGTTTACCGTTTGGGTCTTGCGCGCACTCGTCGCCAAGCTCGCCAGCTTGTAAACCACGGCCACATCCTTGTTGATGGCAAACGCGTTGACATTCCGTCATTCAGCGTGAAACCAGGACAAACAATTGCTTTCCGCGAAAAATCAAGCAACCTTGATGTAGTAAACGAAGCAATCGAAGTAAGCAACTTCGTTCCTGAATACGTAACTATCGATACTGATAGCAAAACAGGAACATTCGTACGCCTTCCAGAGCGCAGCGAATTGTCTGCTGAAATCAACGAACAATTGATCGTTGAGTACTACTCACGTTAAGGAAAACTTTTTCCTGAGCAGAGTGATGAAAACCCTCAATTCCTTGTTAATTCAAGGATTTGGGGGTTTTTCTTTATGCTGATGAGACCTTTTAAACGCCGTCGTTTGAAATTTTAGGATTCTGCAAACAAACTCCGATTGTCTGCAAACAATTTGTTTATTCTGCAAACAACCATGGCAATTCCGCAAATAACCCCTCCCATTCCGCAAACAAACATCCCGTTTCTGCAAACAATCAGCCAGACCACATAAAAAAATCCCCGAGACCTCTACAGGACACAGGGATTTCGTACTTTATTAAACTAAATGAACTCTATTTTGTTTCAAAGCTTGTGCGAGCGTGTTATAAACTTCAATGTCGATAAATTTAATGCCTAATTGTACAGCAGTTTGTGCGATGACCGGACTAATACCCGACAATGCAACTTGGACGCCGATGATTTCAAGGCCTTTGATCAATTGAAAAACCTGCTGGGCAACCATCGTATCGATGAGCGGCACGCCGGACAAATCGATGAACAGTTTTTCCAAGTTGTGCTTGGAACTTTGCGCCAGTGCTTTTTCAAACATGATTTCTGCACGATGAGGAGTGATTTCACCAATCAATGGCAGCATGCCTGTCTTTTTAGCCAGCAGAATGACGGGGGCACTCATTTCTACAATCATCTGCTGCTGGGAGTTCATCCGCTTTTCAGCAGCTTTCGAATTTTTATCCGTAAATTCCACAATCACTTTACTGATGGTTTGAACGACGGCCGTGGTCCAATCCATCAGTGTTTCGTGGCTGATTTCTTCTTTATGGGCTAAGGCATAAGCACCGATTTCTTCCAGGTATTGTTGCTGAGTACGGAAAAACTCTCCGATGACTTCCACAATCGGCGTATCAAGATGAGCTTCATCTTTGGCGATTGTTTCGATCCAATCCTGAAAATCTGACATAAAATCACGTTCCCCCTGCTGGAACATGGCACAAAAACGAAGATGAAATTCGTGGTTCTGCTCTTTCAGCAAGGTCACTTTATCCGGATCATTTGTCCCGTACACTCCTGCTTTATTTTTATCCAAGGAGTCATACCAGTCTTCTGTCATTTTCCAGGTTCGTGCGCTTAAGTACTCAAACAAGTTTTGGTCTTTCAACATTTACCAGCTATTGCGACGGCTGCATGATTGGATATCCTGCAAATCCGAACAATAGCCTCACCCCACTCTCGCTTATAATTTCAATTCAATAAATCCCAATCAGACGGTCCTTCAATTGTTTACCTTCCTATGCTTACCCAAATAAGCGGAAATTGAATCCTTCTTCACCTGACTGTAAGTCGACAATCAAGTTAATTGGCCAGAATCCATCAGTTGTATCTCTTAACCATCATACTTGGTTTTGCCCATTTCAACAATTCAGAACAAAAAAATTTCGATAGCATGGTAAACTAATAAAAAATGGAGGTGGAGCTGGATGCGAATTATTTCAATTTGCCCGAGCAATACAGAATTATTGGCATTTTTAAATGCGGAACATTTATTGGTCGGCATTGATGATTATTCAGATTGGCCAAAAGAAATTACGGCATTGCCTCGGCTTGGGCCAGATTTATCAATCCGTATGGATGAACTCGAAGCCTTAAAGCCCGACTTGGTTCTGGCTTCGCTGAGCGTGCCCGGAATGGAAAAGAATGTTGACGAACTGGTCCGGCGAAAGATACCGCATCTCGTACTGGATCCTCAAACGCTGGAAGAAATCGGGCAGGACCTGTTAAAAGTGGCCGATGCCTGTGGAATCGATGCCACCACTGTCCACTCTGAATACTTATCGGTTATCGAAGACATCAAAAAACGCGGCGAAAAAGCGACAGCTCGGCCATCCCTCTATTGGGAATGGTGGCCAAAACCCGTTTTCACGCCAGGGAACATCAACTGGCTGAACGAGATCAGCCGCCTAACAGGCGCCCGCAACGTTTTCGATGATATCGATTCAGCCAATGTCCAAACCGATTGGAATGATGTATTCAACCGTCAGCCTGATTATATATTGCTTGCTTGGGTCGGCATCCTGACTGCCAAAGTCAAACCGGAACTCGTCAAAAAACGCCCGGGATGGAATGAAATGAAAGCCATCGACCAAATTCACGTTATGGAAGAAGAACTATATTGCCGCCCTTCTCCTCGATTGATTGAAGGAGCTATCCGCCTGGGGAAACTGATTCATCCCGAAGAGTTTTCCGACATGGAACTCCCCCGCTTCATTAAAGAAAAACAGGTCTAGATGCCAGGTGCAACGTTTTTCCCATCACTCGGCAAACAAAAAAAGCCATCCAACAGGATGGCTTTTTCCAATTTAGAATCATCTTTACAATCCAGCTTGGCCACGGCGGTTGCCGCGCAGCGGGTCATTGTCCAACTCGCTTTGATCGCCTCTTATGGTTGTCGTCTTTTCATTCCCGATCAGCGGATCCCGTTCACCGATAAAAGTGTCACGGTCATTGCGGTCCGGAATCGTACTGTCGTTTTCTTCGACCAGCACCAAAATTTTTCCTTCATTAAAATGCGTTTCGTACATTTCTGCTTCTTCGTCCGGGATTCCAAGTCCGATCAGGGCACCTGCAAGGCCCCCTACACCAGCTCCTGCAGCTGCCCCCGTTAGACCAGCTGCTATCGGCCCGGCTGCTACAATCGGGCCGATCCCCGGAATTGCCAAGGCGCCAATTCCAGCCAATACGCCACCGAGGCCACCAAGAGCTCCACCGGTTATCGCACCGGCCGCCGCGCCTTCCCCAGCATGCGTCCCCGTTTCTTCTGTTATGTTTTCTGTTTCCTTTTTGTCTTTGCTCAATACGGAAATATCTTCACTGCGATAGCCTTGCCGTTGTAAATCTTCAATTGCCCGAATGGCTTCGTTTTCCGTTTCGTATGATCCAACTACTCTTGACATTTCCATCGCCTCCCAGAAGTTTTAGTAAAGTCAATCGCCGTTCATTCCTCATCTTACCCGCTGCATTTCTGTTTAAACGTTCATCCTCCATTTTCCTTTTAAACGGCAAAAGAGCAGCCGAAATTTCTCCGGCTGCCCTTTTATTGTTATTGTTTATTGGAACTGGACCATATGGTATTTCTTTTTGCCCCGGCGGATGATGGCAAATGCATCTTCCAGTCGGTCTTTTTCATCAACTACGTAATCCAGATCGACAACTTTTTCACCGTTTACCGAAATCGCGCCATTCGTAACATCTTCGCGTGCCTGTCTTTTCGATGACGAAATGCCGGCTTCAACGATCAAGTCGACAATGGATTTGCTTTCTTTCGGCATTTCCACTGAGGGTACGTCTTTAAAGGCAGCTTTCATTTCTTCTGCTGACAAGGCCTTCAAGTCTCCGCTGAACAAAGCTTTCGTGATGCGCTGTGCATCAGCAAGGGCTTCCTCACCGTGAATCAGTTTAGTCATTTCTTCCGCCAAAGTTTTTTGTGCTTTACGCAGGTGTGCTTCAGTTTCTACTGTCACTTCCAACGCTTCAATTTCTTCGCGGCTGATGAACGTGAAAATCTTCAAGTATTTGATGACATCCGCATCTGCTGCGTTGATCCAGAACTGGTAAAACTCATAAGGCGTCGTCTTTTTCGGATCTAACCAGACAGCGCCGCCGGCTGATTTACCGAATTTGGTGCCATCTGCTTTTGTTACCAGCGGAATGGTGATGCCAAATGCTTTTGCTTCTTCGTCATGTGTTTTGCGGATCATTTCAAGGCCGGAAGTAATGTTCCCCCACTGGTCGGATCCACCGATTTGGATGCGGCAATTGTGTTCGTTGTATAAATGGTTAAAGTCGATTGCCTGTATTAACGTGTAAGAGAACTCCGTAAAGGAAATGCCCGTTTCCAAGCGGGATGCGACAGAATCTTTAGCGAGCATGTAATTGACCGAAATCAACTTTCCGTAATCACGCAGGAATTCGATGACACTCATCTTGCCGACCCAGTCCCGGTTATTGACCATTTTCGCCCCGTTCTCGGATTGGAAATCAAAAATCTGTTCCATCTGTACTTTAATGCCTTCCACGTTGCGGTCGATCTGTTCAGTTGTCTGCAGCTGACGCTCTTCATTCCGCCCTGAAGGGTCTCCAATCATTCCTGTCGCTCCGCCAACCAATAAGATCGGCTGATGGCCATGCATTTGAAAACGGCGCAGCGTCAATAAGGGAACAATGTGCCCGATATGCATGCTGTCTGCCGTCGGATCGACTCCACAGTACAAGGAAATTTTCTGTTCATCCAATAATTTTTCCATACCTTCTTCATCGGTCTGCTGGTACAGCAAACCACGCCATTGTAAGTCTTGAATCAATTCGTTCGCCATTGTAATTCCTCCTCAAAATTTTAAAGCGATGAGAACCGTAAAAACCACATAAAAAAGCCCCTGCATGATCGATTCATGCAGGGACGCAATTGCGCGGTACCACCCAGCTTGGAGAAAAGATTCTCCCTCTCATCATGTGCCGAACGGGGCACTTCCGTAAACTCCAGGCCTGTAATTCGAATCATATGTTTTGACCGGTTCGCACCATCCACCGGCTCTCTAGACAAAATCACATGCTCTACTTCGGACCCTTCAACGTTTAAAATATCAAATATACTAGTAGTTTACTTTATTATATGGCATTGTCAATAAGTTTAGGTGCAATTATGAGAATATGATATAATATAATGGATTTTAGGAGGGCGATAATGTGCGTGATAAAATAAAATATTGGACGAAAAAAGCCGAGGAAACAACCGATAGATGGGCTTCAACCAAATGGTTTAAGCGACTGAGCATTACGTCAGGAGTCATATGGAACCTGGCATTGATTCTGGCGATTGTCCTGGTTACAGGCGGAGTCTTCGCAGCGTCAGTTGGAGCCGGCTATTTTGCTTCGCTGGTGGATGAAGAGAAACTGCGGACCCCGGATGAAATGCGTGGCGAAATCTACAGTTTTGAAGAAACATCAGAACTGTATTTCGACAATGATGTATACCTTGGAAAGCTGCAGACAGATTTGGAGCGTGAAGTTACGACATTGGATAAAGTGTCAACCTACGCCAAAGATGCCGTTCTCGCTACTGAAGATGAATACTTTCTCGAGCATGAAGGAATCGTGCCAAAAGCGATTCTCCGAGGCCTGTTCCAGGATGTATCAAATTCAGACAGCCAGACAGGCGGTTCAACGCTGACACAGCAGTTGATCAAAAATCAGATTTTGACCAATGAAGTTTCCTATGAGCGAAAAGCGAAAGAAATCCTTTTGGCTATGCGCCTGGAAAAATTCATGACAAAAAACGAGATTATGGAAGCCTACTTGAATATCATTCCTTATGGCCGAATTTCTTCTGGTGCCCATATTGCCGGTATTGAAACGGCAGCAAAAGGGATATTCAATGTGCCGGCGAGTGATCTGAACCTTCCACAAGCGGCATTCATTGCCGGCATTCCAAAAGCCCCGTATAGTTATACTCCGTATATTGAAGGCGGGGATTTAAAAGATGAAGTTGGATTACAGCCCGGTCTTGACCGGATGAAAACGGTGCTTTATAGAATGAAAGAGACTGAATACATTACCCAGCAGGAATACGATGAAGCCATCGCTTACGATATCGTATCCGATTTCCGCCAGAACGAATCGCGATCTTATTCCGAGTTCCCCTTCGTTACAGTGGAAATTGAAAAACGGGCTTCCCGCATTCTTATGGATGTTTTAGCTGAAAAAGACGGCATTGATCCTGCCACACTTACAGAAAACGATAAGCTTTACGAAGAGTATGCAATTCTTGCAGACCGGGCAGTCCGTTCAAACGGCTACCGGATTCATTCGACCATCGACAAAGATCTTTATCTGGCACAGGAAGAAGCTCAAAAGTCGTATCCATCATATGGCACGACCGTTGGTGGCAAAGGAACAAACGATGAAGGAGAAGTTGTTGATAAACAATTCCCAGTTCAAGTCGGCAGCATCATGATTGAAAATGCCACTGGACGCATCCTTAGCTTTGTTGGGGGGCGTGACCATGATGTCGAAAACCTGAATCACGCCACATCAGCGTACCGATCAATGGGGTCTACCGTAAAACCTCTATTGGTTTACGGCCCTGCTATCGAATTGGGACAGATTGGTGCCGGCTCACCGTTGGTCGATGTGAAATTCGAACATATGGACGGCAGTACAATGTGGAGACCTGCAAACTTTATTGCTACAAGTGAACAGGGGATTATGCCGGCACGCGATGCATTGGCGCAATCCCAAAACTTACCCACTCTTCGTTTATTTGCTCAAATTCAACAGCAAATGCCGATCCAGTACATGATGAACGCTGGATTTACGCGTGTTGAAAAAGCGGAAAACGATAACTACTCTTCTGCCCTTGGCGGAGGAATTGAAGCATCTGTAGAAGAAATCACCAATGGATATGCAATGGTCGGAAACAATGGCCAATATGTTCAAACGACGATGATCGACAAAATCGAAGACGCTGAAGGCAATGTCATCTACGAACATAAAGTGGAGCCGGCAGAAGTATTCACGCCTCCAACTGCTTACGTGTTGACGGATATGTTGCGCGATGTCTTCAAGACCGATCGCGGAACAGCGAAACGGGCAAATGGTTTATTGAAATTCAATGCCGATTTCGCTGGTAAAACAGGAACAACCCAGAGCACAAAAGACGTGTGGTTGGTCGGCTATAACCCGAATATAACCATGGGCGTCTGGCTCGGCTATGATTCTGAAAAATTCACTTTGTCACAGTTTGAAAACCGCGATTTGCCGGCTTCTCTGCGTGTCAATCAATTGTGGGCGCGTTTGATGAATGCCAGTTATGATGTCAAGCCAGAACTGGTCGGTACAGCCGAGAAGTTCAAACAGCCCGAAGGCGTCGTGACGAAGTCATTCTGCGGAATCTCCGGACTTGCTCCAGGCGGCGCCTGCCAAGAAGCGGGACTTGTCCGTTCTGATTTATTCAATGCCAAAGCAATGGTTCCAACAGAAAAAGACGATAGCTTAACCAGTGGTTCATTTACTTCGATCAATGGAAAACGCTATGCTGCCTTATCAAGCACGCCAAGTGAATTTGTTTCTGGCGGAGGCATCGGCGTGTCGCAGAAATACATCGACCGCATGATGGCACCGTTCGGCGGAGACGCCAGCAAGCTGTTCCCTGGCAATTCGAAGTTTTCTTCTGTTGTTTCAGGCGCTGCATTCAAAGCTGACGGCGCAGCTCCTGCAGGCGTCAAAGCGGCCATCAATGGCAATACGATTACTTGGACCGATTCTCCTTCCAATGACGTGGTAGGATATCGTGTCTACAAAGGCGGTTCCCGTGTGGCCTCAATTTCTGAAGCGAAAGGAAATTCCTATTCTGCTTCAGGAGCCGGAAGTTATACAGTAGTGGCCGTAGATATTACAGGCAAGCAATCGGCAGCTTCAAGCAGTGTCAGCATAGCGGCACCGAAGCCGAAACCTGAACCGAAGCCAGAACCGAAACCAACACCGCCGCCGGAAGAAAAAGAACCGGAAGCGGAAGAAGAAGCACCTGCTGAAGAGGAAGTTGAAACACCTCCTGCTGAAGAAGAGGAAGAAGCTCCTCCGGAAGAAGAACCTGAAGAGCCTGTTGAAGAAGAGCCTGCTCCAGACGAACCGGAAGAACCCGAAGAGCCCGCTGAAGACGACGCGGCTTAACAAAAATAAACCCCGATTCGCCTGAGTAGCGAATCGGGGTTTTATTTCTTAAAAAAGAAGCCGTTCACGTGAACGGCTTCTTTTTCTGTGCATTAATCTTCCATTGTAGATAAATCGCCTGTCGGCAAATCCAGCTCCCAAGCTTTCAAGACACGGCGCATAATCTTACCGCTTCGCGTTTTTGGAAGTTTATCCTTAAACTCGATTTCACGTGGCGCTGCATGCGCAGCCAAGCCTTTTTTGACGAATTGGCGGATATCCTCTATTAATTCTTCCGATGGTTCATAACCGTCAACCAGAGCGACAAACGCCTTGATAATTTCACCACGTACCGGATCTGGTTTGCCGATTACACCGGCTTCGGCAATTGCTGGATGTTCCAACAGTTTGCTTTCCACTTCAAACGGGCCGACGCGTTCACCTGAAGTCATGATGACATCATCCACTCGTCCCTGGAACCAGAAATAGCCTTCTTCGTCCATATAAGCCGAATCTCCTGAAACATACCATTTGTCTTTCAGGAAATAGGATTCGTATTTCGCTGGGTTGTTCCAAATTTGGCGCATCATAGCCGGCCAGCCTTTTTCAATGGCCAGGTTGCCCATTTGATTCGGCGGCAGTTCATTCCCCTGGTCATCTACAATCGCAACTTTGAGGCCTGGCACCGGTTTGCCCATCGACCCCGGCTTGATAGCCATAGATGGATAGTTACAGATGGTCTGCGCACCCGTTTCCGTCATCCACCATGTATCGTGGATACGTTTATCGAATACTTGAGCTCCCCATCTCACTACTTCAGGGTTTAATGGTTCGCCCACCGATAATACATGGCGCAGTGTCGATAAATCATACTCTTTCACTAAAGCGTCCCCCGCTCCCATCAGCATACGGAAGGCAGTCGGCGCGCTATACCAGATGGTTACGCCAAAATCCTCAATCGCTTTGTACCAGCCATCCGGCGAGAAACGTCCCCCTAAAATGACTGTCGTAACACCGTTGAGCCAAGGTGAAAACACCCCATATGCCGTTCCTGTCACCCAGCCTGGATCCGCTGTACACCAATAGATATCGGTTTCAGTGAAATCCAAGACCCATTTGCCGGTCTGGTATTGCTGCACCATTGCATACTGGGCATGCAAAACACCTTTCGGCTTGCCTGTGGAACCCGATGTATAATGAAGAACCAAACCATCTTCTTTGTCCAGCCACTCAATTTCAAATTTATCGGAACTGGTTGGCAAGTGCTTCAGTACATCGATGTGCCCCTCGTGTTCAGCGACGTCTTCTCCCACCAGGAAAACCGTCTCCAATTTCGGCAAACGGTCATACGGTACACGGCTCAACAGCTCCGGTGTCGTAATGATCGATTTGGCATCACTGTCATCCAACCGGTCATAAATCGCACCTTCCATAAATGCTTCAAATAACGGTCCGACAATCAGACCCATTTTCAACGCGCCAAACATCAGAAAATACAATTCTGGAGAACGTGGCATGAAAATAAAGATCCGATCCCCTTTTTCCAATGTTGAATTTTCCTTCAATAAATTGGCCGCACGGTTTGTCATGCGCTTCATCTGATAGAATGTATACGACTCATTTCTATTCTGATCCTTGTAGTACAGAGCCACTTTGTTTTTTCGGTCGGAATCGGCATGGCGATCAATCGCTTCATGAGCCATATTTACTTTTCCGCTTTCATACCAACTGAATTCCTTCTCGACTTCAGTCCAATCGAAATTCTCAGCTATCTCTTCATAGTTATGTAATTGATGCACCCCTGCTCTTGCTGGTAACGCTTCCACTTTCATCCTGATCACCCTTTCAGATTGATTACCTTATATTCTACAACATTGTCACAATTGAATGCTAATTATTTTAACTTTTTAGAAAATATAGCTTATTTCGCCAGCTTTTTTCCATATCTTCCATCAGTTCATGTATAATGTAGCTATTGTATCCTACAGGCGGTGAAAAGATGGAACATAAAAAAACGTATAACTCCACGGAGCTGGAAACCAAACATGGTCTTTTGACCATCGAAGGCCCTCTTCCTGGAAAAGAATTAAATGAACTCGAGTTTCATGAAGACCTGGTCGCTTTCAGGCCACCTGCCCAACAGCATAAGGCCATTGTAGAAATTGCTGACTTGCCGGAAGGCCGAATTCTTATTGCCCGCGAAAACAATACCATTGTCGGTTATGTCACATTCCTTTATCCTGATCCTTTGGAACGATGGTCCGAAGGAAAAATGGACAACCTGATCGAGCTCGGTGCAATTGAAGTCATCCCCAAATACCGGGGCAGCGGCGTCGGAAAATCATTATTGAAAATCTCGATGATGGATGACGCTTTTGAAGATTTCATTGTCATTACCACTGAGTATTACTGGCATTGGGATTTGAAAGGAACCGGCTTAAATGTCTGGGAATACCGCAAAATCATGGAGAAAATGATGCAAGCCGGCGGGTTGGAATATTATGCCACGGATGATCCTGAAATCAGCTCACATCCGGCCAATTGCTTGATGGCAAAAATCGGCAGCCGTGTCGACAATGAATCGATCCAAAAATTCGATCAGCTGCGGTTTATGAATCGTTATATGTACTGATTTATTACTGAAGGGGTGTTCATATGCTAGTGGAAGAAATTATGAAAACCGATGTTTTTACATTGAGTTCTGATCAAACGGTCCAGGACGTCATGGACTTATTTAAGGAAAAACGCATTCGGCATGCACCGATTGTCGATGACGGAAAAGTGGTCGGGATCGTAACCGATCGGGATCTTAAAGATGCTGTCCCATCCAGATTCACCGTAGCTCCTAAAGGTGAACCCTATAAAAAGAAAGTGGCAGAAATCATGACGCCCAATCCCGTCACTGCCCACCCGCTCGACTTTGTCGAAGAAGTGGCGATGATTTTCTATGAATATAAAATCGGCTGTATCCCTGTTGTCAGTAACGATGAGCTGGTCGGTTTTCTGACAGAGACGGATCTTCTCTATACCTTCATCGAGCTCACAGGTGCCCATCAGCCGGGCTCTCAAATTGAGGTCCGTGTGGAAAACCGTTCCGGAATCCTGTATGAGGTGTCTAAAGTTTTCCATGAGCAGAACGTTAATGTACTGAGTGTACTCGTTTACCCCGACAGAGAAAACAACAGCAACAAAATTCTTGTTTTCCGCGTTCAGACGATGAATCCACTCGCCATCATCAACGACCTGAAAAAAGAAGGATTCGATGTCCTATGGCCAAACATGCCGCAAGTGAACGAATGAAACATGCTGTATTCATCTTTTCAGAAGATCAATTGGGGTATAAATTTTCTGAAACACATCCATTCAACCAGAAAAGACTCGTTTTGACGATTGATTTATTAAAAAAAATGAATGCGCTTCCAGATGAATTGGTTGTCCCTGCACGCATCGCCACTGACGAAGAACTGCTGCTTGCCCACGATGAGCGGTATATCGACATCGTCAAGAAAGCAAGCCGTGGAGAAATCACGCCAGAAGCCGGCGAAAGCTACGGCATCGGCACGGAAGATACACCGATATTCGAAAACATGCATGAAGCCAGTGCCCGTCTGGTCGGTGGAACCTTAACGGCTGTCGATTACGTCATGGAAGGAAAAGCGCAGCATGCGTTGAACTTAGGCGGCGGGCTTCACCATGGCTTCAGAGGCAAAGCTTCCGGGTTTTGCATCTATAACGACAGCTCAGTTGCCATCAACTACTTGAAAAGCAAGTACAATGCGCGCGTCATGTATATTGATACCGATGCCCATCACGGCGATGGCGTTCAATGGAGTTTTTATGACGATCCCGATGTTTGTACGGTTTCCATCCATGAAACTGGCCGCTACCTCTTTCCAGGAACCGGAAACATCAATGAACGCGGCAGTGGCCAAGGATATGGAACTTCTTTCAATTTTCCGATCGATGCATTCACCGAAGATGAATCTTTTCTCGAAATTTACCGTACGTCCATGAAAGAAATCATTGAATTCTTTAAGCCAGATGTCATTTTGACACAGAATGGAGCAGACGCCCATTATTTGGACCCTCTGACGCATTTATACGGTACTATGAATATTTACAAGGAAATACCCAAGATTGCTCATGAACTCGCTCATGAGTACTGTGATGGCCGCTGGATAGCTGTTGGCGGCGGTGGATATGATATTTGGCGCGTAGTTCCGAGAGCTTGGTCGTTAATTTGGATGGAAATGAACAATTTTTCCATTCCAACAGGCAAGTTGCCGGTTTCTTGGATGGAGAAATGGCAGCCGGAATCCCCTGTGAAATTGATTGACACTTGGGAAGATCCTCCGAATATGTATAAAGCCATTCCACGGAAAGCCGAAATCACTGACAAGAATCAGCAAATGTTGAATAAAGCACTGTATATGATCCGCAATAAATAAGGGTGATCATAGCAAAAAAGAGCCGCCGGAGAAATTCCGTCGACTCTTTTTTTGTTCATGCGATAAGAAAGCCTGTCTGGATTTGCAATCCGGACAGGCTTTTCTAAATTCTACTTGATCACTCTTATTGCATCTATAGCGGTTATTCTTGCTTCGTCGATTGTCTTTCTTCGATGCGGTATGGAAGAATGACCTGCTTTTCTTCAATTTCCTCATCGTTCATATACTTCGTCAGCAAACGCATTGAAACTGCTCCAATATCATAGAGCGGGAAAGCGACAGATGTCAGTGTCGGACGAGCCATGCGCGCCAGCTTTGAATTTTCATAGCTGATGACTTCTGCATCTTCCGGTATTGTTTTCCCTAGCTCTCCCAATCCATGGAGAACACCGATCGACATTTCGTCATTGCTGACAAAATAAGCAGTAGGCTCAAAAGCAGCCAACGTTTTTGCTGCTTCGATGCCTTCATCATAAGTGTTGTTGCATTCCACAACCAAGTTCTCATCAAACTCAATGCCTGCGTCTGCCAATGCTTCTCGATAAGCTTTCAACTTATAGGCTTTATTGATTCTTGAAGTGAACGGTCCCGATACAAAAGCAATTTTTTTATGGCCATTGTCGATAAATTTCTTGACCACTTCATAGGCAGCACCATAATAATCGATATTAACCGAAGCAATTGCTGCCGATTCATCTATCGAACCTGCCAAAACGATTGGCGTTGGAGAACGTTGCATTTCATAAAGAAGTTCAGATGAGATTACATCGCTCATAAAGACGATGCCATCCACTTGTTTACCCAGCATGGTTTCCAATAACTGAAGTTCCTTATTTTCGTTCTGATCTGAATTGGATAAAATGATGTTGTAACGGTACATCGTAGCGATATCTTCAATTCCACGGGCTAATTCAGCATACATGCTATTGGAAATATCGGGTATGATGACGCCGACCGTCGTTGTTTTTTTGCTTGCAAGTCCACGAGCAACAGCATTTGGACGATAGCCCAATTCTTCTATTACTTTCAATACTTTCTTTCTTGTGGCAGGTTTTACGTTTTGATTGGCATTTACTACACGTGACACAGTAGCCATGGAAACGTTTGCCTCACGTGCCACATCGTATATCGTAACGGTCATTGTGCGCCCTCCTTTTCCAGTCTTTCTCTAATCATACGACAAATTCTTCAACAATATCAACTAAAAAAAGAAAAGCCGGAGTTTATCCGACTTTTCAGTGTCACACTTTCATTTCATATTGTTTCATGAACTTCATCAACGCATCGTAGTACTCATCGAATTGACCCAAATCCATTTGTTGTTGAGCATCTGATAAGGCTACTGCCGGATCCGGATGAACTTCAGCCATAACGCCATCTGCTCCAATTGCGATTGCAGCTTTAGCTGCTGGCAACAATAAGTCACGGCGGCCGGTTGAATGCGTTACGTCAACAAATACCGGAAGGTGCGTTTCTTGTTTCAAGATTGGCACTGCTGAAATATCCAAGGTGTTGCGTGTCGCTTTTTCATATGTGCGGATACCGCGTTCGCATAAAATGATGTTTTCATTTCCTGAAGCGATGATGTATTCAGCCGCATTGATGAATTCTTCGATAGTCGCTGACATTCCGCGTTTCAGTAGAACCGGTTTGTTGATCGACCCGACAGCTTTCAGCAATTCGAAGTTCTGCATATTGCGGGCGCCGACTTGAACTACGTCTACGTAGTCAAGAGCAGCTTCTAAATGGGAAGGTGTGACGATTTCAGATACAACAGCCAAGTTATACTGATCGGCTGCATTTTTCAGCATCTTCAATCCTTCTAAACCAAGACCCTGGAAATCGTAAGGCGATGTACGCGGCTTGTAAGCTCCACCGCGGATCATCTTCAATCCTTTAGCTCCGATGGCTTCAGCAACTTTCGATACTTGATCCTGAGATTCAACTGCACATGGGCCAAAGATGAAAGAAGGCTCACCAGCACCGACTTGTTCGCCGTTGATTGTAATAACAGTATCTTCAGCTTTCTTTTTGCGTGAAACGAGCAATGCTTTGCGTGTATCTTCTTCTTGCATGTTTAAGGCAGATTTGAAGATTTCCTTAAAAATATGATCAACGGTCTTCTGTTCTAATGGACCGTCATTATTATCTTTCAGCAAGTTCAACATGTGGCGTTCCCGCAACGGATCGTAGCGGTCAACTCCTTGTTTTTCTTTCAATTTTCCGATGTCTTGAATTACGGAAGCTCTCTCGTTGATCAGAGACAGAATTTGCAGGTTGACTGCATCCACTTTTTCTCTTAGCTGTTCTAAATCTAAATTACTCATTCTATAACTTCCCCTTTCGCGAATAACCTTTATCAGGTGACTCATATTAACATGATAGGACTATTATAAGCAAACTATTCGGTAAAGTCACGAAATTTATTTTAGCGATTCAACGCGCTAAAGTATTTCGAACATGAAAAAGCCGAAGCACCAAGGCTTCGGCTAATTTCTAAGCAATAAATTCTTGCATAGATTCTCTTTTAATATTGTTGTGGGAAGCGTGCCAATCAACTTTTTGACTCGTAAAATGGAACAATTGTGGCGACTCATGCTTAACTCCCGTTATCTCTTCAATCGCTTGAGAGAATTCCCGGTCTTCTTGCACCACTAGATACAAAAAGACTTGGTGCGGGTGTAATGAGCAATATTCGTTATACTCATTCCACGCTTTAGCAGATACCGGGCATGTACTGCTATGTTTAAAAAGCCAGTAATGCTGGTTATTCCCCACAGCTTGCTTTAAACTGTCCAGACTGTTTACATGCATTAAGTTTTCCATCTAAACCGCTCCCAGATTAATTCTTTTTATTGTAGGTGTTGCTCGATGAATTATTGGATGATTTGTTGTTGCTGTTGTTGCTGTTGTTGCTGTTAGAGTTTGTTGATTTATTCGTGTTGCTGGTATTTGACGATTTATTGCTGTTGTTGTTGCTGCTGGTCGTATTTGGACCTGCGCTTGAATTCGCAGTGTTGCTGTTTGTGCTGCTGCCAGTGTTGCCGGCTATTGACGACGAACTTGAACCCGATTTTTTTTCTTCTTTCACTTCTTCAACTGCTTCTTTTAAAGCGTTAGCAGTAGAAGTGAACGCATCGGATCCTTTTTTGTCCGCTGACTGGCTTGCACTGTTTTGGACAGTCGAATGGATGTTGATGGACTCTTCGCCTTCAGATGAAGCTGTGCCATCGTCCATTGGTGACGTTCCGCCTTTCATGTTTTTCACTTTATCAACAACTTTAGTTGATTGTTCTTTTAATTGTTGAGCAAAACCAGCAGAATCATCGTTAGAATCCGATTGCTGAGCTGCTTTTTCTTTCAATGTAGTGGCTTGATTTTTTAAATCAGCCTGGAATTCTTTGCCCGATTTTGGAGCTAGGAATAGAGCAGCTGCAGCTCCGACGATTCCGCCGACTAAAATACCGACTAGGAAACTCGAGCCTCCGCCTGATTCTTCATAATCATATAAGTCGTCATAACGGTTAGAAGCGCCGTACGACTGCGGCACATAATCACTTTGCTGATAGTTGCGGCCGCTGTTCTGGTTGTATTGACCGCCTTGAGTGTAGTAATCCTTGTTATACTGTGAATCGTTATAGTTGTTAGATTGGGTAAAATTATCTTTGTTTTTGCTCATTGATATTCCCTCCAATTAGTATTAGTGGTAAAAGCAGTTTTAGTATTGTTCGTTATGCGGTAATTTTTTTTGGCCTGGTACTGGTTCATAAGTAGAGTTTGCACGAGCTTCATAAATTTTACGCTCATTCCATTTGTCGCGGATGCCCATAAAGACATTGCCCCATTGGACAACTTGTGCGATCTTGTCTTCGTTCTGTTCTACTTGCACACCAACGCGTGACGTGATGTGGCGGACAGTAGAGTTCAAATCAGTAACAGAGTTGCCGACGCCTTTAACTGCATCAACTACACCATTCAATTTTTCTGATTTTACTTGAATGTCTTCAGCTAGTTCATTTGTCTTATGCAGCAGATTGGTTGTTTCCAACGTTACCCCCTGCAATTGATTTTCAAGACCAGCTACGGTGCCTGAAACTTCTTTTAAAGTGTTTTTCAGCGAATTTAATGTCATTGCCAACGCTACGCATAGAATTAAGAATCCAACAGCGGCGACGATCGCGGCAATGTAAAGCAAGATTTGCCAATCCATCCTGTTTCCTCCTTTTAACGAATTTATGTTATATCCCTTTTCTACCCTTGATAAGTTTGGGTTAAACACGGACTCTATTATTATTCGACAAAAACACTTGTATTCCTGCATAAAAAAAACAGTTTAACCCGAAAGTTAAACCGTTTCTCCTGTATTCAATACATTTTCAAAAGCTTCCTGGAATTTGGTGACATCTCCAGCGCCCATAAACAAATAGACAGCATTGCTATGCTCTGTTAACGACGCAACTTCATCCAGTTGCAGCAGGCGGCTGCCTTCAATCTTTTCAGCCAAATCCTGAATCTTCAATGTGCCCGCTTTTTCCCGGGCAGAACCGAAAATATCACATAGATATACATGATCTGCTTCAAGCAGACAATCCGCAAATTCCTGCAGGAAAGTCTGAGTCCGTGTGAATGTATGCGGCTGGAATATCGCGATAAGCTCACGCTCCGGATATTTTTGGCGAGCTGATTGCAAGGTCGCACGAATTTCTGTTGGATGATGAGCGTAATCATCTATTAAAATCCGATCACCGATTGCCGTTTGTGTAAAACGCCGCTTAACGCCTTCAAAATCTTCAAATTGCTGCTGAATGATATCAGCTGGAATATTTTCATAATGGCAAAGCGAAATAACTGCCAATGCATTCAAAATAGCATGGTCCCCGAACATTGGTATTGTGAACGTATGATAAAACTCATTGCGGATGACTACATCAAAAGTTGTTCCGGCAGTGGTTTTTTCCACATTTCTAGCCTGGAAATCATTTTCTTCACCAAATCCGTAATAGACCACTGGAACCGGTGCTTGAATACGCTGTAAGTATTCATCGTCCCCACATGCAATAATGCATTTCTTCACTTGCTGAGCCATCTCTTCAAAAGCCTTGAAGACGTCATCTACGCCAGTGAAGTAATCCGGGTGATCATAATCGATATTCGTCATGATTGCGTAATCAGGGTGGTAAGCAAGAAAATGCCGACGATATTCGCAAGCTTCCGCCACGAAGAAATGAGAGTTTTCTTGGCCAACCCCTGTTCCGTCACCAATTAAATAAGATACAGGTTTGTAACCAGCTAAAACATGAGCCATTAAACCTGTCGTCGAAGTTTTTCCATGGGCTCCTGTAATGGCCACTGAAACGTATTGCTTCATCAAGTCGCCTAAAAACTGGTGATAGCGAATGATGGTCGCCCCTAATTCCCGCGCTTTAACCAGTTCAGGATGGTCATCCCCAAAGGCATTGCCTGCAATGATTGTCATGTTTTTTTCTATATTGCTTGCATCAAACGGCAAAATGGTGATGCCTCTTTCACGAAGGCGGTCTTCCGTGAAGAAATGCTGTTCGATATCAGAGCCTTGAACTTTTTCGCCCATATCATGCATGATTTGTGCAAGCGGACTCATACCGGAACCTTTGATACCGGTAAAATGTAAAACTGTCATAAATGAACCTCCTGTGGAAGTTGAAAATTAGTCTATAGAAATGCATTGCATCGTCTATAGCTGATGATGATTAGTGAGTATTTAATTGATAGGAATTGCATCATTTTTTTGATCACATGCCTTTAAATCTTCCTACTGCGACCTGTCAGCTTCCTCTGCGCAATAAGCGAAGTCCGACTTTCCATGATAGCATCATAAACACAATATAGTATTATACCACAAATTTGCTATCTCACGAAATGAGCCAGTATTCTTACTATTACACCAATTGACAAAGCAGGAGACAGTCTATTGGCTATTGCCTGCCTGCTTCGCCAATCCGGCTATTTTATGAATGAAAAACTTCTTCGATATCAGATTCAGTGATCAGAACCGATCGGGCTTTGCTGCCGTTCTGTTCGGAAATAAAGCCGTGTTGTTCTATCAAATCCATTAATCTTGCTGCACGGTTATAACCGATATGGAACTTTCGTTGAAGAAGTGAAGTAGAAGCACTGCCCTGTATCATGATAAAACGGCATGCTTCTTCAAATAAATCATCCTGTTCAGCAGGAGACTCACTCCGCTTGATCAGTTCCTCTTCTTTGAAGAAGTATTCAGGTTTGCCTTGCAGCCGGACATGTTCAATGACTTTCTCAATCTCATCATCCGTAACAAATGTGCCCTGCAGGCGGCTTGGAGCGGACATTCCATTTCCTAGATACAACATGTCCCCTCTTCCGAGAAGGCGTTCTGCCCCTTGGGAATCAAGGATAGTTCTGCTGTCGACTTGTGAAGAAACCGAAAATGCAATGCGCGTCGGGATATTGGATTTAATCAAGCCCGTAATGACATCGACAGACGGCCGTTGCGTTGCGATCACCAAATGAATGCCACAGGCTCTTGCTTTCTGTGCAATCCGGCAAATCGAATCTTCAACATCCGAAGGAGACATCATCATTAGATCAGCCAACTCATCAATAACGATGAGAATATAAGGAAGATGTTGTGCATAATCTCCTTTTTCTTTCACCATTTTATTGTAGCGGCTGATGTCGCGCACTCCGCTGTGTGCGAAGAGTTGATAACGGCGTTCCATTTCTTCAACGGCCCATTTAAGTGATGCCGTTGCAGCTTTGACATCCGTAATGACCGGGCTGACAAGATGCGGGATGTGGTTATACGGTGCCAGCTCAACCATTTTCGGATCAATCAGCAGCAGTTTCAAGTCTCTTGGCGACGACTTATACAGCAAACTGACCAATAGTGAATTAATGCAGACGGATTTACCAGATCCTGTTGCTCCGGCAATCAAACCATGCGGCATTTTGCGCAGATCCAATGTCACCGGCTTCCCTGTTAAATCCAATCCTAGTGCAGCTTCCAGTGGCGAATCCGATTCTTCGAATACCGCACTGCCGATTATTTCGGAAATGCGCACTGCACGGCTTGTCCGGTTCGGTATTTCGATGCCGATCGAACTCTTGCCTGGAATCGGAGCCTGGATTCGGATATCCCGTGCAGCCAGCGCCAGTTTTAAATCATCCGCTAAATTACGGATTTTGCTGACTTTCACTCCTTTGGCCACCTTCAGCTCAAATTGCGTGACAGCCGGCCCTTGGACAGTACTTAATATTTCAGCTTTGATCTGAAAATGCGATAACGCTTCGATCAAGCGCTCGCCTTGCTCTTCCATCCACTCTTCGTCTTTCCGGTCGTTTTCAGGTGCCAGTAAATATTCGGGTAAAGGAAATTCATAGGCTTTTGACTCGGCTTCAGATACGGAGTTCAATGCATGGGAAGGCTGTTCAGCTAAATCTGCCGTTTTTTTTTCCGGTGATACGGCAGATCCCCCTGTTGTTTCCTCTACAGGTGCAGCAGGAGATGACAATTTTGTTTTATTTTTTAGCAGGTCTTTGTCCGATTTAAGCATCAAAACATTAAAAGGCACTGTTTTTTCACGCTTAGGCGCTGGCACGGATTTCGGTTCCGGTACCTGATCTGTTTCCGGCTCTGCCATTGCTTCTGCTACATGTTCTGTAGTCGCTGCTGGTTCTATTGCAGGTTCCGGTACTTGTTCTGCCACTGTTTCCGGTACTTGCTCAGCTTCTGGTCCCGTTACATGTTCAGGCTGCAATTCCGTTTCTGGCTTGGGCTGTGTTTCCAGCTCCTGCTCTGCTTCAACTGCATCGGCTGATTCAGTTGTTAACGGGTCGTTATGTATTAAGGTTTCAGTGGTTTCGGCCTCCGTCTCTACGTTTGAAGGAGCTTGAGAAGTTTCGTGCACCACAGGTTCTGGATGTTCTGCTGTTTCACGAGCTGTTGTCTGCACCGGCTCGTTCTCGAAAATCGGTGCAATCTCATGCTCAACTACAGGTCTTGGCTTATGCCAACCAGCTCTTGCTCTTGCCTGAATCGCTTCATCATGCAATTCACGGTTATATTTATTTTCTCTTTCTTCTGTCATCTTTTGTGTGGGTGCAGGGCGTGACGTATTATAGCCGTAAACCGATGAAACTGAACGGCTAGGTTCGAAACGGCGCGCAGTATTAACAGGCAGTTCGGTCGCTTTGCGTTTTGGTGCAGGGCGTACCGGGGCCTCTTTTGGTCCCATAATTGGTTTTTCTGTTGGAACGACCGATTCTTTTCGCAAAATCTCTCTTTCACGCTCATCGAAAATAGGCATTTTCGGGCGGATTTCTGTCCGTTTTACATCACGGATAAAATCGTCTTTTTCTTCATCTGGAATAAGCGGGAAACGAAAAGGCGCTTTTTCTTTTTTGGCAGTCGGGGCCGGTTCATAGAGAACCTCTTCTTCCGTTTCCTCAACATCATCTGCATCTGTGAACATGCGGTTCCATACGTTTTTAATCCAGCTCATTTCGCGTCACGCCTTTACTTGGAAAGCTGAACCGACTTCTGCATCTTCAGGCAGCACAAGAATGCCTTTTTCCTGAGGTGCATCCGGCAAAGCCAATTCTTTTGCTGAACAGATCATTCCGGACGATGCCACTCCCCGAAGTTCCGCATCACGGATGACCATACCTGAAGGCATGACAGCTCCTACTTTTGCCACAACCACTTTTTGGCCCTGTTCAACGTTCGGTGCACCACAGACGATCTGCAATTGCTCGCCGCCGACAGAAACCTGGCAGACATTCAATTTATCGGCATTTGGATGCTTTTCTTTTGATTCCACAAAACCGACAACAAATTTTGGTGAGAAATCCACTTCCAGTGTGAAATCGATTTCGTTTTTCGAAAGAGCATTTTGTAAAGAAGTAACAAGTGCTTCAGTCACTTCCACTTGCTTTCCTTCCGGAAGTTCTGCATAGCTCGAAGCATTGAACAAATTGAATCCGGCAATTTCACCGGCTTCGTCTTTGATCAATGTGACATCGCCATTTTGTTCAGGAAAAATTTTTTCTGGGGTTTCTGTTTGCAGTTGAACCAGCAAAACATCGCCAATTCCCTGTTTATTGTAGAATGCATTCATTTTTTATCGTTCTCCTCATTCGGTTTATTTTTGGCCATGATGAAAATCGGCTCTAATTCTTCATTTTCATAAATGAACGACAAGGAAGTGATCGGCACTTTGCCATTGGTAAAGAAATGCATGGCCATCTGTGCGAGCACGTCGTATCCCGTTTCATTTCGGATATCTCCAATGATCAATACATCTTGATGAGGTACGGACACCGTCATATCTCCCGTTGTTTTTGCCTTCATTTCTTTCAAGAAAGATTCGTTTAAAATGCGGGAAGCATCGTAACCATCATTTTCATTCAGGAAATAAAAGACATTTCCCGCTACATGATCTTCTTTGACAGCGGTCTTCAACTTTCTCACCTGAAACTTCGCGATTTCCTTTATCTGCTCTTCTGTCAGACTTAATGAATTTAACACATTTTCGTCAATTAAGCGATAGGTAGTGCCAGCATCCAAAGCGAAATAAATACGTGTTTCTGCTGTATGTTCTGCTGTAATGAACTTATGGCCTTCATTGGATTCAGTTGGAAACGAAGTAGAACGGATTACAGGGAAAATATGCTCAGTCGATTTCATTTCTCCCTTAGCTTCCCTTTCCATAGCATCAAAAGTTTCGGTGATGGTATAAACGATTTCCTGGATCGCTGCATCCCCTTTTGCTTCAAAACGATTGATCACCTGTGGCATAGAGATGTTCATGCCTTTTCCGAGTTCTTTGTGGTTGATATGCGTAATGTCCTTTTCACGGTCAAAGCGCCATTCCAATTGGCGGCTTGGCATCCGTTCTCTAAGTATATTAAAAAGTTCAGTTGATTTCATCGTTGTTTTGACCTCTCTTTCATAAATAAACGGTTCAGCCCAGTCAAGGCGAACCGTCTTTTTATCATTTTGGCAAATTCGAAATAAACCCTTCGATTTCTGCTTGTGTTTTACGGTCTTTGCTGACGAAACGCCCTGTTTCCCGGCCATTTGAATAAGCAAGGAAGCTCGGGATGCCAAAGATATCCTGTTCGATGCACAGATCGATAAATTGATCCCGGTCTACTGAAATAAAGGTATAATCCGGAAACGTCTTTTCGATATCCGGCATAATGGGATCGATCACGCGGCAATCCGGGCACCAGCCTGCTGTGAACATAAAAACAGCTGGCGTCCCTTTCGTCAGGTCATGAAATTCTTCGGTCGATTGTAAGTTTCTCATTTGCGTATTCTCCTATTCATCGGTATTGATTGAACGAACAGTTTCCATCATCCACTCCATTTTCTGAGGGACGTCGTCTTTGCCCGTCATAGTCGTCATTTTTGCACCACCGGAACTGACCACCAGCTCCAGCTGATCTTCGGCTATTTCTTTAACGGTTACAAAGCCGAAACGGCCGTGTTGCCGAAATGTCTCATCTGCTATCCAGATCTGTTCGGGATCTGCTTTTTGCAAGTCGTAGAAAAAAGTGCTTGCGCCTTTTTCATTCGGGTTGATGAATAAAATAAATGAATCATTGCCTTTTGTAATCATGCTGTTATAGTCATCCGACGGTTCTTCAATGTCGTAGCCTTTAGGCAGGTACAAATCCATTTTGCCCACCTTTTCATTGGCTTTTTCTGGCTCTCCCTGAAACGCTTCGCGCGCATTGGCTATTCCTTGGGTAATCTGTTCTTCCGGTGTCGCCATGCACCCAGCCAGTATGACGGACAACAGCAAGACAAGAACCAATCCATTTCGAGGCACGTCCATTCCCCCTTACGTTACTGCTACTTATTTTAAAGGTGTTTACAGACACATGCAACTTAATCGCTGTCCAGCTGGT
Organism: Planococcus wigleyi; assembly: GCF_014836985.1. Classification (GTDB taxonomy): domain Bacteria; phylum Bacillota; class Bacilli; order Bacillales_A; family Planococcaceae; genus Planococcus; species Planococcus notacanthi. The sequence continues at coordinate 48,072 of NZ_JACSPU010000007.1, read as the reverse complement.
ATTGCCCAATCAGCAACTTGACCACATGGCTAAACATTTCTCCTCGATTGACTGCACCGTCAGTCAAAATTCCGATAGCGCCTTTATGATGGCGGATTCCAATTTCATTGGCATAGTCATCCATGACCGGTCCCAGCTCCGCACCTGAATACAATTTGTCTGCAATCGCTTTCGGCAAAGGAATCTGGGCACCGGCTGCTGTGTACATCCGGCCATCCTTTGTGGTTAAAGCACCCCAATTGCATAAATACAGAATGCCTTCCATTTCATAGACGCCGCCTTCAAGTCCAATGGCGAAATCGAAATCTCCCAATGCGTTTGCGGCACGATTCTTTGCACCCTGACGCGTTTCCTCTTGGGAAAAAGGCTGTTCCGAAACTCCAGAAGCGGCTTCAACTGCTGACAAGTCAACAGTCCACTCAAGATTTGCCAGGATGCTTGAGACCGCATTTATTTTCGCCGGGTTTTTTGAGGCGATAACTGCACGAATTTTCTTCATCTTCACTATTCCTTTCCAAAAAAAAGAGCCCGCAGGCACTTTTTTAGACGTTTTGTTTAATGGTTTCAAGCGTCGAACGATCTGTCGCTTTGACAAGTTTCGTCAAGAGTTCTTTCGCCGCAGCATAGTCGTCCGTGTGGATGATAGACGACGAGGTATGGATATAGCGTGAGCAGATCCCAATCACAGAACTTGGAATCCCTTCGTTGGCTGTGTGCACACGACCTGCATCCGTTCCACCTTGTGAAACAAAATACTGATATGGGATGTTATGCGTTTCGGCAGTATCCAAGATAAATTCACGCATGCCGCGATGCGTTACCATGCTCTTGTCTAAAATGCGCAACAACGTCCCTTTGCCAAGCTGGCCAAATTCATTTTTATCGCCTGTCGCATCATTCGCCGGGCTGGCGTCCAATGCGAAGAACAAATCCGGCTTGATCATCGCTGCCGCTGTCTGCGCTCCCCGCAAACCGACTTCTTCCATCACTGTCGCTCCGGAGAATAATTGGTTCGGCAGTTTTTCGTCCTTCAGTTCTTTCAGTAATTCGATGGCCAATCCGCAACCATAGCGGTTATCCCAGGCTTTTGCCATAATCTTTTTGTCATTGGCCATTGGCGTGAAGGGGCTGAACGGGACGATCTGCTGGCCTGGACGTACGCCGAGAGCCAACGCATCGTCTTTGTCATCTGCGCCGATGTCGATTAACATGTTCTTGATTTCCATTGGTTTGCTGCGCAATTCATCACTCAATAAATGCGGAGGAATCGAACCGATAACTCCAGGAATCACCCGATTTCCAGCTACTATGTCTACACGGGTAGCCAGCATTACCTGGTTCCACCAACCACCTAAAGGCTGGAAGCGAATCATGCCGTTTTCTGTAATTTGCGTCACCATGAATCCTACTTCGTCCATATGTCCAGCCACCATGATCCGTGGTCCATCTTCTTGGCCATCTTTGACACCAAAAATACTCCCTAGATTATCTTGGAGCAATCGATCTGAAACTTTTTCCAGTTCCTGGCGCATAAACTTCCGGACAGCATGTTCATTGCCCGGGGCGCCCGGCAGTTCCGTTAAGGTTTTAAACATTTCACGAGTTTCAGCATTCATATCAAAATTCCTCCTAATAACTTACCTTCATTAAGTTTAGAGCTTTTTTCAGACGATTTCCAGCTATATAATTCGTTTTTCGAAAGATTAATGACTTTTAAGCTATCATTTCGCCCTTCAAAATATTTATGGTACAATTTATTCAGTAAGCAGAGGAGGGATTTTTAGTGAAAAATCGTGATTTATTGATTGGATTTGCTACAGGTGTAGCAGCAGCATATTTAGTAAAAGAAGTGGTTGATCGCACACAAAAACTTTATCCGGCGGACAACGTCTTGAAGGAAGTCAAGTCTGCGTTTAAAGAAGAAGGCCCGATCGACGGTTCATGGATCTTCATGAAAACCGAGCCTTATAAACAGCATGCACTTACGACGGAAGTCTATAAAGGCGGCATCACGCGCCATAAAGAAGACGAACTTCAGCAATTCGAGTTTTTGGCGGATGCCTACACAGGCGCAGTAATTGAAGTCAAACAAGTATAATAAAAAAGGAGCCTAATCGGCTCCTTTTTCATATCACTTTTTCTTTTCGCTCAAGCGATTCGACGATTTCTTTGCCGTCCACGCTCCATTTCAGGATGCGGTAATAGGCATCGTGGTAAAAACTGAAGTAATAGCCATTTTCCAACGCTTCTTTCATCAGCTTTTCTTTCGCGTAAATCGAATCCATCGGATAATCATCAAACGCCAGTACCCATAGCGGGTTTTGATGCGCATGAGTCGGCATGATGTCCGCCATATGGAGGATCGTTTCATCCCCGCTTTGCATCTTGATGACGCTGTGGCCATCCGAATGGCCTCCTGTATGGATCAGCGTAATGGCATCAAACAAAGTTTTCTCACCTTCGAAAGTCTCCACTTGACCGGTTATCGGCTCCCAGTTTTCTTTCCAGTAGGTGTTGCGCGAGCGGATATTCGGATGCTGCATTTCATTCCATTCTGTTGCTGAAACATGGATGGTTGCATTCGGGAATGCCGAAACCAGCTCTTCTCCCTGCCATTTCGTCAACCCCGCTGCATGGTCACCATGAAGATGAGTCATGAGGATTGTATCGATATCTTCAGGCGTCAGCCCAAGCTCCGCCAAGTCCTCTTCCACACGCGACTCTTGGGAAACCCCTAAATTACGCAGTTGGCGTTCAGTCAATTTGCCGGTACCGAGGCCGCTGTCGATCAAGATATTGTGGCCTTCGTATTGGACTAAGATTGGATGTGTCGGCAATTCAATCTGGTTTTTTTCATTGACCGGATACCGCTTTGACCAAATCACTTTCGGCACTACCCCAAACATCGTGCCGCCATCCAAATACGTCGTTCCCCCATCAAGCCAAGTTAAAGCCATGTTGTGAAATTGAAATTTCTGCATTCCCTTTTCCCCCTTGTCGTGATCAGCTAATTGAAAACTGTGCTTCCATCCGGTAAATCGGCTGGCCTTTTTTCGAGAATTTTTCTTCGTACTCCGTCATGATGTTCCACTCGGGTTCATTGTCATGAAGATCCAATGAGACCTCTTTTAATAACATACCATATTCAGAAATGCTCGTAAGCGAATATTCGAAAAGTTTCCGGTTATCGGTTTTAAAATGGATTTCTCCTTGTTCAGGAAGCACTGCTTCGTAAAGCTTCAAAAAAGATTCATGGGTCAGACGGCGTTTGGCATGCCGTTTTTTCGGCCATGGATCAGAAAAGTTCAAGTACAGTCTATCCACTTCACCTTTTTCAAAATAATCAGCGATGTCTTTTGCATTCACTTTCAATAAACGCAGATTAGGAATTTCTTCCTCATTTTCCAAAATAGTCTCGAGAGCCGTGACGATGACACTATCGAACAACTCGATGCCGATATAATTAATCTGCGGATTAGCTATAGCCATTCCGATGATGAAGCGTCCTTTTCCAGTTCCAGCTTCGATATGAAGCGGATTTTCATTACCGAAAACTTCCTGCCATTTTCCTTTTTTCTGCTCTGGATCGGGAATAACGATTTCTGGATGGGTGTCGATCAAATCGGCTGCCCATGGTTTAAAACGTGATCTCATGTTTCATCCTCTTTCTTTTCCAATATTTATTGAGTTCCATTTTTTGTGGCTGACTGCATAAACGACCATTTCGTTTGGAGAACTTATACCGGCATCGTCACCATCCACATGGCGGCAAACCGGTTTATCCGTCGAGAGCCGGAATTCCCGGCTGCTCATTTGGCTGACCTCTTTGAAACGTGTATGTGCTCCGCTGAATACCGTACCAAAAACCAGCAGGAGTTTCAAACGCGAAATGTGATGGACGACCGTCAGCTCAAGCAATCCGTCATCTGTTTTTGAGGACGGTGATATTTTCATGCCTCCGCCAAAGTACGGCTGATTGCTGACCGTCGCCAGCCAGACATCTTCGTAGACTGTTAAATCTCCATCCGTCTCCACTGATAAAGTAAATTTCTCAAACGTCAAAAAAGTCCTGATGACGTACAAAAAATAAACCAGCTTTCCAAGGCCAAGCTGATTGAGCTTTTGCTTAATGGCTGAAAGGTTCACAGCGATGGTGATTTGCGCATCAAAACCGATTCCAGTACTGCTGACGAACTGGGATTCGGCCCTATCTGTAAACTCACCAAGATCTTCCCGCCGAAAAAAAGGCCGTTCAAGAAATCGCTCGATAGCCTGTGCATCCTTAAAACTTCCATATGCTCTGGCAAAGTCGTTGCCAGAACCAGCCGCTACAGAGCCGACAATGATTCCTTTTGCACCGGCAGCTCCAACTATAATTTCTCTGAGCGTGCCGTCTCCGCCAAAACCAATCAATAAGACATTTTGCTGGTGCCGGTAGCCGGCTGCTAGTTCAACTGCATGCCCGGGAAATTGCGTAACAATATGCTCATAAGGAAACCGGATGGTCTTTTCAAATCGGTGCCATTTTTTCAGTGCTCTGCCATTTCCCGCGAGGGGATTGATGATAAATACTGTTTTCATATACACTCGCCTTTAGACATATTAGGAACTAAATCCCGAGAGGGTAGTTAGCGATTTTCTGGTACCGTGTTTTTTCTTTTGGCGCTATTCGGAATAGCGAGAACTCCGCCACCTCAAATTCCAACAGGCTGACTGACAAATGAAGATCCACCGGTTCCCCGCCAGCCCACTTATTCGCCAACGTAATGTGCGGCACAAATCTTTTCTGATCGGTTCCGAGCTGCAATGGCTCCAACAATTCTGCAATAGCACGCTGCAGCTTTTCCAGTTCAGCACTTTTTTTCAGTGCGGCATAAATTACCCTGGGTGTTTCGGGATTGCCGAAAGTCTGGATGCCCTCAATCATTAACCGGAACGACGATCCTTGTATTCCGGCTAACTGCTCTGCAACCTGCTTGATTTTATCTTCTTTGTCTTCGCCGATAAAGAGGAGCGTAATATGCATATCTTCTGGAGGCGTCTGTCTTTTATGGGTAGTCAGCTGCCAACTGTCACGATCTTTGCCTAATGTCTCCGCGATATCGGGCGGAATTTTTATTCCGATAAAATAATGTGGTTTCATTGTCATCACCTGGCTTCAGTTTACCATGCAAACAGACGCAAAAAAATAGTGATCGGCTAGAGCCAATCACTTTTCTTTTAAAATGCCATTATTATAATTTGATTCCCACTTGAATACGTGCTTCAAATGCTTTCTGAAGCTTACGCGTCAATTCTCCCGGCGTTCCATCGCCGATCTGCTGATCACCAATCTTGACGATTGGCATCACTTCAGTGGTCGTCGATGACATGAAGAATTCATCCATTTTGAGTGCTTGCGTTTTTGTAAATGCCGTTTCCTCTACAGGAATTTCCAGCTCTTTGCACAACTCGAGAATTACTCTTCTTGTAATACCGTTCAATATGAGGTTATTGGCAGGATGTGTATAAAGAGTCCCATTTTTAAATCCATACATATTTGATGAACAGCCTTCCGTCACCGTTTCACCGCGGTGCAGAATGGCCTCAAAAAATCCTTCTTCGTAGGCTTCTTGTTTTGCCAACACATTGCCCAGCAAGTTTAGGCTCTTAATGTCACACCGCAACCAACGGATATCCTCGATGAATTTAGCTGTTACTCCTGATTCCAGACTCGCTACCGGACGTTCAACGGTCTTTGTATTGCCAGTTATGACCGGTGTAGCACCCGTCGGGAACTGGTGCTGACGTTCTGCAGCTCCGCGCGTGATCTGGACATATACCTGGCCATTATCAATATTGTTCATTTCAACAAAATCGTACATCATTTTATGAAATACATCTTTTGTGTAAGGAATGACGATTTTGATCTTATCGGCGCTTTCATAAAAACGATCAATATGTTCTTTCGCTGTAAACAGGTTTCCGTCATATACACGGATCACTTCATAAATTCCGTCTCCAAATTGATAGCCGCGGTCTTCCTTTGAAATCACCAAATCTTCTTCGCGAATAAACTCTCCATTATGCAAAATCAAATCCATATCCATTCCCTCTTCCCTCATTTTTTACATGCTAATTGATAAATTGCTTCCGCATAAATCGCAGTCGCTTTTATTAAATTGTCGATATCGACAAATTCATCCGCTTGATGGGCAAGGTCCGGTTCTCCCGGGAACAACATGCCGAATGCTACACCTTTATCCAGGACACGCGCATAAGTGCCGCCGCCAATGGCAATTAATTCGGCGGTTTCGCCGGTCTCTTTTTCATACGCGTTTTGCAGCGTCTTAATGAATGGATCGTTTTCGTCCACATAATGAGGTGGAGAATTGGACACCACTTCCAGCACAAAGTCCTTTAACTCATAGGCAGCCATCTTTTCTTCAAATGGGTAACTGACAGAGTAGCGCATGCTGACATTGATCGTCGCCGTTTTCGATTTTTCAAAACGGATGATGCCCGCATTGAATGTTGTGTCACCGGATTGCTCATCCGAAAAATCAAGGCCCAGCTTGCGCCCTCGTGAATCCTGATAAAATGTGTCTGCAACAAAAGCCACGAATTTCTGGCCATCGCCTTCCAACCGATCCTTTAAAAACAAAGCAAGCAGGATTCCGGCATTGATGCCATCCTCCGGCTCCATGGCATGCGCTGATGTGCCTTTCACGGTCAATTCGGTTGAGCCGTTATGCTGTTCCACCACACCTGTCACTTGATGCTTGGCACAAAACGCCCTAAACTCCTCTTGCCATTCAGCCAATTGCCCGTTTAAAATAGCGGTTGCCTTGTCCGGCACCATATTTGTCCGATGTCCGGCAATGAACGATTCCAGAATCGCGTCTTCGTGCATCGAAAATGTGGAGAAGACCAAGCTGGCAATACCTTTTTCCGCATTGATGATCGGAAAATCCGCATCGGGTGCAAAAGCCATAGCTGGCATTTCCTCTGTTTCGAAATAACGTTCGACACACCGGAATCCACTCTCTTCATCCGTTCCGATGATCAAGCGAATGCGCTTATTGAATTCCACGCCGGCATCTTTCAGCATATTCAACGCAGTCCAAGCGGCGATTGTCGGCCCTTTGTCATCGATGGCTCCCCGGCCATAAAGCCGACCATCATGGATTTCTCCGCCGAACGGATCTTTGGTCCATCCTTCGCCTGCCGGAACCACATCCACATGCCCTAAAATCCCAAGCAATTCTTCTCCTTGGCCAATTTCAAGATGCCCTGCCATGTCGGCCACATTTTTTACTGAATAGCCATGTTGTCTACCTTTTTCCAAAAACCAGTCCAAAGCCTGCTTAACATCTTTTCCAAAAGGAGCTGTTGGCGTTGTTTCGTCACTTAGTACACTGGGAATCGCCACGAGCTCCTGCAATTCACTCAGCATGGTATCTTTTCTTTTTTTAGCTTCTAGCAGCCAATCCATGTTTCACACTCCTTTTTGTTATGGCTATTGTACACCTTTTTTCACTTAATTAAAGAATTTGTATGGAATTTGCACAAAAAATTCTGTCTTTCCAATGTTATATTTGTGTAAAAATAAAGGAAAATCCTAGAATTCGAAATGTTTTTCCGCTATAATCAAATTGTCAGATTAGTTAGATTGACACATCTTTTTAGGAAAAGGGGCTGTCTTTGGCATCTATCTTAAACCTGCTGTATAAACCTCAGGATATCGTCCGCTAGTCTTTGCCAATGGGAAAAAAGATGAAGGAGTGGTTCTATCATTATGAAACCTACGACCGACCGCATGCTCATTCGAATTAAAGATATGTATAAGTACATTCTCGAAAACGGGACTGTAACGACGCAAGATCTTGTCGACGAATTCGGCATCACTCCTCGCACCATTCAAAGAGATTTGAATGTGTTAGCCTTTAACGACTTGGTGACAAGCCCAACTCGAGGCAAATGGACAACGACGCAACGGAAAGTGAAGATGACGTCCTGAAAAGATTTCCTAAACAAAGAAAATGACCGCAGCTATGCGGTCATTTTCTTTGTTTTAAACTGTTTACTTCCTCTTCCGTCAAATGGCGGTATTCACCGAGCCCGAGCTCCGGGTCCAAAGTTAACGGTCCCATCGACAGACGCTTCAAGTAAACTACCCGTTTACCGACACTTTCGAACATCCGCTTGACCTGATGAAACTTGCCTTCAGTAATGGTCAATTCAATTTTAGAAAGAGGTCCGCTTTCAAGGATGTTCAGGCTGGCAGGCTTTGTCACATACCCATCATCCAACGCTACACCTTTCTTGAATGCTTCTTTATCCGCTTCCGTAACCAACCCTTCAATCAATGCATAATAGGTTTTATCCACATGCTTTTTAGGCGACAGCAGTTCATGCGCCAATTTGCCGTCATTGGTCAACAACAGAAATCCTTCGGTGTCCTTGTCCAGCCGCCCGACCGGAAACGGTTCGAAATGCTGCTCTTCTTCATCCAGTAAATCAATGACCGTTTGGTCGTACTTGTCTTCTGTCGCCGATATGACATCCTGCGGCTTGTTCATCAACAAATAGATGAATTCCGTATAGGCGACTGCATCTCCGCCAACCAGCACTTGGTCGGCATGTTCATCCACATGAACTTTCGGATCGCGGACAATTTCGCCGTTTACTTCCACTGCTTTTGTTTTAAGCAGGACTTTGACTTCTTTTCTTGAGCCGAAGCCCATGTTTGAAAGAAATTTATCTATACGCATAGTGTCACTCCTAAAAACCGAGCTTCCGGGAAATTTTCGTTATTTTCGAGCCCAACAGTTTTTGTGCCAAACCGGTCTTCAGGCCAAGATAGCCGTATACGACTGCCCCGACTCCACCAATTAGGATGATCCGTATCATAGATAAGAATTTATTGTCCATTCCCAAGAATAGATCCAGCCCTGACATTGCCAGATAAACCGCTCCGGCCATGATCAAGTTCAAAATAACGATCAGGATGACACGTCTTCCCACCATCTGCGAACGATAGTTCATGGTTTTGACGATGACCAGCATATTCATGCCGATAGCAACTAGATAACCGATGATGGTTGCTGCAATCGCGCCGTCCGTTTCAAAACGCTCGATCAGCGGTGTATTCAGGATTGCTTTCAACAGCAAACCGGTAGACAAGTTGATGATGATCCATTTTTGTTTGTTGATTCCTTGCAGAATTGACGCCGTTACCGGGAAAGCTGAAAACAGAATCGCTACCGGCAAGTAATGCGCCAAAATTTCCGAACCAACATCGCTGACTTCATAAAAGACATGATACAGTTCGTCTGACAACATCGTCATCCCGATTACGGCAGGCAATGTCAGGAACAGCAAGACCTGTATGGACTGATCCAAAGTCCGTGATACCTGAAGATGCTCATTGCGGGTGAAATGCTTGGTGATCAACGGAATCAAGGCCATGGAAAACCCTGTGGCCAGCATGACTGGAATCATAACGAGCTTATGCGCCGTCAAGTTCAAAATTCCAAGCAAATCGATTTCAGAGACATTGCCTCCCGAACTCATGGCCCGGTTAAATGTCATCAGATCGACAAATTGAAACAAAGGATTGGCGATGCCAAGGAAAATGACCGGAATCGCATAAATTACAATTTCCTTGTACATATCACGCAGTTTAACATCGTAAGACTCAACTGAATTGGCCAGCAGACGGTTGTATTCCGGTTTTTTCTTTTTCCAGAAATAACCCAACGTGACAATTCCGCCAAGTGCTCCGACAGCTGCAGATAATACAGCAAATTGAATCGCTGTTTTTGGAGTGCCATCGAAAATATAGATAACGGCAAAAGCGCCGCCCAGCAAGAAAATAATGCGGACAATCTGTTCAACCAACTGGGATACTGCGGTTGGCATCATGTAGTTATAGCCCTGGAAAAACCCTCTCCAAAGACTCATAAATGGAACAACGATCAATGCAAAGCTGACCCAGCGAATCGCTTCGGTGACATCCCCAACTGAATAAATCAGTTCGTCTTCAGAAATTGTAATGCGGGCAAGCGGTTCCGCAAACAAATAAAGCAAGAGGAAAGAAATAAAGCCAGTGACCATCATCGTCAGCAACCCGGACTTCAATAATCTCCTCCCTGTCTCGTAATCTCCAAGGGAATTGTATTTGGCTGTGAATTTCGAGAAAGCGATCGGGGCGCCTGAAATGGCCAGCGCCAGCATCAGGTTATACGGTATGTATGCGTATTGATAAAGACCGATATTGTCTTCTCCCACCATGCTGTAAAACGGGATGATATAAATAACGCCCAGGATTTTCGACAAAAATAAACCCAAAGTTAAGATGGCTGTACCTTTAATTAATGATGACATTTTGCACTTCCTGACTTGTTCATGATAAAAGCAATCTACACGATAGTTTACACCTATAAAAGAAATTACTCAACGAGTTTCGCATCATCGTGTATACTGAGAGAAAAACGAAAGCGAGTTCTTATTTTATGTATGACGTTATAATCATCGGTGGGGGTCCCTCCGGTTTAATGGCTTCAATTGCCGCAGCTTCTAGAAACCAAAAGGTTTTATTGATCGAAAAAGGAAAAAAGTTAGGAAAAAAATTAATTATTTCGGGCGGCGGCCGCTGCAACGTGACCAACCGCTTGCCTCTTGACGAAATTGTGAAACATATTCCAGGAAATGGACGCTTTCTCCACAGTCCGTTTTCCGTCTTCAATAACGAAGACATCATCTCCTTCTTTGAAGGACTTGGCGTCGCTTTAAAAGAAGAAGACCACGGCCGGATGTTCCCGGTCTCCAACCGGGCACAGGACGTGGCAGATGCCATGTTCAAGGAAATGGACCGGCTGAATGTCACCGTGCTCCTCGATTCACCAGTCAAGAAATTATTGATGACTGACGAAAAAGTAACCGGCGTCCGCCTTCATACCGGCGAAGAGTATACGGCCAAAGCCATCGTCGTGGCGGTCGGCGGCAAAGCCGTGCCGCAAACCGGTTCTACTGGAGACGGGTACCCATGGGCCGAAAAAGCCGGGCATACCGTCACCGACCTTTATCCGACCGAGGTTCCTTTGCTGTCGAAAGAACCGTTTATTGTCAGCAAGGAACTTCAAGGCCTCGCACTGCGTGATGCTGCCGTAACCGTTTTGAACAAAAAAGGCAAAGTCCTCGTGACCCATCAGATGGATATGCTGTTTACCCATTTCGGATTGAGCGGACCTGCCGTTTTGCGCTGCAGCCAGTATGTCGTCAAGGAAATGAAGAAAAACGGCGGCCAGCCTGTGGAAATGCGCATCAATTCTATGCCCGATGAAAATGCAGAGTCCGCATTTCAGCTGCTCTTTAAGATGATGAAAGAAGATCCCAAAAAATCGGTTAAAAACGTCTGGAAGAGCCTTGCACAGGAGCGGTGGCTGCTGTTCCTTCTTGCGCGTGCAGATATCGATCCCCAATTGACCGGCGCGGAACTTGCCAGCGAAAAAGTGCGTGCATTCGCTCAGCAATTGACTGCTTTCAGCATGTTTGTAAATGGCACTCAGCCGATTGAGAAAGCCTTTGTCACCGGAGGCGGCGTATCCATCAAGGAAATCGAACCGAAAACGATGGCGTCCAAAAAGAAACCAGGCTTGTATTTCTGCGGTGAAATTTTGGATATCCACGGCTATACCGGCGGCTACAACATTACCTCTGCGCTCGTGACGGGCAATGTAGCCGGCCAAAGTGCAGCGCGTTTTGTGCAGGAAAGCCAGGTAGAAAGCGGGGCTTGAAATTAATGGACAGCTTTACCGAATACACGTTGCTGTTAGTCTATTTTCTGCCATTGCTTATTATTTTCGGCGCTTTGCTGATCGGGCGCGCTTTTGATAAGAATAAGAAAAAGTGAACGAGTCCATAGTTTTGCTGCAAAGATAAGGACCAAAACGATACTTTTCTATCTAAACAATAGAGAGGCAGACCGGATTTTTCCGGCCTGCCTCTCTTTTTTGCTATTGCACTGTGCCTATCCGAGAACTTCTATCTTTTCAAGTACCCGGAAGACTCCGCTTTTCTTCTGTCCAGACTCCGTCTCCCAGCCCCTCGGATCTTAAGTCTGCCTGGCTGTGCGGCAAAAAGCGCCGCTTCGCCAGTCCGCCTTAAGTCTTTCGGGGCTACCGGAAGACTCCGCTTTTCTTCATTACCCTACTACGATGTTAACCAATTTCCCTGGAATGACGATAACTTTTCGTACTTGTTTGCCTTCGGCTGCTTTTTGGACATGTTCGTCCGCCAGTGCTGCCGTCTCCAGTTCTTCTTTTGTGCTGTCTTTGGCAATTGTCAACTTGGTTTTTACTTTGCCGTTGACTTGTACCACGACTTCAACTTCATCATCGACCATTTTCGACTCGTCGTAGTGCGGCCAATTTTCGTAAGCCACAGAACCCTCGTGCCCCAATTTCTCCCACAGTTCTTCTGCTACGTGAGGTGCAATCGGCGACAACAGTTTGACAAAGCCTTCCACGTACTCTTTTGGAATGGAATCCACTTTATAACCTTCATTGACGAAGACCATCATTTGTGAAATCGCTGTGTTGAAACGCAGGCCTTCAAAGTCGTCTGTTACTTTTTTGACGGTCTGGTGATAAACCTTGTCCAGCTTGCCGTCGTTCGCATCGGTTACTTTAGCACTCAATTGCTCTTCGTCCATCAACAGGCGCCATACGCGGTCCAGGAACCTGCGGGAACCGTCCAAACCGTTCGTTGACCAGGCAATCGAAGCTTCTAGTGGACCCATGAACATTTCGTACATGCGCAATGTATCTGCACCATGGCTTTCGATAATCTGATCCGGATTGACGACATTGCCTTTTGATTTCGACATTTTCTCATTGCCTTCCCCAAGAATCATCCCTTGGTTGAACAGCTTCTGGAATGGCTCTTTCGTCGAGACCACACCGATGTCATAAAGTACTTTATGCCAGAAACGGGCATACAATAAATGAAGCACAGCGTGTTCAGCTCCACCGATATAAACATCAACCGGCAACCAGCGTTTCAGAAGTTCCGGATCTGCCAGCATTTCATCATTGGTCGGATCGATAAAGCGCAAGTAATACCAGCAGCTGCCCGCCCATTGTGGCATCGTATTTGTTTCACGGCGCCCTTTCATGCCAGTTTCAGGATGAACGATATTGACCCATTCATCGATATTGGCAAGAGGTGATTCGCCAGTGCCGCTCGGCTTGATATCTGTTGTTACCGGAAGCATCAATGGCAAGTCTTTTTCTTCAACCGGTGTCATTGTGCCATCTTCCCAGTGGATAATCGGAATCGGCTCGCCCCAATAACGCTGTCTGCTGAATAGCCAATCACGCAGACGGTAAGTGATTTTCTTTTCACCGACTTGTTTTTCGACCAACCAGTTGATGGCTTTTTCAATTGCTTCTTTTTTATTAAGGCCATTCAAGAAATCAGAATTGATCAATTTACCGTCGCCGGCATACGCTTCTTCATCGATGTTACCGCCTGAAACGACTTCCACAATCGGCAAATCGAATTGCTTAGCAAATTCATAATCGCGCTCATCATGAGCAGGTACCGCCATAATAGCGCCTGTCCCATAAGTCGCCAATACATAATCGGCAATCCAGATCGGCATTTTTTCGCCGCTGACCGGATTGGTTGCATAAGCACCCGTGAAGACGCCTGATTTATCTTTAGCCAAATCGGTGCGCTCCAAGTCACTTTTCGTCTTGACGTCATCGATGTATTTTTCGACAGCCTGTTGTTGGCCGGCAGTTGTAATGGCTGCCACCAATTTATGTTCAGGAGCCAGTACCGCATAAGTCGCGCCGAAAATCGTATCCGGGCGTGTTGTGAAAGCACGGAAAGAATGTTCGGTGTCTGCCACCTGGAATTCCAGTTCCGCCCCTTCAGATTTGCCGATCCAGTTGCGCTGCATATCTTTCAGGCTTTCAGGCCAGTCCAAATCATCCAGATCTTCAAGCAAACGATCTGCATATTCCGTAATGCGCAACACCCATTGGCGCATCGGACGGCGTTCGACGGGATGGCCGCCACGCTCTGATTTGCCGTCGATAACTTCTTCGTTGGCCAAAACCGTGCCAAGTGCCGGGCACCAGTTAACTGCCACTTCGTCTACATAAGCAAGGCCTTTATTATACAATTGGATGAAAATCCATTGTGTCCATTTATAGTAGGAAGGATCCGTCGTATTGATTTCACGGTCCCAATCATAGGAAAATCCAAGTTCCTGAATCTGGCGCTTGAAAGTTGCGATGTTTTTCGCTGTGAATTCGGCCGGATCGTTGCCAGTATCGAGTGCATACTGTTCTGCTGGAAGACCGAATGCATCCCATCCCATAGGATGAAGAACGTTATAGCCCTGCATGCGTTTGACGCGGCTCAAAATATCCGTCGCCGTGTACCCCTCTGGATGGCCAACATGAAGTCCAGCACCTGATGGATATGGGAACATATCCAATGCGTAAAATTTCGGTTTCGATGGGTCATCCACCATCTTGAATGTTTTGTTGTCTTGCCAATATTTCTGCCATTTCTTTTCTACTATCTTATGCTTGAATGTCATTTTCCTGTTCCTCCTCAAAAATAAAAACTCCCGTCCCTCATAAATAAGGGACGGGAGTTTTCCCGCGGTACCACCCAAATTAGCGAACGCTCGCTCAACTTGACTCCTTAACGCGGAAAACGGTGTATCTTACTTGGTTTCACATACACTGACTCCAAGGTGAGTTCGATTGCGCATTTCACCGGCTTGCACCATCCGCCGGCTCTCTGTGGAAAACACACAATGTACTGGTCCTCTTCGCTGTCATTGGCTATTGTCTTCATTTTAGACGAACGGCCGTTTTTTGGCAATAGCCTATGAGACTTTAACGTTATCGGTGTTCAGCGGTGCATCTGTAGAGTCGATGATATCCTGGACCGAAAAGCCCTCAAATACCTCAGACAGGACCAGTCCAGCGTCCGTCACTTCGATAACTGCACGTTCTGTAATGATTTTGTCGACCACGGCTTTGCCGGTCAACGGCAAATCGCATTGCTTTTTGATTTTGGCAGAGCCATCTTTTGACACGTGGTCCATGATGACGATGACTTTTTTGGCGCCATGGACAAGATCCATTGCACCGCCCATGCCTTTGATCATTTTGCCGGGAATCATCCAGTTGGCCAAGTCGCCGTTTTCAGCTACTTCCATGCCGCCGAGAATCGCCACATCAATATGTCCGCCACGGATCATCGCAAAGGATTCCGCACTTGTAAAGAATGCGGATCCAGGTATTGTGGTCACTGTTTCTTTTCCGGCGTTGATCAAATCAGGGTCGACCTGATCTTCGGTCGGATAAGGTCCGATCCCCAGAAGTCCGTTTTCAGACTGAAGCACCACGCTTTTGTTTTCGGAAATGAAATTGGCCACCAACGTGGGCATACCGATTCCCAGGTTGACGTAATCACCGTCTTTAATTTCTTTTTCGGCCCGTTTTGCAATTCGTTCTCTGACTGCTTGTTTATCCACGTTTTTCCCCACCCTTCCCTAAACAGTGCGTGTTGTTAAGCGCTCAATGCGTTTTTCCTGGTCCGCCTGCAGCAAACCTTGGACATAGATGCTCGGGGTTTGCACATGGTTCGGATCAATTTCTCCGATTTCCACGATTTCTTCGACTTCCGCGATGGTTATTTTCCCAGCGGCTGCAGCGAGCGGGTTAAAGTTCTGTGCTGTCTTGTTGTACACCAGGTTCCCCATTTTATCGGCACGGTGAGCCCGAACCAATGAAAAGTCAGCCCTCAAAGCATGTTCGAGCACATATTCCTTACCGCCAAACTCGCGGATTTCCTTGCCGTCCGCAACCGTTGTCCCGACGCCAGCCGGTGTAAAGAATGCGGGAATGCCTGCTCCGCCTGCCCTCATTTTCTCAGCAAGCGTTCCTTGCGGCGTTAACTCCACTTCAATTTCACCAGACAATACTTGCCGCTCGAATTCTTTGTTTTCCCCTACATACGAACCGATCATTTTTTTGATCTGCTTGTTTTTCAATAATAATCCAAGACCCCACTCATCCACTCCGCAATTATTGGAAATGACGGTCAGATTAGTTACCCCTTTATCAACAAGAGCCAGTATGAGCTGTTCAGGTATTCCCACTAAGCCAAAGCCCCCTACCATAATTGTGGCTCCGTCCTGAATCTGTTCAATGGCTTCTTTCGCAGAACTGTAAATCGGTTTCATCCCATCGTGCCCCCTTTGCCAATAAACTGAATATTATTAATTAAAACGCTTTCATTCTAATTTAAACAAACTATTGCTGGAAACGCAATATGAACAAAGTTAGCCAACCTCCGTTGCTGGTGATTGTTTGCCATTTCCAAGGCATGCTACAATATCAGGTAGAGGAGTTGTTTAGAGTGAACACAGAATTTCCTTTTTCATCTGATGGAAAACGCTACTATACATGGAACCGCCACCTGCGCGACCATTTTGGCTTTAAAGTTATGAAAATCGCCTTGGATGCAGGCTTTGATTGTCCGAACCGTGACGGCACAGTGGCCCACGGCGGCTGCACATTCTGCAGTGTGGCAGGATCCGGTGATTTCGCGGGTGACCGTGTAGATCCCATCCCTGTGCAGTTCGACAAAATCAAAGCAAAAATGCACCGCAAATGGAAAGACGCTAAATACATGGCTTATTTTCAGGCCTATACCAATACACATGCTCCTTTGCCTGTCATCAAAGAAAAATTTGAAGCAGCACTGGAACAGGAGAATGTCATCGGCTTAAGCATCGCAACACGCCCCGATTGCCTGCCGGACGATGTGGTCGATTATTTGGCTGAGTTGAATGGCCGTACCTACTTGTGGGTGGAACTCGGGCTTCAGACCGTACACGAAAGGACAGCCTTATTGGTCAACCGTGCACATGATTTCGAGGCTTATGTTGAAGGTGTTACGAAACTGCGCAAACGAGGCATTCGCGTTTGCACCCATATCATCAATGGCTTGCCACTGGAAGACCGCGATATGATGATGGAGACTGCCCGTGAAGTTGCCAAGCTTGATGTACAAGGCATCAAAATTCACTTGCTTCATTTATTGAAAGGGACACCGATGGTAAAGCAATACGAAAAAGGCATGGTCGAGTTCTTGGAAAAACAGGAATACATCAATTTGGTCGCTGATCAGCTGGAAGTGCTGCCGCCTGAGATGGTCGTTCAGCGCATCACCGGGGACGGCCCCATTGACTTGATGATCGGACCGATGTGGAGTGCAAACAAATGGGAAGTGCTGAATGGCATTGATGGAGAATTAGAACGGCGCGGAAGCTGGCAAGGGAAATTGGCCGAGGGAAGTGTGGCGTTATGACGTTGGAACGTGTGTTGCCTTTTACAAAATCCTTGCTTGAAGAAGCTGTCTCTCCCGGAGACTGTGTCATAGACGGCACGGCAGGCAATGGGCATGATACCCTTTTTCTTGCCGAGTTGACCGGACCTTCCGGTAAAGTCTTCGCGTTTGATATCCAACAAGAAGCAATCAAAGCGACAAGCGAGAAAGTTCGCGGCTACCAGCATGTAGAGCTTGTTCATGACAGCCATGCAAAAATCCAAGAGTATGTTAAAGAATCGGTATCCGCAGCTGTTTTTAACTTAGGGTATTTGCCGAAAGGCGACCATAGCATCATCACGAAAGCCCAAAGCACATTGACTGCCCTCCAGCAATGTTTGGATTTGCTGAAGGCAAATGGTTTATTGTTGGTTGTTGTATACAGCGGACACGAAGGCGGCAGCGACGAACGCGATGCCGTGATGGAATTCGTTTCAACTTTGCCGCAAAAGTCTTTCGATGTGTTGAAATATGAATTCATCAATCAAAAGCATTCTCCTCCTTTCCTATTGGCGGTCGAGAAAAAGAAACATAAAAATTAGAAGATGCCGAAAAGGACATTTGTTCTTTTCGGCATCTTCTAGTTTAACGTCGAATTCTCATCTAAACCTGTTTAAAAACCATTTTCATAACTCGTCAATTCAGAGGCCGCCAATCTGGCATAGGCCTCAGATTCTATTGCGGCTTCCACCGACTCATTCACCAATGCAACCCACGATTGTTTCGTCTCCAATGCTTCCAGGAATGCGGAGGCTGCTTCCATCCGATAAAGTATTGCTCCTTCAAGGTATAATTTATAGTCATGCAAATGCTGAGCATATTCCGTGGAATTCTTAAATTCCATATAGCTGATTTGATTCAATAAGGTTTCATACTTCCGTTGGATGCTGCTCAGGTGTTCAGATAAAACTCCTTCCTCAAAATCCTCAGATCCTGCAAGGATTTTTCCCCAATGCTTTTGCCAGATTGTATTGAATTTCTCGTTCACATCGTTGATTTCCAACCACGCATAGTCGTGTGAATAATTTTGTTTTTCCAAAACTGCATGAGTCATATGCGGTTCTTTAAAATCATCCGACGGTACACGAATTTCAGCAGCTTCTTTCACTTCCAGAAGGACCATTTCCCATTGCTCTTCCTGTAAACGACCCAAAAAATATTGAAAAACTTCAGCATCTGAAACTTCTGTAGTTTGCAATCCAATCTCCATCCCACTGACAGCATCTTCTTCTACCGGCCCTATTGCTTGAGTAATTTCCTGCTCATCCCTTCCCTTCTCCAGCTCCTTTTTTTCTTCCGCAGAAGGAAAAGGCGAAGTCTGTTCGTCAACTTCAACACAGCCGCTCAAAAGGATAAATGCCATCAAAAAATTACCCGCCAAAAAGACAGGGCCGTCATGGCTTTGTCTGATCATGAAACAAACCTTCCTCCATAGGTTGTTATTGATACTGTTCCACAAACTGATCAGCGCAAAATAATTCAAGGGCTAAAGGAGTTCCTACATCTGTTCTCCGGCTTAACTTACCCAGTATGTATGAATCTTTTTATTACAAATATCATTTTTTTAACAAATTAAAACACATTACATTAATACCATCTTTTCCCTGTTTTCAAACCTTGGTGATAAAGTTTCTTAGATCTGCCGCTGGAACAAAATAGTAAGCTGCATGATTCCGAAAAACGGGATCATACAGCTTACTGTTTTATAAATCGGCTTATTCCATCTTATTGGTTCAATTAATTTTTATTCGACAACTTACGCTCACTTGATTCGAAAAATCAATTAACTCAGTTTTTCACTAGATCTTCAGAAGGTTTTTTGATAGCAAAAGCTTCTTTGAAGTTTACTTTCTCTCCTTCTTTTAGACGCTTCTTGTATTCAGCTGTTGCTGTAAAAAGAACATCCGTTGAAGAGTTAAGCGATGTTTCAAAAGAATCCTGCAATACACCAATGACAAACCCAACGCCAACTACTTGCATCGCTACATCTGCAGGGATTCCAAACAAGCCGCAAGCCAAAGGAATAAGCAATAGGGAACCGCCAGCCACACCAGAAGCACCACATGCACATACAGCTGCTAAGACGCTAAGAATAATCGCCGTTGGAATATCGACTTGTATGCCGAGCGTATGGACTGCAGCAAGTGTCAATACAGAAATTGTAACAGCTGCACCGGCCATATTAACCGTTGCTCCTAGAGGAATTGAAACAGAATAAGTGTCTTTATCCAACCCCAGCTTTTCACATAAAGTCATATTTACTGGAATATTCGCTGCAGAACTACGTGTAAAGAATGCCGTAATACCACTTTCTCGTAAACATTTAAATACAAGTGGATATGGGTTCTGGCGTATGTTTATAAATACGATTAGCGGATTAACTACAAGAGCCACAAACAGCATACAGCCGATTAACAGTGCAAGGAGCTTTCCATAGCTCAGCAATGACTCAAGTCCATTTGTCGTAATCGACTCAATCACTAAGCCCATGATGCCGAGTGGCGCTAACTTGATTATCCAGCCAACCATCTTGATAATTGCATCAGAAAAATTGGTAATAAGTAATTTCGTAGAATCTGGTGCTGTTCTCAATGCGACTCCAAGAACAATCGCCCAAGCTAAAATGCCGATGTAGTTTGCATTGTATAGGGCACTGACTGGATTATCGACGACATTCAACAATAAAGTTTTAATTACTTCAATTGCATTCCCCGGAGCCGCTAAATCTTCTGCTCCCTGAGTAAGTGCAATACTTACAGGAAAAATGAAACTGGCGATCACAGCTATCAATCCTGCAAAAAACGTACCTAACAGGTAAAGGAAGATGATAGATTTCATATTTGTCTGTTGGCCACTTCTATGCTGAGCGATTGACGCCATGACAAGAAACAAGACCAGTATAGGAGCAACTGCTTTTAATGCGCCTACAAATAGCGTGCCAAAAATAGTTAAGGATTTGGCTGCGTCAGGAATCAAAACAGCTAAAACCACCCCAAAAATCAACCCAATTAATATTTGTTTCACTAAGCTTATCTGATTCCACATTTTGAACACTTTCATACATTATTCCCCCTGTTAATTTCCATTAAAACTGCAACATAATCCATCCTTACGATCCATCTTGTGTAGTACGCAACCTCCTATATTACTGCAAACTGTTCAAGCTAATCCTATTCTATACAAAGTAAAGCACGAATTAAACAAATTTTTTATAAAATCAATAATTTGTACAATAATTTTTAGCAATTTGTCTGCCGTCACTTTCTATCAGGAAAGACAAAAGCTATCTTTTTGTTGCAAATGCAACAAAAAGGTGATATAGTCAATTCCTAAAACACTTACTAGCCAGCTAGTTAAATGAGGAGGTTGTTATGAAAGAGATTCTACGCGAAATCGGCATGATCGCCAGAGCCTTGGATTCCATCAGCAATATCGAATTCAAAGAGTTCGATTTGACCAAAGGACAGTATTTGTATGTCGTGCGCATTTGTGAAAATCCTGGAATTATCCAAGCCCAATTATTGGAGATGATCAAAGTTGATAAGTCAACTGCAGCCCGTGCCCTCCAAAAACTTGAGACAAGTGGTTTTATCGAAAAGAAAGACGATCCGCACAATAAAAAAAACAAAAACCTCCTTCCCACAGCGAAAGCACAAGCCGTCTACCCATTCATCAAAAAGGAAAATGCCCATTCTGACCAAGTGGCATTGCGCGGTTTCTCTGAAGAAGAAGCAGAAACTGCTTTTGGTCTTCTGCAGCGCATCCGAAAAAATGTCGAAAAGGACTGGGAATCCGTTAAAAAAGGTACCAAGCGAAACTATTGACCAATCAAAGGAGTGGCAATCCATATGACCACAAAGTTAACAGAATGTACGTTGGATGACCTGCACGAACTTCAAACCATCAGTATTGTTACATTTACCGAGACGTTCAAGGACCAAAATTCACCTGAACATCTCAAGGCTTATTTAGACGAAGCCTATGACTTGGATAAACTGAAAAAGGAATTAAAAAATCCTTCTTCCCGCTTCTATTTCATTTATGTGGATCAACAAGTGGCAGGCTACCTGAAACTCAATACAGATGCTGCACAGACAGAACCAATGGGGGCTGACTCATTGGAAGTCGAGCGGATTTATGTAAAGAAAGCCTTTCAAAGATATGGATTAGGGAAACAGCTGTTGAACAAAGCCTTCGAAATGGCAGTTGAACAAAACAAAAAAAGGATTTGGCTCGGTGTTTGGGAAGAAAATGCAAACGCCATTGCGTTTTATCGAAAAAAAGGATTTGTGCAAACAGGAACCCATTCTTTCTATATGGGCGATGACGAACAAGTCGATTTGATCATGGTTAAAACACTCCACTAATTCATATCAGAAAGGCGGAACTCGATGTATATTCCAAAGTATTTTAAAGTCACTGATTTTGAGGAAATCCGGGAATTTGTTCAACAAAATTCCTTCGGAACGCTTGTTACGATGAAAAAAGGCAAACCCATTGCGAGCCACCTGCCTTTGCAGTTGGTAAAAGAAAATGAGGAATACCATGTAACCGGACATATGGCTTATGGCAACCCTCAGTGGCGGACATTTGATGCGGTCGAAGATGTTCTGGTCATGTTCCAAGGACCCCACACCTACATATCCTCTTCCTGGTATGAGCAGGAAAATGTCCCGACCTGGAATTATCAGGCTGTCCACATTTATGGAACTGCGCAAATCTTAACCGAAGAAGAATTGAAACAGGATCTGACTCGTTTAATGGAAAAGTATGAAAGCCACCGTGCCAATCCAGTTCTTTGGGATACCCTCTCCCGTGAGCTATTGGAGAGAGAATTGAAAGGCATCGTTGGATTCAAGATCCCTGTAAGAGAAGTTCAAGCCGCCTATAAAATGAGCCAGAACCGAAACAAAACCGATTACCAAAACATCATTAGCCGCCTGCAGGAAGAAAAAGATCCGAATGCACAAAAAATAGCTGATACGATGAGTGAAAAGCAAATTGACTGATTGTCATCACCAATTAATTGAAGGATTGCGTTGAAGCATGTACAATACGGATTAACTGCATATCTGAAATGTTTTCTAGGGTTCCGCAGCAAACAAGCTGGTCTGGTCCGAGAGAAAACTCACAGCTCTGCTGTGTCACGGAAGGACAAAAGCCTGGGAGAAACTGTTTTTACAGTTCTCCCAGGCTTTTTTATTTCTGTAATTATTAAAAGGAGGATTTTAGAATGAATTCAAATTGGTTAAAAGTCATACTAGCTGCAGTTTTTGAAGTGGTATGGGTTATCGGTTTAAAGCATGCAGACGGTTTTTGGGATTGGGCAGTCACGGTCATCGCGATTGTCATCAGTTTTACCGTCATGATCATGGCAGGAAGAAAGTTACCGGTGGGGACCGTCTATGCAGTCTTCGTCGGTTTAGGAACAGCGGGGACGATGCTTTCCGAAATCATTTTTTTCAATGAACCGTTCAATGCTCCAAAACTATTACTGGTCGGAGTTTTGCTGGCAGGCGTCATCGGGCTGAAACTGGTCACGCCAGACCCTGTTTCTGAAGGAGGAGAAGCGTAATGGCATGGACAGCATTGGTTTTGGCGGGGATATTCGAAATGATGGGGGTTGCGATGATAAATAAATTGCACCAGGACCGCAATTTGCAGTCTCTAGTATTGTTGATTGCCGGTTTTGGGGCGAGCTTTGTATTTTTGTCTTATGCAATGGAAACCCTGGCCATGGGAACTGCATATGCCATTTGGACAGGAATCGGCGCTTCAGGCGGAGCCATTCTCGGCATGCTATTTTACAATGAATCCGCAGATTGGAAGCGAATTTTCTTTATTGCGATGGTTTTAGGGGCGGCAGTAGGCTTGAAATTGGTTTCTTGAAATTGGTCTCCGGCAACTTAATTGAATAGACAGGAAATTGAAAAGCGAAGAAACTAAAACTACGTTTCTTCGCTTTTTTATGCTGCATGTACAAGCTTTCTCCTTTGCCTGGAAAGCGTTTTAAGAATCTGTTTCACTTTATTTCCAATACCAGTTTCCCTAAATAATGTTGCTGTAAAGCCACGTGAGCAGCAGAAGCTTGTTCTAAAGGAAAAACTTTGTCCACATGCGCTTTTACATTTCCACTCTTCACATAATGAACAAACCTGCTGATTATATCCGCATCAGGCTCTCCATTAAAAGCAATGACCTTAAAGTCTTCACTTGTCGGCAATGGAAAGACCCCGTTCGGATACGCTACCCGGCCTTCTTTTTTCACGGATTGCATGACCGTTTTCGCCGTTTCCCCTCCCGCAGTCAATAAAGCAGCATCAAATCCTTCGGGTTCTGCTGTTATTGCTGCGGCCAACAAGTCCTCATTATAGCCATCGGCGACATTCTCTATGCCCAGGTTGCGGACCATCCCGACTCCGTCTGCTCCGGAGGCAACGGCAAAAACCCGGGCGCCGATTTTTCTGG
The DNA here is from genome assembly GCF_014836985.1 of Planococcus wigleyi. Lineage (GTDB taxonomy): Bacteria > Bacillota > Bacilli > Bacillales_A > Planococcaceae > Planococcus > Planococcus notacanthi. The sequence goes on along the minus strand of NZ_JACSPU010000007.1, from coordinate 24,198 downwards.
CGAGCTGGACCGCTATATGGCCGACTCCTCCACTGGCACCCAAAATGACGATGGATTCACCTTTTTGCAGCTGAAGGATATCTTCCAACCCACGCAATGCCGTTATCCCCACTCCTAAAATCCCGCCCGCTTCTTGGGCATTTAGAGACGCTGGAACAAGTGTTGCATATTTCTGGTCGACAGCTGCAAACTCTACATAGAAGCCGCCTTGCGGATTCAAAAAACCTGCGGCCATCACCTTATCCCCTATTTTAAAGCCCTTTACATTTTCACCTTTTGAAATAATGGTTCCAGAACCTTCAGAGCCCAGCACATAAGGAAACTCCACTTCCATCTTCAGCATCTCCGCATAACCGCCTTGCCGTTCAAAAGCATCCCATTGTCCTACTCCTGCAAATTCCAGTTCTATCAGTATTTCATCCTTGTCGACATCCGGTACCAGAATGAACTCCGTGGCCAATTGTTCTTCATTTCCGAACGCATGCAAGACAGCAGCTTTCATGAAACCAGCAGGAGCAGTTGAATTGCTGTCCATCTTACTTCCTCCTTTCATGTGTTTAATGCTTAATTCGAGTTAAGCACATCAGAATCGCTATTTCCAATAAGGCAAATTGAAGCTACACACTTAGTTATTGGCAATGATAAATTCTAGTTTTTCTGGCTGCTGGAAGTCCTCATTCACTTTGATTACCATGTCTAAATAAAAACTGAACGGGTAGTAGGATAAGGACATCAATTTAAAGGAGGAGGATTTGAATGAAAATCCAAGCAGCTGTAACACATGGTTTAGGAGAAGATTTTAAATTTGAAGAAGTGGAATTGGGCGAACCGAAGATGAATGAGGTATTGGTCAAAATTGTAGCATCGGGAGTTTGTCACACAGACGCCGTGGCACGAGATTTAGGATTATCCCCATTTCCTGCTGTTCTTGGGCATGAAGGCTCGGGAGTTGTTGAAAAAGTGGGTGCTGCAGTGACAACGATTAAGGCTGGCGACCACGTGGTGCTGTCTTTCGCTTATTGTGGCCACTGTGAAAATTGCCTGACTGGACACCCGACGGTTTGCCTGAACTTCAACGAATTGAACTTTGGCGGCAAAATGCAGGACGGCACAAATCGAATCCATCACCACGACCACGCCGTGTCGACGTTTTTCGGCCAATCGTCTTTTGGAACTTTTGCGGTTGCTCATGAACGCAATGTCGTCAAAGTCGATCCAGGAGTCGATTTGGCGCTCCTCGGCCCACTCGGCTGTGGCATTCAGACTGGCGCTGGCACAGTATTGAACCGGTTCAAGCCTGAGTTCGGTTCTTCCATCGCCATATACGGCAGTGGTGCCGTTGGATTGAGTGCTGTCATGGCGGCAAAAATCGCCGGCTGCCTTAACATCATTGCGGTTGATATCCACGACAACCGCCTGGCGCTGGCCAAAGAACTTGGTGCGTCACATACTTTAAATGGACAAAATGTCGATGTTGTACAAGAAATCAAAAAAATCACCAATGGCGGTACTCATTATGCCGTTGAAACGACAGGAGTGCCGCCTGTCGTTAAACAAGCCATCCATGCTCTCCGGCCACTCGGTTCATGCGCCATCGTCGGCGTGACACCTGAAATCACCTTCGATGTCCACAATGACATCATGGCAGAAGGCAAAACGGTAATGGGTGTGATTGAAGGCGACTCCATTCCGCAAGTGTTCATTCCGCAATTGGTGGACTATTATAAGCGAGGTCTGTTCCCGTTCGATAAACTGATTAAAGTATATGATTTCGAACAAATCAACGAAGCATTCGAAGACTCCAAAAAAGGAACCACCATCAAGCCGATTGTACGAATCGATCAATAGTTCATTCTTTTGCATAAAAGATTGAACAGATTGTTGAGCAGCATTTCTTAAAAAGTTGTTTTGTCAAAAAACGCCGATAGGAAATCTCCTATCGGCGTTTCTGCATTTCTTCCGCAATCAATCGGAAGGTTTTAAGTTTGTCATTAAAGTCGTAAGCCGAGGAAACCAGCATCACTTCATCCGCTCTATATTCGGATGCCATAATTTCTAATTTGTCCACAACCTGCTCCGGTGTACCGACGACCATTCGGCGGCGGTTTTCAGCGACCAATAGTTTTTCGAATTTGGAATAGGGATACGCGCTGGCCTTTTCAGGAGGCGGTGTGCCTTTTGAAGGAATTCCCTGCGCTCCCATGCACAGTGAAAGATCCATCGATGAAGCCACCCACTCCGCCTGTTCGGACGTTTCCTGACAGACGACAAATATCGCAAAGCCTACCCGGGGTTTGCTTTCTTTATGAGACTTAAACTGTTTCCGGTATTCTTTTGCAAACTCCTCTCCGCCTTCGCCATTGATGAAATGTGCGAACATATAAGGCAACCCTTTTGCCGCTGCCAGCTGTGCCGAGTTTTCACTTGACCCCAATATCCAGATCGGCGGGCTATGCTTCGTCACCGGTGTCGCTTTCATTCCGTAATACGGATGTTCTTCGGGAATCGAATCCGTCAAGTACATGCGCAGCTCATCGATTTGTTTAGGGAATTGGCTGGTGTCCCGTTTTTTGCCTTCGTTCAATGCATAGGAAGCACGCGGCATGCCTCCAGGTGCACGGCCGACTCCGGCATCGATTCTGTCTGGATACAACGCTTCCAGCAGCTTAAAGTTTTCAGCAATTTTAAAAGGGGCATAATGCGGCAGCATGACACCACCCGATCCCAACCGAATAGTGTTGGTCACCGCTCCGAGATGGGCGATCAGCACTTCTGGCGAAGAGCCGGCCAGGGTCGTCGCATCGTGATGCTCAGATACCCAAAAGCGGGTATACCCCCATTGCTCAGCTTTTTGTGCAAGAACCGCTGTCTGTTTCAAGGCTTCCTGCGGCGAACTGCCTTCTGAAATCGGGGATTGGTCCAGTATGCTATAGCTTAATGCCATTGTAATCTCTCCTCTGTGCCATTTATTCTCGTTCACTCTTCAACCAAGTAACCGACCGACCGCAGCACTGTATAGATAAATGCTTGCGCCGCTTGAAAAACTTCTTCTTTCTCCGGTTCCTGAAAAATGTCGTGATAGCAGAATTTCCATTCCTTATAACTAAACTCGGTAAGCTGCTGCTTCAGCAGCCATTGCCGGGACGCATCTATTTCCGTAATCATATCCCGCTCCGCTGTATGCAGATATGTCGGAATCCGAGGATACAAGTCGACAGCAGCTGCGGTTTCTTTCATATAGCTCTGCAACTCCTTATACCATCCAGAGGTGATGACTGAATGGTACAGTTTGTTTTCAGTTTCCTGATCTAAGGAAAATTGGTCTCTGGTCAAATGGCGGAGTTCAATGCCATGATCCATTTTCCTGCGGCCAGTCAACTGCGAAACTCCCGGAAATGCATTAGGTGCTTTCGGAGGCAATTTTTTTAACTGCAGCCACGGAGACGTGAAAATGGCACCGGCCACATTGAACTTTCGGTTTGCCAGCACATTCATCGCAATGGTGGCACCTAAACCATGCGCTATGACAAAAACCGGCAAATCATTTTCCGATGAGAGCTTCAGCATTTCACTTACTGCCTGCTCGTAGTCATCGAACGATTCACGGTGTACGTGATCGGCACCAGCATTCCTGCCATGGCCCGGCAAATCTCCTGTATAAACATGGAATCCAGCCGATCGCCATTTCTCGATTTGCCATGCATAACGCAGATGCTGCTCATACGCGCTATGGATCAATACCACAACCGCTTTTGCTGTGCCTTCCGCCTGCCATTTCCACATATTCCGACTTCCTTTCTCCACCAATAATTCTTACTGCTGTATTTCCTATTTGACGTTTTGATTTGATTTGTTACGATTATAGAATATCTTATCTTTTTTAAAGGAGCTTTGCCATGATTTATCCATATAAAGACAAATTCCCCCAAATCGATCCATCGGTTTTCATCGCTGACTATACGACCATCTCCGGTGATGTGACGATTGGCGCCCATTCATCGGTTTGGTTCAACACGGTTATCCGCGGCGATGTCTCACCAACCATTATCGGCAATAAAGTCAATATCCAGGATCTTTGCATGCTTCATCAAAGCCCTGGCAAAACCTTGCTTTTGGAAGATGAAGTGACTATTGGCCATCAAGTGACTTTGCATAGCTGCATCATCCGCAAAGGGGCGCTGGTAGGCATGGGGTCCGTCATTCTAGACGGAGCGGAAATCGGAGAAGGTGCATTTGTCGGAGCGGGCAGCTTGGTTCCTCCTGGAAAAGTCATTCCACCCGGCATGCTTGCGCTCGGCCGTCCCGCAAAAGTGGTCCGTGAACTGCGCGAAGACGACAAGACCGACATGGAACGGATTGTCCGTGAATATGCGGAAAAAGGGGCTTATTACAAGTCTCTTCAAAAAGACTAACAAAAAAAGGATGACCAGGCATCGCTGCCTGGTCATCCTTTTCTAACGCATGTTTAAATACCAGCTTCTACGCCAGCTTGTTCTTTAAGAATTGCTGCTTTGTCAGTACGTTCCCAAGGAAGATCAACATCCGTACGGCCAAAGTGTCCGTAGGCCGCTGTCTGCTTGTAGATCGGGCGGCGCAGATCCAACATTTTGATGATGCCGGCAGGACGCAAATCAAAGTTCGCACGTACCAAATCGTCCAATTTGTCTTCATCCACTTTGCCGGTGCCGAATGTATCGAAAGCGATGGACACAGGATGTGCTACACCGATTGCATACGCCAACTGCACTTCGCATTTGTCTGCAAGGCCTGCAGCAACGATGTTTTTCGCTACATAACGGGCTGCATAAGCTGCTGAACGGTCAACTTTTGTTGCATCTTTACCAGAGAAAGCTCCGCCGCCGTGGCGAGCATAGCCACCATAAGTATCCACGATGATTTTGCGGCCAGTCAAGCCCGCATCTCCTTGAGGTCCGCCAATTACGAAACGCCCAGTTGGATTGATAAAGTATTTGGTGTCTTCATCGATCCATTTTGCCGGAACGACTTCTTTGATGACGTATTCTTTGATATTGCGTTGGATTTGCTCCAGCGTTACTTCTGGGTGGTGCTGAGTAGAAATAACAATCGTGTCTACACGAAGCGGTTGATTGTTTTCATCGTATTCAACTGTCACCTGCGTTTTGCCATCCGGACGCAAATACGGAAGAATTTCTTCCTTGCGTACTTCAGCCAAGCGGCGCGCCAATTTATGCGCCAATGAAATCGGCAATGGCATTAATTCTTCTGTTTCGTTGTTGGCATATCCGAACATCAACCCTTGGTCGCCTGCTCCAATATCGTCCATTTCTTTATCTGTCATTTGGCCTTCACGTGATTCAAGTGCCACGTTTACTCCAGCAGCGATATCCGGTGATTGCTCATCGATTGCTGTAAGGACTGCACTTGTTTCTGAATCGAAACCATATTTAGCACGTGTGTATCCAATTTCTCTCACCGTTTGTCTAACGACTTTTGGAATGTCCACATAAGTGGAAGTAGTGATTTCTCCAGCTACCAAAACCAGTCCTGTTGTTACAGTCGTTTCACACGCAACACGTGCGTTTGGATCCTCGGCTAAGATTGCATCCAAAATAGCATCTGAGATTTGGTCACAGATTTTATCCGGATGTCCTTCTGTTACTGATTCTGAAGTAAATAATCGACGGTTTTTCAAAAAATGTTCCTCCTTATATCCTGCGAGATTGCTCTCGAAATTGATACGGTACTCGTTTCCCATGTCAAGTCCGTTCCGGAATTTCCGGATTGAACTTCAAGCCGTCTGTGGCCTTTCACACGAGGATTAAGGGCATTCCATAAAAAAATCCCTTCACTCATTCGTCATGAGGAAAGGAGAATCATCATAAGCACCTTTCACTCTTATCATCCAAGGCCTGTAAGCCTTGTTTCAGGTTTGGCACCATCACTGCAGTTGCAGCAGGTTGCCGGGTTTCATAGGGCCTGTCCCCTCCACCAGCTCGGAATAAGAGTATCCGTTCAATTTTTCATCATACGGAAATAGTTCGGGGATGTCAACGATTTCGGCGAATAAAATGCTCAAATTTTATTGCTGAATGTTCTCATCCTACGCAGTGAACATTCGTGAAGTTCTTTTCCTATCGGCCAGGAAACTGCAATAATTTCTCATTGGGATTATGTGATTTCATTCAGCTCCTGTTATGATGGGAGTTAGCCCCATCTTTAAAACAATATGACCTTCGAATTTCCCAAGGAGCAACGGCCTCCGTCCTTCCCAATCCCCTAATATAGAACCTTATTTCAATATTTTTTCAATTCTGCAGCGAATTAGTATAGACTAATGAACCTAATGTGTTATACTAATGAACGAATATACATCCTCCCCATCGCCATGGGAATAACAGAAAAGGAAGGTACATATATATGACTTCAGTGAACTTTGCAAACGATTTGAAGGATCTTTTGACTGGCCCAAATGTACATGTTCAATTATCAGTGCCACAATTAGTGGAAGCAGCAACATCTCGCGGAGAAGCGGTTTTGACACGGGAAGGCGCTGTTAAAGCGGAGACTGGGAAATACACAGGCCGCTCGCCGAAAGACAAATACATGGTCGAAGAAGAAAGTTCTAAAAACAAAGTCGACTGGGGCAATGTGAACCGTCCGATTTCCAGCGAAGTGTTCGAAAACCTGTACGCTAAAGTGCTCAAACACCTAAAAGAAAAAGATGCGCTTTACGTATTCAAAGGATTCGCCGGAGCTGACCACGAATCCCGTGTACCGATCCAAACTATTAATGAGTACGCGTGGCATAATCTGTTTGCCCACCAATTGTTCATCCGTCCGACGGCTGAAGAATTGAAAACGCATGAAGCTGAATTCACTGTAGTCTATGCTCCTACATTCATGGCAGACCCTGCAGTTGATGGGACCGCTTCAGAAACATTCATCATCGTATCGATGGAACAACGCATCATTTTGATCGGGGGTACTGAATACGCCGGCGAAATGAAGAAGTCCATCTTCTCAATCATGAACTACTTATTGCCTGAAAAAGGCATTCTTCCTATGCACTGTTCAGCGAACGTTGGCCAAGACGGCGATGTGACTTTGTTCTTCGGCTTGTCCGGTACAGGCAAAACGACTTTGTCAGCTGATGGAGACCGTAAATTGGTCGGTGATGACGAGCATGGCTGGTCCGATAATGGCGTCTTCAATATCGAAGGCGGCTGCTATGCCAAAACCATCAACTTGTCACGCGAAAACGAACCACAAATCTACGACGCCATCCGTTTTGGTTCTGTCCTTGAAAACGTGGTAGTGGATCCGGATACACGCATCCCTGACTACAACGATGGTTCATTGACTGAAAATACACGTGCTGCTTACCCAATGCAGGCAATCGATAATATCGTAGACCCTTCAATTGCTGGACATCCGAAAACGATCGTCTTCTTGACAGCAGATGCATTCGGCGTCTTGCCTCCAATCAGCAAGTTGACGAAAGAACAGGCGATGTACCATTTCCTAAGCGGCTATACATCAAAATTGGCTGGTACAGAACGCGGCATTACATCTCCTGAAGCAACATTCTCTACTTGCTTCGGTTCACCATTCCTTCCGTTGCACGCAACGGTCTATGCAGAAATGCTCGGCAATAAAATCGATGAGCACGGCGTTCAAGTCTTCCTTGTCAACACAGGTTGGACTGGCGGCGTCTACGGAGTCGGCAGCCGCATGAAGCTTTCTTACACGCGTACAATGGTTCGCGCTGCCATCAAAGGCGAGTTGAACAACGTACCGACTGAAAAAGAAGCGATCTTCGGCCTCGAGATTCCTGTAGAAGTACCAGGAGTGCCAACAGAAGTATTGAACCCACGCAATGCATGGGCAGACAAAGAAGCTTATGACCAGAAAGCAACGGAATTGGCACAGAAATTCCAAGAGAACTTCCAAAAGTTCGGTACTGTCGCACCGGAAATTACTACACTCGGCGGACCACTTCAAAAATAAGCATATGTTAAAAAACCGTTCGGAGAAATCCGAACGGTTTTTTTGTTTGGATTCAGTTAAATCATTTTTTTTCTTGTTCACCCATCCACTTGCAGACTGCTTGTACTGTTTGGCGATTTGCTGCCGGCGGAAAAAAATGTGTGTAATCCGGAAAATACCAGGTTTCGTGCGTCTGCCCATTCAGCTTTAATGCTTCTTCCAACAGAAAAGCTTGAGCCGGATAGACGTTTTCATCCTTCAGGCCATGAATGATCAGAAAAGGGGCTGCACTTTCCTCGATCCGCAACAAGGGATTGCGTTCTTCGTATTCAGCCAATGCTGTGTTGGGCGTCCCGCCATAGAGCCGTTTCATCATGCGCCGCATGTCCGGCCGCTCTTTATATGTCAGTACTGTATCTGTTACACCCGCCCACGTAACGACAGATGCAATATCCGGGCGAAGGATTGCCGTCCATAAAGCCATGATGCCGCCTCTTGAAAACGCCAGCAGATGCACGTTTTCGTTGCTGTAGTGCTTCAGGACATCGACTGCATGGACCGCATCCCACCGGTCTGCCCCCGCAAATTCATCACGGCCTTCACCACCCCGGTTGCCTCTGTAATAAGGCGCAAACACGACAAAGCCCTGTGCCGCAAATTGGGCGATGCGAGCAGGGCGCACCATTCCGATCGACTGGATGCCACCCCTTAAATACAAAATGCCGCTATAGTTTCCGGGCTCCTTAGGCTCTGCCAGCATGCCTTTTACCCTTAATCCTTCCGACCAATAAATAATTTCCATCAAACGGACATGAGGATTCGGTGATGGATAAGGTTTCTTTTTATCAATCATTCCATTTTCCAAGTTGCTTCACCTTCTCTATTATTGTCTTCATTCCTTCGTCTTTCATCAAAAAACTGTAGCTGTCGTCCAACTCCAAATTTCCTGATAACACGATTCCTTGCGTTTCAAGAAACGGGATCCGATCAATTTTTCCGATTTCCCCTGTAAAGACCGTTTTGCAAAAAGGAATTTCCGAAAAAACCACGTATTCTGCAAACCATTCTAGGTCCTTCAGATGAGCGCCCGTTTCTTCATAAACTTCCCTCATCGCCGCCTCCTGTAAACTTTCACCCGCTTCTACTTTGCCTCCGGGAAATTCCAGTCCGCGCTCATTATGCCGTGTCAATAGCCATTGCCCTTTGTAACGGCTAATCACCAACACATGTCTGCTCTCAATTGAGAAGCTGTTTTCTTCGAATGATAATTGACATAAATAACCGTTTAAATCTGTATACTGCATTTTTTCACCCCGATGCCATAGGAAAAGCGTACACTAGAATTCAGTGTACGCTTGTATAGTTCTATTTTACTTCTTTTCACCCAGGAATGCTGATAACATCCAAGAATGTTTTTCGAGGTTCTGGTGAATAGCATTCAGCATATCTTCTGTCATGTCGTCGCCGTCTTCAGCCGCCAATTCCATGCCTTTTTTCAAAGATTTCATGATTTTGTCGTAGTCACTGACAACGGTATCAACCATTTCTTCGGCTGTTTCTTTTTTGTTTGCTTCTTCAATAACGGACAGCTCAAGCTGCTCTTTCATTGTAGCGACCGGTTTTCCGCCCAATGCCAACAAGCGCTCAGCGATTTCATCCATATGAAGGGTTGCTTCGTTATACAATTCTTCAAATTTTACATGTAGAGTAAAGAACGAAGGCCCTTTCACGTACCAATGAAAATTATGTAATTTTGTATAAGCTACAGACCATGTAGCCACCTGTACGTTTAATTCGTGGTTTAATTCGTTTGACATTTCCAATCACACTCCAGTTAGTTTGATAAGTTCTTATACTTTATTTATACCTCTTATGCCCCTACAATAAACATATAAAGAACTTACCCGAAAAGAGCTGAACAATCATGAAGACGGTTTTACTGAAGATTTTCCGCTTCTACCAGCGGTTCATCTCGCCATTGTCTCCACCAAGCTGCCGTTTCTATCCGACCTGTTCCCATTATGGCATCGAAGCGGTCGAGAAGCACGGCGCATTGAAAGGCGGATATTTGGCAGCAAAACGCATTTTGAGCTGTCACCCTTTCCATAAAGGCGGGATTGATTTTGTCCCGGAAGAATGGCCACCAAAAAAATAATTGGTGGTTTTTCTTGTGTTTTTAAAGAGCTTCCTGTAATATTCAAATAGTCATTAAAACGTAATCGTTACATTTTGGAGGTTGAATATGAAAAAGATTCTATTATTGGTACCCTTGATTTTGTTATTGGCAGCTTGTGGAAAGACAAGTGAAGAAGCACAAAGCGTGGATGGAGATCCGGAAAAACTGCAGGTGTACACAACAGTTTATCCCCTGACTTATTTCACTGAGCGCATTGCTGGAGATTTGGTCGATGTCCGATCAATCTATCCGGCAGGTTCAAATGAACATACTTTTGAACCTACACAGCAAGAGATGATCAAGTTGGCAGATGCTGATTTGATGTTTTCAATCGGTCTGGGGCTGGAAGGATTTATCGACAGCGCCAAACAAACTTTACAGAATGAAAACGTCGAATTCATTGCCACAGCCGATCAGATTTCAGATGAAGACCTGGAAGCAGCTCTTGGCCATAAAGAAGAGGAACACGAAGAAGAGCATGATGAAGCACATGCCGAAGAAGCGGAAAGCCACGATGGCCATGATCACGGTTCTACTGACCCACATGTCTGGATGTCTCCGATGCTTAGCGAGAAACTGGCGGAATCCATCAAGGTTTCGTTGACACAGGCTGATCCGGAAAATGCAGAAGTTTACGAAAGCAATTATACGGAACTGGTTGCGGAGTTAGAGACTTTGGATCGATCCTTCGAAGCTTTGTCTGAACGTGTCAGCAAAGATACTTTCTTCGTCTCTCACGCGGCTTTCAGCTACCTTTCTGAACCTTATGGCTTTGAACAAGTTGCGATTGCAGGATTGAACAGCCAGGATGAACCATCGCAAAAAGAGTTGACCAAAATCGTCGATTTGGCGAAAGAAAAAGACGTTCAGAACATTGTCTTCGAACAAAATGTTTCTTCCAATTTGACGGAAGTCATTCAAAACGAAGTAGGTGCAGAAGCGATTCAAATGCATAATCTCGGTGTATTGACACAGGAGGATATCGACAACGAAGAAACTTACTTCACCTTAATGGAAAAAAATCTGCAGGTACTGGAAACAATTCTGAAATAAAAAAGGTACACCAATCCATTAAAAAGCACGGCAGCTGAAATTTCGCTGCCGTGCTTTTTGATGGGAAAGAAAAGGTATGCTACTTTCCAGAAGTCAGCTTAATCAACCGCTTTGTCAGAAATTGCCGCCATTCATCTGCAAGTTCTTCCGCTTCAAGCACTTTGACGATGCCATCAACATCTTTCGGGCGATGGAAATTGATTTCATTGGCATAGAGAACCGATACTTGTTGAGGATCTTTCGATACTAAACGGATGGTTGAATCGGCTCTGATTGTCCCTTCTTCCAGGACTCGGCATAAATATCCTGTATAGCCTGTCTTAACCATGTCTTTCAGCAGCGGCTTCATATCGAGCCGCTTGTCGATTGTATGGCAAGGAACTCTACCCTGCGTCACTTGAATAATGGCTTCTCCCACCTGAAAAATATCGCCAATGCAGACATCCTGCTCCAGCATATTCGTTACTGTCAGGTTTTCTCCAAAAGCAGCGTGGGGCAATTGTGTGCCGAAATGGCCATTCCAGTAATCATAATGTTCATAAGGATAAATGCAGACAGCGCGATCCGGTCCCCCATGGTGCTTCAGGTCCGCCACGCCATCTCCCTCGAAACCATCTTTGGTTAAATATACTTCTTCCACCTGTTTTTTTCGTATAGCCGTTTCCATAGTTTTGCCGTCTCCATAGACCATCTTTTCCGGCATGCCGACAGCAAGATTTTTTATGGCTGCTCTCTCCGAATTTGTCACATTCACCCCACCTTTTGTTTATACTAATGATTCTCATTTTCTTCCATTGTACGACGGCTTGTCAATCCTCCAAAATCTCTTTCAAAAACTTTTCCCGATGGTCCAGAAAATATTTAGTGATTCGGTAATGGTCTGTCATTTCATAATCGATTTCTTCAATGGAGCCGCCATCAAAGCTCAAGATTTTGGCATCCGGATAGCCAAGAAGAATAGGCGAATGGGTCGCGATGATGAACTGGCAATTTTCCTCATCAATCAAATCCTTCAATATTCGCAGAAACGTCAATTGCCGCTGCGGCGATAATGCTGCCTCGGGCTCGTCCAGCAAATACAGGGCACGGCCGTTAAAACGGTTCAAGAACAAAGACAGGAATGATTCACCGTGTGATTGTTCGTGCAAGGAACGGCCTCCATACGATTGGAAACCATCCCCGTCGATTTCTTCAAGATGTGTGGCAAAGTTGTAAAACGATTCCGCACGCATAAAGAACCCATTCGTGACTTTCGGCATCCAGGAAAGCCGGATATAGTCGCCCAATGCCGATTCAGCGGCATGGACTTCATAGGTATTATTGCGGCCTCCTCCAGCTGTATTAAAACCACATTTATCCGCTATGGCCTCGAGCAATGTAGACTTGCCCGAGCCATTCTCCCCTACAAAAAAAGTAATTGGATTGCTCAAATCCAGTTGATCCATAGTGCCGATCGAAGGAACAGTAAAAGGATACTGTCCATAATCGTCGATTTCTTCTTTCAATAAACTGATTCGATTCAAAAACATGGATGCACCTCCCTGGCTTCTTCCCTCAGATCTTTAAAAGAATGATCACAACCGCTAATTATTCATTACTGTTAATTTTTATTCATTGTCTCATATTATTTCCCAACTGCAAACAAAAATTCCACCTGATAAAAAAGGTCTGAACCATAATTGATTCAGACCACTGTATAACCGATTCCCGGTTGATCGCTCAAAACGATTTCGCCATTTTCTACTATGATTTCAGGCTCGATGATATCTTTCTCCCAGAAATGTCCGGAAGCTGAAAAATCACCAGGGTAGATGATTCCCGGCAACGATGCCAAAGCCAGATTATGGGCTTTGGAAACGCCGAATTCAATCATTCCCCCGACCCAGGTACCGATGGAATGGGTCCGGCACAGTTCGATCACTTTTAATGTTTCTGTCCATCCCCCAAGCCGGCTCATTTTCAAGACGATAATGTCGCCGGCTTCCCGGTCAATCATTTCCTGCATATCTTCCACAGAGGCAATGCTTTCATCCAAACAGATCTTCGTGTCCAGCTCTTTTTTCGCCTGTGCATGCAACTCCCATTGCCGTTCGCCAAAAGGCTGTTCAATCAGCGTAAAGCCGATATCGTCGAATGTTTTCAATCGTTCAACACTGTGTGTCTGGAAACTGCCATTGGCATCTGCAAAAAACAGGAGTTCCGGGTAAGCGGCAACAATCGTTTTCATTAAAGTACGATCTGTTTCAGGGTGTATCTTTATTTTTATTCGCCGGTAACCGGAGTTCACAGCTTGTGCCACCTGCTCTGCTATTTTTGAAGGGTCCGCAGCTACAACCACGCCTGCTGGAATCGATTGCCGGGAACCTCCCAGAAACTTCCACAATGGTTGTTGGTCCACTTTGGCGAACAAATCCCATACCGCCATTTCAACCGCCGCTTTAGCCATCCGGTTGCCTTTGAGCGTTTTGAACAACTCCCAAACTTCGCTCGGATGGCCGATGGTTTTACCGGCAAGAAGCGGCAGCAACGAATGCTCCAATACAAAACGGCAGCCTGTAATCGTCTCTTCTGTATACCAGGGCGTTTCGAAAGCCACGCATTCCCCGTAGCCGACATGCCCTTTATCACCGGTCACCGACACAATGATCACTTCACGCTCTTCCACTTGCTGCAGCACCGTTTTAAACGGTTTCCGCAGCGGTTGCCGCACCGTTTCCAACTGGATGTCCCGGATGGTTACAGCCATGTTCTCAACTCTCTTCTCAACAGCTTGTTGGAGGCATTACGGGGCAGCTCCTCAACAAACAGCAGCTGCTTTGGCACTTTATAAGAAGCGATCTGCTCGCGGCAATACACTAACAACTCATCCGCCGTCGCTTCTTTGTTCAACACCACGAACGCTACGGGAACTTCTCCCCATTTATCACTCGGCCCACCGCATACACCGGCTTCACGGACAGCGGGATGGGCCAGCAACACTTTTTCAATTTCAGCGGGATAGACATTTTCCCCACCTGAAACAATCAGGTCTGAACGGCGATCCACCACAAATAAAAACCCTTCATTATCTAAATAACCGATATCTCCGGTATGGAGCCAGCCGTCTTCCTGAACTTTCCGTTCAGCAAATTTGCCGATGTATCCAGGCGTGACTTGAGGACCGTGAATAAGGATTTCGCCTTTTTCTCCCGGTTCCTCTGTGCCATCAATTTTCACTTGATATAAAAACAGCGGTTTGCCGGAAGAGCCAATTTTTTGTTCGGCATCCGCTGATTGCAAAGTGGTGGTCTGAGAAGAGGTTTCCGTCATGCCGTATGTCTGCAGCACTGGAATTCCACATTTTTCTGCGCGATTGATGTAGGCGACCGGAATCGGTCCTCCTCCTGCAAGAATCGCTTTGAAACGGGGAGAAGCCGGCATTGCGGCTTCTTCCACATTTGCCAGAATACGCTCCAGCATCACCCCGACCATGGACATATACGTCACCGTGCCGTTGCAGATTTCCTCTGCACTGCGCTGGGCATCGAATTTTTCATACAACCGCACTCCCATACCGTAGATTAGCGATCTCATGAGAATCGAAAAACCGCTGATGTGGAACAGCGGGACTGAACAAAGCCAGACATCTTCAGGGGCAATTCCTATATTAAGCGCTGATGAAACTGCACTGGAGAAATGATTCTCGGCTGTCTGACGGACTCCTTTCGGGTTCCCAGTAGTACCCGAGGTATACATGATCGAAATGGTGCGGTCCTGTTGCCATTGTTTTTGCGGTTCGAATGCTGCCGGTTCCGTTTCATCCAATTGGCTGAACAAAATCACATTGGCTGCGTCTATTTTCTCCTTCAGGACATCAACCACCAATACATAATTTACCTGGGCATCTTCAATTTGATAGGCCAGTTCAGCTTTCGCCAAACGCTCATTCAACATGACCATCTCACAGCCTAAATGAAGGCAGCCGTACATGACAAAAACAAAATCAGGATTGGACTTGGCAAGGATGGCTACACGCGAATCGGCTTTAACGCCAAGTGCTGACAATTTGCCGGCATAAACAAGCGCCAGATCATTGATTTCTGAAAATGTCCATTGCCGCTCTTCGAATGACAAGGCCATACGGTCTCCACTCAAATAACTCCGCTGGCTCAACCAGTTCGGATACGTCATTTTAAAAAATCCTTTCTTCAAAAAAAGCTGTCCCCTGAGAGGACAGCTTTCAATTATTCGGTGATCAAGGGAAACGTGGGAATTGGCCAAAGTCCGGTTTGCGTTTTTCTTTGAACGCATCGCGGCCTTCTTTTGCTTCATCCGTTGTGTAGTACAACAATGTCGCGTCTCCAGCCATCTGCTGCAATCCGGCAAGGCCATCTGTATCTGCATTCATTGCCGCTTTAACGAAACGAAGAGCAGTTGGGCTCATTTCAAGCATTTCCTGGCACCATTGAACGGTCTCGTCTTCCAGCTGGTCCAGAGGAACCACTGTGTTGACTAAGCCCATATCCAATGCTTCCTGCGCATCGTATTGACGGCATAGGTACCAGATTTCACGTGCTTTCTTGTGTCCGATGATGCGTGCCAAGTAACCCGAACCATAGCCGGCATCAAATGAACCAACGCGCGGGCCAGTTTGGCCGAAACGTGCGTTATCAGCTGCGATCGTCAAGTCACATACTACGTGAAGGACATGTCCGCCGCCGATTGCATATCCTGCAACCATTGCGATGACCGGTTTTGGAATAACACGGATCAAACGCTGAAGGTCCAAGACGTTCAAACGCGGAATTTCATCTTCCCCTACATAGCCGCCATGTCCGCGTACGGATTGGTCTCCGCCTGAACAGAAAGCTTTTTCGCCTTCTCCTGTCAAAATGATGACGCCGACATCTGAATTATCGCGTGCACGTGAAAATGCATCGATCAATTCGTGAACCGTTTTTGGACGGAATGCATTGCGCACTTCCGGACGGTTGATGGTAATTTTAGCAATACCATTAAAAATTTCATACTTGATATCTTCATATGTACGTTCTGTAATCCACTCGCGTGTCATGATTTTCCTCCTTGATAGTTCAAACTTGAATACTCCCTTACTATTGTAGCAAATTCAGCAGGTTTTTCCACATGTATTGCATGCCCGCCTTCAATAGTTTTATGAACAGCATCCGGCAGCAGCTCAGCCATCTCTTCGGCGATTGCTCTAAACTTCCTATCCAACTGCCCTGTCACCAATAATACCGGTATTTCTAAGTTCTTCAGCCGCTCCCAGTAAGATTCCTGCGCACCTGTGCCCATCCCTTTCAAACTGTTTGCAAGGCCAATGGGATTCTGTGCCAACCTTTCTTCCCGGATAGCTTGTTTCACCGGCTCAGAGAGGGATTTCTGGCTGTTGAACAACGGAATGTTTTCCCAACGGTCAACAAAATTCGTTATTCCACCGGCAGCAATCCGCTGCGCCAGTCCTTCATCACGGGTCTGGCGTTTTTGCTGTTCTTCATCAGTCCGAAGCCCGGGAGACGCACTTTCCAACACCAATCCTTTAAGGCGTTCCGGAAAATTGCAGGCATAAGCAAGTGCGGTGCGTCCGCCCATCGAATAGCCGATAAGCGTCAATCCTTCCAAACCCAATTGGGCGAACAACACATCCAGGTCTTTCACCTGCCGTTGCATTCGATAATGCTCGATCTCTTCCGGACAATCCGTTTCGCCGTGGCCAATCAAGTCGATCAGAACGATTTTCACATCGTTCCATCCTTCAATGACAGGCTGCCAGCTTTTTGTGCTGCCGGTAAAACCATGCAAAAAGACAATCGTTTCCTGTTGGTCGGCATTGATTACCTCCACATGGTAGCTTACTCCATTAACGTCCAGTTTCATTGTGTTGCCAGCTCCTCATTAAAGCGGCTCCATAATTTGCGGTGCGTCACAACATTGTGCTGTCGGTCCGTAAACACTTCAATGATTTTTACGGCTTTATTTTTCGGCTGGTCCAATGCTTCCGCCAATTGCTCAGCCGTTTCCACCGCTGCATACTGTGCATCGTACATTTTCGCAGCATCACCAAAAGTCAGTCCTGTCGGCGTTCCGAACAAATCCTCAAAATGACGTTCTTCCTGAGACTGAGGCAAATAGGAGAAGATGCCCCCACCATCGTTGTTCATGATGACAATAGTCAGATCCGTTTTCTGCATTTTGGACGCAATCAGCCCATTCATATCATGCAGAAATGATAAATCACCGATAAACAGATAAGCCGGCCGCTGTTTCGCAGCCTGAACCCCGAATGCAGTTGAGACCACGCCGTCAATGCCGTTTGCTCCCCGGTTTGCATACACCATGACATCCCGCTCTGTCGCTTTAAAAAACGTATCGACGTCACGGATGGGCATGCTGCTGCCGACAATCAGATCGCAAGCTTCCAATCTGTCAAAAAATACTTTGGCCAAGACACCTTCGTCCAATTCTTCCTGGCAGTGGCGCTCGACAACTTCCCAGTAAAGGGCGGATGCTGCTGTCCATTTTTCACGGTAAGAGTTGGCATTTCCAGTGTCCATAGGCATTTTCCATAAACTATTCGCCGATGCCTGGATATGGTGCGTCACCACGGATTGGGCATCCCGCAACATGGGGCTTTCGTCAAAGACAATGTACTTTTCCGGTTTTGCTGCAGCTAAGAACAAAGTCAATGGCTTTGAAACCGGCTGCGGTCCGACGCGGATGACCACTTCAGGCACCACGTCTTCTTTAAATGCTTCACTTTTCAATAAAGCGTCGTAAGAATCGATAATAAAGTGTCTTGCTTCCGCAGGCACATTGCCCCGCAGATTCGACAGCGGATCCGCCAATACCGGCCAACCGAGATTTTGAATAAAGCCCCAGAATTCCTCCGGCATCGGTGCAGTCATTTCGCCGACAATCAGCAAGCCTTTTTCTTTTTTCACAAGGTCCTGCAGAAATGCCTGGCTATCAGCACTCAATGACATCTCACCGCCAAAATGAGCAATTTCACCAAGGCTTTCATACGCCTGTTCGAAATCAATACGCAATGGTTCGCGGAAAGGCACATTGATATGTACCGGGCCTTTTGGTTCGCTGCTGGCATTTCGGACAGAACGATGCAGATGGCGGGATAGGAACGCCAATTGATTTTCCGTTTCCGGCAATGGCAGATCCGTCGCCCATTTCACATGTGAGCCAAATAAATTAATTTGATTGATTGCTTGAGGAGCCCCTACTTCCCGCAGTTCATGCGGACGATCTGCCGTTACGACAATCAATGGAACCCGTGCATAATAGGCTTCGACGATTGCAGGAAAATAATTTGCTGCCGCCGTTCCGGATGTACATAACAACATCACCGGTTTGCCGGAAGCCTTCGCCATGCCCAGTGCAAAATAAGCTGCTGAACGTTCATCAATCTGCCGATAGACTGTCATCCCTTCCTGCTTCATACAGGCATAGGCAAGCGGCGTTGAACGGGATCCCGGACTGATAACCGCGTCCGTCACTCCCTGCTCGACCAGCGAATGGGTAAATGCGGATACGTACTCTGTTAATGCTTCACGACTCGTCACTCAATTGACCTCCCAATGCCCGAAGCATCGGTCTGAATTTAACCCATGTCTCGTCATACTCTGATTGCGGTGTAGAATCGGCTACAATTCCGCCTCCCGCATATAAATAAGCCTCTTTTCCATCCAATAAAGCCGAACGGATGGCAACAGCGAATTCACCGTCTCCTTTAGCGTCAATCCAGCCGACGGGCGCTGCATAATAGCCGCGGTTCAATGCCTCATACTCCCGGATCATCTCCATAGCTTCCAGTTTAGGCTCTCCACCAAGTGCTGGCGTCGGGTGGAGGGCTTCCACCAAATCAAACAAAGTAGCACCTGGATTTAAATTACCTTCCACCGGTGTAAATAAGTGCTGGATATCCCTGATCTTCATCAATTTCGGCAGTTTAGGGACACTTGCCTGACTGCAATAAGCTTCAAAAACCTCAGAAATCATATTGACCACGTATTGGTGTTCTCCACGGTTTTTGGGATCTGCCAGCAAAGCATTTCCCAGTTCCGTATCTTTCTCGACAGTTTTCCCGCGAGGCGTAGAGCCCGCCAAACAAGTGGAAAGTGCTTTTTTGTCTTCCACTTTCACTAGCCGTTCCGGTGTGGCCCCAAAGAAAAACTGCTCTTCTGCTTCAAGCCCGAAGAGGAAACTTTCGGGTTGTTCGTTGGATACCTGGTACAAGGCAGCCGTCGGCGAAAGTTTTTCATCGAACTCTAGCTTCAACGCACGTGCGATAACGACTTTCTCCACCTCTTCAGCTTTGATGGTGTCGGTGACTTGTTGAATGGAATGCAGGTATTCCTCTTTTCTCAATTCCAGATGGCCAATTGCCTGTGGCTTATCGTATTTGTCCACTTCGGATACTTGAGCTGCATGAATCAACTTGTCGCGCTCTTTGCGCAATGCCTCAAATTCGGCAAAGCTCTCATGTTGTTCAGTGATCAGATGAATGCTGACGTAAGCCTGCTCGCCTTTTAAAATAAGCTGGAAAGTCGGCACAGCGAAATAAGCTTGCGGGAAATTTGTCCATTCACTTTCCTTATCGTTTAACGGATCAAATGAAAATCCTCCAAACAGCACTGGCTGTACAGCATGCTCTTCATTGACGATTTGCCGGCATAAGCTCTTCCAATCAACTTTGATATTCTGAAACCGGCCTTGTGCCGCATCTGATGTCAAAACGTGGGCATGCCCGAGTCCAACAAGCGTAAAGGTCTTTTCACGATTTTGCCAATACATGCGCTTTCCTGCATGGCCGTCTCTGCCCGCTTCAAAAAAAGCTAACGCGGACATGCGGGTTACTTCGATTGTTTCCGTATAAAAGCGGTAGCCTTCGTAACGGCTTTCCGCAAATTGCTGGGTCGATGAATACGATTCTGAATTCACCTGATTACCTCCGTTTTAAACAATAGTTTAGTTTATTTCATTCAGTATTCTACTTTTTAATCTCTATCCTCTATCATACTCTTTTCTGCTAAAATCAGCACATCATATGCTGTATTTGCCTCTATTTTGAAGTACAATGAAGAGTGGAAAGAATTAAAGGAGAGATATACATGACACATTCACTACAGGCAGACAGCGGATGGCGCGTCTGGTGGCAGTTAACCCGTCCCCATACCTTAACCGCTTCCTTCGCTCCCGTTTTTCTGGGAACGATGATTGCTTTGCATTATTCTACGATCAACTGGACTTTATTTTTAGCTATGCTGATCGCAAGTTTATTGATTCAGGCAGCTACGAATATGTTCAATGAGTATTACGATTTCGCCCGTGGCTTAGATAACGAGAAATCTGTCGGCATCGGCGGCGCAATCGTACGGAACGGCGTCAAACCCAAAACCGTTCTGATGTTGGCATTGTTGCTTTACGTGATAGCCGGTGCAATCGGAATCTATATTTGTTCACAGACTACTTGGTGGCTATTAGTCGTAGGCGGAGTGGCAATGATGATCGGCTACCTTTATACAGGCGGACCTTATCCGATTGCCTATACCCCTTTCGGAGAACTCTTTTCCGGAGTCGTCATGGGCTACTTGATCGTCATCATCGCCTTCTATATTCAAACAGGCACCGTGACTCTGGAAGCATCTTTGCTTGCTGTTCCGAGTACTTTGTTGGTGGCAGCTATCATGATGTCCAATAATATCCGTGACATTGTGGGAGATGAAGAAAGCGGCCGTAAGACGCTGGCGATTTTAGTTAGAAGACCGGCAGCAGTCAATATTCTGATGTTTTTCTTTATTATTGCTTATGCATGGATTGTCATCCTAGTTATTTCAGGGACATTGACACCCTGGGCTTTACTGGTTTTTCTGAGCGTCCTCAAACCGGTTAAAGTTGTGCAGATCTTTAAACGCTATACGGAACCGTTACAAGTAATGCCGGCTATGAAGGATACAGGTAAAACAAATACATTTTTCGCATTTTTGCTGGGCATCGGTTTATTGATTGACTACCTACTATAATAGAAGGCTCAAAAGGGATTTCTTCGGAGATCCCTTTTTGTGTTTAAATTACACTTTGAAAAATCGATAGCCATACGATATAGTAGATAGATAATTCAGGAGATTCTAGTTTGGAGGGGAAGAAGCTGAAACCTGTCATTATCGGCATTTGCGCCGCATTTTTCTTCGCCTTTACGTTTGTATTGAACGCTATCATGGAAGCCGGCGGAGGCAGCTGGATTTGGAGTGCTTCTCTCCGCTTTATTTTTATGGTTCCTTTTTTGTTGGTTATTGTTCTTATGCGAGGCAATTTGAAACAATTGCTGCTGGAAATGAACAAAAATAAAAGAGCATGGGCGCTCTGGAGTTTTGTCGGATTTGGGTTGTTCTATGCCCCACTGTGTTTTGCCGCTGCCTATTCGCCGGGATGGTTAATAGCCGGTACATGGCAAATCACCATAATAGCAGGTACGCTGCTGGCTCCACTTTTTCTAATTACTCTACATACAAATAAAGGGCCCCTTCAAGTCAGGGGCCAAATCCCCATTAAGGGATTGCTGGTATCACTTATCATCGTGGCCGGTGTCAGCCTGATGCAGTTGGAACACATAGCTTCTGTTTCCTCAGCTTCAATATGGTTCGGTTTTCTTCCAGTTATACTCGCTGCCTTTGCCTATCCATTAGGAAATAGAAAGATGATGGAAGTGTGCGATGGCAGACTGGACGCTTATCAAAGAGTACTGGGAATGGCATTAGCGAGCCTTCCTTTTTGGTTCTTGCTGTCACTCTATGGCCTGTTTACAGTTGGTGGACCGACGGGATCGCAAAGCATCCAAACGCTGGTCGTGGCAATCAGTTCAGGAGTCATTGCCACCGTACTGTTTTTTAAAGCAACGGATCTGGTCAGAGGGAATATGCAAAAGTTGGCCGCAGTGGAAGCTACCCAATCTATGGAAGTTGTATTTGCCTTAATAGGGGAAATCCTTTTCTTGTCAATTGCATGGCCTTCTGCATTATCCTGGTGCGGCATCGTACTCGTCATGCTTGGGATGACGGTCCACAGCTACATTTCTGGACAAAAGAAAAAAAGTGTCATGCAACTGAATGCATGACACTTTTTATGATGACCCCTACGGGATTCGAACCCGTGTTACCGCCGTGAAAGGGCGGTGTCTTAACCGCTTGACCAAGGGGCCATATACTGGCGGAGAAGGAGGGATTTGAACCCTCGCGCCGGTTGCCCGACCTACACCCTTAGCAGGGGCGCCTCTTCAGCCACTTGAGTACTTCCCCAGTATGGCTCCGAAGGTAGGACTCGAACCTACGACCATCGCATTAACAGTGCGGTGCTCTACCACTGAGCTACTTCGGAATGGTGGGCCTAAATGGACTCGAACCATCGACCTCACGCTTATCAGGCGTGCGCTCTAACCAGCTGAGCTATAGGCCCATATGTATATAAAATGGAGCGGGTGAAGGGAATCGAACCCTCATCATCAGCTTGGAAGGCTGAGGTTTTACCACTAAACTACACCCGCAAAAAAATGGTGGGTCAGGACGGAATCGAACCGCCGACACTTAGAGCTTCAATCTAATGCTCTACCGACTGAGCTACTGACCCACAAATTCAGATAAAAATGGCGGTCCCGACCGGGATCGAACCGGCGATCTCCTGCGTGACAGGCAGGCATGTTAACCGCTACACCACGGGACCATTTGGTTGCGGGGGCAGGATTTGAACCTGCGACCTCCGGGTTATGAGCCCGACGAGCTACCGAACTGCTCTACCCCGCGATAATAAAATAAGTACTTATTTTCAAACAAAAACTTAAAAATAAATTGTCCACACATTTTAAAAATATGGAGGAGGAAGAGGGATTCGAACCCCCGCGGGATTTGACTCCCCTGTCGGTTTTCAAGACCGATCCCTTCAGCCAAACTTGGGTATTCCTCCGTGATAATAAATGGTGGACCTTGCAGGACTCGAACCTGCGACCGGACGGTTATGAGCCGTCTGCTCTAACCAACTGAGCTAAAGGTCCTAAAAAAGTGGCGGCAGAGGGGATCGAACCCCCGACCTTACGGGTATGAACCGTACGCTCTAGCCAGCTGAGCTACGCCGCCAGGATCTTTATTGTTATAGTTGGTGGAGCCTAGCGGGATCGAACCGCTGACCTCCTGCGTGCAAGGCAGGCGCTCTCCCAGCTGAGCTAAGGCCCCATTGTTTGGTCGGGAAGACAGGATTCGAACCTGCGACCCCTTGGTCCCAAACCAAGTGCTCTACCAAGCTGAGCTACTTCCCGAACTTGAGTTGCTGAGTGTAAAAATATGGCGCGCCCGAGAGGACTCGAACCTCTAACCGCTTGATTCGTAGTCAAGTACTCTATCCAATTGAGCTACGGGCGCCTATGGAGTTGTGCTCCGGTTTTTGCAAAAAAATGGTGCCGAGGACCGGAATCGAACCGGTACGGTAGTCACCTACCGCAGGATTTTAAGTCCTGTGCGTCTGCCAGTTCCGCCACCCCGGCTAAGGGTCGGCATTATGTGCAAAAAAATGGAGCGGAAGACGAGGTTCGAACTCGCGACCTCCACCTTGGCAAGGTGGCGTTCTACCACTGAACTACTTCCGCAAAAATGGTGCGGGTGAAGGGAGTCGAACCCCCACGCCCGAAGGCGCTAGATCCTAAGTCTAGTGCGTCTGCCAGTTCCGCCACACCCGCGTGGCAATAATGAAATTAAAATGGTGAGCCATGAAGGATTCGAACCTTCGACCCTCTGATTAAAAGTCAGATGCTCTACCAGCTGAGCTAATGGCTCATGTACATGAGTGGTGCCGGAGAAAGGACTTGAACCCTCAACCTACTGATTACAAGTCAGTTGCTCTACCAGTTGAGCTACTCCGGCGAAAGAGAAAAATGGTGGAGGATGACGGGATCGAACCGCCGACCCTCTGCTTGTAAGGCAGATGCTCTCCCAGCTGAGCTAATC
>NZ_JACSPU010000006.1:187260-187430 GCF_014836985.1 Planococcus wigleyi | reverse complement strand
AAGTGGCTAAACGCGGCGGACTGTAAATCCGCTCCTTCGGGTTCGGCAGTTCGAATCTGCCCCCCACCACCAGTTTTTAGGGGCATAGTTTAACGGTAGAACAGAGGTCTCCAAAACCTCCGATGTGGGTTCGATTCCTACTGCCCCTGCCAATTTTAAATTATATGATG
>NZ_JACSPU010000006.1:0-187160 GCF_014836985.1 Planococcus wigleyi | reverse complement strand
GCGGTCGTGGCGAAGTGGTTAACGCACCGGATTGTGATTCCGGCACTCGGGGGTTCAATTCCCCTCGTCCGCCCCATGTTTTCATTTTCATTCAATGTACTTATAAAATAGTAAAGTGGCGGTCGTGGCGAAGTGGTTAACGCACCGGATTGTGATTCCGGCACTCGGGGGTTCAATTCCCCTCGTCCGCCCCATCTTTTATTAATGGGGTATAGCCAAGCGGTAAGGCAACGGGTTTTGATCCCGTCATGCCCTGGTTCGAATCCAGGTACCCCAGCTTTATTGCGGAAGTAGTTCAGTGGTAGAACGCCACCTTGCCAAGGTGGAGGTCGCGAGTTCGAACCTCGTCTTCCGCTCCAATAATTGGCGGCATAGCCAAGTGGTAAGGCATGGGTCTGCAACACCCTTATCACCGGTTCGAGTCCGGTTGCCGCCTCCATAATGATTTGCCGGCGTGGCGGAATTGGCAGACGCGCGGGACTCAAAATCCCGTTCCTTCACGGGAGTGTCGGTTCGACCCCGACCGCCGGTATCATGAAAGGGCCTGCCTGCCCTTTCCAAAAACCCTCCAACTATGAGTAATCATAGCTGGAGGGTTTTTTTGTTATGCCAGCGATTATTCAGCCGTTTTTAAATTGAGAATTCTGTTTTATTACGGTTTTGTAAATTCAAATAAAGTTAGTATTATTTTTTCGTGAAATAAGCTATTATAATTTAGCTGAGAAGTTATTTTAGAAAAATAGTGGGGGCAAAGAAAATGGCGTTCAAAAAGAAAGATAAGTTTGCATTACAGTTGAGTGATATTGCGTTGAATTTAAAAGAAGGTGCTGCTTATTTTGCAGATTATAAGCTGGAGAAAATCAGTGACGTAGTCATTTTTGCAAACACGATGAAAGATTATGAAACAAAAGGTGATTCTTTTGTTCACACGGTCATACATGATCTTAACAATGCTTTCATCACACCAATTGAACGTGAAGATATTTTAGCGCTGGCAATGAGCATGGACGATGTTTTGGACGGCTTGGAACATACAGCGGCCTTGTTTGAAATGTATTCAATCGTAAAGGCAGATGGGTACATGCTTGAATTTGTAGAAGCAATCCGTTTGAGCACTATTGAAATTGAAATAGCTGTTGAACTGATGGTTTCTAAAAAGCTGCCTCAAATGAGAGAACATGCAATAAAAATCAAAGATTACGAGTCACAATGCGACGCTGTTTTGCGCCGTTCGATTAAAAACCTTTTCCAAACTGAAAAAGATCCAATCCGGATTATTCAATACAAAGACATTTACGAAGAGCTGGAAGAAATTGCTGACCATTGTCAGCAAGTCGCAAATACATTCGAATCAATTATAATGAAAAACGCTTAAGGAGCAAAATGACTGATGGATATGATATTGCTGTTAACGGTTTTGATTGTCATTTTTGCTGTCGTATTTGATTTTATCAATGGTTTTCATGATACGGCGAACTCGATAGCTACGGCAGTCTCCACAAAGGCATTAACGCCAAGGCGTGCCATTTTACTGGCTGCTGTAATGAACTTTGTGGGCGCAATGGCTTTTACAGGAGTTGCTAAAACAATCACAAAAGACATTGTCGATCCATTTGCGCTGGATAATGGCTCTGTCGTTATATTGGCAGCGTTACTGGCTGCCATCACATGGAATCTATTAACTTGGTATTACGGCATTCCAAGCAGCTCCTCGCACGCTTTAATCGGTTCGATTGCTGGGGCAGCTATTGCGGGTGCTGGATTTGCCGCTTTGAATTACAGTGGGTTTCTGGCTATCCTGCAGGCTTTGATTTTTTCTCCAATTCTTGCGTTGGTTGTAGGTTATCTAATGTACAGCATCTTTAAAGTAGTTTTCAAAAATCATAACTTAACGAAAACCAATCGGAATTTCAGGTTGATCCAAATTGCTACTGCCGCTTTGCAGTCGTTTTCTCACGGGACGAACGATGCCCAAAAAGCGATGGGGATCATTACGATGGCCTTGATCGTCAATAACTACCAAACTTCGGATGACGTTCAGCTATGGGTTCAGGCAACTTGTGCGCTGGCGATGGCATTGGGAACTTCCATCGGTGGCTGGAGAATCATTAAAACTGTCGGTGGAAAAATCATGAAAATCCGTCCTGTCAATGGAGTTGCAGCAGATCTGACGGGGGCAGCAGTGATTTTCGGCGCTACCTTGATCCATTTGCCGGTCAGCACTACTCATGTTATTTCATCTTCTATTATGGGGGTAGGCGCAGCGCATCGCGTCAAAGGCGTTCAGTGGGGGACAGCTAAAACCATGCTGATCACCTGGCTGATCACGATGCCGATTTCAGCATTATTGGCTGCCATGTTCTATTTGCTCCTCAATCTTGTAATGTAGAAAAACTTTAAAAGTTTTTTAAGAAATTTATCTATTATATTAATAAAGTATTGGCGAGCGAAAAAAGATGTGCTATAATAAATCTTGTCCGCTAAAGCAATACTTGCCGGCGTGGCGGAATTGGCAGACGCGCGGGACTCAAAATCCCGTTCCTTCACCGGAGTGTCGGTTCGACCCCGACCGCCGGTATACCGCTAGCCCAAAAGACCCTGACTTCACTGTCAGGGTCTTTTTCTTTTGCCCAATCTAAGCGCGGATTTATCTAACTGGCAAGTAGTTCTGTAGAATTGAATCCATTTGCTGGGCTTAACATTTCAGATGATCTTACAAACAGAGTTCATGGAAGAGATACACTCGAAAGTCAAGAATAGGGCATATTCGTCAATAAAAATGAAGAAATTGGATCTTGCTGAGTTGAGGTGTGCATATCGAAGGTGGAAAATAAAGGGGGTGGCTGTACCTGTCTTATCATTCTATAAGACAGCTCTTTTGTAGCCTAAATTTCTTCAGCGCGGAGTTTTTGAGTTTCATTCTGGAAATGTGTATGCTGAAACATAACGAGTGATTCTGCAAATAAAGGAGAATTTGATGAGAGATATACATAGTGATATTTTGGAATTCAGAGGAAGCCATTATGATTTTGGAGTCAGGCAAGGTGAGCTTTTAAAAGACAGTATTATATTGGATAACCGGAGAAAGCAGTGGAAAGCGAAAAGGCCGAGGTTTGAAATAGATGTAGAGGACACAAAGGCGGCCTATCACAGATTCGCCCCCGGAATCTGGGACGAATTGACGGGACTGCAGGAAAGCCTCAAATTGCCGATGGAAGATGTACTGCGTGATTTCGGGGGATACCGGATCGATGCGATGCCGTCTGGCTGTTCAATTGTCACGGGAAGGGATTTTATGGTCCGCAATTACGACTTCCACCCGCAGACTTATGAAGGACGTTTCAGCCTGTTTCAGCCGAATGATCAGGGGTATGCGATCATTGGCCCCACTTCACGAATTACGGGCCGCATGGACGGCATGAATGAAAAAGGATTGGCCATGGGCTATAACTTTACCCACCGTAAAAAGCCAGGTGATGGATTTGTCTGCTACTTGATCGGCCGCATTATCCTGGAAACTTGCGCAACGATTGAAGAGGCGGTGGAGCTGCTGAAAGAGATTCCGCACCGCGGTTCATTTAGTTATATCGTGACTGATCCGAGTGGTGAAACACGGATCATCGAAGCGAGTCCGCGTGCAGTGGATGTACGTATCAGTAATGTCTGCACCAATCACTTTGAAATTCAACAACATGAAAACCGTAATTATCTAAAGGATTCATTTGACCGCCTGGAGGCGATTCAGAATCAGAAAAGCCAGACAGAAGATGCGCTGCAGGCATTCCGTCTGTTCAACGCCACCGACAAAGGGGTTTTCTCGCAGTTGTATAAAAGCTGGGCAGGGACTATTCATACCTCTCTTTATTTGCCGAAGGAAAAGAGTGTCTGGTTTGCGCTTGGCGGAAATCAGCAGCCGACAGTTTTCGATTTTGGGAGTTGGCTGCAGGGAGATGGCCTGAATGTCCAAAAAATTCATGGAGCAGTGGATACGGATATCGGCTTTGCACACGTGGATAAACAATTTGTATAGAAAAATAGGAAAGGCGCCAGCAGGGTAGATGCTGGCGCCTTTGATTTTTAAAGTTCAACCATATGGGCAAAAGGCAGATGTGTATCGATTTTGCCATTGATGCGTTTGGCGTATAACCGTTCGCCTTGCAGCCACTTGTCGAAATCGAGCATGAGCGGCAAACGGTCCGGGCCAATGGCGAATCCCACTTCCAGACTGCGTTGAAAATAAGATGCGGTATGCAATGTGCCGGAAGCTGTGCTGTATTTTTTAGAGAAGACGCCTTTATCCGAATCATTCAAGAGCCGGAACGCACTGTAGGCATCGATTTGGTTTTCTTGCTGCGTGAGCATCGTTTGTTCTCTTCTGCGGGAATCGTCTGTCTGGTAGCGATTTTCCTCTACAAGTAATTCGAAATGATTCGTGGAAACTGAAGATTCACGAACCAAGACAGAACGTGGGGAAGCTTCGACAACCACCGATTTCCCGGTGCGGTCCAACAGGACATAGCTGAAGGAACGGCGATGCGGAAGTTCTTCCAGCAATGCGATGGCGTCATCGATGGTCGCACAGTTTTCTAAAATCAAGCGGCCGATCATGTTGCAGATGAAACCATCCTCTGAATTTCGGCGGTTGATGAAATTATAGCCCATCACCAAGCCTTTTTCGTTCATGCCGTCCGTGCGGCCAGTAATCTGCATGGTCGGACCGATGGTTGCAAATCCGCCGTCAGTCGGCTGATACAGAGCAAAGCGCCCTTCGTAGCCTTCTGGTGAACTGTCGTAATTGCGGACCATGAAATCAGATTCAGTATAGATGGAGCAGCCGCTCCGCGTGTATTCCAAGTAATAGCCGCCGAATTCCCGAATGGCCTCATCCATGGGCCATTCCAGTGCATCGGCTAGGCCGGTAATTTCTTCCCATACTCTAGGGGCTAAAGTAAGCAATATATTTTTTGCGCGTTGTTCGTCTATAATCAAATGGCGGCTCGAAGCCTGCCGTTGTTTTTTGCGGTTGGAAAGAATCAACGATTCCTTCAGCAGTTCTCCCTGCATCCGGCCGAAATCGTAATGGCTTCCTCGAAACTGGACAATGTCGCTGTGCACTCGTTTCACGTGTGGATCCCTCTTTTTTCATTAATGTAACAAGAGTTTACTGCATCTGCGGGTGAATGAAAAAGAATATGCCTATGGGTTGGAATTGAGGATGCGAGTTGTGGGAAATGCCAACTTCAGTGTTGACATTAAACTTATTTTAATTAATGAATATTTATTGAAATAATAATAAAAAATGACTTGGCGAACTTTTCCAAATGTTGTATGATTCCATGGTAGGTAAAAATGATTATTTGAAGGGGATTATTATGGGTAAAAAAACACGCTTTGCATTGATTTTTTCAGGTATATTAGCTTTATCGGTTTCAACCGGAACAACGTTAGCCAATACAGGTCACACAGATGCTGCAAAAAAATTAACTGATCTTCAAAAAGAGATACCAATTGAACAGGGAATACTAAAATCTTCTGTTATTCAGCAACTTGAAACGCAACTGCATAAAGGTCTGTCGATTCAGAACTATCCTTTTTCAGAAGTAAATGCTTCTGCTGTCAATAAAGCCGCTTCCGATTATCTGTGGGAGCAGGAGCCGAATGATAGCTTTAATTTTGCAGATCAATTATCTTATTCAAAAGCGACTGTAGGGCAATTGATGCCTTATTACGACATGGATTTTTATAAAGTAAAAGTTCCGTCGAACGGAATATTAGCAGTTGGGGGAGGAACCACTAGTTATGAAATCGATTTGCTGTTCGCAGCTGCTGAAAAAGAATTTGGAGAAACCGGGAAGTTGGAGTATTTAGGCAGTGATTATGACGACGAGCTTGAGATTCAATTCTATCAGGCTAAAGCAGGGACTTATTATGTACCAGTGCTGGATGCGGATGACTACAGCAACAGCCCGTCAGATTTATATATCATCGCCACGTCGTTTCTGGACAACGTAGCTCCGTCTAAACCGACTGTCAATGCATTCGATGACAACGACACAGCTATTTCTGGAAAAGCAGAGGCGAATTCTACAATCACTGTAAAAAATGGCAGCAAAGTCATCGCTACAACTAAAACAGCGGCTTCAGGCACTTTCTCAGCTAAAATAGCAGTGCAAAAAGCTGGTGTGAAGTTGGTCGTAACAGCTGAAGACAGTGCAAAAAATAAAAGTGCTGCTGTAACAGTCACAGTCAAAGTGGCAGATAAAACAGCACCAGCAAAACCAACTATCAATAAAGTCGACAACAATGATGCTGTCATTTCCGGTAAAGCGGAAGCAAGTTCCACAGTCACAGTAAAAAATAACAGCAAAGTTATCGCTACAACAAAAGCTACTGCCTCAGGTACATTTTCAGTAAAGATTCCGGTACAAAAAGCCGGAGCCATTTTGACGGTTAATGCCAAGGATCAATCAGGAAATATTAGTTCAACAGCCTCAGTAACAGTAGTTGATGTTGTAGCGCCTCCACTACCGACCATCAACAAAGTCACAATTAAAGATTTGAAAGTAACTGGTAAAGCGGAAGTAAGCTCTACAGTTACAATAAAAGCTGGGAATACGGTGCTCGGTTCAGCGAAAGCCGATGCGAAAGGCACTTACTCTGTGAAAATAAAAGCGCAGAAAGCTGGCGTGACAATTGAAGCGACTGCGAAAGATAAAGCAGGAAACGTCAGCAAAAAAGCCACGAAAGTGGTTGCTAAAAAATAAGGTGAAAAAAAAGACCGGAACTCTGAATAAGAGCGCCGGTTTTTTCTAGTTTAGGTCATAATACATAAAACTCGGCTTCACCGCCATTGATGCCGGTGAACATATTCGATGCGGCAGTCAGCAGTTGAAGAGCGGTATCTCTTTCCATAGAAGGGCGGAGATAGAAGATATGTACTGCGTTTTTTGTTTGTTCAGTCACAGCGGTCCGTTTAGAATCGACGTAGGGGCTGCCAAAAGCGCTTTTGGAATCTTTGGATACCAGAATCCCAGTCAAAGTATTGACGCGGTTATTCAGGCCCTCATAGCGGTCAGCGGAGGTCCCTACAGCAATTTGAATATCACCTTCAATTTTATCGGCATCATAAAGGCCCAGAGGGATTTCGTATTGCAGCGACAGGAAGCTGTTCATATCGATGGCAGAGTTGACGGTCGCTAAGTAATTCTGCTTTTTGATGCGGCGGTAAAGCGCTTCTGCAGCTGGGCGGTAGCGGCTGGGATCTGCCCCCAATGCTTTCCATATCAATTGCCATTCCAGCAGGCCGGGGAATTCAGTGATGTCCTTATCCTCCAAATCAAAGTACAGCTGCTCTTGAAAAAGCTGGAGGCGGCCTTTTAACATTTGAGGTGACTCGGAAACGGTGATATTGTTATAATGAATGATGCCAATTTTAAATTCGCTCAGAATTTCTTTTATTTGAGGATCGATTGTCAGTTTCATTGCAATCTTCCTTTCACGTATGTGGTTTTCATTATCGTATCATAGAATTGAGTGAGGGGTTACGACATGAATCTTAATCAGTTTCAAAAAGAGCTTGTTGCGTATGCCTCGGAGATCGGAATTGACAAAATCGGTTTTGCTTCAGCCGAACCTTTTTATAGCTTAAAGCATCAATTGATTCGCCAGCAGCAATTGAATTACCAGTCCGGATTTGAAGAATCGGATGTGGAAAAGCGCACGAGGCCTGAACTTTTGCTGAATGAAGCTGTCAGCATCATCGCCATCGCCATTGCTTATCCATCACGGATGTCGGATGCACCGCAAGGAGTGAAAGGCGCACGGCGGGGAATTTTCTCCCGGTCGTCTTGGGGCAAGGATTATCATGCGGCGCTCAGGGAGCGTCTGACGCTGTTGGAGGCATTTATTGCCGCTCATTATCCGGAGGCACGGATGCGGTCAATGGTGGATACCGGAGAACTGTCTGACCGGGCAGTGGCAGAACGCGCCGGTATTGGCTGGAGTGCCAAGAACACCAATATCATCACGCCGGAATTCGGGTCGTATGTGTATCTTGGTGAAATGATCACCAACATACCATTCCGTTTCGATGAGCCGATGGAAGATCAATGCGGCGATTGCCGTTTGTGCATCGATACTTGTCCGACAGGAGCCATTGTCGAAGGCGGGCAGTTGAACGCCCAGCGCTGCATTTCGTTTTTGACGCAGACAAAAGGGTTTCTGCCGGATGAATTCCGCGGCAAGATCGGCAACCGGCTTTATGGCTGCGACACGTGCCAGACGGTCTGTCCGAAAAATAAAGGCAAAGCCAATCGGATCCATGCGGAATTCGAGCCGGATCCGGAAATCGCCAAGCCTTTGCTTGAGCCTTTATTGGCTATTTCCAATCGGGAGTTCAAGGATAAGTTCGGCTATGTATCCGGTTCGTGGCGGGGCAAAAAACCGATTCAACGAAACGCGATTTTGGCGCTGGCACATTTCAAGGAAACGTCTGCAGTGCCGGCATTGATTAAGTTATTGGAAAGCGACGAGCGGCCGGTGATCAGAGGAACTGCGGCATGGGCACTCGGCAAGATAGGGACGGAAGAAGGGCTTCAAGCCTTAAAGAGAGCAGAAGTGGTAGAGAACGACGTAGAAGTTCAAGAGGAAATTCAAAAAGGATTGGCATTTTTTGCTGAAGGATTGAAAGGATAAGTGACAGATTTGGCTATTCATATTGTGTTGTACCAACCGCTGATTCCAGCGAATACCGGAAATATCGCGCGTTCATGCGCAGGGACGGGAGTCAAGCTGCACTTAATACGCCCACTCGGTTTCTCGACAGATGACAAGATGTTGAAACGTGCGGGACTGGATTATTGGGAGCATGTCGATATCCATTATTACGACGGCTTGCAGGAACTTTTTGACAGCTATCAGGATGGGGAATTCTATTATATTACAAAGTTTGGGGCACAGCCGCATACGTCATTCGACTTCTCAGACAGAGGCAAAGACCATTTCTTCGTTTTCGGACAGGAAACAAAAGGCTTGCCGAAGGAATTGATCGAGCAGAACCCGGATCATTGCCTGCGCATCCCGATGAACGACAACATCCGCTCGCTTAATTTATCGAATACGGCAGCGATACTCATGTACGAAGCATTGCGCCAACAGGATTACCCTGGATTGGAATAAAGGCATAGAAAAAAGGACAGCGGATTCCGCTGTCCTTTTGTACTATTCTCTTTCGTTTGTTCCAGGCTTGTCATCGTATCCAGCAGTGAAAATAGCTACTAGGAACGAAACACAAATACCCAAAATAAGGATTAAGTTCATAAATAATGACCTCCTTGAAATGTGCATCTTTGTTTAGTATAGCTTACAATCGGGAAAAATGAAATATCCACATCAAGTGAAATGTGGATAATTTCTGACGGTCTGAAAAGGATGGGGACATTCAGAGAAATGAAACCTTGGCTCTGTTCATCCGTATAGTATAGATAAGAAAGCCAAAGAAGGGATGATAACGAATGAAAATGAAAATTTCTGTCGCTTTGCTTTGGATTACAGGTTTGGCTGAAGCGTTTCTGGCGATTCCATTAATCGGTGGCGGTTTCGTCATCAGTACAGGCTACTCAGCGTTAGGCGTCATGTTCGTGCTTCACGCCATTACCTTGTTCTTTTGTTTCCGTGAATATTCACCGAAAACCGGATCGATACTTGGGATCATCACCAGCTTGATTGCCTGGATTCCAGGAATCGGCTGGGTATTCCATTTGATTACTGCAGCAGTATTGCTTATTACTGCAGCGATGTCAGGAAGCAGAGCGCGAATCTAACAGAAAAAAACCGCCGGTCGGCGGTTTTTTTATTTGGGTCAATGGGGTGCAATTAGCAATTGAATGACAAACAGGACCGCAAAAATATACAGAATCGGATGAACCGATTTGCCTTTGCCTACAAATACTTTCATCAACGGGTAGGTGATGAATCCGAAAGCGATGCCGGTTGCGATGCTGGAAGTCAGCGGCATGGCCAGGACAATCAGAAATGCAGGAAACGCTTCATCGAATTCTTCCCAGTCGATCTGTTTGACGGCACCGATCATCAGGCTTCCGACGATGATCAATGCAGGGGCTGTGATGGCTGCGACATTCGATAAGGCGCCGACTAATGGGCCGAAAAATGCAGCCATGATGAACAGGATGGCGACGGTCAAACTGGTCAAGCCGGTACGCCCACCCGCTGCAACACCTGCAGATGATTCCACATAAGCGGAAGTCGGGCTTGTCCCGACCATGGCACCCGCAGTCGCGGCAAGGGAGTCTGCCAGCAATGCCTGCCGCATTCTCGGCATTTTATTGTTTTTCATCAAGCCAGCTTGTTTGGCTACACCGATCATGGTGCCGGTGGTATCAAATAAAGTGACCAGAAGGAAAGAAAAGACAACGCCATAAAGTCCATATTGAATGACTAATTGAAACGCTTCAATTGGATTCCAAACCAGGATGCCTTCAGGCAATGAAGGAAGCTGCATCAAACTGCCTTCGAATTTTAATTGCCCGGTGAAAAATGCGACAATTCCTGTAACGATCATTCCGTAGAAAATGCCGCCATGTATTTTCAGTGACATGAAAATGACGGTAACCAGCAATCCGAGAAGAGTCAACGCTACTGGCGGCGAAGTCAAATCACCTAAGCCGACAAGATTGGCTTCATTGGCAACAATCAGGCCGCTCAGTCTCATGCCGATAAAGGCGATAAAAAGTCCGATGCCGGCAGTGATGGCATGTTTCAAGTTTTCAGGAATGGCTTCAATCAAGACTTTGCGCATGGAAGTCAACGACAAAGCAACAAAAATAAGTCCGGCGACGAACACGGCTGCAAATGCGGTGACGTAATCAATGGCACCGTTCGACCCGAGTACCATGGAAGTGAAATAAGCGTTCAACCCCATCCCCGGTGCAATAGCAATCGGGTAATTGGCGGCTAGCGCCATCCACAGTGTACCGATGGCGGCAGCGATGATGGTTGCCAGAAATACTTGATCAAACGGCACGCCGGCAGCACCCAATATGACAGGGTTGACGATGACGATATAAGCCATAGTCAGGAACGTCGTCATGCCGGCGGTGATTTCAGTTTTTATAGTAGTGTTGTTTTCTTTTAAATGAAACATCAAAAAGCTCCTTCCAAAACACGAACGATTTTCAACGACAACATATATATTATTCGCTTTATTGAAAGAGTGCAAGGGTCTTTTGGGAAATCTTTAAAGTCGAATTTATCAAATATTATTTGTACAATAAAAGAAAGAAAGGATGATGAAAATGGATTTAACGATCAATTCAACAAAAACCTTACATAATGGAGTGGAAATGCCGCGTTTTGGTTTAGGGGTATATAAAATGACGGATAAAGAAGCAGCAACAAAAGCTATGACCACAGCGATTGAAGCAGGCTATAAAGCAATCGATACGGCAACCATTTACGACAACGAAGTGGAGGTAGGGGAAGCGGTACGGAATTCCATCGTGAAGCGGGAAGACCTGTTCATCACGTCGAAAGTCTGGAATACAGATCAGGGCTATGATGAAACGCTGCGCGCTTTCGAAGCTTCTTTAAAGCGTCTTGGCTTTGACTATCTGGACCTGTATTTGACGCATTGGGCGATCGAAGGGAAATACATCGATACGTACCGCGCCATCCAGCGCCTTTATGATGAAAAACTGGTCCGTTCAATTGGCGTCTCGAACCACCAGCAGCACCATCTGGAGAAAATACTGGCTACTGCCAATACCAAACCGATGGTCAATCAAATCGAATTGCATCCGCAACTGACGCAGGAACCGCTGCGGGAATATTGTGCTGCCAACGACATTGCGATCACTTCCTGGTCGCCGCTGGCACGTGGGCGGTTGCTGGAAGATCAGGTCCTCGCTAAAATTGCAGCCACTCATGGAAAAACGATTGCGCAAATCGTTATCCGCTGGCATCTGCAAAGCGATTTGATTGTTATTCCGAAATCAGTGACCCCATCACGCATCAAAGAAAACGCGCAGGTTTTCGACTTCTCTTTAACACAAGAAGAGATGAAAATGATTGATGGACTGAACCAGGATTGGCGCTCCGGCACGCATCCCGATAAAATCAAGGTATAAAAAAAGCAAGTTCCCCGAAAAGGAACTTGCTTTTTTCGTTATCTGGCCGAGTCTTCAACAACCACTTTTTCATTGGTGAACGGGTGGATGAAGGACATGCGGAAAGCATGCAGATGGTAAGCGCCGTCTTGTGTCGGCGGCCCTTCGTAAAGTGTATCTCCCATAATCGGATGGCCGATATGTGAAAGGTGTGTACGGATTTGGTGTGTGCGTCCGGTTTCAAGCGTCAGGTGAAGCAAAGATTTGCCTTCCATTTGCTTGAGGACGCGGTAGTGGGTCACAGCACTTTGTCCTGTTTGGGAAACCATGCGGCGCGTCGGGTGGTGGCGGTCGCGGCCAATCGGGAAGTCGATGGTGCCGGATTTATTATGGACCTTGCCTTTGACGACAGCTTCATAATCACGGACCAGCTGCTTTTGTTCCAGCATGCGGTCCAGCACGTTTTTGGCAACAGGATGCTTTGCGACCATCAACAGGCCGGAAGTTCCTTGGTCCAAGCGGTGGACATGCTCGCCGTACGATCCGCCGTTGCGGATGATATGGCCGAGAATGGCATTGATAAATGTGTCGGTTTGTCCGACCTCATTGGGATGTGTAGCCATGCCTTTCGGTTTGCGGGCAACGATAAAGTGGTCATCTTCGAATAAAACCGGAAGCTCTACATCGTGTTTCGGCTCATAAGGTGAGTCGGCAGGGGGCAAATCGAATTGCAGGATGGTACCCGCCGGCAATGGCTCTTTCCAGATCACTTCCTGGAACTTGTCGTTTTTGACGCTTTTGGCCATGCGCATTTGATGGACCACTTTCTTGCCGAGGCCCCATTCGGTTCTCAATAATTCTTCGACAGTCATGCCGTCGTCTTTGATTTCATAACTCCAAGTCATCTGGTTTCCTCCATAAAAAAGGATCATGCGCAAGGCACATGATCCTTTTGTCAGTTATTTTTTAACTACATCGGTGAAGAATTGTTCAATATTCTCTTTCGGCTGTGCGCCGACCCAACGTGAAACTTCTTCTCCATTGTCATAATGGATCAATGTTGGTGTTGCTTCGATCATGTATTGCTGCCAGCCCTGTTCATACTCTAACAGATTATACTGCAAAACGTCTACATCCATGTCTTCAGCAACGGGCATCAAGACCGGTGTGGTCTGTTGGCAATATTGGCAAGTCGGGCTGAAAAAATAAACCGTGGTTGGTTCGCCGCTGGCAATTTTCTCTTCCAACTCAGCCGGTACGACAATGTTCTGGTAGTTTTCATCGTCTAATTGATCAATTGTTGCTTGTTCCAAATCTTCTGTATCGTACGGATTGTCCGCCAATTTTTTATTGTTTGCCTGGTTGGTCAAGAAAATGATGCCGGCAAACACGACAACGACAATACCTGCGATGATCAGTAACTTCTTCATTGTGCTTTTTCCTCCTTAAGGGACTTCACTAAATAAATGCTCATTCCAGCGATCAGGATGAATGCAGTCAACGCCAAAAACGGAATGGTGATAAATCCGAGCAAGTTGATGTATTCTCCGGTACACGGCACCTGACCGCAGGATGGGGCGGAATCTGCCAGAAAATCGAGCTTCTGGAGTCCGTAATGGTAAAGGGAAATCCCTCCGCCTACGATGGAGAAAATCAACGTGGTGGCAGCAATTCGGACATTTTTCTGTACATAGGCCACGCCGATGACGATAACCAGCGGATACATGAAAATGCGTTGGATCCAGCAAAGTTCGCACGGGGCATAACCGCGGATTTCAGAAAAATAAAGCGAACCCGCCGTGGCGATAAGTGCCACAACCCACATGGAAAGCAAAACATTTTCCTGGCGTTTCGTCATTTGATGTTCCCTCTTTTCAATAAATACTTCCATAGAATTATAAATGTTATCGTGATACAAGTAAAATAATATCAACCTGAGCGACATTCCTATATAATAAAGTTTGAAACTTTTGTGAAGGAGAGCTGTATTGTGGCAGAACAATTCGATTTATCCCATTTTGAAAAAAGCATGATCATTCGCGAAATGAATTATGCAGATATAGATGCCATCCTGGAAATGCAGCGTTTATGCTTTCCTGGAATGGATCCTTGGAAAGAAGAGCAACTGAGAAGCCATTTGGGGGTCTTCCCTCAAGGCCAGATGGTCGCTGAATTGGACGGCACAGTGATTGGCTCATGTTCGAGTTTGTTGATTAACTTTGATGAATACGATGATCGCCATACTTGGGACGATGTAACGGACGCTGGTTATATCACCAACCACAATCCCGACGGTTACAATATGTACGGCATTGAAGTCATGGTGCATCCGGAATACCGCCGAATGAAAGTCGGACAACGTTTATATGAAGCCCGCAAGGAATTGGCGCGCGAATTGAACTTGAAGTCGATCATCATCGGAGGGCGCATCCCGAATTACCATAAACATGCAGATGAAATGTCGCCGCGTGAATACGTCGATTCAGTATCGCGCCATAAAATCTATGATCCGGTTTTGACTTTCCAGTTGATGAACGGCTTCCAATTGATGCGCATCAACCCGAATTACCTGCAGGATGATTTGGCTTCAGGCAAATACGCGACATTGATGGAATGGAACAATGTTGATTACAAGCCGATTTCCAAACGCCATTTCAAAACCAGCTTGCCGGTCCGGATCTGTGTCGTGCAGTATTTGATGCGCGCCATTAAATCATTCGATGACTTGGCCAGCCAGGTTGAATACTTTGTGGACGTGGCTTCAGATGCCCATTCGGATTTCGTCGTATTCCCTGAAATCTTCACGACGCAGCTGATGTCATTCCTGAACGAGCCATCGCCAAGCCAGGCCGTACGCAAGTTGACGGAGTACACGCCTCAGTATATTGAATTGTTTACAGATCTTGCTGTCCGCTACAACGTCAACATCATCGGAGGTTCGCATTTCGTTAAAGAAGAAGATGACGAAATCTACAACATTGCGTACTTGTTCCGCCGTGACGGTTCAATCGACAAACAGTATAAGATCCACATCACACCAAATGAACGCAAATGGTGGGGAATTTCTGCCGGGGATTCTGTCCGCGTCTTCGATACAGATTGCGGAAAAATCGCCATCCAGATCTGTTACGATATTGAATTCCCTGAACTTGCCCGCATTGCGACAGATATGGGAGCGAACATCATCTTCACTCCATTCTGTACGGAAGACCGCCAAGGATACTTGCGCGTCCGTTATTGTGCACAGGCACGTGCTGTGGAAAACCAAATTTACACAGTCATTTCCGGAACTGTCGGCAACTTGCCGCAAACCGAAAATATGGACATCCAATATGCCCAATCAGGTATTTTCGCTCCATCCGATTTCGAATTTGCGCGTGATGGAATTGTCGGAGAAACCAATGCCAACCTGGAAATGGTGCTCATTGGAGATGTCGATTTGGAAATTCTGCGCCGCCAACGCCAGAACGGGACAGTCAAGCAACTGAAAGACCGTCGCCATGATGTCTACCGTGTCGAATACAAAAAAGACTGATCACAGCCGCTTCCAAAAATGGGAGCGGCTTTTCTTTGGAATATTTGCTAAACTGAAGAGTAAACAAAAGAATATTCTTTTTATAGAAGGCTTCAGGCAGAGCTGCTGCAGGAATGCGCAGTTGTTTTGTAGAATATCAACAGATGAGGATGAGTAATTCAAGCTAGATCATTATGGATGGAGGAATGGATATGTCATGGAAAGAACGCATTAAACGGTGGTTGGAGCATGATGCACTTGATGAAGAAACACGTCAGTCATTGACTGTGCTGATGGAAGACGAAAAATCCGCGGAAGATGCTTTTTATCAGGATTTGGTTTTCGGTACTGGAGGCATGCGCGGGGAAATTGGACCGGGCACAAACCGGATGAACGTCTATACCGTCCGAAAAGCGTCACAGGGAATTGCCGATTACATAAAAGAAAATGGCGAATTGGCGATGTCACGTGGAATGGTCATTGCTTATGACAGCCGCCGCATGTCCCCGGAATTTGCGGAAGAAGCAGCGCGTACATTTGCCGCGAACGGAATTCATACGTATTTATACAGCGGTCCACGGACGACACCGCAATTATCATTCAGTGTCCGTTATTTGAATGCTTTCATGGGCATCGTCATTACGGCAAGCCACAATCCGCCGGAATACAACGGCTATAAAGTATATGCAGAAGACGGTGCCCAATTGAATCTGGAAGATGCAGACCGTGTCATCGACTACGTCAGCCGTGTGGAAGATGAACTGTCCATCGTCAATGAAGGCTATGAAGAATCGCTGCTCGTGCGCATTGATGAGAAATTGGATGAAGCTTATTTATCCAATGCACTGACGGTCCAAGAACACTCAGCCAGCCCGATCGAAGCAGTTTTCACACCGCTTCATGGCGCTTCGGGTGCGACAGTCAAAAACCTGCTCGATCGAGCGGGTTATGATCAAATCACCTATGTTGCTGAACAGATGGAACCTAATGGTGAATTTCCGACAGTCGCATCACCGAACCCCGAAGAAGGTTCTGCCTTCGAACTGGCGAAAGAATACGGCAAAAAATCAGGAGCTGATCTGCTGATTGCTGTGGATCCGGATGGAGACCGTGTCGGGATTGCAGTCTGGAGCGGCAGCCAATACGAATTATTGAGCGGCAACCAGACCGGTGCTATTTTGATCGAGTATCTGCTTAGCCAGAAACAGGCAAAAGGCACTTTGCCGACAAACGGGCGCATCTTCAAGACCATCGTTACATCGGAATTCGGCCGAGTGGTTGCTGATTCTTATGGAGTCGGCTGTGAAGATGTCCTGACTGGCTTTAAATTCATCGGCGAAAAATTGAAGCATAATGATGCCAATCCGCAATTTGAGTTTTTATTCGGCTACGAAGAAAGTTACGGCTATTTGATCCGTGATTTTGCACGGGACAAAGATGCTGTGCAGTCGGTCTTATTGCTTGTCGAAGCGGCAGCATTCTATAAGAAACAAGGAAAAAACCTTCACGATGTTCTGGTTGAACTTTATAACCGCTTTGGCTGGTACCGGGAATCGCTGGTATCGGTCACCAAAAAAGGCATTGATGGCGCGCGCGAAATCAAAGCCTTATTGGAAAACTTGCGTACGGAACCGGTTAAGGCTTTGGCAGGGATTCCAGTCGTGTCGATTGAGGACTATGAAACACAGAACCGAGTTTTCGTCGACTTGGGCACAGATGAAAAAATCGAGTTGCCACAGTCGAATGTCATCAAGTACTTCCTGGAGGATGGTTCCTGGGTATGTGTACGCCCAAGCGGCACGGAACCGAAAGTAAAGTATTATTTCGGAATCACCGCCAAAACCCAGCAGGAAAGCGACGAAAAGCTGGAACTGCTGAAGGAATCGTTTTTGGAAGAAGTCAATAGCCGTTGAGGATCGGGCTCCCTGAAAAGGGGGCTTTTCCTTTCTGTCTTATGCCCGGCAGAGCTGCACGGGCGCTTCCGCTTTTCTCGGTGTCCAGACTCCAGCGCCCAGCTCTTTGGGTCATAAGCCAGCCCAACTGCGTGGCAAAGAACGCCACACTGCCGGTCTGTCTTATGCCCGGCAGAGCTACACGGGCGCTTTCGCTTTTCTCGTACAAAAGTACGAGGGAGGATTAGTGTGGAAAAGTGTATGGTTAAATCAGCATGAATGAGGTGGATGATGATGGTTATGAGTGAACCCTCCAATATCACGTTATTGAAAGAAATAGCCGAATTGCTCAATGAAGAAACGGACATGGCGCGTATGTTGGATGGTGCGATCCGGAAATTATTGAGTGCTTCGACTTTTGAGACAGCGTGGATATTTTTTATCAATGAAAAAGGAAAGCATCAACTGGTGGCGCAGGCAAATCTGCCGGCACCATTGGAAGACAATAATTGCCGCCATCTTCAAAAAGGAGGATGCTGGTGCGTCAAACGTTACCATGATGGCGATCTGGATAAAGCGTCGAATATCATCGCCTGCCAACGTATTGAAAATGCCATGCCAGCCAAAGCACGAAAGCAAGGCAGCATCACGCATCATGCGACAGTGCCTCTGCAATCGGGAAAAGAAAAGTTTGGACTGCTGAATATTGCAGCACCGGACACTG
Source organism: Planococcus wigleyi (assembly GCF_014836985.1). Lineage (GTDB taxonomy): Bacteria > Bacillota > Bacilli > Bacillales_A > Planococcaceae > Planococcus > Planococcus notacanthi. The sequence goes on along the minus strand of NZ_JACSPU010000006.1, from coordinate 168,908 downwards.
TCGGTTTTTCAAAAGATGAATTGGCGTTGTTGGAATCGGTGGCTTTTCAGATCGGATCGGCCATCAAGCGGATCGGACTGACCAAACAGGAACAGGAATTGGCACTCGTGAAAGAGCGCAACCGGTTAGCGCGTGATTTGCATGATTCGGTCAACCAATTGCTGTTTTCGGTGACATTGACTGCCCGTGGAGGCGTCGAAATGTCGGAAGATCTGTCCGTTCAGGAGACATTCCGGGATATCCAACACCTGACGCAGGAAGCGTTGAATGAAATGAGGGCGTTGATTTGGCAACTGCGGCCGAAAGGGCTGGAAAGTGGGCTGTTGGAGGCCATCAAAGGCTATGGCGAAATGCTTGGGTTGACCGTTGAAACAAAAATGACGGGCGTCATCCAATTGCCTTCACGGATTGAAGAGACCTTATTCCGAATTGCTCAGGAATCATTGAATAATGTGCGAAAACACGCCGGCGTCAATAAAGTGGAATTGTATTTATCGGTCACTGCAACCGATGTGTTATTGGTTTTAAGGGATGAAGGACGGGGATTCGCCTTCGATCACGAGGTGCATCTGCCATCTATCGGCATCCAAAGTATACGGGACCGCGCCAAAGCAGAAGGTGGAACAGCCGATTGGTCCAGTGAAATTGGCAAGGGGACGGAAATCCTGGTCCGGATTCCGTATTAATGAAGGAGTGAAGAACATGGTGAAAGTATTGATAGCCGATGACCATCATGTGGTGCGGCGAGGCTTATTGTTCTTTTTGAAAACACAAAAGGACATCGAAGTGGTAGGGGAAGCAGTAAACGGTCAAGAAGCAGTAGAAATGGCTGCTGTCCTTCAGCCGGATATCGTCCTGATGGATTTAGTGATGCCGGTCATGGATGGCATCCAGGCTACCCGGAAAATTAAAGAACAGTATCCTGAGATCATCGTCCTGATGCTGACCAGTTTTTCAGATCAGGATCATGTAGTGCCGGCGATTGAAGCAGGAGCGGCAGGGTATCAGTTAAAAGACATTGAACCCGACGAACTGGTGGCTTCATTGCGCAGTTTGATGCGCGGTGAAAATACCCTTCATCCGAAAGCGTCTTCCGAGCTGATGAAAGCTCCAACGGAACCGGCGCCGCATACCGTCAACCAGTTGACGCCGAGAGAACAAGAAGTATTGGCCGAATTGACAAAAGGCAAAAGCAACCGGGAAATTGCGTCGGCATTGTTCGTTACAGAAAAGACGGTAAAGACCCATATTTCCAATATTTTCATCAAACTGGCTGTCCAAGACCGGACGCAGGCGGCGCTATATGCCGTCAAGCATGGGCTGACAGAACCGGGAAGAAATTAAAAAGAGTGCGACGGAAAATTCCGTCGCACTCTTTTTTAACGTTTTTTAACGGGCCGTTTCCGGCTGTCTTTGGTGACTTGTTTCCATTTGCTGCGCTCGGCTTTTTGGGCAGCGGCATCGCTTTTTCGTTCCATATGGGCAAGCTCACGCTTTAGCTTCAAGTAGCTCCGGTACCGTGCGGCATCCAATTCGCCGTTTTGAAGGGCTTCCTGGACAAGGCATCCCGGTTCATCGTTATGGGCACAGTCACGGAAACGGCAAGCAAGCGCCAATTCTTCGACATCGTTGAAACCTGCTTCCACGCCTTCTGAATAATCACCGAGCTGGAATTCACGCATACCGGGAGTGTCGATCATCAGTCCGCCTCCAGGCAGCAGGATCATTTCCCGGTGTGTTGTCGTATGGCGGCCTTTGCTGTCATCTTCACGAATGTCCTGCACCATCATCATTTCACTGCCGGACAGGGCATTGATTAGAGAGGATTTTCCGACTCCAGAAGAACCGAGCAGGGCACCCGTCTTGGAGCCGGCCAATTGCTTCTGCAATTCCTCGATGCCTTCTCCTGTATGGGCGGATACAGCGTAGACCGGAACGCCAAATGCCACGCTCTCGACTTGGCGCAGGTAAGGTTCGATATCCGCACACTGGTCTTTCTTAGTCAGGACGATAACCGGGTTAGAACCGGAATCCCAAGCTGCCAGCAAATAACGTTCCAATCGGCGAACGTTAAAATCATGGTTCAGTGACATCGTCAGAAATACGGTATCGACGTTGACGGCGATCAATTGAATATCGGATGTTTCTCCTGCCGTTTTTCTGGAAAATTGTGAAGTGCGGGGAAGCACCTGGTGGATGATGCCTTTTTCTTCGCCCGGCATCTGCTCAACGACAACCCAATCCCCGACGCATGGGAACTCGGTGCGGCTATGCTGGTGCCGGTATTTCCCGGATAACGAACAAAGCCATTCTCCGTTGTCTGTTGCTACGCGGTATAAGTTTTTATGTTCTAAAGTTACGCGGCCGGGAATTCCCGGTACGGATATTTTTTCTTTCCAGCTGGAGTTCCAGCCGTACTGGTTAATGTTCGTCAATGATAATTCCTCCTAATTTATGCAAAATAAAAAACCATGGATGCGCGCAATTCGCAGTCCATGGTCTCCGGGCATAATGGAAGAAGCGTATCGTCAGCGATACACAGAAGGAGACACTATAGACTGGAATTGTGTATTCAAAAATAAAATCGCCATAATGCCTCACCTCTTTCTTCAAGTTAAATCTACAATACCGTAAGCCTATTTGAACGTCAAGTTATTTTTCTGAAGATTCTATTGAATAATAAATGAAGACTTGCATTTTTAAATTGGAAACGCTAACATAATGGTAATATTCTGAACATACCAACTGGTTAGTATTTAATGGTATGTCCCACACGTCTTTTTAACTACTAAGGAGGATGAAAATGAAGACAGAACAGACTTGGAAGAGCCATTACCCAAAAGGAATTTCTGCAGAAATGAAGTTTTCGGAGAAGACAATGCCGCAATTGCTTACGGAAACAGCGGAGAAAATTCCGGATCATACCGCAATTAAGTTTTATCAGAAAGAAATCTCCTACAAAGAATTGGACCTTTTCTCGACGCTCTTTGCTTCGTCACTTCAGCAAACTGGAATCCATAAGAATGATCGCGTTGCCATCATGCTGCCGAATTGTCCGCAATACATCATCTCGTATTACGGGATTTTAAAAGCAGCTGCCATTGTCACACAAATAAACCCGATGCTCTTGGAAAAAGAGCTGAGTTATTTATTGAACGATTCAGGAGCGGAAACCATTGTCGTTTATGAGCCTCTATACCCGCGCATTCAAGCGATCGCAAAAGACACTGCTTTAAAAAATATCATTGTCGTCAGTTTTGAAACGGAAAAGCCTGAGCTTGAACAGGCTATTCATTTTGATTCGTTTATTGGAAAAGGGGATGGCAAAGTCGCTTCAGCTGCGATTGACCCAGCAGAAGATGTAGCCGTATTGCAGTATACAGGTGGAACGACCGGGCTATCCAAAGGTGCTATGCTGACTCACCGCAATATTGCTGTCAACGCATTGCAAGCCCAGGAGTTTTTCAAAGATGAAGTGACGTTCGGTGAAGAAAGCTGCCTGACGGTCATTCCATTATTCCACGTATTTGCCATGACCTCTGCGATGAATTTATCGATTTTAAACGGCTCCAAAAATATTTTATTGCCGCGCTTTGATCTTGAAGAGGTACTTGAAACGATCAAGCAGGAGCAACCAACGACATTCCCCGGTGTACCGACGATGTATATTGCCATTACCAACCATCCGAAAGCGAAAGAGTACGGAATAGATAGCATCAATGTATGCAATAGCGGCAGTGCGCCGATGCCTCTGGAAACCATGAAGGAATTTGAAAACAAAACAGGAGCCAAAATTTTAGAGGGCTATGGGTTGTCTGAAGCGTCACCGGTTACGCATTGCAATCCTCCTTTTGCCGAGAGAAAGCCAGGGAGCATCGGAATCGGTTTTCCTTCTACGGAGTACAAAATCGTCGATTTGGCTACGGGAGAAGAAGATATGCCGACCGGAGAGATAGGGGAATTGATCATTCGCGGACCGCAAGTGATGAAAGGCTATTGGAACATGCCGGAAGAGACAGCACATACTTTGAAAAACGGCTGGCTTTTCACAGGTGACATCGCCAAGATGGACGAAAGCGGCTATGTCTATATCGTCGACCGCAAAAAAGACCTGATTATTTCAAGCGGCTATAATGTCTATCCGCGGGATATCGAGGAAGTTCTTTATGAACATCCGGCTGTCCAGGAAGCGGTGGCCATTGGAATTGCTGATCCGTACCGTGGGGAAAGCGTCAAAGCGATTGTTGTGAAAAGACAAGGAGCTGACATCACTGAAGAACAGTTGATAGTTTGGGCAAAAGACAAGATGGCTGCCTATAAAGTACCGCGCGTTATTGAATTCCGCGATGAATTGCCGAAAACCAATGTTGGGAAAATTTTGAGGCGAGCACTTCGGGAAGAACAGAACTGAATGGGGTAGGCGAAAAATACACAAGATTCCGGGTTATTTCTGAATGCAGGAAAATTTAGTTGAAGAGGTGAAGGAGCATGTCGGTACAGAAAAACATGACGATTCCGGTAAGAGCTGGAGAAGAATTGGATTATGCAGAGCTTGAACGTTTTCTGCGCAATCATATCGATGAGCTGCCGACAGGGGAATTGAAGGTCCGGCAATTCGGTACCGGGCATTCGAACTTAACTTATGCACTGCAAATCGGCGGCTGGGAAGCTGTACTCAGAAGACCGCCCTTAGGGCCGGTCGCTCCGAAAGCGCATGACATGGAGCGTGAATATAAAATTTTGTCCGCTCTGCATCCGGTTTTTAAAACAGCACCAAAACCTTTTGTATTTTCAGCTGATGAATCCATTATTGGCAGTCCTTTTTTTGTGATGGAAAGGCGGCATGGCATTGTATTGGATACCGAATTTCCAGAAGGGATTGAACCGACGAAAGAACTGGGCCGAAAAATTTCGGAGAAAATGGTCGATCTGCTTGTTGAACTTCATGCGTTGGATTATACAAAAACACCGCTTGCTGACATCGCCAAGCCTGAAGGTTTCATGCAACGGCAAGTGGAAGGCTGGATTGGGCGTTATGATCGCGCCCGGACCGACGACATTGAAGGCGTAAAGCAGTTGAAGGAGTGGATGCTGAAAAACATTCCAGTTTCAAGGGAACCCGCCATCATCCATTACGATTTCAAACTGAACAACGCTTTGTTTTCGGAAGACTTTTCCGATATGACAGGACTGTTTGATTGGGAAATGACGACAGTTGGCGACCCGCTGGCTGATGTAGGTGTAGCGATGAGTTACTGGATTCAGGCAGATGATCCTGAATTGCTTAAAAATGGGCTTGGCAAACCGCCGGTAACGGTATTGGATGGGTTTTATAGCCGCAATGAATTTATTGCCCGCTACGGTGAAAAAAGTGGGCGGGATGTTTCAAATATGCATTTTTATTTAACTTTTGCGTATTTTAAATTGGCTGTGATCATTCAGCAAATCTACTATCGTTATAAAAAAGGACAAACGCAGGATTCGCGTTTTTCTCATTTTAATCAATTTGTTAAAAGTTTGATGCAGCATGCGTTGGCGACAGCGCAGAGGGAGTGAATCGGTGCCGAAACTTCATGTATTATTGAAAAAAGAAGAAATTGATGATGCCAAAATGCAAGAAGATAAAACCGCAGTGATATTCGATGTGCTGCTGGCGACCTCGACCATCACAGCCTGTTTTTGGCACGGGGCAAACGAAGTCGTGCCGGTGTTGAATGGCGAAGAAGCGCTCCGTGAAGCGAAAGGAAGAGAGGCCGACAGTTTTTGTTTGGTCGGGGAATACAATGGCAAGACCATCGAAGGTTTTTTAGATCCGAATCCGTTGCAGTTGAAGGAGCAAATCAAAGGGAAAACCGTACTGCTGTCGACCACAAATGGAACCGTAGCCATACGGAAATCTGCTGCTGCAAAGAAAGTGTACACCGCTAGTTTGTTGAATGGGGAGGCAGTAGCAAAGAAGATAGTTGCAGTCCATCGTGGAGAAACGATTGTCGCCGTCTGTTCAGGATCAGGCGGAGAATTTTGCATGGAGGATTTATATGGCGCGGGGTATTTTGTGGATTGTCTGATGAACCACACAAACCATTGGGAGTTGACGGATTCGGCAAAAGCAGCGCGTCTTTTTTACCGTTCGAATGCTCACCAGGCAGAAAAAATTTTGAAGGATTCACGGGTAGGAGAAATGCTGATGCGCAGTGGATTTGAAGAAGAAATTGATTTTATTGCTAATTGCGGATTGATCGACCTTGTGCCTTGGCTAGAAGATGGAAAATTGGTTATCAAATAAGATTGAGGGGGAAGCAAAATGGAAAATAAACACTTAAACGTTAAATTGCAAGGGGCTGTACTGTCGCTGCAACTGAATCGGCCTGACAGTTTGAATGCATTCAGCCCTGAAATGATTGAAGGGTTACATCGTGAAATACTGGGCGCTGCCAGCAATCCGGACATCCGGGTAATTATCCTGTCAGGAGCAGGCAGATCATTTTCTGCAGGTGGAGATGTGAAGACGATGGGCCAAGCGGGATCTCAAGAAACATATGACCATATCGGAAAATTGAACAAAGTGGTATTGGCGATGCGTTCACTGGAAAAGCCGATCATCGCAGCGGTCCATGGCTTTGCAGCAGGAGCTGCTTTTAACATCGCTTTGGCGAGCGACATCATCTTAGCGGCTGAAGACAGCAAATTCGTTATGAGCTTTTCTCAAGTGGGGCTGATTTCAGATGGGGGCGGTTTGTATTTCCTGCCACGCCTAATCGGCCCTTACCGCGCCAAGGAATTATTTTTTAACGCACAGCCGATTACTGCTGAAACTGCTCATCAATGGGGCATCGTCAATCATATGCATCCACTGGAAAAATTGGAGCAAGAGGCCTTCCGCTTTGCTGAAAAATTGGCGAACGGCCCAGCTAAAGCCTTCGGGCTGATGAAGAAAATTGCAGATCAATCGGCGACGATGGGATTGGCGGAAATCTTGGAACAGGAACGCATCACGCAAGCAATGATGATTACGACAGAAGATCATTTGGAAGGCGTCTCTGCTTTTAAGGAAAAACGCAAACCCGTGTTTAATGGAGTGCAAAGTGTGCTATGAATTGAAGGAATAACATATAGGAGAATTTGGTAAATTTGAACGAGATGATTCCAGTGGAGGAGGGGTATAGAAAAGGAAAAAGGAGGAGTGGCAATGACTTCAGACCGTACCGGTAATTACGGCTTGTTTTCGGAACAATTTACACAAAATCCCTATCCGGTCTACAGCAAATTACGGGAAGAGGACCCTGTGCACGCGGTTCGTTTTCCCGATGGCCAGAGCGGCTGGATGGTGACGCGATATGCAGACGCAGAAGAAGTCTTGAAAGACCCCCGTTTTATTAAGGATATGTCGAAAATCTATGGGGGCAGTATGGACATGTTGAGTGTCTTTACACAAAACATGCTATTTGCTGACCCACCGGATCACAAACGGCTGCGCGGACTTGCCCAGAAAGCTTTTACGCCTAAAATGATTTCGGGTATGCGGGGCAGGATCCAGGAAATAACGGATGAACTATTAGCGGATATGGAAGGAAAAAATCAAATCGATTTGATTGATGAATTTGCTTTTCCGCTGCCGATTATTGTCATTTGTGAAATTTTAGGTGTTCCTTCGGCTGACCGTAATAAATTCAGGCTTTGGTCCAATTCACTGATTGAAGGGACCAGTGGAGAACTGGGAGCTACTGTCTATCAGCACATGAATGAATTTGTCCAATACCTGGGACAGTGGTTTGCGAAAGTCCGGGAGCAACCGGGAGATGATCTGATCAGCAGCCTCATTCAAGCGGAGGAAGAAGGTGACCGGTTAAGCGAACGTGAGCTGTATGGTGTAGTGACGTTATTGATCATCGCCGGACATGAAACCACGGTGAATTTGATCGGCAATACAGTGTTGTCCCTGATGGAACATCCGGAGCAGCGACAACTGTTGGAACAGCAGCCTGAGCTGATTACTCAAGCCATCGAAGAATCTTTGCGCTTTAATGGACCCGTGGAATTCAGCACGTCGCGATGGGCGGGCGAAGATTTCGAGTTTCAAGGAAAACAACTGAAAAAAGGCGATTTGGTGGTAGTGTCGTTGAATTCTGCAAATCATGACGAAGCGCAATTCGAACATCCTGAGCTATTCAATATCGAGCGTGAAAAAAGTCCGCACTTGGCATTTGGTAAAGGAATTCATATGTGTCTTGGAGCACCTCTAGCGCGCTTGGAAGGGGAAATTGCCATCGCCAGTCTGTTGAAACGGTTTCCGCAAATGAAGCTGGCTGCAGACAGCGATAGATTAGATTGGCGGCCGGGCATGATTGTCCGCGGCGTCAAGGAATTGCCGATGCTGCTAAAATGAAGATGAAACAAAGGCTGGAAGCTATCCAGCCTTTTTTGTTTGTCCAAAAGCCATCAAGGGAAAGGGGATTAGAAAGGGCGTGACAAGAGAGGGGAGGAAATATGAAGTCGCTATCATTTTGGATGAAGGAAAAACTGTGGCTTACTCCAGCTTTGTATATCTTGATGGCAGTTCTCCTGTCGATTACGTTTTTCTACATTGACCTTTTATACATTGAAAGACTCAAGCCTTATATCCCTTCAATTTTATTGCCGAATGTTGATCTGGCTAAGACTATTATGGGGAGTCTATCAGGTGCACTTTTGACCATGACCACCTTTACTTTTTCAACAATACTGGTTGTTCTGACTATGTATTCTTCACAATTTTCACCACGAACATTAAAAAATTTCATTCACGATAAAATTACCTGGCGAGTTTTGGGGATTTTTCTCAGTGGCTTCATTTACAATACATTATCATTGCTGTTTATGAGAGATGATTTATATAGTACTGACGTAATTTCCACGTTTGTTGGAATTGTTATCGCCTTTTTCTGTCTCTCCACTTTTGCTTACTTTATTCATTACATTGCTACCCATGTGCAGGTTGGTCAATTAGTCAATGAGTTGATTGGAGATACAGAACGAGCTATTTCCAAAATCAGAGAATTGCAAGAAAGCGAAAACGGAGAAGCAATAGAATGGAATCCGATTGGCATCAAAGAAATCCATCAGGCAGAAAAAGAAGGCTATATTCACTATCTTTCTTTTGGCAAGCTGGTGGATTACGCAGAAAAACATGACTTGAAAGTAGAGATTCTTGTCAAAACTGGAGATTATGTATACGAAGGCAAGCCGATTTTTCATATTTACAAAGTAAAGGAGTTGGAGCTTCCTGCTGCAAGATTTTATTCGCTCGGGACTTCCAGGACTTCTGAACAGGATTTCGATTTTGCGATTCAAAAACTAGTCGAAGTTGCCTTGCGTGCTATTTCTCCTGGGATTAACGATCCCAACACTGCCAATGAAATCATCATCCGGCTAGGTCGCCTGTTAGGGCAATTAGGCTGTTTGAAAACTGGCCCATTCCTTTTGGGGGGCGGCAAGAAAAGTGAGCGGGTGCTGTACCGTTTTCCATCTTATAAAAATATCTTGTACAATACTTTTTACCAGTTATCCCATTATGGAAAAGAAGATATCTCGGTTTTGACCTCCATGATGGAATCATTGAAAGTGGCAGCTGAACTTGCACCCTGCCAGCATCACCAAGAACTATGGGAAGTTCACGGCTATATTCTGGAAAACATCGATCAAAATCAGTTGAAATCATACGATCATATTGCGCTTCAACGAAAGGTCGACCAACTTGCTGAAGCCACTGGCCGGCATTCTTATAATATCTTATTAGAATCGCCCGTCATCAGCCGGTAAAGGAGGGAAATGATGCAAAGCAGCCAGTTGTTTAAAGGAATTGATTTCTTACGGAATTTGTCTATCGGGGAATTTTTCATGTTCTTCGTTTATCTTGCATTGATACTCATAGCAAAATCTCTGGTTTTATTCCTCTTTAGGAAGCTGAGCCCTTCCAAAGATTTCAAAGAGCGTATTTACCCAGTGATTGAAGATGTCTTAAATTGGCTTGTGCTCTACGGAGGCATCCTTTTCTTCCTCTTCTATTTTTCCAGAGAACAATGGTTAACGCTGCCTTTTTACGAAACAGAAGGAGTGGAGATATCCATTCTGCTCATAATAGTGGCTATAATGATTGTGACATTTGCCAGCCGCCTCATAAAAGCATTTAACCATTACGTCATGCCGTTTGTTTATGAACAATTCAATATTGACATTGGCATGGGCTATACTATTAATCGGCTTCTGTATTACGTGGTGATGTTCCTGGCATTGGCCATCAGTTTCACGACAGTTGGCTTAGATTTAACAGCTCTCGGTTTCGTGTTCAGTGTTCTAGGAATCGGCATCGGCTTCGGTGTGCGCAATATAGCTGCCAACTTTGTATCAGGCATTATTATTCTGTTTGAAAGGCCGATGGAAGTCGGTGAAATGGTGGAAATCGATAAAAAGATTGGACGTATTACAAAAATTAAACTCAGATCAACTGTTATCGAGACATTGAAAGAAGGGACATTGGTAGTTCCCAATCAGTATTTTATCGAACAAATCGTTAAAAATCGTTCCAGTGCACAATTATATGCTCGGGTTGTCGTAAGTGTCGAATACGGCAGCGATACAGAACGAATTGAAAGGATTCTCAAAGATGCCGCAATAAAGGCGGCGGAATTGATGAAAGGGATACCTGAAAAAAAAGCCGATGTTCGGTTTATTGATTTCCGGAATTCGGCATTGGATTTCCAAGTGGAAGTACAAGTGGCTGATGTTGAAATGAAAGAAAGGCTTGAAAGCAATATTCGCCATGCCATTGCGGAAGATTTTATTAACCATGATGTGAAATTGGCTAAAACGGTATATGAAACACAATAAAAGTCCATGGCTTCCGAAAAGCCATGGACTTTTATTGTGTTTGAGCATCTTACTTCATTTATTCGTCAAAGTCATCTTCCTGAGCGGCCGTAAAAGAATAATCCGGTTCAATATGGACGAGAATGACGCAATGCGGTTTCACCTTTTGGATTTTGCGTTCGATTTCTTCAGTAATCCAATGGCTTTCCACTACATTCAAGTTAGGAGCGACACTGACCGTCAAATCGATGAACATGACATTGCCGTGGTTGCGTCCTTTAAAGTCACGCAGTGTAATGACACCGGGGACTCTTCTTACCAGCACAGACAAGGTCTCCACTTCATCTTCGTCAAAGCCATCCGTCAAGGTAATGACAGACTCTTTGAAGATATCCAGTGCGGTCTTGATGATGATCAACCCGACGATGAAAGCTGTAATGATATCAAGGACCGGTGCTCCGAAAATTGCACCGATGATTCCGATTCCGGCACCGATACTGACCAGTGCATCTGAACGGTTGTCATAGGCTGCGGCACGGACCGCCGAGCTCTTGATTTCCCTGCTGAGTTTTAAATTATAGCGATAGACGCCATACATGACGATAGCGGAGAAAAAAGCGATCCAGGCGGTGAATAAAGAAGGAACTTCAGCAACCGGCTCGAAAATCGAACGGACCGCATTCATCAGAACTTGCAGCCCGATAACCGCCATGATGAACGAAGCCAACAAGGAGGCAATGGTTTCGGCGCGCAAATGTCCGTAGTGATGGTTTTCGTCCGGCGGCTTCTGGGAAATCCTCAGACCAACGAGGACCGCGATTGAAGCGATAATATCCGTCAAGTTGTTTAAACCATCAGCTTTAAGGGCTTCAGAAGAACCCAAAAAACCGAAAGTTAGTTTAATGGCACTGAGGAAGACGTACGCACCGATACTGATCCAGGCACCTTTTTCCCCTTTGCGCAAATTTGTATACAGGTCCATAAAGTTTCCCGCCTCCAAGTCTCTGAAACAAAGTGAAACGACCCTCAAAGGAGGGCCGCTTCATGATCTTTATCTATCATATAAGTTGTGGACTGTATTTTGGTAATGTTGAACTGGACCCGAATATAAGCCCGATTCGACAGGCATGCAGAAATAGAGATTAGCAAAGCGTCTTTAAATAGTATCAATGTCTTTTTCAGCAATGTCAATAGTAAATGACTTTATGACAGGTCGGTTCATAATCTTTACATAAATTTAATGTTCACTTATATAAGCAAAAGATTATACTTGAAGTGAGAATAATTTTTTTAAAGGAGAGGGCTATGGCTAAGAAAAAAAACAACTATGCAGAAATTTTAAAGGCATCTACGAAATTGGGGCTGACGTCCTTTGGAGGACCGGCAGCGCATATTGGTTATTTCAGAGATGAGTATGTCACGAAAAGAAAGTGGTTGGATGACAAGGCTTACGCAGACTTAGTGGCTCTTTGCCAATTCCTTCCGGGACCGGCAAGTTCTCAGGTGGGGATTTCCATCGGAATGCTGCGAGGCGGAATGTTCGGTGGGTTTTTATCGTGGTTCGGATTTACAATGCCTTCGGTCATTTTATTGGTATTGTTTGCACTGCTTGTCACCAATGGTTCATTCGACAGCGGATGGATACAGGGGTTAAAAATTGTAGCGGTGGCTGTAGTGGCGCACGCTCTCTTAGGTATGGGCAAAAATCTGGCACCTGATAGGCAACGGATTGCAATCGCCGTAGGAGCAGCTATTGTGATTTTATTAATACCGACCACTTGGGCTCAAATTGGAGTGATTGTTCTAGCAGGCGTCCTGGGATATGCCATTTACCGTAAGGAAGATGCACCGGAACCTGTGAAGCTGGCATTAAGTTTCGGCAAAAAAACCGGCATTGCGGCTTGGTCGATTTTTGCGGCTTTGTTGATCGGTTTGCCGCTGATCCGCCCGTTTATCGAGTCTGCTTCCTTTGCAATTTTTGATATCTTCTATCGTGTCGGTTCGATTGTTTTCGGCGGCGGACATGTTGTACTGCCGATGCTGGAGCGTGAAGTAGTGTCGGATTGGATGACACCGGATTCGTTTATTGCCGGTTATGGTGCGGCACAGGCTGTTCCAGGACCACTCTTTACCCTGGCTGGTTACTTGGGGCAATTGATGAATGGGGGATGGGGAGTGGTCATTGCTGTAATTGCCATGTTTTTGCCATCATTCTTGCTGATCGTGGGAACTTTGCCGTTTTGGAGTATTATCCGGACAAAATCCGGTGTGCAAGCTGCATTGAAAGGGGTTAATGCAAGTGTGGTCGGAATTTTGCTGGCTGCTTTGTACGATCCTGTCTTCACATCAGGAATCCGTGGCCCTGTCGACTTTGCAATTGCGATAACCGCCTTTACAATGTTAGTCTATTTTAAACTGGCTCCTTGGATTGTCGTACTGGTGACGGCAGTTCTAGGCGCAGTCGCTTATGCGATTTAATGGCTAGAGGGGGATGGAAATGAATTCAGGCAAAAGATTGGATCAACAGGATCCGTTGGCGAATTTTAAACAGGAGTTTTTTGTGGAGAAAGAAATGGTGTACATGGACGGCAATTCCCTTGGATTGATGTCTAAGCGAGCAGAAACAGCATTGCAGAACTTGATGGAAAGCTGGAAGACATTCGGTATCGATGGATGGACCGAAGGGGAGCATCCGTGGTTTACGTTAGCGGAATCGTTGAGTGCGCGTGTTGCGCCTTTAGTAGGTGCACAGCCGCATGAAGTGATGGTGACGGGATCGATCACCTCAAACATCCATCAAATGCTGTCGACAGTGTTCCAGCCGAGGCCTGAGCGGTTTGCAATCGTCGTGGACGATTTGAATTTCCCATCGGATATTTACGCGGTGGAAAGCCACCTTCGTCTGCGTGGATTGGATCCGGCTGAAGCGATGCGCAAAGTGGGGAGCCGAGATGGGTATACATTAGATCTGAATGATATTATCGAACAGCTGACAGACGACGTGGCTGTATTGCTGTTGCCGTCTGTGTTGTACCGGAGTGGCCAGTTGTTGCCGATACGGGAAATTGCAGAAGCTGCCCATCAAAAAGGCATTCTTGTCGGCTTTGATTTAGCGCACTCAATTGGCGCTATGCCACACGAACTTCATGACGCTGGTGTGGATTTTGCTGTTTGGTGCCATTATAAATACATGAACTCCGGACCGGGTGGAACTGGCGGCCTTTATTTGCATGAACGGCATCATCACCTATTGCCAGGAAATGCTGGCTGGTTCGGTTCTGATAAGACGCGCCAGTTCGATATGGATCATGAATTTTCCAAAGCTGAAGGAGCAGGTGCCTATCAGATCGGGACACCGCATATTTTCAGCATGGCTCCTCTTCTGGGCAGCCTGGAACTGTTCGAAGAAGCAGGCATTGAAGCAATCCGCCAAAAATCGCTGCAGCTGACAACACTTCTAAGACAGCTTATTGGCCAACAGGTTCCTGAACTGGTCGATGTGACACCGATAGAGGACGATGCCAGAGGCGGGCATATCGCTTTTGCCCATCCGGAAGCGGCAAGAATCTGCAAAGCTTTGAAAGAAGCAAAAATCATTCCGGATTTCCGCGCACCGAACATTATCCGGTTGGCGCCAATCTCTTTCTATACATCGTTCAGCGATGTCGAACAAGTGGCAGAAAAGCTGAAGAACATTATGGAAAATGAAACTTATAAAAATTTCAGCAACGAACGAAATGTGGTGGCTTGAATGAAACCTGAAAAAATTATTGATATTTCGATGGAATTGAGTGGCACAACGCCGGAATGGCCGGGAGATGTGCCGTTTAGCTATGAACTTTCTGTAACTAAACAAGAAAGCGGATCAGTCAATGTCGGGAAACTGCAGAGCAGTACCCATATCGGCACTCATATCGATGCACCTTTTCATTACGATGACCAAGGGTTGCAAACGCATGAGCTGCCATTGGACATCTATTTATGCAAAGCGCAGGTCATGGACGTCAGTGGACTTAACAAAATCAATTTATCTGATTTGAAACCACTTGAAGAAGGCGTTACAGCTGTCTTGTTGAAAACGGCTTCCTGGAAAAACAGAACTGCATTTCCGGAAACCTGGCCAGTGTTCGATGTATCGATTGCCCAATGGTTGACAGACAATGGAGTCAATCTTTTAGGAGTCGATGTGCCATCGGTCGATCCCGAAACCAGCAAGGAATTGCCGATGCATCAGGCAATGAACCGTCATCAGCGTTTTATCTTGGAAGGAATCGTACTCGATGATGTAGCAGAAGGGATATTCCGATTAGCGGCATTGCCCCTGAAGATTAAAGGCGGGGACGGGAGTCCGGTCCGAGCGGTTTTGTATAGTTAGAAAAGCACAAGCGCCCGTTTAGTGGACCATGAACTAAAAGTGAGATTTCCTGTTGCAACGTTCAGCTGATCCGGCGCCTTCGGAACTCTGGAATAACATTTAGCGAAAAATATCTATAAGACGCACAAAACCTTCACCAATATACCGGTGAAGGTTTTATACGTAATCTGCACGGAAATAAGGTTCCATGTTTTTTATATTCACAGCGATTTCGTCGCAAATTTCCTGATAAAGTGCCCATTGTTCAATGCTGTCGCTACTGCGCAGCTCGGGGTTGCGAATGTCCCATCGCAGTAATTTTTGGCTCGGTAGATCCGTTGGGATATCTCCATGCTCCAGCTCTCCATCATGTAAAGCGATGATCAGATCGGCTTCACTCACTTCTTCAGAATTATATTTGCGTGGTTCAACTGGCGGCAAATCCAATATCACTTCTTTCATTACTTCTAGAGGAATTTCATTGAAAGAAGATTGAGGGCTTTGCGTCCATGCAGCGCTGCGAATTTCCCAGTCAGGAAGCATTAATCGATTAGCCCAGATTTCAGCCATCAATCCACGGTCCTGGTGAGAAGATAGAAAATAAACAGTATGTCTTGGCATGGGTGATCCCTTCTTCCTATTGGTCGAACTGAATTTTGCTACTAGTAATCTTTACCCATCTATCGTAAAGTTAAACTGCTCAATTTGTGATGAAAATGTGATCGTTTTTCACTTTTATGCTAAAAAGACCCGGTACTGCTGATGGTTATATAAGTCCAGCAGACCGGGTTTCTTATTTGACGACTAAAATGGAGCTGGCTGAATCTTTGATCAGCTTTTTGCTGACTGAACCCACAAAGAATTTCTGCAATCCCGATTTTCCGCTGTTGCCGATGACCAGTAAGTCAATCTTCTGCTCTTCGATAAAAGCGGCAATCGTTTTAGCTGCATTTCCTTCCAGAGCCAGTACGGAAGCTTTAATTTGGTGTATATCCAATTGCTGCTGGATAGAGTTATGCATGTGCTTTGAATATTCCACTGTTGAGTTATCGTAGTCGTTTGGTGGCCGGTAACCTTCATCGCCAATTTCAGGTGGCATGAACTGAGCATAATTACTGTCGACATTTGCTGAGATTACGGGAGCTGAAGCAGTGCCTGTACTCATGTAACCGACACTCTCACGATAATCTTCATTGACATAAATCACTGAAAGTTTGGTATCGGGCAACGCTTTAACAAATTCAACAGCTTTATCGAATGCAATCCGGCTTCCGTCAGATCCATCATAAGCCACTGCAATGTTTTTATACATTTCCTTTCACCTCGCCTTATTCTCTTAGTTCTAAATTACCCTCAGACCTCAGAATGAAACATCCGCTATTTTTTGGAAAATTTATTTTCGAAAAATGTTGACAATTCAAAAAAGACTTTGGTACTCTTGATTTAACAAATAAAGTGAAACTTCAGTCAGTGTCGAATTTTTGCTGAGTGTTAGTTGATCAAATCGGACTGACCGTTAACGTGGGATAAGAGAAAAGGAGGTAATGACGATGGAAAAGTTTAAAAATACAACTTCAATCAATTTAATATCATCGCCAGACCCTTCTGTTATTATTCTTTAAATTTATTTCGGAATTAGAAGTAAACAGGACGGGTCTGCTACCTTGTCTTGTTTATATGAGCGTGCGCCCATAAACCAGGCGTGCGCTTTTTTGTGTTTTATTCAGTTTTTTAACTGTTTAAATAAAGAGAAACTTCACTCAGTGGAAGTTTTTCCCCACTGAGTGTTAGTTGATCCAATCGGACTTTTACGGACAGTAGACTCCCACTCGGAGAAGAAGGAGTCGTACTGAACGTTAAAGCGGGATAAAAAAATACGAGGAGATGTTGGAGATGAAACAAATTCAAAAAGGGAAAATCATGATTAAGGAATCGTTAGAAGGCGATTAGCCAACGGGAAAAAGAAAGAAGGCGTAAGTAATGTTTGATGTGTTATGGAAATTAAGATGGTTTTTTAAAGAAAATTGGGTGCGATACACCACAGCTATCGGCCTGCTTTTCATTGCAAATATTATAGAAATTATTCCGCCCTGGCTGATTGGGGTCGCCATCGATTCGATCGCACAGGAACAACTGACGGCAGAATTGATGTGGCAGTATATTGCTGTTCTCGCCGTGGCGATGGTGTTGGCTTACTTCATCAACTTTGTCTGGCAGTATCAATTGTTTGGCGGAGCCTATGTCATTGAACGCCAATTGCGGTCAAGTTTAATGGGGCATTTCCTGAAGATGACACCGACTTTTTACGAGAAAAATCGGACAGGTGATCTAATGGCCCGTTCAACAAATGACTTGAAGGCGATTTCCGAAACAGCCGGATTTGGTATTTTGACATTGGTGGACTCGACTTTATACATGGCGACCATCATTGTGGCTATGGGGATGCTGGTGTCTTGGGAATTGACGTTCCTGGCGATGATTCCTTTGCCGATACTGGCAATTATCGTTCAGATGCTGGGCAAAAAGATCCACGTGCGCTATATGGAAGCACAGGAAGCGTTTGGAGATATGAATGACAATGTTTTGGAATCAGTCGGAGGCGTTCGGGTGATTCGGGCATATGTCCAAGAACGTGCGTCAGAGCAGCAATTTGCTGAGATGACCGATGATGTCTATGAGAAAAACATGGCTGTTGAGCGGATCGATGCGCTGTTTGCTCCAGTGACCAAGGTGCTGACTGCTATCAGTTATATGATCGGGCTCGGTTATGGAGCGTTTCTGGTGGCGGAAGGAACCATGTCGCTTGGAGATCTGGTCGCTTTCAATGTCTATTTGGGCATGATTGTCTGGCCGATGTTTGCAATCGGCGAACTGATCAATATTCTTCAGCGGGGCAATGCTTCCCTTGACCGTGTCAATGAGACATTGGATTATCCGGAAGACGTAACGGATCCAAAAGAACCCGCAATAACAGGGCTGCCGGAACGAATCGGCTTCAAGGACTTCAGTTTCACTTATCCACAGTCTAATGCCATCAATCTACAAGGCATCAATTTGTCCATGAACAGTGGCCAAACACTCGGCATTGTCGGCAAGACGGGCAGCGGAAAAACGACTTTCGTCAAACAATTGATGAGAGAGTATCCGACGGGACAAGGATCTATTTTGATGAATGGCATTGAATTAAAGAAATTGACGAAAGACCAATTGCGCAGTTGGATTGGTTATGTGCCTCAAGACCATGTCTTGTTTTCACGGACAATCCGGGAAAATATCCTGTTCGGAAAATCGGATGCCAGTGAAGAAGAATTGATTGAAGCGCTGCGCTTGTCCTATTTCGAAAAAGATTTGGCCTTGTTGCCGAATGGACTGGATACGCTGGTCGGTGAAAAAGGCGTAGCTTTATCCGGAGGACAGAAACAACGGATTTCTATTGCGCGTGCTTTGATCAAGAATCCGGAAATCCTGATTCTTGATGATTCGCTGTCAGCCGTCGATGCGAAAACGGAAGCACGCATCATTGAAAATATCCAGGCAGAACGTTCCGGTAAAACTACGATCATCACTACGCACAGGCTGTCTACAGTACAGCACGCCGATTGGATTGTGGTGCTGGAAGATGGCAAGATACTTGAAGAAGGAACTCATGGTGATTTGCTGGAAACGAATGGCTGGTATAACGAACAATACCTCCGACAGCAAATCGAGGAGGTGTAGTCATGGGAACAGGAAGACGTTTAGTACAATATGCTTTAAATTTTAAATCTGTGCTGATTTTGGGATTGGTGATGCTGGCGATTGCAGTAGCTGCCGATTTGGCAGCGCCGCTGATTGCCAAGGAAATTATCGATAACCACATAGCCGTTTCAGGAGATGCGTTGGACTTTGAACCGATTGCTTATCTGCTGGCTTTGTTTTTCGCATTGGCGATTGTTACGGCGATTTTCCGGTATTGGCAATCCATTCTTTTGCAGAAGGGAGCTAACCGGATTATTCGCAAGATGCGCAATGATGTCTACGAGCATACACAAACCTTGCCGATCCGCTATTTTGATAATTTGCCGGCGGGTAAGGTGGTATCGCGCATCACCAATGACACAGAAGCCATCCGTGACTTGTTTGTGACTGTCTTGTCTGAATTTGCCACCAGTTTCATGTATATGGGCGGTATTTACATCGCCTTGTTTTACCTTGACTGGAAAATGGCTGCGATGACCCTGGTTTTGATTCCGCTGCTTTATGTCTGGATGTTGGTCTACCGAAAATATGCGGCCCGCTACAATCATGTGGTACGGGAAAAAGTCAGTGAAATGAATGCCATGATCAATGAATCGATTCAAGGCATGACGATTATTCAGGCGTTCCGCCGTGAGCGCCAGATGAAGGATGAGTTTGCTGAACTGAACGATGAACATTATAAATACCAGAAGAAATTATTGGTGCTTGAAGGAGCGGCTTCCTATAACTTAGTGGGCGTGCTCCGCTCCATGACGTTCATTTTGTTTGTCTGGTATTTCGGGGGAGCGTCCATGTCCGGCAGCACAGTTGTGACGGTCGGTGTCCTGTATGCGTTTATCGATTACATTATCCGTCTCTTCAATCCAATCAACGGCATCGTCAATCAGTTCGGCCGCTTAGAGCAGGCTTTGGTGGCGGCTGAACGGGTATTCCGTCTGCTGGATCAAAAAGGGGAGCCTGTAGTGGACAAAAAGGTAGCTCGCTATCAAGGCAATGTCCGTTTTGAAAATGTTTGGTTTGCTTATAAGGAGCAGGAATATGTTCTGAAAGATATTTCATTTGAAGCGAAGCAAGGAGAAACAGTGGCTTTAGTTGGCCATACCGGTTCCGGAAAAAGTTCGATTATGAACCTGCTGTTCCGTTTCTATGATGTATCGGATGGTGCCATCACGATTGACGGCACCAATGTCAACGATATGCCGAGACAAGCAGTCAGGGAGCATATGGGGATTGTGCTGCAGGATCCGTACCTGTTCAGTGGAACAATCGAATCGAATGTCACGCTGGGTGATGAACGGATTACCAGGGAAATGGTGGTCGATGCGCTGGCGGCAGTCGGAGGCGATCGAGTATTGAATCATTTGCCGAAAGGCATCGATGAGCCGGTAGTGGAAAAAGGCAGTACCCTTTCTTCCGGTCAACGGCAATTGGTCTCTTTTGCCAGAGCTTTGGCATTTGATCCCGCGATTTTAATCCTGGATGAAGCAACTTCCAATATCGATACAGAAACGGAAGAAATCATCCAGCATGCCATGGATGTCCTTAAAAAAGGGAGAACGACATTCATCATTGCGCATCGCTTGTCGACGATTAAAAATGCTGACCGTATATTGGTCCTGGAAAAAGGAGAAATTGCCGAAGCGGGTTCTCATGAAGAATTGATGAAGCTTGGCGGCACCTATTTCCAAATGTACAAAATCCAATCAGGAATGTCCCAAACCCAATCAGTTGGGTAAAGGGGCATTCCCTTTTTTATTTGTCGAGAAGCTCTCGCTGTTCAATTCTTCCGGTGTTCCCTATAATTGAAAGAGCGGACGAAAAAAAGCGCTGGAACTTTCCAGCGCTTTAATCGTATACATGATAGAGCATCAGCTCGTGAATCATTGTTTTGATGGTTTCTTCGTCTTGAGGCGGTTTAGAGCGCCAAACGATGCTGCCATCCGGATGGTATTCTCCAGTGATCCGTTCGTTTTTATAGAAAAAGGAAATGTCCCACCCCGGCAGTTGACGATTTTCGAACATCGGCTTAAATTTAAAATGTTGAAGCATGCAGATCCCCCTTTGCTATACTCTTTCTATTATAGGGGATTCCAGGAAATACACAAAGCAGAAAAAGAAATGAGTGACAAAAGTGAATATTATAGGGACTTTAGTTTTTATGGCAATTGTAGGCGCGCTGATCGGTGGCCTGACAAATCACTTGGCGATCAAGATGCTATTCTGGCCTTACGAAGCAAAATACATTGGAAAATGGCGCATGCCCTTTACGCCTGGGTTGATTCCGAAACGAAGAGATGAATTATCCCGTCAATTGGGCCGTACCGTGGTTGAACATCTGTTGACTCCAGAAACTTTCAAAAAACGTTTTTTCAATGATGAAATGCGTGTGAAAGTAGAAAACTGGATCAATCGGCAGCTGAATAAACACGTATTCGATTCGCCAAAATCGTTTAACGATTGGCTGTTGGCAGCAGGACAAACCGGTGTGGATGTTAAAATTGAAGGCAAATTGGATGAATTGGTCGAGATTCAGAAAGATTCGCTGCAAGCATACATTGAAGGGAAAACCATTCGTGAATTGATGCCGGACAATTGGAAAGCGGAAGCGGAAACAAAGTTATTTGAAGGAGTACAGTACGCAATCGATCAAGGGACGGTTTACTTTGAATCGCCGCATGGCAGACAGACCATCAAGTCATTGCTGGATGAATTCCTGGAGTCGCGCGGGCGCTTCGGGCATATGCTGCATTCGCTTCTTGGCGAGTCAAGGCCATTAGTTGACCGCATCCAACCGGAGATCATCAAATTCCTTAACTCGCCGCGTACGTTTGAATTGGTCGGAACATTAGCATTCAGTGAATGGGAAAAAGTCCAGGACCGGAGAGCCGATGAACTGCTGAAAGAATTCGACTTTGATACGGCATTGGCAGCAGTCAAACAATATGTCCGTGAAAAAGCGGCGGTATCCCGCCGTTTAAACGCAACACTTGCAGAGACTTGGCCAGGAGGGTTAGAATGGACAAGTGTCAATATTACTCCACTTGTGACAGACTTTGTCTTCGAGCAAGCAGAGCATAAATTGGAAGAAACCATATTGAAGATTGATATGGAAGGTATGGTGAAAGAGCAAGTCGATTCTCTGCCGCTCAGCCGCCTGGAAGAATTGGTGCTTGGGATATCACGGAGAGAATTTAAGATGATTACCGTATTGGGCGCATTTCTGGGAGGATTCATCGGAATCTTCCAAGGGATTTTCGTCATGGTACTAAACTAATTACAGAGGAGATTGATGAAAATGGCAGTAAACATTTACGACGACATCAACAAATTGGAAAGCACGTTCCGTTCTACAGATGAGTTCAAAAAATTAGAAGAAGCCGTAGCACAAGTGACTTCAGACAACGAAGCGAACGAATTGTTCAAAAGCTTCCGTGATTTGCAGATTTCTCTTCAGCAAAAACAGACTCAAGGCGAAGAAATCACAGAAGAAGAAATGATGGACGCGCAGAGCACTGCACAAGCTGCTCAGCAAAACGAAAAAATCCTGGCTATGCTTGAAGCGGAAATGGGATTGAGCCAAATGATCGAAGAAGTGAACCGTGTCTTGATCAAACCGGTACAGGCGTTATACGAAAGCATGTAATTTTAAATAAATAGAGGATTTTTTAAGGGAGACACCGAATACGTAAACGTGAATGACAATTCATTTTTACGAAGGGGTGTCTTTTTTTATGTATGAAACGATTGAATTGACAAAGCAGGGACGGATTGGCCATTTGGTTTTGAATCGTCCCAAATCCATGAACGCAATGAACGGAACCATGATGAAAGAGCTGGCTGATTGCTTTGAATCGCTGCTGCAGGACAGCACACTGCAAGTGCTGATCATCCGGGGCGAAGGCAGAGCGTTTTCAGCGGGTGGAGACATCAAAGAAATGATGGATCCGGAAAATCCGATGGATATCGAATTGGTCATGAAAGATGTCAGCCGATTGGCGAAAGCACTTTATACGCTTCCGCAAATTACAATTGCGGCAATTCACGGAGCCTCAGCAGGACTCGGTTTCAGCATGTCCTTGGCATGCGACCATGTCATCGCGGAAGAAAACAGTAAATTGGCGATGAACTTTATCGGCATTGGACTGGTGCCGGATGGCGGCGGCCATTTCTTTATGAAAGAACGTGTCGGCGTACCGAAAGCCAAGCAGATTATATGGGCAGGACAAACTTTAAAAGCGCATGATGCATTGGCAAAAGGGTTGATTGAGGAAGTGACAGCTGAAGGACGCGGGCTTGAACAAGCTGAAAGCTACGCAGCTGAAGCGATTGCGTCGCCGCTAAGCGCCAAATTGGCGTCCAAGCATATCCTGCATCAATTGAAAGTCAAAGAATTGGAACAGGTACTGGAGATGGAGGCAAAAGCCCAGTCAGCTATGCGGAAATCAGCCGATCATCTAGAAGGCATCCAGGCGTTCGTGGAAAAGCGCAAACCCGAATTTAAAGGTGTATAAAATATAGAAAAACCCACAGATCTTTTTGTTGTCTGTTGGAGTTGAAGTGAAATATAAAAGCATGGCGGAAATGTTCTCCGCCATGCTTTTTAGGTTCCTATGAATGGAAAAGAAGAAGTTTTCCGGCAGGTGATGCCAAACGATGCGTTTGCTTGGTCAATCCCTTTTCTTCCAAAATGGCTTTTCCTTTATCGCGTGCTTCTTCATCAGTTTCAGCAGTGAAGGTTTCGTCCATTATCTGCTTGCCTGTTTGTTCGAATGCAGTCAATTTGTAGGTCCTCAAGAAGAATCAATCCTTTCTGAATGGATATTCATTTTAAGTATATAGGGTTTCTGTGAAAATGTCCTGCAATTTTTGAAACATTTCGTCATATGCTTCGTAGTATGTATAAAGGAAGGGGCGAACGGAAATGGCTTTATATGTAGAACAAGTAACAAAGAAGTTCGGTGATTTCACCGCAGTGGACAATCTTTCGCTGTCCATTGAAGAAGGAGGCATGCACGGATTCCTCGGTGCCAACGGAGCCGGCAAGACGACGACGTTCCGGATGATTCTAGGTTTATTGGACCCCACGCAAGGGACAGTCCGTTGGAAAGGCAAACCCATTACATATGCCAGCAGTCCAGATATCGGCTATTTGCCTGAAGAACGCGGTCTGTATCCAAAAATGAAAGTGGAAGATCAATTGGTGTATCTGGCGCAGCTGCGAAAGATGTCAAAAACAGATGCCAAGCGCGAAACAGCTGGCTGGCTGGAACGTTTTGAAGTGCCTCATTATGGCCAGAAAAAAGTGGAGGAATTATCAAAAGGCAACCAGCAAAAAATCCAGCTGATTGCATCACTATTGCACAAACCTTCACTGTTGATATTGGATGAACCTTTTTCAGGACTCGATCCCGTCAATGTGGAAATGTTGAAAAAAGCCATTCTGGACTTTCAGAAACAAGGAGCAACGATTGTCTTTTCCAGCCATAGGATGGATCACGTAGAGGAATTATGCGACGACATGAGCATTTTGGATCGTGGAAAAGTCGTGGTTGGCGGATCGATTAAAGAAGTGAAACGTTCCTTCGGCAAACAAAAAGTCCGTTTGAACGTAGATGCCGACCTCAGCCACTTGAGTGCTCTTCCGGGTGTCGAAAATTTTACCAAAACAAAAGAGGGCGCATTGTTTCAAGTAACGGATGAAGAGGTGGCACAGGTCTTGTTGGCCAAAGCGATGGAGTTGGGGACACTTCGTCATTTTGCGTTGGAAGAACCTTCTTTGGAAGAAATTTTCATTGCAAAGGTGGGGAAACACCATGCATAGTTTCTGGATTATCTTCAAGCAGGCATTCATGACTAAAGCAAGAACAAAATCTTTTATCATTACAACACTGGTTGTCGTTGCGGCTTTTTTTCTCTTAGCGAATATATCGAATATTATCGCCGTCTTTGATGGTGATGAAACAGAGGAAAACGTTCTGCATGTTTTGGAAGAGGCTCCGGGCCTTGTGCCGGACCTGCAGGCTCAGCTGGAAGCACTGGACAGTGGCATCCAAGTTGTTCCGACTTATCTGACTGAAGAGGAGTTACAGGAAAGCATTGCGGAAGGCACAATCGATGATTACTTGGTTTTAACGCAAAATGAGCAATTGAGTGCCCGCTATGTATCCGAATCTGCCAACGAAATGGGGAGCGGCAGTGAAATTGAAATTGCAGTTCAAGCCATACATACAGCATTGACGGCAGAATCACTCGGATTGGATGACAATCAGGTAGGCCAATTGTTTATGCCGGTCGAATTTGAACGGCAAGCCATTTCAGAATCATCCAAATCACAGGAAGAATTAAGCCAGGCAAGAGGACTGGTTTATGTCCTGATTATGCTCATTTATGTAGCAGTTATTTATTACCCGAACATGATTGCCATGGAAGTGGCAACAGAGAAATCATCCCGTGTTATGGAGATCCTCATTTCCAGTGTGTCGCCAGTTAAGCATATGTTTGCGAAAATTGCAGGCATCGGCAGCTTGGGTATTCTGCAAATGATGATTTTCGGACTGGCCGGTTATTTTGCCATAAAAACGGCCGGTACGGACCTGACAGAAGGTTTCTTCAGCGTCATGGGCTTTTCGGAAGTGAAGATCAGCACGTTCCTGTTTGCCATTCTGTTTTTCCTGCTGGGTTATTTCCTCTATGCTGTACTGGCGGCCTTGCTCGGTTCATTGGTCAGCCGGACTGAAGATGTGCAGCAGTTGATGTTGCCGATGATGGTTTTGATCATCATCGCATCGCTCATTGCATTTTCAGGGATTTCCATTCCGGAAGCCCGCTATGTGACCATTTCTTCTTTTATTCCATTCTTTGCGCCATTAGTGATGTTTCTGCGTGTCGGCATGTTGGACTTGCCGCTATGGGAGCCGCTGTTGTCGATTGCAATCATGCTGGTGACCATCGGAATTCTGGGTTGGTTCGGAGCCCGTGTTTACCGAGGAGGAGTGCTGATGTACGGTTCGTCGCAATCGCTGAAGGACATCCGCAAAGCGATCCGTTTGGGCAATAGCAAGTAAGGATATGCCTTCAACGCAGCTGAAGAATCACGAGACGTTACTTTAAATTCGAACCAAATGGGCTGTTTGCAGGAAACTTTCTGCAAACAGTTTTTTTTATGGAAATTCCATGGTAAAATAGGAACAAATATTCGGTCTTTTAAAAGGGGTTAATTATGGAATCCATTCGATTTATCCACACGGCAGATTTACACTTGGGAAGCCCGTTTGTCGGCATGAAAGGTTTACAGAAAGAACAGTGGAACAAGCTGAAAGACAGCACGATGGATGCTTTCGATCGGCTGATTCAGTATGCCCTTGAACAGCAGCCGGATTTTGTGCTGATTGTCGGAGACATTTACGACGGTGAAGACCGCAGCCTCCGTGCACAAGCCCGCTTTCAGCAGGGGATGAAAAGGCTGGAGGAACAGCGGATTCCAGTGATTATCAGCTACGGCAACCACGATCACTTGAGCGGCAATTGGACACGTTTTGAACTCCCGGAGAATGTCCATGCTTTCGATGATGCAGTCTCCCAATATACTTTGGAAACTGCAGGAGGGCAGGTGGTGTTTACCGGTTTCAGTTACGGCAAACGGCATATCAGTGAAGCAATGATTGAGCAGTACCCGGAAGCGCGAGGGACAGCCGGTTTTCATATCGGTATGCTGCATGGCAGCCTTGACGGCGATGCGTCACATGCCGTGTATGCGCCATTCAGGAAAGAGCAGTTGCTCAGCAGGCATTATGATTATTGGGCACTTGGCCATATCCATAAACGCCAGGAGCTTCATCAGGATCCGTCAATCATTTATCCCGGAAACATTCAAGGGCGCCATCTCAAGGAGTCCGGACCAAAAGGCTTTTATGATGTTACCTTGACTAAAACGGACACCTCTTTGGATTTCATCCCGACATCCGTCGTCCAATTCGATCGGTTGGCCATTTCAGCAAAAGGGCTTCTTCATATGAATGAATTGATTGATGTCTGCCATAAAGAGCTCAGCGCTTATGGGGCAACCATTGGGACAGGAATTGTGGAAGTGATGTTTACTGAACTGGATACCGAGAGTTTTGGACTGATTGCAGAGATTCCGGAAAATGAATTACTTGAAATGCTCCGTGAATCGATGGAGGCACTCGATCACCTTGTATGGATTCAAGGGGTTGGGTTTGAGCAGATAGAAAGTGAAAGCGAACTTTCGCCGCTTGGAGCCCTGCTTATTCAGACGGTGGAAGAATGGAATATCGAAGAATGGAAGACGGTACTGAAGGATTTATACAGGCATCCGAAGATCAGCCGTTTTTTGGAACCGCTGGAAAATGAAGCCGTCGAAGATCTTCAGCTGGCAGCTGAACAAAAAATCCGGCGCAGCATGCAGGCAGGAGAGTGACATCATGAGAATTGATAAAATGATCATATATGGTTTTGGCAAACATGAAAACCGCACCATCGACCTGCAGGACCAAATGGCCTTGTTTTATGGTCCCAATGAAGCCGGAAAGACAACCATGCAGCAATTCATTGTCCAGATTCTGTTCGGATTCCCTTCACGCAAAGGTGCACAATTGCGCTATGAACCGAAAAATGGCGGAAAATATGGAGGCAAACTCCACGTAACGGACCCCGACTATGGGGAAGTGGTGATTGAGCGGATCAAAGGCAAATCAGCGGGGGATGTTACGGTTTGGTTTGCGGATGGCCGGCGGGGAGCGGAAGCCGAGTTAAAGCAGCTATTGCGCAATTACGATCGCTCCTCTTTTGAGGCGATTTTTTCATTTTCTATTCATGAATTGCAGGGGCTTGATGTACTCAGTGAAAATGAACTGAGCCGCACGCTGCTGGCTTCTGGAACTACAGGCATTGATGCAGTGACACGCCTGGAAAACCAACTTGAAAAGGAAATGTCCTTGCTGTTCAAAAAAGGAGGGCGCAATCCGGAAATGAATATGCGGGCTGAAGAGCTTCGGGATATTGAAGGACAGCTGAAGGAATACAGACAGCGGACCGAATTATACAGTCCTTATCTGGAGCGGCTGCAGGAAATTGGCGGGCGCTTGACGGCTATTGAAGCAGAGGAAACGGAAGCAGAGAAGGAATTGAAAAAAATCAGCAAATGGCAGCAGGCAGCTCCCTTAATCGCCGATCAACATGCTTTGACCGAACAGCTCAGCGCAATAGGGCGGGTGCAGTTTCCTCTGGATGGCAAAAGGCAGATGGACCGCTTGATAGACAAGCTGTCAGAGGCGAAAGCAGGAGTGGAACATTTAACGCAGCAGCTAGACAGCTTGCCGCCGGCTGAAGAACCTGATCAGTTCTTGGATTTGGAAAATCTATTGAACCGGGAGTCGGATTGGCATCAGCTGTCCCTTCAACTAAAAGAAAAGGGTGAAGAACAATTAAGGCTGTCCGAAGACCGGGAGGCCACATTAGCCCTGCTCGGACTGTCGGAACAACAGGCAATGGCGGTGGATGTGTCTTTAAGCAATGAAGAACAATTGCTTAAGCACCTTCAGGAACTGGACGTCGAAGAAGAAGATGAACGTTTCCGGCTGCGCAATCAGCAGGATGCAAAAGACCGATTGTCCCAAACAGAAAAAGAGCTGACTGTTTTCCTGGCAGGAGAACCTACTGGGAAAGAACGGCTGGCTGCTGAAGAATGGCCAGCCATTTCAGCTGAATTGGCAGAAGCCAAGGCAGCGGAAAAATTTCAAACAAGCAGTGGTGGGAACAGCCGGATGGTCAATTATGCGCTGATTGCGTTAGGCCTGATTATCGCAGGTTATGGAATGTCCCAATCCATGGTTTTGCTGATTGTTGTGGGTTTGGCGGCTGTTGGAGCCGCGGCATGGCTTTTCTTTAACACAGCAAAGCCTGGTGAGTTGTCAGGCAAATACAAGACAGTCTTGAAGAACTATGCAGGCAAAGAAAGTGAATACCAGACAATCACGAAAAAAGTGGCGGAGTTTGATCATCAGCTTGACGGATTGATGGCAAAGCGGGATGCCATTAAAAACGAAATTGCAACTTATTCAATAGGGGATTTTCAGCGTCCGGCCAAAGCCGCTTATCAGAAAATGCTGCAGAATATCGGTTTACAGCCTGATACCAGCCGGACAATGGTGCTGGAGCTATTCGAAAAACTCCGTAACGTGCATGCCGGCCATGCGCGTTTGCAGCGGCTAAAACATGAAATCGGTTTATTGGAGGACCAGCAACAGGGATGGCTCAAGAAAGCGGAAGTTGCATGCGGCAAAGAATTAGCAATCAGTGAATTGATGCCCTCACTGCGCTCCGAACTGTCATTGAGAAGACAGCAGCAGGAGAAATACGCTAAAATAAAAGAACAACAATCCACATTGCAGCAGGAGAGCAGTCGTTTGGCTGCTTTTCAGCAACAACTTGAAAACGAGCAGCAGGTATTGCTGGATTATGCCCAAGCAAAAGATGCATTTGATTTTTACGGGGCAGCGGATGCCTGGGAGCGCAAACAACAGCTGGAAAAAGAAATGAATCTCGTTTCAGGGCAATTAAAAACAATGGATGAAATTGACTTGCCAAAAGAATGGCAACCGGATGATGCACCGCTTGCTGTTAGCCGGCTTGAAGAACACCTGGCAGCGCTGAAGACAGAGCGCAACGGGTTGTTGGCTGAACAGGCCGATAAACAGCAAGTGACCCGTAATCTGTTGTCTGATAGCTCCTATGAAGAAAAGCTTCAGCTTTTTGAAGAGAAAAAAGCGGAATTCGCTGATCTAGCCAAACAGTGGTCCATCAATAAAGCGATTATAGAAGCAGTTAACCGAACGATGAATGAGTTGAAAGAAAAGAAGCTGCCTGCAGTATTGGCTCAGGCCCAACATTACTTCAACAAATTGACTGCTGGCGCTTATCACGGATTAACCATGAACATGGATGGGTATTTTGAGGCGGAACGGAAAGACGGCACTTATTTTCGGATTGCTGAACTCAGCCAGGCAACTAAAGAACAGGCTTATCTGGCCTTGAGGCTGTCTTTGGCCGTATCAATGAAGGAAAGCCATCCGTTTCCTCTCATAATGGATGATGCTTTTGTCCATTTTGATCGCAGTCGGCTGCAGCAAATGATAAACTTAGTGACAGAGCTGCAAAAGGATCACCAGTTCATTTATTTTACTTGCCACGAGGGTATGCAGGAGGCTTGGCCTAATGCGCAGATCATCAAGGTGGCCAACACCGAAAGGAGCGTTCATTCATGACTAAAGGAATTACACAGCGTGCAGTTGGAGAAACGGTTGATGAATTCCTGCTGATTAAGCAATCAGTCAAAGGAGTCACTACTACTGGCAATCCATTTATTTCATTGGTTTTGCAGGATAAGAGCGGAGATATCGAAGCAAAGTTATGGGATACGAAAGATGAACAGGAAAAAATCTTTGCAGCGGAAACCATTGTCCGTGTCGGAGGGGAAATCCATAACTACCGAGGGAAAAACCAATTGCGGATCAAAAGCATCCGACCGGCAAAGCCCGAGGAAAACCAGTCGATTTCAGATCTGATGCCGTCTTCGGAAAAATCGACGGATGAATTACTAGAAGAAGTGATGAAATATCTGTTTGAAATGGAGAACCCGCAGATTCAACGCATTACCCGTTTTATGCTGAAAAAATACCAGCAGCAATTTTTGACATATCCTGCGGCGACGCGCAATCATCATGATTACGTATCCGGTTTAGCAGATCATGTAGTGTCGATGCTGAAATTAGGAAAAGCCTTGATTGAAATTTATCCGGGGTTGAACAAAGATTTACTGTATGCGGGAATCATTCTTCATGACATCGGCAAAGTCATCGAACTTTCCGGACCGATTGCAACGACGTATACCGTTGAAGGCAATTTAATCGGCCATATTTCCATCATGGTGACGGAAGTGGCAAAAGCGGCTGAAGAGCTGGAAATAGAAGGCGAAGAAGTGATGCTGCTGCAACACATCATCCTTTCCCACCACGGCAAAGAAGAGTGGGGCAGCCCGAAAAAACCGATGATCAAAGAAGCGGAAATTCTGCATTATATCGATAATATTGATGCCAAGATGATGATGCTCGATCGCGTTCTTGGAAAAACCAAGGAAGGCGAGTTTTCTGAACGCGTCTTCGCTTTGGACAACCGTTCCTTCTACAAACCGAAAATTTAGTCAGAAGAAATGCTGCCCGAGTTTGAACCTGAATGAAAAGTTAAAATAGCATGGTTTCTTAAGACTGAAAACCCCCGCTTCCAAAAAAGGGAGCGGGGGTTTTTGCATTCATGTATTATTCTGCTGGTGCAGCTTCTGGAGCGGGTTGTGGATTCAAGATATCATCCAAAGCGCCTTCCAGATCTTCGTCTTTGATTTCAACGTTTGCTTCTTTCATCAAGTCAGCGACTTTCGGAAGCAATGTGGTTTGATCCGCTTTTGAGATTGCAAGTTCAGAACGGATATCTTCTTTTTGGTCTTCAAAAGCAGGCTGGTCTTCAACCTTGCGCTTATCAAGAACCTGGATGATATGGAATCCGAATTCAGATGCCACAGGCTCGCTGATTTCGTCAACTTCCAACCCGTATGCAACTTCCTCGAATTCAGGAACCATTGCGCCAGGGCCGAACCAGTCAAGGTTTCCGCCGTTTGCGGCAGATCCTGTATCAGTTGAGTTTTTCTCAGCTAATGCGGCAAAATCGCCGCCTTCATCCAATTCCTTTTTGAGTGAGTTGGCAGTTTCTTCATCAGCCACTAAAATGTGGCGGGCGTTCAACTCTGTACCTTGGCGGTCATATTGTGCTTGGATTTCTTCGTCCGTTACTTCAACGTCTTCAGTCAACGCTTTTTCCTGCAATAAATTCAAGCGGATGACTTTCTTGTAGCTTTCTTCCGTTTGGTTATTTTGTGCCAGGAATTGATCGAAGCTTTCGCCTAATTCTTCTTTATTGCTGTTGTATTCTGCGTCTACTTCTTTGTCGGTCACTTCGTAGTTTTCGGCAAGTACTTTTTCAATCATCAGAATCTGTACAGCCTGTTCACCGATTGACGTTTTCATTTCTTGGTAAAGCTCATCTTTTGTTACATCACCAGCATCAGAAGATACGATGACTTCTCCATCTCCGCTATCACTGCATGCGGCCAAGGCTAATACGGATGCTGCCAGGGTAACTGTTAAAAAGGACTTTTTCATTGAATTTCGCTCCCAACTTTCTATCTAGATGCATTATTTATTCTACTATAAATATTCAAAGAAGTGTAAATTTCCTAAAAAAAGACACTTGCCAGGAGGCAAGTGGATTTAAGGGGTAAATTCTACGCCTACATACAACGATACCAATAGTATTGTAATCAATATATTAATGGTACGGAATATTTTCTGGTGATTTTCTTCCGGAATTTCCCGTGAAGTGACAAGTGCTAATGTCATCCGATTTATCTGGAAAAGGTAAAATACGGAGAACATAACGATGAATGCGATAATCATGGATTTCCTCCCCTCTGACTTTACAACCTAGTATAACAAATCCGAGAAGAAAAAACAGGAATCAACTAACCACCGGCGGCACAAGAATTTCAAAGCCGGTGTCTGTTTCCTCGATTAATGCATACTTCGGAGAACGTGCCAAATTCCGCAGATAGATGATATCGGTTAAACATAGCCCGCTATGATAGGCCAATAGCATAGCAAAATAATGGCCATAGGCTGGCATCAACGTACTCATCGTCACAATGGCTGTGTTCATGATAAGGAAAGGCGCAGCCAATGAGAGAAGAAAGCGGGTTTTCGGAACAGGTTCATTTATATGAAGCAATATAGCCGGACAGATTTTCAACTGCTTACGAATAATAAGTTTCAATGACTTATAACAGCCGATCAGCGGCAGAAAATGCAGAATCTTATGAAGCGGATAAATAGCAAGCAAGGCTAAGATGAATAATAGGAAATACTGATCGGATAGAGGTGTAGCGTATACGATTGCCAGTCCGATATAGGAGGCCATGAAAACAGCGATTCCAAAAAGCGCTGAAATCATGAAAAGCCGGTCAAATCCATATTGTTTTTTTACATTGATCGTTTTCCAGCAGTGCATATGTGCATCTCCTATTACTAAAATCATTTTTGAGTCGATACATACAATACAATGATTTTTTAGGAAATGCAACCATAAATTAATTTTGGAAATTCACTGATTATTGCTGGCTTTCCTGGTGCACAATTACATGGTTTTCTTCACTAAACCGGTTCTCGATATTTTTAAAGGAAGCTTCAAAAATCTCCATGAAATCATCGCCGTAAATGTTGCGGATTACTGCCATAATATCCATAAACTCAGGGAATTTTCCATACAGTTCGCGCAGTTGAAGAGAACCGTCTATTACAGAATGGGGGGTTTCGTGATAATTTTCAATCATTTCCTGCATGAGCTTTTCGCCTTTCTCAGTCAGTTGGACGTATGTATTGCGTTTGTCGGTATCCCGTTTTGAAAAAGACAGCAATTCACGTTCTTCCAGTTTTTTTGAAAAGTTAAAAGCAGTCGAAACATGCATGACGCCAAACTTTGCGACATCAGAAATGGAAGCTCCTTTTAAATGGTAGGAGATCCAAAGGATGTGGTGCTCATTAATATTCAGGTCATAAGGTTTTATCCATAACTGCCAGTCTTTTTCTACAGCTTTCCAAAGAGCTTTTGACAATTGTCCGATGCGCTGGCTAAACAGCATAGCCTCTTTCATGGTATATTCCTTCTCGTTCATGTAGGCACCAACTTTCCTCCGAAATATTTTCTTTATTATAGCAGTAAAGCAAACGTAATTAAAGTAAGAATAGTAAAATAATTTACATTTGAAAAATTCCTTTAATCTATTGCTTTTTTCTACGTATGAAACGCAAAAAAAAACAGCCGCCCGAAGGCAGCTGCTCTAGTCCGTTCTTCTGTAAAGAAGGGATAAAGAACTTCACTGAGCGTAAAATCCAGCTTTACGCAGTTTGTGTATCGTCATCGACTTTTTCTTTTTTCGGTTTATCATCGTCGTCTTTGTCTTTTTTATCTTTGCTGAGTGTATTCTGCAATTCTTCAATAGCATTCTGGATTGCCATGATCTCCAATTGAAGATGCTCTTTAGCTGGTGCAGTGCTTTCTGTCCAATTTTCCAAAGAAGACTTTAATCCTTCAACTGTTTCAGGCAGTTGGGATTTTGCTTCTTCTGTTAAATGGTTAATCGACTCTTTTAAGCCATTCACTTTTACCTTCAGTTCGTTTAAGTACTCTTTCCATTCAGATGATGTCGACTTTACCGATGTACGCAAATCCTGCCCTGATTGCGGTGCAGAAAATAAGGCCGTTGCAGCTCCTGCTGCCAAACCTGTAGCGAGTCCTAAGAAAAACCTTGATGCTCTCATGTATGAAACGCCCCTTTCTTCCTATAAGCTTCTTTTCCTTTATTTTAACTAATTAAAACATAAAATTGAATGACTATTCAATAAAAAAAGCTTTTCGCCAAAAATAATGACGAAAAGCTTTAGGTTTAAGCTGCTTGCGAAACAGCCGTTTCAAATTTTGAACGCTTGACCAATGTAATGACAATCGGGTAAATCAAAGCGAAAGCGACTCCGTTCATCACTACTGCAGGCAATACCACTGTCACAACCAACAGGCTGAATGGGATATTGGCGCCAATTACAAAAATGGCAGCAGACAGGAAAATCGTTCCAGACAATAAAGTTCCGACTGAACAAAGGGCAATGGTTACTGGCAATTTGGAAACGAATTTCTTCAGGATCATCACCAAAGCAAGGAAAACAAATGCCGTGATGAATTTATCGATGATATTCGGGAAAAATCCTCCTGGGAATGTAGAAAACAGTCCGGATAGAACACCCGTCGTTACCGCCAATAAAAACACATTTTTTACATTCGGGAATAATAGGATGCCGACAAACATCATGGTCAACATGAAATCGGGCTTCATCCCGCCGTTAATGCCTGGAATCACCACATAAAGAGTGGCTCCGACGCTGACCAGCAACGCCATTAAAACTAAATTCTTCGTATTCATTTCTCATCTCTCCTCAGCTCTGTGCTAGTTTCTTTTTCCCGGACGTGTCCTCATGACCGCCGGCGAAAAACTTATACTGATTCTATCCTGTTCACCCTAGAAAATCAAGCATCAGCGGCTAATTTTTCTTTGACGCTTTCCGCAAGTTCCTGGATGCGTTCAGATGTGAATTCCTTTTCTTTAGTCATCCATTTTGCACCGAACCCATCACTTTCACCATAGCGGGGGATAAAATGCAGATGGAAATGGAACACGCTTTGGCCCGCTTTGGCACCGTTGTTGTTCAATAGATTCATGCCTTCAGGCTCAAACGTTTCTTTGATGGCTTTGGCAATTCTAGGCGCTACGGAAAATAGATTGGCTGCTTCTTCAGGTGCCAAGTCATAGACAAATTCGCGATGTGTTTTGGGAATAAGCAAAGTATGGCCTTTTGACAAGGGCATGATATCCATAAAAGCAAAAACATGTTCGTCTTCGTAAATTTTCACGCTTGGGATTTCACCTGCAATGATTTTGCAGAAAATACAATTTGTCATTGGTATCATCCTTTCCATTTTTCCCATTTTACCACAATTGCCATATCAGAAAAGAATTCGACAGCTGGATTTGGTACAATAGTTTAATAGAAAGAAAGAGGTGTTGTATATGGCAATATTGGAAGTTGACGCGTTGACAGGCGGGTATACACGCAAACCTGTTCTGCAGGAAGTGACGTTTTCAATAAAAAAAGGAGAACTTGTTGGGCTCATCGGATTGAACGGTGCCGGAAAGAGTACAACGATTAAACATATCATCGGATTGATGCAACCGAAATCGGGGCAAATCCGCTTGAACGGCAAAACTTTTGAAGAAGACATGGACGCTTATCGTTCTTCTTTTTCATACATACCGGAAACTCCGGTATTGTATGAGGAACTGACGCTTCGAGAACACTTGGAACTGACAGCGATGGCTTATAATATGGATCCAAAATTGTTTGAAAAGCGTTCTGCTGAGCTGTTGAAGGAGTTTCGGATGGAAAAGCGCCTGAGATGGTTTCCGTCACATTTCTCGAAAGGGATGCGCCAGAAAGTGATGATCATGAGTGCCTTTCTCGTAAATCCAGCGCTCTATATCATTGATGAGCCGTTTGTCGGGCTGGATCCACTCGGCATTAAATCCTTATTGGACCAGATGGAGAAACAAAAGAAAAAAGGGGCATCGGTGCTGATGTCGACCCACATTTTGTCTACGGCAGAACGCTATTGCGACCGGATCATCCTGCTTCATAATGGACGGGTTCGCGCCAGTGGCACAATGGATGACTTGCGGAAAGCCTTCAATATGCCGGAAGCATCATTGGATGATTTGTACATTGCGATGACCGAGGATGAGCTAAATGAAGAGTTTGCATGATGTTTGGTCACGGAGACTTCAGAAATACACATTGGAAGTCCAAAACTATTTAAAATATATTTTCACTGGCCATATTGCTGTAGTTTTGCTGTTTGCTTTAGGCGCTGCTGGATTTGCCTATAGTGAATGGATTCAAAACATCCCGCCGGAATTTCCTGGAGCTTTGGTGTTGGCCATTATCTTTGGTTTATTGCTGGCTTTCAGTCCGCCCTCAACTTTGTTGAAGGAAGCAGACTCGGTGTATTTTCTGCCTTTGGAAAGCAAACTGGATGAATTTCTGAAGCCGGCTTTAAAATGGTCGTTCTTTTCCCAATTGTATTTGCCGGTCATTGTCTTTGTCGTTTCATTGCCGATGGTCAACGCACTATATGGCTTACCTTCGTCCTATTTGATCGGCTTCCCGATTTTGCTGTTGCTGATCAAATGGTGGAGTGTCCAAACGGAATTTGCTTTCCGTCGTCAAGGGGCAGGGGACAACGTCTGGCTGGACCGGATGTTGCGGCTCTTGCTGGTTGGGCTGTTTGTTTACTTCTATATAGAAGAGCAATTGATAATCGCGGTCGTTGTCCTTTTCGCCATTATATTGTACGGAAAATGGGTATCAGGGAAAGCGGTTGGAAAACCTTTTGCTTATGAACATTTTATTGGACTGGAAGAAAACCGCATGCTGCGTTTTTACCAATTCGCCAATTACTTTACCGACGTCCCTCATTTAAAAGGAAAAATTAAACCGAGAACATGGCTGAATGGGCTTTATCGCCTTATCAAGCCGGGTCCCCAAAATGCGCATCTTTACTTGGTGTGGCGAACTTTTGTCCGTTCCGATGAATTATTTTACTTATGGGTTCGCCTAACTGTTATCATCATGGTAGGAGCATGGTTTATTCCATTCCAAATCGGTGTGGCGTTATTTGCAGGTGCTCTGGCATTCGCAACGGTCATCCAGATATGGCAGGGGCTGACCCATACCCAGCATTTCCGGATGGACAATCTGTTCCCACTGACCCGCTTCAGCAGGCAGCAGGCTGTCTGGAAACTCATCATGGCCGTGCAGGTTCTGCAAAGTGCAGCAGCAGCTGTGACATTGCTGTTGCTGGGAGAGCCGGTAACCGCTTTATTGACCTTCGCTGTCATTCTGCTGGTTTCCCTCATTTCAGCAACCGTATTGAAACAGAAAAATTAAAAAATCCAAACCCGTCAGCTGACATGAGCCGGCGGGTTTGGATTTTTATTTGTGAAAATTAAGGGCCGCGGCACCAAGTGTTTTAGCTGCCAGCAGCATGGCTTCTTCTTTGAAATCGAATTTCGGATGATGATGGGGGTATACATCGCCATCCGGCATAGCGCCTGTAAAGAAGAAAGTTCCAGGAATCTCCTCCAGATAATAAGCGAAATCCTCTCCGCCCATTTGAGGTGGGCAATCATAGACTTCTGAAACTCCAGGCACGGTTTCGGCGACACCTTTTACATAATGCGTTTCCTTTTCATGATTGACGACTGGTGGGTAGCCACGTTTGAAATTGAATTCGTAGTGGCTGTTGTTAGCCATACTGGTGCCTTCGATGACGCGTTCCATTTCTGTTTCCATCAGACTTCGGACATCTTCTTTGAATGAGCGGACAGTACCGGACAAGACCGCTTGATCCGCGATGATATTGAACGGATTCTGTGCTACGAACGAGCCGACGGAAAGCACAGCTGATTCCAATGGATCCACTCGTCTGGACACCAATGGCTGCAGGTTAGAGACGATTTGTGAACCGATGACGACTGCGTCGATTGTTTCGTGGGGGCTGGCGCCATGGCCACCGCGTCCTTGAACTTTCAGCTCGAAGCTGTCTGCAGCGGCCATGATCGGGCCGACACGCAAGTCGATTCTGCCAAATGGCGTGGTGGACCAAAGATGAGTGCCAAAAATCACATCGACTCCTTCTAAAACACCAGCTTCGATCATCGATTTAGCTCCACCGGGAACCAGCTCTTCGGCATGCTGGTGAATCAATACGTAAGTGCCTTCCAATTCATTGCGCATATTGTGCAAGGTTTTTCCAAGCACCAGCAGAGTGGCTGTGTGGCCATCATGTCCGCAGGCATGCATGACGCCCTCAACAGTTGATTTATAAGGCACATTTTCTTTCTGGTCCTGAATCGGCAAAGCATCGAAATCAGCACGCAAGGCGACGGTTTTGCCAGGTTTGGCGCCTTGAATTCTGGCGACGACGCCATTTCCACCGACACCGTGCTCGACTTCCACACCTAATTTTTCGTAATACTGGCGTATATACTGGGCTGTTTTGGTTTCGTGAAAAGAAGGTTCAGGATTCATATGCAAATGACGGCGAATTTCCACCATCTCTGGATAAGCGGCATCTAAGCCGGCGTATAGTTTTTCATTCATTGTCATAACTCCTTTCTGTTATAAAAGCATATCACAAAAATCTGTCAATTATGAAAAAGGAGTTCGAAAGAACTGTGAAAATGGACAGGCCGAAGATACAGATTCATGGAAACAAAAAAACGCAGCCACCTCCCGCTTGGAAGATGGCTGCGCTTTGGGGCGATTTGATTAATAAGTAAAGTTTAAATAGGATGCTGCAAAGTATATAACGATGATAATTGCCGATGGAAGTGCATAAGATAGTGTAGAAGCACTTTTCTTCCGGTAAAGTGAAAATAGCGCCAAAACAGACATGATCAGAACACCGACCGCGATGATCATGTTCGCACCGGAAACATCCAACATGATAGGGCCCGCCGTGTAAACAGGGTCGGACAAAGCCAAAATGATCATGTTGAAGATGTTGCTTCCAAGAATTGCTCCGACAGCCATATTGACATTACTCAAGCGCAAGGCAACAAAAACAGAGATGGCTTCGGGCAATGAAGTAGCTGCTGCAATCAGGAAACTTCCGATAAAGCTGGAGCCGATTCCCGTAATGATTGCAATCTGATCGCCGGTTATAGATAAGGCGGTACCAGCAGCAAGAATGACCAGAGCGGCAATGATAAAGCGGGCAATTGCCGCTTTTGATGAAAGCGAAGCACTTGGATTTTCAGGCTCTTCTTCCGATTCAACAATTGCTTCGGCTTCAGGATCCAAAGAAGGCAATTTGTTGATGGCCACCATCCCGGCAATATACGTAATAGCGATAATTAAAGCATCCAAGCCGACGCCTAAAATTTGTATATCCAGACGCAGCCAAAGTGAAAGAATGACCATAATCGTCAACAGAATCCCAAGAAGGGCCGTGTAGATGTTATCACGCGAGGCGCGGTGTAAGATCTGGCGTCTTCTCAAAAGAAAGTCGAATCCGGCAAGGATGAACAAATTAAAAAGGTTTGAACCGATCATGTTGCCGACTGCAATATCCGCATTCCCGATTGCTGCTGCTGAGAAACTGGTTGATACTTCCGGCAGGGAAGTAGCCCCCGCCAATAATAAGGTACCGACCATCATACCGCCCATCGCCGTTTTAGAACTGATGACATCGGCGTATTGGGACAGCTTGATGGATGCGAACACGGTAAGTGCCGCTGCTAAAATAAAGATAACAAAAACCAATTAATTTCCTCCTTTTCAGGTATGTTTCCATTCAGATTAATGAAGGCTGTATTTATTCTTCTTCAGGTTTTGCTTTGTACGTACTGATGTATGATACACCTGAAAAAATATTGGGGCGTTGAGTTCCAGCCTTGTTTTCGGGTTGTCCTGAATGAGCTTGTGCAAATGCTTGAGATTCTTTCCATTTTTCATAAAAAGCAGGTGACTCCCATTCAGTCAGAACGATGTACGTATCTGAATCAAGCGGTCTCAACACACGGAAGGCAATGTATCCCGGCTCATTTTCGATGGCGCCAGCACGATTTTTAAACCGGTGCTCAAAAACAGGGCGGCCTTCATCGGATACCGGCACATTATTGAAGACGAAAAATCCTTTTTCTTTAAACTCTCCTGTGCCGTCCACAACTTCGTAACGGCGCGGTGTTTGGAAAATGGTTTTTCCTTCTGTTTCGTGGAGCATCAAGGTTGTATTTTCACCTTGCATAAGGACCATCGTTTCTTCGGGGTGCTTGTCACGCATTTTTTTCATGAAATCGTATGTTCCAGTCGTCATATAAAGCTTCATTGAAATCCCTCCTGAAATAAATAATACATTCTTTATATTCTTCCCTTAAGAAAACTAGATGAAACAGGTTTGACGAACAAGTGAAAAGAGAAGCGTCTAATTTATGACAAATGCGCCGGCAATCTATACAATAAAGGGCGGAACGTCTATAGTATAGACGGATATGGGTAGACGAACAGAAAAGCAGAAGATTGAAGGGATGAAAAATTCATGACATTTAACGACACATACCTCCGCGCAGCACGAGGAGAGAAAACAGAACATACACCAGTTTGGTATATGAGACAGGCTGGACGTTCTCAGCCGGAATACCGCAAAATCAAGGAGAAATACTCATTAGAGGAAATCACGCATCAGCCGGAACTATGTGCATACGTGACTAAACTTCCTGTAGATCAGTATAATAACGACGCAGCGATCCTGTATAAAGACATTGTTACGCCATTGCCTGCAATCGGAGTGGATGTAAAAATTAAATCAGGCATCGGTCCCGTTATCGACAACCCGATCCGCAGTATGGCGGATATCGAACGTCTAGGCGAAATCAATCCTGAGCAAGATGTTGATTTTGTACTGGAGACGATCCGCATGCTGACGAAAGATCAATTGAATGTGCCGTTGATCGGTTTTTCAGGCGCACCATTCACATTAGCCAGCTACATGATCGAAGGCGGACCTTCGAAGAGTTACAATAAAACTAAAGCGATGATGGTTTCAGAACCAGCGATGTGGTTTGCTTTGATGGATAAATTGGCAGATACCATTATCCCTTATGTAAAAGCACAAGTCAAAGCGGGTGCCAAAGCGATTCAAATTTTCGATTCGTGGGTCGGTGCGTTAAACGTTGAAGATTACCGCATCTTCATTAAACCGGTCATGGACCGTATTTTTGCTGAGTTGCGTACTGAAGGCGTGCCGTTGACGATCTTTGGTGTCGGTGCAAGCCATTTGGCAAAAGAGTGGCATGAGCTTCCAGTAGACGTAGTCGGCTTGGATTGGCGCCTGCCGATTTCCGAAGCGCGTTCTATGGGCTTGACCAAAGCTCTTCAAGGCAACTTCGATCCGTCTTACTTACTGGCAGACTGGCCGGTAATTGAAGAACGGGCGAAAAAGATTTTGGATATGGGCTTACAGAACGATGGCTATATCTTTAACCTTGGCCACGGCGTATTCCCGGAAGTTAACCCGGATACATTGAAACGTCTGACAGCATTTGTCCATGAATACAGTGCGGCTTATAAAAGTAATTTAAAATAGAATAAAATTCATTTCGAGGTGATTATGTTGAAGAAGACAATGGGATTATTAGTGATGGCGTATGGAACGCCTTATTCAGAAGAAGATATTGAACGTTACTACACACATATCCGACGCGGCCGTAAGCCAAGCGAAGAAAGCTTAGAAGATTTGCGCAGCCGCTACAAAGCGATTGGCGGACTTTCACCGCTTGCAAAAATCACCAAAGATCAAGCACAAGGCTTGTGCGACCGTTTAAATGAAGTACAGGACGAAATTGACTTTAAAGTATATCTTGGCCTTAAACACATCGAGCCGTTTGTTGAAGACGGTGTGGAAGAGATGAGAAAAGATGGCATCACAGAAGCCGTTTCAATCGTTTTGGCTCCTCATTTCTCTACTTTCTCGGTTAAATCATACAATGGCCGTGCAGCAGAAGCTGCTGAAAAAGCGGGCATTTCATTGACTTCAGTTGAAAGCTGGTACAAAGAACCGAAGTTCATCCAATACTGGAGCGAAAAAGTCAGTGCTGCATTTGCTGAAATGTCAGAAGAAGAACGTGCGAAATCTTGCCTGATTGTTTCGGCGCATTCATTGCCTGAGAAGATCATCGCAAGCGGAGATCCTTACCCCGACCAATTAAAAGAAACAGCTGAGATGATCCAACAAGCTACGGGTGTTGAAAACGTTGAAATCGGTTGGCAGAGTGCCGGACAAACAGGAGAACCTTGGATTGGACCGGACGTTCAGGATTTGACGCGCGATTTGTTTGAACAAAAAGGATACACATCTTTCGTTTACACACCGGTTGGCTTTGTAGCCGACCACTTGGAAGTTCTTTTCGATAACGATTATGAATGTAAAGTTGTTTGCGACGATATTGGTGCAACCTACCGCCGTCCAGAAATGCCAAACGTTCAGCCATTATTCATTGATGGATTGACTGACGTTGTATTGAGAAAACTGGCGGAAAAATAAAGCAATTGAAAGTGAGGATTAAACGTGGCCGAACAAACGCATAAAGTAATCGTCGTGGGCGGGGGCATCACAGGTCTGTCATCGGCATATTACTTACAAAAACTGGCGATAGAACAAGGTTTGGCGATTGATATTACAGTGATTGAAGCAGCCCATCGCCTTGGTGGAAAAATCCAAACCCTTCAAAAAGACGGTTTTGTAATTGAGCGTGGTCCGGATTCGTTTGTCTCACGAAAAAACAGTATCCAGCAATTAGCGAAAGAGTTGGGCATTGAAGACCAATTGATCCAAAGTGCTCCTGGCACCACTAAAGTGGCGGTCGAAAATGAACTTTATTCGATACCGGCAGGGTCTGTTATGGGGGTCCCGACGAATTTTGGGTCATTTCTTGCTTCAGGCATCAGTTCCTGGTCCGGCAAAGCTCGGGCTATGGGAGATTTCTTCCTGCCCACAACAACTTCTGCTGAAGACCAGCCGCTTGGACCTTTCTTGAGACGGAGATTTGGCAATGAGTTGGTCGAAAACTTGATTGAACCGTTGTTTTCAGGTGTATTTGCCGGAGATATCGACCGTTTGAGCATAAAGTCGACTTTTCCTGAATTGCTGGAAGCAGGAGAACAGCAACGAAGCTTGATTCGTGGCTTGAAGAAAAATCAAGTAGCCAATTACCGCGCATTTGATACCGAAAAAACAGGCATCTTTCAAACTTTTTCCAACGGCATTGAAACACTTGTGCAAACCATGGAAAAAGAGCTGCATACATGCACCATTTTAAAAGGTATCAAAGTTGAAAAGCTGGTGCAAAAAGGCAAACAAGTGGAATTGCGTTTGAACAATGAAGCATCGATGATTGCAGATAGTGTCATTTTCGCTTTGCCGCATGCCAAGTTGATGCCGATTTTTGAACCTTTGGGTTTGCTGAAAGGCTTGAAAGACATGCCCTCCACATCCATTGCGACAGTATCGATTGCATTTCCCGAAGGGGCAGTAAAAAACCCTAAGGATTGTACGGGATTTGTGGTTGCACGAAACAGCGATTTCACCATAACAGCCTGTTCGGCTGCACACCTGAAATGGCCGACGTTGATTCCGCCGGGCAAAGCTCTTTACCGGTCATTTATCGGGCGTGTCGGGGACGAGGCGGTCGTTGAGTTGTCTGATGGAGAGATTGTTAAAGCCGTATTGGAAGACCTGCACAAATTGATGGATATACGGGAAGAGCCTGAATTTACCATCGTCTCGCGTTGGAAAGAAGCGATGCCGCAATATCTGGTAGGTCATGGAGAACGGATTGCGGCAGCGAAAAAGGAAGTGCAGGACGCTTTGCCGATGGTGCAGATTGCAGGAGGTTCTTTTGAAGGATTTGGATTGCCTGCTTGTGTTGATCAAGGAAAAGCGGCTGCCGAACTATC
Organism: Planococcus wigleyi; assembly: GCF_014836985.1. Classification (GTDB taxonomy): domain Bacteria; phylum Bacillota; class Bacilli; order Bacillales_A; family Planococcaceae; genus Planococcus; species Planococcus notacanthi. The sequence continues at coordinate 124,727 of NZ_JACSPU010000006.1, read as the reverse complement.
GCTTGAACGATTTGTTGCTGAGTCACTCAGCATGGAGGGAACTGCAAAATGAAAAAAATGATGTGGCTTGGATTGCCATTTTTATTGTTGGCTGGCTGCGGATCGGAAGAAGCGGATTCTGCAGGCACTGGTGAGATGATTGAAGAAGTGATGGTGGAGTTCAATACCGAACCGCAAGCCGATCCGGCTGAGGAAGTTCTGCTGTCAGTGGCGTTGAGCCAAGGAGACGAAGCTGTGGAAGATGCAAGTGAAGTTGTCTATGAAGTATGGGAGTCGGGCGACCGCAACAACAGCGAGATGATTACTGCTGAACATACGAAAGATGGCATCTACGAAGCGGAAACCAGCTTTGAAGAGGAAGGTCTGTATTACATGCAGGCCCATACAACAGCAAGAGGTATGCACGTTATGCCGAAACAGGAAATCACGGTCGGCAACCCAGACCCGGATTCCATTGTTCCGGATGACAGTGACGATTCACAAGGCATGGACAAAATGGACGGCCACTCTGGGCATTGATCCATTATTGAAAAAGCACCGCTTAGGCGGTGCCTTTTTTATGTGGAAAAGAGAAAGAGTAATATTGATAGATTTTAGTAAGGTTCTATAAGTCGCTTCGGCCGCTTTGGAGTGGGTTCCCACAATAAGCCAGGAAACCTAGAGAGGTAATAGTTTTAGTGAAGTTCTAAAAGCAGCTTCGACCGCTCTGGAGAGGACTCCCGCCATAAGCCGGGCATCGCTTCTCTTGCCAGTCCTATAGCTCCGTCCCCTCCTGGACGCGGCTCAGCCCGGAGTGTGGGAGATAAATAGTGAGCCATATTTGCATGGAGTAGTTAGGTAATGTGGAGTTTTGGAAACGCTCGGCAGCGGTAATGCACGCGCCTTCGCTTCGACTGGGTGAGGTTACATGTGGTTTTGTGGTTCTACAGGATAATTTGGTGTTTCTACATGAACTATGCAGGTTTCTACCGGGAGATGTGGCGCTTCTACATGAATTAGCTGCTTCTCTACATGAAGTTTCTGCGTTCCTACACGAATTTCGCGAAAAGTCATGCAAACTAGAATGCTCAATGGGTGAATAATCGATCCTGGTATGTGAGCCAAACTGTAACAGGAAGTGTCGCTGCCTATTCAGGCTGTTCGCACGGCGAACAGCTTCCAGTCCGAGCTTGATCTTTTGTGAAACAGATGAAATGCAGGTAAGGATATGGATAGTGCAGGTAAAGGAGCGATTAGTTCAGATAGAAAGATATCATGTTCAGGCAGCTGCCCCAAATATTATGATAGCAAGAAGAGTTACCCAGATAGAAGCAGTTTTTCACCATTTGGATTCAATACAAAAAGAAACAGCGCCAGTAAGCGCTGCTTCGTTTTTTATAAGTATGTTTGCTGAATCTTATAAGTTGTTGCAGGAATCACATTGAGTACCATAACATTCATGCTGCTCTTCCATTTTTTCTCCACAAGATGCGCATTGTTTCGGGGGCAAGTTCTTGAAAAATTCGACTACGTTTTCAATCATAACTTCCATCTCCTTTTTGTTATAGTACTGTTGGTGTTTAGAACAGTGTATTATAACAGTTTGGATTCGTCAACCCTAAACCGTGAATTTATTTGAAAAATCCGTTAAACTAATAAAAGGAACGCAGCCAAAGGAGAGAGATTATGTATTTCGTAGATAATAAAGGCATTACAGACCCACGCATCAACTTGGCAATTGAAGAATACTTATTGAAAACGATGGATGTTGAAAAAGATCCGTTTCTTCTGTTCTATATCAATGAACCTTCTATTATTATCGGCAAAAATCAAAACACAGCTGAAGAAATCAATACTGATTATGTAGATTCAAATGGCATCCACGTCGTACGCCGTTTATCTGGCGGCGGAGCGGTCTATCATGACCTTGGCAATTTGAACTATAGCTTTATTACGGTCGATGACGGAAACAGCTTCCGCAATTTCCGTAAATTCACGGAGCCAGTGGTAAAAGCACTTCAAAGCCTGGGCGTCAATGCTGAGCTTTCAGGACGCAATGACTTAATGGCAGAAGGCCGGAAAGTATCGGGCAATGCCCAGTTTTCTACAAGAGGCCGTATGTTCAGCCATGGCACGTTAATGTTTGATACAGAAGTGGATGCGGTGGTCTCAGCATTGAAAGTCAGCAAAGAAAAAATTGAATCAAAAGGGATCAAGTCGATTCGCAGCCGGGTGGCAAACATTTCCGAGTTTTTGAAAGAGCCGATGACCGTGACCGAATTCCGCAACGCGATTCTGCACTCGATATTTGAAGGGGAAGAAAATGTCCGCTACTACGAATTGACCGACGAAGATTGGAAGAAAATCCATGAATTATCAAAAGAGCGCTACGGCAATTGGGACTGGAACTACGGCAAATCGCCGAAGTTCAATATTAAGCATTCCCATCGCTTCCCGGTCGGCGGCATCGATGTCCGTCTCCAAGTAGAGAATGGCATTGTCCAAGACGCCCATATTTACGGTGACTTCTTCGGGGTCGGCGACGTTTCTGAAATTGAACAAGCCATCACCCGTTCGAAATACGAACGTGCATCTTTAGATAAAGCGATTGCCGGAATTGATATCCCGAAACTTCTCGGAGGCATCACGACGGAGGAATTTTTGAAATTAATTTATTAAGAATTTCCGGGAGCCTGCTTTTATGCAGGCTCTTTTGTTAAAATGGAAAGAAAAAGGAAAGGGGGAATCATTGTGGCTGTTCAACGGATCTTCATTGTAGAAGATGATTTGAAAATAGCGGAGTTGTTGGCAGAAACCTTACGGAAATACCATTACGAAGTGGAGACCGCAAAAGATTTTGATCAAATCATCGAAGAATTCGAAGCTTTTGATCCCCATTTGATTTTACTCGATATTAATTTGCCTTCTTATGATGGTTATTATTGGTGCCGTCAATTAAGGCAGCAGACCACATGTCCGATATTATTCATTTCTGCCCGTTCTGGAGAAATGGACCAAGTCTTCGCTTTGGAAAATGGTGGAGATGATTTTATTACGAAACCTTTCCATTACGAAATCGTCCTTGCAAAAATAAGAAGCCATCTGCGCAGAGCCTATGGTGAATATGCACCAAAGCAGGAAGAACGATCGGTCAAAGCAGGCCGTATCGTGCTGTTCATGGAGCGCATGGAACTGCATGTCAAAACGGAAGCGATTCCGCTGCAGAAAAAGGAATGCACAATAATAGAGCTGTTGCTGTCTCATTACCCGAAAGTGGTATCACGGGAGCAGCTGCTGGAAGAACTATGGGATGATCAGGCATTCGTTGATGAAAATACGCTTAATGTCAATATGACACGCGTCCGGAAAAAGTTGGCTGACTATGGCGTTAAATCGGTCATTGAAACGGTAAGAGGAGCAGGATACCGCCTGTTGTTGCATGAGGAGGAAGCCTGATGCTGCGATTGTTTTTGAAAGAACATGCGGCGTTCATTGTTTTCCAAATTGTGCTTGTGGCGTTTATCATGCTGCTGTATTGGCTGGATGGTTTCCGCAACGTGGATACGGCCATTTATTCCTTTGTGATCAGCAGCGTATTGGTGATTACGTTTCTGACGGCGCGCTTCGTCAAAAGGTATCAATATTATCAGCGGATTTTGGCGAAACCGCAAAGCATGGAGCATGCCTTGCAGCGGGAAGGGAAATCACCTGAACAGGTTCAAACAGAGATCTATCTTCAGGAATTGTATCGCCTGTATCAGCACGAAGTGCAAACATTGTATGCCACTCAAAATCGGCACCTGCAATTCATGAACCAGTGGGTGCATCAAATGAAAACGCCGTTATCCGTCATGCATCTGCTGTTGCAGGAAGAACAGGAACTTGATAAGAGCAGCGTCCGTGAAGAAATGGATCGGTTAAAAGCAGGCTTGGATACAGTGTTGATGAATGCGCGTTTGGATACATTTGAACAGGACATGCAGATTGAACAAGTATCGCTGCGGTCGTTGGTCAGCGAAGTCACCAATGAAAACAAACGGTTGTTCATATCAAAGCGCGTCTATCCGGAGATTTCAATTGGAGAAGAGCATATCGTTGCGACCGACCAGAAATGGATGAAATTTATCATCGGCCAATTTTTGACGAATGCAGTCAAATACACCTTTGAAGCCAATAAAAAAGTGTTTATTGCTGCAGAATGTACAAATGGCAATACTTTGCTGACCATACGGGATGAAGGGATTGGAATTCCTTCATCTGATCTGCCGCGCATCACTAAGGCATTTTTCACCGGAGAAAACGGACGGAAGACTGGAGAATCCACCGGCATGGGCCTGTATCTGGCAAAAGAAGTTTGCCGCAAGCTGGGCCATGAATTGGAGATTTCTTCGGTTCAAGGAGAAGGGACGACCATCTCTGTTCTGTTCTTCAACCAAGATCTTGCAACACAGGAGGAAAACGATGACAGTAGTAAAAATCGACGAAGTGACAAAAGTATACGAGGGGAAAGTGGCACACCGGGCAGTCAACCAGCTGAGCTTCACAGTGGAAAAAGGTGAATTCCTGGCAGTGATGGGACCCTCAGGCAGCGGCAAAACGACGTTGTTGAACTTGATTTCAACCATTGACTCGTTGACTTCGGGAGAGATTTTGATTGATGGCATCAACCCGCATTTATTGGGTAAAAATGAGTTGGCCCTGTTCCGCAGAAGGGAATTGGGTTTTGTATTTCAGGACTTCAATTTGCTGCAGATGCTGACCGTTGAGGAAAATCTTGTGTTGCCGTTAACGCTCGATTATGTACCAATCGATGAAATGGCGCGCCGTGTACTGGTCATTGCCAAACGGCTGGGACTGACATCCATCCTTCATAAACGGCCAAACGAAATTTCTGGAGGAGAAGCACAGCGTACTGCAATCGGACGGGCGCTTATTCATCAGCCGGCATTGATACTGGCTGATGAGCCAACAGGAAACTTGGACTCAAAGTCTTCACGTGACGTGCTGGAGATCTTATCCAATGTGGCCAATGACAGTGAAACAACCATCATCATGGTGACGCACGATCCGATTGCTGCAAGTTACTGTGACCGTGTGCTGTTCATCAAAGACGGTGAATATTTCAATGAAATCTATGGAGATGACCGGCGCCAGACATTTTATCAGCGAATTTTGAATGTCTTGTCTTTGCTAGGAGGATCCGTGAATGACCTTTCGGCAACTCGCTTACCATAACGTTGTCCGCAATCGCAGAAATTATGCGGCTTTCTTTTTAGCCAGTGTTTTTTCAGTCATGGTATTCTTCGTCTACTCGATGTTCATTTTTCATCCGGCATTTGAAGAAGAAGGTCTGCGGCTATTGGCAATCCGCGGAATGCTGATTGCTGAAGTCGTTCTGTACATTTTCACTTTGTTTTTCCTGTTCTATTCCATGAGCGCCTTTTTACAGGCAAGGTCAAAGGAATTCGGGGTCTTGATGCATCTAGGAATGACGAAAAAGCAATTGAATAAATTGATTTTCTTTGAAATGCTGATCCTTGGGACGGTATCAACCGTAACGGGCATCGCTTTCGGCTTTGCTTTTTCGAAATTCTTTTTCATGGTCGGCCGTGAAATCATGGATCTTGATAGCTTGCCGCTGTATGTCTCCTGGGAACCTTTCCTGTTGACGATTGCAGCGTTTGCCAGTTTGTTCGTTATCATCTCTTTCATCAGCGTAGGCTTTATCCGTACGAAGCAAGTTGTCGATTTGCTGCAGGGATTTTGGAAAGTGGAAGAAGAGTCGAAATCGTCAACCGTGCTTTCTGTTATGGGCATTGTCTTTTTGGCTATAGCCTATACATTTGCTGCGAATGTTTCAGACCGTACTGTATACCAGATGATTTTCATTGTTCCGCCACTTGCCACATTCGGCACGTATTTGTTTTTCACCCATACGCTGCATTCATTATTGCGTTTATACAAGCGCAAAAAAAATGTCTATTGGGAAAAGACGAGGCTGGTGTCTTTAGCGGAAGCTTCAGTCAAACTGAAAGACAGTGCCCAGATGTTCTTTATCGTCACAATCGTGTCGACTGTTGCATTTTTGACAGTGGGTACACTGGCGTCTTTCATGTCGTATACAGGAGATTTCCGCGAATCAAATCCATTGGGGCTCGTTTATATTTCATTTAATGGCAACGAGCAGGAAACAGAGCATATCGAACGCCTTACCCGCCAATTGGAAAATGAACAATTGGCTTACGATATGGTGGAATTGACGGTCAAACGGCAAACTTCCGGTGCCACTGGAAACGATGTCGATATCTTAGCACTGTCTGAGTTTAATCGCTTGGCAGCCAGCCTCGGCTTTCAAGCGGCAGAATTGCAGCAGGGAGAAGGCATGTTTGTTCCATTTTCGTTGGATGCCTTAAAAGAGCTGGAGGAAACCAGTGTTGAAACGGTGCTGTTTGAAAGTGATGTTGGCTTATCGATTGAGTCGACGTATCCACATGTCGTCTTCCCGATCCATACTTTGAACATCAATACGATTGTTGTGAGCGACGCTGATTATGAAGCAATTGATGAACCCTTATTGGGATATGAACCCGGTGCGTCTGATTTCTCCTACTATGCTTTTGATGTATTGAATTGGACGGAAACAGTGAATGTTGGGAATCGATTAACGGAAACCGTCAACAACGCAGTGGAAAACGCTGATTTTAATGGAGTCAATTTCTTTTTTGAAAATCCAGGCGATGATTACCGTTGGTTTAAATCTTCATTCGCTTTGCTGTTGTTTATCGGGGTCATGGTAGCGGCCGTGTTCTTGCTGGCAGCAGGCAGCTTTATTTACTTTAAATTGTATACAGGACTTGAACGGGACCGGAAGCAATACAAGCTGCTGATCCGCATGGGCATGACCGACAAAGAACTGGGCAAAATCGTGAATCGCCAATTGATACCTCAATTCTTTTTGCCATGGGGCCTTGCTCTGCTGCACAGTGCATTTGCTTTTATCTCGCTGCAAGTCGTCTGGGAAGAATTTGCCGAGCTGTCAATCCTCATCGAGATGGCCATTGTACTTGGCGGCTTTACCGTTGCCCAAATCTTATATTTCTTTTTGATCAGATGGCGTTATATAGCTCATCTTCAGGCACCGTAATTTTACGGTGCCTGTTGTATTGTCTGAAGATTTATTTTATAATGAAAACAGGGTAAAATATGAATGAGTATTCATTCAACACGAAAGAGGGATGGAAATGGATTTAATGTCACGTGTTCATGAAATTGCTGAACAGGATTCTTCCAGAATTGCGTACAGCTTTATGGGGAAAGATACGAGTTACGGCGAATTCGATCAGTCGATTGCAGTTTTTGCTGGAGCTTTAAAAGGTTTAGGCGTGGAAAAAGGGGACCACGTCGCATTTCTTTTGGGCAACACACCACATTTTCTGATTTCGTTGTATGCGACGATGCGTTTAGGCGCAACAGCAGTTCCGATCAATCCAATCTACAGCCCGGATGAAATCGCTTACATATTGAATAATAGCGATGCCAAAGTGGTTGTGGCACTTGATTTGCTTCTACCGCTGGTTGAAAAAGCACATAAAGCGCTGCCAGCTGTTGAATCCTATATTATTTGTGAAACAGATCCGTCTACGCCGGAAAAAATGGCACAACTGCCTGAAGAAGTAGAAGGGAAAGTCCATTCATTCACTGGCCTGCTGGGCAAGTCAGCGCCTCATGCCGAATTTGCGCAAGTAGAAGCCACCGACAACGCCGTCATTTTGTATACGTCCGGAACAACCGGTAAACCAAAAGGCGCCATGCTGACACACGAAAATCTATACTCGAACGCACGGGATGTTGGGGAATACCTGCAGATTGGCGCAAACGACCGCGTAGTTGCAACGTTGCCGGTATTTCACGTGTTTGCTTTGACAGTTGTAGTGAATGCACCTCTATTGCAGGGGGCGACGATTATTTTGGTACCGCGTTTCAATCCGAAAGAGGTATTCGATGCTATTAAACATTACAAAGCAAGCGTTTTTGCCGGCGTACCAACGATGTTCAATTTCATGAATCAATTACCGGATGTCGATCCGGCGGATTTCGCATCTGTCCGATTGGCTGTTTCCGGTGGTTCGGCCATGCCGGTAGCTTTGTTGCACAGTTTTGAAGAAAAATTCAATGTCCGCATTTCAGAAGGATATGGCCTGTCGGAAGCTTCACCGGTTACTTGCTTTAATCCAATTGATCGGGAGCGAAAAGCCGGTTCGATCGGCACGTCCATTATCAATGTGGAAAACAAGGTCGTCAACGAATTGGGCGAAGAAGTGGCAGCCAATGAAGTCGGCGAACTGATCGTTCGTGGACCGAACGTTATGAAGGGGTATTACAAAATGCCGGAAGAAACAGCTTCGGCAATTCGTGAAGGCTGGTTGTACACAGGCGATTTGGCCCGTGTCGATGAAGAAGGCTACTTCTATATTGTTGACCGCAAGAAAGACATGATCATCGTAGGTGGCTATAACGTTTACCCACGTGAAGTCGAAGAAGTGCTGTTTGCGCATCCAGCGGTTTTAGAAGCTGCTGTAGTCGGCTTGCCGGACCCGGATTTCGGTGAAGAGGTCAATGCATATGTGGTACTGACCGATTATTCAGTTACAGTAGAAGAATTAAAAGCTTACTGTGCAGAACATTTAGCGAAATACAAGGTGCCAAGACAGTTTGAAATTCTGCAAGAATTGCCGAAGAACACTACAGGGAAAATCCTGCGGCGGTCGTTGAAAGACCAGGCGATGCAGAAATAACCTGTTACATGTTTAGATCTTATGAATGATTGGAGAACTCTGGATGATTATTCCAGAGTTTTCTTTTGATTTGATTGAAAAAACTGACATTTTTTATTATAGTTAAGGAGCAGTATTACGATTTACGAAATAGTTGAATCCGAGGAGGAAGTAGTATGGTGAAAAAAGCAATGGAAATTAAGGATTTAACGAAGTTGGTATCAGTGACGGATCCCCGGATTTCACCGGATGGAACAAGAGCGGTGTTTATCCATACACAAATCGATGAAGAAGAAAATACATACAGAGCCCATCTTTACCACATCAACCTGGAAACGGGAGAACAAACCCAATGGACGTATGGCAAAGAACGCGTAAGTTCACCACGGTGGTCGGCTGATGGAACGGCAGTGGCTTTCTTATCGGATCGCAACGAGAAGAACCAATTGTTCGTTATGCCAGCCTTTGGAGGAGAAGCACGCTCATTGACTGATTTTGAAAAAGGAGTCAATGGGTTTGAATGGGCGCCTTGCGGAACAAAGATCTGGTTTAATGCCTTGGCCAAAGAAGGAAAAACCTTCACCGACAAGGAAGAAAAAGAAGAAAAGAAACAGCCTGAGCCCTACCATGTCGACAAAATGAAATACAAGATGGATGGAATGGGCCTGTTGCCGAAAGAGTTCCATCGCCACATTGGATCAGTGGATCTCAATACGAAAAAAGTAGAACAGCTGACAGAAGGAAATTATCATTACAGCCTGGAAACCGTCTCACATGACGGAACAAAATTGATCTATGGCGTGACGCGAGAAGAAAACTTGGATTTTGTATTCCGCCAGCCTCTTTATCTAATGGATCTCGAGACGAAAGAAGAATCCGTATTAATTGAAGAAGAAGGATACTTTGGCGGCGCTGCTTTCTCTCATGACGATACAAAAGTGGCTTTTGTCGGCAGCATGCGGCAATTTGAAAATGCCACACACACAGAAGTGTATGTGGCGGATTTAAAGGCGCATACTCGGATTTCCCTGACAGAAGGCTTGGACGTACCGGTGGGTGATTATGTCGTAGCTGATCATCAACAAGGAGCAGTTGCACCGGATGTGGTATGGACAAAAGATGATCATTTGTATTTTCAAGTTTCGACCATGGGTGATGTACGCCTGTACTTTGCTTCTCTTGATGGCATGATTTTCCCGGCGTCTCCAGACTTGGAGCATGTTTATGGATACGATGTTTCACGGAGCGGCGAATTCGCAGTGGCAGTCATCAGCAACCCAGTGAGCCCAGGCGAGTTGTATTTGCTGACGATTTCGACTGGCGAACGCCAGGCATTAACTTCATTTAATGAAGAATTCCTCAAACAGACGGAATTGGTTGAAGCACAGCCGATCATCACAAAAGGATCGAAAGACTGGGCTGTCCATGGTTGGCTGATGAAGCCTTATGGTTATCAGGAAGGCCAGAAGTATCCTTTGGTCGTCAATATTCACGGCGGTCCCCATGCGATGTATGCCAATACGTTTGTCCACGAAATGCAATTGCTGGCAGCCTGCGGTTTCGGCGTATTATACGTCAATCCGCGCGGCAGCCATGGCTACAGCCAGGAGTTTGTAGACGCGGTACGCGGTGATTACGGTGGGGGTGATTACGAGGACATCATGAATTCGGTCGAACAGATTGTGGAATCCAACGCCTGGATCGATACAGATCGTTTGGGCGTCACCGGAGGCAGTTACGGCGGATTCATGACGAATTGGATCGTCGGCCATTCAGATCGCTTTAAAGCAGCAGTGACGCAGCGCTCCATTTCCAACTGGATCTCATTCTTCGGTGTCTCGGATATCGGCTATTATTTCAGTGACTGGCAAATTGGCGCGGATATGACAGATGTTGACAAGCTATGGAAGCATTCGCCATTGAAGTACGCAAAAAATGTTGAGACCCCATTGCTGATTCTTCATTCTGAAAATGATTACCGCTGCCCGATCGAGCAGTCGGAACAATTGTATGTCACATTAAAAAGTATGGGCAAAACAACAGAGTTTGTCCGTTTCCCAGAAGCCGACCACAACCTGTCGCGAACAGGCAAACCGAATCTTCGCTTTGCACGTCTGGAACAGATTACAGGCTGGATGGAAAAATACCTGTAAACAGGAAAAACGGAGCAGCTATATCAGCTGCTCCGTTTCAGCCTGTAGACAAAAGAATATTTATGTCGTTCAAAGGGTGAATATGCAATTTATTGTCTTTCTATTGGATCCTGCACTCCAGGCGGACGCTTTCCTACGGGCTTGCGCCGAACTAACTCGGACTGGCGCCCGAGTGGATTTCGGCACTTCGCTATCCCGCAGGAAGCGAGTCGGGCTGTGCCTGACTCGTTTGCGACGAAGCTAGCGAAGCGATGCAGGAGCATATCTTTGCCCTTCGCCGCCTTGCGCTACGGATCTTTGTATGAAGGAGTTACCAAGTTTATTGGGACGATGGTTTCGGGATCCTGACTAGCAGGTTATTTCCTTTGGTTGAAGCTACACGCCCCCGATCGGGCCGGCCACGGAGACTCCTGTGGGACAGCGAAAGCTGAAGACCCCGCAGGAACGCAGTGACGAGGAGACTGAAGCTGAGCCCACGGAACGCGAAGTGACCGGACCGGTTGGGGTATGCACTGCTATTCATTTTGGAAAGACTTTGTCTATAGTCTGAACCGGAGCAGCTATATCAGCTGCTCCGTTTTTTTACTTCCCTTTAAATACAGGTTTCCGTTTTTCGCCGAAAGCAGCCAGGGCTTCGACTCGGTCTTCTGTTGGAATCGTGATTTCATAGGCTTTGCGCTCAATCTGCAAACCTGTCTGCAAATCGGTATTCATGCCATTCTTGATGGCGAATTTTGCTTGTTGGAGAGCGATTGGGCCGTTGGCGAGAATTGAATCGGCAAAAGCACCGGCCACATCAGCCAATTGCTCACGCGTTGCAAGGCGTGTCACCAAACCATATTCGAGTGCTTCGGCTGATGTCAGGCGGCGGGCAGTCAAAATCAGTTCCATGGCTTTGGCTTCACCGATCAGGCGCGGCAGCCGTTGCGTGCCGCCTGCTCCAGGGATGATTCCCAGGCTGGTTTCCGTCAATCCGAGCAAGGTGTCGTCTGCAGCAATCCGGAAATCACAAGCAAGCGCCAGTTCCATTCCGCCCCCAAAAGCAAAACCGTTCATCATGGCGATGGTGGGCTGGGGCAGATTTTCGATGGTCGAAAACACTTCACCGATTTTAAAAATATTGCGTTTGACGAGGTCATCGGTCATGGTTTTGCGTTCTTTTAAATCCGCTCCCACACTAAATGCCTTTTCGCCAGCGCCAGTAAAGACCACAACGCGGATATCCGGGTTAATGCGGATTGCTTCGGCCACCTGTCCAAGCTCAAGAAGCATATCATAATTGAAGGCATTCATTGCTTCTGGCCGGTTTAACGTAATAAAGGCTAAATTGTTTCGTTGTTCATAATGAATTGTGTCCATTTTCATCCCCCTTGTGTCATTCCATCCGTAAAAAACATACCACTTTTTGGACTATTTCGCCATCTGTCTCTATAATGAATTCCATGGGAGGGACCGCACTTATGAATCAAATTACATTTATCCGCATCTTCCGGATTGTCTGGCTGGCAGTCAAAATCTTTTTGCAGGTGACGTTCTTCCAAAGAAGAAATCGTGGAAATTGGAGCCCGCTGGTTGAAAAAAGATGGAATGACATGATAACCAAGCAAGCGAAAGAGTATAAGAACCTGGCATTAAAACTGGGTGGCTTGATGATCAAACTTGGCCAATTCTTGTCGACGCGCGCTGACATCATGCCGCCGACATTTCTTGCCGAACTGGAAGGGTTGACTGACCGTGTCCCTTCGGTACCACGGAAAAGCATCGTTTCGGTATTGGAGCAGGAGTGGAATACGCCTCATACAAATTACCTGGATCAATTATCTGATTCAGCAGTAGCATCCGCTTCTATTGGGGAAGTGTATAAAGCGGTGTTGAAAAACGGCATGGAAGTAGCCGTTAAAGTCCAACGGCCGGGTACAGACCGCATTTTGCGTGCGGACTTCAAAGCCATCCGCATCGTTATCTGGATGGCCGAAAAATTTACACCATTCGCGAAGCAAATCGACTTTAAATTACTGTATGTGGAAATGACAGAAACCATCGGCGCTGAATTGAATTTCCTCAAAGAACTTCAAAATGGCCGCGCCTTTGCTGATCGTTTCGATTCGATGGAAGGTGTGCGCATCCCGCTATATTTCGATGAATTCACGACGCGCCGTGTACTGGTCATGGAATGGATCGAAGGCGCACGCATCACAGATTTAGCCTTTATTGAAAAGAATGAACTGGATCGCCATGAAATTTCCGAGCGGCTGTTTATTTTATTCCTGGAGCAGGTATTGTACGGCGGCCAGTTCCATGCGGATCCGCACGGCGGGAATATCCTATTGGAACCGGATGGCGGAATCGTCCTGATCGATTTCGGGATGATCGGCACCATCACACAAAAAGACTCCCAGGCGGTGTTAAGAGCGGCGGAAGGCGTCATTTTTAAGAATTACGATCAAGTGTTGGATTCGCTTGAAGAGCTGCGGTTTCTTTTGCCGCAGGCGGACCGTAAAATTCTAGGAGATGCTATTTCACGGCTCGTCACAGCCTATGAATCCAATGAGCTGTCACAGATGGACAGTTTTGTTGTGGAACGCCTGCTCAACGACATGCAGGAAATCGTTCGGACCCAACCGGTTCAATTGCCCGCGGAATTCGCCTTTTTTGGCAGAGCGGCCTCGATATTCGTCGGCGTTCTTCATGTTTTGGATCCCAATGTGGATCTGTTGGCGCTTGCCCGTCCACGAATCCTGGAATGGGCTTCATCACAAAAAGAAGGCAAAGGCCTCTTTGGCAAAGAAGATGTCCTTCGTTGGGTGTTGAATGCCACTGGTCCGTTGCGGGTATTGCCGCAGAAAGTCATCAACTATTTGGAAGAACCTGAACGGATGCGCCATTACCTTGAAAATCGGGACGGCCGGGAACGGGAGCACCGCAGAAATCTGCAATCCCGGATGTTTGCTGGAATATTCACCATTCTATCGTTTTCCGGGATGTCCATTTCAATCTGGTTCTGGAACGAACCTTACCTCTGGGTTTCGTCGGTATTTTTCGTCGGCTCCTTATGGGTGTACCGCTCGATCAAATAAGGTCAACATAATAGTTAAATTTTTTCTAGAGATGCATGAAACAATAAAGAGTTGCCGCCTGCCTTCACATTTAGTGACTGCAGGCGGCAACTCTTTTCAGTTAATTCGCTGATGATCTGGAGCTAGTGGATGGAGCGGAAATACGTCTTGTGAAAAAGCTGGAGAAAGCGAAGGTCCATATGCATAAGGTGGGATATGGAGGCGTTGCGCAGCAAGGGAGTTTTGTATTTACTGAAAGAGAGTGCAATCTTGGAAAGGTAGTCAATCCCGCGGCTGTTCTTTACGTGGAGCAAACGTCCGTTTTGTCACATAAGCCATCGGATGGTTATGGACTCGTTGAGCTTTTTTGAAATACCGGCGGAGGGATCCGGCAAATGAATGCTGATTTCGCAAAGCGATAGGCGAGACATCCAAATATACGGTTTCACCATTGCTTAAGTAGATAATGCTGCCTTTGCCGCTGCTGTCACTTTCAATGAGGTCAATGGCGTCATAATTGAACCAGACGCATTCCTTATTCTTTGGAGAGTGTGTCGGGAAGAAAATAAGCGGATTGCCATAATACTCACCAATGATGATGGGTGGCTTATGTTTTACGCCGACCGCTTTTTGGGCATAAAGAGTGGCGCTTTCAAGAGAGGCACGGTAGAACCGGCAGGAAGTGGTCACTGTTTTATAAACCGTTTCTTCAACCACAAATTCATTACGGTCTTCGATTACGCGCAGACAGGTGCGATGTCCATCCGTATAGGGTAAAAGGGCATACGTATTTGCGCAGATTGTATAAGAAAGCGGCCTGTGATTCTTTTTGCTCATGAAGAATAACCCCCTAAATTTACTTTACATACCTTATTATAATGAAAAATGGAAATTGCACAATGCACATTAGATTGAAAATAAAATATTTTCTATTTGGTTGGAATTTTCAAATAAATCTTGATTTTTTCTATTTGCTTCATGTATACTAATGAAAAGCATTCGGGGTGAAGAAGAATGGAAAACTATTATTCTTATGCTGATTTCATGAAAGCGATGGCTCAAACAAAAAAAATCACGGAAGCGGAAAAACTGCTGAACGACATCTATTTGGATCTGTTCTTGAAACATGTGCACCGCTCCCAACAAGAAGCACAGCTTATGGCCCTAATCGACGAAGCCCTGGATAACAAAGATCAAAAAGCATTTACTATATATACTGCTCAATTACAGACATTGCAGCATGAAGAAACAGAATAAATGGCTGTAAAAAAGCCATAAAAAAGGAAGCGGGAATCCAACCGGCTTCCTTTTTTGTTTTCAAAAATAGAAAGTGGCGAGAGAAGAGGTTGTTTATGCTTTATGTCTGTGGACTGTCTTTTTTTTGCGGATTTCCTTATAAAAAACATACGTTCGCTTTTTGTTAGTGGTTTTTTAGGGCATATGTTAAAGTAGAAGTAACGAAATAAGGGAAGGACGTCTTATCATGAAACAGGAATTCAATCTTCAAGCTCCCTATGAACCGGCCGGCGATCAACCGCAGGCGATTGCCGAATTGACGCAAGGCATCATCAACGGCAAACGTTGTCAGACTTTATTGGGAGCGACAGGAACAGGTAAGACCTATACGATGTCGAATGTCATTCAGCAGGTCAAAAAGCCGACGCTGGTCATGGCCCACAATAAAACATTGGCAGGTCAGCTCTACAGCGAATTCAAGGAATTTTTTCCTGATAACGCAGTAGAGTATTTTGTCAGTTATTACGATTATTATCAGCCGGAAGCGTATGTTCCTCAGTCGGATACGTTCATTGAAAAAGATGCCAGCATCAATGACGAAATCGACAAGCTGCGCCACTCAGCGACAAGCTCCTTATTTGAGCGGGACGATGTCATCGTCATTGCATCGGTATCCTGTATTTACGGCCTTGGTTCACCGAAGGAATACCGCGAATTGGTCGTTTCTTTGCGTAAAGGAATGGAAATCGAACGCAACCAGTTGTTGCGGAAGCTAGTCGATGTTCAATATGAGCGCAACGACATTAATTTTATTCGCGGAACTTTCCGCGTTCGTGGAGATGTTGTTGAAATCTTCCCGGCCTCACGTGACGAAAGATGTTTGCGCGTCGAATTTTTTGGTGATGAAATTGACCGGATTCGTGAAGTTGATGCATTAACGGGTGAAATTATTGGCGAACGCGACCATGTTGCCATTTTCCCGGCATCCCACTTCGTAACACGTGAAGACAAAATGATTAAAGCGATAGCAAACATAGAAGAGGAATTGGAAGCGCGCCTGAAAGAAATGCGCGCCGAAGACAAATTGCTGGAAGCGCAGCGCTTAGAACAGCGTACGCGCTATGACTTGGAAATGATGCGTGAGATGGGCTTCTGCTCCGGCATTGAAAACTACTCCCGCCATTTGACGCTTCGCCCACCAGGCGCACAGCCTTATACATTGATTGATTATTTCCCAGAGGACTTTCTATTGGTCGTGGATGAGAGCCATGTAACGCTGCCGCAAGTACGCGGAATGTTCAATGGTGACCAGGCACGGAAAAAAGTATTGGTTGATTATGGTTTCCGTCTGCCTTCAGCAATGGATAATCGTCCATTGACGTTCGATGAATTCGAAGAGCATATTAACCAAGCAGTTTTTGTATCGGCAACGCCAGGCCCTTACGAAATGGAACATACTCCGGAAATGGTTGAACAGATTATCCGTCCGACCGGATTGCTTGACCCGACCATCGAAATCCGTCCGATTGAAGGGCAGATAGATGACTTGATGTATGAAATTCGCCAGCGTGCAGAGAATAATGAGCGCGTACTGGTAACGACATTGACCAAGAAAATGTCCGAAGATTTAACAGCCTATTTGAAAGATGCCGGCATCAAAGTCAATTACCTGCATTCTGAGATCAAAACGCTTGAGCGGATCGAAATCATAAGAGAACTGCGGATGGGCGTTTACGATGTGCTCGTCGGGATTAACCTGTTGCGTGAAGGATTGGATATCCCGGAAGTATCTTTAGTGACCATTTTGGATGCTGATAAAGAAGGGTTCCTTCGTTCGGAACGCTCCCTTATCCAAACAATGGGACGGGCGGCACGAAATGCACATGGACACGTCATTATGTACGCGGACAGAGTGACGGATTCCATGCAAAAGGCGATGGATGAAACCACCCGCCGCCGTACGATTCAAGCTGCATATAATGAAAAACATGGCATTACGCCAGTCACCATACAGAAGAAAATCCGTGATGTCATCCGTGCCACTGTTGCAGCGGAAGAGTCAGAGGAATATGTTTCAAAAGCGGTTTCGGGCAAAAAGCTCAACAAAGAAGATCGCATGAAGCTGATTACGCTGCTCGAATCAGAAATGAAAGAAGCGGCAAAAGCGCTTGATTTTGAACGGGCTGCAGAGCTGCGTGATACAGTGCTTGAATTGAAAGCGGAAGGATGATGAAACTTGAAAAATCAGGAAATACGGATACAAGGCGCACGTGCGCACAATTTAAAAAATATAGACGTTGTCATTCCGCGCGATAAACTTGTGGTCATGACCGGGCTTTCGGGCTCAGGCAAATCATCATTAGCATTTGATACGATTTATGCTGAAGGACAACGGCGTTATGTAGAATCTTTGTCTTCTTATGCCCGCCAATTCTTAGGACAGATGGATAAGCCGGATGTCGATTTGATCGAAGGCTTGTCACCGGCCATTTCCATCGATCAGAAGACCACCAGCAAGAATCCGCGTTCCACAGTAGCGACGGTAACGGAAATATATGATTACATGCGTTTAATGTATGCACGGATCGGCAAACCGATCTGCCCCAATCATGGCATCGAAATTTCATCTCAAACAATTGAAGAGATGGTCGATCGTTTGGTTGTCTATCCGGATCGTACAAAAATGCAGATTTTGGCACCGATTGTTTCGGGCCGAAAAGGAACGCATGTCAAGCTGCTGGAAGACGTTAAAAAACAAGGCTATGTCCGGGTTCGTGTCAATGGGGAATTGATTGATCTGGATGATGACATCACGCTTGATAAAAATAAAAAACATTCGATTGAAGTGGTCATCGACCGCATCGTCATGAAAGAGAACATTGCGCCGCGGCTCAGCGATTCATTGGAATCCGCTTTGCGTTTGGGAGAAGGAAGGGTACTGATTGATGTTATGGGAGAGGAAGAATTGCTTTTCAGCGAACATCATGCCTGCCCGATCTGTGGATTCTCAATCGGTGAATTGGAACCGAAAATGTTTTCATTCAACTCGCCTTTCGGAGCCTGTCCTGAATGTGACGGCCTCGGCATGAAGCTGGAAGTTGACCCCGAACTGGTCATCCCTGATTGGAGCGTATCTTTGAATAAAGGTGCGATCGTGCCTTGGCAGCCGACCAGTTCCCAATATTATCCGCAGTTGCTGCAAGCAATTTGCAAGCATTATAAGATTGATATGGATGTTCCTGTCAGTGAACTGCCGGAAGAACACATCAACGTGATTATGCGGGGCTCTGGAAACGATAAAATCCGTTTCCGTTATGAAAACGATTATGGACAGATCCGGGATAACCACATTCATTTTGAAGGCGTGCTATCCAACGTCGATCGCCGTTACCGGGAAACGTCCTCAGATTATATCCGTGATCAAATGGAGAAATACATGGGAGAACAACCATGTACAGTTTGTGAAGGCTACCGGTTGAAGCCGGAAACCTTGGCTGTTAAAGTCAATGACGTACACATCGGTAAAGTAACCGAGTTTTCGATCATTGAAGCCAATGAATTTTTTGATGGATTGGTCCTGTCGGAAAAAGACGCTCAAATCGCCAAATTGATCATTCGGGAAATTCAGGAGCGTATTGGATTCCTGATTAATGTCGGGTTGGATTACCTGACCTTGAACCGGGCATCAGGCACTTTGTCTGGAGGGGAAGCTCAGCGAATCCGTTTAGCGACGCAAATCGGTTCAAGGCTCACAGGCGTTCTATACATTTTGGATGAACCATCGATTGGCCTGCACCAACGCGATAACGACCGGCTGATCGAAACCTTGAAAAGCATGCGGGACATCGGCAATACATTGATTGTCGTTGAACATGATGAAGATACGATGCTGGCCGCTGATTACCTGATTGATGTCGGGCCGGGAGCAGGTGTCCATGGCGGCGAAATCATTGCTGCGGGAACACCTGAAAAGGTCATGAAAAACAAAAAGTCCTTGACGGGCCAATATTTAAGCGGCAAGAAATTTATTCCATTGCCGGCTGAAAGAAGAATGCCGGACGACCGTAAAATTACGATACGCGGGGCCAACCAAAACAACTTGAAAAAGGTGGATGTTGATATTCCGCTTGGTTTGTTCACTGCCGTAACCGGCGTTTCAGGTTCAGGAAAAAGTACACTCATCAATGAAATTCTATACAAAACACTGGCCCATCGCTTGAACCGGGCCAAAGCCAAACCGGGCCATTTTGATTCAATTGAAGGCACTGAAGGGCTTGAACGGGTCATTGATATCAACCAGTCTCCAATCGGCCGGACGCCACGGTCAAACCCAGCAACCTATACCGGCGTTTTCGATGACATCCGTGATGTCTACGCTACGACCAATGAAGCTAAAGTCCGCGGCTATAAAAAAGGCCGTTTCAGCTTTAATGTCAAGGGCGGTCGCTGTGAAGCTTGCCGCGGAGATGGTATTATAAAAATAGAAATGCATTTCCTTCCGGATGTCTATGTGCCTTGCGAAATTTGCCATGGCAAACGCTATAACCGGGAAACCTTGGAAGTGAAGTACAAAAACAAAAACATTTCCGATATCCTGGACATGACAGCAGAAGACGCTGCTGTATTTTTCGAGAATATCCCGAAAATCAGCCGTAAATTGAAGACAATCGTAGACGTTGGTCTTGGCTACTTAACGCTTGGCCAGCCTGCAACGACTTTGTCCGGAGGTGAAGCGCAGCGCGTCAAGCTGGCATCCGAGCTGCATAAACGCTCAAACGGCAAATCCTTCTATATTCTGGATGAACCGACGACAGGCCTCCATGCCGACGATATTTCACGTTTGCTGCTGGTTCTGCAGCGTCTTGTGGATAATGGCGATACCGTTTTGACAATCGAGCACAATTTGGACGTCATCAAGACAGCAGACCATATCATCGATTTGGGGCCAGAAGGCGGAGATAACGGCGGAACCATCTTAGCGACAGGCACGCCGGAAGAAATAGCTGCTGTTGAAAACTCCTACACCGGGAAGTACTTGAAACCGATTCTGGAACGGGACCGGGCGCGTATGGATGCGAAGGTCAAAGGAGCCAGCCGCAGGAAAAAAGTAGTTAAGTGAAACTTTTCGGGCTGCCAAACGTATCATTTAGAAGAAAAGATCTGTTTGTTCAGGTACGCATCTGCTTGCCTGCAACCAGACAATGAGGAGGCCACAATACATGCAAAGCGAAAAAGAACGCATTTTGGACATGGTTGAAAACGGTACGATTTCAGCGCGGGAAGCCGTTGAGTTGCTGCGCGCTATAGATGGCAGCAGTTCTTCAAATGAGCCGGATTACGGCCGCAACAACCAGAGAGAAAAATCAGGGAAGCGCGGATTTTTCAGACCTGAAGATATTATGAAGAAAGTATCGAAAGACTTTTCGAAAAATGTCTCAAAAAATGTCTCGAAAAATGTTTCCCGCGATTTCAACGATTTAGGTGGCCGCATGATGGACTTCATGCAAACATCTGTCGGCAAGTTAAAAACGATGGAATTCGATTCTCCATTTGGTGAAGCAGTTCAATTCACCCACACCTTTAGTGAAGAAATAACAGACCTCAATACAATCATTGCGGATATCGCAAACGGCCAATTGGAAATATTCCCGTCGCAGGACGGGTTGTTGCGTGCAGAATGCAGCGTTAAAGCATATCGCTCAGAATCGCCGGCTCAGGCTAAAGCAGATTTTCTTGATAAGTTCGTCTTTATAGCTGATGACCACAAGTTGCGCATCATCAGCGATTTGAAGACTACTCAAGTGAATGTTGTATTGTACGTGCCGGAAGCTTCTTACGAGCACATCACTGCTCGCTTGTTCAATGGTGGTTTTGCCATGAAACGCGTCGATGCTGCTCTGATCAAAGTGAAAACAGCAAATGGCAAAGTCGATTTGAAGCATGTGGAGTTTGACGATGCTGAACTGGAAACGGCCAATGGTGCTATCCATGTACAGGAAACAAAAGGAAAAGTACTGGAAGCCGAAACCTTGAATGGCCGCATCTACATCGATGGCGATATTCAAACAATCGTTTCCAAATCGTTGAACGGCAATATTGTTGCCACTACAAGATGCAAAGAAGCGCGCAAGTTGGAAACAAAAACTTTGGCTGGCAATGTCGAGCTTTACATCCCTTCTCATTTGCCGCTGAAAGGTGAAGTTTCTTCGAACTTGGGCAAAATGGATGTACTGCTGTCGGACATCGACAGCACTCATGAACAAGGACAGTTTATGCAGAAATCCATTCGTTTCTCCAAACAGGGAACGGAACCAGCTGCGGCTCCTTTATTGGTCTATGGCGAAACGAAAACAGGCTCAGTCCTGCTCCGCTATTTAACCATTGAATAACCATTATCTCGAAACCGGCTCAGATATTCTAAGCCGGTTCTTTTTTATTGTGCATCAAGGCTTCCTCAAATAAGTAGAATTGAAAAAGTCCGGACGGCCTATGAAGGCCATCCGGACTTTTTAATGTGCATCAGGATAAAGTTCCTGCAGAAAATCAATCGACTGTTTAATCAATTGCTTTAGAATTTCGAGATCGATATCCTCTGTTTTATTAATATAGACACAGGCTTTGCCGCTGGTATGCTTGCCTAATTTCTCGAGAAGCGGTTCGCGTTTCTCGTCTCCAGTTGCAAAATAGAGGCTAATCTTCGCTTTGCGAGGAGAAAAACCGACTAATGGAGCATCTCCTTGATGGCCAGTTTTGTACACGTAATGATAGGAACCAAAGCCGATGATGCTCGATCCCCACATTCTGGCTGGAAATCCGCTAGCCTGTTCAAATAGTTCCAGCAGCTTGTATGCATCCTGCCGCTTTTTAGGGTTTTCGACCGCTTCGATGAATTCAATGACGTCGGCGTCATTTTCTTTTGTTTTTGGTTCATACATGGCCCATCCCTCTTTTCTGTCAGATGTGGTCTTACAGACAATGCATAGCCTGTTCAGCTTCATCCCATGGCACTTTATAGCCTTGGCCTTTCGCACAAAAGATGGAAGTGGAAGTGTAGAGGGGATCTGCGTTTTTGTCATATCCAATCCGGGCAATCACTTCATCTTCATTATGACAGAAATCATACCCATCGAACAGCAGGCTGAGCGCTCCTTTGCCGTGAGTAAATGCTGCGAATTCCGAACTGTAATTCATGAATGTAGCAACGGGAACACGGCCGGTAATCATCGTTTTCTGGCCGGTTGTTTCAGGCGCTGAAAAGCTGCCATAAGCCTGTTGGATGTCAGACAGCACTTTCCCCATCTGGTCAGTATTGACTTTGATTTTGAAATGGTACATCGGTTCGAGCAACCGATTTTTTGCCTGTTCCAAGCCTTGCCGAAGTGCGCGGAATGCGGCTTCCCGAAAATCGCCGCCAGCCGTGTGCTGGTTATGTCCGCGGCCGGTCACTAAAGTCGCTTTGACATCGGTTACCGGAGAACCAGTCAATAAACCGTGGTGTGCACGTTCATTCAAATGATGAAGAACCAGGTTTTGGTGGCCGACAGATAAAGCATCCGCATGGCAGGTGTTGTCTAATTGAAAGCCGCTGCCGCGCTCTCCCGGTTCCAACTTCAGATGAACTTCCGCATAATGCCGCAGTGGTTCAAAATGTCCGTAACCCATGACGGAAGACGCAATGGTTTCTTTGTAAAGAATTTCTGGATTACCGAACCCGACACGATAACCAAATCGTTCCAGCACAACTTGTTCAAGAACTTCCAATTGAATGGTTCCCATCACTTGAATCTGGATTTGTTGAAAATACTCATCCCAAAAAACAGACAGGGAAGGATCTTCGGCACCCAGCATCCGAAAGCTGGTTAACACTTCTTTAGGAGAAAGGGAGGCATCAAAAAGGACTGTTGATTTCAAGGTGGGAACCAAACCGAAATCAGCTTTCTCCTGTAGGGCGCCCACCGAATCGCCAACGGACGCTTCGGTTAATCCGGAGACAGCAAACAGTTCTCCTGCCTGTACTTGGTCTGCTGTCAGGAATTTCTGTCCGTTGTATAGGCGGATTTGTGTGACTTTTTCTTCAAGACGCTTGGTCCCATATATCAGTTTATCGCGGACTTGAAGCGTTCCGCTGAATGCTTTGAGAAAACTGAGGCGATTGCCGTTTTCATCATGCCGGATTTTGTAGATTAACGCACCGAATTCCTCGCTTTCGGAATAGGAACCGACCGTCAACAGGTCCAATTGCATGAGGAATTCGCGGATGCCAGTGTCCTGCAAAGCAGAACCGCTGGCAGCTGGAAAGAGTCGCTTGTCCGCGATCATCTGTTGGAAAGCCTCCAGCCAAAGAGTCTCTTCGTATCCGGATTCCAGATAATGGGTCAACAAGGCTTCGTCCCGTTCAGCAATGAATTCTATCAGCTCTTCAGTCATAGTTCCGTTATGAAAAGAGCTTGTCAGATCGAAAGCATCATCGGTGAAGTTCAAGCGGATTTCATCAAGTACGCCCACAGGGTCTGCACCTTCACGATCTGCTTTGTTAATAAAGAAAAAGACCGGTACTTTATATTTTTGCAGCAACTGCCAGACGGTTTCAGTGTGCCCTTCAATGCCATCGACCGCACTGATGATGACGATAGCGTAATCCATAACCTGAATCGAACGTTCCATCTCTGGGGAAAAATCGACATGTCCGGGTGTATCTATCAGAAAGTAAGTTGAATTGTTAAAGGAAAAATGGGCTTGGTCAGCAAAAATAGTGATGCCACGGTTTTTTTCAATGGCGTGGCTATCGAGAAAAGTATTTTGGTGATCAACCCGCCCACGCTCACGGATGCTTTTTGTGTGGTACAGCAATTGTTCTGAGAACGTAGTCTTGCCGGCATCAACATGCGCAAGAATACCAATGGTTTTGTTCATAAGATCACCTCTTTAATTTCAGTTTAGCAGAATCTCTCGCCCCTAATACGAAAAAAAGCGAAAGCCGCTTTGGCTTTCGCGTTCCAATAAGTCAAACTCACTTCGATAAGGGCAAACGGTTTGCTTCAAAACAGGCAATTCCGAAACAGATCCCTTGGGCACAGCTTTTCCGGTATGCGGCTGATTTAAGCAGTTCAACTTCCTGCTTATGGGTCATAAAGCCACATTCCACTAAAATGGCCGGCATGTGCGTATCCCGCAGCACAGCGAAATCAGCTTGTTTGACGCCGCGGTCTTTTCGTCCAGTCGCCAACACCAGTGAGTTCTGGATAAACTGAGCCAATTGGCGGGTGGCTGTTTGCGGCTGAGTGTAAGTGAAAGTTTCGAGTCCATTGGCAGAATTGAATGTTTGGCCCATGGCATTGGCATGGATGGAAACGAACAAGTCCACTTTCAAGCGATTGGCCAGACTGACACGCTCGTGCAAAGGAACATCCACATTCGCCTGATGGCTGAAAAAAACAGTATGGCCGTCTAAAAATAAACGCTTTTTGACTTCTTCCGCCACTGCAGAATTGAAATGGAATTCCCTTAGTCTGCCATCCGGTGAACGCTTGCCTGGCGTCTCAGGGCCGTGTCCGGCATCAATCATAATCTTCATGATGAAAAACCTCCTTTTGCCGGATATATAGCTCGGTAAAGGAGGAAAGGGGACAAAAATCTTCAAATTTGTTTTATCCATGTTAAAATAAAAGCAAACCGCATGGGAATAAAACAACTTCGATGAAAATTCGAAATAATATGTGGATAAGGAATGAGGGGTAATAAATGGGACAAGTAACAACAAAACAAGTGATGGAAACGTTCGAGCTGGATTTGATCAGCGGAGAAGAAGGCATCGGCCGCCATATACCCATCAGTGATATTTCAAGACCCGGTTTGGAAATGGCCGGCTATTTCACTCATTATCCAGCAAACCGTGTACAATTGCTCGGCAAAACCGAGCTTTCTTTTTTTGCCATGCTGACACCGAAAGAACGGTTGGACCGCATGATGAAACTGTGCACGGACGATACGCCGGCTATTATCGTGTCACATGGCGTTCCGGTTCCGGAAGAATTGGTTATCGCGTCTAGCAATCGGCATGTTCCGGTGATGACTACGACCATGTCGACCACACGTTTCTCCAGTTTGTTGACGAATTTCCTGGAAAGCCAATTGGCTCCGACTACAGCCATTCATGGTGTCTTGGTTGATATTTATGGGGTAGGCGTCTTGCTGACAGGAAAAAGTGGCGTCGGAAAAAGTGAGACGGCGCTTGAGTTGGTCAAAAAAGGCCATCGCCTGGTAGCGGATGATTGCGTAGAAATCCACCAAGAAGGGGAAAATACTCTGGTTGGCCATCCGCCTAAACTGATTGAACACCTTCTCGAAATCCGTGGAGTCGGCATCATCGATATTATGACTTTATTTGGAGCGAGCGCTGTCCGTACCTTTAAAAGGATTTCCCTGGTCATTGACCTGGAACTGTGGGATCCGGATAAGACCTATGACCGCCTTGGACTGGAAGAGGAAAAGATGAAAATCATCGACACGCACTTAACGAAACTGACAATTCCTGTTCGTCCCGGACGGAACTTATCCGTCATTATCGAAGTGGCAGCGATGAACTACCGCCTCAAACGGATGGGCGTCAATGCCGCTGAAGAATTTTCTAAGCGTTTGGATGACGTCATTGCTCAAGATACAAACTAAGCGAATGGGTAGGTGCACAGGATGTTTTCAATATTAGCTTCAATAGACCCGGTCGCGTTTTCACTCGGTCCGATTTCGGTCCGGTGGTACGGCGTCATCATCGCAACAGGCATTGTCATTGCCTTTCTGGTGGGGCAGCGTGAAATGGTCAAGCGGGGATTGCACCCTGAATATTTAACGGATCTATTGATTTGGGCGGTGCCGTTGGCTATCGTCGGTGCCCGGATTTACTATGTAGCATTTGAATGGGAACATTACAAAGACAATCCTGGTGAAATCATTGCCATCTGGAATGGCGGAATCGCCATCCATGGTGCTTTGATTGCATCGGTGATTGTGGCTTATCTGTTCACCAAAAAGCGCAATACCTCCTTTTTGAAAGTAGCAGATATCTTAGCACCCAGTATTCTGATCGGCCAGGCAATTGGCCGATGGGGCAATTTCATCAACCAGGAAGCGCATGGCGGAGAAGTGTCACGGACGTTTCTGGAAAACCTGTTCATTCCGGATTGGATCATCAATCATATGTACATAGATGGAGCTTACTACCACCCGACGTTCCTGTATGAATCCATGTGGAGCCTGGTGGGCATCATCATTTTGCTGTTGCTGCGTAAAGTGAATTTGGTGCGTGGCGAAATGTTTTTCTTCTATATGATTTGGTATTCTGTGGGCCGCTTCTTTATAGAAGGAATGCGGACAGACAGCCTCTATGTGGTCGGTGAACTTCGTGCCGCACAATTGGTCTCGGTTATTGCCGTTGTTATCGCTGTGGTGCTTATCATATACCGCAGAGTAGCAATCAAAAATCCGCCGCATTATAAAGACAAATAACCTGGAAAGAAGCGATCAGATGTCAACGTTGAAAAATGGATTGAAAGCAGGATTGAAGACGACTTGGTCATTGGGGAAGATCATTTTCCCGATTACCCTCCTCGTCACCATGCTTCAATATACACCGGTTCTGCCTTTTATCATTGATTTAGTAGCGCCGATTATGGGCTTGTTCGGTTTAAGTGGAGATGCCGCCATTCCGCTGGTTCTGGGGAACGCGCTGAATCTGTATGCCGGTATCGCCGGTATCCTGTCATTGGAACTGACGGTCAAGGAAGTGTTTATTCTGGCCGTCATGCTGTCATTCTCACATAATATTTTCATTGAGACGGGCGTAGCGCTGAAAGTAGGCGTCAAACTGTGGGTAGTGCTGGTGGTCCGTTTCGGTCTTGCTGGACTGTCCGCTATCCTGATCAATTTATTTTGGAAAGGCGGCGGCGAAATAGCACAGTATGGCTTTGCTCCTGAAGCTGCTGCTGTGCCAGAAAGCTGGCTGGCGATTTTCCTGATCGGGCTTGAGAAAGCATCGTTTGGCGTTCTGCAATTGGCAATGATCGTCATTCCCCTGATGCTCATGATTCAAATTTTGAAAGACAAGCAGTATCTTCAGAAAATATCCTCTATGCTGGGGCCGTTGACACGCCTGCTGGGGGTAGAAAAAAACGCTTCCCTGACACTTGCTTCCGGACTGATATTTGGGCTGGCCATGGGAGCGGGTGTGATGATTCAAGCAGTGCAGGAAGACGGCGTCAGCAAAAAAGATGCGACTTTGGTCTTCATCTTCCTGGTTGCCTGCCATGCCATCGTGGAAGATACGCTGATTTTTATTCCACTCGGCATCCCGATATGGCCGCTGCTGGCGATTCGCGTCGTCACCGCCTTGGCCTTAACGATTTTCGTTTCCTATATGTGGCGTAAAGCGGAAGAAAAAGAGAAGGGTGTGGTTTCCACGTGACGACGAAAAAAATCAATACGTTATTGTTCGATTTTGATGGCACTTTGCTGGATACCAATGAATTGATTATCCAGACCTTTCTGGCAGTATTGGATGAACATTATCCTGGCCGTTTTGGCCGTGAAGAAGTGCTGCATTTTATCGGTCCGTCGCTGAAACAGACATTTACAGCGATTGATCCGGAGCGTGTGGAAGAGTTGACGGAACAATACCGCGCCTTGAACCGGACAATGCACGATGAATTGGTGGAAGAATACGACGGTGTGGCGGAAACGCTGCGACTGCTGAAAGCACAAGGGCTGAAAATGGCGATCGTCTCGACTAAAAGAAGCGATACAATCCGTCATGGACTAAACCTGATGGGCGTCAGTGATGTTTTCGATGTGCTGATTGGCCTGGATCATGTCAGCAATCCAAAACCAGACCCGGAACCCTTGCATCTGGCTTTGGAACAATTAGCTGCATCTCATGACGAAGCTTTGATGATCGGCGATAATTCGCATGATATTGAAGGCGGCAAAAATGCCGGAGTCCGGACGGCTGGCGTTGCCTGGTCAGCAAAAGGCGAAGACTACCTGGCTAGTTTCAATCCCGATTATATGCTTCAGCATATCAGTGATTTATTGGAGCTGACAAAAGAGGCAGTGAAATGAGAAATACACAACGGCATTTTGTCGATGGCCCCAACTCGCTTTGGCATATTTACAAAACGGTTCCTTTCTGGAAGGTGGCTAAAAATTTTATGGTGATCCAAACCGCCAGATATACGCCGTTTTTGCCGATGAAAAACTGGATGTACAAGACTTTTCTTAAAATGAAAATTGGTGAACATTCCTCTTTTGCATTAATGGTCATGCCGGATGTTATGTTTCCGGAGCGGATTACGGTCGGCAAAAATTCAGTGATCGGCTATAACACGACGATTCTGGCACATGAATATTTAATAGATGAATACCGGCTCGGCGACGTAGTCATTGGAGACCGCGTCATGATCGGAGCAAATACCACGATTTTGCCCGGCATCACCATCGGAAACGGCGCGATTGTTTCCGCTGCCACGCTCGTCCATAAAGATGTGCCAGCTGGAGCTTTTGTCGGGGGCAATCCGATGAACATCATCTATACAGCTGAACAAATGGCGGAGCGCCAAGCAAAATCCTGAAAGCATCTTGTGCTTTCAGGATTTTTTTCGAGGTTATCCCTTGACGATGGATGGAAAAATGCGCTAAAATAATATTACTTCACCACATTAGCGAACTAAAGTAAAATAACCAATATTAGGGAGTTTTATGAATGACTATACAAATGTTTGAAAAACCATTAGGCATGAGAGACGATTTTCCATTCATCGCTAAAAAGAAAGCGGAGCTCCGTTCGAATGGAACCGCCATTATCCAGCAAGCAGGCTATGACCTGTTGCAAACACCAACACTTGAATACTATGAAACCGTAGGCAAAATTTCTGCCATTGCAGATAATGCCTTATTCAAATTATTGGACAGCCAAGGTGAAACTTTGGTTTTGCGTCCGGACATGACGTCACCGATTGCACGGGTTGCCGCTTCAAAATTATTGAAAGAAAAAATGCCGGTGCGGCTTGGCTATTATTCAAACGTCTTCCGTGCCCAGAAGCGTGAAGGCGGACGCCCCGCAGAATTTGAACAAATGGGCGTAGAACTGATTGGCGATGATTCCTTGTATGCGGATGCTGAAGTGATCATTCTCGCGTGGAACGTCCTAAAGAACCTGGATATTAAATCCAGCCGTTTTGTTATTGGCCATACACAATTGCTGCAGCTGATCCTTGAAGATTTTGGTTTGGATCAGGAACAAATTGAGAAAGTGCATAGCGCTTTCGTTTCCAAGAACAGCGTCGGTTTTGAAAGTTTGGCCAAGCAGTTGCCGATTGAGCCTTCCAGACTGGAATCGTTTGTCGGCTTGATGTCAACGTCAACTGTCGAAGAATGGCAGCAATGGATCGATCCGGCCAATACCAAGCAGACTTCGTTATTCGAAGGCATGAAAAAGTTGAAGACCATATTGGAGCGCAGCGGTTTGGCCGATGCGGTTACATATGACTTATCATTTAACAGCCACATGACTTATTACACCGGTTTGGTGTTTGAAGTATATGGAGCAGGCAGTGGATTTCCGCTCGGCAACGGAGGACGCTATGACGGCTTGATGAAGCAATTCGGGCTTCAGGTCGGCGCAACCGGTTTTGGACTGCGTGTCGACCGCCTGTTGGAAATCATTTCTGCCGATGCCGAACAGGAAAACCATACCTTGATTCTTTTTGATGAACCGAATGAAGAACGGGCGTTTGACAAAGCGCAGAAGCTTCGCGGCGAAGGCGTACGGGTTACGCTGCAATTCGCGCCAGCGGTTCTGGCTATAGATGAATTCAGCGCTTTGTTCAGTGATGTCCTACGAATGGAAGGTGCCAATTGATGGATGCATTAACGATTGCAATGCCCAAAGGCCGTATATTTGAAGAAGCATACGAATTATTGGTGAAGGCAGGCTATGATTTGCCGAAAGAACTCGACGATTCGCGGAAATTAATTGTTGAAGCGCCAAATGAGAACATCCGCTTTATCCTTTCCAAGCCGATGGACGTTCCTGCCTATGTGGAACACGGAGTCGCGGATATCGGCATTGCCGGGAAAGACGTCATGCTCGAGCATGACCGGGATGTCTATGAATTATTGGATCTTGGCATCAGCCGTTGCTATATCGCGACTGCCGGTATGCCCGATACACCGATGAATGAAGTGACGCCGCGGGTAGCGACCAAATATCCGAAAGTGGCTTCACAATATTATAGAGGCAAAGGCGAACAAGTCGAAATCATCGAATTGAACGGTTCGATTGAATTGGCGCCGATGATCGGCTTGGCAGACCGCATTGTGGATATCGTCTCGACCGGCAAAACCTTGAAGGAAAACGGGTTGGTCGAATACGAGAAAATCGTCGACATCACATCGCGTTTAATTGCCAATCCGGTCAGTTACCGTTTGAAGCAGAAGCGCATTACCGAACTTGTGGAGAACTTGAGAAAGCAGGCAAGCTTATGAAAATAACTCGTTTGTCAGCAGGAATTTCCATCAGAAGAACAATTGCAGAAGGAACCGGCCAGCAGGTTGCGGCGGTAAAAGATATTATCCAGGACGTTCGGGAAAATGGTGATCAGGCGATGTTCCGTTACGCTGAAAAATGGGACGGTGCCAACCTATCATCCTTGCGTGTAACAGAAGTAGAAATTGAACAAGCAGTCGCGCGTTTTGACCGCCAACTGCTGGAGGATCTGACGGAAGCAGCGACGAATATCCGCAAATACCATGAAAGCCAGCAACAGCAGGGATACCGGCTGGACAACGAGGACGGTTCGTATGTTGCCCAGCGTGTCACCGCCATCGAATCTGCGGGGCTTTATGTGCCAGGCGGAACTGCTGCTTATCCTTCATCCGTGTTGATGAACGTCATTCCTGCACAGGTAGCGGGCGTTTCCCGCATCGTTTTGATTTCGCCTCCAGGCAAAGACGGCACCTTGTCCGACGGAGTATTGGCAGCGGCCCATATCCTGGGCATTTCGGAAGTCTATAAGTCAGGCGGTGCCCAAGCCATTGCGGCACTGGCTTACGGCACACAGTCCATTGCCCCGGTCGATAAAATTACCGGTCCCGGCAATATCTTTGTCGCGTTGGCGAAACGGGAAGTCAACGGCGATGTCGCCATCGATATGATTGCAGGGCCGAGTGAAATTGCTGTAATCGCTGACGACACGGCTTATGCCGATGAAGTCGCAGCGGATCTATTGTCACAGGCAGAACACGATCCGATGGCCAGTGCGGTGCTGTTGACGATAAGCGAAAGCTTAGCCGATGCGGTTTCCAAAGAAGTGGACCGGCAACTGGCTCTTTTGCCGCGTGAAGCCATCGCCAGCCCTGCGATTGCAGATCATGGCATGATTTACCTGGGGGAGACGATGGAAGAGCTGGTTGCAGCTGCGAATCAATTGGCTCCTGAACACTTGGAAATCATGACGGAGGATGCAGAAGCGGTGGCAGACAGAATCCGCCACGCCGGTGCCATTTTTATCGGACGCTATTCATCCGAGCCGATCGGCGATTATTTTGCGGGAACCAACCATGTATTGCCGACCAACAGCACGGCTCGTTTCTCGAGCGCATTATCTGTTTATGATTTTATTAAACGAACCAGCATTGTCCGCTACAGCGAGCAGGCTTGGCAAACAAATAAAGATAAAATCGCCCGTCTGGCGCGCCTTGAAGGATTGGAAGGCCATGCGCGTGCAGTCGAATCGCGGTCGTGGGAAAAGGGGAATGAATAATGAGACAAGCTGAAATCAAACGCAATACCAATGAAACCAAAGTAGCCATCAACTTTTCATTGGATGGAGAAGGCAAATCAACCATCGATACAGGCGTTCCATTCATGGACCATATGCTGGACCTGTTCATCAAGCATGGCTTATTTAATGGCGATATCAAAGCGGATGGAGACACTCACATTGATGATCACCACACAACAGAAGACATCGGCATCGTGCTTGGCCAGGCAGTCAAAGAAGCGCTTGGCGATAAAAAAGGCATCCGCCGCTACGGCAATGCATTCGTGCCGATGGATGACGCGTTGGCACAAGTGGTCATCGACTGTTCTAACCGGCCGCATCTGGAGTTCCGCTGCGAACTTCCAAATGAAAAAGTGGGGACATTCGATACGGAGCTGGTGCAGGAATTCCTGTGGAAATTCGCGCTGGAATCACGCATGAATGTCCATGTCATCGTCCACTACGGAAAAAATACACACCACATCATCGAAGCAGTGTTCAAGGCATTGGCACGGGCACTGGATGAAGCGACAAGCATTGACCCGCGTGTCAAAGGAGTTCCGTCCACAAAGGGGCTGTTGACATGATCATCGGCATCATCGATTACGGCATGGGCAATTTGTTCAGCGTCGAACAGGCTTTGAAAAAACTGGATTGCACGGTGATCGTTTCGGATGATCCGGCTGTACTGCTGGAAGCGGAAGGGATTCTGCTGCCGGGAGTCGGTGCATTTCCGGATGCAATGGAGCTTCTGAACCAAAAAGGCCTTTCAGCATTCATCCAATCGCTGCCGGAGAAAAACATTCCGCTACTTGGAATCTGCCTCGGCATGCAATTATTATATGAAGACAGTTCTGAAGTAAAACCGACCAAAGGACTGGGCTTGCTGACGGGACAAATCCGCCGTTTTGAAAAAGGCACCTACCGGATTCCGCATATGGGCTGGAACCGGCTCGAATTCTCACGTGTACCTTATTGGCTGGATGAAGTCTTGAGCGATACCCATGTCTATTTTGTCCATTCTTTTTTGGCGGTCAATACAGATGAACAGGAAATTTGGGCAACTGCAAGTTACGGGAACCATGACGTGCCGGGAGTGGTCGGCAATGGGTTGATTACAGGCATGCAGTTTCATCCGGAAAAATCCGGCGACTTCGGCCATTATTTATTGGAACAGTGGATCGCAAATGTCAGGAGGAACCTAAATGACTAACTTTCAAATCTATCCTGCAATCGATTTGCGGGATGGCAAATGTGTACGTCTTTTCCAGGGGGATTATGCCCAGGAAACCATCTACGGCGATTCGCCTGTGGATATGGCGAAAAAATTCGTAGAAGCAGGCGCACAATGGATACATATGGTCGATTTGGACGGAGCCAAAGACGGCATCCGGATCAACGACCAAGTCGTGATCGAAGCAGCCAAACTGGGAGCTAAAGTGCAGGTGGGCGGAGGTATCCGGGCACGTGAAGACATCCAGCATTATTTATCGAACGGGGTAGCGCGTGTCATTATCGGAAGCCTTGCCATCCGTAATCCGGAACTTGCAGTGTCGTTCATCGAGGAGTTTGGTGCTGACCGCATCGTCATCGGCATCGATGCTAAAAATGGCATGGCCGCTACAGAAGGATGGATTGAAACATCCGGACAGGCCGCGACGGAAGTGGCGAATTATTTCGCTTCAAAAGGCGCTAAGCATTTCATCTATACGGATATTGCAACAGACGGCACGCTGGCCGGACCAAATATCAAAGCCAATCAAGCGTTGGTTGAAGCTGCAGGCGCGCAAGTGATTGTCTCCGGCGGCATCGGTTCACTGGAAGATATCCGCAACGTCAAGCAAGCATCTAGTGACAGCAACATCGCAGGTGTGATTATCGGAAAAGCCTTATATGAAAACCGTTTTACACTGGAGGAGGCTTTGTCATGCTGACAAAACGCATTATTCCGTGCCTGGATGTCAAAGAAGGGCGCGTCGTCAAAGGTGTCAGCTTCGTTTCATTGCGTGACGCAGGAGATCCCGTTGAACTGGCACGTTTCTACGATAAGCAAGGAGCGGACGAACTGGTGTTTCTTGATATCTCTGCTTCTCATGAGGGGAAAGAAACTATGGTGGAAGTAGTCAAAATTGTTGCGACAGAGCTTTCCATTCCGTTTACGGTAGGCGGCGGCATCCGCAGCCTTGAGGACATGAAACGTATGCTGCGTGCAGGTGCTGATAAAGTATCCTTGAACACAGCGGCTCTGGACCGTCCGGAGTTGATCAAAGAAGGTGCTGATTTCTTCGGTTCCCAGTGCATCGTCGTCGCCATTGATGCCAAGAAAAACGGCGGCAGCTGGGACGTCTATACACATGGCGGCCGCAATAAAACCGAGTGGAACGCCATTGAATGGGCAAAAAAGAGCGTGGAGCTTGGAGCCGGCGAACTGCTGTTGACGAGCATGGACAAAGACGGATCGAAAGACGGTTTTGACCTGGAATTGACGCAGGCTGTGCGCGAAGCGGTCGAAGTGCCGGTTATTGCGAGCGGCGGTGCAGGAAATAAAGAGCATTTCAGCGAAGTATTCAAAGCGGTGGATGCCGATGCCGCATTGGCTGCATCCATTTTCCATTACAAAGAAACCAGCGTGGCTGAAGTAAAAGAATATCTACGGAAAGAGGGAGTGAATGTCCGATGACAACGATTCAATATGACCAAGACGGGCTGATTCCCGTTATTATCCAGAACGCAGAAACAAAAGAAGTACTGACTTTGGCATATGCCAATGAAGAAGCGGTCCAAAAAACCATGGATACCAATGAAACGTGGCTTTATTCAAGAAGCCGCAAGGAATTGTGGAACAAAGGCGCTACCAGCGGAAACACACAACAAGTGACAGCGGTGCGTTTGGACTGTGACGGCGATTCACTGATCTATGAAGTGATTCCCAATGGTCCTGCTTGCCATACAGGCAAAGACAGCTGTTTCTTTGAAACAATCCACGGAGAACGCAACGAATCTCCAGGGGATATGTTCGCCCAATTGACATCGTTAATTAAAACGCGTGAAGAAGAAATGCCTGAAGGCGCCTATACCACCTATCTGTTTGAAGAAGGGGTAGACAAAATCTGTAAAAAAGTGGGCGAAGAAGCGGCTGAAGTAATCATTGCAGCCAAGAATCGTGATGCACAGGAGCTGTCGATGGAAACCGCTGATTTGTTCTATCATGTATTGGTTCTGCTGCAAGAGCAAAAAGTAGGAATCAGCCAGGTGGTTGACGTACTAAAAGAGCGCCACGCTGTAAAAACGACAAGTAAATAACACGGAAATATGCTATAATTACAGCACATTTGAGTATAGGGACGATTCTGATCGTTCCTTTTACTTTTTCGGAGGCATATTTTGGAGAATAAAAAAACAAACTATAAAAACGTGCTGTCTTTTATACCGACAGGAGAATTCTACTACAAAAAAGGGTTGAAAGAGCTTCAGCGTGAAAATTATCCAAAAGCCCATAAATATTTGCGCCGTGCTTCAGAGCTGAGCCCGAAAGATCCGCTCATCTTGTCGCAATACGGTATTGTGCTGATGGAAATGCAGGAGTTTGAACAGGCTATGGATATGCTGCATGCTGCGCATGAACTGGATCCGAAAGAACCCGAAATCCTATTCTTTCTTGCAGAAGTCCATGCGCATATGGGCTTGTTTTGGGATGCGCGAAAATACGCCAAAAAATACCTGGTCTATGAGACGCAAGGGAAATATACAGCCGAAGCCATGGAAATTGTGGATTTCGCAGAACAGGAAGACTGGCAGCTGTTTGACGATGACGGGGAAGCGCAGGACAGCGAATATTATTACCGTCAGGAGAAAGCCCGCCGGATGATGGAGCAAGGCGATTTTACTGGAGCCATTGAGCTGTTGGAAAAGCTTGTTGAGGAAAAGGCTGACTTTTGGGGCGCCTATAACAACCTTGCTTTGGCTTACTTTTATATCGGGGAAGCCGAAATGGCGAAAGCGCTGCTCCATGATGTACTGCGCAGAAACACAGGGAATCTCCACGCCCTCTGTAACTTGGCAGTCTTCCACTACTACGAAAAAAATGCGGAGTTGGATGATGTCCTTGAGCTGTTGAAAAAAATCCAGCCTTACGTATTCGAGCATCGCTACAAACTGGGAGCGACGTTTGCACTGGTCGGCAAATACAAGGAAGCTTATCGTTGGCTGAAAAGCTTGCAGAAACGCGGCTTTGACGGAGACCCTGCTTTCTATTTCTGGTTATCGCATGCTGCCTACCATTCGGGGCATGAAGAAGCATCCCGCCAAGCATGGGAGCAATTGAAGAAAATGGATCCAGGCAAAGATGGCTATGAGCCATGGAATGAGCATGCCGCGATGCCGCATGCAGACGCACTGGAGCATGACCGTGATTACTTGACGAAGAAGTTGGATCATGCCAAAAAAAGTGAGCGGCTCTTAGGGTTGTTCCTGCTCGGCAAATCGTCCCATAAACAGGAAATTATTTCACATCCAAATTGGCTGGAATCCACTCAGCCATCGGCATTGGAAACGTTTGTGCTCGGATATGCGCTTGGCCATCCGTTCAAAGAGTCTGTTCCTGAAGAACGGGCATTCATGCGTGCAATGGAAACTGCAGAGCTCCTCTACGCAAATCAAGAAATGGTCACGAAGCAGAAGGAAGACCTTTTTCAAATGTGGTTCTTGTTAGTTGAAAAAGCATTCCCGCGCAACTATGCGTTTAAGAATCCGGCAGCATTGGCGGCAGCTGTTGACTATATGGTCAGTACATCCAAAAATGAAAAGCTGACAAAAAAAGAAGTGGCTGACCAGTTCAGTGTTTCGGTCGCTACATTGACGAAATACATGAAAGAACTCATTGCTTACCTCCCGAAATAGGAGCATAGGCATAAAAGTTGAAGGTTTTCCCGGAATCTTATACGATTTAGCTACTGAGAAATAGGAGGTCTATTGTTATGACTGAAACGAATACAATCTATGATGTAATTATTATTGGAGCAGGACCAGCAGGCATGACTGCCGCTGTTTACACTTCCCGTGCGAATCTATCGACATTGATGCTTGAACGCGGCATTCCGGGTGGCCAAATGGCCAATACGGAAGAAATTGAAAACTATCCAGGGTTTGACCACATCCTTGGACCGGATTTATCTACAAAAATGTTTGAACATGCGAAGAAATTCGGTGCTGAATACGCTTATGGCGATGTTACCGAAATTATTGACGGCGAGGAATACAAAACCATCAAAGCTGGATCAAAAGAGTACAAAACACGTGCGATTATCGTAACAACGGGAGCCGAGTACAAGAAAATGGGCATTCCAGGAGAAACTGAACTTGGCGGCCGCGGTGTGAGCTATTGTGCGGTTTGTGATGGAGCTTTCTTTAAACAAAAGGAATTAGTGGTTGTCGGCGGCGGAGATTCAGCAGTCGAGGAAGGCGTTTATTTGACTCGTTTTGCGGATAAAGTAACCATCGTCCACAGACGCGACGAACTTCGTGCCCAAAAAATCCTTCAAGACCGTGCATTCGCCAATGACAAGATCGACTTTATCTGGAGCAACACGGTCAAAGAAATCCACGACGATGGAAACGGCAAAGTTGGAGGCGTAACATTGGTATCGACGGATGATGGGACTGAAAAAGAATTTAAAGCAGACGGCGTCTTCATCTACATCGGCATGTTGCCTTTGACAAAGCCATTTACTGAACTGGGGATTTTAAATGATGAAGGATATGTGGTGACCAATGAGAAGATGGAAACCAAAGTTCCAGGAATCTTTGCAGCCGGAGATGTTCGTGAAAAAACTTTGCGCCAAGTAGTTACGGCAACAGGAGATGGCAGCATTGCAGCACAGGCAGCTCAACATTTTATTGAAGAGCTTATCGAGAAAATGGCAATGAAAACTCAAGCTTAATTTTTTCTTAATCTGTTTGTAACAGCTTTGTCATGTATAAGAGGTATAGTTAAGAAAGTAAATTGACCCCCTTTTTATAAAGAATTTGGATAGGCCGTTTTCCGGGCAACCCGGTAAACGGCCTCTTTTTTTGCATTCTTTTGCATGACACACCAGGATACATGTATAATGAAGTAAGTTTACAATAGATGCGGAGTGTCGAATGTGCAGCGAATCGCGAATTTATTAGTTATCCAAAATGGACAAGTATTATTATTGAAGAAACCGCGCCGTGACTGGTATGTGGCACCTGGCGGAAAGATGGAGCCCGGTGAGTCGATTTTCGAAGCGGCCGTTCGGGAGTTTAAAGAAGAAACGAATGCGACTCCGGTTGGAACTCATTTAAAAGGCATATACACGATGATGATCCAGGAAAATGGACAAAATGTGGACGAGTGGATGCTCTTCACATTTGCAGCCCGTGGACTGACCGGAAAAGTGTTTGAAGAAACACGAGAAGGCTTATTGGAATGGCATCCGGTTGAGGATCTGGCGTTTTTGCCGATGGCAGAAGGCGACCGGACCAACCTGCAATTTGCGGCCAGCCAGCAAGGAATCCAGTATGGGACATTCCATTACACACCGGACTTCCAGTTAATCAAAGAAACCATCCAAACATCAATAGAAGAGGTGAACCACCAAAATGGATAACCGCCAAGAAGAAACAGAGTTAATCATCATTACAGGCATGTCAGGAGCAGGAAAAACTGTGGCAATCCAAAGTTTTGAAGATTTGGGCTTTTTTACGATTGATAATTTGCCTCCTGCCCTTTTGCCTACTTTTATCAAGTTGATGAGAGATTCAGGGAAATCGATGAAACGTGTGGCAGCAGTCATGGATTTACGAGGCGGCGACTTTTTTGACAGCCTTGTAGAATCGATCGACCATTTATCGCAGGAACCGAATGTCTCCATCACAGTTCTGTTTCTGGATGCGGAAAACCAAACATTGGTGAGCCGATACAAAGAAACCAGAAGATCTCACCCGTTATCGCCAGGCGGACTGGTTTTGGGCGGCATTAAAAAAGAACGTGACATGTTAAGTGATCTTCAGGGAAGAGCGCAGTTTAAATACAATACATCCAATATGTCGCCACGTGAGCTGAAGGAGAAAATCATCGCGGACTTTTCTTCTAAGACCAGCAATGTGTTCACAGTGAATGTGATGTCTTTCGGGTTTAAGCACGGCATGCCGATCGATGCCGACCTGGTCTTCGATGTCCGCTTTTTGCCGAATCCTTACTATATTGAAGAGCTGAATCCTTTGTCGGGATTGGATGAACGGGTTTCCAGTTACGTGCTGAAATGGCAGGAAACACAGACGCTAATCGAGAAATTGACGGATCTTCTGCAGTTTATGATTCCGCAATACAAAAATGAAGGAAAAGCCCAATTGGTCATTGCCTTTGGCTGTACAGGCGGACAGCACCGTTCTGTGACCTTGGCTGAGTACTACGGAAAACTTCTCGCTGAGAACAATAAAGTCATCATCACCCACAGAGACGTCAAAATAAGAAAGGATTGAGTGCATGGAACGCAACCAACACCGGAAACGCATTGTTATTTTAGGCGGTGGCACTGGCCTTTCCACACTTTTGCGGGGATTGAAGCTGTATCCGCTGGATTTGACGGCTATCGTTACTGTGGCAGATGACGGGGGAAGTTCAGGGCGTTTGCGAAATGACTTGGACATCCCGCCACCAGGAGATATCCGAAATGTGCTGGCTGCATTATCGGATACAGAACCATTGGTAGCGGAAATGTTCCAGTACCGCTTCAAACATTCCTTGGATTTGGATGGCCATTCCTTGGGTAATTTGATGCTTGCGGCTTTGACGGATATTACCGGTGATTTTTCTCATGCCGTCCATGAAATGAGCCGTGTATTGAGTGTCAATGGCACCGTTTTGCCTGCGGCCAATCAAATTGTAACGCTCAATGCAGAGTTGGAAGACGGCACGATCATCAAAGGCGAATCCAAGATTCCTGCATATTTGCAGCCGATTAAACGGGTGTTCATCGAACCCCGTGATGTAAAAGCACTGCCTGCTGCGATAGCGGCCATTGAAAACGCCGATGTAATCGTGGTCGGACCGGGTTCTTTGTACACCAGTATTTTGCCGAATCTACTCGTGAAAGATATTAAAAAAGCAGTTCTTGCGGCAAAAGCGAAGAAGATTTATATCTGTAATTTAATGACACAAGCGGGCGAAACCTATGAATATACAGCCTCTGACCACGTACAGGCACTTTATGACCATGTCGGCGAAAGATTTTTGGATGCGATTCTGCTAGATAAAGTCCAAGTGCCGCCGGTTGTTGCCGAACGCTACAAAAAAGAAAAAGCATGGCCGGTGGAATATGACGAAGAGAAGCTGAAAGAGATGGGCCTCGAAGTCCACCGAAAAGACATCGCCAATATCTTTGGGGAAATAGTGCGGCATGAGCCGATGAAAGTGGCAGAATGGTTATTTGAATATGCTGGGGGCCGTGCCAGTGAAGATTCAAAGCAGCTTTACTTCTAGTGCTTTGAAAGGGGGAACGAATTTTGTCTTTTGCATCGGAAACAAAAAAAGAAATGACACAGATAGAAGTGGATGATTGTTGTGGAAAGGCAGAACTTTCCGCTATGATCCGGATGAACGGCACATTGTCGTTTTCCAATCGGCAATTAAGCCTGGATATCCAGACTGAAAATGCGGCAATTGCCCGCCGTATCTATACCTTATTGAAACGTTTCTACAAGCCGTATCCTGTCGAATTGCTCGTCAGAAAAAAGATGCGTTTAAAAAAGAACAATATCTATATTTGCAGAATTCGGGAAGGTGCCAAGCATATCCTGGAAGACCTGGAGATATTGACAGAAGGGTTTCAATTCCAGCACCAAATCGTTAAAACATTGATTGAAAAAAACTGCTGCAAACGCTCTTACTTGCGGGGGGCCTTCTTGGCTGGCGGATCTGTCAACAATCCTGAAACATCCTCCTACCATTTGGAAATCTACTCTCTTTATAAAGACCATGCAGATTCTTTGGTTGATCTAATGAACGAATTCCATTTGAACAGCAAAATGATCGAACGGAAAAAAGGGTTTGTGACGTACTTGAAAGAAGCGGAGAAAATATCGGACTTTCTGAGCATCACTGGAGCACATTCGGCTTTGTTGAAATTTGAAGATGTCCGAATCATTCGGGACATGCGCAACAGCGTGAACCGTTTAGTAAATTGCGAAACGGCAAACTTGAACAAAACCATCGACGCCGCATTGCGTCAAGTGGAGAACATCCGTTTTATCGATGAAGCAATTGGAATCGATCAATTGCCTGAACGATTGCGTGAAATTGCCCGACTTCGGGTAGAGTATCAAGACGTCACCTTGAAAGAGTTGGGTGAAATGGTGTCTGGTGGAACAGTCAGTAAGTCAGGTGTCAATCACCGGCTGCGGAAAATCGATGAAATCGCTGCATCGTTGAGAAATGGAGAAATGATCGGCCGCTAAATGCCGGCTGTTCTTTCATATATAAGAGAGTGAAGTTTTAGAGGAGGATAAGTATGGTTGAAAAACAGGTGAAAGTATTATTGAAATCAGGTCTTCAAGCAAGACAGGCTGCTTTATTTGTTCAAGAAGCGAACAGATACACAGCGGATATCTACTTGGAAAAAGACAATAAAAAAGTAAACGCTAAAAGCATCATGGGAATCATGAGCTTAGCTATCAGCAAAGGCACACTCATCACGATTTCAGCAGACGGCTTGGACGAGGAGAAAGCGGTTCAGTCGCTTTCTGGAATTATCGAGCAGGAAGCTTAATCACCTCTGATTAGAGCAAATAAAAACCTCACAGCCATTGGGCTGTGAGGTTTTTATTTTAGATATCTTTTTTGTGGTTTTCAGGCAATTTGCTGCGTGTGATGACTTGGTCGATCAAGCCATATTCAAGCGCGCGTTCTGCTGTCATGAAGTTATCGCGGTCCGTATCTTTGGAAATGACTTCGATTGGTTGTCCTGTGCGTTCAGACAAGATCTGGTTCAATTTCTCGCGAAGATGAAGAATGCGTTTCGCTGCAATTTCAATTTCAGTCGCTTGGCCTTGAGCACCACCAAGAGGCTGGTGAATCATGACTTCGGCATTCGGCAATGCAAGGCGTTTGCCTTTTGTTCCAGCTGCCAATAGGAATGCGCCCATTGAAGCTGCCATACCGATACAAATTGTCTGTACGTCTGGACGGATAAACTGCATTGTATCGTAAATTGCCATACCGGCTGTGATGCTGCCGCCTGGGCTGTTGATGTAAATGGAAATGTCTTTGTCCGGATCTTCCGCTTCAAGGAACAGAAGCTGCGCGACGATTGAATTCGCAACAT
Source organism: Planococcus wigleyi (assembly GCF_014836985.1). Classification (GTDB taxonomy): domain Bacteria; phylum Bacillota; class Bacilli; order Bacillales_A; family Planococcaceae; genus Planococcus; species Planococcus notacanthi. The sequence goes on along the minus strand of NZ_JACSPU010000006.1, from coordinate 82,375 downwards.
TATCATCAATTCCGCTGCCCAGCATAATAACACGGTCTTTCAACAAACGTGAATAAATATCATAAGCACGTTCGCCTCGGCTTGTTTGTTCGATTACTGTAGGAATTAAGTTCATAGAATAGTTCCTCCTCGATTAAGTGGTGTGCAAACAATGCTGAAAGTTCTCTCAGCTGTACTATTATCATACACATGATGGTCAATGAAGGTCAAATCTAACGAATTAAAAAAATGGACTTGATTAAGTCGGAATGGTTTTGTATAATAGAAAAGTCGCTAATAGCGAATACGCCCTCGTAGTGTAATGGATCACACGTAAGATTCCGGTTCTTGAGATGGGGGTTCGATTCCCTCCGAGGGCATCAATAAACAGGAAAGTCCGTTTTGCCGTTTAATCGGCGATGCGGGCTTTTTTTTGTTGCCATATGCAAAGATGCAAAAATTCGCTTATGGATGGAATCTTCTGTTAAGCGGTTAAATAAGCTATACTACGAAAGATATGTAAAAAGTTTACATGCATAATTATAACGAAATATTATTACATAGTATCGAAAAGAGGAAAGCTGGGTGAAGAAATTAGTGATTTCCAATCTAAGCGTAACTTTATGGATTAGAGGTGGATTCGGTTTGAATAGAGAAAAGTATATTGAAGCAAATCCGGGTGTTTCTGAAGTGTTTGCCATCAAATTCGGAATGGATAATGAAAAATGAAGAAAAAAATTATCCTTTTGAGTGCATTAGGGATCTTCCTGGTGGCTGCTCCTGTCAACGCAATCGATTTCCCCGAACTAACCAAGGATATTTATGTACAGGACATTTCTGGTGTTCTATCCGATGAAGCTGAAGAAGAATTGCGCCTTTTAGGTAAAAACTTAGAAGATGCGACGACTGCCCAGATTGCTGTGATGGCCATTCCTTCGCTGGAAGGAGAGGCTATTGAAAGTTATGCTTTAGAAGCTCTTCGCCATTACGAAATTGGTTCTGAAGATGAGAATAACGGTGTTCTAATGGTAGTTTCGACAGGCGACCGTGAAATCTATATCGCTACGGGCTACGGTCTGGAAGGCGTTTTGCCGGATGCTAAGGTGGGGCGGATATTGGATGATTACGCCGTGCCGTATTTGAAGAAAGATCAATTCGACCAAGGCATTAGGAATACCTATACAGCGCTTTATCATGAAGTGACAGCAGAATATAGCCAAAATGCTGAAGCTGCAGCTCCCCAGACTGGAGCATCCCAAGTTCCTGCTTATGAGCCCCGTGAAAAATGGCCGCTTCATCGTGTTATTATAGCCATCGTCATTGGCATTTGGATTGTTGTGGCCTTATTTGGAGATGGTGCAGGAAGAGGCAATGGCAAAAAATCCAGAAGTGGCGGGTTGAGAAGCCATTCACGGAGCAGCAGTGCCAGAAAAAGCTCTGGAGGCAGCAGACCCCGCAGAGGTGGAGGAGGTTCTGGTGGGGGCGGCGGTGCAAAACGGAAATTTTAACTAATGGTGATGTGATAAGTTGAAAGTTGGCCAGATGAAATGATTTGAAATGCTAGGGATTTTCCAGTTCATTCTGCCTGAATAGATTAGAGGGCGAGTCTTATTTTTCAATTTAGAGAAATTGCCTTCTAAAGGAATGGCGCAGCTGGCATCTGTCTACTCCTTCTTTTCAGGCCTATTCCGAAAAGAAACGTTTAAAAAGTCGTGTGGTAAGGGAAATGATTACTAATACATACTAGTTAAAGAGGTGGAGCATTTGAGGAAATTGTTGATTCCTATTATTATTGTAATTGCATTAATTGCCATTGTGGCAGCCATTCTTGTGCCAAGCTACAACGGATTTGTCCAGCTTGAAGAGGACGTCAACCAGTCTTACGCCCAAATTGAAAACCAGCTGCAGCGCAGGTTGGATCTGATCCCGAACCTGGTGGAAACAGTGAAAGGCTTCGCTGATCAAGAACAGGATGTCATCGACAGTGTAACGGAAGCCCGTTCGAACTTGGCCGGTGCGGAAGGCGTCAGTGAACAGGCGGAAGCAGATGCTGAATTGAGCGGGGCGTTGAGCCGCTTGCTTGTCGTAGTGGAAAATTACCCGGAGATCCGCTCCAGCGAAAATTTCCAGCAGCTGTCGGATGAACTGGCCGGTACGGAAAATCGCATCGCGGTAGCCCGCCAAGATTATAATGCAACCGTTTCGGAATTTAACCGTAAAGCCAGAAGTTTTCCGGGGAACATGATTGCTGGTATTTTCGGATTTGATGAAAAAGAATACTTCGAAGCAGATCCGGATGCATCCGAAGCACCTGAAGTCGATTTTGGAACAGATGAGGATGAACAATGAGACGCAGAATAGCGCTCCTATGCTTCCTGCTGCTGATGGTCAGCGGGCAAGGTGTTGCAGCTGACTTTCCGGAATTGACGAATGATATTTACGTTCAGGATGAAGTCGGTATTTTGTCAGAACAGCAAAAAGAGGAGCTGCGCCAATTAGGTCGTGGTCTGGAAGATGCGACTAGTGCCCAGATCATGGTACTGGTAATTCCCACGCTTGAAGGTGAACCGATTGAAAGTTACGCCAATCAGGCGTTCCGCCATTATGGCGTCGGTTCGGAAGAAGAAAACAACGGAATTCTGGTAGTTCTGTCACTGGATGAACCGAATGACCGGGAAATTTATGTGGAAATCGGTTACGGTCTGGAAGGCGCATTGCCGGATGGGAAAGTCGGCCGGATTTTGGATGAATACGCTATTCCTTATTTGAGCCAGGGCAATTACAGTGAAGGCGTCATCAATTTGTATGAAGTCCTGTATCAGGAAGTTGCCGCTGAATATCAATGGAATGGTGAACCTGTAGAACCGCAGGCAGCGGCTACCCAACAGCAGCAGGAAGGACTTCCGCCATTCATGACCATCCTGATTGTTTCTGCTATTCTCATCCTTATTACCGGAGGAGGCGGAGGCAAAGGCGGCGGCCGTGGCAGGCGTATGGGCCGCAGAACAATTTACATGGGTCCAGGAAACTTTGGCGGCGGTTTCGGCGGCGGTGGTTTCCGTGGAGGCGGAGGCGGCATGTCTGGAGGCGGCGGTGCCGGGCGAGGCTTCTAAAAGTATAAGCTAATGCTTTTTAGAGAAAGAAGGAATCCAATGTTTACCCTGTATACGCGCGCCAATTGTCCACTTTGTGATGAAGCTAAGTTGATGATTCAATTGGTAAATGAAGACTTTCCATTGTCGTACAAAGAAATCGATATCGAAAGTGATGATGAATTGCATGAAAAATACATGCTGATGATTCCGGTTTTGGAAAAAGACAATAAGGTTTTGCTGTACGGCAATATCGGTTATGTAGATTTATTGGAAGCGTTAGAAAGTTAACGCTTCTTTTTGTTTGCAATTGATAGAAAGATTCGGTAGAATGAATTTAGTGGGACACAAAATTATTCAATGGGACAAAAAACGTCCAACTGGAATGGAGTGAACAAATGGATGCTTTATCTGCTGCTCAGCAAAAGCTGATGCCAGAAATGTCCGAACTCCTGAAAAAACGGTACCAGATTTTACAGACCATCAATTTGGAACAACCGATCGGCAGGCGAACGTTAAGTGAAGTTGCCGGAGCTACAGAGCGTGAAATTAGGAAAGAAACCGATCTGCTGCGCAATCAGCAGTTGATTGAAATGAAAACGGCGGGCATGACGGTTACTTCGCAAGGATTGGAAGTACTGGAAGAGCTGAAAGTTTTCGTGCGTGAACTGTCCGGGCTGACTGATATGGAAATTCAGCTGCAGTCGATATTAGGAATTTCAAAAGTGGTGATTTTGCCACAAGACAGTGATGAAATTCCAGCAGTAAAATCCCATATTGGCAAAGAAGCTGCCCGGCTTTTGGAAGCATTATTCGGACGCTGTAAGAAAATAGCCGTTACCGGGGGCAGCACGATGGCAGCCATCTCGAAAGAATTATCCATCGGCAAGCCGGATCGGACGCTTCAATTTATTGCAGCCCGCGGTGGGCTTGGAGAAGATGTCCTTCATCAGGCAAACACCATTGCCGCCGCTTTTGCGGAAAAAACAGGCGGTTCGTTCAAAACTCTTTATTTGCCTGATCACTTAAGCGCTGAAGCATTTGCAATGATGATGAAAGAGCCAGTGATCAAGGAAATGATGGACTTGTATGATCAGACGGATGTAGTGGTCCATGGCATAGGCAATGCGGAAGAGATGGCGGTACGCCGGCACTCTTCTTTGGAAGAAGTAGAAAAGATACGGTCTGGCGGAGCAGTCAGTGAGGCTTTTGGCTATTATTTCGATAAAGATGGAAAAATTGTTTATCGGATCCGCACAGCGGGGATTCAATTGGAGCAGGTACAAAAAGCTTCAACAATTTTGGCAGTTGCTGGTGGAGGTTCCAAGGCAAGGGCAATCTTATCTTATTTCAACAATGCACCGACCCCGACAGTGTTGATCACTGACGAAGGAGCAGCACGAAAAATACTTGAATTGACTAAAAAATTGGAGGAATAGTAAATGACTTTAAAATTAGCAATTAACGGATTTGGACGTATTGGACGCATCGTATTTCGTGGGGCAATGGCAAACGAAGAAGTGGAAGTTGTCGCAGTAAATGACTTGACTGACGCAAAAATGCTGGCTCACCTTCTAAAATATGATTCAATCCACGGAACATTGGATGCTGAAGTTTCAGCAGAAGGCGATAACATTGTCGTAAACGGCAAAACAATCCGCGTATTCTCTGAAAAAGATCCTTCAAACCTTCCATGGGGAGAGCTTGGCGTAGATATCGTTGTTGAATCTACTGGATTCTTCACAGATACAGCTTCTGCTTCAAAACACATCGAAGCCGGCGCGAAAAAAGTTATTGTTTCAGCACCAGGCAAAAACGGCATGAAGACACTTGTTATGGGTGTTAACCATGAAACGTACAACCCTGAAGAGCATGATGTTGTATCGAACGCATCTTGTACAACAAACGGCCTTGCTGGAATGTCAAAAGTGTTGAACGATCGTTTCGGCATCAAGCATGCAATGATGACAACAATCCATTCATACACAAATGACCAGATCCTATTGGATTCTCCACACAAAGATTTCCGCCGTGCACGTGCAGCAGCTGAATCCATGATTCCAACAACTACTGGTGCAGCTACTGCAGTGGCTAAAGTATTGCCTGAATTGGAAGGCAAAATTGATGGGATGGCAATCCGCGTTCCGACACCAAACGTTTCATTGATCGACTTGGTTGCACATCTTGAAAAAGATGTAACTGTTGAAGAGGTCAACAATGCATTGAAAGAAGCATCTGAAAACGAATTGAAAGGTTTCCTGGAATACAGCGAATTACCACTTGTTTCTAGAGACTACAATGGCAACACTGCATCATCTACTGTTGATGGCCTTTCAACTATGGTCATCGGGGATAACATGGTCAAAGTCCTTGCTTGGTACGATAACGAATCCGGCTACTCAGGACGTTGTATCGACCTTGCATTGCACATGTACAAAAAGGGCTTGTAATCCCAAAATCATAGCTTAATTACCAATGAACCTCTATAATAAAAGAGGGTAAAAGGGGCGGGGACTTACCCCGCCCCTTATTTTTTTGAATACAAATAGGAGGTATTTTCATGCAGCAGAAAATGACCATGAAAGATTTGGATTTGAAAGGAAAACGTGTATTTTGCCGTGTCGATTTCAACGTGCCGATGGAAGATGGCAAAGTGACGGATGATACAAGAATCCGTGCAGCTGTACCGACCATCGAATACTTGATTGAGCAAGGCGCAAAAGTGATTTTGGCCAGCCATCTTGGCCGTCCTAAAGGTGAAGTCAATGAAGATATGAGACTTGCTGCAACAGGCGTCCGGTTAAGTGAATTGTTACATAAAGAAGTAAAAAGCCTGGACGAATCAATCGGCGAAAAAGTTGAACAGGAGATTTCAGCTATGCAAGAAGGCGATATCGTCCTGCTTGAAAATGTCCGGTTCCATCCGGGTGAAGAAAAGAATGACGAAGGACTCGCTAAAGCATTTGCTGCACTGGCAGACGTCTTCGTCAATGATGCATTTGGTGCAGCGCACCGCGCACATGCTTCAACAGCAGGCATTGCCAGCCATTTGCCGTCCGTATCGGGCTTGCTGCTGGAAAAAGAGCTTGAAGTTTTGGGCAAAGCGTTGTCCGAACCGGATCGTCCATTTACAGCCATCATCGGTGGCGCAAAAGTAAAAGATAAAATTGGTGTAATCGATCATCTACTGGATAAAGTGGACAATCTATTGATTGGCGGAGGGCTTTCCTATACCTTCATCAAAGCTCAAGGATATGAAATTGGGAACTCCTTAGTGGAAGAAGACAAATTGGAATTGGCAAAATCCTTTATCGAAAAAGCAAAACAAAAAGGCGTCAAGTTTTATTTGCCGGTGGATGCAACAGTTGCCAGCGAGTTTTCCAAAGATGCAGACACGAAAAGTGTGAAAATCGAAGAAATACCGGCTGATTGGATGGGTCTTGATATCGGACCTGAAACAGCGGCGTTGTATGCAGATGTTATCAAGAATTCAAAATTGATCATCTGGAACGGACCGATGGGGGTATTTGAAATGCCGGCATTTGAAAATGGGACGAAATCTGTAGCTCAAGCTATGGCCGAGACATCAGGCTACACTGTCATCGGTGGTGGGGATTCTGCTGCAGCTGTGGAAAAATTCCACGTAGCTGATCAAATGGACCACATCTCGACAGGCGGCGGAGCTTCACTGGAATTTATGGAAGGCAAGGACTTGCCGGGCGTCAGTGCATTGACCGACAAGTAAAGCAAATGACTGGAAAGGGAGTGCTTTTGTGAGAAAACCAATTATTGCAGGAAACTGGAAAATGTACAAAACAGCTGGAGAAGCCAAACAATTTATTGAAGAAGTAAACGGTTTGGTTCCGGATTCTGACAAAGTGGATGCAGTTATTTGCGCACCCGCATTATTTTTGTCACAGCTGGTCATCTCTTCACAAGACAGTGCACTTCAAATCGGTGCACAAACCATGTCGGAAGAAGATGAAGGCGCGTTCACTGGGGAAATCAGCCCAGTTCAATTAACGGACATCGGTGTGAAATACGTCATTATCGGCCATTCTGAGCGCCGCCAGTATTTCAATGAAACTGATGAGTCTGCCAACAAAAAAGTGAAAGCCGCTTTCAGCCATGGCTTGACTCCGATACTTTGTGTCGGTGAAACTTTGGAACAGCGTGAAAATGGCGAAACAGGATCTGTAGTCGAAGCACAAGTGGAAAAAGGCATTGCCGGGTTGACTGAAGAGCAAATTTCTCGTCTTGTCATTGCCTACGAACCAATTTGGGCTATTGGCACAGGCAAAACAGCTACAGCTGAAGATGCCAACGAAGTTTGTGGAATTGTCCGCAAAAAAGTAGCAGCTTTGTACAATGAAGAGGCTGCTGAAGAGTTGCGCATTCAGTATGGCGGAAGTGTGAAACCGGCTAATATTGTTGAATTGATGGGTATGGAGCATATTGACGGAGCATTGGTTGGCGGCGCAAGCCTGGAAACCGAGTCGTTCGTCAAATTGCTGGAGGCTGGTTCACATGCGTAAAACCGAACATCCAGCAGCTCTTATCATCTTAGATGGATTCGGCTGCCGTGAAGAGACTTTTGGCAATGCAGTAGCGCAAGCGAACAAACCGAATTTCGATCGCTTATGGAAAAGTTATCCGCATGAACTGCTGACGGCTTCTGGAGAAGCTGTCGGTTTGCCGGATGGCCAAATGGGCAATTCTGAAGTAGGCCATTTGAATATTGGGGCTGGGCGGATTGTGTACCAGAATTTGACGCGCATCAACAAGTCGATTCGCGATGGCGATTTTTATGAAAATGCTGCTTTTCTGGAAGCAGTCAGCAATGCTAAAAACAACGGGAAAGCCCTGCACATTTTGGGCTTATTGTCCGATGGGGGCGTACACAGCCACTACGAACACCTTTTTGCATTATTGAAACTGGCGAAACAGCAAGGACTAACAGAAGTGTATGTTCACGGTTTCCTAGACGGCCGTGATGTAGGGCCTCGTACAGCACTCAAATATGTTGAACAAGCTGAACAACAAATGAAAGAAATTGGTGTCGGGAAATTTGCATCAATCAGTGGGCGCTATTACGCAATGGACCGCGATCAACGCTGGGAACGTGCTGATTTGGCATATCGGGTTCTGGTTGACGGAATCGGTAAGACAGCGCCATCGGCAAATGCTGGAATCACCCATTCCTATGATCAGGACATTTCAGATGAGTTTATCGTGCCGTTCGCCATTGTCGAAGACGGCAAGCCGGTTGCGACCATCGATTCTGGAGATTCGCTGATTTTCTTCAACTTCCGCCCGGATCGTTCGATCCAATTGACATCGGCATTTATTCGTGAAGATTTTACCGGGTTCCCGTTAAGTGCGAAGCACCCGAGAGACTTGGTTTATATCACGTTCACTTCTTATAGTGAGGACTTGCCGACTCGTGTGGCGTTTGAAACACTGAACCTGGAAAATACAATCGGGGAAGTGGTTTCAGCGAACGGATTGACTCAGCTGCGGATTGCAGAAACCGAAAAATACCCGCATGTGACTTTCTTTATGAGCGGAGGACGTGAAGGCGTCTTTCCTGGAGAGGACCGTATTCTGGTGGCGTCTCCAAAAGTGGCAACTTATGACCTGCAGCCTGAAATGAGTGCATACGAAGTGACCGACCGCCTGGTGGAACAAATCGAGGCTGGTGCGCACGATGCCATCATCCTGAATTTTGCAAATCCGGATATGGTTGGCCATAGCGGCTTGCTGGAACCGACAATCCGTGCCATCGAAGTGGTCGACGAATGCTTAGGCCGCATAGTTGATGCTTTGCATGCCCAAGGCGGTTCGGCATTGATTACTGCAGACCATGGCAACGCTGACGAAGTACGGACGATTGAAGGCATGCCGATGACGGCACACACGACCAATAAAGTACCGGTGATCTTGACGAAATCCGGATATGTTTTACGTGAAGGCGGCATTCTGGCCGACTTGGCACCCACCATTTTAAAAATGCTGGACATCGAACAACCGATCGAAATGACTGGAAAACCATTATATTAAAAGGGAGCTGTTTTAATTGCCAATTATTACAAACATTCAAGCACGTGAGATTTTAGATTCAAGAGGGAACCCGACAATCGAAGTTGAGGTATTCACAGAAAGCGGCGCATTCGGCCGCGCTATCGTACCTTCAGGTGCCTCTACAGGCGAACACGAAGCAGTAGAATTGCGTGATGGCGATAAGAGCCGCTACCTTGGCAAAGGTGTTTTAAAAGCTGTTGAGCATGTCGACACTGAAATTGCTGAAGCTTTGGAAGAAAAATATTCAGTCCTTGACCAAGTGTCAATCGACAAAGCATTGATCGAATTGGACGGCACAGAAAACAAAGGGCGCTTAGGCGCCAATGCGATTCTTGGGGTTTCTTTAGCTGTTGCACATGCTGCAGCCAACTATTTGGATCTTCCGCTTTATCAGTACTTGGGCGGTTTCAACGCGAAACAATTGCCGGTACCGATGATGAACATCTTGAACGGCGGCGAACATGCCGACAACAATGTGGACATCCAGGAATTCATGGTTATGCCAGTTGGAGCGAAATCATTCCGGGAAGCCGTTCAAATGGGTGCAGAAATCTTCCATAACTTGAAAGCGGTACTAAAAGAAAAAGGCTATAACACTTCTGTTGGAGACGAAGGCGGGTTTGCACCGAACTTAGGTTCAAACGAAGAAGCCTTAACAACAATCATGGAAGCAATTGAAAAAGCCGGCTACAAGCCCGGAACTGATGTACTATTGGCAATGGATGTCGCTTCTTCTGAAATCTATGACAAAGAAAAAGGCGTATACAACCTGCCAGGCGATAACACAGTGAAAACATCTGCAGAGATGGTTGACTGGTACGAAGAGCTTTGCAATAAATACCCGATCATTTCGATTGAAGATGGATTGGATGAAAACGACTGGGCTGGACATAAATTATTGACTGAACGAATCGGTGACAGAGTGCAATTGGTTGGAGACGATCTATTCGTTACCAACACGAAAAAATTGGCTCAAGGAATCGAAGAAGGCATCGGCAACTCAATCCTGATCAAAGTTAACCAAATCGGTACATTGACAGAAACTTTCGATGCGATTGAAATGGCGAAACGTGCCGGCTACACAGCAGTAATCAGCCACCGTTCTGGTGAGTCTGAAGATGTTACAATTGCAGATATCGCAGTAGCAACAAATGCTGGACAAATCAAAACGGGTGCTCCATCACGTACGGACCGTGTTGCGAAATACAACCAGTTGTTGCGCATCGAAGATCAGTTATTTGAAACAGGTCAATATTTGGGTCTAAAAACTTTTTACAACTTGAAAAAATAACCCATGAGTTCAAGTGCTTTTTAAATCATATGGGTTGCAGTGGATATTTCGCAAATAAGCTCCGCTTTCCTGCGTGCTTGCGCCGAACTAACTCGGGCTGGATGCCCGAGTGGATTTCGGCACTTCGCTATCGCGGGAGTCTCCGCTGATTTGCTACATATCCTATTTGTAACTGTGATTCTTTTTTAATTTACTATGAGTTGTTAGTTGATGCTTTGAAGAAAGAGTGCAAGGCGGCGACTCCTGCGGGATAGCGTGTCCAGATGAGACTCCGCAAGGCGAAAGCCTGAGGAGCCTGACGGACCGCCTGCGGAAAGCGTACGCCTGAAGCGATTTCTTCCAATCTGCTACTAGTTTTTGAACTTTAGAAAAGTAAATGCATTAGCTAAAGAAAATAGAGGCATTTGCCTCTATTTTCTATTGCTATTGTCACAGGTCACAATTTTTGGTAAACTTAGTTTTGTTGTGAACGTTCTTTTCAGGAGGTGGAATTTATGCATACGTTGTTAATGACATTACTCGTCATCGTATCGCTCGCATTAATCGTTGTCGTTTTATTGCAATCTGGAAAAAGTGCAGGTCTTTCAGGAGCCATCTCCGGTGGAGCAGAGCAACTTTTCGGCAAGCAAAAAGCTCGTGGTTTGGACTTGGTCCTGCACCGGGTTACGATTGTACTTGCTGCCTTATTCTTTATTCTGGCTGTTGCCGTAACGAAAGTTTAATGTAGATGATTAAATCGCCTGACCATACATGGTTGGGCGTTTTCTTTTAGTATTGGAATTGGAGGGATTATAATGCGGATTTCGCAACCAAAACCATTTTTCTTTAAAACAGGCCCTCGGGCAGTGCTTCTATTACACGGCTTTACAGGAAATTCCGCAGACGTCCGCATGCTGGGCCGTTTTTTGGAGACCAAAGGCTACACAAGCATCGCCCCGCATTATGCAGGTCATGGTGTAGCGCCTGAAGAGTTAGTGGGCACCGGTCCAGCCGACTGGTGGAAAGACGTGGAAAAAGCATATGAGACATTGCTGGAAGAGGGATATACTGAAATTGCGGTGGCTGGACTGTCATTGGGCGGCGTATTCAGCCTGAAATTAGGGTATACAAAACCTATCAAGGGAATTGTCACCATGTGCGCTCCGATGTATATGAAAACCACTGACCTCATGTATGAGGGTGTCTTAAAATATGCGCGTGAATACAAGAAATATGAAGGAAAAAGCGATGAAGATATCGAAAAAGAAATGAAGGCTTTCCAAGAACGGCCAATGGAATCGCTGGCCGATTTGCGTGCCTTGATCGCAGAAGTCAAAGAACAAGTGGATCATGTTTATGCGCCGCTGTTCGTTGTTCAGGGCAGGCTGGATGATGTCATCAATACGGATTCAGCCAACGTCATTTATGACACCGCTGAATCGACCGACAAACACATCAAGTGGTACGAAAATTCGGGCCATGTTATTACGCTTGATAAAGAGAAAAAACAATTGCACGAAGACATTTTTGCATTTCTCGAATCGCTTGATTGGAGTGTGTGAACCGTCACAAAGGAGGAGTTAGATTTGAGTACTAACGAACGTTCATTGGAACAGCGATTGCTGGTCTTCATGCGTGAAGAAGCATACAAGCCGCTGACTGTACAGGAAATAGAAGAGCAATTCGGTTTTGAAGATGCCGATGAATTTAAGGAATTGGTGAAAACATTGGTGCGTCTTGAAGAAACGGGTGCACTTGTCCGTTCAAGATCAAACCGTTACGGTGTGCCGGAACGCATGAACCTGATGCGCGGAAAATTCATCGGGCATCCAAAAGGCTTCGGCTTTGTCGCTCCTGAAGAAGCAGGAGTGGATGATGTCTTTATTCCGCCGACTGAAACAAATGGTGCAATAAATGGTGATACCGTGCTGATCCGTGTATCTGAAGGGTCTTCTGGGGACCGTCGCGAAGGCGCGATTATCCGGATCATCGAACGCGGCACCACAAGAGCTGTCGGAACATTCCAGGACAATAAAGGTTTCGGTTTTGTTGTAACAGATGATAAAAAAATGAACATGGACATCTTTATTGCTAAAGACGATACATTAGGGGCTGTAGATGGCCACAAAGTGGTCGTTGAGATTACCGGCTGGCCGGAAGGCAGAAAATCTGCAACAGGCATGGTCACGCAGATTCTTGGCCATAAAAATGACCCGGGTGTCGATATTCTTTCCATTATCCATAAATACGGCATTGAAACGGAATTTCCGCCGGATGTTCTGGAACAGGCGAATAATGTACCGGATGAAATTGATCCGGCCGATTTGAACGACCGCACCGATTTGCGCAACGAACAGATTGTGACGATTGATGGGGCTGACGCCAAAGACTTGGATGATGCCGTTCAAGTAGTGAAGTATGAAGATGGCACGTATAAATTAGGCGTACATATCGCTGACGTCAGCCATTACGTGACGGAAGGCTCGGCTATTGACCGGGAAGCCTATGACCGTGCAACAAGCATCTATTTGACTGATCGTGTCATTCCGATGATCCCGCACCGTCTGTCAAATGGCATTTGTTCATTGAATCCGCAGGTGGATCGTCTGACTTTGTCTTGTGAAATGATTTTCAATGATCAGGGCGAAGTGCTGTCCCATGAAATCTTCCAGAGTGTCATCAAGACCTCGGCACGTATGACTTATACAGATGTCTATGAAATTCTCGAACAGGACAACCAAGAGCTGAAAGAAAAGTACAGCGAATTGGTACCGATGTTCGAATTGATGAAAGAACTTGCTGAAGTACTTCGTACGAAGCGGATGCGCCGTGGTGCCATCGATTTCGATTTCAAGGAATCCAAAGTGCTGGTGGATGAAAATGGCTACCCGGTGGACGTTGTGGTTCGTGAACGCACAGTAGCTGAACGTCTGATTGAAGAGTTTATGCTGGCTGCCAATGAAACAGTAGCTGAACATTTCCATCACATGAATGTGCCCGCTATTTACCGTATCCACGAAGATCCAAAGCCTGAAAAACTGCAGCGCTTTTTCGAATTCGTTACGAATTTCGGCATCGTGGTGAAAGGTTCAGGAACACAAATTCATCCAAAAGCTTTGCAGGAAATTGTTGAGTCGATTGCAGGGACTCCGGAAGAACCGGTCATTTCAACTATGATGCTTCGTTCGATGCAACAGGCGAAATACTCGAATGAAAGCCTGGGGCATTTTGGTTTGTCTACGGAATTCTACACGCATTTCACGTCGCCGATTCGCCGTTACCCTGATTTGGTTGTACACCGCCTAATTCGAACTTACTTGATCGAGAAGGACCTGTCGAAAAAAACAATTGCCTATTGGGAAGCCAATATGGATGATATTGCGACACATACGTCGGAACGCGAACGCCGCGCAGTGGAAGCTGAACGAGATACAGACGCTTTGAAGAAGTCACAGTTTATGGCTGATAAAATCGGCGAGCAATTTACCGGCATCATTTCTTCTGTAACGAATTTCGGTTTGTTCATCGAACTCGCGAACACCATTGAAGGTTTGGTTCACGTTTCCAATATGACAGATGATTATTACCGTTTCGACGATCGCAGCATGATGATGATCGGCGAACGAAATAAACGCCAATTCCGGATTGGTGATGAAATTGAAATCAAAGTCATCGGCGTAAAACCGGAAGAGTCGTCCATTGATTTTGAAATTGTAGGCATGGTGCAAAACACTCGCCAGTCGAGAAGAGAACAGCCGAAAGTAATCCGTGCCACGAAAAAAGACGGTGGCGGAAAACCGGGACGCGACGGCAAGAAGCCAGAAGGCGGCGGTCCTACACGCAAGCCAAAAAACAAAAAGAAAAAGTTTTATGAAGGCGCCGCAAAACAAGGACGCAACAAGAAAAAATAAAATAGCGGCTTCAGAGCCGCTTTTTTGAATCTAGCTGAGGTGAAACCACATGGCCAAAGGAGAAGGCAAAGTAATTGCCCAAAACAAGAAAGCCGGTTTCGATTTTTTCATCGAAGAAACGATCGAGGCAGGGATTGTCTTGCAGGGTACTGAGATTAAATCTGCACGAAACGGCAAAGTCCAATTGAAGGATTCGTTTGTTCGGATCCGTAATGGGGAAGCCTGGATTTCAAATATGCACATCAACCCTTACGAGCAGGGCAACCAGTTTAACCATGACCCGACACGTTCACGTAAATTGTTGTTGCATAAGAAACAGATCGCTGATTTGCAGGCACATTCGAAAGTCCAGGGTTCTGCAATCATTCCACTGAAAATGTATTTGAAAGACGGCTTTGCGAAAATTTTGCTTGGCGTCGGTAAAGGGAAGAAGAACTACGACAAACGGGAAGATTTGAAGAAGAAAGACGCAAAACGTCAAATCGACCGTGCCATAAAAGAACACAACCGCTAAGACTTGATGTCAGACCAATGTTGCCTTATACTAGAGATATAGCACATGAAGCTGTTTATTCATCTTCCGTGTCTCTTTTTAATAAGGGGACGTTACGGATTCGACAGGGATGATCTGGGCTTGGGTCGCGCGTCGGAGGGTCGGCTCCGTCACCAACGTATTTATAACAACTGGCAAAACAAACCAAAACCTAGCATTCGCAGCGTAAGCTCGGATCTGCTTTATCTATCCATCGCCCATGTGGCTGGGTAAAGCTCAACTTTAGTGGGATACAACGTTTGCTGCCATCTGAGGCAAACGGGAGAGATTCTCAGATTAGTGCCCAGGACGCCTGCTTATTGGCAGAATGGTGCATGAAACCTCAATGAATAAGCTACACGCGTAGACGCTCAAGTAGCGGAGTTTCTGGACGCGGGTTCGACTCCCGCCGTCTCCATAGTGAGATAAAAAACGTCAAAACCCTTACAGGTTTTGGCGTTTTTTTGTTGTTCTGTTGCTGCTCCTTTCTACTTCTAGCAGAGTCTTCCATCAACAATTTATATTAGAAGGTTTATTAGTGTCCTTAGCACTGATTTACAAGGGAATACGGAGCGAAATGGGTTTTTACGAACTTTTAATGATAGATGACGTCCTCTTATAAAAGGGCTTTGAAAGAGGTGACACAATGGGATTTTGGTATTTTTTAATTTTAGGCATCGGAATGTATTTGCTGTTGAAAGGAATCTTTTCGAAAAGTCGATTTTCCTTGCTGATTCGAACAGCAGTAATCTGCATAGGAGCAGCAAGTATTGCTTTTTCACTGTTTATGTTTTCACCAGGAAGTGCTGAAATCATTTCACAATTATTGATCCAAGAATGAAGAAGATGAACCCATCTCTCCTTATAAAAGCAACCTTATTTTACTGTGAAGCCACTGGCTGGACTATATAAGCACTGGAGGCATTTTTTAATGATTTCTCACAAGGTTTCCATTCGCAAAATGGTTCATGCCGATTATGACATTATGGCTCGGTGGTTAAGCACACCGGAAGTTCTGGAATTCTACGGAGAGGTGGATTCCCCATATTTGTTAGATCAGGTAAAGGCAAAATATAAACCGAGAGTAAACGGAGAAGTTCATGTGTACCCGTTTATTGTGGAGTTGGACACAATGCCAATCGGATTTATGCAATATTATAAATTGGCTGAAGAAATCCAGGCAGGATTCGGCTATCCTCCAACGTTGAATGTATGCGGCATCGACCAATTTATCGGGGTACCCGAATACTTTAACCAAGGAATCGGGACGACCATGGTTACAAAATTCACAAATACACTTTTTCATTTGAAAAACGTGGATTTAATTGTGTTGGATCCTTAAGTTTTCAATACAAGAGCGGTTCGATGTTATGAGAAATGCGGTTTTAAGAAAGTGAAAAAAGTACATAATGATATTTGCTGGTTGATGGAGCTGGAAGCAAGAAACGACATATTTGTTACTGGCAAAGATTTTATAAGTTGAAAGAATATAGGTGAGATGAAATAGGGAACAAATTGCCATATTTCTATCCTGTAATCATATGCAAAAGTCTTCAGCAATGGTTTATGTTTTCACAGCTGGACTCAATGTGCTACACTAACGGACATGATGTTTGAGAGGGGAATTTTAATGATTAAAAAAGTTTTACTGACAATTGTACTTGGCGGATCGATGGCGGCAATGGCTGCATGTGGAGGCGACGCTGAAGAAAAAACGAGCGAAGAAGCGGCTCCACAAGAGGAAGCGGCGGCAGAGGAAAAAGCTGCTGGTGAACAACAGCCGGAAATGCCGGAACCTGATTTAAAAGACATCCCTGATGTCGTTGCAGAAGTAAATGGAGAAGAAATCGATAAAAAAGAATTTGAATCGGCTTATACAGGCCAATTCCAGCAGATGGCCATGCAGGCCCAAATGTCTGGACAAGAGGTAGACCAGGCTCAGCTGAAAGAGCAAATCGCTGAAAGTTTAGTTGCACAAGAGCTGTTGGTTCAAGAAACGGAGAAACAGAAGATCGAAGTGACAGATGAGCAGACCGATGCTTCGTTGAAAGAATTGGCTGAGCAAAACGGACTGGCATCGTCTGAAGAGTTCTTGGCAGCACTTGAAGAGCAGGGACTTTCTGAAGAAGAAGTGAGAAAGCAAGTGCAAACCCAAGTGAAAGTGGATCAACTGGTTGCACAGGAGGCCGGCGAAATAAAGCCGACTGAAGAAGAGCTCAAGAAAGTTTATGAGCAAGCCCAAGCCCAGCAAAAAGAGGCTGGAAGTGATGAAGAGCTTCCGGCATTCGAAGAAGTGAAGCCGCAACTTGAAGAACAGGTTAAAATGCAAAAAGAAAGTGAAGCTGTCCAAGGATTGATCGCTAAACTCCGCGAATCGGCAGACGTCACAATTAACTTATAAAACAGCAGCCAGATCCCGTGTGGATCTGGTTTTTCTATGCCTATTCTACATGTAAGTTCTTTCATTTTATTTCCTATTTATAAGAAAACGGTTTATAGATTGAAGATAAGGGTATTGAAAATAGGTGCAATTATCAGTCATATAACATATCGTCCGTATCATTTTCTAACTAAAACAGCGGGTTTGACAGGAATAGAAATCTTCCGTATGCTTTAAACTTGTGATAATGAGAAACTTGAGGCAGCGGAGGTTCTTCATTCACCGCTGATTTTAAGTTGCTCAATTCGTGCTTTGGCGGTCAGTGGACTCCTACTTAGAGCAGTAGGAGTATTGCTGGCCGTTAAAGCGGAATAAAAATTAAGGAGGGGGTACTATATGAAGAAAGTAACCAATGTATTTTGGATTGCACTTGCACTCGTATTATTAGCCATTGGCTACGGAGCCATTGCGCCTGATAATTTTGCAGAAGTTACAGGAAATATAGAATCGTTCCTGACAACTTCGTTCGGATGGTATTACTTATTGGTAGTTTCCATTATGGTTTTGTTCTGTTTGTTTTTCCTCATCAGTCCGATGGGGCAGATTAAACTGGGCAAAGATACAGACAAACCCGAGTTCTCATTCGGGACATGGATTGCCATGCTGTTTTCAGCAGGAATGGGAATCGGTCTGGTTTTCTGGGGAGCTGCAGAGCCGCTGTCGCATTTTGCGATCGATTCGGCTACAGCTGAACCCGGAACTGCAGAAGCTATGCGTGAATCAATGCGATTCAGCTTTTTCCACTGGGGAATTCATGCGTGGGCCATATATGCCGTAGTGGCATTGGCGCTTGCATATGCCCAGTTTAGAAAAGGGGAGCCGGGATTGATTTCCGCTACTTTGAAGCCGTTGTTTGGAGATAAGATGAAAGGTCCATGGGGAACATTAGTGGACGTCATCGCTGTTTTTGCAACAGTTGTGGGTGTCGCAACAACTCTGGGCTTTGGTGCTATTCAAATCAATGGCGGCCTTGCGTTCTTATTTGATGGAATAGCAGGAGACAGCTTTGCTGTTCAATTGATCATTATTGCTATTGTAACGGTATTGTTTATGTTTTCTGCATGGAGCGGATTAAGCAAAGGAATTAAATACCTGTCCAATACAAATATGGTGTTGGCAGTCGTATTGCTTATCGCAGTCATCATACTTGGACCAACTTTATTGATTATGAATATGTTCACGAATACAATCGGTACATACTTCCAAAACTTAATCGAGATGAGTTTCCGCTCAGCGCCGATAGATGGAGAAAACCGGGCCTGGATTGATGGCTGGACAATCTTCTATTGGGCATGGTGGATTTCCTGGGCTCCGTTTGTCGGTATTTTCATTGCACGTGTATCCAAAGGCCGGACAATTCGCCAGTTCTTATTAGGTGTCTTGATGATTCCAACTTTCATCAGTTTCCTTTGGTTCTCAGCGTTTGGTACAACTGCAATTGATGTACAAAGCAGCGGAGTGGATCTGACAGGCTTGTTGACGGAGGAAACTTTGTTCGCAGTATTCAATGAATTGCCATTAGGTGTCTTGCTGTCGGTTATTGCGATTTTCCTGATTACGACGTTTTTCGTCACTTCTGCCGATTCCGCAACATTTGTACTGGGAATGCAGACGACAGGCGGATCATTGCATCCTCAAAATACGGTAAAACTGACATGGGGAATTTCCCAATCAGCAATCGCTGTAATCTTGTTATCCACAGGAGGACTCGATACATTGCAAACGGTGTTGATCATAGCGGCATTCCCGTTCTCGATCATCATGCTGCTGATGATGGCGTCCTTCTACAAAGCACTGAATATCGAATACAAAGCTATAAAACGAAAACGTTAAAACCGCCGCTTCGGCGGTTTTTTCATTGGAGAACAGGTATAATGGGAGTCAGGAAACAACAAGATGGAGGATTTTTAACTATGGAAAAACCGCATGTATTATTAGTGGACGGAATGGCGTTGCTGTTCCGCTCATTTTTCGCAACTTCAGCAGTAGGCCAATATTTCCGCACCACTGATGGATTGGCAACAAACGGAGTACAGGGTTTTGCGCGCCACGTATTGGCGGCGAAATCATTGATGAAGCCGACGCATATGGCTGTTTGCTGGGATATGGGGGCGAAAACATTCCGCACAGAGCTATTCGATGGCTACAAAGCGAATCGTCCGGCACCTCCAGAAGATATGGTTCACCAGTTTGATTTGGCTCAGGCGATTTCTGAACAGCTTGGCTGGAAGAATTATGGGGAGAAGGGAATTGAAGCTGATGACTTTATCGGTTCGTTCACAAAGCAGTGGCAGGATCAAGTGGATTTCACGATCATTACCGGTGATAAAGACATGCTGCAATTGCTGACGCCCTCAGTCAATATCGCGTTTATGAAAAAAGGCTACCACGTCTATGATGTTTACACGGAAGCCAGGTTCATCGAAGAGTACGGCATTCAGCCATCACAATTTGCGGATGTTAAAGCGTTTATGGGCGATCCGAGCGACGGTTACCCAGGAGTCAAAGGCATCGGTCCGAAGACTGCGCTTCAGCTGATCCAAAACTACGGTTCGACGGACGGCGTACTTGAAGCCATTGACGAACTAAAGCCTGCACAGAAAAAGAAAATCGATGAGCATAAGGAAATGCTTTTGCTATCAAAAAAACTGGCTGTCATCAAATGTGACATCCAGTTGGAAGTGGCACTGGAGGAACTCACTGTTCCTGCCTACACCAATGAACATATTCAATTATGCCGCGACCAGCAATTGCTGTTGCTTGCCAAACAACTCGAAAAAGATGTGGGTGTTACTGCCGATCCCTGGGCATAATCTTTACAAAAGTCAACACCTTACGATTTTCCAGATAAGAAACCGTCCGCATTTTACTGGGGCGGTTTTTTTGTCCGTTGTCGTGGATATACAAAACCAGATCATCGGCTTCCTCTTTAAAGCCGATCAGCGGTACCCAATGATAGCTGAAAAGCGGTTTTGAAAACCATTGGAATGTAAAATAGCGGTCGAACTTCATTGCAAGCGGCCGTCCTGCCAACAATTCTTCCTTGACCTCATCGAGGCTTCGAATTTTTTTCACTTCGTAACGTTTCCCGCCGACTTTATGGAAATTCTTAATCAACCGCCAAGTGAACAGTCCGATAGGGGTTGAGCCAAGCATGCGGTAAAGCTGGTCGACTCCAATTTTTAGCCCTTCATGGTGTTGAAGAATCGAGGCGGCAGTGACAGGGCCACATGCAGAAGAACGGTATTTCTCAGAAACGGATTCATCATGCTGAGACAGTCCTTGAAATGCGATCAGCTTTTTCACAGCGAATACCTCCGAATCATTTTGATTGCACAGCTTGTCATATTCTTAAAGGCTAGTTTTTATTTTCCGTAAGCAACTGTTCCAAAGCAACTCTGAAAGTTGTATACACTTCCAGCTCTACTTGGATGCCGGCGTGAACAATCTCACGCACAAACAATGGATTAAATCCTGCGTAAATAGCACGCAGCCCCATTAGTCCAAGAGCAGAATTTAACTGGCTCAATTCACTGCCAAGCCCGTCGTAATCGAATTCTGCAAAATCATCCGTCGTTACGCCGGTGAAATCGAAAATGACGCGTTCTGTTTCGCGATGCTTTTCTGCATACTTCAAGACTTTCGTGCGGATCATATCAAAACGGTCTGTGAAAATGAAACCCGCAATTGGCACTAAAATAGTTTTAGGGACAATCGATGGAATAATGGGTGCCGACATGTTCTTAATAAGCTTTTCGTAATAAACAAGCTGTTCTTTTAATTCTTTAATTTCCTGTTGTGAATCCATTTCCAATACCTCCGCAGTTTTTATAAGATGCTCGAATCAATTAGTGAATATGAGAATAGTATTTGATCAGCCTCTTTGTTCACTACGAATAGAGTTTACATCAGCAGCTGAAAATTTAATACGTTCTATATTATAGCGAAAAAAAGGAGCAGGCGGGAGCCTACTCTTTTTGGTCATTTAAAAATTCAGTAACCGATTCAGGTGATTTGGCGTTGGCGCTGTGAAGATGAGCGGTCTTTTCGCCGTCTTTAAAAATTAATAGACTTGGAATACCCATGACATCATATTTTTCAGCAAGGTCTGGAAGCTCGTCGCGGTTCACGTCAAACCATTGGTACTGGTTGAATTCTTCGATGATAGGATCGATGAACATGTCCATGCGTGTGCAGTCCGGGCACCAGCCTGCTTGGAATTTCACAATAACCGGTTCACTGCCTTTTATAACTTCGTTAAATTGGTCGTTCGTAGTAAGTGATTTCATCATGTTGCCTCCTTCTAGGTTCTCTTTAAGTTTACCGTGCTTTTCTCAAATCGCAAAGAATCTGTTTATGAAAATTTATGGGAATTTTTTAACGATTAAATATTGCGAAAAAAGGAAATATAACTTACACTAAGAGACATAGAGAACGTTCTATTTTTTTAATCAAAAAATGAATGAGGGTTCATTCAAAAATTCAAGGAGGGTTTGCTAGTGGCTTACCAAATTAGAAAAGCGGCTGTACTCGGTTCAGGTGTAATGGGTTCAGGAATCGCAGCGCACCTTGCAAATATAGGAATCCCTGTATTGTTGCTTGATATTGTTCCGCGTGAATTGTCGAAGGAAGAACAGGCAAAAGGGTTAACTTTAGAGGACAAGGCTGTACGCAATCGCATTGCAACTGGTTCTATCCAGAAACTGCTTAAGCAGAAACCGGCTCCATTGACAGCTAAAAAGAATCTTCAATTAATCACACCAGGAAATCTGGAAGACGATCTTGAAAAATTACAGGAAGTCGATTGGATCATTGAAGTCATTGTTGAAAATCTTGACGTGAAAAAATCATTATACGAAAAAATTGATGGCGTCAGAAAAGACGGCACCATCATTTCTTCAAATACATCAGGCATCAGCATTAATGCGATGGTGGAAGGGCGCTCGGAAGATTTCGGCAAACATTTCCTTGGGACCCACTTTTTCAACCCGCCTCGCTATTTGAAACTGTTGGAAGTAATTCCTGCGAAAACTACAGCTCCTGAAGTCGTGGAGTTTATGACAACATTCGGAGAAGACGTTTTAGGCAAGGGTGTAGTAATTGCAAAAGACACACCGAACTTTATCGCTAACCGCATTGGGACATACGGATTGCTTGTCACTTTGCGTGAAATGATGGCACGTGGCTATTCAATCGGGGAAGTGGATTCTGTAACGGGGCCATTAATCGGCCGTCCGAAATCAGCGACATTCCGTACATTGGATGTTGTAGGGCTGGATACCTTTATGCACGTAGCTAAAAATGTCTATGACCAAACTTCAGGTGAAGAACAGAAAGTGTTCGAAGCACCCGTATTTATGAAGAAGATGGTAGAGAACGGTTGGCTTGGCGCAAAATCGGGCCAAGGGTTTTTCTTGAAAAAAGACAAAGAAATCCTGGAGCTTGATCCGGAGACGCTTGACTACCGCGCAGCCGGAAAATTGAAAACGCCTTCACAGGAAATGGCGAAACAGCAAAAAGGCCTTGCGGCTAAAATGAAAACGCTTGTCTATGCAGAAGATCGCACCGGAGAACTGCTTTGGAGCGTACTGGCTCCGACATTGCGTTATTCGGCCGAATTGAACGGGGAAATCGCAGACGACATCGTTGCCATCGATAATGCCATGAAATGGGGCTTCGGCTGGGAACAAGGTCCGTTTGAAACCTGGGATGCCATCGGTGTCCAAAAATCAGTTGAAAAAATGAAACAGGAAGGGCATCCGGTTCCAGCATTCGTGCAGGCCTTGCTCGACAGCGGAAACGAAACCTTCTATAAAGAAGAAAATAACGACCTTCATTTCTTCAACGGCACAAGCTATCAGCCAGTTCCAGTGAATGAAAAAGTGATTGACTTGAAACGCTACAAGAAAAAGCACGGCGTCATCAAATCAAATTCAGGTGCAAGCTTGATTGACTTAGGCGACGGGATTGCATTGCTTGAATTTCATTCACGCTCGAATGCCATTGGCTTGGATATCATGCAAATGATCAATTACGCAGTCGATGAAGTGGAGAAAAACTTCAAAGGGCTAGTCATAGGCAATCAGGGCAAGAATTTCTGTGTAGGCGCGAACCTCGCCATGATTCTGATGGAAGCACAGGATGACAATATTTTTGAACTTGATTTCACCATCAAGACATTCCAAAATGCCATGATGAAAATCAAATACAGCAATAAACCGGTAGTAGCAGCACCATTCGGCATGTCTCTTGGCGGCGGCGCAGAAGTGGCATTGCCGGCTGCACACATCCAGGCTTCGATGGAGACCTATATGGGCTTGGTGGAGGCAGGCGTCGGGCTGATTCCGGGCGGCGGCGGAAACAAAGAGCTTTATATGAAGCAGTTGAAAGGTTTGCCAAATGGCGTGACCGTAGATTATCAAAACGTCGCCAGCAAAGTATTCGAATCGATTGCGATGGCGAAAGTCTCCACGTCAGCAGAAGAAGCACGGGAAAACAACTTCTTGAATTTCGTGGACGGCATCAGCGTCAACAGCGACCATTTGATCTACGATGCGAAACAAGCGGCTCTTGCACTCTACGAAACGGGCTATCAGGCACCGCAGCGTGAAAAAGTACCGGTAACCGGTGAACCTGGCTACGCGACATTGTTATTGGGCGCAGAAGGCATGTTCATTTCCGGCTATATCAGTGAATACGATTTAAAAATCGCCAAAAAACTGGCGTTTGTACTGTCAGGCGGAAAAGTTCCCTATGGCACAAAAGTGGACGAGCAATACTTGCTTGATCTTGAGCGCCAAGCGTTCTTGAGTCTTGTAGCAGAACCGAAAACCCAGCAGCGCATGCAGCATATGCTGGTTAAAGGAAAACCATTACGTAATTAATCGTTGATTATAAAAGGAGGAACTACACATGCGTGAAGCAGTAATTGTGGCCAGTGCTCGAACACCGGTCGGAAAAGCGGCAAAAGGTTCTTTAGCCACGGTGCGTCCGGACGATTTCGGCGCATTGGTTGTTAGAGAAACGCTACAGCGGGCTGGCGGGTACGACGGGCCGATAGATGATTTGATCATGGGATGTGCCATGCCGGAAGCAGAGCAAGGCATGAACATCGCACGCAATATCGGAGCACTTGCAGGTTTACCGGATACGGTCTCAGCCGTTACCGTCAACCGTTTCTGTTCTTCTGGCCTTCAGTCGATCGCCTATGCAGCAGAACGCATCATGGTTGGTTCAGCTGAAGCAATCATTGCAGGCGGCGTAGAATCGATGAGCATGGTGCCGATGATGGGCAATGTCATCCGTCCAAACGCGAAATTGGCAGAAACAGCACCGCAATACTATATGAGCATGGGGCATACGGCAGAACAAGTAGCCACACAATACGGCATCAGCCGTGAAGACCAGGATGCATTTTCTGTCCGTTCCCATGAAAAAGCGGCAGCAGCCATTGCAGCCGGGCACTTTGATGAAGAAGTTGTGCCTGTCGAAGTGACGAAACGATATGTTGATGAAAACAATAAATACCAGGAGAAAACATCTATGTTCGAAATGGATGAAGGTGTCCGCCATGGCACCAGCATCCAAACCTTGAACAAATTGCGCTCTGCTTTCTCAGCCCGTGGCACGGTTACCGCTGGAAACTCTTCACAGACTTCTGACGGCGCCGGCGCATTGCTGGTGATGGACCGTGAAAAGGCAGAAGCTCTAGGCTTGAAACCGATTGCGAAATTCCGTTCGTTTGCAACTGGCGGCGTACCGCCGGAAGTAATGGGCATCGGTCCTGTTGTAGCCATTCCAAAAGCCTTGAAATTGGCTGGATTGACGATTGATGACATCGATGTATGGGAATTGAACGAAGCATTCGCTTCCCAATCGCTTGGCGTCATTCGGGAGCTTGGATTGGATATCGACAAAGTCAACTTCAACGGGGGAGCCATTGCACTTGGCCATCCACTGGGGGCGACGGGCTCGATCCTGACGATCCGTATGATGAGTGAATTGAAGCGCCAAGGCAAGCAGTTCGGTGTCGTCACAATGTGTATCGGTGGAGGAATGGGCGCAGCAGGCGTCTTTGAAATGCTGTAGAACTGAATTTGATAAATATTTTGTAAGGATATGGAGCATATCAGCGGAAACTCCAGCGGAAAGCGTCCGCCTGGAGCGATTTCTTTAAAATAGAACATAATAAGCAATTACAAAATAGGAGGAATACAAAATGGAACAATCAAAAACATTGATCAAAGGCGGCAGTTTCTTAATTGAAGATGCGGATTTGTCACGGGTATTCACACCGGAAGATTTCACAGAAGAACAAAAAATGATCGCGAAAACGACTGAGGATTACGTCAACACAGAAGTAATGCCGGTTGTTGAAAAACTGGAAAACCACGAATTTGAGCATTCCGTCCGTCTATTGAAAACAGCTGGAGACCTTGGCCTTCTTGGCGCTGATGTTCCGGAACAATACGGCGGTTTAGGATTAGACAAAATCGCATCAGCTTTGATCGCTGAAAAAATGTCGAAAGCGGGCGGTTTCTCAATCACTCACGGAGCACACGTCGGTATCGGTTCACTGCCAATCGTTCTTTTCGGGAATGAAGAACAAAAACAAAGCTACTTGCCGCGCCTTGCGACCGGTGAAATGATTGCAGCTTACGCTTTGACAGAGCCAAGCTCAGGGTCAGATGCATTAGGCGCGAAAACAGTTGCCAAGCTGAACGAAGCAGGCACACATTACGTATTGAACGGTGAAAAGCAATGGATCACCAACGCTGGATTTGCGGATGTATTCGTAGTCTATGCAAAAATTGACGGAGACAAATTCTCTGCCTTTATCGTAGAGCGCGAATTCCCTGGCGTTTCTGTTGGGCCGGAAGAAAAGAAAATGGGCATCAAATCGTCTTCTACACGGACGTTGATCCTTCAGGATGCTGAAGTTCCTGTCGAAAACCTATTAGGTGAAGCTGGTCGCGGACATATTATCGCATTCAACATCTTGAACATCGGCCGCTACAAATTGGGAGTCGGCACTATCGGGGCTTCTAAGCGCGCAATGGAATTGACGATCCCTTACACGAACCAGCGGCAGCAATTCAAGACACCAATTTCCTCATTCAACTTGACGCGTGAGAAATTGGCGACAATGGCATCTAAATTATACGCAGTTGAAAGCTCTGTATATCGTACTGTTGGATTGTTCGAAGACCGCATGAGCAGCTTTACGGATGAGCAGCATGCTGATGGCAAATTAGTGGCTGATTCGATTGCTGAGTTTGCAGTAGAATGCTCACTTAATAAATTCTTCGGTACGGAAACATTGGATTATATCGTAGATGAAGGCGTTCAGTTGCACGGAGGCTACGGCTTTATGCAGGAATACGAAATTGAACGCATTTACCGTGATTCACGCATCAACCGTATTTTTGAAGGAACAAATGAAATCAACCGTCTATTGGTGCCAGGAACGCTATTGCGCAAAGCAATGAAAGGTGAATTGCCATTATTGCAGCATGCACAGAAGCTTCAGGAAGAACTGATGATGATGATGCCGGAAGAAGTTGGCACAGAAGCTTTGGCTCAAGAGAAGTACTTGGTGAAAAATGCCAAGAAAATTGCTTTGCTTGCTGCAGGCCTAGCGGCTCAGACATACGGCACGAAGTTGGAAGCGGAGCAGGAAGTGCTTGTCAACATCGCAGACATCGTGAGCAACGTCTTTGCGATGGAATCAGTAGTGTTGCGTACAGAAAAAGCGATTGCTGCTTCAGGTGAAGAAAAAGCCAAGCAAAAACTTCTGTATACGCAGATTTATTGCCAGGAAGCATTCGACCAGATTGAAAAGGATGCCAAAGAAACGTTGATTGCAGCCATCGAAGGCGACAACCAGCGCATGATGCTTTCAGCATTGCGTAAATTGACCCGTTCAACGCCTTACAACGTCATTGCGAAAAAACGCGAAGCGGCTGTTAAGTTGATTGACGTTGAGAAATACATCGTTTAAGGGATAACGGTAACAGGCAGATCCGAACTTATCGGATTTGCCTGTTTTTTTTTGCGTCGACCGAAAGCCTTCTTTTTGGTAAGCTTAGAAAAAAGGGAGGTTCTAACTTGATTACTTATTATGCGTACCCGAAATGCACAACTTGCCGGAAAGCGAAAAGCTGGCTGGACAAAAATAATGTGGAATATAATGAAATACATATCGCAGAAAACCCGCCGACAAAAGAACAATTGGCTGAAATCTATCAGGCTAGCGGTGTGGAATTGAAGAAGTTTTTCAATACAAGCGGTTTAATCTATCGTTCGCTTGGCTTGAAAGACAAATTATCGACCATGACCGAAGAACAGCAATTAGAGCTTTTGGCTTCAGATGGCATGTTGATCAAGCGTCCGTTGGCTTGGGATGGAAAAAAGGTGACACTAGGTTTTAAAGAAGCCGATTACCAGAATAACTGGCTTTAAGAAACGGCATCATCTTGTATTTCACAGCTGTTTATGTCAAACTGAAATTGAATCAACTACATAATTTGGAGGGGTCAAGATGAGCACACCAGCAGAACTTCGTTATTCTAAAGAACATGAATGGGTTAAGATCGAAGATGGCAATGCGCGTATCGGAATTACTCATTTCGCACAGGCTGAATTGGGGGATATCGTATTTGTTGAACTTCCACAAGTTGGCGATGAACTGAAAAAAGACCAGCCTTTCGGCAGCGTTGAATCCGTTAAAACAGTTTCGGAATTATATGCACCAATCAGCGGCAAAGTGATCGAAGTCAACTCCGAGCTTGAAGACAGCCCGGAATTCGTCAACGAGTCACCTTACGAGCAGGCATGGATGGTGGTTATTGAAGCCCCTTCTGAAGAAGAAATCAGTGATCTGATGAATGCTGATCAATACAAAGAAATGACCAACGAATAATTCCCGGAAAGCGCCTTTAATTTGGCGCTTTTTTTATTTGCGCCAAAGACGGAGAGAGTTGTGAAGAACCCCTATTCACTAGGTATCGAGTCCAATCTCTTGAACTAACCGTGCACCAACTGGTTTTTGAAAAGCTTATTTGTGGAATAACTCAATATAAAGGGGTATATTTCAACTTATATAGAAACAGCTTTTGAACTTATTCTATATTCGATGGGGTGAGTGTTATGGGAAAGGTGATTGTTGTGGAAGGGCTCAGTGATAAGACGAGAATTGCACCGCTCATTGCAGAACCCGTGACGATTCTTTGCACAAATGGTACAGTAAGTCCAACGAGACTTGAAGAATTGCTGCTGCCATATGAAGGCCAGGACATCATTATATTAGTGGATGCAGACTCTTCAGGAGAAAAATTGCGGAAGCTGGTCAAGCGTGAGTTCCCTGAAGCCCGGCATTTTTATGTGAACCGGAGCTACAAGGAAGTCGCAGCAACGCCGCTCCGGATCCTGATGGATGTGCTCATCTCAGCGAATGTCCAGGTCAATAAGCTATTAACAGAGGGATGAAGACGATGCAGGAATGGACTCATAAAGAATGGATCAAAGAAAAGAATACCAATCGCACTACCGCGTATTACTTATACACACCGATGTGCGGGACTTGTCAGGTAGCTTCCAAAATGCTGTCGGTTGTCACAGAACTATTGCCGGATCTTCCGATTGGCAAAGCGAACTTGAACTATGTACAGGAAATTGCAGGAATGTATGAAGTGGAAAGTGTTCCTTGCCTGCTGATTACAGAGAATGGGAAGCTCAAGGAAAAGATTTACGCTTTCCAATCGGTACCTTATTTATATGGCAAGTTGAAATCTGTTGACGAATATAGCCGGTCATGGTAAATTGAATTTCTGGTAAGAAAAGCGCGGGACTCTATTTGAAATAGGCGAAGCGTAAGATTTACCACCAATTAAAATCTATTCTGTTTTACTAATTTCATATCGAACTCTTATTAAGAGTGGTGGAGGGAAGTGCCCTATGAAGCCCGGCAACCGTCATGAAAATGAAATGGTGCCAAATCACACGAAGCGAAAGCTTTGGAAGATGAGAGATTGGTTTCCGTATAATATACGTTTGCCCTTCTGCTCAGTTATGCGCGGAAGGGTTTTTTATTTTTAGGATTCAGGGGTGTTCAACGAATGATCGAGTTAAAGAAAGTGACGAAAAAATTTGATACAGGCAAGGCGGTTCTTACGGCTGTCGACCAAGTTGATTTATCTATTGCTGATGGAGAAATATTTGGGATTATCGGATATAGTGGAGCCGGTAAAAGTACATTAATCCGCTTGTTGAATGGATTGGAAAAACCGACTTCCGGCACTGTGGAAATCAACGGAAAGGTAATTACGTCCATTAAAGGCGGGGAATTGCGGAAAGCGCGCCAAAAAGTCAGCATGATTTTCCAGCATTTCAACTTATTATGGTCGAGGACGGTTAAAGAGAACATCGAATTCCCTTTGGAAATTGCGGGAGTCTCAAAAGCGCAGCGTGGAAAACGGGTGCAGGAACTGATTGAGCTGGTTGGATTATCGGGCCGCGAAAATGCTTATCCATCGGAACTGTCTGGCGGACAGAAGCAGCGTGTCGGTATTGCCCGTGCGCTGGCGAACGATCCGGAAGTCCTATTATGTGATGAAGCAACTTCTGCACTTGATCCGGAAACGACAGACGCAATCCTAGATTTATTGGTCGATATCAACAAGCGATTAGGCTTGACCATCGTATTGATTACTCATGAAATGCACGTCATCCGAAAAATCTGTCATCGTGTTGCTGTAATGGAAGGCGGGCGTGTCGTGGAGCTCGGGGATGTTCTGAATGTTTTCCAATCACCAAAAGAAGAAATCACCAAACGCTTTGTGGCCCAGGTCACTGATAGTGGAGATTCACAGGAAACCATCAAAAACCTTCGTGAGTTGTATCCGACAGGCGAACTGGTGAAATTGGTTTTTGTCGGAGAACAAACCGAACAGCCAATTCTGACAAAACTGATTCGCAGCCATTCGGTGGAAGTCAATATCGTCCAAGGCAATATTTCGCATACGCAACGTGGAGCTTATGGAACATTGATTCTTCAGTTGAAAGGCTCTCCTGGTGAAATGGAAGAAGCTTTGGCATTTCTCCACTCAGAAGATGTTCAAACGGAGGTAATGCACAATGATTGATTCGTTATTCCCCAATGTAGATTGGGACAGTATGTGGGAAGCCACACTTGAAACTCTTTATATGACAGCTTTATCAACGTTGTTTACATTCATCATCGGTTTGGCTCTTGGAATCCTGTTATTTTTGACAGCTCCGAAGCAATTATGGGCCAATAAAGTGGTCAATTGGCTGACAGGTGCATTCGTTAATATATTCCGCTCCATTCCATTTATCATTTTGATTATTTTATTGATTCCTTTTACGTTATTCCTGATGGGTTCCATTCGGGGGCCAAACGCAGCTTTGCCCGCATTGATCATCGGCTCAGCTCCATTTTATGCACGCATGGTGTTGATTGCATTAAAGGAAATCGACAAAGGAGTCATCGAAGCAGCACGCTCTATGGGCGCGACGACCGGCACAATCATTTGGAAAGTGCTGCTGCCTGAATCGAAACCGGCATTGATTTCCGGAATTACGGTAACAGCCATCGCATTGGTCGGCTATACGGCTATGGCAGGCATCATCGGTGCAGGCGGCCTTGGGACATTGGCTTTCCTGGATGGTTTTCAGCGCAGCCGTGAAGACGTCACATTGATGGCGACGATCCTAATCTTGATCATTGTGTTCGTCATTCAATATATTGGTGATTTGGTAACAACAAAAGCAGATAAACGGTAATTGCGGATTTTCCGTTCCATAAACTAAAACACAGCAAAAGGGAGAGATAAAGATGAAGAAATTTGTAGTAGGAACAGCGTTGACAGCTTTAGTACTTGCAGGATGCGGAAATGGCGGAGCGGGTGAAGAAGAATCTAAGACTTTGCGTGTTGGTGCTTCCAATGTACCCCATGCTGAAATTCTAGAGCAAGCACAGCCACTTCTTGAAGAACAAGGAATCGAATTGGAAATTGAAACATATCAGGATTATGTCCTCCCTAACGAAGACTTGGAGTCTGGTGAAATTGATGCCAACTACTTCCAGCATATTCCGTATTTAGAATCACAGGTAGCGGATCATGGCTATGAATTCGAAAATGCTGGCGGAATCCACATCGAACCAATCGGAGTCTACTCACAGGATTACGCATCTCTTGATGAACTTCCAGAAGGCGGTACGATTTTGATGAGCAACTCGGTAGCGGATCATGGGCGTATTCTGTCACTGCTTGAAGCTGAAGGTTTGATCAAATTGGCTGAAGGCGTTGATAAAACAGCTGCTGAAGTAAGCGATGTTGTTGAAAATCCTAAAAATCTTCAGTTTGACGCGAACTATGAGGCAGCCCTGCTGGTTCAAATGTATGAATCCGGTGAAGGCGATGCTGTCTTGATCAATTCCAACTATGCCATTGATGCAGGAATTAGCCCGTTGGAAGATTCAATTGCACTTGAATCATCAGAGTCGCCTTATGTAAACATTATTGCTGTTCGCGCTGGCGATGAAGAGAATGAAAATGTAAAAGCATTGGTAGAAGTTTTGACATCTCAGGAAATCCAGGATTTCATTCTGGAAGAGTGGGGCGGAGCGGTCGTACCAGTAGATTGATTTTAAAAAGCATCTTTCGGGATGCTTTTTTATTTTTGGTGAAATAATAAAAATATTCCGTAAATTAATGTATAACTTACATTTTGTCTTAGTCTGTGCTACTTTTGAATAATAAAAAAGAAGCATTTGTTCATATGAGGAGGACAATTTCGTGAAATTCAATTTTGGTTTATTGCCGAGAATCATTGTGGCAATCGTTTTAGGTGTCCTTATTGGATTAGTTGCACCGGAAAGTATGGTGCGGGTTTTCGCTACCTTTACATCGCTTTTCGGAAATTTCCTAAACTTTGTGGTGCCGTTGATCATTCTTGGGTTCATTGCTCCAGGTATTGCGAAATTAGGAAAAGGTTCAGGCAAATTACTGGGGATGGCTACTGGTGCAGCATATGCGTCTACCATCATAGCAGGCGTGTTAGCTTTTTTTGTGGCAGTTACAGTCTTGCCTAATTTTATGCAAGAAGGTTCTTTAAGTGGCATGGAAGATCCGGAAAAGGCATTAGCAGCGACGTTCATTACATTAGACATGCCCCCTGTCTTTGGTGTGATGTCTGCACTGATTCTCGCGTTCTTGCTCGGTATCGGCATGGCGTCAACGGGCAGCAAAGTTATGGTTTCGTTTTTTGATGAATTCCAGGCGATTATTGAAAAGACAATTTCTTATGTCATCATTCCTCTTTTGCCATTTCATATCTTTGGTATTTTTGCGAACATGGCGTATGGCGGAGCCGTATTTGAAATTCTGTCATTGTTTGCGATTGTCTTTGTCATGATCATCATTCTGCATTGGGTAATGCTATTGCTGCAGTATTCAACAGCAGGAGCATTGAAAGGAAGAAATCCATTTATCCTACTAAAAACCATGATGCCGGCTTATTTTACAGCTCTAGGAACGCAGTCTTCAGCAGCGACTATCCCGGTGACGCTTCGCCAGGCACGCAAATCGGGTGCCAATGAACGGGTAGCGGACTTTACAGTTCCTTTGTTTGCGACGATTCATTTGTCAGGCAGTACCATTACTTTGGTGTCCTGTGCCATCGGTGTCTTATTGTTGACGGGCGGAACCCCAGTGTTCAGCGATTTCTTTCCATTCATTTTAATGTTGGGCGTTACGATGATAGCAGCTCCAGGAGTTCCGGGAGGCGCTGTTATGGCAGCAATCGGATTGCTGGAAGTCATGCTTGGATTTGACCCTACTATGGTGGCGTTGATGATCGCCCTTTACATGGCCCAGGACAGCTTTGGAACAGCTGCCAACGTCACGGGTGACGGCGCTTTGGCACATATTGTAGATCGTTTTACAAATGGCAAGAAAAGTTTGCAATAATTAAGCGATTCTGGAGATTGCGGCTATTTCATCTAGTCTATTCTATTGGTAATTTCTGTGCTATTATAACGGAGATATTACACAATAGGGGGAAACATCATGAAGAAATTTGCAGCAATCGCGTTAACTGCCACCGTTTTTTTGGCGGCATGTGGAACAGATGAAACATCCGATACGAAAGAAGCGACTGCAGACTCAGGCGTTTCTGAAACGGACAAAGATGTAAAGCAAGAATTGATGAAGTTTTATATGGCCATTCCAAATACGATCAATGCAGTTGACGGCGATTTGAATTTGTTTGAAATGGGCCAAGCTGAAGGTACATTGCCAGAGGGTGAGGAACTGCAGACAATGAAGGATGCAGCTATCCTATCTGCTGAAAATGCGGCAGATGCTGTAGAAACCTTAGAAATTCCAACAGCATTGGAAGGTCAGCAAGAACAAATCGAAACAGCATTTACAGCGATAATGGAATCTTATGAGATGAAAGCCGAAGCATTGGCGAAAGACGCTTCTTTTGAAGCAGCTGACAAAAAGTTTGGTGAAGCGGATGCTTTGTTAAATGAATTGTTGGTGGAGCAGGATTTAGCCCCTTCGAGCGTCTACAATGAAGTTTCACAGTAAATAGATTGAACCCCAGACATTCACTTGTCTGGGGTTTTCTGATATTGGTAGATTAATAAGGAAATAGTTCTATTTTCAGATTAATTAGACAATAGCCGTGTTTATATGGTTGTTGATGGGGTATACTTACAAACGTAATCCTAAATCCCAAAAGATTGAAAGGAATGGTTCATTATCGAATCGCAAGGAATTGAAAAGACGGAGAAAATGGAACAGGCATTCAGAAACGCACATGGTTTCGGAATTGACGAGTACCAAAATGACCCTGACAAAATCATCGAAGTAGAACAGCGCCGTGAACAGGATTATCAGCTAGGCCAAAAAGTAGCCAGCCAAATCGAACGGCAGGTACATCGAGACTAAACATATAAAAACGGAACCAGCATCCTCGGATGCTGGTTTTTTATTGATACGGATTCTCATTTAGATACCTTTTATTGAAAATATAGAAGCATGACAGTTGTCATACAGCGCTTTTAGAAAATACTAGGAAATACAGTATTCTAAAATGTTTTGCTTAAACTTTTGAAGCAGTTTAATGATTTGCCAGTAAGGTGAATATGGGTTAAGATTAGAATGATACTAATTAAGAATGCTTTGCCATTCAAAATTAACTTTATGGAGGTATTTACATGTCAACTTTGGTCATTAAAGATTTACACGTTAAAATCGAAGACAAAGAGATTTTAAAGGGTGTAGACTTAACAATTAATACAGGTGAAATACATGCAATCATGGGGCCTAACGGCACAGGGAAATCTACTTTAGCATCGGCTATCATGGGGCATCCAAAATATGAAATTACTCAAGGATCTATCACTTTGGACGGCGAAGACGTTCTCGAGATGGAAGTTGACGAACGCGCACGCGCTGGCCTTTTCCTAGGTATGCAATATCCAAGCGAAATTTCTGGAGTGACTAATGCTGACTTTATGCGTTCAGCAATGAACGCACGCCGCGAAGAAGGCGATGAAATTTCATTGATGAAATTCATCCGCGAGTTGGACAGCAAAATGGAAGTGCTTGATATGCAGGAAGATATGGCACAGCGTTACTTGAACGAAGGCTTCTCAGGCGGGGAAAAGAAACGCAATGAGATTCTTCAATTGATGATGATCAAACCGAAATTCGCGATTCTGGATGAGATTGACTCTGGTTTGGATATCGATGCATTGAAAGTTGTTTCAGAAGGCATTAACCAAATGAGAAGCGAAAGCTTTGGCTGCTTGATCATCACTCATTATCAGCGTTTGCTGAACTACATCACTCCTGACCATGTCCATGTAATGATGCAAGGACGCGTAGTCAAATCAGGTGGAGAAGAACTTTCTCACAAACTTGAAGCTGAAGGCTATGACTGGATCAAAGCTGAACTTGGCATCGAAGATGAGACTGTAGGACAACAAGCTTAATTGGAAGGGGCAACTAACGTGACGGTTGAAACAAATCTATCAATAACCGAGCAGGAAGTACGTTCCTTCTCGGCTTCTAAATCAGAACCTGAAGAGTTTACAAACTTGCGTGTTCAGGCGCTTGCAGCTGCAGAAACATTGCCGTTGCCAAAACCTGATAAAACAAAAATCACTGCCTGGAACTTTACAGAATTTCCGGTTCATTCAACAGAGAGTTCAACTTACTCATCGCTTACAGAGCTGCCTGAAGAGGTTCAGTCTCTTGTTGA
The DNA here is from genome assembly GCF_014836985.1 of Planococcus wigleyi. Lineage (GTDB taxonomy): Bacteria > Bacillota > Bacilli > Bacillales_A > Planococcaceae > Planococcus > Planococcus notacanthi. Next base: position 46,773 of record NZ_JACSPU010000006.1, on the reverse strand, counting down.
CTTGAAACAGAAAAGCTTGTATATCCAGCATAACAATACACCAGCCTATTTAGCATTGCCTGAAGAGCTGAAAGCACAGGGAGTTATCTTGACAGATATCTTCACAGCGATTCGTGACCATGCAGATCTTGTTGGGAAATACTTTATGAATGAGGCAGTAAAAGCTGAAGAACATAAATTGACATCACTTCATGCAGCTTTATTAAACGGCGGAGTATTTCTTTATGTTCCTAAAAACGTCATAGTTGAAGAACCTGTACAAGTGGTATTCATTCATGACAATGAAGATGCTTCGCTGTTCAACCACGTGTTGGTGGTAGCAGACACAAGCAGCCAGGTGACTTACGTTGAAACCTATATCTCCACTGTTCCGCACGCGAACGGATTGGCGAATATCGTTTCTGAAGTCATTGCGGAAGATAATGCAAAAATCACTTACGGCGCAGTAGATGTATTGGCTGAAGGATTTACTGCTTACATCAACCGCCGCGGAGTGGCAAAACGCGATGCGACGATTGAATGGGCACTTGGCATGATGAACGACAGCGATACCATCTCTGAAAATACAACTTACCTGATTGGCGATAACTCAACAGGCGATACAAAAACAGTGGTAGTTGGAAGAGGGTCCCAGAAACAGAACTTTACAACAACTGTAAGGCATTGGGGCAAAAATTCAGAAGGCCAGATCTTGACTCACGGCGTGATGAAAGAAGCCGCATCTGCTATTTTCAACGGGATCGGTAAAATCGAACACGGTGCATCAAAAGCCAATGCCGAACAGGAATCGCGTGTGCTGATGTTGAGTGAAAAAGCACGTGGAGACGCTAACCCGATTCTTCTAATCGATGAAGATGACGTAACTGCAGGACACGCTGCATCAGTCGGACGTGTTGATCCGCTTCAATTGTATTATTTGATGAGCCGAGGCATTACAAAACAAGAAGCTGAACGTCTTGTTATTCACGGCTTCCTGGCACCGGTTGTCCGTGTATTGCCAATCGAAGGCGTTAAAAAGCAATTGACGGAGGTTATCGAAAGGAAAGTCCGCTAATGATCAACCAAGAGATAAAAAGCTATTTTCCGATACTCAACCAAGAAATAAATGGGCATCCGCTTGTTTATCTGGACAGTGCAGCCACTTCACAGAAGCCGGTTCAAGTGATCGAAGCCATGAAGAACTACTATGAGTTCGACAATGCCAACGTACATCGGGGCGTCCATACGCTCGGGAACCGTGCAACTGAAAAGTACGAAGGCGCGCGCGACAAAGTCCGGAAATTCATCAACGCCAATTCAACGGAAGAAATCATTTTCCTGCGGGGAACGACAACAGCCATTAACCTTGTTGCGCAAAGCTACGGCCGAGCCAATGTGAATGAAGGCGATGAAATTGTCATCACCTACATGGAACACCATTCCAATATTATTCCGTGGCAACAATTGGCGAAAGAACGTGGAGCCATTTTGAAATATGTTGAACTTGAAAAAGATGGCACGATTTCCTTGGAGCAGGTTCGCGCTGCTGTAACCGAACGGACGAAGATTGTTTCGATGGTCTATGTCTCGAATGTTCTCGGCACTATGAACCCGGTCAAAGAAGTCGCTCAGATCGCCCATGAAAATGGAGCGGTTATGGTTGTCGATGGCGCTCAAGCAGCACCGCATCTGAAAATAGATGTACAGCAGCTTGACTGTGATTTCTTTGCTTTTTCCGGCCATAAAATGTGCGGCCCTACAGGGATCGGCGTTCTTTATGGCAAAAAAGAATTATTGAACAACATGGAACCGGTGGAGTTTGGTGGAGAAATGATTGATTTTGTCGGATTGTACGATTCGACTTGGAAAGAGCTGCCCTGGAAGTTTGAAGGCGGTACACCTATTATTGCAGGTGCTGTCGGATTAGGCGCAGCGATTGATTTTCTCAACGAAATCGGCTTAAATGAAATTGAGAAACATGAGCACCAAATGGCTGCTTATGCGATGGATAAAATGGGCGGCATCGAAGGACTGGAAATCTACGGTCCAGCTGATCCCCAGCATCGGGCAGGCATCGTCACCTTCAACTTGAACGATGTCCATCCGCATGATGTTGCCACTGTCCTTGACATGAGCGGTATTGCGGTTCGTGCAGGCCATCACTGTGCGCAGCCTTTGATGAAATGGCTGGAAGTTACAGCTACAGCACGCGCAAGCTTCTACTTATACAATAGCGAGTCAGATGTTGACCGCTTAGTGGAAGGTCTGCGTTCAGCAAAGGAGTATTTCAACGATGTCTTCTAATTTAGATCAATTATACCGACGCGTCATTATGGACCATTACAAAACGCCCCGCAATAAGGGCACAATTGAAAACAACAGCGTCAATATCGAGATGAACAATCCGACCTGTGGAGATCGCATCCATCTGACTTTGCAGGTCGAAGACGGCATCGTCAAAGATGCGAAGTTTGACGGTGAAGGATGTTCGATTTCTATGGCTTCAGCTTCGATGATGACGCAGGCAGTTAAGGGGCAGGAAATTGATACGGCATTACGGCTTTCCGGCATCTTTTCTGATATGATGCTTGGCAAAGAGTACGATGATTCGATTGACCTTGGTGACATTGAAGCATTGCAAGGCGTCTCTCAGTTCCCGGCCCGTATTAAATGTGCGACTTTAGCTTGGAAAGCCATGGAAAAAGGCGTGCAAAACGAAGAAAAATCGTAACACAGAACGGAGGAACGACGATGGCGAAAAAAATGCCGGAAATCGGTGATTATAAATATGGGTTCCACGATAAGGATGTTTCAGTTTTCAGATCCAAACGTGGACTTACTGAAGATATTGTAAGAGAAATTTCGAAGATCAAAGAAGAACCGGAATGGATGTTGAAATCCCGTCTGAAAGCATTGAAATTGTTTTACTCAATGCCGATGCCACAATGGGGTGGAGATCTGGGTTCGTTGAACTTTGATGAAATTACGTATTACGTAAAACCATCTGAAGCAAGCCAGACTTCTTGGGATGAAGTTCCTGAAGAAATCAAACGCACATTCGACAAGTTGGGCATTCCAGAAGCAGAGCAAAAATATTTGGCTGGTGTATCGGCTCAGTATGAATCTGAAGTGGTTTACCACAACATGAAAGTTGAATTGGAAGATATGGGGATCGTCTTTAAAGACACCGGTGCCGCTCTTCGTGAAAACGAAGACCTGTTCAAAGAATACTGGCAGTCGGTCATCCCGGCAGCTGACAATAAATTCGCTGCATTGAATACTGCAGTATGGTCTGGTGGATCTTTCATCTACGTGCCTAAAGGCATCAAAGTGGAATCTCCTCTACAGGCTTACTTCCGTATCAACTCTGAAAACATGGGTCAATTCGAACGTACATTGATCATTGTCGATGAAGGCGCAAGCGTACATTACGTGGAAGGCTGTACAGCTCCTGTCTACACAACGAATTCACTCCACTCAGCGGTAGTTGAAATCATTGTGAAGAAAGATGCATATTGCCGTTACACGACCATCCAGAACTGGGCGAACAACGTCTATAACCTAGTGACCAAGCGTGCATTTGTTGACGCTAACGGTACAATGGAATGGATCGATGGCAACATCGGATCGAAATTGACAATGAAATACCCAGCTGTTTACTTGAAAGGCGAAGGCGCACGCGGCATGACGTTGTCGATTGCAATCGCCGGCAAAGGACAACATCAGGATGCTGGAGCGAAAATGATCCATTTGGCTCCTAATACATCTTCTTCTATTGTTTCGAAGTCAATCTCGAAACAAGGCGGTAAAGTTTCGTATCGCGGAATCGTGCACTTCGGCCGCAAAGCCGATGGCGCTCGTTCAAACATCGAGTGTGATACATTGATTATGGATAATCAGTCTACTTCTGATACCATTCCATACAATGAAATCCTGAACGACAACGTATCTTTGGAGCACGAAGCGAAAGTTTCGAAAGTATCTGAAGAGCAATTGTTCTACTTGATGAGCCGTGGCGTTTCTGAACAGGAAGCAACAGAAATGATCGTAATGGGCTTTATCGAACCATTCACGAAAGAACTTCCAATGGAATATGCGGTTGAAATGAACCGTTTGATCAAGTTCGAAATGGAAGGCTCGATCGGTTAATAGATTAATCCAAAACCCTTGGCATGACATTGTTCATGCCAAGGGTTATTTTTATTTCTTTCAGGGGAATAAGAGGCGATTGCTGGATTCTTCAGTTTTAGGGTCTACAGAATGGGTATAGGAACTAAGAGCTTAAATTTAAAAGGAGGAATGTAGAACATGAGTCAAACATTCGATGCATTGAAAGAAAAACTAAGCAATGCAGATTTAGGACAGGCGAAAGAAGTCATGGAACAAGCCAAACAAGCATATGAAGACGGGAAAATCGATGAAAACGAAAAGAAAGAGCTTTTCGAATCGGCTAAATCCGTAATTGGCGGAAAAGGGCTAGGCGGATTATTTTAAGTCATTAAGATAAAACTTCTTAACCGATGAAAATAGTGAATAGGAAAAAACCCGGCGCATTGGTGCCGGGTTTTTTCGGATTGCCGAAAACCATTGCCAACTTTTTCGGACCGCACTACAGTTCGTGTTCTATCAGAAACTTTGGCACAACGATGGAAAATCCATATAAACGATTGCCAATTCCGACGAACGACCAGAAAGCGGCAAAGCCTTTTGCCCAGTTATCTTATTCGGATATTTTCCGTCATTACAAAAACAGCGTTTCTGCATGACCAATGGGATTTTTAACAAGAGAAGAGACACAGCAGAAACGGATTTCCTGTGAAACGAAGGCTTTTAGTATTTAATATTCTTCAACGCTTCGCGTTTACTGAGCGGCATTAGGGAGTGCTCGAAAACGAAAGTCCGAACCCACTCCAAATCTGTTTTAGCATACTCGCGCAATGCCCAGCCAATGGCTTTTTGAATGAAAAATTCAGAAGAACCAGCGTGCTTCAAAATGATTTGGCTGAGTGCTGCAGGATCGGTATCTTGCTTATATTTTAATTGATGGAGAATGGCAGCGCGGTTTGTCCACATATTTTCTGCTTTTGACCATTTAAGCATATGAAGAGTTCCGGCAGCGCGTTCTGTTTGAATAACATGCCCCAAAGTTCGCGGTGCAATGGCGTCGACGCTGTCCCACCAGGATTTGCTTTCAATCACTTGCTGTAAAAACGGCAGGTCCTCCAAAGTCAGCTGCGTTTTCATTTTTTCAAGCACAGCAATGGCGGCGTATTGGTACTCGCGCTCCGGCAACTCATAAAGTTTCCATACCTCTTCGGTTAAATGCCTGCGTTCGGGCAAATGGAATTCGCGGAACTGCTGATTCAATAAAGCTTTTCGCAAAGGTGTTTTAATGCCTAAAAAAGCAAATTGATTGCGCATATAAGCAGCCATTGGTGCGGCCATTTCCATGTTGCGGTGAGCTTCGAACTTATTTATAATTCCTTTGGAGTCCCAAGGCTGTTTTTCCATCAAATCAACCTCCCAAGTCTTTTGTGAAAGTGTAGCATACCCAAAAGCAGGGAACTGAATAATAAGAATAGATTCCCTCAGTTCTGCTTAATCTATCGGCAGAAATCTATTATAAAGACGCTGGTTTTTTTCTATGCTATCATAAAATAATAACGAAAAAATGGAGGCGGGACAATGATCTATGTAGGTTTGACGGGTTGGGGAGACCATCCGGATGTCTATAGCCCAGGCTCAAAGAAAACAGAAAAATTGATTGATTACAGTGCACATTTTCCAATCGTTGAATTGGATTCCTCTTTCTATGCTGTACAGCCCGAGCGGAATATCCGCAAGTGGATTGAGGAAACTCCTGATCAATTTCAGTTTGTGGTAAAAGCCTATCAGGGCATGACCGGCCACCAGCGGGGAGAGAATCCATTTGAAACGCGCGATGAGATGTTTGATGCATTCAGCAAATCCATTCGTCCATTGAAAGAAGCCGGTAAACTGGCGATGGTGCTGTTGCAGTTTCCGCCATGGTTTGACTGCCAAAAAGAAAATGTCGACCAGCTTCGTGAAATAACGGAGCGACTGAAGGAATTTGATATGGCTATCGAGTTCCGCCACCAATCCTGGTATGCTGAAGGGATGAGCGAAAAGACATTGGAGTTTCTGCGAGAAAACCATCTGATCCATTCAGTCTGTGATGAACCACAGGCAGGGGATGGTTCCATTCCCCTTGTTCCGGTGTCTACACGTAAAGACAAAGTCTTGCTGCGTCTTCACGGCCGTAATGTGCACGGCTGGCTCAATCCGGGGCACGGCCAAAAATGGCGTGAAGTACGCTATCTCTATGATTACAATCAAAAAGAATTAGAAGAAATAAGCCGCGCCGTAAAGGCTTTATCCGACACCACAGAAAATGTTTATGTCATCTTCAATAATAATTCGGGAGGTCATGCGGCAGGCGACGCCAAACAGTTTCAGGAAATGAATGGTTTGGCATTTGAAGGCCTTTCGCCGAAACAAATGGATCTGTTTGAAGGTGGATTTTAATGGTTTTTATCGTCATGGCGCTTGTCGGAATCGTTTCCGGTATCGTAGGCGCTTTGATTGGTTTAGGGGGAGGTGTCATTCTGGTTCCGGCACTATTATTTCTTGGAACAGGCTTTGCTTTTTTCCCTGAATTATCTCCTCAACAAATTGTTGGCTTATCCGTTATTATGATGATTTTCACTGGTCTGTCTTCAACCTTGGCTTATATGAAAGTCGGAACGGTCGATTACAAAAGTGGTATTATTTTCTTTGCAGGCAGTGCGCCGGGAACGGTAATCGGTGCTTTTGTCAATAAAAACCTGGATCTTCCTTCATTCAATCTTTATTTCGGCATTCTTTTGGTCCTGCTCTCTTTGCTTTTATTGATTAGAGATCATTTGAAGGAAGTCCATTGGTTTGTCGATAACGGGCGCCAAACGACTTTTATAGATAAGCAGCAGAAAGAATATATATATGGTTACCCTATTTGGTTTGCTTTGCTGCTGACCTTTTTTGTGGGGTTTGCTTCAGGGCTTTTCGGAATCGGTGGAGGATCCATCATTGTCCCTGCCATGATTCTATTGTTTTTGTTTCCGCCTCATGTGGCGATCGGAACATCGATGTTCATGGTCTTTTTATCAGCCATCATCAATTCCATCACTCATATCTCATTGGGGCATGTGCCATGGATCTACACAGCGGCAGTAGTCCCAGGTGCATACATTGGTGCGAAACTCGGAGCTCGGCTAAACAAGCACCTTAACTCCGAAACGTTGGTCATTATTTTACGTCTAGTGCTCCTGGTTCTGGGGCTTCGATCGATTTACGAAGGAATATTTAGTTCTTAAAGAGGTGTTTTCATGAGCGAAACCATTCATATTTACCATACCAATGATTTGCATAGCCATTTCAAGAATTGGCCGCGCATCAAGTCTTTTCTCGCTGAGCGGAAAAACTGGCATGAAGAGGCTGGCGATGTTTGTTTGATTCTGGATATTGGTGACCACGTTGATCGCTCGCATCCGTATACGGAAGGAACAGCTGGCCAGGGTAATGTGCTTTTACTTAACGAAGTGAATTACGATGCCGTTACTATCGGCAATAATGAAGGCATCACCTTGTCCAAGGACGAACTCAATGATTTATATGTTGAAGCGGATTTTGAGGTAGTGGTATCGAATTTATTTGACTTGCAAGGGCGCCGGCCGGATTGGGCAAAGCCTTTCCACGTTATTCATACAAAAAATGGCACACGCATCGGACTGGTGGGAGCGACTGCAGAATTCACCCCCTTTTATCAGAAACTTGGCTGGAAGATCACCGATGCAAAACAATCGATTATAGAAGCAGTAAAGGAAATTGAAAACGAAGTGGATCTAATCGTCTGCCTGTCTCATCTTGGTGTTAAGGAAGATGAATTATTAGCCGAGCTTTGTCCACAGATCCACCTTATTTTAGGTGCTCATACCCATCATATTTTTCATGACGGGAAGTGGCAAGGAAATACGCTGATGGGGGCTGCTGGTAAGTTTGGTTTTTATATCGGCCATGTCACTGTAGAGGAGCAGTTTGAGAAATCTTCTGCACAACTGATCGAGACTTCCCAACTAAGAAAAGTGGAGGAAGGATTTGATGAATTCCTGGTCGAGCAGGGAAAACTGCAATTGGGGGAACTGGTCTTCCACAGCACGAAAAGCTTAAAAGCAGAGTGGTTTAAAGACTCCGAGATGGGCCTACTATTCGGGCAGGCATTGATCGAATTTACGGAAGCAGACTGTGCGCTTTTTAATGCTGGAATTTTTATGCAAGATATGCCGAAAGGTGCTCTGACTCGCTATGATTTCCATAAAATGCTGCCACATCCGATCAATCCGTGTCTTGTCGAACTGAGTGGAGCGGAGTTGAAAGAAATCTACCTGCAATCGCTGAATGCGGAATGGCCACAGCTTGAATTAAAAGGAATGGGATTCCGTGGTGTGGTTTTTGGGAAGATGCTTCATATGAATATGGAGATAACTGATCACCATTTTTATATCAATGGACAGCTGGCGATGCATGACCAAATCTATAAACTGGTGACGTTGGATATGTTGACATTCGGTTATTTTTTCCCGAGTTTAAAGAGAGCGCCTAAAACGTATTTCATGCCTGAGTTCCTGCGGGATGTTTTCAGTCAGTATTTTCACAGCAAAGCCCTTAAGTAGAAGGAATGTTCAGACTAAAAAGGCATTTGATTTTGTCAGTATTTTGGGCTATGCTAACAAAGAAATATATATTGGTGGGTAGAGGCTGCAGAGCTGATCAGTAGGATGTGCGAGTTTGACCGCGTTGACCGCATCTGAAAGGAAGTTTTGCCGAAATCGATTTTCTGGGGTCTCCGGAAATTGGATTGGGATCATTCTGAACAAGAATGATACTGTCATTTAGGCGGAAGCGTAAATGGAGGGCTACAGGGTTGTTTGATGTGTATCGCACAGACGAATTGTAGAAGGCTGACTGATCCAACTGGAGAGGTCGGCCTTTTTTGTCTCATTTTTCACCCATCAAAAAATAAGGAGGAGTTTTCATGGAGAATACGATTTTTTCGATTTTGCCGCCGATTATTGCAATCGTTATGGTGTTATTGACACGCCGTGTCCTGTTGTCACTGGGGACAGGTATTGTCGCGGCAGCCGTAATTTTGACTTGGTTTGCACCAATTGATGCTTTACAGGAGCTTGTCAAATCATTTACGATCATTTTTTGGGACGAAGGCTTTAACGCTTATAATGTCTTTATCATTCTTTTTCTTTTATTGCTTGGCATCATCACCGCATTCGTCAGCTTATCCGGCGGCAGCCATGCCTTTGCTGAGTGGGCTTCGACACGCATCAAGTCAAGAAGAGGCGCAAAAGTCCTTACAGTGGTTTTAGGCATCGTCATCTTCATCGATGATTATTTCAATGCTTTGGCTGTCGGACAGGTTGCACGCCCAATCACCGACCGCTACAAAGTTTCACGTGCGAAACTTGCCTATTTCATCGATTCGACTGCAGCGCCAGTTTGTGTAATCTCGCCAGTTTCAAGTTGGGGAGCTGCAATCATAGGGATTGTTGCTACGATCTTGGCTGGCCAGACTTTTGTGGAATATTCCGCTTTAGAAGCCTTCCTGTGGATGGCACCGATGAATTTCTATGTAGTTGCTTCGTTGGCGATTGTTTTCTTTGTAGCTATCCGGGATGTGGATTTCGGGGAAATGAAGAAACACGAAGTGCTGGCAATTACAAAGGGACAGCTTTTTGACCCTAAGAAAACCATACCGGGTGAAATGAAAGAAGAGTTCCCTTCGCATTCTTATGGACATGTAAGAGACCTATTGCTTCCAATTCTATTGTTGATTGTCGGTACTGTAGGCGCGATGTTCTGGACGGGTTATCAGAATGCTGGACAAGTTTTCGATATTTGGTTGATTTTTGAAAATACCGATGTTCCCGCTTCCCTGTTAGCAGGCGGAATTTTGGGTGCATTGACGTCGATCATTCTATATGTTCTGCAGATGAAAAAGAACGAAACAGCTACTGTTGGATGGATTGGAAAAGGCATCTGGGCTGGCCTTAAATCAATGATAGGAGCCGTACTCATTTTAGTCTTTGCCTGGTCTTTGACTTCTTTGATCGGTTCTCTTGAAACTGGCGCTTATCTAGCGGGTGTGGTTTCTGATGGCAATATTCCAACTTCAATTCTGCCAGTCTTATTATTTGTTCTCGCAGGAATCATGGCTTTCTCAACAGGAACTTCATGGGGTTCATTCGGCATCCTGTTGCCGATTGCTGGAACCATTATGATTGAAGCGGAACCTTCGCTGCTGCTGCCGGCGCTATCCGCAGTCTTGGCGGGAGCTGTGTTTGGAGATCATTGTTCACCTATTTCCGATACGACGATTTTGTCTTCAACTGGAGCGGGGAGCAATCACATGGACCATGTCTTAACGCAGATACCGTATGCATTAACAGCTGCAGTCATTGCTGCAATAGGGTATATTGTCATAGGTTTGACCGGTTCTTTGCTGCTGTCATTAGGAACAGTGGCTTTGGTGCTGGCAGTGTTATTCATTGTCTGGTCACGACGGACAACTATTATTGAAAAACAACAAAATGCTTAAGTAAAAGAAGGCAGAGAAGCTTATTCTCTGCCTTTTTACTTTTGCTGCAATAGTTTTTTTAGAAAATATTTTGATTTCATCTTTACATTAAAGGAGCCTCTCGGTATACTATTTCTAGATTAACTAATAATCTGAAAATAATCAAAATTCCTATTTTTATGTAAATAAAATGGGAGAAAACAAAGGGGGAAGAGAGATGGAACGTTCGCAATGGGGTACACGTGCCGGCTTTATCATGGCTGCCGTCGGCTCTGCAGTAGGTCTTGGGAACATATGGCGTTTTCCGTATGTTGCGTATGAAAATGGCGGGGGTGCATTTTTCATACCGTATCTATTTGCATTGTTGACTGCAGGGATACCGATTCTTATACTTGAATTTACCATTGGCCATAAGTATCGCGGGTCAGCACCGTTGTCATTCTTTAGAATGGGCGGCAAGAAGTTGGAATGGATGGGATGGTGGGCTGTCTTTGTGTCCTTTATCATATCTGTATATTATGCTGTAATCATCGCCTGGGCAATGCGCTATACTATATTTTCTTTCAATCAGGCATGGGGTACGGATACACAAGATTTCCTGTTCAATGATTTTTTACAGCTGACAGTTCAACCGGGACAGACCGGCGGAATTGTCTGGGGTGTATTCATTCCATTGGCATTGGTGTGGATCATTACATTGGGGATTCTGCTGGCAGGTGTTAAAAAAGGAATTGAACTGGCCAACCGGATTTTCATTCCGACATTGGTGGTCATTTTCCTTGCTGTTGTAATTCGAGCGGTCACATTGGATGGCGCATTGACAGGATTGGAAGCCTTCTTCCAACCAGATTTTGATGCCATACTGAATCCGACGGTTTGGGTAGCGGCCTATGGGCATATTTTCTTCAGTTTATCAGTAGCATTCGCTATCATGATCACATACTCAAGTTATCTTCCGAAAAAATCAGATATCACAAATAATGCATTTATCACAGGATTCGCCAACTCTGCTTTTGAATTATTAGCAGGGATTGGAATATTTGCAGCTCTTGGATTTATGGCTGCTCAGCAGGGCGTCGCTGTAGGTGATGTCGCAACTGCAGGCGTCGGTCTTGCTTTTGTGGTTTTTCCACAGATCATCAATGAGTTTCCAGGATTCAATGGCTTGTTCGGGACTCTGTTCTTCTTGTCTCTGACACTTGCGGGTTTGACTTCATTAATATCAATTACTGAAACTTATGTCGCTGGATTCTCTGAGAAATTTGGAATTTCCCGTAACAAAGCGGTGTTATTCGGAGGCGGACTTGCTGCTTTGATTTCGATTCTGTTTGCGACACAAGGTGGATTGTACTTCCTGGATCTGGCAGATTACTTCATTAACCAATTTGGGGTTGCAGCAATCGGATTAGTGGAAGTTGTGCTGGTTGTTTGGGTCTTCCGCAAAGCGGATCTTCTCAAAGGCCATGCCAACGAAATCTCGGATATCCGACTTGGCGCCTGGTGGAAATTCAGCTTAGGAATCATTACGCCAATCGTTCTGGGTTATATGATGTTTGGACTTTTGAAACTGAATATCCTGAAAGAGTTTGAAACGGAAACCGGAAATTACGAAGGATATTCCGATATGTTCACCTTAGCAGGTGGTGTGGCTGTTGCTGCAGCTGCATTGATCTTTGGAATCCTCTTCTCTATCGGTAAATGGCATAAAGAACAAGGCGAATATGACGAGCGCAATTAAAAGGGGGAGCTTCATATGACAGTAAGTTCGATTGTCGTCATGATTATTGGGATGGTCATCATTTGGGGTGGCTTAGCTGCTAGCATCATTCATGCAGTTAGAAGCAGCAAAAAGAATAAAGCAAGAGATGCTGCAAATAACGTTTAATTTAAAGGCCCGGAAACTCCTAGTTTCCGGGTTTCTTTATGCTTTCATGGCAGTAGGTGAGCTTGTGAGGAACATGCCTTTATGATACATTTGGAATAGAACCGGATTCCATCCATAAATCAGATAGATAGGGGACGATGTGCGTGTCAACAAAGCAGGAACATCTTAGAAAGCCCGATTGGTTAAAGATTAAACTCAATACCAATGAAAACTATACCGATTTGAAGAAAATGATGCGAGAAAATAACTTGAACACAGTCTGTGAAGAAGCAAGGTGTCCGAATATCCATGAATGCTGGGGAACGCGGAGAACCGCTACGTTCATGATCCTCGGTGCCGTCTGTACAAGAGCATGCCGTTTTTGTGCAGTGAAAACCGGGTTGCCGAATGAGTTGGATCTTCAGGAGCCGGAACGGGTAGCCGCTTCTGTAAAAATGATGAACCTGAAACATGCAGTCATCACGGCGGTCGCACGTGACGATTTGAAAGATGGCGGCTCTGCTGTGTTTGCAGAGACAATACGTGCGATTAAACGAGCCAACCCATTTACAACTGTTGAAGTCCTTCCATCTGATATGGGTGGAATCTATGAAAATCTGGAACGGCTGATGGATGCTAAACCGGATATTTTGAACCACAATATAGAAACTGTGCGCCGTTTGACGCCAAGAGTCAGAGCACGAGCCAAGTATGACCGGTCACTGGAATTGCTGAAGCGTTCGAAAGAATTGCATCCGGATATTCCAACAAAATCATCTTTGATGATCGGTTTAGGGGAGACCAAGGAAGAGATCATTGAAGTCATGGACGATCTACGTGCTAACGATGTGGATATCATGACGATTGGCCAATACTTACAGCCCACAAAAAAACATTTGAATGTACAGAAATATTATTCGCCGAAGGAATTCAAGGAATTTTGGGAAATTGCGATGGCCAAAGGGTTCTCGCATTGCCAGGCAGGTCCTCTGGTGCGAAGCAGCTATCATGCGGATGAGCAAGTCAATGCAGCTGCTAAAGAGCGTCAGCGACTCGGAGAAGAGCAAGCAGCTGCTATAAACAGCTAATGGATGGTGAGGAAAATGATTACACTGGAACAGTTGAACTATGAAATACTGATCGATTACCGGGAAGGTTTCAAAGAAGAGGCATTAACTGCCCGCTATAGCGAAATTCTTTCGAAATACGATTATATCCTGGGGGATTGGGGTTACGGCCAATTGCGGTTAAAGGGCTTTTTCGAAGACACTAACCACAAAGCAACCTATGATACGAAAATCAGTACACTGCAGGATTATCTCTATGAATACTGCAATTTTGGCTGCGCCTATTTCGTTATCCGGAAAACCGGTAAAGCGGTAATGCCGATTGAAGAATCAGAACAGCAGGCTCCCGAAGCGGACGTATAATCCGCCGGGGGTTTTTTCATGCAATATGATATGATTAAAGTAGAAATGAAAGATTTTTAAACGCCTATTGGAGGGTTTTTTATGTATTTTATTGACCGCAACAACATCACTGAAACGATTCAGTATATGAATTCTTTATTGAAGCATTACGAAAGCCAAGAACAGTGGACTTCGTTCGGCGACCAGCTGGCATTGGAACGGATTGGAGCGAACATCATCGAGTCGATTATTGATGTCGGCAACTCCATGATTGATGGATTTATCATGCGCGACCCTGGAAGCTACGATGATATTATCGATATATTGGTGGACGAAAAAGTGATTACAGAAGAAATGGATCAACCGCTGAAGCAGGTTATTACATTGCGGAAAATGCTGGTGCGGCAATTTATGAAAGTTGATCACCAGGCCATTACGAATGCAATCGATGAAAACCTGGAATCGTTGAAAGCATTTGGCCCGAAAGTCGAACATTACCTGGTTCATGAACTGGGGCCTGTTTCAGCATTTATACCGGAGACGAAGGATGGCAATTAAAACGTATCAAGCTTATTGCCTTGATTTGGATGGGACAATTTTTCGTGGATCGGAAGCGGTTGAAGAAGCGGCAGGTTTTGTCGAACGGCTGCAGGAAAAAGGTGTAGAGCCTTTTTTTGTTACAAATAATGCATCCATGACGCAACAGCAGCTAAAAGACAAAATGGCTGGCTTCGGAATCCGGGCAAAAAAAGAACAGATCATTTCCTCTGCGATTGCTGCAGCAAAATACATCAAACGCTGGTATGCCGGAGATACAGTCTATATGATCGGTTCAGATGGTTTGGATCAAGCATTGCGCCAGGAAGGTTTGACGCGGGTAGGCGATCAGGCGGGAATCGTGCTGATGGGGATTGACCGCAATATTACGTACGACAAGCTGGCAACAGCCTGCCTGCAAATTCGGAATGGGGCAGTCTTTTTATCGACCAATCAGGATTTGGCTTTTCCTTCTGAAAAAGGGTTACTGCCCGGAAATGGGGCATTCACAACTTTGGTAGCCGCTTCGACTGGAGTAGATCCCGTTTATATCGGAAAACCGGAGATGCATATGCTGGAAGCCATTCAGCTGGAGTTCGGTTTCGACAAACAGGATATGGTGATGGTCGGCGATAACTACGATACGGATATCCAGGCGGGTATTCGTTTTGGGATCGACACGGTCCATGTCAATACCGGTGTCAGCCGGATGGAGGAAGTGCTGAGAAAAGAACAGCCTCCAAACTTTGCGATTGAAAATCTTGGATTTTGGGAGATATAAATTAAGGCAGTCTTATATTTTCCCGAACTTCCTGCTATGGATGCCGCTGGCTTTGACAGCTTTCAAGGCAGCAAAAAAGCCGTTTTTCAACGGCTTAAAACAAAGGGTTCTCCTCTATGAATTCATAGACTTTTTTCGTCAGTTCATCTGGAGAGTCCGCTTCAACAATCTCTCCGTTAACCAGGGCATAAAGAGACTCGGAACATTTTGTGCAATAGCTTAAACAGCCGTATTCCAAAACGTCGAGATTGGGATCCCGTTCGAGTTTTTCAAAAGAATCTTGTGCGCCATTGGCAATATTGCTGATGCAAAATTCTACAATCGGTTTCATTCTAAGTCACCTCACTACAACGAAATCCTACCTTTTTTCGCAGCTGGAGTCAATTAATTGATTTCTAGTAAAAGCATTGTGAAAGTTATCACAATCAGCTATACTCATATTTGAGAAATTGATGCGACAGACGAAAATTAAAGGAGATTTTTATGCGAAAACTAGTCTTACTTGGAGGCGGTTACGGCAATATGCGGATTTTGCTTCGTTTATTGCCAACCAACCTTCCTCAGGATACAGAAATCATTTTAATTGACCGGACACCATTCCATAGCATGAAGACCGAGTTTTATGCATTGGCTGCTGGAACAGAAGCTGATCATGAAGTCCGTGTTCCTTTTCCGGAACATGAGCGGTTGAAAGTGGTAAATGGCGAAATCCTGGAAATTGGCCTGCAGGAAAAATGCATTTTCATGGAAAGCGGCGAACGCGTTGCCTATGACGATTTGGTGATCGGACTTGGTTGTGAGGACAAGTATCATAACGTACCGGGAGCGGATGAGTTCACTTTCAGCATTCAGACGATCGGCAAATCCCGTGCAACTTACCAAGCATTGCTTGGTCTTCCTTCAGGCGCTGTAGTCGGTGTTGTTGGAGCGGGGCTCAGCGGAATCGAGCTTGCCAGCGAATTGCGTGAAAGCCGAAGCGATTTGAAGATTAAGTTGTTCGACCGCAGTCCTCGGATCTTGCGTGATTTCCCTGAACGCTTGAGTAACTTTGTGAAAAAATGGTTCGAGAACCACAACGTTGATGTAGTATCAAACTCCAACATCACAAAAGTTGAACCGAACCTTCTTTATAACCATGAAGAGACGATTCCAGTTGATGCTGTTGTTTGGACAGCGGGAATCCAACCAGTCAAGCCGGTCCGTGACCTTGGTCTTGAGAGCGACAATAGCGGACGGATCGTCATTAACCAATATCATCAGCTGCCGAACGATGAACATGTCTATGTTGTCGGGGATTGTGCCGCATTGCCGATGGCACCTTCAGCCCAATTGGCGGAAGAACAGGCTGAACAAATTGTGAAGATCTTGAAAGCGACATGGAAAGGTGAACCATTGCCTGAAACCATGCCTGAAATCAAACTTAAAGGATTCCTTGGCTCTTTGGGCAAAAAACAAGGCTTCGCTTATTTGGCTGATCGCACAGTTACAGGCCGCATCGCCCGATTAATGAAGTCCGGCGTATTGTGGATGTATAAATGGCATAATGGATAATGAAAAAAGCGCTCATGATTGAGCGCTTTTTTCATTGGCTTCAGTAAATCCATGTTTTTCAAGTTCACGGTAGACAGGCTTCAATTGGACATAGCCTTCCCCGACAACTTCCCCTTCAACCAATACCAATGGATAAAAGAATTCGTCATCCAATATGCGCTGGGCATAATCTTTCTGGTGGTCGAGATCAATGGGTTTCTCAATATCAATGTAGGTAATTGAAAATGGCTGATCCTTGTATTTTCTTGAGATGGCGGCTTCCAGCCATTCGTACGTATCGATTGAAGACGGTGCATTGACACAGCTGGCACAAATAACTTCGGTTCCGTAGACTTCGATGGATATTTCTTTCTGCATAATTTTGAACCTCCTATGAATTCATTAGTGGCTTTTTCTCTCTAATCACATTATAATGATTATAATGAAAGGAGTCGATATAAATGACTGAAGCTTTGATTGAAGATCAAGTAATGGAAGTCTTAGATAAATTACGTCCATTCCTTTTGCGTGACGGGGGAGACTGCGAACTTGTTGATGTAGAAGATGGTATCGTAAAACTTCGTCTGCTCGGTGCATGCGGCAGCTGCCCAAGTTCGACAATTACATTAAAAGCAGGGATTGAACGCGCGTTAGTGGAAGAAGTTCCTGGCATCGTAGAAGTAGAACAAGTATTTTAATGCCAAGGGACCTTAATGGGTCCCTTTTTCTGTATTATATAATCTCTCTAGGCAGTCTTTTTATCGATTTTCGATTTGTTCAAGCGTTTCAAGGCGGACAGCTTGAATAGTAATGGAAACAATTGCTATGATAACCCATATAGGAAGGTGATTTCATTGACAGAAGTAGTAGAAATTACAGAAGCGGCCTCATTTCAAGTAAAAGAAATGATGCGCCATAACGAAGAAGAAGGATCCTTTTTGCGTGTTGCAGTCAAAGGCGGCGGATGCAGCGGACTGACATACGGTATGGGGTTTGAAAAAACTCAGAGTGATGCTGATGATCTGTATGAGCAATTTGGAATCCCGATTTTGGTTGCAAAAGAAGATGCACCTATTCTCCAAGGTACGGTTGTTGATTACAAACAGTCCTTGATGGGTGGAGGATTTACAATTGAAAATCCGAATGCCATCGCTTCATGCGGCTGCGGAACTTCGTTCCGGACAGCCAAAAAAGCGGGGACACCGGAAAACTGTTGAAAGTCGGTCACAAACCGGCTTTTTTGTTGTGGAAAAACAGCGATAAATTACAGTCACCAGTTGAAATCATGCTGTAAAAGGTCTAGTATAGTGTATAGGTGTTTATCGGTATAACAGGAGTATGACTCTTAGTGAATATACGATGAAAAAATGACTTGAAGGTGGTTGCGATTGTGTTGAAAAGACCGTCAATATTAGTATTAGGAGCAGGTTACGGTGGATTGACTACTGTAGTGAACCTGCAAAAAGAGTTTGGCACAGATGCTGTAGATATTACTTTGATCAACAAAAACGAATACCATTATGAAAGCACATGGCTTCATGAGGCAGCTGCAGGAACATTGCTTCCAGAGCAGGTGCGTTACGATATCAAAGACGTGATCGATGGTGTGAAAGTGAAGTTCGTCCAAGCTACTGTCGAAGCTATTGATGTAGTTGGCAAAAAAGTTTCTACAGATAACGGCGAGTTTACATACGACTATATCGTTATTGCACTTGGTTTTGAAGGAGAAACTTTCGGAATCGAAGGCCTTGATAAATATGCACTTTCAATTGCTAACGTTAAAGCTGCACGTTATATCCGTGAGCACATTGAATTCCAATTCGCTACATGGTCTGCAGAACCGGTTAAAGATGACAGCCGCCTAACGATTATTGTAGGTGGAGCTGGATTCACTGGAATCGAATTCCTAGGGGAATTGGCTAACCGTGTACCTGAATTGTGCAAAGAATACGATGTCCCGCGTGAAAAAGTTCGTGTCGTCTGTGTAGAAGCTGCACCAATGGTATTGCCAGGTTTCGATCCGGAATTGGTCAATTATGCAGTAGGCCATTTAGAGTCCAAAGGAATTGAATTCTCAATTGGTACGCCGGTTGTAGAAGCAACTCCAGAAGGCGTTAAAATCAAAAAAGGCGACGATGAGTTTGAATTCATCAAAGCTGGTACTGTTGTATGGGCTGCAGGCGTTCGCGGAAACCGTTTGATTGAGGCGACTCCAATCGAAAATATGCGTGCTCGTGTGAAAGTTGACAAAGATTTGCGTGCTCCAGGATTCGACGATGTCTTCATCATCGGAGATTGCGCATTGATGATCAACGAAGAGACAAACCGTCCATATCCTCCAACTGCACAAATCGCTATGCAACAAGGTGAAAATGTTGCGAAAAACTTGAAAGCTTTGATCAGCGGTGATACTACTGTTGAATTCGTTCCAGATCTAAAAGGAACTGTTTGTTCGCTTGGTGAAGATGATGCTATCGGTGTTGTATTCGGCAAAAAAGTGACAGGCAAAAGAGCTTCATTTATGAAGAAAATGATTGATAACCGTGCGTTGTTCATGATCGGTGGACCAAAGCTGGTAATGAAAAAAGGTAAATTCAACGTTCTGTAAAGATTCGATCCAAGCTCCCTTCGCGGGGAGCTTTTTTTGTAGATTCGAAAATATTGACTACAGGCATTCAGTGCTTAATGGCTCATTCTGAATTTCAAGTAAAGGGGGAGATTGTTCGTGGCACGTTCAAAACGCGGCAATGTCTGGCTTGGGGCCGCAGGGCTGGTCGTGAATTCCAGTGGCCAATGGCTGGTCGTTAAAAAAAGGTACGGGGGACTTCATGGAAAATGGTCACTTCCGGCAGGATTTGTACAAGGCGATGAAACTATTGATCAAGCGGCAGTTAGGGAAGTGAAAGAAGAAACTGGCATCAATTGTAGACTGGTTGGAATGATCGGGTTTCGTTCAGGGGTCATTCGGGAAGAAATCAGCGACAATATGGCGATTTTTTTACTGGATGCTATCGATGAAGGACAGCCTATCCAAGCGCAATTGTCTGAGCTTTACGAAGCAGGTTGGCAATCGCCTGCTGATTTATCCAATGATGCAGAAGCATCTGTTATGCTTCATGAAATGGCTTCTTTCGTATTAGAAGAAGGATTGGGGTTAATTGAAAACGTAGATCCGGGCAAAGTATTCGGATATTCGGATTATAGGTTATTTTTCAGAAAATGAAAATTCATACACAAAAGAGACAAAAATAACGCGAGATGCGTTATTTTTTTTCTTTTTAGTTGCACTTTATTTGAATTCTATGCTATATTATCAGAATATTACAAACAAGAACAGAAGGAGGTGTTTCGAATGACGATCTTCAAAAAGACTAAAAACGTCAACCAATGCCCTTATTGTGCTGGACAAGGATATTTTCAATTGCGGCTGGGCGGTTCAGAAACTTGCTCCTGCTGTTCCGGTTCCGGTAAAAAATAACAAAAAGAAACGAGCGGATTACTTAACACCGTTCGTTTCTTTTTTTATGGAGAATTTCTGTATAAGGGTCTCCACGCTTTTGCCGGTGTCCCACTGCTACTTCGGTTGCCCCACTTTTCGGTGTCTAGGCTCCAGCAGCCAACACCTCGGAACACAAGCCACTCCAGCTGTGCAGCTGAAAAAATGCTGAACAGCCAGAGCGTCTTATGCCTGTCGAAGTTGAACGGCTGCCTCCGCTTTTCTATCATAAGTGACAAAGCGATGAACTCTGTTCTCCTAGATTGAAAGCCTCTGTTTTTTCGGGTAAACTGATGAAGGGAATAACGGAGGTTAGAATTCATGAACAGTTCATTTACGATTGTGCAATTGATTATATCTATGTTGCTTTTTTATGTAATGTTTTTTGGGATCGGGTTTTTGTTGAATATGTTGCTGCGCATGACTTGGCTGATGGCTATCGTTTATCCGATTGTCATTTTGCTGGTGGTGGATGACGTAGGCGTATTCGATTACTTTACGAATCCGGGTGAATCTTTTTCAATGCTTGGAGACACGATCACTTCCATGACTGGCAGTGATATTGCCGTATTATTAGCCGGTTGGGCTGGCGCCATCACAGCAGGATTTGTGATGAAGATCCTTCGTAAAATGGGATATCAAATGTTTTAAAAAAATCGCCTTTCCGGTTATCCGGATCGGCGATTTTTTAATGATTCTATTGGTTAGCGCAGTATGCCATAGAAAACGAATGAAATCGCTATACCTGTCAAAGCGCCCATGAAAACTTCACTTGGTTTGTGGCCTAGAAGAGTTTTCAGTTCTTCAATCTTTTCTTCTTCTTTTTTCTGCGGCCATTTTCTGGTTTCATCCATGAAAAGGTAGATATCCTGCCGCATTTTGTTGATTGTCAAAGCTTGCTGGCCTGCCTGAAACCGAACGCCGGTAGCATCGTACATGGTAATGACTGCGAACATCGTTGAAACAGCAAATATTGTGGAAGAGACGCCATGCTCGAAAGCCACTGCCGTCGTTAAAGATGTTACTGCAGCTGAATGGGAACTGGGCATTCCGCCGGTTGAAGAAAACAGCTTCCAATCAAGTTCACGCGTTACAGCGTACTGAATAGGGATTTTTATAAATTGAGCGAACAGAATTGCGAATAAGGCAATCATTAAAGGCAAGTTAGAAAAAATTTCCATGTGGGACCACAACCTTTCTGTCTGACTATGGTTTTATCGTACATCAGAAAAGTGGAATTTGCGAACGCTGATTATTCCTTCGTCACACGAACTACTCGAATTTCGAATTAAATGCTACACTTAAAGAGAACAGATAAAGGAGGAATTTTATGCAAATCAACTTACAGCAGCATTCACAGAATAGCGGTGCCGAAATCCTTATTGTCGGCTTAAGCCGACATCCGGAAAACAGCAGAGGATGGGATGAATTTGCAAAGCGTTTTGATGGCAAATTAGAAGGCTGGGTCAAAGATGATCTGTCATTCGATTTAAAATCGTTGATCACCTATCCGGCAATGTCTGGAGATGTTCCACGCGTCTTATTTATTGGGTTGAATGACCGCAAGAAATTGACGGAAGAAGACCTGCGTTCATGCTTTGGATTGGCAGGCAAAGAATTAGCCAAGAAAAAAGTTAAGCATGCAGCAGTCTACCTGGAATCGTTTGAGAATGACAAAGTCACATCAGAAGATGTTGCCTTTTTGGCTGCAGAAGCGATTACCATGGGAGGCTATAGTTTTGATGATTACAAGACGACTTCCAATGAAACACAAGTAAAATTGGAAGCTTTGACTTTCCTATCCAATGACGGTTCTGAGGATATTGAATCGGCTGCAATCATCGGTTCTGTTTTCGGCCAGTCTGTTAATGAAGCCCGGACCCTTGTCAATATGCCGGCGAACATCTTAACGGCAACAGCGATGGGAGAGTACGCACGGGAGCTTGGCGAAACCTACGGCTTTGAAACGGATATATTAGGCAAAGCCGAGCTTGAAGAATTGGGCATGGGTGCAATTCTTGCAGTTAACCAAGGATCGATTGAAGAGCCTCGCCTGATCGTTTTGAAATACAAAGCGACAGAAGGCTTTGAAAACCCATTGGCGCTTGTCGGCAAGGGGATCACCTTTGACACTGGCGGCTATTCGATCAAGCCGAAGGACGGCATTGTCGGCATGAAAGGCGATATGGGCGGTGCCGCTGCAGTGCTAGGAGCAATGCGGATCATTGGAGAGCTGCAGCCGAAGCAAAATGTCATAGCGGTTATTGCCTCAACTGATAACATGATTTCAGGAAATGCTTTCAAACCAGATGATGTCATTACATCCATGAGTGGTAAAACCATTGAAATCCTTAACACCGATGCTGAAGGGCGATTGGTGCTGGCAGATTCCGTGAGCTATGCGAAGCAACTTGGTGCCACTCGTATTGTCGATGTAGCGACGCTGACAGGCGGCGTTATTGTAGCGTTAGGAAAAGACAAAACAGGTGCTTTGACGAATGACGAAGCATTTTTCGAAACTTTCCTGGAGGCCTCTATGGAAAGTGGCGAGTTTGTCTGGCGTTTGCCTTTAACAGAAAGCGATAAGAAGCGCATCCGGAAAAGCAACGTGGCCGATTTGAATAATTCGCCTGGCCGCGATGGCCATATGATTTTCGGCGGGGGGTTTGTCGGTGAATTCGCCGGCGATACTCCTTGGATTCATTTGGATATTGCAGGTACCTCTGATGCAGACGGCCCACATGATTTGGGGCCAAAAGGCGGAACCGGTGCAATGGTCAGAACTTTAGCGATGCTAATTGAAAAGATGGCAGACGAAGACTGAAACACAACAGAAGCTTTAGAAAATAAAAGAAGAATCAAATAGAAAGCAGCCTGCAGAATTTTTTCTGCAGGCTGCTTTTCAATGTTCGATACTTTTGTTTTCGTCTATTTCTTTCTTTTCTTCTTTCAAAGCGTCTTTCATATCGTCACGGACCGTTTCTTCAGCCACTTTGATGCCGGACATATAGGAAGCGCGTCCAATCAAATGGCCGCCTACAGGAGCCGTGATAAAGAGGAAGACAATGGCGATGACCATCTGTGTATTGAAGATGCCTTCAATCATCCAAAAATGGATGAAGGTGGCCATCAATACGCAGAGAACGCCAAGCGTAGAGCTCTTGGAGGCGGCGTGTGTGCGTGTATAGACATCCGGCAAACGGATAAGCCCTAACGCTGTAACTACGCTGAAAAGGACTCCTGTGCTCATTAATACAATGATGAGGATATTAACGATGGTCGTTTCGATCGAAAATCTCTCCTCTCTCAAGGAATTTCGCGAAGGCAGTAGTTCCAATAAAGGACAGAATACTCAACAACAAGATGATTTCCAGGAAGAATTCCGTTTCATTTATCAAGGACAGCAAAGCAACAATTGACACCAGTGAAATTCCGATGGCATCCAGTGCCACTACACGGTCAGCGATTGTCGGACCTTTAACAAGCCGGTAAAGCAACCCTGTAAATCCTATGCTGACAATGATAAGTGAAATCCAGTAAAACATCATCATGGGCGGCTCACCTCCAGAATGGCACGTTCGAATGTATCCTTGATTGAATTGACAGCATCATCGATGTCTTCAAAATCGAGTGCGTGGATAAAGAGCCTTTTCTGATCGTTTGAAATACCGACAACCAGTGTTCCAGGCGTCAATGTGATTAAAGCAGACAAAAGGGTGATTTCCCAATCCTCTTTCAACTCAGTTTCCAGTTCGAAAATAGCTGGTTTTAAGTTCATATTGGGTTTAAGGACAATCCGCAGTACCTGGATGCTCGACATGAGCAGTTCTTTAAGAAACAACAGGATCAGAAAGATGACGGCCCACACCCGGGAAGTATACAGCCGGTAGGAAAAGAACCGGCGCATTAAAATGATGATGCCGAGGCCCACAAGGAAGCCGATGGCGAATCCTGCAGGGCTAAAGGAAACGGTCATGAACATCCAGACAAAGGCCAGGAAGAAATTCAATAAGATTTGTAAAGCCATATGTCACCTACTCCTTTAATACCGCATCTATATAGATGGATGGATTCAGCAGCACTTCACCCGCGCCTGAAATGAACGGCATGAAGAGTTCCGCACCGACCCCAAATACCACTGTAATGGCAACGAGGATGACCGTCGGGATAAACATTTGATTAAAAACGGATTTCTTTAGAGGAACGGTTTCAACCGGTTCGCCCCAGAATGCATAGATGAAAATGCGTACAGCACTCAATAGCACAATCAGGCTAGTTGCCAGGATGACAATGCTGCCCCAGAATTGCGGACCTTCAAAGCCGCCTTGGACAATCAGCAGCTTGCCTGGAAATCCGCTAAGCGGAGGTATGCCGGCAAGGCCGAATGCTGCAACCAGATAGGTCCAGCCGAGAAACGGGTAGGTTTTGATCAATCCACCCATTTTCCGGAGGTCGGTCGTACCGAACAAGACCGCTACAATGCCGACTAAGAAGAACAAGGCTGCTTTGATCAGCATATCATGTAGCAGATAAAAGATGGAGCCATCAACTCCAGGCTGGTTTAATTGCGCAATCCCGAATAGAATCACACCGACAGCAATGATGATGTTATAGATGATGATCTTTTTAACGTCAAAATAGGCAAGGGCACCGACACATCCGGCTAGGATGGTCAATATTGCAATGATTCCAAGCAATTCATGGGTAAAGGTGATATTCATGGTAAAGAACAGCGTGTATGTACGCATGATTGCATAGACGCCGACTTTTGTCAGCAAAGCGCCAAACAGAGCCAATATTGGAACAGGAGGCGAGTAATACGACCCCGGTAGCCAGAAGTACAGTGGGAAGATTGCGGCTTTAAAACCGAAGACTACTAGGAACATGACAGCTATGACAGTCAGGATCCCGGTTTCTTCAATTTGTGGAATCTTCACTGCCAAATCCGCCATGTTCAACGTTCCGGTAACAGAATAGAGGAAAGCGACAGCTGCTACAAATAAAGCGGATGAAATGATGTTCACCAACAGATATTTGATGGATTCGCGCAGTTGCGGTTTTTCTCCACCATGGACGATTAAGGTATAAGAAGCCATTAGCAGCACTTCGACAAATACGAACAAGTTGAAAATATCGCCTGTCGTAAAGGCGCCATTGACACCGACCATCAAAAATAGGACAGCCGGATAATAAAAGGACTGCTCACGTTTCACACCAATTGTCGGAAAACTGTAAAACACAACAAATAAGGTGATGATCGAAGTTGTGACCACCAGTAAAGCGGACAATGGATCCGATACCATGGATATGCCGAACGGTGCCGGCCAGCTGCCAAGTGTCACAGCTTGGACACCCTCTGCATTTACTTTAGCCAATAGCACCAAAGCAGCAATCAACGTTGCGGCAGCGCCGGTTGCAGCAAGAAATCGCTGAAGTTTCAGGCGCTTCGGGAAAATCATCAGGACAGTAGCAAAAAACAAAGGAATGATGATTGGAAATAGCAGTAAATTACTCATGGTCTTCAGTTCCTCTCAGCAAATCCATATTGTCGGTACCGAGCTCCTGATAAGACCGGTAAGCAAGCACTAGGAAAAATGAAGTAACAGCAAATGAAATGACAATTGCTGTCAAAATCAATGCCTGTGGAAGCGGATCAGCGTAATCGCTGACACTGACTCCGTCTGCCACGACAGGAGGGGAGATTCCTCCAAGGCCACCCATCGTCAATAACAGCAAATGGGCGCCATGGCTCAATAGCCCAGTCCCGATGATGATGCGTATCAAGCTTTTTGAAAGCATTAAGTAAACAGCTGCCATAAAGAGAAATCCGATGACAACCGACATTATTATCTCCATTATTCATCCTCTCCAATCGTTTGAATAATGGTCATCGTTACACCGACAACAACCAGGTAAACACCTGCATCGAACAGCATCGCTGAATGCAGAGAAGTTTTACCGAAAAGCGGTAAATCAAAATAATCATAAGCGTGTGTAAAAAATGGAACATCAAAGATGATGGAGGCGGCAGCAGTGGCAAGTGCCAACAGCAAGCCGATCGCTGTCATCGTCACATAATTGAGCGGCAGTATTTTTTTAACGGTTTCAATATCAAACGCAAGCATCAGCAGCACGATTGCACTAGTAGTCAACAAGCCGCCGACAAAGCCGCCGCCCGGTGTGTAATGTCCAGCAAAAAATATATGGACGGCAAACATCAGGATGATGAAAGTCACTACTTTTGTAGCCGTTTGAAGCATGACATCATTTGTTCTCATGCTGACCCTCCTTTTTGGTCATACGCAGTTTAATCATGGTAATGATGCCAATACCGGCAATGCCCAGCACTGCAATCTCAAACAATGTATCAAACCCGCGATAATCAACTAAAATAACGTTGACGATGTTTCCGCCGCCTGCTTCGGAGTAAACCGTTTCCTTGTAGAACTCAGAAATCGAAGGCAAGAACTTCTGGGAGTGAGCGGACAGCGCGACCAATGTCATAGTGACCCCAACACCCAATGCAATCAATGCGTTACCAAGGCGGAAACGCATGCGCTCTTCTTTGCGGCTGATCTGCGGCAAGTGATAGAAAGCCAGCAGGAACAGGGCAACGGAAATGGTCTCGATCACCAGTTGTGTCAACGCCAAATCCGGCGCACGGAAAATGACGAAAAACAGCGCAACTGAATAGCCGACTGCACCGAGAGCGATAATCGCCGTCAACCTTGATTTTGAAAACAAAATCGTTAATGTCGAGCCGACCAAAGCCAGCAGAATAACGATTTCATAAAAACCGATTGGTGCCAGGTTAGTCACATCAAAAGCGAAAGATTCAGTCAAGAACAGCGTTCCAAGAACAATGATGACAACAAAGCTGAACATATACACCAAATAAGAGCGGATAAATCCGGTCATGTAAAGCTTGGAAAAACGGTTCGCTCCGGTATCGCTCATAAACATCAGGTTGTCATATAACGCATTCAATGAAACAGAATCAGGGAAGCGGTCGTAGCTCTTTTGCCACTTGTGCAGCGTCCAGAACATCAGGCCGCCGACAGCAAAAATGCCGAGTGTCATAAAGAGCTCAGTATTGAAACCATGCCAAGCTGATACATGGACATCCACTTCTGACGGTGAGTTATACAAGAATGGCTGGATAGCCATTACAGCTGGTTTCACAAGCCAGTCGCCAACGCGATTCGGAATAAAGAAAATCACGATAACAAGTAAAGCAAGGAATATAGGTGAAATCAGCATACCGATCGGCGCTTCGTGCGCTGGTTTCGGCAATTCCTCCGGCTTGTGCTTGCCTGCAAAAGTATGAAACACAAAATAGAAACTGTAGATGAATGTGAAAACAGAACCAAGCCATGCCACAATCGGGAACAAAACGCCCCAAACGTCCATGGAGAATAAATCGAATTCAGTTAAAGACAGCATGGCTGTCAGGAACATTTCCTTGCTCAGGAAACCGCCAAATGGAGGCAGTCCTGCCATAGAAAAGGCGCCGATCATGGCGACGGTGAAACTGATCGGCATTAAGCCCATGAGGCCGCCGAGTTTTCGGATATCCCGTGTACCGGTCTCATGATCAACGATACCGGCAATCATGAACAGGCTGCCTTTAAAGACCGCATGGTTGATCAAATGGAAAATAGCTGCGAACCCTGCATACTTGAATGTGGTTTCCGCTATATTGTCGATATGATAGCCGGCAGCAGAAGCTCCCAGTAACGACATGATCAAGCCCAGCTGGGAAACGGTCGAGAAAGCCAGAATCCCTTTCAGGTCTTTTTGTTTCAAGGCGAAGAAAGAACCCCAGAACATAGTAAACAAGCCGACTCCGGCGACCAGCCACATCCAGGTGCCGGATAGTGCGAAAATAGGAGTCAGGCGAGCCACCAGGTAAAGGCCCGCTTTAACCATCGTCGCTGAGTGCAAGTATGCACTGACTGGAGTAGGCGCTTCCATTGCATCCGGAAGCCAGATATAGAACGGAAACTGTGCAGACTTCGTGAATGCACCGAACAGCACCAAAACGAGTGCCCAGATGAAGAAGTCATGTGTTGCCAACTCAGCTGCCTGCGGAATTAATTCGCGGATGGAATATGTATCGCCCATAATGCTCAATAGCACAAATCCCCCGAGCATCATCAATCCGCCAAAAACAGTAATCATCATTGATTTCAATGCGCCAAATCTCGACCGGTCGCGAGTATACCAGTAACCGATCAAAAGGAAAGATGAAATCGATGTCAATTCCCAGAACAAGTAAAGGGTGATTAAATGGTCACTTTGGACAATGCCGAGCATTGCCGTCATGAACATCAATAAATAAACGTAGAAGTTATGTAATTGTTCACGGTGTTTGTCCAAATAAAATATGGAATACAACACCACTAGCGCCCCAATGCCGGTAATCAGCAAAGTGAACAGTAGGCTTAACCCATCGATATATGCAACGAATGCGATATCAAGCGAAGGGATCCATTGGAATTCAGAAACTAAATTGCCGCCGTCGATGGTAGTAGGAAGCAATGAGAGATAGTAAATGAATAGCGCGACAGGGACAACCAGTACAAACCAGCCAGTATGGATTTTTCCGACTTTCTTAAATAGCAGCGGAATAAACAAAGCTGCAAGCAATGGTAAAAAGATTAAAAATACAAATGACAAATGAATCCTCCTTCCAGCATAAAGAGAAACTTCAATCAGCGGGTGCTTCATCCCTCAAGAATTGTTTGTTGATCCAATTGGGCTTCTGTGGACAGCATATCTCCTGGCATAAAAGTGGGAGCATGGCTTTCCGTTAAAGCGGGATAAACGTGAAGAGTTTCTAATTAGAAATTATAACGCAAATCAGGTGGATTTGCACCGTTCATCAATTAGCACAGCTGAATTCCTATGGCTTTCTCTGAGCTTTTGTAATAGGAAGAAACCTGATTATGTTAATTTTGTGAATTTGAAAAAAGAGCAGCAAAAAGCCGGTTTTCCGATGAAAACCAGCTGAGCTTACATATTCTTTAATTCCTGTTCCAACAATACGTCTTCAAAATCCTGTTCAGGTTTTGCTAACGTATAGCGCAGGAAGCCGAAAGCAAGGACGAACAGCACACCTGTTACGATAAAGACGGAAGAGATGCCGATAAAGCCGCTGACGATACCCCCGAACATGGGACCGATGATATTGCCGAGGAAACGGAAACTGGTATTATAGCCCATGATTTCGCCCTGGATTTCAATCGGTGCTTCCCGGCGCATCAAAGCGGTGGTCGTTGGAATCATTCCGCCGACTGCAATGCCGAATAGCAGGCGCAAAATGATCAATTGCCAAAGCTCGGTGACGAATGCCTGTGGAATGATAAAAATAAATGCCAACAACAGCAGAAATCCGAGAACTTTCTCATAGCCGATGGAATCACCCAAACGGCCCCAGCGCCGCGCAAATAGCAAGTTGCCGACACCCGTTGCACTGAACGTGATCCCTGCAAGAAACGCCACTTGCCCACTGCCTTCTGTCAGATGCGCAACGTAGAGAGACAATAGCGGTTGGATGCTGAAATTCCCGATTTGAATCAACGCGGTAATGATCATGACATTTAAAATCAGGCGATGGCTTAAAATACCGTTGACAATGGTCTTCGGTGCATAGACATGGGCGCCTTTTTGTTTGACGCGTCTGATTTCATGGAGACCAAAAACCACAAACAAAGCGGCAATGGCAATTACACTTGCTGTAATGAGGAACGTATACTGGAAGCCGAATGCATCTGCCATCAAGCCACCGAGGACAGGGCCGAACAGCGTACCGGAAACACTGCCCATTTGCAATGTTCCGAGTGTTTTCCCAGCCGTTTCTTTAGAAGTCTGCGAACTGACAAATGCCAGGGAAGTAGGGATGAACCCGGTCACCACACCCATGAACAGACGGATTAAAAACAGTTCGGTAACGGAGTCGGCGGTGCCCATCATGAAAATGCTGATGGCAATCCCAAAGCCGTTGATGATTAATATCGGCTTAAAGCCGTATTTGTCAGCAATGCGCCCCCAGATTGGAGACATGATCAAGGCGGCGACAAACGTAACGCCGAATACCAGGCCCGACCAGCGCTGGACGTATTCGTCCGTGAAATTGCCGAGCGATTCGATGTAAAGAGATAAGAATGGCATAATCATCGTGGTGCTGCCGGCAACCAGGAAATTGGTGAACATGATAATAAAGAAATTCTTTTTTTGAGTATCCATATGGACCCCTTCTTTCTGAACGGAGCATCTGTTCCTATTATATGATATTTCGCTTCACGAAGAAAGTGTTGAAACTTACCAATGAATTCAAAAAACTTCTATGCTAAAATAGAGCGGGGTGAAAACGATGAAAAAAACAATGATAACGCCAATTTTATTAGCATTATTTCTTGGCGCATGCTCAGAAGAAGCGGCTCCGAAGACTGAGGAACCAACAGAAGCGACAGAAACCGCAGCTGTTGAAGTGGACGGTTATCCGCAGTTGTCCACTGAAGTGGCAGACAACGAAGCACTAGTCGAACTGACGACTTCCATGGGAACCATGCAAATTAAGCTATTCCCGGAAATTGCACCAAAAACCGTGGAGAACTTTTTAACACATGCAGAAGAAGGCTATTATGACGGGTTGACTTTCCACCGGGTCATTGAAGACTTCATGCTCCAGACCGGAGATCCGACCGGTACAGGGGGCGGTGGCGAAAGCATTTACGGTGCTCCATTTGAAGATGAATTTCATGACCACCTTTTCAACATCCGTGGTGCATTGTCGATGGCCAATGCCGGACCTGGGACTAATGGGAGCCAGTTCTTCATTGTTCAGGCTCCTCCGGTAGCGGAAGGGGATTTGGCTGGCGATTATCCGGAAGAAATTCGCAAAGCTTACCTGGAACAAGGAGGCACACCTTGGCTTGACGGCAAACACAGCGTATTCGGCCAGGTGATCGAAGGCATGGACGTGGTCGACGCCATTGCTGCGGTTGAAACAGAGCAGGAAAAACCTGTCGAAGACGTAACCATCGAATCTATAGAAATTTTAAAACAGTAGTTCACTGCAGAAAATCCTTGTAACGGGATTTTCTGCTTTTCTTTTTTTGAGTATGTGCTATTATAGCCCTTAACGCTAGAGAAATGTTAGGTGAAAAACTAATGGAAATAAGGGAAATGAACAGAAAAGCTGTTTTGGTCCTGGAAGAATGGGATCCTTTCACCATCGGTTCTGAAGGTTATGAAACGCAAATTGCAGACGTTATTACGCAATTGGGAGTTTTAGACCATCCATCAGATCTTGCAAAAGAAATACAAAGTATTTACAAAACGTCTTTTGAAAAGTGGATTCCACTGGAGCGCTGTGTGGACATTTCCTACAAATTGATTGCCCTTAAGTATGAGGCGAAGCACATTATTTAACAAAAAAAAGAGCTTTCGACGAATTTTCGTCGAAAGCTCTTTTTTGTTGATGGTTTATCCCGCTTTAACGGGCAGTAAGACTCCCGCTTCTGCAAGCGGGAGATCAACTGACCGTAAAAGTCCGATTGGATCGGGCCGACAGGATGTCGGTTACATAGGCGTTGCCGCAGGACGCGGCGCGTTTAGCCTATGTTCTGCTTTTTATCAGTGGGGGATGAAGAAAACCCCCACTGATTGAAGTTTCTCTTTATTTTGCTCCTAATCCGTCTACTAAGTTCGAAGCAGGAACTTCCAACGCATTTGAAAGGATCAAAATGGTTTGGTTTGATGGGACTTCTGCGCCGCTTTCGTAGGCTTGTAGCTTAGCGACACCGATTCTTGTTTTTAGGGACAATTCATCTAATGAAAGGTTACGCTCTTCACGAAGCGCTTTTAATTGGGCGTGTAAATCGTTTTTCATATTTATCCACTCCTTCTATATGGAACTTTCTTCTATTTATATAGTATCATGCACAGAATTTTTTCGATAGAACAAGTTGTGGCTTTTTTTGAACAGTTTCCACTCATTGGAAAATAGCGATGATTCCTTGGATGAAGACAACAATGATGGCAATCGGTGCGACATAACGCACCAGTACCCGCCATACATCAACCCAGACTTTCTGTTGGGAAAGCTCGTTGTGGGCGTCTTGCTTTGTCAAAACATAGCCTGCAAACAAGGATGTAAATAAAGCCCCAAGCGGCAAGCCGACTCTGCTGGTCAAAGTATCAATGAAATCAAAGAACGTAAAGCCGAAGAATATTTCCTGCGGCATAACACCGAAAGACAAGGCACTCGGAATACCGACGATGAAAATCATTAAGCCAAAAATCAACGCGACTCGGCGGCGGCGGTCATATTTGTTTTTGACACCGATCGATACCGTGATTTCAAGCATAGAAATAGACGAAGTCAACGTAGCGAACAACAACAAGATAAAGAAGATAATCATCAGGAACTCACCCATGAACAATTGGTCGAATATCGCTGGCAAAATGATGAACACTAACCCCGGACCCTGATCTGGCGTATAGCCTAAAGCGAAGACGGCCGGGAAGATGATCAGCCCAGCCATGATGGAAATCACGATGTTCAACGAGACGACGCTGACAGAAGAGCGTGTGAGATTTTCCGACTTGGACAGGTACGACGCATAAGTGATCATTCCTGCAACACCGACACTCAAAGAGAAGAACGCTTGTCCAAGTGCAACCAATGCGGTCTCGAAATTAAAGAAAGACCAGTCCGGAATAAACATGAAGCGTACGCCTTCCATGGCGCCGTCCAACGTCAGTGACCGGATCATCAGAATCAGGAAGAAAATCAACAAAGCCGGCATCATGATTTTGCTGGCACGTTCGATTCCGCCTTTAATCCCTCCTTGGACAATCCAGATGGTCAAGCCCAGGAAAGCGGCTTGGGCAAGTAGGACTTCCCATGGATTAGTGATGATGCCATTAAACAAGTTGGCAAATTCGGCATCTCCTAAATCCGAGAGCTGGAACAGAATGGAGCGTCCCAAATAAGATAGGACCCATCCTCCCACAACACTGTAAAACGACAATATAAGAAACGAAAAGATAAATCCAGACCATCCGATCAAATACCATGGTTTACCGGGAGCTTGTTTTTTCAATCCGCTGACAGCATCCGCCTGGCCTCGACGGCCGATAACGAATTCTGCAAGAAGAATCGGCAATCCGATTGCCACGGTGCTGATAATGAACAGCAGAATAAAGACACTGCCTCCGTTTGCACCGGTTTCGTATGGGAATTTCCAAATGGCTCCTAAGCCGATGGCACTGCCTGCAGCTGCAAGAACAAAGCCTAGCTTAGAACTCCATTGATCACGTTTTTTCATCATGTCACTCCTATCTCATATAGATTCACTCATTTTACACGACAGGCAGTAAAAAAAATAGCAGTATTTGAAACGCTGAGGCATTTTGGCCGTATAATAATCAAAACGATAAAAAATTGATTATTCAAACGAATCGGAGAGTGGAACTATGGCTTCTGAAACAAATCTCTACGGGCAGGCCCAAAAAGGAAATTCAGCTGCTTTTTATGAATGGGCAGAGACTATCCAACCGGACAGTGGCCGCTTTGCTTACCAATTAGGTGTTTCTATAGAAGTATTGCCTGACTTTCAACGCCAGTGCCTGCAGCTATTGTTTGAGGAAATCGGCGGCTTGACGCAAGAACAGACGCAATTGCAACTCTTTAAAACTATGGTTAAGCACTATTCAACATATACCGCTCCACTTCAAACAGATTCCGATCAGGCCATACTCGGCTTTCCAGAAGACAATGAACTGCACAGTGAGCTGCAGAAATTAGAACCGGACCAGAAAATCCCTTTAGTATTGGCTGTTTTTCACAACTGCACAAAAACGGATATCGCCACGGTGATGGGCATGCCGGAATCGCAGGCAACCCGATCAGTGGAACAGGGGTTAGCAACTTTAGAGCAAACTTTTCATTATAGTAAGCAGCAGCTTCTGATGCGTTTGGAGATGCTCCAGAAATCTTACCAGCGTTTTGAACCGCCGGAGCCTGCTGGCTTACAAAAACCTATTGAAATCGAAGTTCCTCTCGCTGATGATGCTTCCGCAAAAACGGTTGCTCCTCGGCCGTTCAGAAGAAAAACGGCGGTTCTGCTGGAGGGGCAGGACTGTTTATAACGTCTATCATCGGCATCAGTTTTATGATGGACGACCAACAGACAAAAACCGCTGGTACGACAGAATGGCAGCAAGTCGAAATAGTGACAGAGGACATGATTGCAGACTGGAAAAGACAATACGAAAGCGTTAAAGCATCTTCTCCTAAGCGATTGGGGATGTCTCCTGAACAATACGGAAAGCTTGATTATGTCAAACAAGCGGATGCTGAAATGGAGCGTGTTTTTAGTGACAGAGCGGTGAATTCATTAGAAGGCGACCCCGAGGCTATGCAACTGGCCATTGAGCAGATCCTTTGGCAGATTGAAACACCGCGGGGCATGGCTCTTTCGTTAAGCGCCTCTCATCCACTGCCTTCTGAAGAAGTGGATGAGTTTCTTCGGAATTACACAGCAAAAGCGATTGAACTGCAGCATTTTGCAGACAACATACTGCTGAAATATCAAGAAGAATTGGAAACTACCGCCGTTATGGGTGAGCTATCTCCGGAAAAGCTTCGGGCCCAGCCTGATGTATTTCCAGAAGAGTTGAGGTTGCTTGTCGAAGCTTTGCCCGAGTATGCACTTTTTCCTTTTGTCGATATGGAGGGAAAACATTTCCGGACCGTTCGGGATGTTAATTACTTGCAGCAGCAACAGCCATTCATTGGCCATCCTTATGCGGGGCAGTATTTGCAGATGTGGAGTGAAGAACCTTATTTTGACGACAATGGATTTTTGGTTCCTCTTGAAAATGTTCCACAGAAACTGATTTTTATGGAAATGGCATTATTGGATGAGTGGGGAGAAACATCTCTATTTGACGGAACGGAAGTCGCTTACCAGCAAGTTTTTTGGCAAATGACGAAAGGCAGTGACAATTCGCCTGTTTTTGATGACCAAGGCAAGGTGAAGAATGAATATAGAGCCGCTTGGAACAATGCTGCTTCATCCAATCCCATGGCTTTTCTTCTGCTGCCGATTCTGGATGAAATGGAAGCGAGCGGATGGACCGCTTCCGCACATTACGATGAACTGCAGTTCCATGATATTTTGGATGCGCTGGAAATGGAGAAGACGGGAAGCCTTGCCGGCCGTTTGCCAAATGGAGATCTGGAACTTGAAGATGAATTTGTCGACCTACGCGATTTTGATTACAGCCGCATTAAACCATTGTACGAATCTTTCCGGGCATCCTACGATCTACAGCTACTGGCGGATGTTCCGCCGCTGGATGTGTTGTTCATGTACCATTATGCCAATGAAATCAATGACAGGGACACGTTGTGGCACCTTTTGGCAGACAGCCCATTGAAGCCGCCGCTTGCAGCATTTAAGGAGCAGTGGCAAAATATTCCGAAGCTGACTGAAAATGTGGCCTGGGTAGAACTTTCCAAAGACACCTACAAGCAGCGGGTAAAAGAAAAAATCTTTATTTATCCCCATATTCAAGCGGAGCAGTATGATGAACGCCTGGAACTGATGCTGGTCACTGAGAAAGACCAGATCTGGCAAGTCGATTACCAGCAATATGATAGTTACAAATTGCAGGGGCAAGATCAGCAGTTCAAGCGGACAGTCGACTCGCTTTATGGAATGATTTCAGGGGATTCCGGAAAACAGCTGCCTAGCGATACCGACCCTGGAGAAGTGGCAGGCGTATTCTTTAAAGCAATTGAAAGCGAAGATATCCCGGCCATGAGAAAGCTTGTAGCTGAAAAGGACCTTCCAGATGAAAGATTCGAGGCTTTTTTGGAGCTGCGCAGTTTCCGTCCGTTTTCCGAGTTCCATCAATTGACGTTCAAGACCTTTTTTGATGGCACACATTCCGGAATACCAACTGGCAGAGCTGAAATTCAATACGAAGCTGGGGCGCAGGATAACCTGTATGAAGAGTTTCTATTCATGAAAAAAACCGCAGATGGCTGGCGTATGTCGGAGTTAAATAGTTACTGATTTTACTATCAGCATATAGTTGTGCTATAATATACAGATGCCAATAGGTGTACAGGACAATTAGATATGACTAGGAGCGGGTAAACATGACAAAAACATACCAAACAGGCGATACGGTTTCAGGTAAAGTTACAGGAATCCAGCCATACGGCGCATTCGTAGCTTTAGACGACCAAACACAAGGATTGGTCCACATTTCAGAAATCACTCACGGTTACGTGAAAGAAGTAAGTGAGTATTTGGCAGTAGGACAAGAAGTTGACGTAAAAGTATTGGAAGTTGATGAGAAATCTAAAAAAATCAGCCTTTCAATCCGCGCACTTCAAGAGCAGCCACCAGCAGCTCAAAAGACTGAAAAACCAAAACAATCTCTTCAGTCACATGTAAACGAAAGTGATTCTGAAGGATTCAACTCTTTGAAAGACAAAATGCAAGAGTGGATCAAACGTTCTGGACAGTAAGAAAAGCAAAAGCGCCCGTTAAGCTCTGACAGACTTATGACTCGAGGAGCTGGGCGCTAGAGTCTGGGCAATAAGAAAAACGATAAAAAACGAAGCGCAGACATCATGTCTGCGCTTCGTTTTTTTTGATTTTCCGTAATCGGTATTGCAGATTTTGGCGGCTCATGCCAAGTGCAGCGGCCGCTTTTGTGACGTTATTTCCATGCAAGTCCATCGCCTTCTGCAGGTAATACATTTCCGCTTCAAATAAATAATCCTCTAAAGGCAACAGTTCTGTATTGGACTGGACAATGAAATCTTCAGGCTGGTGTGCACCCTTTAAATCAGTTTTCAGCTTAAAGTGATGGGGCAGCATGTCCGCGGTGACAACTTCCTGTGTTGTCAGCAACGAAGTAATTTCATCAAGCAGCAATTCCAGTTCCTTTAAGTTGCCTGGCCAGTCATAGGCATGGAATAGGGCACTTACTTCCTTGTCTAAGCCGTGTACG
The DNA here is from genome assembly GCF_014836985.1 of Planococcus wigleyi. GTDB lineage: Bacteria > Bacillota > Bacilli > Bacillales_A > Planococcaceae > Planococcus > Planococcus notacanthi. The sequence continues at coordinate 9,489 of NZ_JACSPU010000006.1, read as the reverse complement.
ACTGAACCGACCATCATCCGATGTCGGGAAAAATAATCTTCGACGAACGGAAGTATATCTTCTTTTCGGTGGCGCAGCGGATCCAATTTGATGGTCATGGAAGAAAAGAAATAGTACAGGTCTTTCAATAACTTATGGGAGGCGATCAATTCGACAGGGTCATCGCCGACACTGGCGATGAAATACGTATTGCCGCGCGACCGCTCTTCTGCCATCTTCAGCAGTTGCTCCTGCATCGGCAAAGGCAATAAGTCAATCCGTTCGCAGTAAATGGTGCCATCTCCCATTTGCTCGATTTCTTCTCCTAATTGATCGAGCAGGGTACCGTCTGTTCCATGGCAATAGAGGGTGTACATCTGCCTTTCGGAAGTATGGGCCCAGTGGATAGCTTCGGCAATCAATTCTTTGCCGGTTCCTGATTCTCCTACCAGCAGAACGGGCAATTTCGCCATTGCAGCTTTTTCGGCGGTGGCAATGACTTTTTTCATGCTTTTGGAAACGGCCGTAATCGCTGAGAAAGTAATGGGCTCCCCGTATTTTTTCAAGGGCTGGTAAATCACTTTTTCAAGCGTCGTTACATCACGCGACAATTCAATGGCACCGATCAGTTTTCGTTCTTCAAACACCGGGTACGTGTCATTGATCGTCGTAATTTCCTGGCCTTTGCGGTTCCAATAGGTCTGCTTAACATTGAAGACAGGTGTTCCGCTTTGAAGAACCTTCAATAATGTACTTTCATGCTGATCGAAACGGAACATCTCCAAAAGAGACCGATCTGCCAGCTCCTCAAAATCAAATCCCTCTATTTCACGCATCTTTTTATTATAAAGAATGGTTTTTCCCTTGGTATCTATGGCATGGATCCCTATTGCCACATGTTCTCCGGCAAACTTATAGAAAGGGGATAAATCGATATGATCGGACTTCAAAATGCTCACTCCAAAATTATTTTGACTTTTTAAACAAAAACACTTGAATTATGCAACAATCTTTTGCATTATTATATATGGAAGCAGTTTAAAAGTGCAAATTTTTTTTGCGCTTACTTAAAACTCAAGGAGGATTTACATGATTCCCTACAAACACGAACCGTTCACAGATTTCTCGATTGAAAAAAACCGTACAGACTACCTGGAAGGCTTGAAGACAGTTGAAGCTTACCTAGGTCAGGACTATCCGTTAATTATTGGTGGCGAACGCATCACTACCGAAGATAAAATCGTGTCATTTAACCCGTCAAATAAAGAAGAACTAATTGGAAATGTTTCGAAATCATCTAAAGAGTTGGCTGAAAAAGCAATGCAAGCAGCTGACGAAGCTTTTAAAACGTGGAAAAAAGTAAAACCTGAAGTCCGCGCTGATGTACTGATGAGAGCAGCTGCAATCGTCCGCCGCCGCAAACATGAATTCTCGGCACTTTTGACAAAAGAAGCAGGCAAGCCTTGGAACGAAGCAGATGCAGATACAGCAGAAGCAATCGACTTTATGGAATACTACGCTCGCCAAATGCTGCGCCTGAAAGACGGCATGCCAGTGGAAAGCCGCCCAGGCGAAGACAACCGCTATGACTATATTCCTTTAGGAGTAGGTGTTGTTATTTCTCCTTGGAACTTCGCTTTCGCGATTATGGCCGGAACAACAGTTGCAGCAATGGTAGCTGGAAACACTGTTCTATTGAAACCTGCTTCAACTACTCCAGTTGTTGCTTATAAATTCATTGAAGTTCTAGAAGAAGCGGGCATGCCACCGGGTGTAGTCAACTATATTCCAGGACCAGGATCTGAAGTCGGAGATTATTTAGTGGATCATGCGAACACACGCTTCATCTCATTCACAGGATCTAAGGAAGTCGGCCTGCGCATTGCAGAACGTTCTGCAAAAGTGAATGAAGGGCAAGTTTGGATGAAACGCCTGATCGCTGAAATGGGTGGAAAAAATACAATGGTTGTGGATAAAGAAGCTGACCTTGAGCTTGCTGCACAATCGATTGTAAAATCAGCTTTCGGCTTCAGTGGACAGAAATGTTCAGCCGGATCACGCGCAGTTATCGTAGAAGATGTATACGATACTGTTTTAGAACGTGTTATTGAGTTGACGAAAGAATTGACCATCGGAGATCCGACAGATCAGTCAAACTACATGGGGCCGGTAATCGACGGCAATTCATACAACAAAATCATGAGCTACATTGAAATCGGTAAAGAAGAAGGCCGTTTGGTCGCTGGTGGAGATGGAGATGATTCTAAAGGCTTTTTCGTTAACCCGACAGTCTTTGCTGATCTTGATCCTCAAGCCCGCATTATGCAGGAAGAAATTTTTGGCCCGGTTGTCGGCTTGATGAAAGCAAAAGATTTTGACCATGCAATCGAAATCGCCAATAACACGGAATATGGTTTGACTGGTGGAGTAATTACCAACAACCGTGAAAATCTTGAAAAAGCCCGTGAAGATTTCCATGTAGGAAACCTTTACTTCAACCGCGGCTGTACAGGCGCAATCGTTGGATACCAGTCGTTCGGTGGCTTCAATATGTCCGGAACTGATTCAAAAGCTGGCGGACCAGATTACATTGGTCTTCACATGCAAGCAAAAACAACTTCTGAAATGTATTGATTCATTTTTTGAATGTATTAACAAACAACAAATGGTATAATAATTCATTAAGAAGGCAGACGAAGGTCTGCCTTTTTTAAAAAAGGAGGAATTTACATGACACAGACACAGGCCATCATTGAACAGACAGAAAAGTACGGGGCGAATAACTACCACCCACTGCCGATCGTTATTACTGAAGCAGAAGGTGTTTGGGTAAAAGATCCAGAAGGCAACAAGTTCATGGATATGCTGTCAGCTTATTCGGCTGTCAACCAAGGGCATCGCCACCCGAAAATCATTCAGGCACTAAAAGATCAAGCGGACCGCGTTACCTTGACTTCGCGTGCTTTCCATAATGACAAATTGGCTCCATGGTACCAAATGATCTGCGATATTTCCGGCAAGGAAATGGCATTGCCGATGAATACAGGTGCTGAAGCTGTAGAAACGGCATTCAAAGCTGCGCGCCGTTGGGCATACGATGTTAAAGGTGTTGCGGATAACCAGGCAGAGATTATTGCATGCGACGGAAACTTCCATGGCCGTACAATGACCGCTGTTTCATTATCATCCGATCCTGAATACCGCAAAGGCTTTGGCCCGATGCTTCCGGGAATCAACTTGATTCCTTTTGGAGATTTGGAAGCATTGAAAAATGCCATTACGCCAAATACTGCAGCATTCTTGATCGAACCGATTCAAGGAGAAGCAGGGATTATTATGCCTCCACAAGGATTCCTGAAAGCAGCAAGAGAACTTTGCCGCGAAAACAATGTTCTTTTCATCGCTGATGAAATCCAATGTGGACTTGCACGTACTGGAAAAATGTTCGCCTGTGAATGGGAAGATGTAAATCCTGATATGTATATTCTAGGCAAAGCGCTTGGCGGGGGAGTCTTCCCGATTTCATGTGTCGTAGCCGACAAATCCATCTTGGGTGTATTCAATCCGGGATCACACGGTTCAACATTCGGCGGGAACCCGCTTGCTTGTGCTGTCTCAGTCGCTTCTATGGAAGTATTGCTTGATGAGAAACTTTCTGAGCGCTCCCAAGAGCTGGGTGAATACTTCATGGAGAAATTGCGTGAAATCGAGCACCCTTCAGTGAAAGAAGTCAGAGGCCGTGGATTGTTCATCGGTATGGAATTGACTGAAGCTGCAAGACCTTACTGTGAACAATTAAAAGAGTTGGGCCTTTTATGCAAGGAAACGCATGATACGGTCATCCGTTTTGCTCCTCCGTTGATCATTTCAAAAGAAGAGTTGGACTGGGCAATTGAGCGCATTCAAAAAGTGTTCTCTAAATAGCATTCAGATGGCACATAAATATTGACATGTGTTACACTAGATGCTGAGTAATTACTAAAATATAAAGAGGCGAACTAATACAATGTCTGAAAACTTGAACTTGTTGACGTCAACGCAGAATGTTATTAAAACTGCATTGGATAAGCTTGGATACGAAGATGCGATGTACGAACTTCTAAAAGAACCAATGCGGCTTATGGAAGTGCGCATTCCGGTGCGTATGGATGATGGCAAAACAAAAGTCTTTACGGGTTACCGTGCACAACACAGCGACGCGGTAGGACCGACAAAAGGTGGAGTCCGTTTTCATCCGGATGTAAATCGTGACGAAGTCATTGCTTTATCCATGTGGATGACATTAAAATGTGGGATTGTAGAATTGCCATATGGTGGAGCAAAAGGTGGAATCATCTGTGACCCGCGCGAAATGTCCATGCACGAAATCGAAAAATTGAGTCGTGGATATGTCCGTGCGATCAGTCAGATTGTAGGACCTAACAAAGACATCCCGGCACCTGATGTGTTTACCAACTCGCAGATTATGGCGTGGATGTACGATGAATACAGCAAAATCGATGAATTCAACTCTCCTGGCTTTATTACGGGTAAACCAATTGTTCTTGGTGGATCTCAAGGCCGCGACAAAGCAACGGCTCAAGGAGTGACTATCTGTATTAACGAAGCTGCAAAAAAACGGGGTCTTGATATGAAAGGTGCTCGTGTTGTCATTCAAGGTTTCGGTAACGCGGGTAGCTTCCTGGCAAAATTCCTTCATGATGCGGGAGCTAAGGTGGTCGGTATTTCCGACGCTTATGGCGCCCTTCATGACCCGGATGGTTTGGATATCGATTACCTATTGGACCGCCGCGATAGTTTCGGAACGGTTACCACGTTATTCGACAATACCATCACCAACAAAGAATTGTTTGAATTGGACTGTGATATCCTGGTTCCGGCAGCGATTGCCAATCAAATCACAGAAGAAAACGCCAATGACATCAAAGCTTCCATTGTCGTCGAAGCCGCAAACGGCCCAACTACAGCTGAAGCTACAAAAATGCTGACAGATCGGGGAATCCTTTTGGTTCCTGACGTCCTGGCAAGTTCTGGTGGAGTTACCGTATCTTACTTTGAATGGGTGCAAAATAACCAAGGTTATTATTGGACGCAAGAAGAAGTGGACGAAAAACTCAACAAAAAATTGGTTGATGCTTTTGAAAACGTCTATAATGTAGCAACTACGCGCAATATTGATATGCGTCTAGCCGCTTATATGGTAGGTGCACGCAGAACTGCAGAAGCTTCACGCTTCCGTGGCTGGGTTTAATGCATAGGAAAAACCGTCGGGATTCTCATCCTGACGGTTTTTCTGTCTCAATCTTTTGCTTTTTTATTTGAGAAACTACATAATATAACCTGAATAGAGGAGGATGATTGGATGAACGCATTTTCATTTTACAACCCGGTAAAACTTATTTTCGGTAAAGGCCAGCTTCAAGCGGCTAAAAAAGAATTGCCCAAATTCGGCAAAAAAGTGTTATTGGTATACGGCGGTGGCAGCATCAAGAAAAATGGCCTTTACGATGAAGTCATTCAAATGTTGTCAGAGGCAGATCTTGAAGTTTTCGAGTTGTCTGGAGTAGAGCCGAATCCGCGGATCTCAACTGCCCGCAAAGGCATTGAAATCTGTAAAAAAGAAGGCATTGAGATGATTTTGGCTGTCGGTGGCGGTTCAGTTATTGATTGCACGAAACTGATTGCCTGTGGGGCTAAGTATGACGGAGATGCTTGGGACTTCGTTTCCCGGAAAGCTCAGCCGAAGGAAGCCTTGCCTTTTGGTACAGTTTTAACGATTGCGGCAACGGGTTCTGAAATGAATGCCGGTTCGGTTATCACGAATGAAGAAACACAAGAAAAATACGGATGGGGAAGCCCGTTGTCATTCCCGCAATTCTCGATCTTGGATCCGTCTTACACATTGTCGGTACCGGAAAATCATACGGTATATGGAATTGTGGATATGATGTCCCATATTTTTGAGCAATACTTTAATGACGCCACCAATACACCTGTTCAAGACCGGATGTGTGAAGGGGTACTGAAAGCGGTTATCGAAACTGCACCGAAGTTAATGGAAGACTTGCAAAGCTACGAACACCGCGAAACGATCTTGTTTGCCGGAACAATGGCTTTAAATAAATTCCTTGAAATGGGTTATAGAGGCGACTGGGGTTCACACAATATTGAACACGCCGTATCAGCTGTCTATGATATTCCCCATGCGGGCGGATTGGCGATTCTTTTCCCGCAATGGATGCGCCATAACGTTAAAGTGAATCCTGGCCGTTTTGCTCAAATGGCAGTCCGTGTCTTTGATGTGGATGCAACTGGCAAATCGGAAACGGATATTGCCTATGAAGGAATCGACCGCTTGGTAGCGTTCTGGACTTCTCTGGGAGCGCCGACACGTTTGGACTACTACGACATCGATGATTCGAAAATTGATGTAATGGTAGAAAAGGCTATGGTCTATGGTGAATTCGGTAACTTTGCAAAATTGAAAGACGAAGACGTTAAAGAAATTCTTCAGGCGTCTCTATAAGAAAAGGCTCAGCATTTACGCTGAGCCTTTTTTCTTTGTTTATTTTTTATTAAGAGATTCTGGTCGGCTGCTAAGGTGTGTCCAATGTGTTTCGCCGTCATCTGCATCGAGTGAGACAATGACGTCATCAACACTCGGCTGGCTGAGGATGATTTCCGCTAGACGTTCCTGCAGCGCATCTGCTTCAGGGACAGTCAACTGTGGATCGACTTCGATCTTGGTTTCCACATGAAGAAATTCCCCTTCTTTAACAACTTCCAATTCTTTAATGTCGCGAACGTCAGGATGATCGGTTAGGATATGGGCGATGTGGTTAACCATCTGCTCATCAGTTTCCCCGATAGCTCCACGTGCATTATCCATAAAGACTTTGGCTACCACGTAAAGCATCATAAATCCGATCGCGATGGAAGCTGCTCCTTCGATTTGCAGAAATCCTGTGTAGTGTGCGATCAATACCGCAACTAATGCCAATACGCCGCCTGAAGTTGCCACTAAGTCCTCTAGGAATACCAACTTAGTTGCAGGCTTGGCACGATTCAAATGGGCAAAGCTCGTGGTAAGTGGAGCCATAGCTCCTCCTTTGACGCCTGCTTCATGCAGAACTTCTTTACCTGCTTTATATAGAACGAAAAATTCAAGAAGGATAGCAATAGATAAGACCACAACACTGATGATAAAACCTTCCGCTTCTACAGGCGCTGTCATTTGATGCCAGCCTTCGACAACTGTTTCATAAGCCATGATTCCGACAATCAGTACAGCGCCGAGAAGGACGATGTTCAACAGGCGCCCAAAACCGTTCGGGAATCGTTTAGTGGGTGCTTTCTTTGAAAGCGCCGAACCGATAAAGACAAAATATTGGTTGGCTGCATCCCCGATGGAGTGCATCGTCTCGGCGAACATCGCGACATTCCCGGTAAAGAAGAATGCAACACCTTTCATGATGGCGATAAATGTATTAATGATTGCGGCTGTCAGGGACGGCTTGTTACCTTGTTTCAATAATCCGAAAAACTCTTTCATCCAAATTCCTCCTTCGTTAAATCAGTTCAATTTCAACTTGTTTTACTTTTTCCATATCAGATATTTCCTGATACAGATCAATTGTATCTTTTTCCTGAGAAAAAGACATACGGATTGTCAGCTGGTGGAAGGGGACATTGCTCTCCTTATCGGAATGCGTAATGGATATGCTTTCGATAAGTGACCCTCCAGCCTTTAATTCATCCAACACCTGCCGGATTGATGACCGATCGGATACGATTACTTTCAAGTTGGCTTCGACCATATTTAAGCGCTTCGGTCCATACTTGAAAAGTAAGGGAGGCAAAGCTTCTATGCCGATCAAGACAAGCAGGACAGCAGTCAAAGCTTCTATATAGAAGCCTGCCGCCACTGCTATACCGATTCCGCCGGCTCCCCAAATCATCGCGGCGGTCGTCAGCCCTGAGATAGAATCGTTGCCGCGCTTCAAAATCACGCCTGCACCCAGAAAACCAATGCCGGATACAATCTGGGCGGCAAGACGAAGCGGGTCCATTGTAATGTTCACGTTATCATACTCGCTGCCTTGGGCTATATAAGCGGATTCAATCGAGATGATGGTCAACAGACAACTGAAAGTAGAGATGACGACACTTGTCTTTAATCCGACAGGCTTTCTTTTTAATTCCCTTTCTAGCCCGATGACTAAACTTAAAAGAGCGGCTATCACGAGTTTAAAGAAAGTTTCAAATGAAGAAATTTGCATAGCGCTGAAAAACTCCATTGAGATCTCCTCCATTTTTTCTTCTTTTATTGATTCTGCCTAGACAAAGTGGCAAACTTAGTAGGTGCGTTGTCGGCAAATTAAATTGGCAGAAGAGGTGTTTATATGGAGAAACCGACTATCCACCCGTACATTCCGATCATAATAGGTGTTTTCTCAGTGGCATTGTCAGCTATTTTTGTTAAAATGACATCTGCGGATTCAGGAGTCACTGCTTTTTATCGTATGTTGTTCTCTATAGTGATCATGAGTCCGGTCTTCTTCCTCAAATATACCCATGAAATCAAAAAGCTAAGCAAAAGGGACTGGGCCTTCACAACAATAGCTGGCGTATTTTTAGCGTTTCATTTTATTTTGTGGTTTGAATCGCTGAATTATACATCGGTGGCCAGTTCAACAGTGCTTGTTACGCTGCAGCCGTTGTTCGCTTTTGCGGGTACATATTTTTTCTTCAAGGAGAAGCTCTCTTTAAAAACATTGGTGGCTGGAGCCATTGCGATTTCTGGCAGTGTGCTGATTGGCTATGGGGATTTCAAATTGAGCGGAAGTGCGTTATTTGGAGATTTGTTGGCCTTGATTGCTTGTGCATTGATAACTGCTTACTTATTGTTTGGTCAAGACGTGCGGAAAAGATTGTCTTTAGTGACCTATACATTCGTGGTATACGGAATCAGCACCATAACATTATTCTTCTATATCATATTTAAAGGAGAATCATTTGGTCCGTATCCGGCGTCCGAATGGATGTGGTTCTTATTGTTGGCGTTGATTCCAAACTTGCTGGGCCACACTCTTTTCAATTGGGCTTTGAAGTGGGTGAGTACCAATGTCATATCAATTGCGATCCTTTTTGAACCCATAGGTGCTGCTATCCTTGCATATTTTATACTTGGAGAGTATTTGAGCCTGTCGCAAATAGTGGGTGGAAGTATAGTGTTGGCGGGCATTACGCTATTTATTGCCGACTACCAAAAAATTAAAATGCACTTTTTTAAAATAAAGGCTTGATTTATTGCGCGTGGCGGTTTATATTTATATATGTCCTTAAGACAACTCGAAAAAAATATTTTGAAATAGTATTGACAGCGAGATTGAAACAGGATATATTAATAAAGTCGCCAATGAGCGCGGCAACTTGAACCTTGAAAACTGAACAGCAAAACGTCAACAAAAGACGTCACGAGCGCCTTGGCGCGAGAACGGCTTTTGCGAT
>NZ_JACSPU010000005.1:345498-435135 GCF_014836985.1 Planococcus wigleyi | reverse complement strand
TGAAAATAGTCCAGTGATGATGGCAAAGAGGCCACACCCGTTCCCATCCCGAACACGGAAGTTAAGCTCTTTTGCGCTGATGGTAGTTGGGGGTCTCCCCCTGTGAGAGTAAGACGTCGCTGGTCTATTTTTTTTTGGTCCCGTGGTGTAGCGGTTAACATGCCTGCCTGTCACGCAGGAGATCGCCGGTTCGATCCCGGTCGGGACCGTAATTTTGATGATGAACACAGCGATCCTGCTGTGTTTATTTTTTTTGTTTTCATTAAAAACCACTGACAAAACGATATATTTTGATTTACTTCAACAATTTCGCTAAACTATGTAAAGACTCAATAGAGGTGACACGATAATGGCATACACAATTACATTGAACTCGCCTGCAGAAACCGAAGCGTTTGCGGCCAGTTTGGCTGAACTGCTGGAACCTAGAGACCTCTTGACACTCGAAGGCGATTTAGGGGCTGGGAAAACGACATTTACAAAAGGCTTAGCAAAAGGACTTGGAATTCAGCGGATGGTCAACAGTCCGACTTTTACAATCTTAAAACAATATTCCGGTCGTCTGGAATTGAATCATTTTGATGTCTACCGTCTTGAGAACAGTGACGAAGACATCGGGTTTGATGAATTTTTCAGCAGCGAAGCAGTATCGGTAGTTGAATGGGCAACATTTATAGAAGAATACCTACCCACGGAGCGTCTGGAAATTACAATTACCCGGCAATCAGAGCAAGAACGCAAGATTATCCTCCACCCGATTGGCAGACGCTATGAAAATCTTTGCAAGGAGCTAAACTTATCATGATTTATCTAGGAATCGATACCTCGAATTCTCCTTTGGCGCTTGCGTTAATCGAAGATGGCAAGGTTTTAATAGAAGAAACATCTAATTTAAAAATCAATCATTCGCTAACTGCGATGCCGGCGATTGAAGAAATGATGAAAAAAGCGAAAGTGGCGCCTGCTGACCTGACGCACATTGCCGTAGCTGAAGGACCAGGTTCTTATACAGGTGTGCGTATTGGATTGACCATTGCCAAAACATTGGCCTGGTCTTTGAAAATTCCCCTTCATCCAGTCTCGAGCTTGAAGGTGCTTGCTGCAAACGGCCAAGGGTTTGAGGGGCTGGTTTGTCCACTGATGGATGCGCGGCGCGGTACCGCCTTTATCGGCTTATATGAGGGCAGCAGCTTGATGCCGGTGATTGGCGATCAGCATAGTGATGTAAAAGAGTTTTTATTGAAAGTGAAAGAATTCAATCGTCCTGTACTCTTCACTGGGATGGATGTGTCCTTGCACGAAGCATTAATCAGTGAAGTGTTGGGTGAAACAGCTCATTTCAGCGGAATGCAGAACCGGTTGCCGCGTGCTTCCAATCTCATTTTGCTGGCTCAGGAATCTCCAGAAAGCAATGTTCATCATGCTGTTCCTGAATACCGCCGCATTACAGAAGCAGAAGCCAATTATAATAAAGCGCAAGAAGGACAACCTCTATGATTGAAGAAGTGAGATTCAGAAAAATGACCATTGCGGACATCGACGAGGTTTATGAAATAGAGCGCCTGTCTTTTACCTTGCCTTGGACCAAAGACGCTTTTTACTATGAAATGATCAACAACGAACATGCATATTATGTGATTGCTGAAACAAGTGAAGGCATCGTAGGTTATTGCGGAATGTGGCTCGTCATGGACGAAGCACATGTGACGAATATCGCCATCCTTCCCGAACAGCGTGGTAAAAAACTGGGCGAGGGCTTGATGCAGGCGGCAATTGATACTGCGAAAGCGCATGGTGCGATCTTGATGACATTGGAAGCCCGTGTCAGCAACACAGTCGCACAAAATCTTTACCGTAAATTAGGATTTAAAAATGGAGGCATCCGTAAGCGGTATTATACGGACAATTATGAGGATGCCATAGTGATGTGGGTGAATTTTGATGAATAAAGACATTTATATATTAGGAATTGAGACGAGCTGTGATGAAACGGCAGCTTCGATTGTTAAAAATGGCACCGAAATCATCTCCAATGTGGTGGCTTCCCAAATTGAGAGCCACAAACGTTTTGGTGGGGTCGTGCCGGAAATTGCTTCTAGGCACCATGTAGAACAAATTACATTGGTTATTGAAGAAGCGCTTCAGTTGGCAGCAATGGAACCGCATCAGCTGAATGCCGTGGCGGTAACGGAAGGGCCAGGTCTAGTAGGTGCTTTACTGATTGGCGTCAATGCGGCCAAAGCGTTTGCTTTTGCCCATCAGCTGCCTTTAGTAGGAGTCCATCATATCGCAGGCCATATTTATGCCAATCGTTTGGAGCAAGAGATGGAATTTCCACTTCTGGCGCTGGTTATCTCGGGTGGCCATACGGAATTGATCTATATGAAAGAACATGGTGATTTCACTGTAATCGGAGAAACACGGGACGATGCAGCTGGAGAAGCCTATGATAAAGTTGCCCGGACACTGGATCTCCCTTATCCAGGCGGCCCTCATATTGATCGATTGGCACATGCCAGTGATGAGGCTATTGCATTTCCAAGAATTTGGCTGGAGGAAGGTTCTTACGATTTCAGTTTCAGTGGATTGAAATCGTCTGTCTTGAATTACATGCATAACGCAGCTCAGCGCGGCGAAAAAATAGCTCCAGAACATGTAGCAGCCGGTTTCCAGAACAGTGTGGTGGAAGTGGTGACTGGAAAAATGCTGCGCGCAGCTGAGGAATACAAAGTCCAGCAAGTGATTGCTGCTGGTGGAGTAGCCGCGAATAAAGGCTTGCGAAGCTCGTTGGAATCGGTATTCAAAGAAAAAGAGATTCCCTTCTATATTCCTTCTTTGCCTTTATGTACAGATAATGCCGCGATGATTGCAGCCGCAGGCACTGTCATGTACGAAAAAGGATTATATGGCACGATGGCAATGAATGGCCGGCCGGGTATGCCATTAACCTCATGGATTTAATAAAAGCAAGTAATTTCATCATTTCAGGTCATCTGGAATGTGTGTAATTACTTGCTTTTTTTTACCGTAAAATTCAGATATTTATGAAGATGGCAGAATTTTTCTGTCAAGAGAGAACATTTGTACTTATGCACAATTTGTGAATAAACTGTTTATAACTAGGGGGTAAATAGAGGATATCCTACATATTGTGTAAGTAGAAGTGGAAAACTATGTGGATAGTATTTTGTTAACCTGTGGATAACGGGGATAAGTCTGTTGACAGTTGATAAGACAACTTCGAAGTTGTGGGGAAATCTGTGGAAATAAATATTTTGCGAAACCCTATTGACCTATATATAGTAACAAAAAACCGGCTGAAAAACAGCCGGTTCAAAACTAAATACTTTCAATTTTTTCCTGTAGTTCTAACCATTGTGCCATGGTTTCTTCGTGAGAGGCTTTTAAGGATTCCAATTGGTTTTGAAGCGGCAAGACCCGCTCGTGGTCCTGGAAGATTTCCGGCTCACACAATTGTTCTTCAATTTCAGCAATTTGCTGATCTAGTTTCTCCATTACCTGTTCGGCTTCTTCAGATTGGCGGACCAGCTGGCGCTCCAGTTTTTTCGCTTCTTTGTTGATCTGCGAAGTGGAAGTTGCGGTTGGCGCTTTTACTTCCGTCATCGACTCTGCTTCATCAAGAGCTTTCAATTCAGCGATTTCCAATTTTTTCTCTACATAATAATCATAGTCGCCCAGGTATTCGGTTGTGCCGTCTTTAGTAAGCTCAATGACTTTTGTAGCGATCCGGTTCATAAAATAACGGTCATGCGATACAAATAGCAGGGTGCCGGGATAATCCAGCAAGGCGTTCTCGAGTACTTCCTTGCTGTCGAGATCCAAGTGGTTTGTCGGCTCATCAAGAAGCAGGACATTGGCTTTTTGCATCATCAGCTTGGCAAGGGCCACTCGTGCCTTCTCGCCGCCTGATAAAGTTGAGACCGGTTTAAGGACATCATCCCCTGTAAACAAAAAACGCCCAAGGATGCCGCGTATGTCTTTTTCATTGATGAGAGGGTAATCATCCCATAATTCGTTCAGCACCAGCTTATTGCCCTTTAAATTGGCTTGTTCCTGGTCGTAATAGCCGAATTGGATGCCGGTTCCGTAATGAATATCGCCATCAAGCGGTTTCAGCTCTTTCATGATGGTTTTCAGCAACGTCGATTTGCCGACGCCGTTGGGTCCGACCAATGCCATGCTTTCCTGGCGGTACAGTTTTAATGAAATGTTTTCGGATACAGGCTTGCTGCTATAGCCGATTTTCAGCGATTGGACATTCAAGACGTCATTGCCGCTTTGTTTGCCAATAGTAAAGCCGAAGCGGGCTGATTTTTCATTGCCGTCGGGAGCTTCCATCCATTCGGTTTTTTGCAGGGTCTTCCTGCGGCTTTGTGCCATCTTGGTCGTTGAAGCCCGTGCCAGATTGCGTTGGACATAATCTTCCAGCTTGGCTTTTTCGCCTTGCTGTTTTTCAAACTGCTTTTGGTCCAATTCGTATTGTTTAGCTTTTTCATTCAAATAACGGCTGTAGTTGCCGGTATACTTTTTGACTCGGTGTCTGGAAACTTCATAGACCAGCGTTACCACTTGGTCGAGGAAATAACGGTCATGCGAAACGATCAGCAAAGCACCCGGGTAGTTCTTCAAGTAGTTCTCCAGCCAGCTGAGCGTTTCGATGTCCAAGTGGTTGGTCGGTTCATCGAGAATCAGCAATTGCGGCTTGCTGAGCAGGTGCTTGGCAAGCATCAATCTGGTTTTCTGGCCACCGGATAATGACACCACTTTCTTGTCATAGTCTTCGGGATAGAACTTCATGCCATTCAGGATGGCTCGTGTATCCGCTTCATATTGATAGCCGCCTGCATCTTTGAAATCATGCTGGAGCAGATCGTATTCTTTCATGACTTTGTCGTTTTCTTCAGGATTATTGTATATATCAGGATCGGCCATTTGTGCTTCCAAGCGGCGAAGTTTCGATTCCTGTTCACGGAAATGATGGAAAATCGTCATCATTTCATCCCAGATGGTGGCATCCGACTCCAAATTGGTCTGTTGTTCCAAATAGCCGATCGTCAAATCTTTCGGCATGATGATGTCGCCGCTGTCATGGGACATTTCACCGGCGATGATTTTCAATAAAGTGGATTTTCCTGCACCGTTGCGGCCTACTAATGCAACACGGTCGCGATGCTGTACTTCCAATTTGACGCCTGAAAGGATCTCTTCTGCGCCAAATGATTTATGGACTTGATTCACTTGTAAAACTATCATGTAGGTCACCTCTATTCTCTCTAAGTGTAGCTGATGGGGCGTTGGTTCGCAATTGCACAAGCCTTTACATATCAAGGTTCCTAATGTAAGATGAAAGCGATTTGACAACACCTCAGGAGGATGCGAAAGCGTATGTTACATGAGACATCTAAAATTCCGCAAGCCACAACCAAACGGCTGCCTTTGTATTACCGTTTCCTTCAAAATTTTGCGAATGCCGGACAAAAACGGATCTCTTCGCAGGAATTGAGCGAAGCGATGAAAATTGATTCGGCCACAATCCGCCGCGACTTTTCCCATCTGGGAGCGCTCGGAAAAAAAGGCTATGGCTACGATGTCCAGGAACTGCTGCTCTTTTTTCGGAAGACTTTGGATCAGGACGAAGCTACCAATGTGGCGCTGATCGGTGTCGGAGGACTCGGAAGTGCGTTCTTAAAGTATAATTTCCATCGCAACCACAACACGAAAATCATTGTGGCCTTTGACTCGAACAGTCCGGTGGAAGGCGAAAAGATCAGCGATATCGATACCTACCATCCAGACAAGATTGAAGAGAAGATCAAAGAGTACGGCGTGGAACTGGTTATTTTGACAGTGCCGTCACGCTCGGCCCAGGAAGTGACAGACCGTTTGGCGAAGACCGAAATCAAAGGGATTTTGAATTTTACGCCTGTCCGCATTTCGGTTCCCGACCATATCCGTGTCCAGACCATCGATTTGTCCGTTGAACTGCAGACTTTGATCTACCAGATCAAGCAGCAATGACTTAAAACCTTCACATTTCAAAGGCCTTTGGAAATAGCCAAAACAGCTTGAATGATGTAAAATAGAGCCATAATACAGGAGGTGCCACGTATGCCAGGTCCAATGAGTATCATCGTTATCGGGGTTGTTGCCTTGTTAGTTTTCGGTCCTAAAAAGTTGCCGGAACTTGGAAAAGCATTCGGTTCGTCTTTGCGCGAGTTTAAAAACGCTACAAAAGGACTTGTGGATGACGACGACGATAAAGTAGATTTGAAAAAGAAAGATGAGCAAAAGGAAATACGATAGGATGTTTGTCTGATGACAGAAAAAGATATGACGTTAGTTGAACATATAGGTGAATTGAGAAAACGGCTGACCATTGTAGTCGTTTTCTTTGTATTAGCGCTTATTGTCAGCTTTTTTCTTGCCCAACCGCTGATCCAGTATCTGCAGTATACCGAAGAAGCGAAAAACCTGACGTTGAATGCGTTTAAAATTACGGATCCGCTGAAAATTTTTATGCAGGTTACGATGATTTTAGCGCTGATCATCACGTCCCCATTGATCATGTATCAGTTCTGGGCGTTTATCAGTCCAGGTCTTCTCGATAAAGAACGCAGAGCGACATTAAGCTATATTCCGTTCTCTGTTCTATTATTTCTGGGAGGCATCGCTTTTGCGTATTTGATTCTATTTCCTTATGTCATCGGATTTATGCTGAATATCTCTGACAATATGGATATTCAAGAAACAATTGGGATCAATGAATACTTCCAGTTTCTGTTCCAGATTACGTTGCCGTTCGGTTTGATTTTCCAACTGCCGGTCCTTATGCTGTTTCTGACAAGGCTTGGGATCATTACCCCGATGCTGATGACGAAATACCGCAAGTACTCCTATCTTGGTTTAGTGATCATTGCAGCGTTCATTACACCGCCGGACATCGTCTCGCATATGATTGTGACTTTGCCGTTGATTGTGCTGTATGAATTCAGTGTCATCATCGCTAAGATTGGTTACCGTAAGTTCTTGAAAGCGGAGCAACAGCAGATTATCGAAGAACAGCAACAAATCATTGAAGAAAAATAAAGCCTTCCACCGATCAAAATCGGGGAAGGCTTTTTCTTATGGGAAATATGTTTTTCGTCTCTTTACTGCTCATTGAAAGAAAGAAGAAAATCCGGTTGTTTGAAGTTTTTCCATCTGTTCCTGGAATTCCAAAATTTTGTCCATATTGAGTTGAATCAGCATGACATAGCCATTCAAGCACATATGGGCAATAATCGGGGTGATGATCCGTTTGGTCTTCTGATACAGGAACGCCAAGATCAAGCCGGTAGTGAAGTAAAGCAGCAAATGCGTAAAATCAAAGTGAATCAAAGCGAACACCAATGCACTGATCGCTGTTGCGAAAAAGAAATTGGTCGTTTGGTTCAGTGAACCGAACAGGACGCGGCGAAAAACCAGTTCTTCGAGAATTGGTCCGAACAAGACGATTGAAACGATAGCGAGCGGCACCGCTTCAGCGATATAGACTAAGGAAGCGGTATTCTCAGAACCGGGATCAATGCCGAGAACCTTCATTTCAATTAAAGCGGCGACTGATTGGCCGATCAGCAGAAGCAGAAAGCCGAGAAAGCCCCAGACAACCGACATGAGGACCGTGGATTTTGTGCCTTTCCATATATCGAAAAAGCGCTTGTCCCGGAAAATGATCAGGAGCGTTAAAATGAAACCGATGCCCATAGTCAGGAAAATCAGCCAGCCTGAAGTGGCGGCGCCGGCAGCTTCCCGGTCCATGCCTTGGTCCAGGAAATAATTCAAGGTAGGGGAGATGAACAGAATCGGTGATAACTGTGCAGCAATAAAGATCAACAATACATAAAGCGGCGTTTTTGTCCCTTGTGCTTTCGGGCGGTAGCTGCTGTTCTTTTTGGTTTTCGGGCGAGAGGAGCTGCCGTTTTTCAAGAAACTGTCTATAAAGGTTTTTCGTTTGGTGGGCATGATGTAATTCCTTTCACTGGGGGATGCTCCTTCTATTGTAGAGCTTTCAAAGAACAACCGCAAAGAAATCAAAATACTAATGGTTACCGCTTGCAAAAGACTGAAGATTTTATTAAACTTGGTAGTGGGTTAGCACTCAGAGGTTGAGAGTGCTAATCGAGAACATTTAGATAATTTGAGGAGGGTGTTTCAATTGTTAAGACCACTAGGAGATCGTGTAATTATTGAGCTCATCGAAGCGGAAGAAAAAACGTCAAGCGGAATCGTCTTGCCGGGTTCAGCACAGGAAAAACCGCAGGAGGGCCATGTGATCGCTGTAGGAAATGGACTTATCCGTGAAAACGGGCAGCGCACAGAATTGGACGTGCAAGCTGGCGACCGCGTCATCTTCTCGAAATACGCAGGATCTGAATTGAAATATGAAGGCAAAGAATATTTGATTTTACGTGAAAACGATATATTAGCAGTTTTAGGCTAAAATAAACCAGCGAAACAGGAGGAAGCTAAACATGGCAAAAGATATTAAGTTCAGTGAAGACGCACGCAGTCTAATGCTGCAAGGCGTAGATAAATTAGCAAATGCAGTGAAAGTGACACTTGGGCCAAAAGGGCGCAACGTGGTTCTTGATAAAAAATTCGGTTCGCCGTTGATCACCAATGATGGTGTAACGATTGCAAAAGAAATCGAACTTGAAAATGCTTTTGAAAACATGGGGGCGAGACTTGTTGCGGAAGTAGCTTCTAAAACAAACGACATCGCCGGTGACGGTACAACGACAGCGACGGTTCTTGCGCAGGCAATGATCCGTGAAGGCTTGAAGAACGTTACAGCTGGCGCGAACCCTGTAGGCATCCGCCGTGGAATCGAATTGGCAGTGGAAAACGCGCTTGTGGAATTGAAAGCCATTTCCAAGCCAATCGAAGGAAAAGAGTCGATTGCACAAGTTGCAGCGATTTCATCTGGTGATGAAGAAGTCGGCAAACTGATCGCAGAAGCAATGGAGCGCGTCGGCAACGACGGCGTCATCACTTTGGAAGAATCTCGCGGCTTCACAACTGAACTTGATGTGGTTGAAGGAATGCAATTCGACCGTGGATACCAGTCTCCATACATGGTGACGGATTCAGACAAAATGGAAGCGGTATTGGATAACCCATTCATCTTGGTTACTGACAAGAAAATCGGCAACATCCAGGAAATCCTTCCGATTCTTGAGCAAGTCGTTCAGCAAAGCAAGCCATTGTTAATCGTGGCTGAAGATGTTGAAGGCGAAGCATTGGCGACATTGGTTGTCAATAAATTGCGCGGCACATTCAATGCTGTAGCTGTTAAGGCACCAGGCTTCGGTGACCGCCGCAAAGCGATGCTGGAAGATATCGCTGCACTAACTGGCGCAGAAGTGATTACAGAAGATCTTGGACTTGAATTGAAGACAACGAACATCGCTCAACTTGGGCGCGCATCAAAAGTGGTTGTTTCGAAAGAAAACACAACCATCGTGGAAGGCGCCGGCGACCAGGAACAAATCGTCGCTCGTGTTACACAGATCCGCAACCAGCTCGAAGAAACAACTTCTGAATTCGACAAAGAGAAATTGCAGGAGCGTCTAGCTAAATTGGCTGGCGGCGTTGCAGTCATCAAAGTCGGAGCGGCTACTGAAACAGAATTGAAAGAACGTAAACTTCGCATTGAAGATGCGTTGAACTCAACTCGTGCAGCTGTCGAAGAAGGCATTGTTGCCGGCGGTGGTACAGCGCTAGTCAACATTTACAACAAGGTTGCAGAACTTCTTGAAACAGAGGAAGGCGACGTAGCAACAGGCGTCAACATTGTGCTTCGTGCACTTGAAGAGCCGGTTCGCCAAATCGCGACAAACGCAGGCCTTGAAGGATCAATCGTCGTTCACCGCCTGAAATCCGAAGAAATCGGCATCGGCTTCAACGCAGCAAATGGACAGTGGGTTAACATGGTGGAAGAAGGAATCGTCGATCCAACCAAAGTTACCCGTTCAGCGCTTCAAAACGCAGCATCTGTTGCAGCTATGTTCTTAACGACTGAAGCAGTCGTAGCAGACATTCCGGAACCAGCAGCACCTATGGGCGGAATGCCTGATATGGGCGGCATGGGCGGCATGATGTAAAGCAAATTGAATAACATTAGTAACACAATACGAGGTTTGCCTAATGGCAGACCTCGCTTTTTAATAATGAGAGGTAATACTTGTGGTTAGCAAAGGTAATTTTTCGAGGTATCTTTTTATTCTTTGAAGAGAACTTAACAATCGATTAAATCTTCATTTTATGTGTAGTATATATACAAACTTGTAAGGTCGTAGCAAGATTTTAATGATTGGATCTTTTTTGTGTGTCAGGTAAATCTATAACAGCTTTTGTCATTTTAAAAGAATGTATGTATATAAAAGAATGAGTTTTATTTTTTACTATTTATATATGCAGTTCACAATTCTTTTCGTTCTTGGTGAAGAAAGTATGTTAACAAATTAAATTCAAACATAATATTCTGATTTTAAAAGGTTGCGCTCCTACATCCCTTTGGATATGATGTTGAAAGGAATCTTTTTATACTTATTACATGCCATTAGGTTAGCATTTCAACTTGACATGGTTTAAAAAGCTTTAAATAAATAGGAAAGGTCTATTTGAAGAGTGAATATCAAAAGATATAAGAATGATTCAACGAATATTTTCACAGAATTAATGTGCCAAAATTATTCTTATAGTACCTCTTGAAAAACAGTAAAATCTACTTGTTCAATTGTATTTTTATTAGGGTAGCAAAGATGAATTAGCAAAGAGATAGCAAAGGTGATGAAAAGTGAATAATACAAATGAAAATATAAATCAAAAAGTTAAGTTGGATGATGTCGCTAATGAAGCTGGTGTTTCCAAGACAACCGTTTCAAGAGTACTAAATAATCGAGGATATATAAGCGAAAAAACAAGAAAGAAAGTAAATGAAGCTGTAGAACTGTTAAACTACCATCCAAATGAAATTGCTCGTTCACTCTTTATTAATAAGACCTTTATTATCGGCCTTATTTTTCCAACTACAAACAATCCTTTTTATGGACAATTGATTTTTCATTTAGAGAATATATGTGAATCTTTAGGCTACAAAGTATTATTATGCAACAGTGAAGGCCGTGAAGATAAAGAAAAGAGTTACCTGGAAATGCTGCAAAGACACCAGGTGGATGGAATTATAGCAGGATCTCATAACAGAGGGATTCTGGAATATGACAACCCGCAACTCCCATTGGTGGGTATTGATCGCTATTTATCTGAAAATACGCCGGTCGTCTCCAGTGATAATTATGATGGCGGGAAAAAGGCTACTCAATTATTAATTGATAAAGGTTGTAAGAAGATTATTCATATTAACGGTTCTCCTTCTTTGGAAACCCCTGCAAATTTAAGAAGAGAAGCGTATGAAGACGTAATGAAAGAAAACCAATATTATCCCCAGAGTTATGTAATAGGTGAAAATGTTATAGAAACTATTTTTAATGAGAACCCAGATGTTGATGGTATTTTTGCAAGCGATGACCTTATAGCATCGAGTGTGATGAAAGAAGCAAAAAGAAGGAACATAAATATACCTGCTGATTTGAAAGTGATCGGTTATGATGGCTCAGAAATAACCAGAATGCTGTTGCCTGAACTAAGTACGATTCAGCAGCCAGTAAAGGAAATTGCAAATTTAGCAGTTCGGCTATTATTAAAACAAATTGAAGGTGAAACGGAATCACAAATTGAATGGAAGCTACCAGTAAACTTAATTGAAAGTGAAACAACATAAAACTCATAATTAAAAAGTATTTAAAATTTTTTGTTTTCTTCTGTTAACCGGTTGACATAAAAAGGAGATTTAACTATAATCAATTTTACAACACGATATGTTAACCGGTTAACATAGTTATAAAAGGATTAATTTTTTACATTTTTAAACTTCTATGAAAGCGTTAACTTAATAGTTATTTTGGCAATCATAGAAAGCGTTTTATTAATGAAGCCAAAAAGGGGGAGGATGTCATGGCTAAAGCAGTATCTGAGAAAACAGTTCAAACAATTAAAATCAAAGAAAACCGTAAAAACTACATTAAAAATAATTTCATCTTGTATTTGTTTTTAGTGCCAGCTGTTGTCCTAGTATTTATATTCAATTACATACCAATGTATGGGGTTACAATTGCATTTAAAGATTTTAGTCCGATTAAAGGGATTATGGGAAGTGAATGGATTGGTTTCGACCATTTCATTAATTTTTTGCAATCCCCCAACTTTCAGCAAATATTTATGAATACGATAAAATTAAGCGCTTTCGAACTTCTTATCGGGTTTCCAATTCCTATCATTCTGGCTTTGATGTTAAATCAGCTGAGAAGAGCTAAAGTTAAAAAAAATGTTCAATTAATCATCTATGCGCCATATTTTCTTTCTACAGTAGTGATATCGGGGATGCTATTTATCTTTTTATCACCAGCAGGACCGATTAATGAATTTCTGACTTTATTTATGGATGAGCCCGTCTCCTTTATGACAGATCCATCTTATTTCAGAAGCGTATTCATTGCATCCAGTGTCTGGCAGGTTGCAGGTTTCTCATCAATTATCTATGTTGCTGCACTATCGAATGTCGATCCGCAGCTTCATGATGCAGCAACGATTGATGGTGCTTCCCTTTTACAAAGAATCATTCATATTGATCTTCAAGTTCTTAAGCCGACTATAGCTGTCCTGTTTATTTTGGCAATTGGCGGAATTATGGGAGTTGGTTTTGAAAAAGCATACTTACTTCAAACTGACATGAACTTGCCTGCTTCAGAGATTATTGATACCTATGTATACAAAAGAGGGCTACAAGCAGGGGATTGGTCATTTGGAGCTGCTGTAGGATTATTCAATTCTGTTATTAGTTTGCTTCTACTAGTAATTGCTAATACTGTTGTCAAAAAATTAAATGGTGAAACACTTTACTAGATGGGAGCACAATCATGAAATCTAAAATTGACCTTGTAAATAATTCGAAAACAGACAGAACGCTCCTTTTAATTAACAAAATCATTTTAATTTTAATTGTGCTCATTATTACTGTTCCGCTTTTGTATGTTTTATTCGGCTCTTTTCTGAGTCCGAATGTCTTGCTGACAAAAGGTATATCGCTTAATCCTGAGGACTGGACGATTGATGGTTATAGAAGGATATTCGAAGATGGTTCTATCGTTAGAGGCTTTCTTAACTCTATTATGTACGCAGGAGGATTCTCTATAGTCTCTGTTTTGTTTTCTATTCTTGCTGGTTACGCTTTATCCGTTGACAATTTAGCTGGAAAAAAGTTGTTTATGCTTTTCTTTATCGTAACAATGTTTTTCAATGGTGGGATGATCCCTACATATTTACTGATTAAAGAGTTGGGTATGATCAATACACCGTGGGCAATCATACTTCCAGGAGCTGTCAGTGTGTGGAATATTATACTTTCTAGAACATATTTTAAAGGATTGCCCAATGAACTAAAGGAAGCAGCAAGAATAGATGGTGCTTCAGATCTCAAGATATTTTTGAAGATTATCTTGCCGCTGTCCAAACCAATTATTTTTGTACTCGCTTTATATGCTTTTATAGGCCAGTGGAATTCTTATTTCAACGCAATGATTTATCTCGAAGATCAATCCCTCTATCCATTACAGCTGGTATTGCGTGAAATTCTTATCCAGAATGAAGTGCAGCCTGGCATGATTGCGGATCAGCTTGCAAGAGCTGAGATTCAAAAAATTGCAGAAATGATAAAGTATTCTTCTATTGTAGTGTCAAGTTTACCCTTGCTGATTATGTATCCTTTTTTCCAAAAGTATTTTGAAAAAGGCGTAATGGTAGGATCATTAAAATAAAGAAAGTGGGGAATTATTATGAAAAAGTTTTTAAAAGCAACTTCATTGCTGCTGATCATCGGAACAGTAGTTTCGGGATGTAGCGGCAATGATAAGGATACCTGGTCAGAGGATTACGGGCTTTCAGACATTGAATTTCCTTTAGAAGAAAAAGTGACATTGAAGGTTATGACACAAAGTTCGCCACTAGCACCTGAAGACCCAAATGAGAAATTGCTTAATCAGCGATTAGAAGAGAAAACAAATGTCCATATTGAATGGAGAAACTTTACAGGAGAAACATTTGGTGAGAAAAGGAATTTGGCAATGACTAGCGGGGATATGCCAGACGCGATTAGCAATGCTGGTTACAGTGATTATGAATTATTAAATTTGGCAGACGATGGTGCTATTATTCCACTGAACGAATTAATAGAAAATCACATGCCTAATCTGCAAGCGGTTCTGGAAAAAGCTCCAGAGTATAGAGAGATGATGACTGCACCGGACGGAAATATCTATGCATTCCCTTGGATAGAGGAACTAGGACAAGGGAAAGAAAGTATTCACTCAGTAGATAATTTCCCATGGATAAACGTAACATGGCTGGATGAATTGGGACTGGAAATGCCCACAACAACTCAGGAATTAAAAGAAGTGCTAATCGCCTTTAAAGAGAATGATCTTGCTGGTGACGGAGAAACAATTCCTATGTCATTTATTATAAATGACGGAGGACAGGATCCAGGATTCTTATTCGGTTCATTTGGTCTGGGTGATAATTGGGATCACACCGTTGTAACTAATGATGGAGAAGTTAAATTGACATCCAGCGATGAAGGATACAAAGAAGCCATCAACTTCATGAATGAACTGCATAAGGAAGAATTAATTGATATCGAAGCCTTTGAACAGGACTGGTCTACTTATGTAGCTAAAGGCCAAGAAGGCCGCTACGGTATGTATTTTACTTGGGATAAAGCAAATATTTCAGGATCGAATGATGATTATGCGCTTATGCCGCCTTTAGAAGGTCCGGATGGCCAAAAAAATGTTGCCAGAACAAATGGGATGGGTTTTGATCGTTCGAAAATGGTTGTTACAGGTGCCAACCAAAATCTTGAATTAACAGCAAAATGGGTTGATGAATTCTATGACCCTCATCAGTCTGTACAAAACAACTGGGGTACTTATGGAGATGAAGATATGCAGAATATCTTTGAATTTGATGAAGAGCAAAATATGTTAAAACATCTCGGTCTAGAAGGAACTGCACCTGTTGAATTAAGAGAGAGAACTTCCGTTGGAGGACCATTGGCAATACTAGACAGTTATTATGGGGAAATCACGACAAAGCCAGATGATGCTGCCGAGAGATTGGATCAAATGAAAGAAGTTATGGTTCCGCATATGAAAGCGGAAAATATCTATCCGAAAGTATTTTTCAGTTTAGAAGAATTAGAGCTTCTTTCTACAATAGAAGCAGACTTGCTTCCATACATTCAGCGAAAAAAAGCTGAATGGATTACAAAGGGAACTATAGAGGAAGAATGGGACCAATACTTGGATGAGTTGGATCGTCTTGGTTTACAGGAATGGCTGGAAATTAAACAAAAAGGTTATGACCGTACTGCTAAGTAATGGAGGAGAACTAATTGACAAAACAAGAAATACTACAATACAGGCCCAGTTTGCACTTTGCAACAAAGAAAAATTGGTTAAACGATCCAAATGGATTAGTATATTTTAAAGATGAATATCACTTGTTTTTTCAACACAATCCTAACGACAATATTTGGGGCCCAATGCATTGGGGCCATGCTGTCAGTAAGGATTTGATTACCTGGGAGGAGCTTGAAATAGCCCTATACCCGGATGAGCACGGAACTATTTTTTCCGGAAGTACAGTGGTGGATTGGAATAATACGACAGGGTTCTTTCCGGATGAACCAGGTTTAGTAGCTATTTTTACGCACCACCAGGAAGCTAGTGATGAAATCGCACAAAAACAAACGCAAAGTCTGGCGTATAGTAATGACAATGGACGAACCTGGATTAAATATGAGGGTAATCCTGTACTTTCTCATGCGTCAAAAAGTGATTTCCGAGATCCCAAGGTCTTTCATCACGAGGAAACAGAGAAATGGATTATGTCATTAGCCACTGGCCAAACAATTTCTTTTTATTCTTCATTAAATTTAATAGATTGGGAGTTTGAAAGTGAGTTTGGTGATAACGCAGGTTCTCATGATGGGGTTTGGGAATGTCCTGACCTATTTAAATTAAAGGTAGAAGATACAGAAGAAGAAAAATGGATTTTGATAGTCAGTATCGGTGATAATGGAATATCGAACATGGGCTCGCGTACACAGTATTTTGTTGGTGCTTTTAATGGTTCTGTCTTTACATCGGAACATCATGACATCAGGTGGCTAGACTATGGGAGAGACAATTATGCCGGTGTAAGCTTTTCAGATATTCCGGAAGAGGATGGGCGTCGGATTTATCTGGGATGGATGAGTAACTGGAGATATGCCAATGTGGTGCCTACGGATGGATGGAGAAATCAGATGACGATTCCAAGAGAGCTTCACCTTCGGAACATAGAAGGGAAGTATAAAGTCATTCAATATCCTGTGGAAGAACTATCTTCTTATTTTGAAAGAACTGTAGATATTCAAAACTATGAAGTAAAACCTTCTAATCCAAAGAAAATTGAAGTGAATGAGCGATATGTAGACTTATTCCTGGATATAAAGAATGATGCGGATCAATTTGGTGTTACATTGAATCATACATCAGCCCACATCACCACTATCGAGTATGATGCACTAAATCACGTGATAATACTAAATAGAAGAAATTCTGGAAATGTGGAATTTTCTGATATGTTTTCAACGGATCAAGAACTTAAAATGAGTGAAAGAAATCATGTTCAATTACGGGTGATTATTGATAAATGTTCGATTGAAATCTTTATCAATGATGGCACTTATGCTATAACGAGTTTAGTATATCCTGACGAAACCTGTGAAAGCATAACACTTTATAGTAAGGGTGGAAATATGACCGTTAAGGATGGTTATATCGCAATCCCTGCAAAGAATGCAACATTATAAAATGTGAAGCTTACTAGTATTTAGATGTTTAGAAAAGAGGAGACATTTGATTGTTTCCTCTTTTTTAAATTAAAAAAATATAATAGTTCACATTTTAGCGAGGGGAGTAAAAGTATGAGTAAAAATGCGTCTGTAGTTTGTATCGGAGAGTTGTTAATCGATTTTTATTGTAAAGATGCAGGGGATAACTTAGTGGACGGAAATATTTTCGAAAAACAGGCTGGGGGAGCGCCTGCTAACGTATGCGCCACCATTGTGAAATTGGGTGGAACGGCATTGTTCTGTGGAAAAGTTGGAAACGATCCATTCGGAAAATTTCTGAAAAATACTTTAGAAGAAATAAATGTTAATACTTCCATGCTTGTAGTTGATAATGTTAATCCGACTACACTAGCCTTTGTTTCTTTAATGGAGAATGGAGAAAGGGATTTTGTTTTTAACAGAGGTGCCGATGCATTTTTAATGGAAGAAGAAGTGGATAAGGAAAAATTAAAAGAAGCTGCCATTCTCCATTTTGGATCTGCAACTGCGTTACTGGAAGGACCTTTTCAATCTACATACCTCAATACAATGAAGTTGGCAAAAAAAAATGGGCAATTTGTTTCTTTTGATCCTAATTACAGATCAGATCTCTGGAAAGGGAAGAAAACTAATTTTATAGAGTTAACGAAACAAGGAGTTGCGTTAGCTGACTTTGTAAAAGTCAGTCAAGAAGAATTAGAGATTATTACTGGTACAGAAGATCTTAGTAGAGGAATTCAGCTTCTGCACCAAATGGGGACGAGCTTAATTGCACTTACACTAGGTAAAGAAGGAACTTTGATTTCTAATTACCATAAGCAAGAAATAGTTCCAAGTATTAAAATAGATTCCGTAGATTCGACTGGTGCGGGGGATGCATTTGTTGGCGCAATGCTGTACCAGCTTGCCAAAGAGAAGGATGTGAAAAAAGTTCTGGAGGACTTTGAGAAGATAAAAAAAATCACTTATCTGAGCAATAAAGTGGGTGCAATGGTTTGTACAAAAGTAGGCGCAATTTCTGCTATTCCAACTTTAGATGAAGTCGTATAATATATAGGATAAATAAATTAATGCCATCAGCTGAAGAATCGATTTTGCCAGCTTAAATGGGGGTCCATGAAATTATGTATGGCACACAATGGTATTTACGAATAGGGAATCTTGGATTTAATTTAGTATTGTTAAACTTTTTATGGTTATCGTTTTCCTTTTTCGGTTTATTTATATTAGGGATTTTCCCTGCTACTGCGGCGTTATTTGCGGTAATGAGGCTTATTATCATGGAATCAGACAATGGTTCCATTATAAAGCTGTTTTGGGATAAATTTAAATCGGAATTCATAGCATCCAACGTTGTTGGGTATATTATGCTGTTGATTGGATTAGTATTATATACAGATTTTAAAGTACTGCACTATATAAATCAGGATACGCTTTATATAATCCTGATGAGTGTGACTATGGTTGTAGTATTCGTATACCTTCTCAGTTTATTGTATATCTTCTCTGTATTTGTTCACTATGATTTAAAGCTTTGGCAGTACCCAAAGCATGCATTCATCCTTGTCATTGCCCGACCCTTGCATACTTTGATAATGGCAATTAGTATAGTCATCATCTTATTTTTATATCTACAATTACCAGTATTAATATTGCTATTTGGAATAAGCTTAATTAGTTTTGTATTGATGAAAATCGCCCATTTATCTTTTTTAAAGAAAGAAGTTTAATCGAAAATTAGTTATTCAACTAAATTACAGAGTAGTTGAATATTCTTAGTAGAAAAGGATTTTTCCTTATAAAAAATTAAAGTTTACTGATAGGAGTCCACTTTGCCCGATAGCATTCAAAGTGGACTCTTTTTCTTATCTTATAATACTGGTTTACGTAAATTTAAAAAGTTATGTCTTAAGTAAACATAGGTTAGTAGGCTTTTATCGAACAACTAGCTATAGGCAAACACAATCCATTAAAAATGGTATTGAATATTGGTATCAGGATTTTTTTTTGAATATTTATAACAGCTTTTCTTAAAAAAGAAAAACAGCAATATATGTTCAAATCATGTCAGCCTATTTAGAACTTTTTATGTATATGACGGCTGTCACTAGCACTTGTTTAAATCCTCCTGTAAGTTAGCAAGAGCAGGCCACTTACGATGCTGATAAACTCACATTTAGAGGAGAAACGTCAATGAAAAGAATAGCTTGGATTACCGATACCGCTGCGCAATTGGATGAGGATTTCATCCGAAAACACAATGTCCACATTCTGCCTCTTAGTGTGGTTTTTTCGGATGGATCGTTTCGGGAATCCATCGATTTTACACAAGAAGAGTTTTACGATAAATTACGGATAGCGAAAGTCTCACCTAAAACTTCACAGCCTGCAATTGGCGAGATGGTATCTTTGTATGAAAAATTGGAGTCGGAAGGGTATGACTTTGCGATTGCGCTTCATTTATCGAGTGGCCTTTCAGGGACATTTGAAAGTGCCCAGGCAGCTGCGAAGATGACAAATTTCAATGTCTATCCCATCGATTCAAAAATCGGTTCTTTTCCGATGGGGAAGATGATTGAAGTAGGCGCAGGGTTGTTTGCAGAAGGCAAAGACGCGGAAGAAGTGGTGGCAACGATCAATAAAATGGCGACTCGATCAAGATTGTCCTTTATTCCTTCAAGCTTGAATCAATTGCATAAAAGCGGGCGTGTGTCTGGCACACAAACCTTCGTCACCAATCTGCTGAACATTAAAGTGGTGATCACTTTTGAAGATGGAATAACCGTCCTGAAAGAAAAGGTTCGTTTAAACAAACGGGCGAAAGACAAAGTCACTCTTTCCCTTCGTGCGGATATGGAGACGGGCACTGTTCCGGAAGTTTCCGTTATTCACTGCAATAATGCCACTGACGCAGAAATATGGAAGAGCGAGCTTTTGCAAGAATTTCCAGCATTGAAAGTGCAAGTTGCTGCACTAAGTGTTTGTGTAGGCGTCCATGCAGGCGAAGGAACTACAGGATTAAGCTGGGTTTCTTATTGAGTGTTTTATTGCAAACTGTAACTGAACGAAGAATTGTTGCGATTAACAAACTGGCTGGAAGACCGTATTCTCAAGACCATCAGCAAAAGGGATGAAACCACACCGGTTTCGTCCTTTTTTATTAGGTGGAAATTAAGAAGCAATCTTTGCCGATGGGAAGAAATATTTTTGAATTCATATTAAATGCTTATCAGCTTGATATGTTAAGCTTTAAGAAATACAACAAGATCCCCGTTTTTTGAAGCAAGGAAATGATTTTAAGATTGCTTCATTTCCTTAAGAGAGGATGGATCGATAAAATGAAATTTGAAAATATTCGAGGTGTGCCATGGTAACTACGTATCAAGAATTGCAGATGTATAAAAATTTTGATGAACTGGCCAACGATGTGCTGGAATTGGCAAAAGAAATCTTGCCGGATCAATTGATCTATTTAACGTCACTTAGCGATAGCCAACAAGTTATTCTTAAGCTTTCAAATGAAGATACCAGTATTGCCGTGGCAGAAGGACTGGTGTTAAACCTGAATGAAACGCTTTGCAATCGAGTGGATTTTCAAAACAACCAGCCTCTGATCTATGAAGATATCCAAAAAGAAAGCAGCTTAGAGAAACTTCAGCAGAAGCTTGATGAAGTGAATATCCGGTCTTACTTGGGCTTACCGATTTCTCTTGTGAATGGAGAGAAATTTGGAACATTATGTGCAATCAATGATGAAGTCACCCACTTTGATGCGAAGAGTATCCAATTGCTCCAAAAAATCGTTCGGATGTTTTCTTATTATTTGGATCTTGAGCGTTTTGCTTATCGGGATGCGTTGACGGATCTGTATAACAGACGGTATCTCTCTAATTTCTTTGACAATCATTCCAGTAAAGGTGGCGTGATTTTCTTTCTGGATTTGGATGGGTTTAAAAAGGTAAATGATCTCCATGGCCATGAAGCGGGCGATGGCGTATTGAAGGAAGTGGCTTCCAGGCTTCAGAAGTTGGCGGCTGAACAGCCGGACGCTTTTGCGGTCAGATTAGGAGGCGATGAGTTTGTCATGCATTTTCCTTCTATAGGCAGTAAAGAAGACATAAGCCAACAGGCGCAGCATGTACTCGATCGCTTAAGTAAGTGGGATGCCCAGTATCAACTTTCTACAAGTATCGGAGTTGTCACATATCCGGCCAGTGGTACTGAAGAATTAGCGGCGCTTCTTAAACACGCTGATCAGGCTTTGTACGAGGCAAAAACTTCAGGAAAGAATACGTATAAGTTTTTCTGAAAGGGGTTTATAAGATGGGTGAAGAAAATCAATTGGAGAGGGCCTATAATCAAACGGCCTATAAACTGGCGGGAAATGGTGAACGGAATATCCAGGTTTTAAAAGAAGCATTTCAAAATATAGAAGATGATCTGGAAAGTGATAAGTATGGTAAGGGCCGGATCATTGAGGATTTCCAAAAGAAAATGGCAGTTTTATTAGGAAAAGAGGACGCGGTCTTTTTCCCGAGCGGCACGATGGCCCAGCAAATTGCCTTGCGAATCTGGTGTGATGAAAAGGGAACCGGAAAAGTAGCGTACCATCCACTTAGCCATTTAGAGATTCATGAAGAAGGCGGTTTAAAAGAATTGCATCATATTGACTCGGTTTTCCTTACTAAACGTGATCAGGTAATCGATCTGAATGACGTCATCAAAATGGAAGACGGGGTTGCGGCTATCTTATTGGAACTGCCCCAACGGGAAATAGGCGGTCAGTTGCCAAGTTTTGAAACGCTTGAACAAATTTCTCAATATTGCCGTGATCGGCAGATTCGGCTTCATCTCGACGGTGCCCGGTTATTGGAAGTTCTCCCTTACTATCAGAAAACAGCACATGATGTCTGTTCTTTATTCGATAGCGTTTACCTTTCTTTATATAAAGGGATTGGCGGAATTGCGGGTGCTATATTAGCAGGTGACAACGATTTTATCAAGCAATCAAAAGTTTGGAAAAGGCGCCACGGCGGCGATTTAATCAGTTTGTATCCTTATATCATACCCGCAGATTATTACTTTGACATGCGTTCCAATAAAATGGAACAGTATTATGAGGAAGCTAAGGAAGTGGCTGAACGGTTTAATGCGTGTTATGGCATTTCAACACTTCCTGCTGTTCCGGTTTCGAATATGTTTCATGTCCAGTTCAGGCAAGCTAAAGAGCAAGTCGAACCGATTTTATTGGAGCTGGAACAGCAAACAGGAATAGGGATAACCAGTTACCTCAAAGAAATGGATGAACACTCCTGTTATTTCGAAGTACATATGGGAGACGGGTATTCAAAAATTCCGAAAGAATTGCTAGACAGGACATTCGAACAACTCGACGAAAGCATGAAGCACTGGTTCAACCAGTAGAAAACCTCTCAACAATGCGGTGAATTGTTGAGAGGTTTTTCTGTGCTTCTTGTTTACTAATTGCTGACGCGCTGCATGAGAACTTCTCTTCAAAGCACGTCTCTTTCCAGAAACGCACGATTCGTGTAAACTGTATAAGGTTAAGAAAAGTAGAGTGCCCTTATATCGTTGATAGTTAATGATTATAGAATAGATAAATGAAGAACATTTGGATGAAGGTCTGGCCTTCGATCCCGTAATGAAAGGATTGGAATTTGCATATGAAAGAAAATTTTTGGCGTGAGTTGCCGCGACCGTTTTTTGTATTGGCGCCGATGGAAGATGTCACCAATGTGGTATTTCGCCATGTAGTGGCGGAAGCAGCACGGCCTGATGTGTTTTTTACGGAGTTTACGAACACGGAAAGTTATTGTCATCCGGAAGGCATTTTCAGTGTACGGGGACGTCTGACGTTTACTGAAGATGAGCAGCCGATGGTGGCTCACATATGGGGCAACAAGCCTGAGCATTTCCAGGAAATGAGCATCGGAATGGCGAAGCAGGGCTTCAAAGGGATTGATATCAATATGGGCTGTCCGGTACCGAACGTTGCCGCCAAAGGAAAAGGCAGTGGACTGATCAATTATCCGGACAACGCTGCTGAAATCATCCAGGCGGCAAAGGCTGGCGGCTTGCCTGTCAGTGTCAAGACGCGCCTTGGCTACACGGATGTGGAGGAATGGAAAGGCTGGCTGACCCATGTACTGGAGCAGGACATCGCCAATCTGTCGATTCATTTGCGGACGAAAAAAGAAATGAGCGCAGTGCCTGCGCATTGGGAATTGATTCCTGAAATCAAGCAGCTTCGTGATGAAATCGCACCGAATACCTTGTTGACAATCAACGGAGATATTCCAGATCGCCAAACAGGCATGGAACTTGCCGAGAAATACGACATCGATGGCGTTATGATCGGACGAGGCATTTTCCACAATCCGTTCGCTTTCGAAAAAGAACCGCGAGAACACAGCACGAAGGAATTGTTTGATCTTTTGCGTTTGCAGTTGGACCTTCATGATAAATATTCGACAGACATCGAGCCGATTGCCTTCAAGCCTCTCCGCCGCTTCTTTAAGATTTATGTTCGCGGAGTCCGTGGAGCCGGTGAGTTGAGAAATCAATTAATGTATACCGAAACGACGGATCAAGTGCGTGCCTTGCTGGATGCTTTTGAAGCTTCGAATCAAGAAGTGGAGTTAGCAGAAGCGGTTGAAAAATAAACGCGTTTGAATGGAAGCAGGAGTTTCGTGACAAACATCTTCCGTTTTTTATTGCAGATTTAACAGTTAAGATGAGTAGCAACAAAATAAAGGACTTTCCACCGCTGGTGGGAAGTCCTTTTGTGATCTTTATTGTAAAAGTAAAAGGGATTTCCAATGTTTTAGGGAATTATGTTATTAACTATTCTGGCAGAAACGAAAAATGGTGCAGCTCAATCAAATCGCTAAGAAAGTTCAAATAGAGGCGAATAAGGGGATCTAAATGGATTGGAGGGCAGGGGAAGTACAGAAAACCAAAGAAGCTGCTGTTGCTCCTCTTTCAAAATGCTTATTTTAAAGGAAGTCATGAACGATTAAGGCGGGGGAATTGATGAGATACAAAACTTCTTTTGAATACCCGGCAATCCAGCTTCAATGCAGTGAAAAAATGAATCTTCAAAAATTTGTTTAACAGAAGGGAGTTGCTTAAAGTGAAAAAATATTTGGCGGAATTTATCGGTACGTTTATCTTGGTGTTCTTAGGGACAGGGGCAGCAGTTGTTCTCGGAGGGTACACAGGTGGAACGGATACAGGATTTCTTGGCGTTTTGGCCATCGCATTCGCTTTCGGTCTGTCGATTGTAGCGGGCGCATACGCCATCGGCCATATTTCAGGATGCCACGTCAATCCCGCAGTTTCGTTGGCTGTGCTGATTTCCGGTAATATGACAGCTAAGGAGTTTGGCGGTTATGTCGTTGCACAGATATTGGGAGCATTTGCAGGGAGTTCGATTCTGGCTTTTGTTGTCGCAAGCTCGACCAGCTTGGAAGGGTTTGGCGCAAACGGATACGGTGAGTTGAGTGCAGTCGGTTTGAATTTGACAGGAGCGCTTGTGATTGAAGTCATCCTTACCTTCATCTTTGTGCTTGCCATTTTGGGTGTCACTACAAGTAAAGCCACTTCCCACATGGGAGGGATTGTCATCGGCTTGACGTTGACATTAGTTCATATCATCGGCATCCCGTTGACAGGTACTTCTGTAAACCCTGCAAGAAGTTTAGCCCCTGCTATTTTTGCTGGCGGCGACGCACTTGCTCAATTATGGGTATTTATCGTAGCACCTCTTGTCGGAGCGGCTCTTGCAGCCTTCGTCTTTAAATCTTTCTTTGTCGTTAAAGACGAGACAGGCATTGAAATAGCTGGAGAATCCGATATGAGTGCCACACGCAAATAAAGAAAAGACAGTTTCCTGTTAATTTAGGAAGCTGTCTTTTTCTGTCTTCAGGAAGTTTGTGGTTCATAAATTTTTGATAAAGAAGATAATCTGAATATACATTTCAGCCATTTGTTTGGGCGTTTCTGCTAAGTCATTATCCAGCCACTGCTCGATGAGCCCCAAAAAAGCTGAAGTGGCAAAAGAAGACAAATAATCTTGTGGAACCGTGGTACTGTTGAAAAAAAGTTCGTTGCTGATCATTTTTTCCAGGAAATGCTCTACGAAGAATTGTTTCAACCGCTTATGAAAGCCGACGCGGTTATTGCCGCCTAAAAACACCTTAAAGGTTTCTGCATTCAGTTGAATATAGCGAAATACTTCAACCGCATGCATTGAGATATTTCCTTTTTCTGCTTCCAGCAACAAACGATCAGGTTGGAGCCGTTCCAATTGGACTTCCAGACCAGCAAGCAAGTTTTCTTCCATTTGGTCGAGAAGATCGTACTTATCTAAGTAGTGAAGATAAAAAGTTCCTCTGTTTATACCTGAGGCTTTTGCAATGTCCTGGACAGAAACTTTTATAAAGTTCTTTTCCTGAAGCAATTGAAGGAAGCTCTTTTGGATCTTTTCTTTTGTTTTTTCATTCATGTCATCGTAAACAGCCATCATCCATATCCCTCCACAGCTATCAACAGTTGTGCCTTTTCTGTTTATTGCTTTCATTATAGCAGGCGCCTAAAATTAACGTATAACCACTGAACAGTGTGTTTAGTGGAATTCGGAGAAAAGGTGATGGAAATGAAAAAATTAACGATTGTTATGTGGATTATTCTACTCATTGCGGTTGTCATGCTGTCAAAAGCTTTTATATTAAACGAAGACATCAAAATGTTTTTGCTGATCTTTTTTGGAATCGGATCGGCTCTCGCTTTCTTGCGTTTATTTGTGAATAATTCGATTAAGAAAATGAAAGGAAAAGATTGGAAAGTTAAAGTGTTGTTCTTCGCCGTACTTTTAGGATTCGGTCTTCCGTTCCAATCCTGGTTCAGAAATGAAGTGCTGTTTTCAATGGATTCAGCTTATTTGGCAGGAAGCATCTCCATGCTGGTGGTTGGGATGGTGTTCATGACACTATTCGTTGGGTATGTGAAGAATAAGTTGCAGGCGAAAGTTGCAGGAAAACAGAGGATAGTAAAGTATACAAGTTGAACGGTAAAACTTTAAATGCATTAATTGCTGAAAATACGATAAAACCAGCCAGCCGCGAGCATACAAATTCGCAACTGGCTGGTTTTTTAGTTGTGCTAAAGCTCTTCTCCACGTGTCTCAATTATTTGCCTATACCAATGGAACGACAGCTTTTTCTTGCGGTTTAATCCATTTTTGTGGTCGACGTAGATAAAGCCGTACTGTTTTTTGTAGCCATTGAGCCAGCTTAGCAGATCGATGGCAGACCAGGCGTAATAGCCTTTCAGGTTAATGCCTTGGCTTATGGCTTTTTTGATGACTTTTAGGTGTTCTTCAATGTATTTGATTCGCGGAATGTCGACAATTTCACCGGCGATGATCGGGTCTTCATCACCCAAACCGTTTTCTGTAACATACATCTTGACGTCCCCATAGCGCGCTTTCAGCATATGGAGTCCATCCAGAAATCCTTGTGGCGAGATTTCCCAGCCCCATTTGGTATAAGTTTTATCGTCCATTTTGACAGTTCGGTAAAAGCCGTCGAAAGAAGGACTGCCAGGAACCAACGTAGAGGTCTCCCGTGAATGTTCGATAGAAGAAACGGCTTCATGATTTTTTTCTACACGGATGGGCTGGTAGTAATTGAGTCCGATGAAATCATTGTGGTCAGCGTTTCTTTTCAACATGTCCAGCTCTTCGTCAGTCCAATCGGGCGTCCAGCCTTTTTCCTCCAGGTGCTTCACAACATACGGAGGATATTCGCCTTTTAAAATCGGATCGTAATACCAGTGGGTCTCGTACGCATTGGCATGCTCGGCAGCTCTCAAGTTTTCTTCGGTGTCGTCGACGCTATAGGCCGGAAGAAAGACGTGGGTGATACCGATTTCACCGTATTGCTTGAGCGATTTATAGGTTTCCACTGCCTTGGCGTGTGCATAGAAAACATGATGGGTCGCCTGGAAGTATTTCTTTTCATCGTTCTGAATGCCTGGTGGGTGGGCGCCTTTCAAATAGCCCAACCCGCAGAACATGACGGTTTCGTTGAAAGTGATCCAATGCTTGACGCGGTCGCCGAACGATCGGAAACAGATGTCTGCGTATTTGACGAAAGCTTCCGCTGTCCGCTTATTGGTCCAGCCGCCATCTTTTTCAAGTGCCATCGGCAAATCCCAATGATACAGTGTGACAAACGGAACGATGCCGTATTTCAGGCATTCATCGATTAGGTTATTATAAAATTCCAGTCCTTTTTCATTGATACTGCCGTCACCGTCCGGCAAAATACGTGCCCATGAAACGGAGAAGCGGTATGACTCCAGACCCATCTCTGCCATCAAGCGTATATCTTCTTTGTAGCGATGATAATGGTCGACGGCGATGTCGCCGTTGGTGCCTTCGAATGTTTTGCCGGGAATTTTGGAAAAGACGTCCCAATTGGTCGGCCCTTTACCATCTTCGTTGGCGGCGCCTTCTACTTGATAGGAAGCAGAAGCTGCACCGAATAAAAAGTCATGTGGAAATTTCCGTGGAATGTCCTTGTTTTGCATAACTTAAAAACCTCCATCTTCAGCTATTATTCAGAGTATAACAGGAGGGAGGGGAACCAGACCACTTTCCGCAAACTTGTAAGTATTTCTACAAATTGACTTCGCCAGATGGAATCGGTATATTAAATGGCGAAGAAGATGATAGGAGTGAACTGTTTGGCCCCGGACGCGGAATTACAGAAGTTGAATTTGATCGATTTGATAAGCGAACGCCATATAACAACGCGGAGAATTTCGGAGAAGGCATGGAATGATAATAGCGAATTCCATATTTCCAATTCTGAATGGTACATTATGGCACGCATTTATAAAAAACAGCCCACCATTGCCTACGTTACGAAAAATGTGGATATTTCCAGGCAGGCGATCCATAAGTTCATTAAAAATTTAGCTTCTAAAGGATTAGTGGAAGTAAGGAATGTGGAAAATAATAAAAAAGAAAAGTGTATCCGGCTGACGGCTTTTGGGGAAGAATGCTATGAGAAAAACGAAGCGCTAAAAGTTCAGTTGGAAAATAAGGTCGCTGAGAAAATCGGCCCCGATCAAATGGAAATCCTCAAGGACATTTTGAAATCCGATTGGGGTATTTAGCCGAAAATTCGAAGAACGCCCTGCTTCATCAACCGATTGATGAAGCAGGGCGTTCTTGTATAGTGAAAAGCAGTTATTACACGACCGGAAGAGGTTCATCTTCCTTGATCATGTCATTGATTTGTTTATTGATTTCCTCAAAACTGGTGCCAAGCGCACGTGCCAGTTCTTTGAAAAGAATGATTTGGGTATTGTTTAAAAGTTTATAATCGCGTTCATAGAGCGTCTTTTTCTCTAGTTGCGTTTCGAACTTCTTGCGCATCAGCGTGTTGACGACTCTCGCAATTTCCATGCGTTCTCCCGTATTGATAACTTCAGAATATTTCTTTAAGCGGGAGTTTGGATGGTTGGTCCACTCGCCTCCAGGCTGCTTGAACGTCTCAATAATTTCAAGGGCTTCTTCTTTTTGAAGAAGTTTCAGCATGACAACTTTTTCGTTGTCGACTGGTGTACTGATGGTCACTCGGGTATTCTCCAAAGGATGCAATTTGTAATACTGCTTGGTGACGCCAGAAACGGTTACGTCCTGAATATCGTCAATTCTACATAAACCATGGGCGGAATAAATGATGTGATCTCCAATAGTGAACATTTTTTTCCTCCTCAACGTATCTCAACTAAATTCATCATAACATAAAAAACCTAAATTGTAAACTAGGTTGACAATTTAGGTGGATGTATCTATAGACACAGAAAAGACAAAAATAAAGGGTTAAAAAGGTTTAGAAAAGGGAAAATAGAAAAGAATAGGTTTGTTGGTCATCAAAGCGGAGGTCACAATAAAATGAAGAGTGTAGAAGAAGCGAAGCAATTGATCATTGCGGAAAAACTGAGGCATTATAATGAACGGTTTGCGGATATTGAACGGGACCTGCAGTTTTTTTATGATGAATCATTAAATGACCCTGAATCCCTGGAAATTATTACGGTTCTACAGGATAAAGTAAAGCAATTAAAAGACATTAAAAATAAAGAAAATCAAGAGACAGCGATATAAAGCTGTCTTTTTTTGCTGTCTTTCCGGAAGCCTGATGAACTGTGAATTATGTGCTATTATTAGGGATGGATTTATAGTGGATAAGCATTCATTACTGGAAATCAACAGGAGGCAAAGAAAATGGATAATAATGATTTATTGATCAGATTGCGTTATGCACTGGATATAAAAAATAACGATATGGTCGAGATTTTTAAATTGGGCGGCATTGATTTGAGCAAGGACGAAGTGCTGAAAGTGCTGACGAAAACACCTGAAAGCGAAGAAGAGGATGACAGCATTTGGGCCGAACAGGATAACGATGACTACATCCGAGCGGATGACCATCTGTTTGAATCGTTTTTGAATGGCTTCATCATTTTCAAGAGAGGCCGTCAGGAGCCGAAACCAGGGCAACCTGAATTCCCGGAATCGACAAACGAGCGTTCCAACAACTTGCTTTTGAAGAAAGTGAAAATCGCTTTGCAGCTGAACAGTGAGGACATGCTGGAGATTTGGGATTTGGCAGGCGTGACTGTGACAAGAGGCGAGTTGGGTGCGTTGCTGCGAAAAGTGGGCCATAAAAACTACAAAGAATGCGGCGACCGCTATGCGCGCAATTTCTTAAAGGGCTTGGCAATCAAGTATAGAAAATAACACAGCTTCAAAAGCTGGCTAATTTAGCGGTTCAAAAGGATTTGGAATGAATCATTCCAAGTCCTTTTTTCTATCCACCAGCCGCCGCAATTCCCGGAGCGTCTCTTGCTGAAGTGCAGTCTGTAGAAAAGGTTCATCCAGAAACCCGCGGAGGTATTCTTCTTTTGTATTTTGTGGAATCTGTGTCTTCTTTAAAAGTTGTCTCGCTTCAAAAAGAAACTCCAGATACCGTTCATAACTTTCATCAAACTGAGCCTGCAGCTCCTGCTTGATTTTTTTTGCGAGCATGGGGCTGGCCCCGTTTGTTGAAACCGCGATGCTCAATTTGCCTCTTTTGACATGGGCTGGAAAATGGATATTTCCGGCTTTCGCTTCAGCAGAAGCATTTACCAGGCAATGCGGATGTGCAGCTTTTCTTGCCTCTGCGTTGACAGCCGGGTCATCGGTAGCGATGACCATCATAAAAGCATCTTCGGCATCTGTTGGCTCGAAGTTTTTTTGTTTCCAATTAATTTTTCCTTCTTCCGCCCATTCGGCTATTTCCGGGGCCGCCACTGGACTGATTACCGTCAGCTCTGCTCCGCTGTCGAGCAAACCACTGAGCTTCCGTTTCGCGATACGCCCACCGCCAACAATCACGACTCGTTTGCCTTCCAACTCAATCATAATCGGTATCACCGTCATCTTCTTCGCCTCCTCAACTCTTTTAATACTACCAAAAAAGTCTTCTCAAAGTTTAGCAGCAATCATTCAGCGGTGGCCAGCGATAATTCTTGGCTCAGTATTAATCTTTTTTATATATGTTAAATAATTTTATTCTCGCCAATCCGCTGGTATGCCAGCTTTTCTATCCAGAAAAATAAAAAAAACTTAAAACATAGTTTGACACTCGGAATAGTCTATTATATACTTTGTGAAATCAAATATTTCAAACAATTCATATCAAAATTGAATATGCGTTCTTATCAAGAGAGACGGAGGGATTGGCCCTTTGATGTCTCAGCAACCCTCCTTTAAGGAAACGGTGCTAACTCCAATAGGCTTTTATCGGCCTAGAAGATAAGAAGATTGTTTTGTTTTTCCGGACCTTCTTCTTGTCGAAGAGGGTCCTTTTCTTTTTGTCTGAACGCTTTGGAAATTTGGTTTCAGAACGTTTTCGGAATGACTAACAGAATTTACAACTAACCTTGGAGGTAACGAAATGACGATTAAAGCACACGGTGGAGAATTGGTAAACAGACAGGTAACGGGCACTGAAAGAGAAAAGGCATTGAAAAATGCAGAATCGCTGACTTCATTATTCATTTCAGATTGGGCAATCTCGGATTTGGAACTGATCGGCATCGGGGGCTTCAGCCCATTGACCGGCTTCCTTGGACAAAAAGATTATGAAAGTGTGGTACATACATCCCGCCTCAGCGATGGAACGGTTTGGAGCGTGCCGATTACGTTGCCAGTTACGGCAGAAGAAGCGGAAAGCTATCAGGTCGGCGACGAAATTGCTTTGAAAGGTGAAGACGGCGTTATTTACGGAACACTCGAACTGACGGAAAAATACGCATATGACAAGCAATTGGAAGCAGAGAAAATTTACGGAACGACGGAAGAAGCACATGCCGGCGTACAGAAATTATATGAACGCGGCGATGTTTACCTAGCAGGCCCGATCACTTTATTGAATCGCCCGGACCATAGCGAATTCGAGGAATTCCACTTGGATCCCGTTGAAACGCGCCAGTTGTTCCAGGAACTTGGCTGGAAGACGATTGTCGGTTTCCAGACACGCAACCCAGTGCACCGTGCGCATGAATACATTCAGAAAGCCGCATTGGAAGTCGTCGACGGCTTATTGTTGAACCCGTTGGTGGGCGAGACGAAATCCGATGACATTTCAGCAGCGGTACGGATGGAAAGCTACCAGGTCATTTTGAAGCATTATTACCCTGCAGACAGAGCGCGTCTCGCCATTTATCCTGCGGCAATGCGTTATGCAGGACCAAAAGAAGCGGTTCTTCATGCCATCGTCCGCAAGAACTATGGCTGCACGCATTTCATCGTCGGCCGCGACCATGCCGGCGTGGGCGATTATTACGGCACATACGAAGCACAGGAATTCATCAGCCAGTTTGAAGACGAACTGGACATCCAAATCTTTAAATTTGAGCATTCATTCTACTGCAATGCCTGCGAAAACATGGCAACAGCCAAGACGTGCCCGCACACTGCAGAAAACCATGTCCATTTAAGCGGCACGAAAGTGCGTGAATTGCTTCGCAACGGAGAAAAGCCGCCAAAACAATTTTCCCGTCCGGAAGTAGCCGATGTGCTCATCAAAGGCTTGCGGGAGACCGTAGCAAGTAACTAAATCGAAGGATGGTTGCCCATGTCAGTCTCAATGGTTTTTGTGCTAATTGTCATCGTCGCTATGGTCAGTGCGTTGCTTTTTGAAATTGCCCGCCCGGATATGATTGTGTTTTCGGCATTGGTGGTTTTGCTGCTATCTGGAATTTTAACGACAGAAGAAGCGCTGCGCGGCTTTTCCAATCCGGGAATGCTGACCATCGCCTTATTGTTCATAGTAGTCGGCACCGTACAAAAGCATGGCCTGATCGACCAGATGATGATTGGCTGGCTGAACAAGGGCAAAAGCCTGAAGGGTTCGCTGTTTCGTATTTTTCTGCCGCTTCCGTTGATTTCAGCTTTTCTGAATAACACGCCGATTGTCGTGACATTGACGCCATTATTGAAGAAATGGTGTGAAGAACGGAACATTGCACCATCCAAAGTATTGATTCCTTTATCGTATGTAACAATTTTAGGCGGAACCATCACACTGATGGGGACTTCGACGAATCTAGTGGTCCATGGCATGCTGATCGATTACGGGCTTCCTGGATTTTCCTTATTCCAATTGGCGATTGTCGGTATTCCCATCACCATTGTCGGCTTGATTTATTTATTCACCATCGGCAACATGCTTTTGCCTGAGAACAAAGGGTTCAGCAAACAGGTGGCTGAAGATTCCCGGAAATACATCGCTGAAATGGTGGTGGAAGAAACGTTTCCACATGCCAATCAAACAGTGGAGGAAGCTAAATTACGTGATTTAAAAGGATTGTACTTGATAGAAATCATCCGGAATCAGACACGGATTTCATCGGTCAGCTCCAAAACGGTCATACAGTCTGGAGACCGCCTGA
This sequence comes from Planococcus wigleyi, assembly GCF_014836985.1. Lineage (GTDB taxonomy): Bacteria > Bacillota > Bacilli > Bacillales_A > Planococcaceae > Planococcus > Planococcus notacanthi. The sequence goes on along the minus strand of NZ_JACSPU010000005.1, from coordinate 402,044 downwards.
TCTTTACGGGGCTTATTGCCACCATTGCGGATCTGCAAAAAAGAAAAGGGCTGACATTGAAGACAGGAACCGACCTGCAATTGGATGATTTGAAAAATGGCAATACGCAGCTGGCAGAAGCGGTGGTCTCCCATGAATCGTCGCTATTGTCGAAAACCATCAAGCAATCCCAGTTCCGCTCACGCTATGATGCAGGCGTTATGGCTGTCCACCGTAATAACGAACGCATCAAAAGCAAAGTCGGTGATATTATTCTGCGGCCGGGCGATACGCTGTTGTTGCTCGCCGGCAATGGGTTTGTGGAAAAATACCAGCAATCCAATGACTTTTATGTGGTGTCTTCTATGAAAACACCCAAAACGCTGCAGGAAAGCCGCTTGGTGGGCTGGTTTTCATTACTGGTGCTGCTGGGGGCAATCGCCTGTGTCATTGTCGGCTGGTTGAGCATGTTCAAAGCGATGGCGTTGGCGGTGCTGATTTTATTGGTGACCAAATCAGTGTCTATGGATGATGCGAAAAACGATGTGCAATTCAATGTGCTGCTGCTGATTGCCAGTGCATTCGGGGTTGGAGCGGCCATGACCAAAACCGGTCTGGCACAGTGGGTAGCCGATGGGCTATTGGCAGTTGGGCAGCCATTCGGCCTGCTGGCGATCTTGGTATTAATTTATCTGCTGACCAGCATCTTTACAGAACTGATCACCAATAGTGCGGCAGCTGTCCTGATGATTCCCATCGGCATTGAAATGGCCAGCAACTTGCAGCTTGATCCTATGGGCTTCGCAGTGATCATCACGATTGCCGCATCTGCAAGCTTTATTACACCGATCGGTTATCAGACCAACTTGATTGTCTATGGACCAGGCGGCTATAAATTCATGGATTATGTCAAAGTGGGAACGCCGCTCAGCATTCTGGTCATGTCGGTAACTATCGGAATCGTTTACTACTACTGGTTTTAGGAGGAGAAAAAATGACCAAATCAACGAATATCGTTTGGCATGAATCGAGTGTCACAAAAGAAGACAGACAGAAATTGAACAATCACAAAAGCGGGGTCTTGTGGTTTACCGGGTTATCGGGATCAGGGAAATCGACGGTGTCCGTGGCTTTAGAAAAAGAGATCCACGCGCTTGGAATCCGTACGTACTTGCTGGATGGAGATAATGTCCGCCATGGTTTGAATAAAAATTTGGGATTCAGCCCGGAAGACCGGACTGAAAACATTCGCCGGATCGGTGAAGTCGGAAAGCTGATGAGCGATGCAGGCGTATTGACTTTATCGGCATTCATTTCACCTTATCAGGAAGACCGCGACCAGGTGCGTGCCTTGCTTGAAGAAGATGAATTCATTGAAATATACGTCAAGTGCAACGTGGATACTTGCGAAATTCGCGATCCGAAAGGGCTTTATAAAAAAGCCAGAGCAGGTGAAATCAAAGGATTCACAGGCATCGATGCGCCATATGAAGAACCGGTGAATCCTGAAATCGTCATTGAAACCGACAAGCAGACTTTGGAAGAGTCGGTTCAGACAATTACAGATTACTTGAAGAAAGCAGGATATCTGGGCTGATGGCTGGTGACATCGATCCGGTCAAACTGCTGGAAATCAGCCTTGCAGCTAGTCAAGAGATCATAGCGGTTTATGGACAGAAATTGATCGTTAGAGCGAAGGCCGACGATTCACCGCTGACAATTGCCGATCAACGATCGCATCAGGCTATTGAAAAAGGACTGCAGATTGCATACCCAGACATACCGGTCCTGAGTGAAGAAGGCAGTGAAATTCCTTACGAAGAGCGGAAAAACTGGCAGCGGTTTTGGCTGGTGGATCCACTCGACGGCACGAAGGAATTCATCAAACGCAATGGCGAGTTTACCGTCAACATCGCTTTAATAGAAGGGAACTATCCGGTTCTGGGAGTGATTTATGTGCCGGCAACGGATGTTTTCTACTACGGCGAAGAAAACAAGGGGGCATTTAAACTGGAAGACGCTTCAGCTGGAAATTTTGAAAAAGCCGATGAACTGTTTAAAAAAAGCACTCTGTTAGCTGCTAAAAAAGCTATGGGTCACACTCGAATCGTAACGAGCCGATCCCATATGTCCGCTGAAACGCAGGAGTTTATCGATCGCATAAACGATGGCAGCCAACCGGTCAAACAGGTCTCGGCAGGCAGCTCGCTGAAATTTTGTCTGGTGGCAGAAGGCGGGGCGGATTATTACCCCCGCTTTGCGCCCACTATGGAATGGGATACGGCCGCCGGCCAGGCGATTGTTGAAGCGGCAGGCGGGATTGTGCAAAGCGCTAAAGACCAAACTCGCTTTTCCTACAATAAAGAAAGCTTAAAGAATGGCTGGTTTTTGGCTAGTGTGCAGGAAGTTTAAGGAGATTGAATCAAGAAATGAAAATTGTTAAGTAAAGGAATTAAATAAATGATATTTTCAGAGTTTTATTGACAGTTATCTTTTATTGCTATAGTATTTAGACAAATCATTAAAACCTAGTAATCTTATAAGGTATTTCTTATCATGAGAGGTGGAGGGACTGGCCCTTTGAAGCCTCGGCAACAAGTTCTGGTTTTTAACCAGATACACTGTGCCAATTCCAGCAGGTTCCATTGGGATCTGGAAGATAAGAAGACAGGCCCCGCAAACTGCGAATTGGTACCCTCTCTTCTTGTTCCATTGGAAGAGGGGGTTTTTATTTTACAGAGAATGGCGGAATATTCAAAACACAAACTATTTACTGGAAATGCTTAATTCACTTACTAAGAGTTTAAAGGAGGAAGTTAGGATGAGCCATGCTGTTTCGTACGAGCAATTTACTGGAGATCCATTTAAAGATTTGGCGCCGACCGATCTCTTGAAAGGGGCTGCTGAGATTCTGCAATGGGCCTATGATTCCTATGGAGAGAATATTGTCTATGCCTGCAGTTTCGGGGCAGAAGGCATGGTGCTGATCGATTTGATCTCCAAGGTGAAAAGCGATGCCGAAGTGGTGTTTCTCGATACCGACGTCCACTTCGACCAAACATATGAACTGATTGAACGCGTCAAAAAGCGTTACCCGAAATTGAATATCCGCATGAAAAAACCAGAATTGACGTTGGAGGAGCAAGCCAGCCAGTTCGGTGATGAATTATGGAACAGCCAGCCGGATAAATGCTGCGATATCCGCAAGGTCAAACCGCTGGAACAAACACTTTCCGGTGCACAGGCTTGGATTTCAGGCCTCAGAAGAGAACAGTCAGCCAGCCGCAGCAAGACGGATTTCATCAACAAAGACAACCGGTTCAAGTCGGTTAAAGTTTGTCCGCTGATCCATTGGACTTGGGACGATGTTTGGCAGTATATCCAATTGAATGGCCTTGAATATAATATTTTGCACGATGAAGGCTACCCGAGCATTGGCTGCAAACACTGTTCATTTGCAGTAACGACTGACGGAGACAGCCGTGACGGCAGATGGAAAGGTTTTGCGAAAACTGAATGTGGCCTGCATACATAATTAGGCCAGCAAAATGATGGAAATTAACGATCAGAAAATGGCGGAATTCTCGTTTCTCTGGTTAAAAAAAGGAGTCTAGGAAGCTTATGAAAAAAGTCTATTTAGTCGGTGCAGGTCCAGGCGACCTTGATTTGATTACAGTGAAAGGGTTGAAGGCCATCCAGAAGGCCGATGTCATCCTTTATGATCGCTTAATAAACCAGGAATTGCTGGACGAAGCGAAAGAACATGCCCAATTGATCTATTGCGGCAAAAGACCCGATAACCATTCATTGAAACAAGAAGAAATCAACGAGCTGCTTTGCCGGTTCGCGCTGCAAGGAAAGACTGTGACACGCCTGAAAGGCGGAGACCCTTTTGTTTTTGGAAGAGGCGGAGAAGAAGCGGAAGCACTGGTCGACCACAATATTCCGTTTGAGATTGTTCCGGGAATCACTGCAGGAATTGCAGCGCCAGCTTATGCCGGAATTCCGGTCACTCACCGGGATTACAGTTCATCCGTAGCCTTTATTTCTGGCGTCAGCAAAGTGGGCGTCGATCAGGATGAGTACTGGGAACATGTCGTCAAAAGCATGGATACGCTGTGCATCTACATGGGCGTCAGCAAGCTGCCTGAAATCTGTGGCCGCTTGATGCGCCACGGCCTGAAGCCGACGACACCGATCGCCTTGATTGAATGGGGAACAACGGAACGCCAGCGGACAGTCACGGGAACACTCGAAGACATTGTCCGAAACGCCAAGGATTTCGAGAATCCATCGATGATTGTGGTGGGAGAAGTGGTCCGATTGAGAGACAAATTGCAATGGTATGAGCAGCTGCAGAACGAACAGCAATTCCAGCTTGCCGCCCACGTGGGATAAGGAGATGGTGACATGCAGGCTGTACTTTACGTAAGCCACGGGAGCCGTGTGAAAGAAACGCGCCATGAAGCGATGGCATTTATGGAGCAGGTCCATCAAAAGGTTGATGTGGCTCTTCATGAAACCTGCTTTTTAGAACTGGCCAGTCCGGATATCGGGGAAGGAATCGACAGCCTTGTCGGACAAGGCGCAACAGACATTGCAATTGTGCCGGTCCTGTTGTTGAGCGCCGGACATTATTACGAAGACATTCCAGATGAAGTTAAAAAAACGGCCTTGCGTTACCCGGACATCCGCTTTACTTATGGAAAACCGCTTGGTGTCCAAGATCGGCTCGTTGAGATTTTAGCTGAGCGTTTACAGGAGACGGCTGTGGAACGATTGCCTGAAGCGAAGATTCTATTGGTCGGAAGAGGCGGGAAGAGCTCGGAAATCACCCGTTCGGTTGAAGAAATTGCTGTGAAACTGGCAGTGAAAGCAAATGTGCCGAAGGTGGAGGTCTGTTATTTGGCCGCAGCCGCCCCGTCATTTGATGAAGGATTGCAAGCTTCCATCAATTCCGGCAGCAAACAGATTTTCGTCGTTCCTTATTTATGGTTCACGGGACTTTTGGTGAAATCAATGCAGAAAAAAATCAACACTTTGTCTACAGACAGACAGCAAATCATTTTATGCGGGTATTTAGGTGATCATCCTTCAATGGTGGATGCCCTCGCCGAACGAGCACAGGAAGCGCTGCAAAATCAACAACAATTGACGTGGTGAACGACACAAGGAGAGATTGAACATGAATGGATTGGCCGGAAAAAAAATAGGCGTCGCCGCAGTCCGTGCTGCAAAAGAAATCAGCTTGCTGATTGAAAAACAGTCCGGTACACCTGTCATTCTCCCGATTCAGGGAAGACAGCGGCTGAACGAAGACATCAGCTCACAGAACATCACAGATTTTTTAGCCGAATCTTTCGACTGGGCAATCTTCACAACGGGCATTGGAGCAAGAACCTTAACCGATTCCGCAGAAAGCATCGGGCTTCAGTCGCGCTATATCGATAAGTTGAAAGAAACAAACCTGGCCGTTCGAGGCAGCAAAACAATGAAATGGATCAGAGAACATGGCTTAGAGCCGGTTCATGTTTCAGAAGACGGCACCATGAATAACCTGCTCGCGGCTTTAGCTGAAGAATACAAAGGCAAGAGTCCGCAGCGGATCTTTTTGCAGGCCTACGACCAGGACGACGATAAATTGAAAAGCATATTGGAGGAAAATGGCCACTCGGTCTACTTATCCCGCCCTTATTCCTATGAAAGACCGGATTCTTTAGTAGTGGACCAATTAAAACAATCGATCATCGAGCAATCCTTGGATGCCATCGTTTTCACCAGTAAAACACAGGTCAGGAATATCTTCGCTGAATCGAATCAAAGCCAAGGGCTGGTCAACGCTTTCAATGACCGGGTGCTGGCAGTGGCCGTCGGAAAAGTCACCGCCCAAGAGCTGGAAAACCATGGCATCAACCAAGTGCTGCAGCCCGAACACCAGAAGATGGGTGCGATGATTGTAGCAATCGATCATCATTACCGCCAGCAGCTTGTGTGACGGCAGATTAGAGGATGAAGATAGATAACATAGATTGATAATTATTTTGCTCCATATCTTAATTTAATAAACAGCAATTTATCTTATAGTTGTTTCTAACCCCACAACCCTTAGAAGAAAGAGCGAAGGGTGGCGACTCCTTGGGGATCAGCGAAGTGCCGAAATCCACTCGGGCAGCCGGCCCGAGTTAGTTCGGCGCAAGCCCGCCGGAAAGCGTCCACCCGGAGCGATTTCTTCAAATCAACGCTCCTTGTATGAATTAATTATAAAAAATAAACTAATTTCGAGGTGAAACAATTTGCAATTGCAGACAATGAACAGCCCATTCGATCAGGAACAGGTCGAACTTATCAATCGCTTATTGCCGATGCTGACCGACAATCAGAAAATTTGGCTGAACGGCTATTTGGCCGGCACACAATCAGCCGCCACAGTAGCGGTACAGGAACAACCCGGATTGGAATGGTATGCACAGCAAGGCGGTGCACCGGTTGCCACGCGTGAAATCACCATTCTGGTTGGCTCCCATACCGGCAACTGCCAATCGGTTGCCAAAGAGGTTTCGAAAAAGCTTCAGGATAAAGACTATCAAGTGAAACTGACGCCAATGGACGAGTTTAAACCGAAAGACTTGAAGAAAGTTGAAGATTTATTGGTTATCACCAGTACGCACGGGGATGGCCATCCGCCGGATAACGCCCTTGCTCTTTATGACTTCCTGCACAGCAAACGTGCTCCGAAGCTTGATGATGTCCGGTTCTCGGTGTTGTCATTGGGGGACAGCTCCTACGAATTCTTTTGCCAGACCGGGAAGGATTTCGATAAGCGTCTGGAGGAATTGGGTGCCAAACGCATTCATCCGCGTGTAGACGCCGATTTGGATTTTGAAGAACCGGCAGAGGAATGGTTCGACGGCGTCTTCAGCATCTTGAACAAAGACAAAGAAACAGATCGTCCTGGTCCGGGACCTGCTTCGGCTGCTCAAGAAATTCCAGCTGCCAGCAAGCCTGCCTATTCCCGCAGCAATCCGTTCAACGCGGAAGTTCTGGAAAATATCAATTTAAATGGGCGCGGGTCGAATAAAGAAACGCGCCATCTGGAACTCGATTTGGAAGGGTCTGGCCTGCAATACGAACCGGGAGACAGCTTGGGGATTGTTCCTGAAAACGAAGACAAGCTGGTTGATCAATTGATTGCGGCGGCAGGATGGAATCCAAATGATTCGGTATCGATCAACAAGCAAGGCGAGACGAGTTCCTTGCGCGACGCATTGATTACGACTTTTGAAATCACCAGCCTGTCGAAGCCGTTGCTTGAAAAAGCGGCTGCTTTTGCACAAGGCGATGCGCTGAACAATTTAGTGGAACCTGAAAACAAAGAACAGCTCCAGGCCTACATTTATGGAAGAGATCTGATCGATTTAACGGAAGATTTCGGCCCATGGCAAGTGCCTGCTGCTGAATTCATTAAAATCCTGCGCAAAATACCGGTTCGCCTGTATTCGATTGCCAGCAGTGCAAAAGCGAATCCGGATGAAGTTCATTTGACCGTAGGCGCATTGCGCTACGAAGCGAACGGACGGAAACGGACGGGCGTCTGCTCGACGCAATGTGCAGAACGTTCAGAAGCCGGCGCAACGCTCCCGGTGTTCATCCAAAGCAATAATAGTTTCCGTTTGCCTGAAAATCCGGAGACGCCGATCATCATGATCGGTGCTGGAACAGGCATCGCTCCTTACCGTGCTTTCATGGAAGAACGGGAAGAAACGGATGCACAAGGAGACGCATGGCTGTTCTTCGGTGAACAGCATTTCGTCACCGATTTCCTTTACCAGACTGAATGGCAAAGATGGTTGAAGGATGGCGTCCTGACGAAGATGGATGTCGCCTTCTCCCGGGATACGGCAGAAAAGATTTATGTTCAGCACCGTTTGATGGAAAAGAGCCAGGAAGTGTATCAATGGTTGGAAGCTGGCGCGAATGTCTATGTCTGCGGCGATGAAAAATACATGGCCAAAGATGTCCATGCTACATTAGCAGCTATTCTGGAGCAGGAAGGCACTATGAGTGCAGAGCAAGCGGAAGAGTACCTGACTTCCATGCGCAGCGACAAACGTTACTTGCGCGATGTTTATTAAGGGAATCTGCATCATGTGTGAGTCGATGATTTTTTATATTTTTAACTGCATGGCCATAGGAAGTAGAGCGGAAGGCGTCCGCCTGGAGCGACTTCTTCAACATTGAAAGGAGCTTATCATGAAAATTAAAGAATTGACTGACATAGAAGGCACTCCAAGTGAAATGGAGGTCATCAAAGACCGAACCAACTACTTGCGGGGCAATATTGAAGAAAGCTTTGCGGAGCGTTTGACGGCTTCGATTCCGGATGAAGACACCAAACTATTGAAATTCCACGGCAGCTATATGCAGGATGATCGGGATATCCGCAACGAACGTGCCCAGCAGAAACTTGAGCCTGCCTACCAATTCATGATCCGTGTCCGCTTGCCTGCAGGCGTTGCCACGCCGCATCAATGGCTGACGATGGACAACCTGGCAAACACACATGGCAATGGCACTTTAAAGCTGACGACACGCCAGACTTTCCAGATGCACGGCATTTTGAAATGGAATATGAAGAGCACCATCCAGGAAATGAACCATGCCCTGATGGATACGATTGCCGCTTGCGGGGACGTCAACCGGAACGTCATGTCGACATCCAATCCGTATCAGTCGGATGTTCACGGAGAAGTCTATGACATCTCCCGCGAATTAAGTGAACACTTGCTTCCGAAAACAAGAGCCTATCATGAAATTTGGCTGGATGAAGAAAAAGTCGTCGACAGCAACGAAGCAGAAGAAGTGGAGCCGATGTACGGGCGCTATTATTTGCCGCGGAAATTCAAAATCGGTTTTGCGATTCCTCCTGCCAATGATGTCGACATCTACTCCCAGGATCTTGGGTTTATTGCCATCCTGGAAGGCGGCAAGCTGCAAGGCTTCAACGTTACGGTGGGAGGCGGCATGGGCATGACGCATGGCGACGCGAATACGTATCCGCAATTGGCGCGCGTCATTGGATTCTGCCCGCCGGATAAAGTCAATGAAGTCGGCGAGAAAATCCTGACCATCCAGCGTGATTACGGAAACCGGACGGACCGGAAAAATGCCCGTTTCAAATACACTGTCGACAGACTGGGCCTTGATTGGATCAGAAATGAACTGAACACGCGCCTCGGCTGGGAGATTGAAGAAGAGCGACCTTTCCAGTTCGACCGCAACGGCGACCGTTATGGCTGGATTGAAAGCGACGGCAAATGGCATTTGACGCTATTCATCGAGAACGGCCGCGTCAAAGACTTTGATGGCTACCCATTGATGACGGGGCTCCGTGAAATTGCCCATGTCCACACAGGGGAATTCCGCTTGACCGCCAACCAGAACTTGATCATCAGCAATGTCACAGCGACAAACAAAGCGAAAATTGATGCTTTAGTAGAAAAATACGGACTGACTGACGGCAAAGAAAATTCAGCGCTGCGCCAGAATTCGATGGCGTGTGTGGCATTGCCGACTTGTGGTTTGGCAATGGCAGAAGCGGAACGGTATTTGCCGGTGCTGATCAGCAAAATCGAAGATACGCTGGACGAAGCAGGCCTGCGTGACGAAGAAATCATCATCCGCATGTCAGGCTGTCCGAATAGCTGTTCACGCCCTGCACTGGGGGAAATCGGCTTTATCGGCAAAGCGCCCGGAAAATACAATATGTATTTAGGTGCGGGCTTTGCAGGAGACCGGTTGAACAAAATGTACCGCGAGAACATTGGAGAAGAAGAGATTTTAGCAACGCTGAAACCGATCTTTTTCCAATTTGCAAAAGAACGCCAGGAAAATGAACATTTTGGCGATTTCGTGATCCGCGCCGGTTATGTGGCACCGGTCACGTCTGGTCTTAATTTCCATAGCTGAATCAACTAAAGTCCAATCAGTAGCCCGGGGGTGATTTCCGGGCTATTGTTGTCAGGAAAATCCATGGAAGAGGAGTGTTCACATTGAAATACAGTTACATATCCCATCTTTATTGCCCAAAATGCGAGGCCGTTTACGATACGAAGCAACAGCATCAATTATGCACATGCGGTTCGCCATTATTGGTGGATTACCATTGGGACGAACTGAAAGCGGATCTGAAACGCGATGAGGTAGAAAAAAGGCAGCCGACTTTATGGAGATACCATGAGATGTTGCCGGTGGAAGACGAAGCGAACGTGGTGTCGCAAGGCGAGGGCATGACGCCGCTGATAGCGATGCCAGCCCTTGGAAAAGACATGGATGTGGAAAATCTCTATATGAAAGACGAGGGATTGGTGCCGACAGGGACGTTTAAAGCAAGAGGCGCAGCTGTCGGCGTGTCCAAGGCGAAGGAAGTGGGCGTCAAGGAATTCGCAATGCCGACTAACGGCAATGCGGGGGCTGCGTGGGCCCTTTATGGCGCCAAAGCCGGTATCCAATCGACCATCGTCATGCCGCAGGACGCACCGAAAATCACGCGCAACGAAGTGGCCTTGTCCGGGGCGAATCTGTATTTAGTCAATGGACTGATCAGCGATGCCGGAAAAATCGTCGGACAAGCTGTAAAGGACTTTGGCCTGTACGATGTATCGACGCTAAAAGAGCCATACCGCATCGAAGGCAAGAAAACGATGGGTTTGGAAATTGCCGAACAGATGGGCTGGGAAATGCCGGACGTCATTCTCTACCCGACTGGCGGGGGAGTGGGCTTGATCGGCATCTATAAAGCCTTGAATGAACTGAAGAAACTGGGGTGGATCGAGGGCAATCTGCCGCGCTTGGTGGCTGTTCAGGCGACGGGTTGCGCGCCGATTGTCAAAGCCTGGGAAGAAGGAAAGCACGAGTCCGAATTCTGGGCAAATTCCAGCACACAGGCTTTTGGCATCAATGTGCCGAAAGCGCTGGGCGATTTCCTGGTGTTGGATGCCATCTACAAAACAAAGGGCTGCGCTATTGCCGTGGACGATCAGGAAATGCTTGCGGAACAAGGAAAAATTGCCCGTCTTGAAGGCTCCTTTATCTGTCCTGAAGGCGCGGCCGTTTTTGTGGCCATCCGTGAGTTGCGAAAACAAGACTGGATCAAAGAAGGCGAAACGGTTGTCGCTTTGAATACCGGAGCGGGCATTAAATACCCGGATACCGTGAATATCGATGTGCCAATTCTGGAAATCGGCGATTCGATCACTGTGAATTCCTGAAGCAGATAGGGAAATGCTGATACGTTAAAGGGGTGGGCGAATCATGAAAATTAAAGGGAATCTTCTGGCACAAATTCTAATCGCTTTTGCTGTGGCAGTCATTTTGGGCATTATTGTTGGTCCGGCAATTGACGTCATCGCGCCCTTGGGCGACTTGTTCTTAAGGCTGATCAAATTTATCATTGCACCTTTAATATTGGCGACGCTGGTCGTCGGAATCGCCAGCACAGGAGACCCTAAACAATTAGGGAGAATCGGCATAAAAACCATTTCGTATTATTTGGCGACAACCGGGATTGCCGTTGTCATTGGTTTGGGATTTGCTTATTTGATTTCTCCAGGAAAAGGGCTTGATCTCAGCATTCCGGAAACTACGGTGGAAGTAAATGAAACAGGCGGCGCCATCGCCACTTTGCTGAATATCATTCCGGAAAATCCGTTTGAAGCGCTTGCTTCGGGGAATATTCTGCAGATTATCTTTTTCGCTGTATTTATTGGATTGGCGATTACGTTAGTCGGAAAACCGGCTGCTCCTGTTTACCGCTTCTTTGAAGGATTTGCAGAGGTGATGTATAAAATAACGGGCATCATCATGCGATTCGCTCCAATTGGTGTTTTAGGGCTAGTGGCACCGGTTGTCGGCCAATACGGATTATCCGTCTTGCTGCCTTTGGCGAAATTGATTTTGGCGGTGGCCCTTGCCTGCTTATTCCATGCAGCTGTCGTCTATTCGCTGGCGGTCAAAACTTTAGGGAAGACCAGTCCATTGAAATTCTTTAAAGGAGTCGCTCCAGCTGCTGCCGTTGCGTTCAGTACATGCAGCAGCTCGGGGACCTTGCCTGTAACATTCAAGAACACCCAGGAAAACTTGGGGGTTTCCAGAAAAATAAGCAGTTTTGTGCTGCCTCTTGGCGCAACCCTGAATATGGACGGTGCAGCTATTTATCAAGGCATCGCAGTCGTCTTTATTGCCCAGGTTTCTGGAGTGGAGCTTTCACTGTCCCAATTGTTGATTGTGATTTTGACGACGATCTTGGCTTCCATCGGTGCAGCCGGAGTTCCGGGTGCAGGCCTGATTATGCTGGCAATGGTCGTAAGTGCAGCCGGTCTGCCGCTTGAAGGAATTGCTTTGGTTGCCGGAGTTGACCGAATCCTCGATATGTTCAGAACGTCTGTCAACGTGGTTGGCGACGCTTCAGCTGCGGTCGTGGTGGCCGCCACTGAAAACGAACTGTGGATCGATGAGCCGGCAGCAGACTTCATCTCTGATGAAATTCCAGCTGGTGAGCTCAGTGCTTGGAACTTCAAGTGATAGTGGAATAAAGAACTTAACAACAAGCTGAATTCTGAAACCCTTCATCAGTCCTTAAACCTGGTGAAGGGTTTTTAGTTGGGTGAAATCGTCATTCATGAAAGGGTGCTGTGGAGTTGTCGCCTATCTTATTTGCTTTTGCTGTTCTATGATAAGGAAAGAAGAAAGCCAGAGCGTTTTTTGGAAGGAAGATTGAAATGGCAGCAGGAAAATGGACGGCCTTATTTTGGATTGCCCTAGCAGAACTGTTTGCCTTGAGTTTATGGTTCAGTGCAAGTGTGACGGGACCGGAATTGAGGGAGCTTTGGAATCTCACTACATGGACGGAAGCCTGGTTGTCGGCCTCGGTTCCAGTTGGTTTTATCATCGGTACATTGCTCAGCGTCTGCTTCGGCATTTCAGATCGCTTTAATGCACGGAAAGTTTTTGCGTTTTCCGCAGTGGCGGGAGCGCTGATTAATGGCTTGCTGATGATTCCCGACAGTGCCCTTATCGGCATTACACTGCGGGTATTGACCGGCATGGCACTTGCCGGCGTTTATCCGACCGCAGTCAAAATGCTTTCACAATGGTTCCCATCAAAAAGAGGATTGGCACTTGGGATTTTGATTGCGGCATTGACTTTAGGTTCGTCTCTGCCTCATTTTATCAGTATCTTTTCTTCCACATTGGATTGGAAGTTAGTCATCGTCGTTAGCTCGCTGCTGGCCTTGGCTGCGGCGGCTATTATGAACTGGCTCGTACGAGATGCCCCAGATTCTTCGCAAGGAATGGTATTTTCGTTTAAATTGATTAAACGAGTGCTGCTCAATAAACCTGTCATGCTGGCGAACTACGGCTATTTTGGCCATATGTGGGAATTGTATGCAATGTGGACGTGGCTTCCTGTTTTTCTTGCCGCCAGCTTTGCCAGTGCCTCCTCTCACATCAATCCGGCGACCATTGCTTTTGCGTCTTTTTTATCGATTGGAGTTGCAGGAGCAGTTGGAAGTGTATTGGGTGGTTTAGTGGCAGACAAATTGGGGAGGTCGCGGCTGACCGTTCTTTCTCTCGGAGTCAGTGGTGCCTGTTCAGTTATCATCGGTTTCACGTTCGGACAGGCTTTATGGCTGACGTTGCTGGTCGCAGTGATTTGGGGGATGTCTGTGATTTCCGATTCTGCCCAATTTTCAGCAGCGGTAACGGAATTTGCAGATGCTCCGTATTTAGGGACAGCTCTGACATTCCAAATGTGCATCGGGTTTTTGATCACCATTTTCTCAATCAATTTAATTCCAATTGTGCAAAGCATTATCGGGTGGGAGTGGGTGTTTGCAGTATTGAGCATCGGTCCTGTATTGGGCTTGATTTCCATGACGAAATTCCGTATCTATGAAATAAAATCAGCTAAACAATAGTCTTTAGTACATAGACAAAAAGAACTATCGCTTTTGCGTGAAAATGATTATGATAGAGAGAAAAGAACGTAGATGGTTGCAAAGGGGATAGCAGGATGAATTGGTTGCCGAAGAGAAAAGATAAGGTAGCAGCTTTCTGGGAATGGTTTGAAGACAATAAAAAAGCCTATTTTGATTTGGACGATTCCGGTAGAGACAAGCTCTTTAACCAATTGGAAAAGAAGTTGCATAAAGTAAACCGGCATCTGGCTTTTGAACTCAGTGAAGGGCTGGTGGACGGAAAACGGGAATTCATCGTCAGCGCTGATGGCATGGTGGAAGCATTTGACGCTGTGATCAATCTGGTCGGCCAAGCCCCTGATTTGCCACTCTTTACGATCGTGGCGTTTCGTCAGCCGCAGGAAGAAGAGGTTTCCATCGAGTATGGGGAAATTGAACTGTCATGGGAAGACATTTTCTGCACCTTCGAAAAAGACAGCGATGAAGTCAACCTGATTTTGTACATCAAAGGGTTTACAGAAGACAATGAAGATGAATTCGTCTCGGCTTCATTTATTCTGCTGGATACGATCATCGGCGAATACAATGCCGGCATGCGCATCGGTGAAATCGAATTTACCAGTTACGAAGGGCAGCCGGACGTCCGGCCAGTGAAGGAACTGCAAAGCCTTTTTTAATGGAGAGCGAAACCGCACTGAATAACCCAAGCAAAAGGCCTGTCTGAAATCTTCAGACAGGCTTAGACTATAGACAAAGTCTTTCAAAAATGAATAGCGGTGCATACCCCAACCGGTCCGGCCACTTCGCGTTCCGTGGGCTCAGCTTCAGCCTCCTCGTCACTGCGTTCCTGCGGGGTCTTCAGCTTTCGCTGTCCCACAGGAGTCTCCGTGGCCAGCCCGATCGGGGGCGTGTAGCTTCAATCAAAGGAAATAGCCTGCTAGTCAGAATCCGGAAACCATCGTCATCGTCCCAATAAACTTAGTAACTCCTTCATACAAAAATCCGTAACGCAAGGCGGCGAAGGGCAAAGATATGCTCCTGCATCGCTTCGCTAGCTTCGTCGCAAGCTCGCAGGAAAGCGTCCACCTGGAGTGCAGGATCCAATAGAAAGACAACAAATTGCATATTCACCCTTTGAGCGACATAAATATTCTTTTGTCTACAAGCTGGGCCTGTCTGAAATCTTCAGACAGGCTTTTTACTTTTGAACTTATGAGGATTGTTCTTGCTTATTAAGGCGTTGACGGACAGATGAAAGGGCAGGAGTGATGGCTTTCTTTACAAGTGCTTTGGCTAAGCCGAATTCATAACTGATTTTCCAAAAATGGTTCAGGCTTGTATCAATCATTTGCTTGATCGAATAGCCTGTGCGGCAGTCTGTTGTCAATAGACCGAGAATGGCATATTGCGAATGATTTTCTCTAGCCATTTATACGCCTCCCTATATCAAGTTCATATAGATTTCTTTGCTGTAACATACTCTTTTTTTGATTTTTTGTATATATTTTAATAAGAAAATGCTTTATGCATTCATTAAACAGGTATAGCAAGTAAAAGGAGGGAGAGCGATGGAGAATAAAGAAAAAGCTGGAAAGAAAAAAGGTCGGGCAATTTCCAACAAACTGACAGCAGATATGATTAGCTCACTGCCAACCTGTATAAAAGGGTGGTTATCCGAAATTGGAGCTATTGGCCATGAACAAATCAATTTGGTGAGCCTTAAGCAATCGGGGGTAATGAAACTGAAACCGGAACAGAAGCGGTGGACCGTATCCGAAGCAGAACAAATCAGCCATACAGATCCACCCGCTTTCCGATGGATCGTGAAGTTGAAAATGGGAAAAGGATTGGTTGTGACAGGAAAAGACAGTTTTTTGGAAGGGAAGGCAGGCATGCATATCAAGCTCGCCGGCATTATTCCGATTTCCAAAACAGTTGATGATGAAAAGACCAATGAATCCGCACTCCAGCGTTACCTGATGGAGCTAGCCTGGTATCCTTCGGCTGTCCTCAGTCCCTTCATTTCCTGGGAGGAGGTGGACGCACACTCCGCAACAGCGACCATGAATTTTGAAGGCCTTAAAGGTTCTGTCACTTATTTTTTCAATGAACAAAACGAATTGCTGAAAGTGGAAGCCTGGCGCTACAAAGACAGTGGAGAAGACGCCCGTCCCCTGCTGTGCGTGGGCACTGTTAAAAAGCAGCGGAAAGTGGGGGGACTGACCGTTCCAGTGAAGATGGAAATCAGCTGGATGCTGGAAGAAGGGCCGTTCACTTGGTATCGATTTGATGTACATGACATACGATTCAATTCTATCAATGGACGATTTTCCTGAAGAAAAATTGAATTGCAGGACTGCAAAAAATCGGAATGCATTCGGAAATTTTTCTAAGTGCCTTTATAAAAATATAACGCCCTTTTCCTGGTCTAATTTCAACGGTTGGATGAAAGTATAAAATTGATTTATACACTAAACGTATACATTGTGAAAAAAATCACAGAAATTTCATTGTTTTTTGACAGATTGTCTTGACCTGCTCTTCAGATACAGGTACCATATTTAGAATACTTAAAACTGAATAGTGAATTCTTATCGAGAGAAGTTGAGGGACTGGCCCTATGAAGCTTCAGCAACCAGCCGAAAGGTCAGGTGCTAAATCCAGCAGGCAAGAAATTGTCTGGCAGATGAAAAGGAACGAGTTTGATATCGTAAAGCCTTCTTTTTCATGAAGGCTTTTTTTGTATATATGGGAGGTTGAGAAGAGTGGGTTTATTAGACGAATTAAAGACCAGGATTTTGACAGCGGATGGAGCCATGGGAACATTGCTGTATTCGTATGGCATCGAATATTGCAACGAGGAATTGAACCTGCAGCGCCCGGAAGTGATTGAGAAGATCCATCTGGATTACATCAAAGCCGGTGCGGACATCATCCAGACCAACACGTATGGAGCGAATGCGGCGAAGCTGGCACGCTACGGTTTGGAAGCGCAAGTCGCTGATATCAATAAAGCCGCTATCGACATCGCCAAACGCGCGGCAGCGCCAGGCGGCCAATTTGTTTTCGGGACCATCGGCGGAATCCGCGGAATCCGGAAAAGCGATGCCACCATGCAGGAAATCATTGCGATGGTCGATCAGCAGGCAAGCCATTTGCTGTCGGGAGATCCGGACGGTCTGTTGCTGGAAACCTACTACGATTTCGAAGAACTCGCGGAAACGGTCAAGCACCTGAAAGGGATGACCGACACGCCATTGATTGCGCAAGTATCTATGCATGATCCAGGCATTCTGCAAAATGGAATGTCGTTGAATGAAGCCCTGCATCAATTGGAAACGCTTGGCGCAGATATTGTCGGCGTCAACTGCCGCCTGGGACCTCACCATACCATCCAGGCTTTTGAAGAAGTCACCTTGCCTGAAAAAGCGTTTTTGTCAGCTTATCCGAATGCCAGCCTGCTGGATGTAGAAGATGGGCGGATCGTCTATGAATCGGAAGCGGATTATTTTGGACGCGCCGCTTTGTTGTTGAGAGAAGAAGGGGTCCGTTTAATTGGGGGCTGCTGCGGCACGACGCCAAAGCACATTGAAGCGGTGAAAAAGCACCTGAACCATTTGCCGCCGATTGTCCATAAAGAAGTCACGGAAAGAAAACCGATTGTCATCCGTGAAGCGGAAGCATTGGCAGTCAAACCGCTTCATGAAAAAGCCAAAACGGAACGGACCATCATTGTGGAACTGGACACACCGCGCCATTTGGATACCACTAAATTCCTGGAAGGCTCTGCCGCTTTGAACGAGGCCGGAGTGGATGCCGTAACCATGGCGGACAATTCTTTGGCATCGCCGCGCATCAGCAATATGGCGATGGGCTCCATCCTCAAACACAAGCAAGACATTCGGGCGCTTGCCCACATTACTTGCCGTGACCGCAACCTGATCGGTCTGCAATCGCATTTGATGGGGCTCGATGCGCTCGGAATCCATGATATACTCGCCGTAACAGGAGATCCGACCAAAGTCGGCGATTTCCCGGGAGCAACCAGCGTCTATGACGTCTCGAGCATGGAATTGATCCAATTGATCAAAAAGCTCAATGAAGGGATTTCATTTTCCGGCAAGCCTTTGCGGAAAAAAGCCAACTTTTCAGTCGCTGCGGCATTCAACCCGAATGTCCGTGTGCTGGACCGGGCCGTAGCGAGACTTGAGAAGAAAATCGAAAGCGGTGCGGATTATTTCATCTCGCAGCCGGTTTACACAAAAGAGAAAATCATCGAAATCCACGAAGCGACCAAACACCTGGAGACTCCGATTTTTATCGGAGTCATGCCGTTGACGAGCATCCGCAGTGCCGAATTCCTGCACAATGAAGTGCCGGGCATCAAGCTGTCGGAAGATGCGCTTGAACGCATGCGCGCTTGCGGTGAAGACAAAGACCGCGCAACAGCAGAAGGCATCCAGATTGCGAAAGAATTGATCGATACGGCGGCTGAACTGTTCCATGGCATCTACCTGATCACGCCGTTTGTCCGTTACGATATGACCGTGGAATTGATCCATTACATCAGACAACTAGATCAACAGAAAGAGAGCGATCCTATACATGTCCAAACATCTTATTGAACAACAACTCGAAAAAAGAATATTGATCATCGATGGAGCTATGGGAACCATGATCCAGAATGCGGATCTTTCTCCGGAGGATTTTGGCGGCGATGAATTTGACGGCTGCAACGAATATTTGAATATTATCCGTCCGGAGGTTATTGAAGAGATCCATGCGGCCTATCTGGAAGCGGGAGCTGATATTCTTTGCACCAATACATTCGGCGGAACGCCGATCGTGTTGGATGAGTATGGAATCGGCAATCAGGCAGCGGAAATCAACCGGCGTGGAGTGGAAATCGCCAAAAAGGCTGCTGCTGCTTTTTCAACGCCGGAATGGCCGCGTTTTGTGGCCGGCGCTATTGGACCGACGACGAAAACATTGTCGGTGACGGGCGGCGCGACATTCGATGAAATGCTGGAAAACTTTTATGTGCAAGCCAAGGCTTTGATTGAAGGCGGAGCGGATTTGATTTTGTTGGAGACAAGCCAGGACATGCTGAATGTCAAAGCGGCGACCATCGGCATCAAACAGGCGTTTGAAGAAACCGGAATCGAATTGCCGATTATGGTGTCAGGGACCATCGAACCGATGGGCACGACACTTGCCGGGCAAAGCATCGAAGCGTTCTACATCTCGATTGAACACGTCAAACCTTTGTCGGTCGGCTTGAACTGTGCAACAGGACCAGAATTCATGACGGACCACATCCGCTCGCTATCGGAGTTGTCGGATGGCTATGTCAGCTGTTACCCGAACGCCGGCCTGCCGGACGAAGATGGCCATTACCATGAAACGCCGGAATCACTGGCGAAAAAACTGCGCGGCTTTGCCGATAAAGGCTGGTTGAACGTCGTAGGCGGCTGTTGTGGAACTACGCCTGCACACATCAAAGCAGTCCGTGAAGCAATGGAAGGTCTGGCACCAAGAAAGCCGGACCCGGTTGACCACGGCCATGTGGTGTCTGGGATCGAACCGCTGCAATACGATGAAACCATGCGTCCGCTGTTTATCGGAGAACGCACAAATGTCATCGGTTCCCGCAAATTCAAGCGTTTGATCATCGATGGCCAGTTTGAAGAGGCTGCCGAAATCGCCCGTGCACAAGTCAAGAATGGTGCGCATGTCATTGACATCTGCCTGGCGAACCCGGACCGGGATGAAGTGGAAGACATGACGAACTTCATGAAAGAAGTTGTCAAGAAAGTCAAAGTGCCATTGGTGATTGATTCCACGGATGAAGAAGTCATTGAAGTGGCGCTGAAATATTCACAAGGCAAAGCAATCATCAACTCGATCAACCTGGAAGATGGGGAAGAGCGTTTTGACGCAGTGATGCCGCTGGTGAAAAAATATGGGGCAGCAGTTGTTGTCGGAACGATCGACGAGCCGGGAATGGCCGTTACACGTGAGCGCAAACTGGAAATTGCCGAACGGTCTTATGATCTGCTGGTCAATAAATGGGGTCTGGCACCGGAAGATATCATTTTCGATCCACTGGTCTTCCCGGTCGGTACAGGAGATCAGCAATACATCGGCTCTGCAGTAGAAACCATTGAAGGCATTCGCCTGATCAAGGAAAAAATGCCGCGAGCTTTGACCATTCTTGGCGTCAGCAACGTATCTTTCGGTTTGCCGCCGGTTGGCCGTGAAGTGCTGAATGCGGTTTATCTATACCACTGTACGCAGGCTGGATTGGATTACGCCATCGTCAATACAGAAAAACTGGAGCGTTATGCATCGATTCCGAAGCTGGAAATCGATATGGCCAATGAATTGCTGTTTACGACAACTGATGAAACTTTAGCTGAATTCACCGCTTTCTACCGCGATAAGAAAAAAGAAAAGACCGAAGACGATATCCCGAAAACGGTGCCTGACCGTTTGGCTTATTACATTATCGAAGGCACAAAAGAAGGGTTGATTCCAGACTTGGAAAAAGCTCTGGAGATGTACGATGAACCGCTGGATGTTATCAATGGACCTTTGATGAAAGGAATGGCTGAAGTTGGCCGGCTGTTCAATGACAATCAATTGATTGTCGCCGAAGTGCTGCAAAGTGCCGGCGTCATGAAAGCCGCGGTTTCATTCCTTGAACAGTTCATGGAGAAGAAAGAAGACGATTCCGGAAAAGGAAAAATCGTTCTGGCTACCGTAAAAGGCGATGTCCACGACATCGGTAAAAACCTGGTCGAAATCATTTTGAGCAATAATGGCTTTAAAGTAATCGATGTCGGCATTAAAGTGTCGCCGGCGACTTTGATTGAAGTGATCCGCAAAGAAAAGCCGGACATGATTGGCTTGTCTGGCTTGCTGGTCAAGTCTGCAAAACAGATGGTCATCACCGCCCAGGATTTCAAGGAAGCGGGCATCGATGTGCCGATTCTGGTAGGCGGCGCGGCTTTGTCGAGACGCTTTACGGAAACCAAGATTTCAGCGGAATACGATGGACCGGTCATCTATGCAAAAGACGCGATGCAGGGGCTGGATCTGGCCAACCGTCTCCAAAGTGGAGCCGGCAAACAGGAATTGCTGCTGGAATTGGATGCCCAACAGGAAAAGCGCCAAGCTTCTGAAGCAGCGCGCGCAGCCAAGCCGGCTGTTGCTGTTGCTGAAAAGCCGGTCAAGACGGTTCGTGAAGACGTACCGGTTTACGTACCGAATGATTTACGGCGCCATGTGCTGAAGGAATATTCAGTGGCGCACCTGTATCCTTACGTCAACATGCGCACCTTGATCGGCCATCATCTTGGGCTGAAAGGCTATAATGATAAAACCCTGGCAAATGGGGATCCGCGTGCGGTTCAGCTGCATGAACTGGCTACGAATTTCTTGGGCTCCGGCTTATTGAAGCCATCTGGACTTTATCAATTTTTCCCGGCTCAAAGTGACGGCGACGATGTCGTCATCTACGACCCGAAAGACGCCAAAACGGAAATCGAACGCTTTACGTTCCCGCGCCAATCGGCTCCGCCATTCCTATGCCTGGCCGATTATTTGAAATCGGTCGACAGCGGGGTAATGGATTATGTGGCCTTTATGCAAGTGACTGCAGGATTCGGTGTCCGTGACGAAGCAACACGTTTGAAAGAACAAGGCAAGTTCCTGGAAAGCCATGCACTTCAGGCAACTGCGCTGGAATTGGCAGAAGGCTTTGCCGAACGCATCCATCAGGAAATCCGCGACCAATGGGGCTTCCCCGACGCAACGGATTTCTCGATGCGCGAACGCTTTGCTGCGAAATACCAGGGGCAGCGCTTTTCTTTCGGCTACCCGGCTTGTCCGAACCTGGAAGACCAGGCAAAACTGTTCAACCTCATCAAACCCGAGGACATCGGCGTCCATCTGACAGAAGAATACATGATGGATCCCGAAGCTTCCGTATCGGCAATCGTTTTTGCCCATCCTGATGCAAGGTATTTTATTGTGGATCAATGAAGAAAAGCGGAAACGGCCGTGTAGCTCTGCCGGGCATAAGGCAGACCGGCAAAGTGGCGCTCTTTGCCACGGCGCTGGGTTGGCTTATGACCCAAAGAGCTGGGCGCTGTAGCTGGACAAGAAGAAAAGCGGAAGTAGCCGTGTAGCTGGACAATACGTAAACAAAATAATAAGCAGAAGCAGGAAATTAAATTTTCCTTGCTTCTGCTTTTAATTTTGTTTAAAAAAAGACACTCAGCTTGATGCTGAATGTCTTTTCGGGCAGATAGATCAATTAACTTTATCCAGCAAAAAGCCGTAGCCTTCTGCTTCCATTTCCGCTTCTGGGATAAACAGCAGGGCGGCGCTGTTCATGCAATAGCGAAGTCCACCTTTGTCTTTGGGTCCGTCATTGAAAACGTGCCCCAAGTGGCTGTCGCCGGCGCGGCTTCTGATTTCAGTCCGTTTCATGAACAGCATGCCGTCTTCATGCTCAGTGACGACAGCTGGATCAATGGGTTTGGTGAAACTCGGCCATCCGGTTGTGGAGTCGTATTTATCCGCAGAAGAGAACAAGGGCTCTCCGGTAGTGATGTCCACATAAATGCCCGGTTCGTAGAAACCATCGTATTCATTGGAGAAAGAAGGTTCAGTCGCGTCTTCCTGTGTCACTTCATATTGGATGTCCGTCAACTTCGCTTTCAATTCTTCGTCGCTTGGTTTCGGATAAAGCGCCGGATCGATCAATGACTGAGCGCCTCCTTCAATTTCCTGATCTTCCAACGTATCAAACTCAACGTGGCAATAGCCATCCGGATTTTTTTCAAGGTAATCCTGGTGGTATTCTTCTGCCAGGTAATAATGTTCAAGCGCTTCGACTTCAGTGACGATCGGATCGTCATAGCGTTCTTTCTCTGCAGCAACTGCTTTGTCGATGACAGCACGGTCGGCTTCACTTTCATAATAAATGCCGGTCCGGTATTGCTCACCACGGTCATTTCCTTGCTGGTTCAGAAGTGTCGGATCGATGATCATGAAATAATGGCCAAGCAACTTCTCCAAGTCCACACGTTCGGGATCGTATCGGACGTGGACTGTTTCGGCATGTCCGGTATTGTCATGGATCACTTCTTCATAGCTCGGATTTTCGGTGTTGCCGTTTGCATAACCCGAGGTGACGTCATAGACGCCGTAAACCCGTGCCATATAAGCCTCGACTCCCCAGAAGCAACCGCCGGCCAGCCAAATATCCTGCAGTTTGTCTGTGTCGAATTCAAGGTCTGTGTTTGGATTGTCTGGAAATTTGGATGTGCTTGTATCCGCCGATTGACCGGTGGCTGCACTGCCGGAATTGAAGGTTGAACACCCGGAAAGCACCAGCAGCAATAAAATCAAAAAGCCTAAAAATGAGATCTTTTTCATGAGGAAGCTCCTGCCTTTCATAATTGAGTAAGTTCACATGGATGGGTATGTTGATCGCAGGCAAGGGCAGCTTAAAAGTCATTGATGGAATGGAAATGGTGTAAACGTTTTCTTTGTTTTTCTATCTACAGTTTAATCGAATGCCTGAAAAAGAGGAACTGAAGCGGTTCGAAACAAGCGGCTATTTTATGAAGTATGTCACAAAATGGATTCACGTTCTATTGCAGGGCGTGATAGTGGAGAGGATTCGGAATGACATGCTAAGATTTAAGGACTTGCGAAGGGAGATAGACAGATGATTTCATTGAATATCCTCGATTATTCGCCGATTGACGAAGGCGGCACGGCAGCGGCTGCCCTGAAGCAGACAACGGAACTCGTTCAACTGGCCGAACGTCTCGGCTATAAGCGCTTTTGGGTGGCTGAACATCACCAGGTGGAGTCGGTTGCCGGCAGTACGCCTGAAATGCTGATGATGCATTTGGCGACGTCCACTGAGACCATCCGAATCGGTTCGGGAGGCGTTATGCTGCCGCATTACAGCGCTTATAAAGTTGCGGAGAATTTCCGGATGCTTGAAGCACTGCATCCGGGCCGCATCGATCTTGGCATCGGCCGCTCCCGCAGCTACCGGATTGTCAATGAAGCTTTAAATGAAAGCAAAACGAAACGGCTGCCTTATGATCAGCAATTGACGGATTTGCAGAAATACTTTAGTGATGACATTAACAGCGAGCACCGCTTTCGATCGTTGAAGGCCATGCCGATTGTGGAGACAGCGCCTGAATTGTGGCTGCTTGGAACCGGGCAGGGCAGCGCCCGTCTTGCTGCTGAACAAGGAATGGGCTATGCGTATGCCCATTTCGCTAAGCCATCGCAGCAAGGCGTGGAGGTAGTGGACACATACCGTGAAGAATTCCAGCCATCGCCCTTTCTTCAGGAACCGAGAGTAATCATCGCTGTTTTTGCAGTCGTTGCTGAAACGCTGGAAAAAGCCGAGGAGCTGGCGACGGCTTTTGATCTATGGCTGTTGTTTGTTGAATCCGATTCACCGCCTCCTTATTACCCGTCCGTTGAGACGGCGAAAAAGCGCGGCTTCAACGCCAGTGAACAGAAAAAAGTGGCACGCAACCGGCAGCGTATGCTGATCGGCACACCGGAACAAGTAAAAGCCCAGGTCGAATCCATTGCAGAACGCTATAAGACAGACGAAATCACCATCATTCCGAACATTTTCGGAGCGGATAACCGCATGGACACGCTGCATTTATTGGCAGGTGCATTTAATCTCAATGGAAAATGAAACCATTTCTGCTGCTTCTGCGTATACATTAAAAAGCAGAAGAGGCGGGGATGATGGATGGCAATCAAAACGAGAAGCAAGGAGAAAAAAGATCGCTGGTGGATTTTTGATGTAATAGACTTTTTCACTAGTATCTTGGATGTGATTTTCTTTCTTCCGCGTTCAGTTTTCCGGTTCCTCAAGGAATTATAAGGAAATCTGCTCGTTGGGGAGTGGAAAATAGTTGTCCTGGAAAATGTGTATCCGCATAAACAGAAAAACCGCGTCAGCGAGTGAGCTGACGCGGCTTTTTCGTGTTCGGAAAGTATTTATGTGAGTTTGGAAAGTATTTCATTCGAAATGGAAAGTATTTGCGCCGTTTTGGAAAGTATTTCACTCCATGCGGATAGTATCGCCAATTAAATGGAAAAAAACCGCCCGAAAAGGCGGCTTTCCACAGTTTTATAGCTTTGCAAAATCAGGGTCAGCGACTTTTACCAATTGCTTGCCGAGGTTGGTGCCTTTGAAGAGTCCAAAAAATGCTTCCGGTGTGTTTTCAAAGCCTTCGACAATCGTTTCGTCGTATTTCAATTTGCCTTCCTGCAGCCATTCGGCAAGTGCCGCGGCGCCTGTCGGCAACTCTTTCGCGTAATCGCCGAGCGTGAAGCCTTTCATCATGGAGCTGGTCTTGATGAATTTCCATTGCATACGCGGACCGACGTCTTCGCCTGGCGAGTTGTAAGACGAAATTGAACCGCATAGTGAAACGCGTGCATTTCTGTTCAGCTGATTGATGACCGCGTCAGATACGTCGCCGCCGACGTTATCGAAGTAAACATCGACGCCATCCGGAAGCGCGTTGATCAAGTCTTCTTCGAAGCTGTCTTTCTTGTAGTTGACGGCTGCGTCAAAGCCGAGCTCATTGACCAAGTAATCGACTTTGTCATCAGATCCCGCGATGCCTACTGCACGTGCGCCTTTGATTTTAGCGATTTGTCCGACAATCGAACCGACTGCACCGGCCGCGCCTGAAACGACAACCGTTTCGCCAGCCTGTGGTTTGCCGATGTCCAGCAAGCCGAAGTAAGCTGTAAGGCCGGTCAATCCAAGAACGCTGAGGCGTGCCGTAATCGGTGCTTGAGATGGATCGACTTTTTGCAATTTCTCTGGAGCTGCTACATTGTATTCAGCCCAGCTAAGGTTACTGTTGACGATGTCGCCTTTTTTAAATAAATCCGAATTGGACTCGACCACTTCGGCAAGAACGCCGCCGACCAATACTTTATTTAATTCGAATGGTGCGATATACGATTTTACGTCTCGCATCCGGCCGCGCATATAAGGGTCTACTGATAAGTAAAGTGTTTTCAAGAGGACTTCGTTTTCGCCCGGTGCCGGAACGTTTTTTTCGACAAATTTAAAATCATCGTTGGTCGGCATGCCTTCAGGGCGATTCACCAAATGAATTTCTTTATGAGTTTGTGCTGTCATGGAAAATTCCTCCTAATTTACGAATTCGTTGAAAAGCGTAACATTCGAACTGGGGCTGGTCAAAAATAATGTACCAGAAAAAGGGGGCGAGCGTGTATTCTTGATTCCTGAAAATCCGTATGCTATTTTGAAATACCGAAGCCTTTCGGAAGAGAACCTATATGCAGAAAAGAGGAAGTTTCATGAATCCACTATATACAGAATTATTTAAAGAAATTACATTGCCGAACGGCGTCGTCCTAAACGACCGCTTAGGTGTAGCACCGATGACGACGTATTCCGGAAATGAAGACGGCACCGTCTCGGATCAGGAACTAACCTATTACAACCGCCGCGCTGGACTTGGAAGCCTGTACATATCTGCGTGCATCGCCGTTTCAGAAAACGGCATCGCGTTCCCGAACCAGTTTATCGGTTTTGACGACAATGCGATTCCGCGTTTGACTCAAATGGCTAAAGAAATGAAATCAAAAGGCAGCAAAGCGATTCTGCAAATTCAGCATGGCGGACGACAAGGGCAGGCTGAGCTGATCAAGACGAATGAAACGGTTGCGCCAAGTTCAGTGCCGAATGCATCAGGCAAGCCGGCACCACGTGAATTGACAGAAGCGGAAATCGAAGCGATCATCGTTGATTTTGGTGAAACGACTAGAAGAGCGATTGAAGCGGGCTTTGACGGCGTAGAAATCCATGGTGCCAATACTTACTTGCTTCAGCAATTCATTTCTACGGCTACAAACCTGCGCCAGGATCAATGGGGAGGCAGTTTGGAAAACCGCATGAAGTTCCCGTTGGCTGTATTGAAAAAAGTCAAAGACATTGTCGCTGAATATGCAGATGAACAGTTTATCGTCGGTTACCGATTGTCTCCGGAAGAAAACAATGAAACGACAGTTGGCTATACTATAGAAGAAACAAAAATTTTGGTGGAAGAATTGATTCAAGGCGGCATCCATTATCTTCATGTATCGCTGATGGAATTCAAGAAAAAACCAAGAGGCGCTGAACAAGGCGACAGCATTGTCCGTATCCTCGCGAACCACATCAATGGCCGCATTGCTTTTGTCGCAGTCGGAAGTGTGAAAACACCTGAAGATGCATTGACGGCATTGGAAGAAGGGGCGGATATCGTCGTGATCGGCCGCCAAGCACTGATCGATCCGGAATGGACCGAGAAAGTGAAGCAAGGCAAAGAGCAGGAAATCCATCCGGTCATCACACAAAAAATGGTCGGCACTTTGGATATTCCACAAAATATGTGGCATCTCATCACATCGTACGGCATGGTCAAAGTAGCAGATAATTAATCAAAACGAAATCGAAAAAAGTGCAGCATCCAGATTTTTGGGATGCTGCACTTTTTTATTTTCAACCGGTATATACCGAATCGTAAGGATATCGGTAATGTTCATTGCGCGGTTTCATTAAGATAAAGAACAAAGTCAACGGCCCGACACGGCCGGTGAACATCACCAGGCTCAACAGGATTTCGCCAAGAGGACTTAAATCACCGGTAATGCCCATCGACAAGCCGACCGTTCCAAAAGCGGAAACCACTTCAAATGCCAAAGGCAGGAACGGAATTTTCTCCGTCACAGCCAATAAAAACAGGAAGAAGATTACCAGCAATACACTGATTGTGGTGATGGCGAGTGAACGCAATATCGCTTCCAGCCGGATGGATCTTCCAAAAATCTCAGGTTCGCGTTGTGAACGCAAAAACGCAACAGCTGCCAGGATGACAACGACAAATGTGGTCAACTTGATGCCGGAAGCCGTCGAAGCGCTGCCGCCGCCGATGAACATCAACAGCATGGTGAACAGCAGAGTTGGATCTTCAAAATTTCCGTAGTTCAGCGTATTGAATCCTGCAGTACGCGGAGTTACTGCACTGAAATAGGAAGCCCATAACTTATCCGGCAAGGACATATGCCCGAGAGTGCCCGGGTTGCCATATTCCAAAGCGAAAATGACGATCATGCCAATCGCATTTAAAATTAAAGTGCCGCTGACCATCAGTTTGGTATGCAATGCCCATTGGCGAACTGCTTTTTTTGATAGACATCGATGACAACGGTGAACCCGATGCCCCCTACGATAAATAACGCAGAGATTAATAGGTTCACAAGCGGATCTCCGGCAAAACTCATCAAGTTATCAGGAAACAAGGAGAACCCGGCGTTATTGAACGCGGAAATGACATGGAAGACACTGTAATGGAGTGCATCTTTAAAGCCGAATTCCGGTATCCAGTAGAGGGTCAGCAGTATGATGGCAACCGCTTCTACAGATAAAGCAAAAGTGAGAATCAGTTTAACAAGCTTGACGATGCCGCCAATAGTACTTTGCGACAGTGATTCCTGGACGTAAATCCGGTTTTGGAGCCCAATTTTCTTACGGAACAGAATGAGGATGGCAACCGCGAATGTCATCAATCCGATGCCTCCGCATTGAATCATCACAAGAAGGACCAGCTCCCCAAATCCTGTAAGTACCGTGCCTGGATCAAAGACGCTGAGTCCAGTCACTGTCGTGGCCGAAGTAGCAGTGAAAAAAGCATCGGTCCAGGAAATTGGCCGTGTAGTCGCGAACGGCATCTTCAACAAAATTGTACCTGCCAAGATCAACAACAAAAAGCTTCCGGAAATCACCACCGGGGGAGAAACGGCGATCCGCTTCTTTTTCCAGGAACGCATACGAGACCCTTCCTTCATCGAGAGAACTGAAATATGAGCCTACTCTATGCCTGTTTGAAGAAACTGTCAATGAAAATTATCCACTAATACAACCCTTTCTTTAAAGTTTTGAAAAGAGCATCCGTAGTTGCAGTCTTTTAGTAGTTAGTATAATCAGAAAAAAGTGAATACTTCCTATGAATCCATACAGAATATCGGTATAATTAAAAAAAACAAGGGGGTAGAGAGATGAAGAAAACGAAGGCAAGTGCATTTTCTTTAGTCATTGCCGGAAGCATGGTCTTGGCAGCTTGTGGAGAAGACAATACGACGACGAATCCGGAAGAAGGCGGTGGGGACACTGCTGGATTGGAAGCGAATATTGTCACCATTGCTACTGGTGGAGCATCCGGGCCCTATAACATCATTGGATCAACGCTGGCTGAAACCTACAGTTCACAGTACGGCGTCAACTCGAGAACCCAAACAACCGGGGCCTCTGTGGAGAACGTCAACTTGATCAAAGAAGACAAAATCGAAATGGCATTCACGATGAGTGACGTGGTCAGCCAAGCGGTGGAAGGAACTGAAGGCTTTACAGAGCCGACAGATAAAATCAGCCAAATCGCTGCTTTGTATCCTAACTATGTGCAAATCGTCACCACAGCGGATTCAGGTATTGAAACTTTCGAGGACCTGCGCGGCAAGCGAATTGCAGTGGGCGATCAGAACTCGGGA
This sequence comes from Planococcus wigleyi, assembly GCF_014836985.1. Taxonomy (GTDB): domain Bacteria; phylum Bacillota; class Bacilli; order Bacillales_A; family Planococcaceae; genus Planococcus; species Planococcus notacanthi. Next base: position 372,456 of record NZ_JACSPU010000005.1, on the reverse strand, counting down.
GTGGAAGTGAACGCGCGTACGCTGCTTGAAGGCTACGGCATCACCTACGATGACATTCAAGTGGATTATCTGGGGTATGCGGAAGCGGCTGACGGCTTGCGTGCCGGACAGATCGACGCGGCCTTCCTGACAAGCGGCCTGCCGAATGCATCACTGCTGGAGCTTTCTGAAACACTGGACATCCGCATGGTTTCCATCGCTCCTGAAGATGTAGAGCGGGTAGCGGAAGACCAGTCCTACTTTATTGCACTTGAGATTCCAGCAGATACTTACGGAAATGAAGAACCTGTTCCGACTGCAGCAATCATGAACGCATTGGTGGTCCACTCGGATATGAGCGAAGACGATGTCTACGAATTGACCAAAACCTTCTTCGAAAATCTGGACACGCTCGAGAATTCTCACCAGGCAGCCGCCGATATTACATTGGAAGCTGCACAGGAAGGCTTGGTGGCACCGTTGCATCCAGGGGCACAGCGTTACTACGATGAACAATAAAGTATTGGCGGGAGGAGCATGTGTGATTATGCTCCTTTTTTTCCTGTTGTGGCGGATCCCTGTCGTACAATTCAACTTTGGCGGGGAACGCTATTATTTGAAAGAAACGGATTTTACCTTGCAATGGATCCATTCAGTGGAAAAAGAACAGTGGCTGGAGTTTTATGAGCGGGACGGCGACAGCCTGTTGCTGGCAGAAACGAAGTTTAAAACTTACGGCGCAGGTGTCCCTTCAGATGGAAAAATCATCCCGTCAAAAGATGGCTATGTCCATATGGAAATCGGACGGCTCTTCAAAGAAATGAATTTGACGGTCTCACAAAATGCACAAACAACGATAAAAACCGCCAACAAGGAAATTCCATTATATGACTATACGGAAGATTACGAGATGGTGACGATCACGATTGAATTTATTGATCTGTGGGATTATATGAGGGGGAATAAACTATGACAAAAGACAACCGGGATTTGGATGTTGAAAGCGTTTCTGCCCATGAAGAAGACAAAACCCTCAGCCAGGAAGTGCTAGAGAAATACGATACAGATGCCAAAGTCCGCAAACTGAAAAATCGGAAGCTGGTTTTTCTGATAGCAGCGATCGCCATCGCTTATTCGATTTATCATCTCTATGTGACCTTCAATCCGATGCCTGCCCTTCAGGCGCGGTCGATCCACGTAGCTGTCGGGATGGGCTTGATTTTCCTTGTCTATCCAACTTTCAAAAAGCAGGATCGCACGAAAATCCCTTTCTATGACTGGATTTTATTTATCTTCAGTTTGGGGACCGCGGGTTATTTGATATACGAATACAACGATATCATGACCACGCGCGGAGGAATCCCGAATACGTTGGATATCATTTTTGCGGTTCTGACGGTTGTGCTGGTCCTTGAAGCAGCACGGCGCGTAACCGGCATCATCCTGCCGATTTTGGCGTTGGTGTTCCTGGCCTACCCATTCATCAGCCATTTCGTTTGGATGCCAAACATGCTGATGACGAGGCCATTCGACCTTGGCGATATTTTTGGGCAACTCTATTTGAAGACGGAAGGTCTTTATTCGACGGCCATTTCGGCTTCCCTGCAATTCATCTTCCTGTTCATCCTGTTTGGTGCGTTTCTCGCCAAATCGGGGATGGGCCAATTGTTCAATGACCTAGCTATGGCTTTAGCCGGCAGCAGGCAAGGCGGACCTGCCAAAGTCGCGGTTATTTCCAGTGGGTTCATGGGCAGCATCAACGGTTCGGCGATTGCCAACGTTGTGGGAACCGGTGCGTTCACCATCCCCTTGATGAAAAAAATCGGCTACAATAAAAACTTTGCCGGCGCCGTAGAAGCGAGTGCCTCTGTGGGCGGGCAAATTTTGCCGCCGATCATGGGGGCGAGTGCCTTTATCATGGCTGAAACCACGGGCATCTCCTACGGAACGATTGCGCTTGCAGCTTTACTGCCGGCAGTGCTGTACTTTCTGGGCGTCATCATGCAGGTGCATTTCCGTGCCGGCAAAGAAAACCTGAAAGGCATTCCGAAAGCGGATTTGCCAAGAACCAAAGAAGTGCTGAAAGAAAAAGGCCATTTGCTGTTGCCGATTGTGGGCTTGATCTTCATGCTTTATACGGGAATGCCGATTGCCTATGCGGCATTCTATACCATCGTGCTGACGGTCATCGTGGCTGCGTTCAGAAAATCGACGCGCATGGGCTTTAAGGATATACTCGAAGCGCTGGAAAATGGCGCACGGCAATCCTTGTCTGTCATGATCGCCTGTGCGGTCGTCGGCATCATCATCGGTGTCGTCAGCCTGACCAGTTTTGGTACGGTTATGACGTCAGCGATTACAAGCTTTGGCGCAGGGTCGTTGTTCTGGACCTTGTTCCTGACAATGCTTGCCTCTATTGTTTTGGGAATGGGCTTGCCGTCCATCCCGGCCTATATCATCACGGCTACCATGACAGCGCCGGCACTTGCTGAATTCGGCATTCCGGTACTGGTTGCGCATTTGTTCGTATTCTACTTCGGAATTTTTGCCAACATTACACCACCGGTCGCACTCGCCGCATTTGCCGGTGCGGGGATATCCGGAGGCGATCCGATGCGGACCGGTTTAAACGCGCTGCGTTTGTCGATTGCGGGATTCATTATCCCGTACCTGTTCGTCTATAACCCAGCCATGCTGATGATCGATACGACCGGCATTGCGGTCAACGCCACCGAGTTTGCCTTGCCGCCGATACTGGAAATCGTGATGATCACCATCACCGCTATAATCGGCATCATTGGTTTAAGTGCAGCTGCAGAAGGCTATTTCCAGACAAAGCTCAATGTGCTGTTCCGCATCGTTCTCGGGGCGGGAGCGTTGATGCTGATTGTCCCCGAAACCTTGACGGATATCATCGGCTTGGCTATTGTATTAGGGATTTTCGTCATCAATTTCCTGAAGAGCAAAAAAGAAAATACGGCAGCCGCTGCCTCGTAACTTTATATCCCAGCCGGACAACAGGACTTCTGTTGTCCGGTTTTTTCAAGATAAATGGAATAAAGCAGCAACTTACGCAGACATATACTTCATTGGGAGAAGTGACTCAACATCTGCAGGACTTTCATGTATGCTAGATAAGTTGAATGAAAAATCTTTACGCACTGCTTTGGGATTTGGATAGGCAATCAGTAAATCTCGAAAGCAGAATTACAGGAGGTTCAAAGATGACTTCTTTGATGCAGAAAATAAAAGAAGTACTGCCCCAGTTATCTGATGCAGAGGGACGGATCGGTGAGTATGTTCTTGAAAATCCAGAAGCTGTCCCACATATGACGATAAAAGAACTCTCTGAAAAATCAAGTGTCAGTGAAGCAACGATTATCCGCTTCTGTAAATCGATCGGCATTGGCAGCTTTAAATCCTTTAAGCTGGCGCTGATGAAAGACTTGACCTTGACGGATAGCAATCTCACGGATTTTTCGGCTTTGACTAAGAAAGACTCTCCTTACGATCTCTTCCATAAAATCATTCACGTCAATAAATCTGCGATTGAATCATGTGCAGACTCGATGGACCGAAAAGAATTGGCAAAAGCGGTTGAAGCGATTCAACATGCTGGGAAAATTGTCTTTTTCGGAGTTGGGGGTTCTTCGACTGCTGCAGTGGATGCCCAGTACAAATTCACCAAACTGGGCTATCATTCGATTACCTCACTTGATTTTCATTACATGCTGTCGGTCATTCCGCACTTAACGGAAAAAGACGTCTTTGTCGCCATCAGTACTTCTGGAAAAACGAAAGATGTACTGGAACTTACACGTTTTGCCCAGAAAAAAGGAGCAACGGCTATTGCCATCACCACGCTGAGCAAATCGCCATTGTACAAAGAAGCAGATATCCGGCTATGCACGCCGAATGTGGAACAGGATTTCCGCATTGGCAGCATTCCTTCCCGGATGACTCAATTGACGGTCATCGACACGCTGTACATGAGCATTTTCCAACAGATTGGAGAAAAGGTTTTGCAGCAATATTACGATGCGCGCAGTGAAATGGAAAATCTGCGAAGATGAAGAGCCGTTAATAAGGCTCTTTTTTTCATGAGAGTTATGAAATTAAAATTCATTATTTAATTAATTTATATTGACATTAAATTTCTTGAGGATAAAATGAAAACAAGAAATAAAAGTAAAAGAGGTGATCCGATGCTGGAGAATTTATCCACAGAGAAACGCAATACCAACACCATGAAGATGGATGAAATGTCAGTGCTGGAAATACTGAAGACAATGAACCAAGAGGATCGTCTCGTACCAAAAGCCATTGAAATGGAATTGGCAGCGATTGAAAAAGCTGTCCAAAAAGCAATCCGTTCTTTTAAAGCCGGTGGACGATTGATTTATATCGGCGCTGGAACGAGTGGCCGCTTAGGGATTTTGGATGCAGTCGAATGTGTCCCGACTTTCGGAGTTTCACCGGAGCAGGTTATTGGGATCATTGCCGGTGGCACAGAAGCGATCAAGACGGCAATTGAAGGTGTAGAAGACAATCCGGAACAGGGTATGGCAGATTTGAAAGCGGTTTCTTTGGCGGCTGAAGATACGGTGGTGGGAATTGCGGCTAGCGGACGGACACCTTATGTAATCGGAGCTCTTCAATATGCTAAGCAAGTCGGTGCAGAAACGGTTGCCATGTCGTGCAATAAAGGTGCCGAGATCAGTGACTATGCAGACACGGCAATCGAAATTGAAACAGGAGCCGAAGTATTGACGGGTTCAACCCGGTTGAAAGCCGGTACTGCCCAGAAGCTGGTTTTGAATATGGTTTCAACAGCTGCTATGATCGGCATCGGCAAAGTGTACGGCAATCTGATGGTGGATGTTCAGGCCACCAATGAAAAATTGATTGAGCGTTCGAAACGCATCATCATGGATGCTGCTCAAATCGATTACGATTCGGCTCAGCATTATTACGACAAAGCGGACGGGCAAGTAAAAACGGCGATCGTCATGAGTCTGCTGGATTGCACGAAAGAGCAGGCCATCGAAAAACTGGAAACGGCCGGTGGATTTATTCGAAAGACTTTATAACATTTGGGGGAGCGGAGGGGCAGTATGAAAAAAGAACAACAAATGGCACATGACATTCTTGCCAAAATCGGTGGAAAAGGGAATGTCAATCAAGTAGCACATTGTATGACACGCTTGCGTTTATCGATTAAAGATGACAGCCTCGTAAATCTAAATGAATTGAAACGTGTTGATGGCGTGATGGGCGTCATTGAAGACGATACACTTCAAATCGTTGTAGGGCCGGGAACAGTCAATAAAGTTGCTGCTGAAATGAGCAATGAAACTGGCTTGGCGATTGGCGAAATGGCTGATATCGATGAAAACGATATGGACTTTGAAGAAAAAGCCGCTTTGAAAAAAGCCAAGCTGAAAGAAAAGAACAAGACACCATTCAAGCTTTTCCTGCGTCGTGTCGGGAATATCTTTATCCCGCTGATTCCAGGCCTGGTGGCTTCAGGAATTATCAACGGAGCAGCCAACTTCGCTAAAAATGCTGGAGTGGATGCTACTGAAACCTGGATGCAGATTTTATTGCTGCTTGGAAGTACAGTATTCGCTTATTTGGCTATTTTGGTCGGCTGGAACACAGCCAAAGAATTTGGCGGAACGCCGGTGCTCGGAGCCATTGCAGGAGGAATCCTATTCAACCCAATGCTGGCCGACATCGTGATTTATGGAGAGCCGCTGGTCGTCGGAAGAGGCGGGTTGTTCGGCGTAATTTTTGCTGCCTGGTTGATGACATTTGTTGAGAAGAACGTCCGCAAAGTGATGCACAGCTCAGTCGATATCCTGTTTACGCCACTGATCACGCTATTGGTTGTCGGCTTCTTCTCGCTTTATGCTGTTGTGCCGGTCGCTGGTCTCCTGTCAGACGGCATCATGACTGTTTTGACGTCTGTACTTGATGTTGGTGGAGTATTGGCAGGAGGGATCCTGGCTGGATTCTTCCTTCCGCTTGTTATGCTCGGCCTGCACCATGGTTTGACGCCGATTCACCTGGAGTTGATGAACACGGTAGGGGCGACTGCTTTGTTGCCGATTCTGGCGATGGCTGGAGCCGGACAAGTTGGCGCTACGATTGCCGTATTTATGAAAACAAAAAATCAGCGCTTAAGAAACATCATTAAAGGAGCTTTGCCTGTTGGCTTCTTAGGCATCGGGGAACCGCTTCTTTACGGCGTGACCTTGCCGCTTGGGCGTCCATTTATCACGGCTTGTATGGGAGCAGCATTTGGTGGAGCTTTCCAGGCAGTGATGCATACAGCTGCGCTGGGAATAGGCGTATCAGGTATCTCGTTGATCCCGTTGATTGCCGAAAGCAAATATCTCTGGTATTTCGTTGGTTTGGTCGTTTCATATATTTTCGGCTTTATCTTCACTTATCTATTTGGATTTAAAGAAGAGATGGCAGAAGGGATTTAAAAGAAAGGGAGAGAAATCTCCCTTTTTTCTATTTAATAAAATGCATGAGTCTAGTGAAAAGGAGTTGGCAGTATGCGTGGAATTTCAGTTTATTTGGGGGACGAGTCGTTTCAGAAATTGGAAATTTATATTGAAAAGGTCAGCAAGCTCGGTTTTGCATCGATTTTCACTTCGCTGCATATTCCGGAGGACAATCCATTGCTTTACAAGGAACGGCTGCAGCAATTAGGGCGCTGGGCAAGACAGTTTGATATGGAACTGATGGCCGACATTGCACCGCAGTCATTGGCTCATCTCGGATTTGGCTGGGATAACGCAGAAGGGTTGCTGGAGTGGGGACTGACAGGGCTACGGATCGATTACGGAGTAGACAATGAAATAATCGCAGCACTTTCCCATCAGATGAAAATCGCATTGAATGCCAGCACCTTAACAAAGGAAGGGCTAGCTGAGTTGGAAGCTGCAGGTTTGAAGAAAAATGCTGTGGAAATGTGGCATAATTTCTATCCGCGACCGGAAACAGGTCTGGACCTTCTGGAATTTGTACATACCAATCGCTGGCTGAAAAGTGAAGGATTGACCGTGATGGCTTTTATTCCGGGAGATGGAATTCTTCGCGGACCTTTACATAAAAGACTGCCGACTCTGGAAGAACACCGGGACATGGCTCCTTTTCAAGCCTATTTGCATTTGAAGGAATACGGCGAAGTGGATAAAGTCCTGGTAGGCGACATTACACTCAGCGAAGATAGCTTAGAGCAATTCAGTTTGTTCAATCAAGGAGAAATCCGGCTGCGGGCACAAGCCCTCGTGGAGGTGGAACCGCTGGCTGTCCAAACCAATCGCTGGGACGCAGCGCGGGACTGCATCCGTTCCATGGAATCGCGCCAATACGGTTTGATCGGCACACATCTGCTCGAACCGAACAACACTCTTGCAAGAGAAAAAGGCAGCATTACGGTCGACAACGAGCGTTATGGCCGTTACCGGGGCGAGTTGCAAATTACGAAGCGAGACTTGCCTGCAGATGACAAGGTCAACGTCATCGGCAAAGTCATTGATGAAGATCTGGCGTTACTTTCCTATATAAAAGGCGGAATGAAGTTTCGGATAGAGTGGATTTGAATAATCGGGAAAAGAGCTGGAATCTTCTTGGGATTCCAGCTCTTTTTCTCCTAGTAGGCTTCAAAGAAACCGCTTACTTTATTTCCGAAATCATTAAAATTGGTATAGACAACTATACCGATAATGGATATAGTGAAAATTAAGAATACATAAAAGGGAGGAAATTCTATGTTCAGTTTTCTGCAGAAAATAGGGAAATCATTGATGTTCCCAATCGCTACACTGCCGGCGGCCGCTTTGCTGTTGCGTTTTGGGCAGGATGATATGCTCGGCATTCCGTTCATGTCGGCAGCCGGTGCAGGGATCATCGACAACCTGGCAATCATTTTTGCCATCGGGATTGCGATGGGCCTTGCCCATGATGGCAATGGTGGAGCGGCTTTGGCCGGTGCCATCGCTTACCTCGTTTTGACTTCGGCGATCGTGACAATTAACGAGTCGATCAATATGGGCGTTTTCGCCGGTATTTTGTCCGGTATTGTCGGAGGTCTTTTGTATAATAAATTCTATAATGTGAAGTTCCCGCAATGGCTTGCCTTCTTTGGCGGCAGGCGCTTTGTGCCGATCATCACTGCAGCAACCATGACGATTCTGGCTGGCGTGCTCGGTTATGCATGGCCACCGATCCAAGACGGCATCGACAGTGCAGGTGAGTGGATTTTAAATGCCGGCATGTTCGGTGTCGGGGCATACGGTTTCTTGAACCGCCTGTTGTTGCCGACTGGATTGCACCATGTCATCAACACCATTGTTTGGTTTGATTTCGGTACTTTTACGGATGCTTCTGGAGAAGTGGTCCGCGGGGAAATCAACCGTTTCTTGAAAGGGGATCCAACAGCAGGACCATTCCTGTCCGGTTTCTTCCCGATCATGATGTTCGGTTTGCCGGCTGCCTGTCTTGCGATGTATGCGGCAGCTAAAAAAGAGCGCAAAGCCATTGTTGGCGGAATGCTCTTCAGTATCGCCTTTACATCGTTTTTAACAGGAATCACAGAACCGATTGAGTTTTCGTTCATGTTCCTATCGCCTATTTTGTATGTAGTCCATGCTTTATTGACAGGCGTCTCGATGATGGTCGCCTATGCGTTGGATATCCACCACGGTTTCGGCTTTTCAGCTGGAGCGATTGACTATGTGCTGAATTATGGACTCGCGAAGAATCCGCTGCTCCTATTGGTAATGGGCTTGGTTGTCGGAGCCATTTATTTTGTCATCTTCTACTTCCTGATCGTTAAGCTGGACCTGAAAACACCCGGCCGTGAAGACGAAGATGAAGAAGGTGCAGAAAATGCAGGCACTGGCAATAAAGCCGTTGACGCCAGAGCTTACCACACAATTGAAGCGCTTGGCGGGACAGACAATATTGTCGCCGTTGATTATTGCACGACGCGCCTGCGCATGACTGTTAAAGATTCAGATCGTGTAAACGAAAAAGACCTTAAGCGCCACGGTGCAATGGGTGTCATGAAAGTCAATAAAACCAATGTCCAGGTTGTCATCGGCACAGCAGTTGAATTCCTGGCAGATGCCATGAAGCCGCGCCTCGCCAATGGCAACCCGGCTCCTGCAGCGGGATCAGAAGCGGAAGTGATTGAAGAAACAACCGCTGAAGAGCCGGCAATGAAAGCGATTGTCGCAGAAGATTTTGAAATGCCGATTACAGGCGAACTGATTCCGTTGTCACAAGTGCCGGATGAAGTGTTTGCAAAAGGCATGATGGGGCCAGGGCTTGCCATCCTGCCAACTGGAGATACGCTCTATTCACCGGTTGACGGACGTGTGGTCAGTGTTTTCCCGACCAAACACGCCATCGGCATTGAAACGGATACCGGCATTGAAATCCTGATCCATGTAGGACTGGATACGGTCAACTTGAAAGGCGAAGGCTTTGAGACTTTGGTGGAGCAAGGGCAGCTCGTGCAGCGCGGAGACGCGATGTTGAAGCTTGATCTGGAATTCCTGAAAGCCAATGCGCCTTCAATCGCAACACCGATTATTTTCACAAACTTAACTGAACAACAAGTCACTGTCATGAAAGAGGGCTTCCAGGAGCACGGAACAGCTTCCATCCTGAAAGTCGAATAATACTAGCAGAAAAACCAGGGACATCCACAGTGATTTTCCTGGTTTTTCGCAAGGAGTGGTTGAGATGAAGAAAAGCATATTGATTTCCGGCATCGCCATAGCGGATGCTGCAAAAGAAAGTTACGTGGGAGACATCCTGCTGGAAGGCGGAAAAATCAGCCGTGTCGCAGAAAAAATTGAAGCACAGGCAGATGTTCATATTGATGCAACCGGCAAAAACTGGACAGCGTTTCCCGGGTTTATTGACGTCCACATTCACGGTGCGGCAGGGCACGACGCCATGGATGCCACACCTGAAGCAGTAAAGGGATTGGCTGGCGTGTTGCCGAAAGAAGGCACGACGAGTTTTCTGGCGACAACAATGACCCAATCAGATGAAGCCATTTCAGCTGCATTGAAAAATATTCGGGATTTCCAGATGGAGGATGGCCAGGCTGAAATGCTGGGCGTCCACTTGGAAGGGCCGTTCATTTCCGATAAGCGGGCAGGGGCACAGCCGATTGAACACATTGTGGAACCTTCCTATCCGCTATTCCAAAAATGGCAGAAGCTCAGCGGGAACCAAATCCGGCTGGTGACGCTTGCTCCGGAAACAACAAACGGATTGGCATTCATCAAAAACCTGGCAGAGGACGGTGTGATTGCGTCGATCGGCCATTCGGATGGAACGCTTGAGGAAGTGCAGGCGGCTGTCCGTGCAGGCGCGAGCCATGTCACCCATCTCTATAACCAGATGAGCCCATTCCATCACCGCAATCCCGGTGTCGTAGGCGCTTCTTTGACAGAAAAAGGCCTGACGGTAGAAGTAATCGCTGATTTTATTCACAGCCATCCGACTTCTGTTGAACTGGCTTTCCGCCAAAAAGGGGCAGAACGGCTGATCCTCATCACCGATGCAATGCGTGCAAAGGGCTTAGCGCCAGGCGTTTACGATTTGGGTGGGCAGGACGTGCAAGTTACCCGGAAAGACGCGCGGCTTGCCGACGGCACATTGGCGGGCAGCATCCTGACAATGGATGCCGCCATCCGAAACGTCCAATCGATCACCGGCTGCAGTTTGAACGAACTGGTTTCAATGACTTCCGCCAATGCAGCAAAAGAACTCGGCCTTTCGAATAAAGGCAGCTTGCAAGAAGGGACAGACGCCGATGTGGCGATTCTTGACGACAGCTTCACTGTCCAATTGACCATTTGCCGAGGAACAATCGCTTATACGAAGGAGTGACTGTGATGAAACTGATACGAGTCGAAAACTACGAAGAGATGAGCAGCAAGGCGGCGCAATTGGTGGAACAACAGATCCGGGACAATCCCCGTTCTGTGCTGGGGCTTGCAACTGGGTCGACTCCGCTCGGCCTTTATGAAAAGCTGATTGAAGGCGTTCGGGAACGCGGCATTTCCTACCGGGATGTCCAAACGTTCAATTTAGATGAATACCGTGGCCTGTCTGGTGAACACCCAAACAGTTATCGCCATTTTATGAATGACAAATTGTTTCAATCCATCGATATTCAGCTGAAAAATACCTACGTTCCAAACGGCAAAGCGTTGCCGGTCGAAGAAGAATGCCGCCGTTACGAAGCATTGATTGATGAACTCGGTCCGCCTCATCTGCAGATTCTTGGCATGGGGACAAACGGCCATATTGGTTTTAATGAGCCAGGCACGCCGGAAACGAGCCGGACTCATTGCGTCAAGCTTGAAAAGTCGACGCGCAACAGCAATGCGCGATTTTTCAGCGACCGCGATGAAGTGCCGACGCACGCCATTACAATGGGCATCGAGTCAATCTTAAAAAGTGAAAAAGTTCTCCTGTTGGCTTCGGGCAAAAAGAAAGCACAGGCAGTCAAACGTTTTCTCGAAGGGCGCGTCAGCAAAGATTTTCCGGCTTCATTTTTATGGAAGCACAGTGATGTTACACTGATTGTAGACCGGGAGGCATACGGGCTCGTGAAGGCTGAAGAGGAGTGATCGCTGTGCTGGACAAACAATCGCCGATTCCCATTTACATTCAAATAGAAGAACAGTTGAAACAGCAGATCCAGCAAGGGGATTTCCCGATTGGCACCACGATTCCTTCTGAACGTGAACTGACTGAACGTTTTGACGTCAGCCGCATGACGGTGCGCCAGGCCATCACCAATCTCGTCAATGACGGCTTATTGTACCGTGAAAAAGGGCGTGGCACATTTGTGGCATCACCGAAAGTCGAGCAGCCGCTGAATGGTTTGACGAGCTTCACGGAGGATATGATGGCGCGCGGCATGGTCCCGAGCAGCAAGATGATTAACTTTGAAATTCTGGAGCCGGAATCCGACATTTCGGCCGCTCTGCAATTGGCACAAGGGGATGAGGTCTATTTCGTCGAACGCATTCGCTTTGCCGACGACAAGCCAATGGCTATCGAACGCACCTATTTGCCGGTCAAACAGTTTCCGGACCTGCACCAGGATTCGTTCAAAGGTTCGCTGTATGCTATGATCGAGAAAGACCAGCAACTGACCATCAGCCGCGCCACTCAACGGATGGAAGCGGGCTTGGTGAAAAAAGAAGATGCTGATCTGCTGCAAATCAAACCGCCGGCAGCCATCCTGATGATTGAACGCATCAGCTATCTCGCGGGTGAAATGCCATTCGAAGTGGTCCGCAGCACCTATCGTGCCGACCGCTACAAATTTACGACCGACATACAAAGATAACAAAAGAGGAGAAATGGACATGATTGAAAAAAGCTATACCATCACAAGCGACGAAGGTCTTCATGCACGCCCGGCATCAAAATTGGTAGGAGCGGTATCCCCGTTTTCTTCAGACGTCAAAATGGTTTATAAGGAAAGAGAAGTAAACCTGAAATCCATCATGGGCGTCATGTCACTTGGCGTTTCCAAAGGCAACAGCATCACTATCACAGCTGACGGCAGCGACGAAGAATCGTTGATGGCCAAAGTCGACGAATTGATCGTGGCTGAAGGACTTGGACAAGCGTAAGCAGCTAGACTGGAGCTGATCGGATGTTAAGCAGTTATTTCAAACAAGTACAGGAACGTCTGGAGCTTGTCGAGAAAAATGAAGCAAAGGCGATGCTTGAAGCAGCCGGGAAAGTGGCATCTGCCATTCAGTCCGGCGGCATCATCCAATTGTTCGGCTGCGGGCATTCGCATATTCTGGCGGAGGAAGTGTTTTACCGCGCCGGTGGTTTGGTGCCGATCAAGCCGATTTTTGTGGAACCGTTGATGCTGCACGAAGGCGCGGTCCAATCGTCGCAACTTGAGCGGCAAAGCGAGTATGCGGCAGGATTCCTGAAAGAACAGGACTTCCGCGCAGGCGATATAGTCTTTATCATCTCGACTTCCGGCCGCAACCCCGTGCCGGTGGATGTTGCATTGGCGGCGCGGGAAAAAGGGGCATTCGTCATCTGCCTGACGTCACTGGAGTATTCCGGTAACCAGCCCTCGCGCCACATAACAGGCCAACACCTGTTTAATGCAGTAGACCTGGTCATCGACAATCATTCCGTGGCAGGGGATGCGATCCTGTCATACGAAGGTGTCGACGTTCCATTCGGTCCGACTTCCACTGTCGTCGGAGCGGCCATACTGAACGGCATTTTCGCGGAAGCCATTAAGAAAATGGCTGATGCGGGCTTTGAACCGCCCATTTTCCGGAGCGGCAATATCGACGGAGCGGACGAACATAACACGCAAATGATCAAGAAATACCACGAACGGATTCCATTGCTTTCCTGATCGTTTTTAGTGCACGGCAGAGATTTTCTGCCGTGCTTTTTTTTGTGCGATTAGGGCTGAACGTGCGTATATGCCCATATTCCGCAAACAACCAAAGAAATCCACATCAAAAAGCCAGCCACAGGTCCACTGTGGCTGGCTCTTAAACTATTTCCTTACACAACGCCAATCAAAATCGAAATTCCAAGCAAGACGATACTGAATCCCCACATGATTGGAAGCGAATAACGGATATGGCGCCCCATTTCGAGTCCGGCCAATCCAAGAGCCAGCCAAAGAGCTGGAGAAAACGGGCTGACGAATGTGCCGATGATATTGCCGATGATCATGGCATAGGCAGCCGACAACGATGATACGCCGAATTCAGTAACCACTTGTTCCACAATCGGGAATAAAGCGAAGTAATAAGCATCAGTACTAAGCAATAAATCAAAAGGTACACCCAAAAATCCGATGATGATGTGAAGATACGGAATGACGAAGGCGGGCAGGATTTTCACCAGATCATTGGCGATTGAATCCAGCATCAAGGTGCCGTTCAAAATACCAAGGAACGAACCGGCTGCCAAAATGATGGCGGCCATCAACAATGCGTTTGGTGCATGGTCTTTGATTCGGTCCATCTGGTCTTTCATATTCGGGTAGTTCAATGGCAAAGCCAAGCTGACACCAATCATAAAGGCAAAGCCGGCAGGGATGATGCCCCAAACCAAAATGCCGATGACGGCAATGGCCAAAAGGGTATTGACCCAAAGCAATTTCGGACGGCGAAGAGATGCGGCTTTCAATGAAGCTTCATCTTGCGCACCTTTAACAAGGGGCTGTGCTTCTTCATAAAGTTCTTCGTTAAAATCTCCGCGTTTGGCAATCAAGCGCTTTTCACGGATGGCCAATAAAACAGCCAATCCAATCAACAACACCAACCCAATCACCTGGACTTTGATCAACGGGCGCCATAATTCGGTAACATCAACGCCCAGCACAGCTGCCGTACGGCCAAGTGGGCCGCCCCAAGGCAGCATGTTCATGATACTGGCGGAAGTACCGACCAATAGCAGCAACAAATAAGGATTCATTTTCAAGCGTTTATACAAAGGCAATAAAGCAGGGATGGTGATCAGGAATGTCGAAGCGCCTGATCCATCAAGTTGTGCGACTGCTGCAATCAGCACAGTTCCGACTGCCACTGCAATGACATTTCCACGTGATACCGCAATCATTTTATTGATCAGCGGGTCGAACAAGCCGACATCCTGCATGATGCCGAAAAACAGAATCGCGAAGATGAACATGATGACAACGCTCATCACTGATTCAATGCCGCTGTTGAAGAAATCGCCGATTTCAGCAAAGCTGAAGCCCGCTACAAAAGCAGCAACAATCGGCACAAGAACAAGCGCGACGATCGGTGTGATTTTATTGCTGATCAACAATCCGACAATGACAACGATGGTCAATAATCCAATAAGACTTAACATAAGAATTCCTCCCTGTAGATAAAAGACTAAAATGAAGGAGGAATTGTAAACGCATACAAAATCGCATTTTGTGTAAAATCCCTCTGCTTCTAAGTTATTGTTCTTAACTTAGCACAGAGGGATTTGAAAAATAAGATTATTCAATTAAGCAAACTAAAGAGCATTAAGGTGGTTTTGATCATTTTGTCCACGGAATATAACGTCTTTCGGGCCTGCCGATTTCTCCGTAATTCAATTGTGCTTTTGCTTCGCCGATGGAAACGAGATGTTCCAAGTAACGCCGGGCAGTGGAACGGCTGACGCCCACCGCTTTTCCAGTCTCCATGGCGTTGAGGCCTTCCGGGGCGGAGGATTGCAGAATTTCGATGACGCCGACCAAGGTCAGCTGGTCAATGCCTTTAGGCAAATGCCCATCAGCCGTCTCGGAAAGAACGGCAATAGGTTCGATGCCAATCAGCCTGTCGATGTCCGTCTGTTCCAGTTCTTGCCGGGAAGCAAGCAATGCTTTTTGTTCGCCGAAGCGCAATAGTGCTTGTTCAAAACGGGAAAAATC
The DNA here is from genome assembly GCF_014836985.1 of Planococcus wigleyi. Lineage (GTDB taxonomy): Bacteria > Bacillota > Bacilli > Bacillales_A > Planococcaceae > Planococcus > Planococcus notacanthi. The sequence continues at coordinate 356,996 of NZ_JACSPU010000005.1, read as the reverse complement.
CACCGGCTTGACGAGGTAATCGAAAATGCCGCAGCGCAGCGCTTCTTCAATTGTGGCCGTATCCTTGGCAGCCGACAGCATCATCACGTCAACAGCGTGGAAACTGTGCCGGATTTCCTGAAGCAGTTCCAGCCCCTTGCGGTCAGGAATAAAAACGTCCAGTAAAATCAAATCCGGCAGCTGTCCGCAACTTTGCAGGAACGCCATCGCTTCATCGCCTGTTTTGGCGACGCCATCGACTTGGTAGCCAGCGACCTGCTCCACAAGCTGGCGATTGATTTCGGCAACGCGGAAATCGTCTTCAATAATCAGTACATGAAGCATCTGTCTCATAACGCATTCTCCTTTTTCGGTAATGAAACGACAAAGCAGGCTCCGCCGAGTTCACTTTCCTCTGCATGCAATTCACCGCCGGCACCGGCAATAAGCTGTCTCGTGGTATTTAGCCCATAACCGCGGTCTGGGCCGCTTTTCGATGAAAAGCCCTTGTCGAATAATTGTTGCTCTTGCCCATCCGGAATTCCCGGTCCCGAATCATCGATTTCCAGTAAGATATCATCTCCGACGTCCGTGAAATAGAGGCTGATTTGCTTTCTGTCCGGCGAACATTCCTTCACTGCGTCAAGTGCATTGTCGATCAGATTGCCGATGGCGGTCAGCAATGCACGGCTTTGCTGTTCCGACAAAGGTGTCTGCAGCCGGCTATCCGGGTCAATCGTGAGTTGGACCTGCTGTTCGCTTGCTTGATTGAGCTTGCCGATCAGAATGCCACTGATCAATGGATCGTTAACTTTGTCGATGACTTGCTGGATCCATTCCTGCTGAATGTCATTTTCCATCCGAATAAAATCAAGGACTTCCTCCTTTTTATTCAAATGGACCAGCCCTGAAATGGTGTAGAGCTTATTGGAAAATTCATGGGTCTGTGCGCGCAGCGCGTTGGCGTATTGCTTGATATGTGACAGCTCTTTTGTCAGCCGGTCGATTTCGGTTTTATTGCGGAAAGTGGAAACGGCGCCGACCAGCGTATCTTCATAATAAATCGGACCTGAGTTGACGTAGACCGCATAGCTGCCATAGACCTCTTCCTGATCAAAATGGCTCGTCCGGGTTTTCAGGATATCCGGCAAATCGGAAGTAGGGAGGACTTGCCGAATGGGCTGGCCAATGAGTTTGTCCCCATCCCGTTCGTTGCCGAACAACAATTGCTGGGCCATCTGATTGAGCAAGGTAATCCTTCCGGTATCGTCCACGGCGATGATGCCTTCGTGTGTCGACTGCAGGATGGTCTCTTTCTGAAACAGCAGGCGCGAGATTTCCTCAGGTTCCAGGCCATGCAGTTTCCGTTTAATATAGGTGGCGATGGCAACCGCAACAATAATGCCAACCAGCCCAATGATCAACAGCATCAGCCATAACTCATGGTTGTAGTCGCCGATCAGCGTCTGGATGTCTTTAGCGAGAAACCCAACGGACACGACACCGATAATGTCATCTCCTGAGTAAATCGGCACTTTCGCGCGCAGTGAATTGCCAAGCGTTCCAGTAGCCTCAGAAACATAGGATTCACCGTTGTTCAGTGCTCGTTCATTGTCTTCGCCGACCATCTTTTTGCCGATCTGTTCAGGATTGGGGTGCGAGTAGCGGATTTCGTCCCTGTTTCCGACCACGATAAATTCAGCCGCGGTTGACTGCTGAACCGGGGAAACGAGCGGCTGAATAATCGCCGCGGGATCTTGCGTTTTAAAAGCCTCCGCAATATCGGGATTGAGCGCCACGCTTTCGGCTACGCTCAGGGCCTGTTCGCCCATCTGAGCTTCCAGCGTATCGGTGATGAAGTGGTTGAGGAAAATGCCAATGACCAAAACGATCGACAAAATCAGCAGAGCGATCAATCCGATCATCTTCATTTTTAAATTTATGGTGTCTTTCGGCTGAAAAGGCCGCTTTTGGATATCAGCTTTGTGGAATCGGATCATGGTGAAAAGCTCCTTCATACAGATGTGCTTTTTGTAATAATACCATATGTGGAAAGCGGGGGATCCATGCTTCTTCCAGGCGGAAATCTGGTTCAGTGGAATAAATGCTCGTTCATCAATGAAAAAAGCATCCTCCGCGAAAAATGCAGAGGATGCTGGCTTTATTCAGCGGATAATTCGCTTTCAGTGACCCATTTATGGTTCGTGACGTCTTCATCGGTGTCAGTTGTTTTAAAGTCGACCATGTAGACGGTGGTTGTTTCTGCCGAATCGATCGTGGCCGTGGCGCCGTCCATGCCTTCCATATGATCGGCGGCAATCACCGCTTCATCACCTGGAGAAAGGGGGGCGTCTCCGGGATTCTTCAGTTCTTCATGAATCACCCATTTATGGTTTTCGACCGGTTCGCCGCCTGAGGTCGGTGTGAAACTCAACGCGTAGACGGTCGTGTCGTATGCACCGGAGATGGTCGCTTGAGCGCCGTCCATTCCAGGCATGTGATCCGCACTTATGATAGCTTGGCTGCCAACAGGAAATGTCGGATTCTCAGCTTCGGCCAGTCCTTCCGGCACTTCGCCGGAACTGGAATGATCCATTCCGCCGTGCCCCATCTCTTCGTCCATTTCTTCATTCAACTCGATTTGGTTGTCGGGATCTGCCGGGTTCACTGCGTTTTCCGCCGGTTCGTTGCAGGCCGCCAATGTGACAGCTGTCAAAGTGGCCATCGTCATCAGGAGAAAGTTGTTTTTCTTCATGTGAATCCCTCTTTCATGTGTTTGGTCTTTACACTGTACCCAAAAAATATGCAAATGCTGTGCAGAATCTGCACAAAAAATCAAAACTTTTCTTGTACAATGAATCCAGATGGAAAGACGAAAGGAATGAGCGGAATGAACAGAAAATGGATTGCAGCTCCTTTGCTGGCAGGCCTGTTGCTTGCAGGATGTGGAGAAGCCGAAGAACCGGAAGAGTCAAACCCGGAGACGACAACCACCGGCGAGACGGAGACGAATGAAACAGCCGAAACCACGGAGGATTTTGAAGTAGCTTTTGATGGACGCATGGATCATGTCCACGGTATGGGTTATATTGAAAATGAAGAGGGCCTTTATTTTGCCTCGCATCACGGGTTGAAGATTTACCGGGACGGAAAATGGCTGGAAACCAGTGACCATCTCCATGATTACATGGGCTTTAATGCAGTGGATGACGGCTTTTATACATCAGGCCACCCGGGTCCCGGATCGATGATGCAAAATCCGATCGGCATCCAGCGCAGCAAGGACGGCGGCCGGTCGCTCAATCACATGGGCTTTGAAGGAGAAACGGATTTTCATGGCATGGCGGCCGGCTACCGCAGCCACCACTTGTTTGTTATGAATCCGCAGGAAAATTCACAGATGGGACCAGGGTATTTCCGCAGTGAAGACGAAGGAGAGAACTGGCAACAGGTAAGCGGAACAGGGCTTGAAGGCGAGGTTTCTTCTTTTGCGATGCATCCGAGCGATTCGCAATTGATTGCCGCTGCGACCACTGAAGGGATCTTCCTGTCGAAAGACGGTGGGGAAAGCTTCACCCGGCTGACGGAAGATGGAATCTACGGAACCGCGGTTTTCTTCAATGAGGAAGCGTTGTATTACGCAACATATGGCACACAAGCGGAGCTCATCCAGTATACTTGGGAAAAGGATGAAGAACAGGCGTTTGAACTGCCGGATATGCCGGAAGATGGCATCCTCTATATTGCTCAAAACCCGTTGGATACTGATGAAATAGCCTTTTACACAGCTGCGGGGCATGCTTTTATTTCTGAAGATGGCGGAGGTGCCTGGAAGCAGATCCTGAATGCTGGACAAGTTGAAGAATAACAGAAATTTCCTTGATTGGCGGAGGTCCACATGTTCAATAAATTATCCTTGAAAATCGGCTTGTTGTTTTTTGTTTTTATTTTAATCATCGAAGCGCTTTTATTTTCAACGCTTTATTTCACATTGGTCAATGAACGCGTTGACGAAGTGATGGAGAATTTATTGGCGCGCGGTGAGACACACAGCGATGTGCTGGAGGATAGTTTTGAAGAGATGACGTTAACCCATGTCGGCATTATGGAATCGGCCTCTGATTTTATTGTCGTCATTACCGATGCTTCGGGTGAAATTCTAGTCAATTCCGATGCGTTGGAACCTGAAATGGTGGAAGTGCTCGAGCATACCGATTTCGAAGAGGTGCCTGTCGACGGAGCCATCATCGAGGAAGACTGGCAGGACAAGCGCTATATCGCGACGGACAGTCCCATTACGATAGACGGCCGCCATGAAGGGCATGTCTTTATGTTTGCGCCAACCACCAACATCGAGCGCATCATTGGCCATCTGAAAAACCAATTTCTGTGGATTGGCATGATTACAGTGGTCTTGACCATCATCACCATCCTGCTGCTGTCGCGGTTCATCACGCTGCCGCTGATCCGTATGAAGGAAGCGACGGAGCAATTGAGCCAGGGCAACAACCGGGTGGATCTGACAAATGAACGAAATGATGAGCTCGGGGAATTGGCGAACGCCATCACCAAATTGTCGACGGACCTCGATCACCTGAAAAATGCCCGCAATGAATTCCTGTCGAGCATTTCACATGAATTGCGGACACCACTGACTTATATCAAGGGCTATGCAGATATTCTGGACCGTCCGGACACGACAGAGCGGGAACGCGAAGAATACATGGGCATCATCCGTGAAGAAGCCGCTCATTTAACGGTGCTGGTCGGAAATCTATTCGACTTGGCAAAGCTGGACCGCAATCAATTCGCCATTGAGCAGAACGACGTTTCGATTGCAGCATTGTTGAAGTCGGTGGCGCTGTTGGTTAAACCAGCTTTTGACGAACAGCAAATTTCATTGTCCGTCAATTGCGGGGAAGATATCCAGGCCTTTATTGATTCTGAACGCATTCAACAGGTGTTGTTGAACATACTCGACAACGCCCGCAAACATTCAAGTGCGGGTGGCCATGTAGATGTGGAATGCTGTGAAGAAGGGGATGGCATCGCCATTCGAGTCAGTGACCAAGGCCAGGGAATTCCCCAGGAAGAGCTGCCCTTTGTCTTTGACCGGTTGTACCGCGTAGAAAAATCACGGTCACGTGAACGTGGAGGATCGGGGCTGGGTTTGGCAATCGCCAAAGAAATCGTCGAGTCGCATGGCGGCAGAATCCGCATTGATAGCCAATTGAACAAAGGGACCGCTGTTACGATCCGGCTGAAAAGGGGTGGAAATCATTCATAAAGTATTATTGGTCGATGACGAAAAACGGATGCTCGATCTGGTGGCGCTGTATTTGCGGCCATATGATTACCGTTGCGTCAAAGCAGACAGCGGCATACAGGCACTCGAGCTGTTGAATAAAGAAGCCTTCGATTTGGTGCTGCTGGATATCATGATGCCGGATATGGACGGCTGGGAAGTGTGCCGCGAAATCCGCAAATTCTCCAATGTGCCGATCATCATGCTGACTGCCCGTGAGCAGCAAGAAGACATCGTTAAAGGGCTTCGGCTTGGAGCGGACGATTACATGACGAAGCCTTTTGGAGAAGAGGAATTGCTGGCGCGGATGGAAGCTCTGCTGCGCCGCAGCGCCCCGCCAAAGCGCATTGAATTGGACGGCTTGGTCTGGGAAGAAGAGGGTTTCGAGTTGAGCTTTAACCACCAGCCGATCCGCCTGACACCTAAAGAGTTTTCCATGCTCGGCCTGTTGATGAAAAACCCGAATAAAGTATTCGAGCGGGACCGCTTGCTCGAATTGGTGTGGGGCTTCGACTCGGAAACGGAAGGCCGCACAGTGGATTCACATGTCCGCAACGTTCGAGAGAAAATTCGTCAGGCCGGCTTTCCAATCGACGACCATTTCCAGACAGTATGGGGCATCGGTTATAAATGGATCAATTAGAAAACCGCTGTTGAGAAACTCTCGACAGCGGTTTTCATTGTGCCTTTGGGCTGGTTCGTGCTTCAACTGCCTTACACCAATCGTTCACCCGATACCGACCGTGCTGCATGAATCCCGCTGGCGGCCGCGCCTATGGTTCCGCCGCCAGGGAAAATATGATCGCCGCAGACATACAGGTTGGGCAAACCGGAATGATGCGAAATGGAATTGAACAATGCCGCATCCAAAGTTTGCGGGAAGCCCCCGACGAAGCCATTCGGACGTCCTGCAAAACGTTCCCACGCTTTAGGCGCGCCGCTTTCCATATGGACGATGGCTTCCCGGAATTCAGGGATGGCATCTTGGATGGCCTGGAGCATGCGCTCTGTTAAAACCGCACGCGTCTCTTCGTATTTTTCTTTGCCAATCCACTCGTCTGTCCGCGAATGCGTAGAAATCGTCACGGTCTGAAAACCTTCAGGCGCACGCAATTCGTCGCCGGGAACAGAAGAGGACATGAAAAAATGGCCGCCTTCTGCCAGCCCTTCACCTGTTGAAATCTGGCGGAAAGCGGGCAGCGGTTCTTTCAGCTTGGCCGAATCGACCGCCAGATACAGCGTCAGGGTCGCCCACGTCTCGCCGGCAATGCCGTCGCGCAACGAAACTTTCAGTTTAGAAACCAGCTCTGGCGCCAAAATCTTCGGCAATTGCTGGATCGGCACATTCAAGATGACATCCGTTGCTTCATAGACATTGCCGCGATGATCGGTTGCCATCCACAAGTTGCCTTTCCGTTCCAACTTCTCCAGCGTCCGCCGCTTTTTCAGGACACCGCCATTGTCTTTCAGGCTGTCGCCCATCAATTCGGAAAAACGGTATAAGCCGCCGGGCACATAATAGGCCCCTTCATGGTAAATATCAAGCGCCACTGCCGCCAATAAATACGCCACATCTTCGCTGCCGGTCTGCATGCTGTCGATCAGCAGGCCGTCGAGCATATGGCGAAACTCCTGCAAGTCACCAAGTCCATGCTTTTTCAGCCGCTGGCCTAGAGTTTGATTAAAGAAAGGCAAAAGCTTGACATGTTTTGGACGTATGGATTTTGCCAGAAATGCCCATTCGGCCGCCGTTGAAGGAGGCAGGGCAGGGAGCGGGTCCATCAAGGTGCGGACAATGGCCGCAGTCTGGTAGATTTCCTTGTAGAACGCACGAATCTGCTCGCTGCTTTGAGGAAAGTGTGCCACGACGCCTTCCACATGGTGCGTGCGGTCTTTTTGGAACATAAACGTTGCTTCTGGATGGATCATCTCCATGACTTGCTCAAGCGGTTCGATGGCCATCGGTTTGCCGAGAAACCGGAAGACCCGCTCGTGGATGCCTCCCGGTTCAAGGCCCATGCCAAGCGTGGCACCGGCAGGAAATAAATACTTATGGCGCTTGAATTTCCCTGCACAGCCGCCGAGTTCCGAAGAAGCTTCGAGCAGCGTCACCGGCCATCCCGCTTTTGCGAGCAACGAACCCGCTGTTAATCCACCGATGCCGGCGCCTATCACCAATACTGTTCGAGCCATCCGAATCCACTCCTTTGGTTCCATTATGTCGAAAAACCCCTATTCCTGCCATCATAAAAGCCCGGCTGCCGGGAATCTCCCAGCAACCGGGCTTTCAGTAAAAGATTAAGCTACGCTGCGGCAAGCTTCTGCACATTTCTTGCAGGCCTCCGCACATTTTTGGCAGTGGTCATGATCGTGTTTCGCACATTCATCGCCGCATGCTTCACAAATGGCTGCGCAAGCTTGTGCCAACTCAGCAACGAATGGAGAGTTGCGGGTAATGGCGTGTTCCAGATACGCACAAATATCTGCACATTCCCGGTCCAAGCGAATGCATTGCGCCATCATCTTCACATCGTCTTCCTGTAAGCACGCGTCAAAACAGTGGTTGCACGCTGCTGCGCAATCGTGCAAGGTTTTAATCAGTTCTGCATGTTGTTCATGTGCCATCAATAAAACCTCCAGTTTCAGATTTTGTTGCTTCTCTTTTTGATTTCCCTTTCACTTGCTAATTAAACGGAAATCGAGAAACTCCACAAAAACTGCACAATCAGTTTTTTGGCGGCCCTTTTAAATCACGCAGTTGTTCATTGTATTCTTCCTTGGTGATTTCGCCGTTGATATAGCTCTGATGCAGCGCATCAACCGCTCGGTTCGGTCCGCTTGGCTCTGTACTTGCTGATTTTTTGCGTGCTTTAAGCAACGTCAGCCAAAGCAATGTTCCGATTCCGGCTAACAGAACGATAAATCCAACAGCGATGGTTACGCCAAGTGCCGGGTTGCCCGGCGTGAAAAACTCTCCCATGGTCTCCAACTTCCTTTCTGTAACAGACGTTATGGTTTGGTGGATTGTTTCTCCAACTCTTTCATGCGTTTCCGATATTCTTCTTCGCTGATTTCGCCATTGGCATACTGTTCCGCCAGCAGCTTGGATTGCTTATTCTGTGGCGGCAGAATGTCGCGTGGCATGCTTTTGCGGCTCGTGTAGATGACCAAGCCGATAAACGCCATCACCAGAAACATCAGGAACAGCAACATCCACAAGTATAACGGAATTCCGGGGGCGACAGTTTCCATACTCTTCACGCTCCTCCCTGAAATAAAATCACGCTTTGCTCTCTATTCATTTTACACGTTTCACCATGTGAATAAGAGCACAAATCTACAATTTAGGTTTTTCCTGCGCAAAAAATTACGGATGGAAAATTCTGATAGGTATGCTACGATGGTCTACATATAAAAAGGAGGAACCGCCATGTTCATACATAAAATTGACGAAGACCTGTCCCTCAAACTTCAGGAAATGCGGGATGCCGAACGGATTTTCGAACTAACTGATGCCTCGCGGGACTATTTGAAAGAGTGGCTGCCATGGCTAGATTTCACCACTAAATTGCAGGATACCCAAGACTTCATCAAGTCCGGCAGCAGCAACTTTGTTGAAGGAAAAAGCCTGGGCGCAGTGATTCTCTATCAAGGGGAAATCGTCGGAATCGCAGGTTTCAACAACATCAACCATGCCAGCAAGACAGCCTACATCGGTTACTGGCTGGGCCACGAATACCAAGGAAATGGCATCATGACCCGCGTCGCCAAAGCCTTGACCGATTATGCGCTGAAAGATCTCCAGTTGAATAAAGTCGAGATCCGTGCAGCAGTCGGCAACCACAAAAGCCGCAGCATTCCTGAACGCCTAGGCTATACCGAAGAAGGCACCATCCGCCAAGCCGAATGGCTGTACGACCACTATGTTGACCATGTGGTGTATGGGATGTTGGCCTCTGAATGGGAATAGGAAAAGCGAGGGCGGCCGTTTAGCTCTGCCGAGTGGACGATCTGGCGAAGCGGCTCGAGGAGCTGGCTGCGGAGTCTGGACAAGGAAAAGCGTAAGCGCCCGTTCTGTGCTGATGATTCTTATACACTTCCATTACCCTATTACCCAAAAGCAAAGCAGCAAACCCGCTGCTTTGCTTTTTTAAAAATGAGCGTAGAATACAAAGTATCAACAGGTTTTTATTCTGACTGGAGGGAATGCGTATGGACACCAGCATCTCCATCAATAAACTCAGCAAAACCTATGGGAAAACGGCAGTGCTCAAAGAAGTCGACCTGCAAGTTGCAGGCGGCGAGATTTTCGGATTGATCGGTCCATCGGGTTCGGGGAAAACCACTTTGGTGAAGATGATTGTCGGCATCGATTCACCGAGCGGCGGTATGGTAGAGGTGCTCGGCAAACAGGTGCCCAATTTGTCGTTGCTCCAAGACATCGGCTACATGGCGCAATCCGACGCTTTGTATCCGGAACTGACGGGCAGGGAAAACCTGCGCTTTTTCGCTTCACTTTACAAAATGAATCAGGCAGTGCTGAAAGAACGCCTCGCCTATGCAGCGGATTTGGTCCAGTTGACTGATGAACTTGGCAAGAAAGTAGCTGCTTATTCGGGAGGCATGAAGCGCCGATTGTCGCTGGCTATCGCTTTGGTCCACGATCCGCAAATTTTGATTCTGGACGAGCCGACTGTCGGCATCGATCCGGAACTTCGATTGTCGATTTGGAACGAATTGATGCTTTTGAAACGCCAGCAGGGAAAAACCATCATTGTAACAACGCATGTTATGGATGAAGCGGAAAAATGCGATCGCATCGCCATGGTTCGTGAAGGCGGAATCCTGGCAACTGGCACGCCGGACGAATTAAAGGCTGCATATGGAGCAGTTGATTTGGAAGGCGTCTTTCTGCAGGCAGGAAGGGGTGCGCAATGAGAATTTTGGCATTGATTAAACGGATCATGCTGCAGCTGCTGCGCGACAAGCGGACAATGGCACTACTGTTTTTTGCGCCGCTCATCGTCCTGACCCTGATGTATTTCTTTTTCAACGGCGATAATGAAAACCCGCGGCTTGGCGTTGTCGGCGGCACTGAGCTGCTCACCGTTGCTTTGGAAAATGCGTCGATCGATGTGGTTCCCTATAGTGAAGCCGATAGTCAAACCGTCGTCGAAGATGGATTGGACGGCTTGCTGGAAGTAAACGATGGCGGTTTTCAGGTGACATTGGAAAACAATGACCCAGGCACATCACGGGCTTTATTGATGCAGGTGACACAAGCTGCCGCTATGCAAGGGGGAGCGGGAGTCTCTGCAAGCATTGAAGCGGAATACATTTATGGAGATGCGGAGACGGAATTCTTTGATGTTCTCGGACCGATACTTGTGGGCTTTTTCGTTTTCTTTTTCGTCTTCTTGATTTCGGGAATCGGTTTGTTGAAAGAACGGGTGTCCGGAACCTTGGAGCGATTGCTGGCGACGCCAATCCGGCGCTGGGAAATCGTTTTCGCCTATTTGATCGGTTTCGGGATTTTCGCCATCATCCAAACCATCATTGTGGTGTTTTATTCCATTCGGGTTTTGGAGATGGTCATGGTCGGCCAAGTGTGGCACGTCATCGTGATAAATCTTATGCTGGCGTTGGTGGCCTTGTCGCTCGGCATTTTGCTGTCGACTTTTGCATCCTCCGAATTCCAAATGGTCCAGTTCATCCCGATTGTCGTCGTTCCACAAATCTTCTTCGCCGGCATCATCCCGCTCGAAGGCATGGCAGATTGGCTGCAGAACATCAGCCGCATCATGCCGCTGTACTATGCGGCCGATGCCTTGAAAGCCATCATGTACAGAGGGGAAGGGTTGGCGGATGTTTCCAGCAATTTGCTGGCACTCGCTACTTTTGCGGCGGTTTTCATCTTCCTGAACATCATCGCTTTAAAGCGGTACCGCAAATTATGAAATCAAAGAAAGCTGTTCGCTGCGGCGGGCGGCTTTTGCGATTCTTTAGGTTAAAGCAGTCGGATTCATGAGATCGGCAATTCTTGGTAATGAAACGCAGTTCGCGCAGGCGGACTGCATCATTTTTCGGGCTTGAACGGGGTTGGAATTCTTGGGGCTTGTAGGGAGCTGGATAGTTGAGGTAGCAGGGGCGGATAGTGAGGTAGAAACGTGGAGTGTTCATGTAGAGGTGTGGAATTCATGTAGAGAGTGAAATA
>NZ_JACSPU010000005.1:0-345398 GCF_014836985.1 Planococcus wigleyi | reverse complement strand
GTTCAGGTGGCCGGCTGAATTAGTGAGGTAGAAGCTCCAGATAGTGAGGTAGAAACGTGGAGTGTTCATGTAGGGATGTGGAATTCATGTAGAGAGTGAAATAGTTCAGGTGGCCGGCTGAATTAGTGAGGTAGAAGCTCCAGATAGTGAGGTAGAAACGTGGAGTGTTCATGTAGGGATATGGAATTCGTGTAGAGAGTCGACTAGTTCATGTAGCCGGTTGAATTAGTGAGGTAGAAACCCTATATAGGCATGTAGCAACGCGAGAAGTTCATGTAGAAAGCTAGAACCCCTGTAAGAATCCGGATAGTTCATGTAGCCGGCTGAATTAGTCATGTAGAAACTTCAAATCACCTTCTAACAACCCATCCGCTCGAGCCAGGATTCAAAAATCCTCGTTAACAGCTACCTCTATCGGGTGACATTTGATAAAATTGATGTGCAGGGAAGTTTTAACCATCCACAGCATCTAAAGGAGAGAGCAATAGCATGAAATACTTTTTAACTGGAACAGTCATCGCTTTGATCGGCGTGTTGGTGGCCTATTTGATGAACGATTGGTCACTGGTCTACATCATCAGCGGCATCGTTGCAGGCGTTGCATTAATTTGGGGCGTCTTGGCATTGGGCACCGGCAAAAATAAGTCCACAAGAACAACAAGTTCAGAAAAACGCCGCGAAAAGCAGCAGCGCGTAACGAAAATGAGAAATTGGGTATTGTTGGCTGTACCGAATATCATCGCAGTCATTGTTAACTTATTTGTGATTTCATAAAGCGGATGGGGTGATGAGGTGTTAGGGTATTACAGCAGGTTGTCGTCAGAAGTCTATGACCTCGATAAGCCGATCGGCAGTTCGTTCGGGGACATCGAATATTATTTGGAGCGGCTCGCTTCCTGCAACGGACGCATTCTGGAGCCGGCGACAGGAACGGGTCGCCGGCTCGTGCCCATGCTGGAAAAAGGCTTCCAGGTGGACGGCTTTGATTTATCCGAGGAAATGCTGGATACGTGCCGTGCCAATTGCAAAGCGCGGGGGCTGGAGCCGAAATTGTTCAATGCCAAAATGGAGTCGTTCTCGATGGATGCAAAGTATGCAGCTATTGTCATTCCGACAGGGACCTTCCTGTTGCTTCATGAACGCGAGGCATCGGTGCAGGCGTTGCGCAATTTCCATCACCATTTGGAAGCAGGCGGCCGCTTGATTGTCGATTTGCATGTGCCTTCAAACATCGAACTGGAGAAAACGTCGACGCGGACGTGGCAAGCTGTGAACGGCGACACGCTGACAGTGGAAAGCAAGAAAATCGAAGTGGACTGGATCCGGCAATACTTCATTTCGCAAGGGCGATACGAACGTTGGCGTGAAGGACGGCTTATTGAAGCAGAACTTGGGCGATACCCGATGCGCTGGTACGGAGTTGAGGAATTCAAGGCTATTCTGAAGAAAGTCGGTTTCAATAACATCAGCATCTCATCAGGCTATCAATTTGGCCAGTATCCGAAAAATGCAGATTCCATCATCACTTTTGAAGCAACAAAATAGAAAACGAGGCGGATTGCGCCTCGTTTTTTTTTATGTGTTTAAGGTTATTTTCAATGTGCAGCAATTCGGCTGCCTTCACTTTTCTTATTGTCCAGACTCCAGCACCCAGATTCTAGGGTCATAAGCCCCCTTGGCTATGCGGCTGAAGAAACGCCGCTTCGCCAATGCGTCTTATGCCCGTCGAATCTATATGGGCGCTTCCGCTTTTCGTTATTTCCGGTTCAATTCCACTGCATCCCAGATCAGCAGCTTCAGCTCGTCCGCCTGGATTTCATCGGTCCGGTTCAGCCGTACATGACGCATTTTTTTGCCGTCGCCTTCTAAGAGATTGGATTTGTCGCGTAGCTCAGCACCCCGGTAAAAGCCGAAGTTGACGTGGCTTTTGGCAGTCTGCATATAGCATACCAGGCCTTCTTTAGCATAACTCGGCTTGGACCATTTAAAGCCTTCGTCCATTTCGGGATAGGCTTCGAACACCAATGTGCGCAGCTGCGCCACGATTTCCTGTGCCGGGCTTTCCAGCGCTTCGATAAATTCATCTACTTGCGGATCTTTGATTGGATGCATAGACGGACTCCCCTTAATTCGTTTTGGACGATACCAGTAAAAACCGTACATCTTGTTCCGTTAAGTTGAACCAATAATGTTTTTTGCGTGCATCGAACAGAATCGACTGCTGCTGGGCAAGCTCGATGCGTTCGCCTTCGACTTCCACAGTCAACACCCCGTCCACTACAAATAAAAACTCGTAGCCGTTGTGCGCAAAAGGATTGCCTTCCGAATCACCCGGCTTCAAGGTCACCAGCATCGGTACGAAGCTGGCCTCTTTCACTCCTTGTGATAAATCTTTGTAATAAAACCGTTCGAGTCGCTCGGCCCAATCGATTTCCTCGGTTTCATTCGAAAAAAACAGGCTAGGGTCCACTTTCAAGGCATCCGCTATTTTACGCAGCGATTCCAGCGTCACGCTCGATTTGCCGCGTTCGACTTGCGACAGGAAACTGATGGAGACATCAGTCTGTTCCGCCAGCTCCTTTAACGTCATGTTGCGCTCCTTGCGAAGGCTTTTCAGTGTAATCCCAATTGTTCCGTCCGACATGCAGAAACCCCTCTTTGCTAAATGTTCTGTCTTCATCATACCGTAGATGGCAAAGAAATAAAATTGTGACAAGATATTGACAGAATATTGCTAACTGACTAAACTGTTGAAAAGGGAGAATTGAAGTGTCACTTCAATTTATTCGCAAGGGGGAACTAGTATGGATAAAAAGCAAACACGCAAGGTTTTAACGGCAAGTCTCGTGGGGAGTTCGATTGAATGGTTTGATTATTTCCTGTATGGCACAATGGCGGCATTGGTGTTCAACCAATTGTTTTTCATCAATGAAGATCCGACGGTCGGGCTGATGCTCGCTTACGCATCTTTCGCGCTGTCATTCTTTATCCGTCCATTCGGGGGCATCATCTTCAGCCATATCGGCGACCGCATCGGCCGCAAAAAGACCTTGGTCATCACCTTGAGCCTGATGGGTTTTGCCACGTTCGCCATGGGGTTATTGCCTACGTACCAGGCAATCGGCGTCGCGGCACCGATCCTGCTGATTACGCTTCGGTTGATCCAAGGACTTGGCATCGGGGGCGAATGGGGCGGAGCATTATTGCTTGCGACTGAATATGCGCCGCCTGAAAGACGCGGGTTTTTCGGCAGCATCCCACAGATGGGCGTCACCATCGGAATGGTTATGGGAACCTTGGCTCTTTACATCATGACCTTATTGCCGGAAGCGGCGTTCATGAGCTGGGGCTGGCGCGTGCCGTTTATCCTGAGCGCATTCCTGGTGATCTTCGGCTTATGGATCCGCAAAGGAATCGATGAAACACCGGAGTTCAAGGCCGTACAGGCATCCGGCGAGATTCCGAAAGTGCCGATTGTTGAAACCTTGAAGTACCACTGGCGTGAAGTGCTGATCGCCATCGGTGCAAAAGTTGTCGAAACGGCTCCGTTCTATATTTTTGGAACATTTGTCGTGTCGTATGCGACAACCAACCTTGAATTTTCAAGAACTGCCACTTTGGCGGCAGTGATGATTGCGACTGTCATCACGACGATTTTGATTCCCATCATGGGTTCATTATCCGACCGTGTCGGCCGCAAAAAGATGTACGTTACAGGATCGGTGGCCATGGGGTTATTCGCATTTCCATATTTCTGGTTGTTGCAGCAGGGGTCTGTAACTTTGTTGATTGTCGCGACGATCATCGGGCTGGGCATCATCTGGGCGCCGATCACAGCCGTTCTCGGCACGATGTTTTCAGAAATCTTTGACGCCAAAGTGCGTTATACTGGAGTTACGTTAGGCTACCAGATCGGTGCGGCTTTAGCAGGCGGAACGGCGCCACTCGTTGCGACATTCCTATTGGCGACATTCGATAATTCCTATGTGCCGGTCGCACTTTACATTATCCTGACTGCTGTCATTTCACTCTTGTCCATCTGGGCTGTAAAGGATTTGAGCGGCAGACAGGCTCAGCCGGAACCAATAGTAACGACAAAAGAAAGCCGCGTCTAAGCGGCTTATTTTTTTAGGAGGATACCCATGCTTATCATCAACGAACAGCAGATTCAGCAGCAATACCATATGAAAGACGCCATCCGTGACGTCACGGAAATGCTTCGCGCCAAGCAAGAGGGCCAGATCAACAGCCCGCATCGCACGGTTCTTGATTTCCCGGAACGTCAGGCATCGGCGTTGTATATGCCGAGTGCGGATATGGCGAATAAAATATCAGGCGTCAAAATAGTCACCATCTTCCCGGAAAATCCGGCACAGGGCAAGCCGACTACGCAAGGCGTCATCTTGTTATCCGACGGCGACAACGGCGAGCATGTCGCGATGATGACCGCTTCTTATTTAACCCGCTTGCGGACAGGCGCGCTCAGCGGCATCGCCACCGACTTATTGGCGCGCAAAGAAAGCCGTGTGCTGACCGTCATCGGCACAGGGGCGATGGCATTTGAACAGGTGCTGGGCGTACTTGCGGTGCGGCCGATCGAAAAAATCATTCTGGTCAACCGGACACCGGCAAAAGCGGAGCGCTTCGGCGAAAGCCTGGTTGCGTTCGGAGTGGAAATCCCGTATGTCGTTGAAACCGTCGTTTCGTCGGCAGTCCAGCAGGCGGACATCATCTGCTGCGCGACGCGTTCGAACGAGCCTGTGTTTAACGGGGAGGACTTGAAACCTGGAACGCATATCAACGGTGTCGGCTCTTACTTGCCAAGAATGCGCGAAATGGACGAAACCACCATCCTGCGCGCGAATAAAATCGTGGCGGATGACATTGCCGGCGTCAAAGACGAAGCGGGCGAACTGATCCACAGCGCTGAAAGCGGCGCCTGGTCATTCGACCAACTGTACGCAGAACTGGCACAATTGGTCGTCGGCGACGTTGCCGGACGTGAAGCAGAATCCGAAATCACTTTCTTCAAATGCGTCGGCGCCGCTTATTTCGACTTGGCAGTCGCCAAAGGCGTCTACAGCAAAGTAGAAGCAAGTGGAGCGGGCATGAAAGTGGAATTGTAGGTTTTTTGAAAAGGGAATCCTGTAAGCGGCAATTGACGCTTACGGGATTCTTTCATTATGTGGAGGTTTTGGTTTTTACATGGGGTTTTTGTGGTGGTACATGAATTATTTGCGATTCTACCTGACAAGTGAGCGTCTCTACATGAACTATTTGCTTTTCTACCTGAAGTCTTCGTTGCTACCTGAACAATTCGTGTTTCTATCTGACAAGCGAACGTCTCTACCTGACCAATTTGCTTTTCTACCCGAAGCCTCCGATGCTACCTGAACAATTCGCGTTTCTACATGACAAGTGAGAGTCTCTACCTGAACAATTCGCTTTTCTAGCTGAAGTCTTCGATGCTACCTGAACAATTCGTGTTTCTACCTGACAAGCGAGCGTCTCTACCTGAACTATTTGCTTTTCTACCCGAAGTCTTCGGGGCTACCTGAACAACTCGTGTTTCTACCTGACATATTCTCATCTCTACAAGAACTCCAACAATCCAAAACCTAGAATGCCAAAAGAAGCAGTTCGGCTGCGCGAACTGCGTTTTACAAAAAGCCGTTGTAGCTTACTCAAAAATAGAAGGCGAAACTAAGTGACAAGTGTTTTTCATCTTTATTAATCAGCAAATAAATATGCGGAATTGATGTAATACTTACACAACGCCATGGGATTTTTTGTATAATGATGGAAAGAGGTGGCAGATGTGAAGTTGATTAGAGGAGACGTTCAGGGGTATAGAGGGATAACAGTTCCTTATAATTTTATTCGAAATAGCGGCAAGGCAAAAACCTTGGCGATCTTTTTTCCGGGCGCAGGATACAAAACTACGTCGCCGTTGTTTCATTTCACCGAGGAAGTCTATTTAAACAGAGTGTATGACGTGCTGTGCGTAGACTACCGGTATGTAGACAAAGAATACGATGATTTTACCAATGAAGAATTAGACCGGGCAGTCAAAGTGGATGTGGCTGCTGTTTTGGATAAGTTCTTTTTAGATGCTCAATATGATGAGTATTACATAGTAGGCAAGTCGCTGGGAACCATTGCGATGAGTTTGGAAATTAAGAAGCGGCGGTTTGAAAAAGCGAAGCTGATTTGGCTGACACCGTTGATCGACCAGCAGGGAGTGTTGAATGCGATGATTGACAGTCCTCATCCCGCCTTATGTTTTATTGGTGATCAGGATCGTTATTATTCTGAAGAAAATTACCGCAAGCTTGAAGCCAATCCAAACCTGGCATCGAAATTATATCCCGGGTTGAACCACAGTTTGGAATACGGGGACAGGCCGGTGGATTCGATTGGCATGTTGCAGGACATTATTGCGGACATCGATAAATTTTAATCAAAAAAGCAACGCGCCGATGCGCATTGCCTCTTATTCTTCGATATGGCCGATGGGTTTTGCGGGATTGCCGCCGACGATGGAGTTGGCAGGTACATCTTTGGTGACGATGGCACCGGAAGCGATGACGGTATTGTCGCCGATTGAGATGCCGGGATTGATGACGGCACGGCCGCCGATCCAAACATTGTGGCCGATAGTGACCGGTTTGCCGAATTCCTTGCCGGAATTGCGGGCAACCGGATCGAGCGGATGAGTTGCTGTGTAAATGTGGACCCCCGGCGCAATCATACAATTGTCGCCAATCCGGATTTCACAGACGTCCAGAAATACACAGTCGAAATTGGCATAGAAATTGTTGCCGACATGAATGTTAAAACCGTAATCGCAGCGGAGATTCGGTTCAACATGGATCAATTCGCCGGTTGAACCAAAGAGCTTTTTCAGCAGAATGGTTCGGTCTTGACCATCCATTTCGGTCGTTTCGTTGAACAAGCGGCTAAGGCGGCGGGCATTCATTCGCTTTTGGCGCAGCTCTGAATCCTGCGGATCGTACATTTCACCAGCCAGCATCTTTTCTTTTTCCGTTTTCATTCGTCAACCTCCCAGCAATAATCATGATAATTTGATTGTATCATAGCTAATTCAGGAAACATTTAGTAAACTTATGGAATATTCTTTATAATAGAGAGAGATAGGAGTGGGAGTTATGAAAGCAATTAACAACAAAATCATTGGCTACAAAGGAATCGAGGTTCCTTACACAGTCATGCTGACCGAAGATTACACAAAGAAATTAGCCATCTTTTTGCCAGGTGCGGGGTACACCGCAAAAAGTCCAATGTTTCATTTCGCAGAAGAGATTTTCTTGAATCAAAACTATGATGTCCTGCGGGTCAATTATCAGTATACAGACAAAGCATACGATGACTTCACCATGAAGGAATTGAATGAAGCGATTGTGCAAGACGTGCGTTTGGTGATCAGTGAAGTGCTCAAAGGAAGAAACTATCAGGAATTCTATTTGATAGGCAAATCCCTCGGCACCATTGCGATGGCTGCCGAAATGAAGCGTCCGGAATTCAGCGAGGCCAAAGCCGTTTGGGTGACGCCATTGATGAATCAGGAAGACGTGTTGAACACCATGGTCAACAGCAGAAATCCTGCTCAATGCTATATCGGCGATAAGGATCGCTACTACTCCCCGGGAGCTTTCGAATTATTGAAGACGAATCCGAGCCTGGAATCTACCTTGCTTCCCGACATCAACCACCGATTAGATTGCGAAACGGATCCACTGAAATCCATCGATGCCTTAAAGCAAATCATCGCTGGAATTAAGAACTTTTAACCATCCACCATCCGCATAACTGTGGGTGGTGTTTTTTTAGCTTTGCCGTAGTATTTATTCTGCTATAGTCCAGCCGCAAACAAATAAGAGGACGTGTGTTCTCTTTTTCTGTATAATAAGCCCAGTAAAACTTTGTCTGAAGTTGAAAATGATGAAGGGGTGATAAATTGAACAAAAATTTGTTGCAATTATTTGAAGAATGCAGAGATGTCCACGTCCTGTATTCGTATGAGGAAACCGAAAAATATATCGAACAAGTCGTGGCTTATGCCAAGCACGGCGTTGAAGTGGGAGATTATGTCATTCTGATTGAAAATCCCCGTTTGACTCCCAAAATACAAACTGAACTCAAGCTTCAACTTTCTGAACAGCAAATGGAATTCATCCATTTTGTAAGAAGTTATGACTTTTATTATTCCAGCGGAAGTTATCATCCGCCAGCGATTCAGGCGTATTTTGAAAAAACGATTGAACCTTATTTAGCCAAACAAGCCACGTTCAGATCTTGGGCGCATGTAGAATGGGCGACGATGGAAGACCCGATCCACTTGGTGAAGGATTTTGAAAAGATCATCGATGTTGCGGTAAAAGAATACGAATTTCCATTGATTTGCGCCTACGCAAACAAATCAATGCCGAAAGATATTAAAAATATGCTGCTCGAAGTGCATCCATATGTTCTGGTAGAAGACGATGTAGTCGTCTCAGATTTATATGCCGCAGCAGAAGCTTAATCACATAGCCTGTGAAACGTGGCAAAATCTATCGTTAACCTAACACTACCGGGAAAGCCCGGTAGTGTTTTTTTGATTTATGCTAGACTCGCCATCGGAAAAATTTCAGCGGAAACAGTCAAGGTTATCTATCTGAGTTATTGCTATCTACGGGTTTCTACAAGGATAATGCGTCTCGCTACATGCTCAAGCAAGACTGCTACATGAACAATCGATACTCCTACAGCGATGGCGACTCTCTACCGGAAGTTACCGGGTTTCTACAAGGAAAATTTGTCTCGCTACATGCCCAAGTGGGGCTGCTACATGAACCATCGACATTCCTACCGCGGTTGCCACTCTCTACCGGAAGTTACCGCGTTTCTACAAGGATAATTCGTCTCGCTACATGCCCAAGTGGGGCTGCTACATGAACAATCGCCACTCCTACCGCGAAAGACGCCTCTTAAGAAAGCATCCCAATAAAAAGCGTTAGCCATCTTCAACCGAAACGCTTATAAAAATCAATGAATTGCCAACATTTAGTTGGCAATTCTGCAAATTCATGTATGATGTTAGAATAATACTCACTTTAAGGGGAAGAGGGGATTTTGATGGCAGAATGGTGGAAAAAGTCGACGGTGTATCAAATTTATCCGAGGAGTTTCATGGATTCGGATGGAGATGGTCTCGGCGATATTAGAGGCATTATTCAAAAACTTGATTACTTGCATGAGCTTGGGGTGGACATTCTTTGGTTGTCGCCGGTCTATGATTCGCCGAACGATGACAATGGGTATGACATCCGTGATTATTATCAAATCATGAAAGAATTTGGCACCATGGCGGATTTTGATGAATTGCTGAAAGGGGTTCATGCTCGCGGCATGAAACTCGTTATGGACCTTGTCGTCAATCACACATCCGACGAACACGAATGGTTCAAAAACCATCCCGACTTTTACATATGGCGCGACGAGCCGACGAATTGGCGTTCATTCTTCAGTGGCTCGACATGGGAATTCGAGAAAGAACGCGGCCAGTATTACCTGCATTTATTTTCCAAAAAGCAGCCGGATTTAAATTGGGACAATCCGGAATTGCGTGAGGCGGTCTACGAAATGATGCGTTGGTGGCTCGATAAAGGGGTAGATGGCTTCCGCATGGACGTCATCAACATGATTTCAAAAGTGCCGGTCATGCATGATGCACCGGGCGGCGACGGCAGCCATCAATTCATGAATGGTCCGAATGTCCACACCTACTTGAGAGAAATGAACCAGCAGGTGCTGTCGCAATACGATATTGTTACGGTCGGTGAAATGCCGGGCACAACGCCGAAAGAAGCGCGCGAGTACACAGCTGCAGAAAACCGCGAACTCAATATGATTTTTACATTTGAACATATGGGGCTCGATCAGGCATCTGGCGAGAAATGGGATTTGAAGCCGCTGAAATTGACGGACTTGAAAGAGAATCTGGAAAAATGGCAGCATGGCCTCCATAATGAAGGCTGGAACAGTTTATACTGGAACAACCACGACCAGCCACGCATCGTTTCCCGTTTCGGCAACGACACGGACTACCGTGTGGAATCGGCGAAGATGCTCGCTACATGCCTTCATTTTATGCAAGGAACGCCTTATATTTACCAAGGCGAAGAACTTGGGATGACCAATGTGCGCTTTGATTCGATTGCCGATTACAAAGACATCGAAACAGTGAATATGTACGCGGAAAAACGCGAAGCCGGTATTCCGCACGCTGTCATCATGGACAAGATCCACGTTAAAAGCCGCGACAACGCCCGGACGCCGATGCAATGGTCGGCTGAGCCGAACGGCGGATTTACAACCGGGACGCCTTGGCTGAAAGTGAACCCGAATTACACGGAAATCAATGCTCTGCAGCATAAAAATCCAGAGTCGATTTATCAGTATTACAAAAAACTGATCGGTTTCCGCAAAGACATGGACATCATCACGCACGGCAATTTTGAACTGCAGTACCGCGAAGACAATGAACTGTTTGCCTACACGCGTTCATGGAATGATGAATTGCTGACGGTTTACTGTAATTTTTCGGACCAGCCAAAAGCGGCAGTTCGCCCTGAAGGCAATGTGCTGATCGGCAATTACTCAGCTGATGCCGGTGAAGGGGATATTTTGTTGAGACCGTACGAAGCGGTTGTTTACTACAAATAAAAGCGTAAATGGAGGAAAAGCAAAGCTATGGCAAACGTATTAGGCGTCGACATTGGCGGAACAAAAGTCCGCATGGGTGTCATTGATGACAAGGGACAGATTTTATACGACGAACAGATTCCAACCGAGATTCCGCTGTATCCGTATCTGGAAGCGAATATCCTGCGCATGCTGGAGGCGAGGCCAGAAATCGATGCAATCGGCATCGGCACACATGGCTTTGTCGATCCGAAGCAAGGCAAAGTCATTTATGCCGCGGAAACATTGCCGGGGTGGACCGATACACCGGTTAAGGAATGGCTGGAGAAGGTAACAGGAAAGCGTGTTGAAGTGGAAAACGATGCAAATGTTGTCGCACTTGCGGAAGCGAAGTTTGGTGCGGCGCAAGGACTGGATCGTGTGGTCGTCTTAACGCTCGGTACCGGCCTTGGCGGTGGCGTATTGTGGGACGGAAAGCTTTTGA
Source organism: Planococcus wigleyi (assembly GCF_014836985.1). Taxonomy (GTDB): domain Bacteria; phylum Bacillota; class Bacilli; order Bacillales_A; family Planococcaceae; genus Planococcus; species Planococcus notacanthi. Next base: position 334,207 of record NZ_JACSPU010000005.1, on the reverse strand, counting down.
GTGGCGGCCCTCATGGAGGAGCAGCTGAACTTGGCCATATGATCCTTTATCCAAATGGCGTGAAATGTGCATGCGGAAGACTGGGCTGCAGCGAAATGTACGTTTCCGGCACGGCATTGCGCCGCCGGATCCGCGAAGCGGGGCTGGACATCACGCCGCCTGAACTGTTTGAGAATGCGGAGAAAGATCCGGCAGCAAAAAAAGTAGTGGAAGAGTTCACAGGCGACTTGGCCCTTGTCATCAGCAGCCTGCAGGCAGCATTTGATATGGAAATGGTCATCATCGGCGGCGGTGTTTCCGAAGCAGCGGACTTATGGATGGAGCCTTTCCAACGGCAGCTCAAACCGATGTTATTGAATCCGTTGCAAGTGGAAGTGGCGCGTTTTGAAAACGATGCAGGCATTTTAGGTGCTGCATTGCTGGTGTTGGAAAATGAATGATCCACAGAAAAGCAGTGACAGTCTAAGAGCTGTTGCTGCTTTTTTCTGCTCGTGCTAAAACGCAAATTAAGCAAAAAAATGAAATAGTTTTAAAATTACATATTGTGCAAACGTTTTCATGGTGGTATGATACAAATAATTAATTATTGGAAACACGCTTCAGAGAGTTTCCAATAATTATTTACGACATTGTGCAAACGATTGCATGAAAACCAAAAGGGGGAGTTTAGGATGAAGGATTTTAAGTTCAACAAGGGGTTAGTGGCATCATTGATGTTGTCGGCAGCAGTATTAGCAGGGTGCAGCAGCGACGGGGAAGAAGCTTCAGGTTCAGGAAGCGAAGATCAGGTAACGGTTGATATTTTCCAGTTCAAAGTGGAATTTAAAGACCAGTTTGAAGACGTAGTGGCGCTTTACGAAAAAGAGAACCCGGACGTCAATGTTGAAATCACTACTGTCGGAGGCGGAGAAGATTATGGCGCGGCACTTCGTTCACGCTTTGCATCCGGAAACGAACCGGCAATCTTCAACATCGGTGGACCTCAGGACGTTGCGGACTGGAAAGACAATTTGTCTGACTTAGCTGAAACAAAAGCAGCGGGAGCCGCACTTGAAGGCACACTTGACGGTGTAACGGTTGAATCTGAAGTGCTTGGACTTCCTTATAACCAAGAAGGATACGGCTTTATCTACAACACACGCCTGTTTGAGGAAGCTGGAATTGATCCAGCGTCGATCACAGATTTCGCATCACTTGAAGAAGCTGTGAAAACATTGGATTCGAAAAAAGACGAATTGGGACTTGAATCGGTTTTTGCTTTCCCAGGAAAAGAAGCATGGGTAACAGGACTTCACTTATCAAATACATTCTTGGCACCTGAATTCGACAACAATGTATTGGCGGCATTTGACGCAAAAACTGTCGACTTTAAATACGCAGAAGGTTACAAGAAAATCGTCGATCTACAAAACGAATATTCGAAACAGCCGACTGTGAGCCTTGATTATTCTCAACAAGTCGAAGAACTGTTCTCTCTTGAGCGTGTAGCGATCATCCAACAAGGAAACTGGGCTTACGGCTCAATCGCTGGAATCGACCCTGAACTTGCAGACAGCGGTGTCGGCCTGATGCCGATTCCTGTAGAAGGTCTGGATAACGCAGGCTTACCGGTTGGCGTACCGATGTACTGGGGCGTAAACAAACAAGCGGACGAAGATGTCATCAGAGAATCAAAAGAATTCTTGGATTGGCTTTATACTTCAGACGCTGGAAAAACAGCGGTAGTGGAAGACTTTAAATTCATTCCTGCCTATGAAGGTTACGATACTTCAAAAATCTCCGATCCAATGTCGAAAGCGATTTATGATGCGTCTGAGTCAGGCAACACAATCGGTTGGGTGTTCATGGGCTATCCGACTGGATGGGGTGAAGACGAACTTGGCGCAAGTATCCAAAAATACTTGAGCGACGAAGCAAGCTGGGACGAAGTCATCGAATCAGCTAAAGAAGCTTGGAAAACAAGCAGAGCTGAATAATAACAAAACAACCCGGTTTTCATCATGAGCGTGATAAACAAAGTAGCCTCTGTGCTACTTTGTTTTGTCACCGGAGCTTTCATGGAATGAGTTAAGGAAGGAAAGGTGCCTACATGCGTACAAAAGATTTATCCTATTGGTTGTTCCTCGCCCCCGTTTTACTGGCGCTAACGCTGGTTGTCATCGTTCCGATGCTGCTTGGAGTTTATTATTCATTTACTTCCTGGAACGGTATTGTTACTGGTGAATTCGTCGGTTTACAAAATTACATTGATTTGTTCAAAGATGAGCGGTTCTTGGATTCTCTATGGTTCACAACAAAATTCTCGATCGTTTCAGTTATTCTGATCAACATCATCGGACTGTCCCTGGCATTGCTTGTGACGGGCCGCGTCCGTTCTAGCAAGTTATTGCGTACGACATTCTTTATGCCGAACTTGATCGGTGGATTGATCTTAGGATTTATTTGGCAGTTCATTTTCATCAAAGTGTTCGCCAGTGTCGGTGAAATCATCGGCATGGAAAGCCTGCAAGGTTGGCTGTCTACGACAGACACCGGATTCTGGGGCTTGGTTATCTTGATGAGCTGGCAGATGGCCGGGTATATCATGGTCATCTACATCGCTTATTTGGAAGGGATGCCGAAAGAATTGCTGGAGGCTTCTGAAATTGATGGAGCTTCTACATTCCAGCGTTTCCGTTACATCGTCTTTCCGCTTGTCGCGCCTGCGTTCACGGTCAGCATGTTCCTGACGCTGTCCAACTCGTTCAAATTGTATGACCAGAACTTGTCGCTGACAGGCGGCGGACCTTACAACTCAACTGAAATGGTGGCAATGGAAATTTTCAAGACTGCGTTCACGCAAAATGCCTTCGCTTATGCGCAGGCCAAAGCGGTCATATTCTTTGTCATCGTTGCGATCATCGCTCTTGTTCAAGTTTATGTGAACAAACGCAAGGAGGTTGAAATGTAATGCGGAAAAAGTGGGATATCAAACTGGAAGTCCTTGGGGGATTATTGGCGCTTTTATGGCTGGCCCCTTTTTATCTCATGTTCGTCAACTCGTTCAAATCAAAAAAAGAAATATTCATGGATACCATCAGCCTGCCGGCAGAATGGAACTTCGATAATTACATCACCGCTTTCGAAGAGCTTGATTTTATGCGTACGCTTTTCAATTCATTGTTGATCACCATCGTCAGTGTGGTTTTGATCATCGTCTTCTCTGCGATGGCTGCGTATGCGCTGTCCCGTGCGAAAAGCAAACTCAGCACGGTGCTGTTTTTTGTATTCGTTGCAGCGATGTTGATTCCATTCCAGTCGGTCATGATTCCGCTCGTGACGGTATTTGGCCAATTTGAAATGCTGAACCGCGGCGGATTGATCTTCATGTATCTTGGATTCGGTGCAAGCCTATCGATTTTCCTTTATCACGGCGCCTTGAACAATGTTTCGCGCTCGCTGGATGAAGCAGCAACAATCGACGGAGCCAACCGCTGGCAAGTATTCTGGTACATCATCTTCCCGATCCTGAAGCCGATCACGGTGACGGTGGCGATCCTGAACATTATCTGGATCTGGAACGATTACTTATTGCCTTCATTGGTCATCAACACTCCGGGAAGCGAGACGATCCCATTGAAGATGTTCTTTTTCTTCGGAGAATATACGAAACAATGGCATCTGGCACTTGCGGGCTTGACGCTCGCCATCATTCCGGTCATCATTTTCTACTTTATTGCACAACGTGAAATCATCAAAGGCGTATCGGATGGAGCAGTAAAATAAGGGGGCAGCATCATGGCAGTCACGATTAAAGACGTTGCGAAACAAGCTGGCGTGTCGCCGGCCACTGTGTCCCGTGTCATTGCAGATAATCCACGAATCAGCAGCAAGACCAAACAAAAAGTCCGTGAAGTCATGGAAGAACTGGGCTACTTCCCGAATTTCCAGGCCCGCAATCTGGTAGCGAAAAAGAGCCAGACGCTTGGCATCGTTATGGAAAATTCGGCGACACTGGCATTTCAAAATCCTTTCTTTCCGGAAGTGCTGCGCGGCATTTCAACACGTGCGCACGGCAGCCAGTATGGCTTGTATTTATCGACAGGCGCTACACAGGAAGAAATCCACAGGGAAGTTGTGGAAATGGCACAAGGAAAACGAGTCGACGGCATCATCCTGCTGTATTCGAAAATCGGCGATCCGGTTATGGAATACTTGGGGCAATGCGGGTTGCCGTTCTCTGTAGTCGGACGTCCGTATAAAGATCCGGAAACCGTTTCGTATGTCGATAACGACAACATCAACAACGCTAAAGAAACGGTGGAATACCTGATTGGCCTCGGACACCGGCATATTGCTTTTGTCGGAGGGGCTACGGATTTCGTCGTTTCGCTGGATCGGATGGAAGGTTACCGGCAGGCACTGGACCAACACGACATTCCCTTTGTTGAAGCCTACGCGGTGAACCAGGAACTCATGCAAGGCAAGGAACGCGAAGCAATCCGCCAGTTGATGGCACTCGACGTGCCGCCGACAGCCATCGTCACGCATGACGACATGGTCGCATACGAAGTGATCGGCTACCTTGAGGATCTGCAAATCAGGGTGCCCGAAGACATTTCCATCATCGGTTTCAACAACCACGCCATTTCAAAACATTTAAAGCCGCCGCTCAGCACCGTAGACATTTCCATTTATGAACTCGGGCTGCATGCAGCGGAATTGGTATTAGAGAAAATAACGGACGAATCGGTGCCTCCAAAGCAAGTCGTGGTTTCATCCCGGCTGATTGAAAGAGGATCTTGCCGCCGTCTTTGAGAGGGATCGGATATGAATAAAAAATGGTGGAAAGAAGCAGTCGTCTATCAGGTTTATCCGCGCAGCTTCATGGATTCTGACGGCAATGGCCTGGGCGACATCAACGGCATCACAAGCAAATTGGATTACTTGAAAGAATTGGGCATCGATGTGATTTGGGTATGTCCGATGTACAAATCGCCGAATGACGACAATGGCTACGACATCAGCGATTACCAGGCCATTTTGGAAGATTTCGGAACCATGGAGGATTTCGACCGCCTGCTGGAAGAAGTGCACACGCGTGGCATGAAATTGATCATCGATTTGGTGATCAACCACACGAGCGATGAACATCCTTGGTTTGTGGAATCGCGCTCCTCCCGCCACAATCCGAAGCGTGATTGGTATGTCTGGCGTGATGAGCCGCTCAACTGGGAAAGCATCTTCGGTGGGCCGGCTTGGGAATACGACGAAAAGACCGGCCAGTATTACTTGCATGTCTTTTCGAAAAAACAGCCTGATTTAAACTGGGAAAACCCGGAAGTCCGCAATGAACTTTTTAAAATGATTAATTGGTGGGTAGCGAAAGGCATCGACGGATTCCGCGTGGACGCCATCAGCCACATCAAAAAAGAGTACTCGAACGTTCCGGATCTGGACGGTCACCTCTTTGTGCCTTCATGGGAAAAGATGATGAATGTCGATGGCATCCAACCGCTGCTTCAGGAATTATACGATGAAACCTTCAGCAAACACGACATCATGACAGTCGGTGAAGCGAACGGCGTTTCAGCGGATGAAATCCACGATTGGGTCAGTCCTGAGAATGGCAAGTTCAATATGATTTTTCAGTTTGAAGACATCGGCTTGTGGAACACCGAAGTACGCAATGGTGTCAACGTCCCGGAATTGAAGACAGTCCTCAGCAAATGGCAGGAAAAAGTGAACGGCAATGGCTGGAATGCTTTATTCATCGAAAACCATGACCGGCCGCGCATCGTTTCGACTTGGGGCAACGACCAGTCGTACTGGCGTGAAAGCGCGACGGCACTCGGCTGCATGTATTTCTTCATGCAAGGGACACCGTTCATCTACCAGGGCCAGGAAATCGGCATGACGAATGCGCCGTTTGAAGAACTCGATCATTTTGATGACGTCCATACACATAATCTGTATTTCCATAAGAAAGAAAGCGGAATGGAACATGATGCCATCATGACCGTTTTGCGTGCGACCAGCCGTGACCATTCCCGCACACCGATGCAATGGAACAGCAGCAACCACGCCGGCTTCTCGGACGTTTTGCCATGGATGGGCGTCAATCCGAATTACGAATGGCTGAATGTCGAAGCGCAGGAAAACGATCCGCATTCGGTACTGTCTTTTTACAAACAGATGATTTGGCTGCGCAAAAACATGGATGTATTCGTCTACGGCGATTACCAGCTGGTGGACATGAACCACGACTCCGTGTTTGCCTATACACGCGAAAATGAAGACGACAAGGTATTAGTCGTAACGAACCTTGCTCAGCATGCGGTCTTATGCGCAGTGGATCCAGAAGATTCCACACTGCTTCTGGCCAATCACCAAAGCATCGACCCCGCGCAATTGCTTCCATATGAAGCGCGTGTCTACAAAATCCCAAAAGATACAAACCTGAATGGATAATGGATAAGACCAGGGGGCTGAAAAACGCCCCCGACGATAAAGACCGGAGGAAACCGTGGAGGTTTTCTCTGGTTTTTTGTTTTTATAGGAGGGATGGGTTTCTACCGGGATCGCCACTTTTTACAGGAGGATACCGGTTTTCTACCCGCACAACTCGCGCCGCTACATGACAAGTTGAGCTTTTTATATGAACAATCTGGGTTTCTACCGGGGTCACCACTTTTTACAGGAGGATACCGGTTTTCTACCCGCACAACTTGTTTTACTACATGACAAGTTGAGCTTTCTACATGAACAATCGGGGTTTCTACCGGGGTCGCCACTCTCTACAGGAGGATATCGGTTTTCTACCCGCACAACTCGCGTCGCTACATGACAAGTTGAGCTTTTTATATGAACAATCGGGGTTTCTACCGGGGTCGCCACTCTCTACAGGAGGATATTGGATTTCTACCTGCACAACTCGCGCCGCTACATGACAAGTGGAGCTTTCTACATGAACAATCGGCGTTTCTACCAGGGTCGCCACTCTCTACAGAAGGATATTGGATTTCTACCTGCACAACTTGTGCCGCTACATGACTAGTGGAGCTTTCTACATGAACAATCGGGGTTTCTACCGGGGTCGCCACTCTTTACAGGTGGATACCGGTTTTCTACCCGCACAACTCGCGCCGCTACATGACTAGTGGAGCTTTCTACATGACCAATCTTCATTTCTACCGGGGTCGCCACTCTTTACAGGAGGATACCGGTTTTCTACCCGCACAACTCGCGTCGCTACATGACAAGTGGAGCTTTTTATATGAACAATCTTCATTTCTACCGGGATCGCCACTTTTTACAGGAGGATACCGGTTTTCTACCCGCACAACTTGTGTCGCTACATAACAAGTTGAGCTTTCTACATGAACAACCCCCATTTCTACCGCAATCCCACTCTCCACACAAAGACTCAGCGCTTCACTTCCTATGGATTCACCCACCCCAATCAAGGGTATAACTCTAACAAAGCAATCAGTATAAAGGAGTCGATCAACGTGGCGTTTGATTATGATTTGGATTACAAAAACTTGGATTTGCGGAAACATCCTGAGCTGTATCGTGTGGGAAAAGGCGAGCAAGGGGTGTTGCTGGTGGAGCCGTATAAGAGTGAAATTTTGCCGCATTGGCGTTTCAAGACGCCGGAAATTGCGCAGGAATCGTGCGATAAGATTTCGGAAATGTTCGAGGACTACCGCAAGCAGGATGATTTTGTGGGAATGGACATGGCGCGCAAGTTCATTCAGATGGGCTATACGCGGGCGCGCCGCTACACCAATTACAAAGGCGGCCGCAAATACAATGAAGACGGCAGCATCAAGGAGCGGGAAATCGATCCGGTGAAGGCGGAATCGGCGGCGATTTTCAAAAAACGATGGGACGAAATCCGTGAAGATGAAGATTACTTGAAGCGCAAAAAGAAACACCAAAAAGAATTTGGCTGAGGCGCATCTTTTATTCCACTAAAGCGTCAAGTAGCTTGAGACCAACTTACAGAAAATGGGTGATTGGATGAAGAAGATCGTATTGGCTGGAGGCACCGGATTTGTCGGACAGTATTTGGAACAGAAATTCACAGACCAGGGGTATCAGGTTGTCATTATTTCACGGCAGCCCGGCCATTTGAATTGGAGCAACCATACCGGAATCGTCAACGCGTTGGAAGGCGCTGAGATGGTGATCAATTTGGCGGGGAAATCGGTGAACTGCCGGTATACCGAAGCGAATAAGCGCGAGATTTTCGATTCGCGGATGGAGACGACGGAAGCATTGGGAACCGCGATTCTGGCTTGTGACAATCCGCCTCCGCTTTGGATTAATTCCAGTACGTCGACGATCTACCGCCATGCGGAAGACCGGCCGATGACCGAAGCGAATGGGGAATTCGGCAGCGGCTTTTCGGTGGAGGTCGGCAAAGCGTGGGAGCAGGCGTTTTTCACGTTCAAGCTGCCGAATACACGGCAAGCGGCATTGCGTCTGTCGATTGTTCTCGGCAAAGACGGCGGTGTCATGCCGCCATACGAAAACTTGGTGCGCTTCGGACTTGGGGGCAAGCAAGGCAACGGACGTCAAATGTTCAGCTGGATTCATCTTGAAGATGTTTATCGCATCATCCTGTTTATACGTGACAATGAAAACATCAGCGGCGTCATCAATACCACGTCGCCGGAACCTGTCACCAATCGCGAACTGATGAAGCAATTGCGGCTAACGATGGACCGGAAGTTTGCTTTGCCGGCAACCAAGTGGATGCTGGGAATAGGCGCAGTGGTTATTGGGACAGAACCGGAATTGATCTTGAAAAGCCGCTGGATTTTGCCGGAGCGGCTGCAGCAGGCTGGATTTCGTTTTACCTACCCGACGCTCGATAAAGCGTTGGAAAACATTTTGAACAATTAAATGAGATAGACCGATAGCACTAGAAAACTCTGCGAAAGGCGGAATTTTCTGGTGTTTTCTATTTTATTTTAAAAAAATGCCTTTATTTCGAGATAGTTGGGTTTAGGACGATTGCCTAAAGGCAATGGCAGAGGAGGGGGTGACAAATTGACCATAGACGAGAAATTAATGATGGGCATACTGAACCGGGAACAACAGGCGCTGTCCGATTTGTATGACCGCTACCACCGGATCTTATGGAACATTGCACGCCAAGCCGATTCAGACTCGTCCGTCTGTGAGCAGCTTGTCGCTCAGGTGTTTCACACGGTTTGGAACGAGCCGAGAAACTTTATGCAGAACCGCAAACTGCTGGCGCAGCTCATTGACTGTTGCCATTCGCATAGCGCCAAATCCACCATAAAAATATGTTCTTGAAGCAGTCGCATCTCCGCTTGTTGGAGATGTTTTTTATTGCCATAAAAGCCGGTACTCCAAAGTTGACGGACCGGACCAATCGGAGTAGCTTATAGGATATGTAATGATAGTTCCATTTGGAACGGTTCGGAAATGAAGGAAGGTGCTATAGATGAATGAGAACAAAGAAATGGATGCGTATATGCAATTGATGCTGTCATTTGCCCATGTACAGAAAAATATGGTGCGCTTCATTCAAAAGTCGGCAGTGGAAAAAGGGCTGTCGATTCCGCAATATTCGATTTTGATGACGATCATCAGCTGCAAGGAAATGACCCAGAAAAATATTGGGGAAAAGACGTTCCTGCCGAAAAGTACGTTGAGCCAGGCGGTGGATGGACTAGTCAAAGAAGGCTATCTTGACCGCCGGCAAGTCGAGGACAACCGCCGTGAAACCTTGCTGGCACTCAGCCCGAAAGGCCAGGCGTTGGTGGAGGAACTTCATCTTCAGGAAGATGGCCTGCATCAGGTGTTCAAAGCGGCCAGTGAACAGTTTACGGACGAGCAGGTAAAAGAACTGCTTCGCGCGCACCAAAAAATTTCGACGTATTTAAAAGAAGTGGAATTAGAGGTGGCAACGAAATGATTAAAATCCTGAAAAACCTCAATCCGTATAAATGGGTTGTGCTGGCAGTCGTGTTGCTGGTATTCGGCCAATCGATGGCAGAACTATTCTTGCCGACCTTGATGGCGGACATCATCGACAACGGCGTCGTTAAAGGGGACATTCCGTATATATGGCGGATCGGCGGCTGGATGCTGCTGGTTTCGGCAATCGGTGCTGTCGCTGCGGTCTTTGCCAGTTTTTATTCGTCACAAGCGGCGATGGGGCTCGGACGCGATTTGCGGCAGAAAGTCTTTAAACACGTCAGCCAGTTTTCACTGCAGGAATTCGATGAAGTGGGAACGGCTTCACTGATCACACGCACCACAAACGATATCACCCAGGTGCAGCAAGTGGTCATCATGATGCTGCGCATGGTCATCAGCGCGCCGATCATGCTGGTCGGCGGCGTCATTATGGCGGTTTCGAAAGACGCACAATTGTCGCTGGTCATCATCGGCGCGATGCCGGTATTGGCCATTGCGATCTTGTTGATCTTGAAATACGGAATGCCTTTATTCCAGGAAGTCCAAAAACGTTTGGACGGCTTGAACCTGGTGGTGCGTGAAAACCTGACGGGCATTCGTGTCATCCGCGCTTTTAACCGCGAGCCGGAAGAAAAGGAACGCCTTCAAAAAGCCAACCGTGAATTGGCCGATGTTTCCATTAAAGTCAATAAAGTCATGGCTTTCCTGATGCCGGTGATGATGTTGGTCATGAACATGACCGTCGTCGCTGTCATCTGGTTCGGGGGTATCCGCATCAACAACGGCGCCATGCAAATCGGGGATCTGATGGCCTTTATCCAATACGTCATGATGATCATGTTCGCATTGGTCATGGCTTCGTTCATGTTCGTCATGGTTCCGCGTGCAGCGGTATCGGCGAAGCGCATCAACGAAGTATTGGAAATGAAACCGGCGTTCGCGGACGACGGCACCGCCAAAGCGGACCGTGCACGGGGCACGCTGGAGTTCGAAGATGTCACTTTCTATTATCCGGGAGCGGAAGAACCGGCGCTGTCGAACATCAGCTTCACCGCCAAACCGGGAGAAATCACCGCCTTGATCGGCGGGACGGGCTCCGGCAAGTCGACGCTGGTCAATCTGGTGCCGCGCTTTTATGATGTCAAGAGCGGAACCATCCGCGTCAACGGCGTCGATATCCGCGAAGCTTCGCAACAGGAAATCCGTTCGAAAATCGGCTTTGTGCCACAGAAATCGGTTCTTTTCACCGGGACCATTGCGGACAATATCCGCTTCGGCAAACAAGACGCCACGCAAGCGGAAATGGAACACGCGGCAAGCATTGCGCAAGCGACAGAGTTTATCGATCAAATCAAAGGCGGCTACGCAGCTGAAATCGAGCAGGGAGGTTCCAATCTGTCAGGCGGACAGAAGCAGCGCCTGTCGATTGCCCGTGCATTGATCCGCAAGCCGGATCTCTATATTTTCGATGACAGTTTCTCGGCGCTCGACTTCAAGACAGATGCCAAGCTGCGCAGAGCATTAAAAGACGAAACGCGAAACGCTACAGTCCTATTGGTGGCACAGCGCGTCAGCACCGTCGTCGATGCGGACCGCATCATTGTTTTGGAAAAAGGAAAAATGGTGGGCATGGGCACACACGAAGAACTGTTGAAATCCAATGAAGTTTACCGTGAAATCGCCTTATCCCAATTGTCAGAGGAGGAGATCGCATGACCAAGATGGGACCTCCTCATGGCGGAGCGAACATGCCGCCGCAAAAAGCCAAGGATTTCAAAGGCACATTCCGCCGCCTTGTTTCTTATTTAAAACCGCGCCGCAAGAAACTGGCAGCGGTCTTCCTGGTCGCCATACTCAGTACGGTGTTCACCATCGTCGGACCGAAAATCATGGGGATGGCGATCACCGAATTGTTCGAAGGGGCATACGGCCAGTTGCAGGGCGTGCCGGGCGGCGGCATTGACTTTGGCGTCATCGGCCAGATTCTCGCCGTCCTTGCCGGACTCTATCTGTTCAGCAGTTTGTTCAGCTATATCCAGCAGTATATGATGTCGACGGTGGCGCAGGACACGGTCTATGATCTGCGCCAGGACGTCAATAAAAAACTGGAGAAACTGCCGCTGAAGTATTTTGATGGACACGCAAACGGCGAAACCTTAAGCCGTATGACCAACGACATCGACACCATCGGCAGCACGCTGCAGCAAAGTTTAACGCAATTCATTACTTCCATCGTTACCATTGTCGGGATTCTGGTGATGATGCTGACCATCAGTCCTTTATTGACATTGATCGCACTTGTTTCGTTGCCGCTGTCTTTATTCGTCATCGGACCGATTTTGAAGAAATCCCAGAAATACTTCAGCAGCCAGCAAAAAAATCTGGGGCGCTTGAACGGCCATGTGGAAGAAATGTACACAGGCCACCAAGTCGTCAAAGCATTCGGCCATGAAGCGAAATCCAACGAACAATTCGATGAAGTCAATGAAGAACTGTACCAAGCGGGCCGCAAAGCCCAATTTATTTCGGGGATCATCATGCCGATGATGACGCTGATCGGCAACTTGAGTTATGTCGTTATCAGCATCGTCGGCGGGATCCTGGTGACGCAGCGTGCCATCTCCATCGGGGATATCCAAGCGTTCATCACCTATTCCAAACAGTTTACGCAGCCGATCACCCAAACCGCGAACATCGCCAACATCATTCAATCGACGATTGCCGCGGCTGAACGGGTCTTCGAATTGCTGGATGAGCAAGAGGAAGTGGAAGAAGTGACGACTTCCGTTCTGCCACGTGCGAAAGGCGCTGTCGCTTTTGAAGATGTCGACTTCGGCTATGACCAAGACTTGCTGATCGACAAAATGAACATCGATGTACGGCCTGGGCAGACGGTTGCGATCGTCGGGCCAACCGGTGCCGGCAAAACGACTTTGATCAACCTATTGATGCGCTTCTATGAATTGAATGGCGGACGCATCCTGATTGATGGCCTGGATTCGCGGGAAATGTCGCGTCATGAGCTGCGCCAGAACTTCGGTATGGTGCTGCAGGATACGTGGCTCTTCAACGGCACGATCCGCGACAATATCGCCTACGGTAAAACCGGTGCCAGCGAAGAAGAGATTTTGGCAGCGGCAGAAGCGGCACATGCCGATCACTTTATCCGGACCTTGCCGGATGGCTACGATACCATCCTGAACCAGGAAGTATCGAATATTTCACAAGGGCAAAAACAATTACTGACCATCGCCCGTGCGATTCTCGCCGATCCGCCGATCATGATTCTTGATGAAGCGACTTCGAGCGTCGACACACGGACCGAAATCTTTATCCAGCAAGCGATGAACCTATTGATGAAAGGGCGCACCAGCTTTGTCATCGCCCATCGCCTGTCGACCATCAAAGACGCCGATTTGATTCTTGTAATGGACAAAGGAACGGTCATCGAGCAAGGCACGCACCAACAGCTTCTCGACAAAGACGGTTTCTATGCCGATCTGTACCACAGCCAATTTTCAACGGAAGTGGCTGTCTAATAGGAAAAGGTCTCCCGCGCAGTTTTTGCACGGGAGACCTTTTCCTATTGATGGATTTCTTTATGAGATTTTGGCAGACCGCGCGCCAGCCAGAAAATGGCGCCGATCAACAGCACCGCGCTGATGCCAAGTACTACGGCATTCGGAGCCGCTTTCGCATAGATATCGGCCAGACTGAAAATGGCGAGCGATTCCGGCCAAGTCGGTGCCAGAAACAGCGCAGCCGCTGCCAATGAATTATTGATGATGTGCAATAAAATCGGCACCAATAAATTATTGGTCCGCAAATACAGCAGTGAAGCCACGACACCGAACAGGAAGGCGCCGACGATATCCAAATGCAAAACACCGAACAGCAGGCTGGAAATCAAAATGCCTCCCCACATGGAGGTCTTGCCAATCATGCGCTTCAGCAGCACGCCGCGGAACATGAACTCTTCCACGACCGGCGCCAAAATGGCGATTGTGAAAATCGTGAAAGCGATGTAGCCAGGCGTATTCGGCATCGGGAACTCTTCCAGCATGAAATCCACTACCCATGGGGCGATGGGCGCCAGCATGAACAACTGAAACCAGAACATGCTGATGGAAAAAGCGATCGACACCGCCACCAGCGCAAATAAAGCCGGCAGCCATTTCCGGATTCCGTCCAACGACAGCACATTCCAGACAGAAGCATTGTGCTTCCGGAAGTAATAGCCGAAGTAAATGCCGGGAACCACTACATACAGCACCAATTGGCTGACGACATCAAATATGGTGTCGCTGACATCCAGTGCCAGCAGAAACACTAGCGACAAAATCATCCCAAGCACCGAATACAGGATCAGGTAACGCGCCTTCATTTGTTCAAACATGGAGCACCCCTTTCGGATAAGCAGTTCGGAATTAGTTATATAGAGTATACGCCATTTAACGCAGCGGGTTTCATTTAATAGCGGCTAACTTTAGACACGAACAGGCAAACAAGGTATGCTTAACTCAGTTGACCTGACCGTTTTAGCGGCGGGGGAAACGGAAGGATGATTCACATGGCATTTCTAGACAAACTGAACCAGCTGAAAGACAAGTCGATCGAAAAAGGCAAAGCGCATTGGGAAGAAAACAAAGACGACTACAAAGAAAAAGCATCGACCTACAAAGATAAAGCGATGGTCATGAAAGACGACGTCGCAAATAAAATCAAAGAAAAAACGAAAAAATAAGTGTGAAGTTAACCAGGCGGATGTCCGCTTGGTTATTTTTTTTGTGGAAAGTGGGTGGCTAGGTGAGGATATGTGGTTTCTACCTGTGCTACTTGAGTTTCTACATGACATTTGTGTGCTCTTACATGAACAACTCGCGATTCAACCGGGATAGTGGGTGGCTACCTGAGGATACGCCGTTTCTACCTGAACAATTCGAGTTTCTACATGACATATCCTCGCTCTTACATGAACAACTCGTGATTCAATGGGGATAGTGGGAGTCTACCTGAGGATACGCCGTTTCTACCTGCACTATTTGAGTTTCTACATGACATATCCTCGCTCTTACATGAACAACTCGCGATTCAACCGGGATAGTGGGAGTCTACCTGAGGATACGCCGTTTCTACCTGCACTATATAAGTTTGTACATGACATTTCCACACTCTTACATTAACAACTCACGATCCAACCGGAAAAGCATGAGTCTACATGACAATTCGATTTTTCTACAAGCATTATTTGCATCCCTACATGAACTCTCCCCGTCTCTACCTAAACTCTCGCCAACATCCTCCCTAACACTCCCTCCAACACAATAAATTATATGCAGAAAATTCAGTCTTTATATTCTAGCCGGTTCAAGCGATAATAGGAGAAAGCTAAAGAGCGGAGGTCATGTGATGAGGAAGACCATCTTATCAGCCATCTTCTTTCTATTGATTCTCGTAGTAACGGCGTGCCAGAAGGAGGACGCGCAACCCGCACCGGAACCACAACTGGAAGAGGCGGTCGAGGCGGTCGAGTCGCCGGAACCTCGGGTTGCCGAGTTTATTGAACTGTGGAAAGCCGGCGACTTTGCCGGCATGCACACTAATTATTTGAACCAGGGCACGCAATCGGTTTACGGAGAGGAAAACTTTGTCGCTTGGCAACAGGAGCTTCACGAACAATTGGGCATCGACAACTTAGAAATCTCCTACACCGAACCGGCGGAAGATGCCGTATGGACGCACGAACAGCCGGCGGATTTCCCGATCCGGGTAACATTCGATACGATTATCGGTCCGGTGGAATTCGAAAAGACGCTTACTTTATTGTATGAAGCGCATGGCGAAGTGGAAGACTGGTTTGTGGAATGGGATCCGTCTTTTATTCTGCCAAATCTCGAAGCTGGGGACCAGGTGACGACTGAAATCACTGAGGGTCCGCGCGGCGAGATTGTGGACCGCAACGGGCAAGCGATCGCTTCAAGCAGCACAGGCTATGAAGTCAGTGTGATTCCGGAAAACTTCGATGAGTCCAAAAAGCCGCAGCTCGCGGAATTGCTGGGGATGAGCGAGCAGGCGCTGGATGACAAGCTCAATCAGCCGTGGGTACAGCCGCATTTTCTAGTGCCGATTGCGCAAATCAAAGCAGACCAAAAGAAGCTGGATGAATTGTTCACAATTCGCGGCACGACACGGGACGAAGTGGCGATGCGCACCTATCCGTATGGTGCTGCACTGGCGCATATTACGGGTTATATCGGTCCCATCACTGCCGAGCAGCTGAACGCGTGGAGCGGACAGGGCTATTCGGCTGAAACACAGGTCGGGCGGCAGGGGCTTGAAGAAATTTTGCAGGATCGGCTCCGCGGAGAAGCGGGCGGCCGCATCATTTTGAAGAAGCAACGGGAAAACGCCGTCATCACATCAGTTGACAATGAACCCGTGCCTGGCGAAACTGTGGCGCTGACGATTGACGCCGAATTGCAAAAAGCACTCTACAATGCACTGGGCGGCAAGCCGGGAACCAGTGCTGCGATTGACCCGGCTACCGGCGAAACGCTGGCGCTGGTCAGTTCGCCGGGTTTCGATCCCAACGAATTTATTCCCACCATCACCAATAGCCGCTTCCAGGAGCTTGCGAACGATCCGTTGCAGCCATTCTTCAACCGGTTTGCGGCCGTCTATACGCCAGGTCCGGTCATGCAGCCGGTCACCGCGGCCATCGGGATGGAAAGTGGTACGCTCAATCCGGCGGAAGGGCTCGATATCACCGGCAAGTCGTGGCAGCGCTACCGTTCGTGGGGCGATTACCGGGTGACACGTCCGCGCGACGACGTGCCGAATCCGATTGATTTGAATAAAGCGCTCGCCCATTCGGACAATATCTACTTTGCCCAACAAGCACTCAATATTCCAAATGATGAATTCCGGACTGGCTTGGAAGTCTTCGGCTTTGGTGAAGAAATCGCCTTCCCGATCGAGCTGGCACCGTCACGGATTTCTAAGGACGGCACATTCGGTTCGGAAGGCCAGCTCGCCGGAACGGCTTCCGGACAAGGGCAGATGCAAGTCAACATCCTGCATCTCGCCACTCTCTACAGTCCCATTTTGGCAAACGGCACTCTCTATAAGCCGACTTTATTACTCGATGACGCAGACCAACAAGTATGGAATGAAGGCTTGCTTAACGCTGAAAATGCCGAAACGCTGCAGGCAAGCTTGGTCAACGCCGGCAGCGAGCTGGGGCTGGAGCTCGCCGGTAAAAGTGGTACCACGCGCGAAGGCGGCGAGCAGAACGGCTGGTTTGTCGGCTACAGCCTGGAAAGCCCGGATCTCATTTTCGCGATGATGGTCGAAGGGGAAGAATCCATAGGGGGATTGGTGGAACAAGTAATCAAAGGACGGGAATAAGTATGGAGCCAGGCAGATGTCGCCTGGCTTTTTATTTTATTTCCCGGCAAAAAAAGCGCCCCAAAGGACGCTTGCTGCCAACAACTGCTATTCAAATTGCTGATTTTCCGGTGGGCCCAACCGATCGGTCAACACTTCCAAAATGTCATCGAAATATTTTCCTTCGTACCACATTTCCTTATACGACGCGGATCGGATAATCGCTTTTTTGTCCACTTTCGTCACGTCAATCTGTGCGGTATGGCTGGACCCCGTCTCCTCGATTTCCTTTTTCTTCTCGCGGATAAACGTCTCCATGTCATCTGCTTCGTAATGCTGGAACGTCTCCACTACCTCATCAAACAGCGGCATGGTATCCTCCGGGCTCTCGAACAGCCAGGAATACCCTTTATTTTCATCAGCCAAGCGCAAAGTCAGTTGATATTCCAAAAACGCCATCTCCTTTTCAATGCTATTTGACAAATCTCAAAATCGATTTTACGAATAAACCCCGTGGCTAAAGACCGTTATCCAGCAAGAAATTGCTGTATTAGAGCTATACCCGATTGGCCGGTAGTCAGTCCTGAAATTGAAAAATAAACGGGAGAGAAGCCAGAATGACGGAAAGACAGGTTTGTTGCGGAATAACCTGTTTTATTTGCAGAATCCGTGAAGTTGTTTGCAGAATCACCAAAACCATAATTGGAAAAAGAAGAAAGACCACTTCAGGCACCCCGTGCACGAACCGCTCTTTCGCTAAACCACCTCTCTAAGCAAAAAATGTCGATATCATGGCAAACCTCCTAAGTATTTCAATATTTCTATTAAAAAGCAGCACGTGCAACTGTATGCTTTTTACTGGCATGTGCTATATTTTTTATTACAGAGAGAAACTGCTTTTCCGCAGTTGATCAAAACGGATTTCAGCTACGTAAGTTTTGCGGCTGAACGGAATCAAAAAGGGAGGCGTCTGCATTGGGAAGGGATTAATGAAAATCGGAGAAGTTGCAAAAATGAGCGGGGTATCAACAAGAACCATCGATTACTACACGGTATCCGGATTGCTTCATAGTGAACGTTCTGAAGCCAACTACCGGCTTTATCCGGCTTCTGCTCTGCAGACGCTTGAACGGATCCAGCTGCTGAAGAAACAGCGTTTGTCGATTTCGGAAATCAAAGAAATCCTCAACGCGCCGGAAATGCCGGAAACAAATGAGCTGGTGGACGAAGTGACCGAGGAATTCGAGTACCTGCAACAAAAAATCACGCGCTTGGAAGAGCAATTGAAAGACGCGCCAAGTTCCGTGAAGCTGCACATCAGCAAAGCGCTTGAGCATCAAGTGGCAGCAATTGCTGCCTTAATCGCTTTGCTGTAACCAACTTTGGAGGTGAATCCCTTTTACAGGGAGAACACGTGGATATAGTTACCTTATTGAATTTAGTGTTATTAGTGATATTGATTGGCTTGACGGCCTTTTTCGTCGGCTCGGAATTTGCGGTCGTTAAAATCCGCATGTCGCGGCTCGACCAATTGATTGCGGAAGGCAATAAAAAAGCAGTGATGGCAAAAAAAGTGGCCAGCGACTTGGATTATTACTTGTCCGCCTGCCAGCTTGGCATTACCGTAACGGCACTCGGGCTCGGGGCGCTCGGAAAACCGACTGTCGAACGCTTGATGTACCCGATCTTTGAATTTTTTGCAGTTTCCGATGCTTTAGCATCGGCTGCTTCCTACGCGATTGCGTTCTTGCTTGTTACCTACCTTCACGTAGTGGTCGGTGAAATGGCGCCTAAAACCTTGGCGATCCAATTCGCTGAAAAGATGTCCTTGCTGTTGGCGCCTTCGCTTTATTGGTTCGGTCAAATCATGAAGCCCTTCATCTGGGCATTGAACGGAGCTGCCCGCGTCCTGTTGAGGCTTTTCGGCGTTCAGCCGGCAGGGCACGAACAGGCTTATTCGGAAGAAGAGCTGAAAATCGTCATGGCCCAAAGTTATGAAGGCGGAGCGATCAATGAAACCGAGCTTTCCTATATGGAAAACGTCTTTTCATTTGATGAGCGCGTGGCTAAAGATATCATGGTGCCGCGCACCGAATTGGTGACACTCGATAAAGACATGCCGTTGAAGGAAATCATCGAGATTTTGGATGAGAACAATTACACACGCTACCCCGTCACGGAAGATGGCGACAAAGACCGCGTGCTCGGTTTTGTCAGTGCCAAGAAAATGCTTCCGCATATCGTCGCAGGGCGTGATTGGCAGCTGGAAGAGTTCATTTTGGAATTGCCGACCGTCTTTGAAGCGACTGGCCTGCAAGATGCGTTATTGCATATGCAGAATGCCCGCGTCCACATCGCGTTGGTGGCGGACGAATATGGCGGTACCGCTGGTATGATCACCATGGAAGACATTTTGGAAGAAATCGTCGGCGAAATCCGCGACGAGTTCGATGCGGATGAAGTTCCGGACATCAGTAAAGTCAATGAAGACCAATACTTGATTAATGGCCGTGTCCTGCTGAAAGACCTTGAGGAACGTTTCGGACTGTCTTTTGATGACAGCGAAGAGATCGATACCATCGGCGGCTGGATTCATTTCAAGAGCCTGGGAGAAGTTCAACCGGGCGAAACAGTCACGGAAGACCATACTCTATGGACTGTAACGGAAATGGACAACCAACAGATCAAGCAAGTCATGTTCCATAAACAACCGACAACTTAATCGAATAAACTGGACCGTGAAATAGCCAGTAGAACCTACAAAATATATGGAGGTGAATCCCTCAATCGAGGGATACAACTTGGATGGACAAATAGTAATTAACTTGATACTTGTGGCGTTGCTGATCATTGCAACCGCATTTTTCGTGGGTGCCGAATTCGCCATCTTGAAAGTGCGGATGTCACGGATCGACCAATTGATATCAGAAGGCAATAAAAAAGCTGTACGGGCAAAAGAAGTAGCCAATAACCTGGACTACTACCTGTCCGCCTGTCAGCTCGGAATCACCGTAACCGCTTTGGCGCTTGGTGCATTAGGGGAGCCGACAGTGGAACGCATGCTGCACCCGCTATTTGTAGCCTTTGAGGTTCCGGCAGCGTTATCGACAGTTCTTTCCTATGCGATTGCATTGAGTATCGTAACGTTCCTGCACGTGGTTATCGGAGAATTGGCGCCTAAAACCTTGGCCATCCAATTCGCTGAAAAGATGACCTTGCTCTTGGCACCGTCGCTTTACTGGTTCGGAAAAATCATGAGCCCATTCATTTGGCTGATGAATGGTTCGGCGCGCCTGTTGCTGCGTTTATTTAAAGTAGAGCCAGCCGGCCACGAAGAAGCCCATTCCGAAGAAGAACTAAAACTGATTATGGCTGAAAGCTATCAGAGCGGTGAGATCAATCAAACCGAATTGACTTACCTGAAAAACATCTTCGCTTTCGATGACCGCATTGTCCGGAACATCATGATCCCCCGGGAGAAAATGGTCACGATCGACGGCAATTTGACCCGTGATGGTCTGTTCAATGTCATCGATGGCCACGAGTACACACGCTATCCGGTCACCGATGCCGGCAATAAAGACCAATTGATCGGCTTCATCAACACCAAAGAAATATTGACGAGCATGGCGGCGGGACGGATTCAAGAACCCGAATCGTTCATCCATGAAATGACAAGCTTTACAGAAACCACGCCGATCCAGAAAGTCCTGACAAAAATGCAGCAAAGCCGGACGCATATGGCGGTCGTCACCACAAAAGACGGCGTCATTTCCGGCCTTGTCACGATGGAAGACATCCTGGAAGAAATCGTCGGAGAAATCAGCGACGACTCGTACGAAGTGAAACCCACTTAATTGGATCAGAAGAGAGGCCTTCGGGTTTCTCTTCTTTTTTTATGCGACTTGGAAAATTATTGATATAATGGTTGGAAAAGAAGCTGGGTAAGGAGAGGTTAAATGGAGAATGAAAACGCAAGGAAATCAAAGCAAGCTGTCCTGTTCTTCGGCGCCTTGACCTTTTTCGCCGCTGCCACATTCATCAGCCTCTATGAAGGAAGCCAGCTTGATGATATTTCCTGGGAGTGGCCGTACTCTGCAGTGTTCACCAATTGGTTGGGTGGAGGAGTGGGCTCGGCAGATGATATCCTGGCCATCGACTACCTCGTCTACGCCGCAAAATTCGAGCCGTTGTTTCCGCTCGTCATGTTCGTTTCCGGCATGATTTTGTTTCTGCAACTGTCTTTCTGGATATTCAGAAGAAAGAAGGCGACTTTAAGCGTGTTTCTCTTACTATGTGCAATCGCGCTGCTGGTACTCAGCGGGGCGTTGATGGCCTCGCCGACCGCCGGATTGGAATTGTTTTCGAGGGTTTTCCTTGGAACCGGCATCTTTATGATAATTTTCACCATCTGGTGGTTAATTAAAGCAGGGAAGCTGCCGTCTTAAAGCGGTTGCTTGCGAAATCGTGGAGTTTGTTTGCAGAATCGGCGGCGTAGTTTGCAGAATGCATGAGGTTGTTTGCGGAATATGCGACATTGCTTGCGGAATCCCATATGTTGTTTGCAGAATCGCTCATTTGCGGAATAAAAGACGAAAACGCTTCAGGCACTCACCATGCCTGAAGCGTTTTTTAGGTTTTTACAACAATTCTTCTCTGCCATAGGCCTTTCCCGCGCAGCTCCAATCTGTTTAAAAAGCAAATAGCGTCGCGTCGCACTTGAATTGCAGCCAATCGGGTCTGTAGTTTTTGGTAAGCAGCAAATACTGAGATCTAACTGTGAAGCGCCTGCTGTGCGCGGTGCTTCTGCTCTTTCGCTACATAAAAATCATATTGCGCCGAATTTGCCGCATTGTTGAAAACGGGGGGAGTGGCATTGGCATTCACTTTCAATACTGCATCGTAAGCGACACCGTGAGCGGTGAGCTTGCCAGCTGCTTTATAGTACATATCATCGCCAAAAACCGTATAAGCCAAATGCTTCTTTTCAAAAAACAGCCACCGGATCAATCCCACATCTTCCAACCCCTCTCGAGAACTACGGTCTCCGCTTCAATTCTTCAGCAATCGCTTTCAACTGCTCGTTGCGCTCTTTCGCCAATCTCAGGCCGGTGACCACGGCATAAATCACAAAGCCGAATACCACTAAATAAAAAAGAATGGTCACTATCGGAATCAGGAAGAAAAATTCATTCATCATACACGCACCTCCTCGTACCTGTTATACGGCAGGAGCGAAGAAACGTTTCAAAAAGATTCCAGATACTCCTTCAAGCAGAAGATTAGCGCCTGAAAGGAGGTTTTTTGTCGCTGATCAATAAAAAGTGGTACTATGTCTGTAGATTGGCACAAGAGAAATAGAAGCAGGTGCCGAATGAAGAGGCTATTCAGGTCCAGTTTTTTTCTTATGGGTTACATTTTAAGGGGGTATATTCATGGGGGAAATGTGCAAAGTGTTGATTGTCGATGACGAGATGCTGATCAGGCAAGGGATCATCAATTATATTGATTGGGAACAGGAAGGGTTTCAGATTGTTGGGGAAGCGTCGAATGGCAAAGAAGCGATGCAAATGATCGGGGAATTTTCTCCGCATATTGTCGTGACGGATATCGTCATGCCGATTATGGACGGCATCGATTTGGTCAGAGAAGCCAAGAAAGCATTTCCTCATCTTGAAATCATTGTGTTGAGCAGTTTTGAAAACTTCGATTACGTACGCTCGACTTTCCAGAACGGAGTCGCCGATTATATCTTGAAGCCGAAGTTGAACGGCGCCGAATTATTGCGGATCTTAAAGCAGATCGTCAACAGAATTCCGGATTTACAGGATGCTGATTCGCTGGAAAAGCCGAAGCGTTCCACAGAGGAAATGCTGGAAAATATGCTGCTCGGCTATGACTCGTCAGCGGATGGGGCGGTCTTTCCTAACAGCCGGTTTGTTTTGGTGCGCATACACGGAAACAACCTGGATTCGGCTCAGCTGAAAGCCGTGTTCAACCGGACGCCGCTTGAAGAGCTTGCCGTTTATTCGTTTGCTGCCAGCGATTCGGAATCGATGCTTTTGCTGAATTTCAATCCAAATCAGCTGGAAGCCATTAAAGGAGCCATCGAAAGCCATGCGGCCGAAACGCCGCTTGCCACGTGGATGGTGTTCGAACCGTTCGATAAAATCGATGACATCAAAAAGGTCCACGACGAAGGCTTCGTGAAGATGAAGAAGTATTTATTTTATCTGCCGGAACAGAATGTATTCGTCTACGACAACTTGCCGAAAGAAAATGAAAAACAAGCCAATTTTGACTTGAATCATTTTATTGAGATGTTCAAAGACCGCCTGTTCAATACGGCTTTTTCGTATCTTGAAAATCATGTGGCGGATTTGGCGGGCCGATACAACAACGACAGCTTTGAATTCAAATCATTTTTAGGGAATATCGTTTTCAACATCATTGTATTACTGGATGCCATGAAATACGACAACAAGGAAATCGAGCAAAAGAAATACGGTTATTTCTCGGCGATCAACGAAGCGGAACATGTTCATGAAGCGCTGGCGCAGTTCAACGCATTCCTGGAAGAAGTGCGGACCAACATCCTGTCGCTTAATAAAGCAGGTGAGCAGGCCAACAACATCGATAAAATCCTGGCGTATATTGAACAGCATTATACCGAGCCGCTCCGTCTGTCTGAAATTGCCAGCCATTTTCATTTCAATGCATCGTATCTGTCTTCTTATTTCAGTGCGCACCACAAAGAAGGGTTCAGCGAATACTTGAACCGGGTGCGGATCAAGAAGTCCATGGACCTCTTGGAAAACAGTACAGTCACCATTTCGAACATCAGCGGAATGGTCGGCTATTCGGATCACAGCTATTTTTGCAAAGTGTTCAAACGCATAACCGGAACGTCGCCAGGCAGTTACCGAAAGGAGTTCCGTGTCCGACATGAAAATGAAGAAAAAGGCCTTTCTCATCTTACGAAATAACAGCCTGTTCATCAAAATGTTTCTGATTATGATGCTCAGTATTGTGGCCGTATCTTTATTGATCACCTTCAGCTCGATCCGGATGTCTTCCGATTTGTTCATGGAGACTTTCAGCATTTCAAACACGAAAGCCCTGGAACAGATCGAGATCAGATTCGAAGATTATAGTTTTGCCATCGTCAATGCCACGAATGAAGTCCAGAACAACGGCACCATCAAAAAGGTATTGACGCAGGAAAACACAAGCGCCATCGAAACGTCGAAATCCTATCACGACATCAGCCGGCAGATTGAACGCATTTATCCGACGGTCGAGTCCTACGACACCAATATGATTGTGCTCGGCAACAACGAACGCCTGTACAATATGAATTATTCCAATTGGCCGGTGTCTTGGGACGTACTGCGAAACCATCCCATAACGAAGTACACCATCAACCGGCCCAATACGCTGCTTTATCAATTTATGCCTTCTACGTCGTTTAATGACAAACCGATGATTGTGGCCACAAAAGCACTCATGGAACGGTCGACCGGCGAAATTTATGGCGTGCTGTATTTTCCGATTCTCGAAGAGCAATGGAAAGGGCTGTATGAAGGGTATACCAGTACGGAAAACGAAGTGTTGCTGGTCAACCGGGCAGGGCAGATCGTTTCCAGCAATAAAGAAGAAATGATCGGTGACAAAGCTGATGAGCTTCTGGCATTGGCGGAAAAAGTGGAAGATGAAGGATTGGAATTCAAAGATGTCACCATCTCTGGCACAGATTACATGCTGATGTCGCAATACCTTCCGACCTATGACATGTATTTGGTGAATCTGGTGGATAAAGACGCAGTATTGGCCAATTTGATCAACACCAAAGAAATTCTATTGATCAGTTTGGGCATCGTCTTGTTGGCTGTGATTGTGGTGTTTCTCATTTCCCGGCGGATAACGAATTCCATCAGCCGTTTGGTCAAGCAGATTTCAACGAGCGCCAAACACGAATTCAATCGGCCGGTTGCCGAAACAGGCGGCTACGAAGCGAAAAAAATTGCCAATGCTTTTAATTCCATGCTCAATGAATTACAGGAATATGTCGGCCTTGTTGTCCAGGCGCAGCAAAAACAGCGTTCTGCGGAACTGATGGCGCTGCAGCATCAAATCAATCCGCATTTTCTTTACAATACTTTGGCTTCCATCAAATTCATGATCCAGCAGGGCAAAAAGGAAAAAGCGACGGATATGATCCATGCTTTGATTTCGTTATTGCAAAATGCCCTGAGCAACGTCGACCAAACCATCACCGTCGAACAGGAAATAAAAGACTTAAAAAATTACGTGTTGATCAATCAGGCGAGATACGGCGAAGGCATCAAAGTGAATTTCTTCATTTCGCCCGATTGCCTGGATTACCAGTTACCGAAGCTGATTCTTCAACCGTTTATCGAAAACGCTTTTTTCCACGCGTTCAACATCCAAAAAGAAGGCTTTGTCCAAATCCTGGTTTCTGAAAAAGGAGGCAACCTGTTATGCGAAATCGTCGATAACGGCGATGGCATGGAAATCAAAGGCGACCATACCAAAGAAGACATCAAAGAGAAACGCCACTTGTTCAGCGGCATCGGCATCCGCAATGTCCATGAGCGCATCCAGATGCTGTATGGAGAAGAATTTGGCGTAGAAATCACCAGTGAAATAGGAAACGGCACAAAAGTGAAAGTCGAATTGCCGCTTCAGATTTCTGCAAAACCTAAAGAAATTACCAGCATCTAAGAATAGTCCAACTAAATTATCGGAAAGTTTGAAATATCTAAAAATTATCAAACAAACACCTAAAGATTGTGCTAACAATCTTTTTTTTTGTGTCGTTATACTGTAGACAAGGTGCAAAGTTAAGCGCTTACAAAAAAGGGGGATTTTCAATGAAGAAATTTTATCTTATGCTTGTGCTGCTTGTCGGTATGGCAGTTTTAGCGGCTTGTTCTTCCGGGGATGAAGAAGCAAGCGGCGGCAGTTCAGAAGGTTCATCAAGCGTAGACACCATTACCGCTTGGGCTTGGGATCCAGCATTCAATATTGCCGCTCTTGAAAAAGCAAAAGAAGCTTACAGCGGAGACGGAGATTTTGAAGTGAACATCATTGAAAATGCGCAAGACGATATCATTCAAAAATTAAACACAGGGCTTAGCTCGGGTACAACAAAAGGAATGCCGAACATTGTGTTGATCGAAGATTACCGTGCACAAAGTTTCCTTCAGGCCTATCCGGATGCTTTCCATCCATTGACGGATGTCATCAACTCAAACGACTTTGCGGATTACAAAATTGCCACAACCAGCTTTGACGGCGAACAATACGGATTGCCATTTGACTCAGGGGTTGCTGGATTGTACGTACGCACAGATTATTTGGAAGAAGCGGGCTACACACCCGAAGACCTGACAAATATTACTTGGGATGAATACATCGAAATCGGTAAAAAAGTAAAAGAAGCAACGGGCAAAAATATGCTGACATTGGACCCGAACGATTTGGGACAAATCCGTATGATGATCCAGACAAATGGTTCATGGTATGTGGATGAAGATGGTTCAACGCCAAACCTTGCAGGCAACGAATCACTTGAAAAAGCATTTGAAACATACAAAAAGATGATGGATGCGGATATCGGAAAAATCGTTTCTGACTGGAGCCAGTTTGTCGGCGCCTTCAACAGCGGCGATGTAGCAAGCGTTCCAACAGGAAACTGGATCACGCCAAGCATTAAACAAGCAGCAGATCAATCAGGCAAATGGGCTGTCGTACCAATGCCGCGATTGGACATGGAAGGCGCAGTCAACGCTTCTAACTTGGGCGGCAGTTCTTGGTACATCTTGAACGTCGATGGCAAAGAACAGGCAGCTGATTTCATGCTGAACACATTTGGATCGAATGTTGATCTTTATCAAACACTGGTAAAAGACATCGGCGCTCTTGGAACTTACTCCGCGGCAGCTGAAGGCGATGCTTATGCAGTTGAAGACGAATTCTTCGGCGGACAGCAACTTCTTTCTGACCTGTCTTCATGGACAGACGAAATTCCAGGCGTCAACTATGGCCTTCACACGTATGCCATTGAAGACATCCTGGTAACAGGAATGCAGGATTATTTGAATGGCACAGAGCTTAAGACAGTACTTGAGAATGTCCAAGGACAAGCTGAAGCACAACTCAAATAATTGATTGGAATTAACTAAAGCCTTGAGTTGCCGCCGACTAACTGGTAGAAGTGCTTTATCGCTCACCAGCCAGGCACAGCTCAAGCTTTTTTTATAGGAGGAATGAGAAAAATGAGCCAGCAATCAACAAAAAAAGGCGAACTGGATCTCCCAGTAAGCTTGCGCTATAAAGAGACCAGACGCGAAAAAAACGGTGTATTCTTCAGGAAAAAAGTCGGTTGGCTGTTTGTCATTATCTCCGTCATTGCCATCACAATCTTCAACTTCTACCCGATGGTCCAAGCGTTCCTATTGTCATTCCAATCAGGGATGGGCGGGAATTTGGAATATGTCGGATTCAATAACTGGCAGCGATTGTTCGGTGACCCGACATTTATCGCAGCGCTAACCAATACATCAATCTACTTGCTCATTCAAGTACCCTTGATGATTGTCTTGGCGTTATTCTTCTCGGTCTTGTTAAATGACCCAAAATTGAAATTCAGAGGTTTTTTCAGAATCGCGATTTTCCTGCCATGTGTCACGTCATTGGTTGCCTACTCAGTTATCTTCAAGTATTTGTTCGGCATCGATGGCATCATCAATCAATTCCTGCTGAACTTCGGTTTTATTTCACAAACGATCAATTTCCTGGCCGATCCGTTTTGGGCGAAGGTAGTCATTATCCTTGCCATCACATGGAGATGGACGGGCTATAACATGATTTTCTATTTGGCGGCTTTGCAAAACGTCGACAAGTCAATCTACGAAGCGGCAAGAATTGATGGAGCGAACGCTTTCCAGCAGTTTTTCCAGATTACCGTTCCGATGCTGAAGCCGATCATTTTGTTCACATCGATCACGTCCACCATCGGTACTTTGCAGATCTTTGATGAAATCGTCAACATCACCAACGGCGGACCCGGAAATGCGACGATTTCGATTTCGCAATACATCTACAACCTGTCGTTCGAATACACGCCTGACTTCGGTTATGCGTCAACCGTATCTTACGTCATCGTGATTTTAGTGGTGATCCTTTCGATTATTCAATTCAGAGTGGCGGGTGAGAAAAAATGAAAAATTTGAAAAGCATCTTCATCTACACGTTTCTAAGTCTTGCAGCCATCGTTTCCATTTTTCCTTTCCTGTGGATGCTCGTCAGCATCACCAATAAATCGGTGGATGTGACGCAAGGGCGTTTGATTCCGGGGACTCATTTGATTGAAAACATGAAGACTTTATTTGCGACAGTGGACATTGTCCCGGCATTGATGAACTCGGCGATCATCGCAATCATTACGACCATTTTGACGCTGTTGTTGGCATCGCTTGCCGGCTATGGTTTTGAAATCCACCGCAGCAAAGGAAAAGACATTGTCTTCAACATCCTGTTGCTGTCGATGATGATTCCGTTTGCGGCGATCATGGTGCCGCTTTACCGCATGTTCGGCAGCATCAGCGACACAGCACCATTCCTTGGCATCGATTCGCTCGGCGCAGTCATTTTGCCGACGGCGACGACCGCGTTCTTCATCTTTTTCTTCCGGCAAAACACGAAGATGTTTCCGAAAGATTTGGTGGAGGCGGGAAGAATTGACGGGTTGAGTGAAATCGGCGTCTTCTTCCGGATCTACATGCCGACAATGAAAACGACGTACGCAGCAGCGGCCATCATCTCGTTCATGAACAGCTGGAACAACTACCTGTGGCCATTGGTCATCCTGCAATCACCGGAAAAAAGAACAATTCCGTTGTTGATTTCAAACCTGGGCTCCAGCTACGCACCGGATTACGGCGTCATCATGTCAGCCATCGTCATCGCCACTTTGCCGACTGCACTTGTCTTCTTCCTCATGCAGAAGCATTTTGTTGCAGGAATGATGGGGTCGGTTAAGGGTTAAATAGTAGTCAGTTATATCCAATTAGTAGCTGACTACTGCTGTTATAGACCGCTTCGGCCGCTTTGGGTAGGCTCCTGCGCAAGCTCGTCGCAAAGGAGTCACCAGGGGTGCCTGGCAACCTCCTTGGCTCCCGCAAGAAGCCAGGAAAACCGCCTGTCTTCTTGCTTCGCCTGGCCCTTGGATGCGCCGGCACTAAGAGATTTACTCTGCTAGCTATGACATTGTATTTTTCATCAACTTACTTATTGATATGGAGCAAAACGGCGGAGACGCCTGCGGGATAGCGAGACAGCCGAGACCCCGCAAGGAGCAAAGCGACTGAGGAGGCTTGGCGCTCGCCCGCGGCAAGCACAGCTGTTTTGCGGAATATCGGCAATCGGAGCTTACTAGTTCAACTTATTTTAGGAGGTAAATTGTGCCGATTTTATATAATGACTCCACTCAAGAGTTTCACCTGCAAACAGAAAAAGTGAGCTATATTTTCAGCGTTTTGGACAATGGCCAGTTGGGTCAGCTTTATTATGGCAAGAAGCTGCGCCATAGGGAGTCGTTTCAGCGCTTGTTTCATGTGGAAGCTGCTCCGAATACCGCTTGTGTCAATGAAGGGGATTTGGTTTTTTCGCTGGACTTGATCAAGCAGGAATATCCAGCCTATGGCGCAACGGACTTCCGGGAGCCGGCTTACCAGGTGCTGCAGGAAGGCGGGAGCCGGATTACGGATTTTGTTTATCAGGACCATGAGATCTTTAAAGGCAAAAAGAAACTGGAAGGCTTGCCCGCTACGTATGCGGAAAGTGATCAGGAAGCGACCACTTTGGAGATTTATCTGTACGACAAAGAAATCGATTTGGAGCTCCGGCTCTCTTATACGGTGTTTGAAAAGTCCAATGCGATTGCGCGTTCTGCACAGTTCATCAATCGGGGGCAAAGAGATGTAAATTTAACAAGAGCATTGAGTGCCAGCATCGATTTGCCGGATTCGAATTTTGAGATGGTGCAGCTGTCGGGTTCATGGGCACGGGAGCGGCACATCCAAAACCGCAAATTGGTGCCGGGCATCCAAAGCATTGCCAGTACACGCGGGACGAGCAGCGCCCAGCAAAATCCGTTTCTTGCCTTGAAACGGCCGGAGACGACGGAACATCAAGGCGAAGTGTACGGCATGAGCCTGGTCTACAGCGGCAATTTCCTGGCGCAGGTGGAAGTGGATCATTACGATGTGACGCGCTTGATGATGGGCATCAATCCGTTTGATTTTAATTGGCTGCTGGAAAGCGACGAAAGTTTCCAGACACCGGAAGTGGTGCTGGTGTATTCAGATGAAGGCTTGAATGGCATGAGCCAGACTTTCCATCAGCTGTACCGTACTCGCTTGGTGCGCGGGAAATGGCGCGACCGGGAACGTCCGGTGCTGATCAACAACTGGGAAGCGACTTATTGGGATTTCAATGATGAAAAAATATTGGATCTCGCCAAATCATCCAAAGAATTGGGCGTGGAATTGTTCGTCCTGGATGACGGCTGGTTCGGCAAACGCGATGATGACACCACGTCTTTAGGGGATTGGTCGGCAGACAAGCGCAAGTTGCCGAAGGGCCTTACGCAATTGGCGAAAGACATTACCGGCTTGGGCATGGAATTCGGCCTTTGGTTTGAACCGGAGATGGTCTCAAAAGCAAGTGAGTTGTATAAAACCCATCCGGACTGGGTGATCCATGTGCCCAACCGGAAAATGTCGCATGGCCGAAACCAGTTTGTGCTTGATTTTTCCAGACAGGAAGTCGTAGATTTCATCCATAAGATGATGGCGAAAGTCTTGAGGGAGACGCCGATTTCGTATGTGAAATGGGACATGAACCGCTACATGACAGAAGTCGGTTCTTTGGAATTGCCGGCCAACCGCCAGCGTGAAGTGGCGCACCGCTACATCCTGGGCGTCTATTCCTTGTATGAACGGCTGACGACGGAGTTTCCGCATGTCTTGTTCGAATCCTGTGCGGGTGGCGGCAGCCGGTTCGATCCGGGCTTGCTGTATTACGCGCCGCAAGGCTGGACCAGTGACGACACCGATGCGGTTGAACGCCTGAAGATTCAATATGGCACGTCGCTGGTGTATCCGCTCAGTTCGATGGGCGCCCATGTATCCGCGGTTCCCAACCATCAAGTGGGCAGGATGACGAGCTTAGAGACCCGGGCAAATGTCGCTTATTTCGGCGCATTCGGCTACGAGCTCGATGTAACGGCGATGACCAATGAAGAAAAAGAAGAGGTAAAAGAACAAATCGCTTTCTACAAAGAAAACCGGTCGCTCATTCAGCAAGGCCAGTTTTACCGGATCGAAAGCCCGTTTGCGGAAGATGGCAATCAAACCAGCTGGATGGTCGTATCAGAAGACCAAAGCGAAGCAATCCTCGGTTATTACCAAGTCTTATCGCGGCCGAATCCTGGGTTCACCCGCATTTTCTTTAAAGGGCTGAATCCGGAATTTGAATACACCATCGATGGGATAGGCGATACCTTTTACGGAGACGAACTGATGGGTGCCGGTCTGCAGCTGAACCGGTACCGGACGGACCACCATCCAGCTGACTTTTCTTCGATTGTTTATAAAGTAAAGCGGGTGTGAGTAAAGAGTTTTATAGATAGAATAACTTTTAAAATCGCGCCGGTCGCTTATCCCTTGGACGCGTCGGCGCTAAGTGAGTGCTGTAAAAAAGAGACTTTATTTGCTTTACTTCATATCAATACTAAAAATATCTCCACCTACATAGGAGGCGTCGACGTGCTGACTGTTAAAAACGATTCGTTTTATTTTGAGGGCGAGCCTTTCCAGATCTTGTCGGGCGGCATGCATTATTTCCGGACGATGCCGGAACAATGGGAAGACCGCTTGCTGAAGCTGAAGGCTTTGGGGCTCAACACGGTGGAAACCTACATTCCGTGGAATTTCCACGAACCGAAAAAAGGGCAGTTCAATTTTTCGGGAATGGCGGATATCGAACGCTTTATCGAACTGGCGCACACGCTCGGGCTGTATGTCATCCTGCGTCCGGCGCCGTATATCTGCGCGGAGTGGGAAATGGGCGGCTTGCCATCCTGGCTGCTGAAGCACAAAAGCATGGTCATGCGAAGCAGCCATCCGTCTTTCCTGAAGCATGTCGAAGATTACTTCAACGAATTGCTGCCGAAGTTCAAAAAGCATCTCTGCCAAAACGGCGGGCCGGTCATTGCCATGCAGATTGAAAATGAATATGGGGCGTACGGCAATGACATGGCTTACCTTCATTTCTTTAAAGAACAGTATGAGAAGCATGAACTGGATACGTTCTTGTTCACATCAGACGGTCCGGACTTTATTCAACAAGGTTCGCTTCCGGATGTCACCACTACCTTGAATTTCGGTTCGCGGGTAACGGAATCATTCGATGCACTCGAAACGTTCAAAGCCGGTTCGCCGAAGATGGTGGCGGAGTTTTGGATCGGCTGGTTTGATTATTGGACCGGTGAACACACGGTGCGGAGCGGGGACGATGTGGCTGCGGTCTTTAAGGAAATCATGGAGAAGAACATCTCCGTCAATTTCTATATGTTCCACGGCGGTACGAACTTCGGCTTCATGAACGGCGCGAACCATTATGACATCTATTACCCGACGATCACCAGCTACGATTACGACAGCTTGCTGACGGAAAGCGGGGCGATCACCGAGAAATACAAAGCAGTCAAGAAAGTCCTGAGTGAGTACCGGGAAGTGCCGGCGGATTTCGAGGAGACGGCAACGGCGAAAGCCTATGGAGAAGTGACGCTTTCAGAGTCTGTCAGTTTGTTCGACGTCCTAGAAGACATCAGCGAAAAAGTCGAGCACATTGTGCCGCTGGCGATGGAAGATATCGATCAGGCATACGGCTATACGCTGTACCGGACGACGGTCAACCGCCAAGGCGAATTGAAAGTCAACTCGAGTAATATCCGCGACCGGGGCTCTATTTACATCAACGGCCGTTATATCACCACAACCTACATCAACGATCTAAATAAAGAATTGACTTTGGAGTTCCCGGACCCGGTGAACACGCTGGAGATCCTCGTGGAGAACATGGGGCGCGCCAATTACGGGGAGCATTTGACGGATCCGAAAGGGCTCATCAAAAACCTGTGGCTCGGCGAACAGTATTTCTTTCACTGGGAAATGTTCAAAGTGGAGCTGGACCGTTTGCCGGAAGCCTATGAGCTGAGCGGTGAAGACCGGTTCCCGAAATTTTTCCGTGGTTCGTTTGATGCGGCAGAAGGGCTGGACGCTTATGTCGACACCGAAGGCTTCACCAAAGGCAATGTCTTCATCAACGGCTTTAATCTCGGCCGCTACTGGAATACTGCCGGTCCGCAGCAACGCCTTTATTTGCCGGGCCCATTGCTGAAAAATGAAAACAATGAAATTGTCGTACTGGAACTGGAAAACACGGCGACCGATAAAATCCACTTGCTGGACCAGCCAAAACTCGGCTAAACACTATTGAAGCAGAAGGGATGGAATAAAATGATCAACGATAAATTACCGAAGATTTGGCATGGCGGGGACTATAACCCGGAACAATGGGATTCAAAAGAAATCTGGGACGAGGATGTCCGGATGTTCAAGCTGGCTGGGATCGATGTAGCGACGTTAAACGTCTTTTCATGGGCATTGAATCAGCCGAATGAAGATACCTATAATTTTGACTGGCTGGACGACAAAATCAACCGCTTGTATGAAAATGGCATCTACACATGCCTTGCCACCAGCACAGCTGCGCATCCGGCGTGGATGGCGAAGAAATACCCAGACGTATTGCGTGTGGATTTCTACGGCCGTAAACGCAAGTTTGGCAGCCGCCACAACTCCTGCCCGAACAGCCCGACGTACCGCAAGTATTCCGAGAAAATCGCTGAAACATTGGCGGAGCGCTATAAAGACCACCCGGCTGTCTTGATTTGGCATGTGTCCAATGAATATGGCGGCTACTGCTATTGCGACAATTGCCAGGACGCGTTCCGTGGCTGGCTGAGCGACAAATACGGCACGATCGAAAAGTTGAACAAAGCATGGAACACCGGATTCTGGGGGCATACGTTCTACGAATGGGACGAAATCGTCGCACCGAATATGCTGAGCGAAGAACGCGAAGACAACGTCTCCGACTTCCAGGGGATTTCACTGGATTACCGTAGGTTCCAATCGGACAGCTTGCTTGATTGCTACAAGCTGGAGTACAACGCGATCCGCAAGCACATTTCGAACACGCCGATCACCACCAACTTGATGGGCACCTACCCGATGCTGGATTATTTCAAGTGGGCGAAAGAAATGGACGTCGTATCCTGGGACAACTACCCGGCGATTGATACGCCGGTCAGCTACACGGCCATGACACACGATTTGATGCGCGGATTGAAGAACGGCCAGCCGTTCATGCTGATGGAGCAGACGCCGAGCCAGCAAAACTGGCAGCCGTATAATTCCTTGAAGCGCCCGGGCGTTATGCGTTTATGGAGCTACCAGGCAATCGGCCGCGGCGCAGACACCATCCTGTATTTCCAGCTGCGCCGTTCAGTCGGGGCTTGCGAGAAATACCACGGAGCGGTCATCGAACACGTCGGCCACGAAAACACGCGTGTGTTCAATGAAGTCGCCCAATTAGGAAAAGAATTGAACGGCTTATCCGATACCTTGCTCGATGCACGCGTTAATGCCAAAGTGGCCATCGTCTTCGACTGGGAAAACCGCTGGGCGACGGAACTGTCGAGCGGCCCTTCCGTATCGCTTGATTATGTCAATGAAGTTCATAAATACTACGACGCGTTGTACAAATTGAACGTCCAAGTCGACATGATCGGCGTCGAAGAAGACTTGAGCCAATACGATGTCGTCATCGCACCGGTTCTGTATATGGTGAAAGAAGGCTACGCAGCGAAAGTTGAGGCCTTTGTCGAAAACGGCGGAACTTTCCTGACGACGTTTTTCAGCGGGATTGTCAACGAAACCGACATCGTCACACTTGGCGGTTACCCAGGCGAACTGCGCAACGTGCTCGGCATTTGGGCGGAAGAAATCGATGCGCTGCATCCGGACGAAACCAATCAAATCGTCATGAAAGAAGTACACGGCAAGATGAGCGGCAAGTATTCATGCAACCTACTGTTTGATTTGATTCATACAGAAGGCGCAGAAGCGGTCGCGGAATACGGTTCTGACTTCTACAAAGGCATGCCGGTCCTCACCGTCAATAAATTCGGCAAAGGGAAAGCGTGGTATGTGGCGTCGAGCCCGGACGCGGAATTCCTCGTCGACTTCCTCAAGACGGTATGTGATGAAGCGGGCGTCGAGCCATTGCTTGCTGTACCGGAAGGCGTCGAAACCACGGAACGCGTGAAAGACGGCCAAACGTATTTGTTCGTGTTGAACCACAACAACGAAGAAGCAACGATCGAATTGAAAGACAACGAGTACAGAGAAGTGCTTACGGATGAACAAGTAAGCGGCAATCTGGTCTTGAAAGAAAAAGGTGTCTTGATTTTGGCGAAGGTGTAAGTAAGATAAGTGAATTAATTATAAGCGATGAATGTTTTTAATAGATATTCCGCAAACCAGCTCCGCTTTCCTACGGGCTTGCACCGAACTAACTCGGGCTATACGCCCGAGTGGATTTCGGCACTTCGCTTGCCCGCGGGAGTCTCCGCTGGTTTGCTCCATATCCTACTGGTTAATAGGATGGTAAGTGTAAATGTAGAGTAGGAAGCGCCGATGAACTGCTACTTCTTTATTTCAATTTATAGAGAACAATAGAAGACAAGTGAATAGACGAAGAGCCCATGTGGACTGCACTGAAATTGTCGGATATTAATCTGACGGTGGAGGAACGGTCCATATGGGTTTTTCTATTGTATACCGAAGTTCTTTATGGGAAGTAAAACAGTACATTGCATGGAGCTTTCAAGAATGTATGAGAAGAGAATCACTTTCAGTAGTATCTGGAATCTTGATTGTTTGGCTCAGACCGGGGTTTGAATAAATAAGAAATTAAGCCTGAGTACTATCACGCTCAGACTTATTAAAAATAAATATTCTAAATTTAAAAAATATTCTACAAATTAGTAAAGGATTATGCTATCATAAGAAAAAGTTTACTTAAACTATATTTTTTACTGTCGCACTGTATTAATGAAAAGGAGATTTTTAAATTATGGACGGAATCTATCAAAAAATTAAGACCTTGCGGATTGATCAAGGATTAACGTTAAAAGATTTAAGTGAAAAGACGGAGCTATCAGTCAGTTTTTTATCTCAGATTGAAAGAGGGTCTTCTTCTCTCGCCATTACCTCATTGAAAAAAATTGCGGATGCTTTCAACGTCCCTATCACATTTTTCTTTGACACAGATACTAATCATAATTACATGTTGCAGAGAAAGGATCGTAAACCATTTCAACTTGAAGGTTCACCTACCACGTATACACGTTTAAATGGAGAATTCAATGGGCGCTCACTGGAGCCTTTATTGGTCAGGTTGGCGCCTAAACAAGAACAAAGTCAGTCATCCAGCCATCCGGGTGAAGAATTTTACTACGTGTTAAAAGGTGCAGCATTGTTCAAAGTGGACGGAAAAGAGTATTTCGTAAGAGAAGGTGATTCAATCCATTATCCATCTGAAGTACCTCATTCATGGGAAAATCCATTGAACGAGGAAACCCTTATTCTTTGTGTACTGACGCCGGTGTTATTTTAAATCAAAGGAAAGAAGGCTGATCGTTGATGAGAATTGCTACTGATATTGGAGGAACTTTTACTGATTTGGTATACGTAGATAAAAATGGCAAAGTAGGGGTGGCCAAAAGCCATACGACACCGCCGAATTTCGAGCAAGGCGTGGTTGATGTTATCGAGAAAAGTGGAATCGATCAAAAAGACATTGAAACATTTATCCACGGAACGACGGTAATCATCAATGCGCTAACAGAAAGAAAAGGTGTGAAAACGGGGTTGATCACCACGCAAGGATTCCGTGATGTCCTGGAAATCGCCAGGGGGAATCGACCGGATCTATTTAATGTCCGGTACAAAAAACCAGTACCCTTCGTTGAGCGTTATCTGCGGCAGGAAGTGGAAGAACGCCTGAACCAAAAAGGTGAAATCGTCACTCCTCTAAATAAAGAAAAAATTAAAGAGCTCATTGCTTATTTCAAAAAAGAACAGGTTGAGGCGATTGCTGTTTCCTATCTCCATGCTTATAAGAATCCGCTACACGAACTGGAGACCATCCAACTGATACAGGAATTGTGGCCGGAAATCGCCGTTACGGCTTCACACGAAGTGA
This sequence comes from Planococcus wigleyi, assembly GCF_014836985.1. Lineage (GTDB taxonomy): Bacteria > Bacillota > Bacilli > Bacillales_A > Planococcaceae > Planococcus > Planococcus notacanthi. The sequence goes on along the minus strand of NZ_JACSPU010000005.1, from coordinate 296,458 downwards.
CCAAGGAATGGCGTGAATATGAACGGACGAATACAACGGTCCTTAACTCGTATGTCCAGCCAATCGCCTCTACTTATATTGATAAACTCAGCACAAAGCTTTCGGAAAACGAAGCTGATAGCTTCAATTACATTATGCAGTCCAATGGCGGAACAACTACCTTTGAGCAGGCCAAAAAAACTCCGATCAATATGGTGGAATCGGGACCGGTTGCCGGAATCTATGGAGCAGCTTATCTTGGGGAAATCATTGGGGAGAAAAATGTCATCGCTTTTGATATTGGAGGAACGACAGCGAAATGTTCATTGATCAGCAATGGAGAAGTGAAAGTTTCGACTGATTATTATATCGAAAAAGACGATCTCAATGCAGGATATCCAATCAAAGCGCCGGTTGTTGATATCGTTGAAATCGGCAATGGTGGAGGTTCAATTGCCTGGATTGATGAGGGCGGTTCATTGAAAGTTGGCCCGCATTCAGCTGGAGCTGTACCGGGTCCGGTCGCATACGGACAAGGCGGCACAGAACCAACAACGACAGATGCGAATCTTTTGACAGGGCGCCTGTCACCTGAGAACTTCGATTACAAAGTCGATTTAGCCTCGGTGAAGTCCGCCATCGAAGAAAAAGTATCGAAAGTCTATGGATTGGACGCAGAAGAAGGGGCTCTTGGCATCATCCGAATCGCCAATGCCAATATGCTGAATGCGCTGAAACTGATATCGGTTCGAAAAGGCTACGATCCGCGTGATTTCTCACTTGTAGCATTCGGTGGAGGCGGCTCGATGCACGCACCCGCTTTGGCGCGTGATCTGGGTGTCAAAAAAGTCATCGTTCCGGTCGCTTCATCCGTTTTCTCTGCATGGGGCATGTTGATGACCGATTTGCGGCACGACTACATCCAAACCTATATTAATCGCCTTCAGGACGTGGATTTGACAGAACTGAATAATGAATGGAATAAACTCGAAAATCAGGCGAGAAATCAATACGCTGAAGAAAACGTCAAAGAGGAAGAAATCATCTTTAACCGCTTTGTCGATATGCGTTACGCAGGCCAGGAGCATACCGTGAAAGTGCCGCTTGCAGGTGGAGAAATCACTAAGCAATCTGTTGAAGAGTTGATTGCTCTCTTCCATGATATGCACGAGCAGAGCTTCACCTTCAAGTTAGTCGAAGCGCAAACAGAAATCGTCAACCTGCATTTGACCGCCTTCGGGAATGTTCAAAAGCCTGAGCTGCAAAAATTGGAGTCGACCGGCAGAGAATTAGAGTCAGCTTTAAAAGAAACACGACAGGTTTTTTATGAAGATGGCGGCTGGATTCAAACACCAGTCTACCACCGCGATTTGCTCGAAGCGGGAATGTCCGTTGAAGGCCCTGCCATCATCGAAGAGCCGACCGCGACGACCGTTTTCTATGAAGGACAGACATTGACAGTGGACACTTATGGAAACTTACTTATCGAGACGGAGGTGCAGTAAGATGACTTCAATCAAAAATGTGAAAGTTGATCCGTTTACTATCGAAATCGTCAAAGACTCATTAATCGCTATAGGGGATGAAATGTTCCATGCCTTGGCGCGGACCTCGATGAGTCCGATCATCTATGAGGTGCTTGATTATGCGAGCGGCCTGACAGATGCTAAGGGCCAATTGCTGACACAAGGAAATGGTGTGACAGGTTTTATCGGTATGCTGACGTTTATGGTTAAAGAAACGATCAATAAATTCGGCGAAGAGGGATTAAAAGAAGGCGATATTATTATCATTAATGACTCTTATGTTGGTGGTGGATCTCATTTATCTGATGTTGGACTGGTCCTGCCGATTTTTCATGAAGGAAAGATCGTTGCATTCTCGGCCAACAAAGCGCATTGGACGGATGTCGGAGGCAAAGATCCTGGCTCTTTCAGTAACGATGCGACAGAAATCTATCAGGAAGGCCTGCAATTCCCATGTGTGAAATTATTCAATGAAGGGCAGCTCAATGAAGCAGTACTCGATATCATCAAATCGAATATCCGTTTCCCTGATTTGTCGATTGGTGATTTATGGGCACAGGTTGCGGCACTTCGGACAGGCGAAAAACGCGTTAAAGAGCTCTGCTTGAAAAATGGTGTAGAAGTCGTACAGACCTCTATTGACCACCATTTGGATCATGGCGAACAATTGGCCCGAAAAGAGTTGGCGAAATTGCCGAAAGGTGAATTCTATGCAGAAGATTATGTTGATGATGATGGATTCGGCAACGGCCCTTTTCCGATCAAAGTAAAAGTAACGATTACCGATGACAAGTTCATCTGTGATTTCCGAGGCAGCCATCCTCAGGTGCCAGGTCCGGTGAACTGTACTTATACCGGACTCGTATCAGCAGTGCGCACAATTTTTCTGGCGGCAACCAATCCATCGCAGGATGTCAATGACGGAGTCTTCCGTCCTTTGGAAATCATAACCGACCGAAAATCCATACTGGCTGCGGAACGTCCTGCTCCAGTCTCCATCTATTGGGAAAGCATGCAGGGAGGAGCCGATCTTGTGTGGCAGGCTCTGGCACCATCTCTTCCGGAGCGCCTATCTGCAGGGCAGCTCTTGTCTGTCTGTGCTGTAACATTATCCGGTAATCATCATGAAACGGAAGAACCATTCTTGATTGTAGAACCATCGGCAGGCGGATGGGGAGCAGCGAAAGGACAGGATGGCGCGCGTGGGCAATTTTGTATCGGTGATGGAGAAACATATAACGTACCAGTCGAAGTGGCTGAAACCCGCTATGGTGTGATGATCGACGAATACAGCTTGCGCACAGATGGAGCAGGATCTGGTGAATTCATCGGCGGGGCAGGAGTTACCCGTACGTATCGTGCAATGACAGACAAGCAATTTGTATCGGCTACCTTCGGACGCAATAAATTCTTCCCGTGGGGATTGAATGGTGGAGATGAAGGATCACCGAATGAATTTGTTATTGAAAAAACTACAGGAGAAACAGATGGACCTTTTGGCATCTATCCCCGTTACCCACTTAATAAAGGGGATGTTGTCAGATTGATGACGGCTACTGGCGGCGGTTATGGAGATCCTTTAAAGCGTCCTCATGAGCAGGTGGCGAAAGATGTAAGAAACGGTTATATCAGCATCGAACAGGCGAAAGAAATTTATGGGGTGTTAGTTAACGAAGAAACCTTCAAAGTTGAGGGACTAATGGGAAGAGGAGTGTAGACATGGACATTTTGAACATCAAAGATTTGGCACAAGAAGGCAATGAAGCATATTCGATGCATACAATCTTTAAAGAACAGCCAAAAGATGGAACAGTGCAGGTGGGGCATGTCATCATCTATCCTGGTGAAACGGTTCCTTTATCTGGTTTTTCTAAGCATGCTGAAAATGAATACTCGGTTATTGTAAAAGGTTCTTTGTTGACGGAAATCGATGGTCAGCAATATCGCGTTTCAGCAGGGCAGGCGACATTCATTCCAAAAGGTGAAGAACATATTGCGGTGAATGACGGCGAGGAAGAGTGTGAATTGGTTTTTGTAATGGTGGGCTGACAGAGAAAGCTTCATATCTAAAAGGGGGAATGAGCAATGGAGGATAAAGGGATTAAGAATGCAGTAGGGCAGGATGAGGCTTTAGCGGCGATTCCAGCAAATAAACGGCAGCACTGGCTGACACCAGCCATGATTTTCGGAGGACTTGAATTCACGATTCCTGTTTTAATGGTTGGTGCAACACTTGCGGGATCTTTCGGCATGTCGGAAATTTTCTGGATTCTTTTGGTTTCCTTGTTTATTGTTCAGTGGATTGGTAATGCCATCGCCGGTTATATCGGCGCCAAAACAGGCCGGTCATCTTCCGTAATTGCCCGCTCGAGCTTTGGAGCGGCACAAGCCCGCTTTATCGTCGGTTTAACGATTTTCATCGTGTCACTCGGTTGGTGGGCTTTGCAAACAGCAGTTGCAGGAAATGCGATATCAGCGATGCTTGGCATCGATTACGAGAATGAATTTGTTCCATGGGCTCTCGTTACTATCGTTGTTGGTTTACTGTTCGCTATCCCGTCGATCATTGGGTATGGTTCAATGAAATGGACTGACTATATTGCTGTGCCTGCAGGATTACTTCTGATTATAGGCGGTATTTTCTACGCACTTCAAAATACAGGTTGGAGCACGATTATGGCATGGAGACCTGAACCTTCCATGACGTTTCTGGCTGCCTTAAGCTTGGTTATCGGTATCAATGTCTCCCAGTGGGTGATTGCATCTGATTATACTCGCTATGCAAAACCGAAAGTAAAAGACAATGTTCTTATTCCTCTGGGCATCATTGCTGTCGGATTCCCCTTGTTTTATGTAGGGGCAATCATGTCAGTCGGCGTCGGCGATGCAGACATCGTCAATGTCATGATGAACCTTGGATTTCCGGTATGGGGATTCCTGATTCTCTGGTTTGCAACCTGGACTAGCCAGCTCGTCAATAACTACAGTATGGGGTTGGCTATGGCCAATATCTTCAACGTCAATTCGAATAAAGGTCGTGCCATCTTGACCTTGATCGGAACATTAATCGCCATCGTCATTGCGCTTGCTGGAATTCTGGATTACTTCATGGACTTCCTGTACATGACTGCCTTAATCTATCCAGCAATTGCAGGTGTCATGATGGCTGACTTCTTCTTTATCCGCAAGCAGCAATGGGCTGACAACAAAGGATGGAACTGGATGGCTACCATCGCCCTTGTCGTCGGTGTGTTGGTCGGCTATTTCACTCAATATGTCAACACCTTTGGAATCCCAGCAGTACAATCTTTGATTGTGTCCGGAATCGTTTACTTCGCAGTCATGAAAGCCAAGGCTGTCATCAAACCGGATCATTTTACAGCACCGGTTGAAGAACACACAGAAGCTAGACTGCAAGAAGATACGAAGACAGTATAAGTATAAAAGTAAATCCCTTTTAAGCAGTTAATCTGCTTAATAGGGATTTTTAGCTGCTATCGAAATTTTTTCGGCAGGAAAATGATCTTTAACTATCGAATGTACTGCTAACTAAGGATTTCAGAAAAAAGGAGAGGTGGGACCGATGAAAAGAGTGGGAAAATTCTTTTGTGTGAGCGCAGCGCTATTGCTGTTGGCGGGCTGCGGTGAAGAGGATGCGCCGATCATGGACGCTTCAAAAGCCAGAGGCGAGCCGGAGGAAACAGCATTGGAAGAAGGCGGAAAAGAAGGAGCAGGAGAGGAGGATTCTACGGTGGCAACTGACTCAGGTGAAGATGCCTTATCCGAGTATTCCAGCGAACAGATTGAATACGCCAGAGTGTGGCTGCAGCTCGGTCCGAATCAGGAGATAGACGGGCTGTACGTCCAGCAAATCCCTGAAGGCACACCGCTCAATCCCGACGATGACACGAGTGCCGCTTATCCGGAAGCGGTTATCCAACTGGCAGGCTCGCGCCTAGTGGACGGGTCTGTGACGTATAGCGGAAACGGGGATGGCACGATCAATCTGTACAATGTGCCATTGCGCTGGGATGGTGAGTATCCTGCAGGGGAGGATTTCTACAACGACATCATCGAGAACAAGGAACTGGTGGAGATTGAGACCGGAGAAGATGAAGAAGTGATCCGTTTAATTGAGCTGTTGGAAGAATAACAGCTGTCGATCATCACTGTTCGTTGTTCAGAGACAAACATGTCGGGGAGGTTGAATATGGACCGTCTTTCATCAGAAGAGCAGCCATTGCAAATGAAGCGATGGCCGAAAAAGACCATAGCGGCAGGCTATCACCATACTGTCGCGCTCCAGTCGGATGGTACGGTGACCGCGGTGGGCGATAATAAATACGGCCAATGCCAAGTGAACGGCTGGCGAGACATCATAGCAATAGCAGCGGGAGCGGGCCATATCGGAAATTCCCATACGGTCGGACTCCAAAAGAATGGAAAAGTCGTCGCAGTCGGCTGGAATAAATACCAGCAATGCGACGTAAATGATTGGCTGGATATTAAAGCGATCGCCGCAGCATGGCGCCGAACACTCGGACTGAAAACAGACGGAACGGTAGTGGCAGTGGGACAGAATAACGAAGGGCAATGCGATGTAAGTGATTGGCACGAAATTGTCTCGGTTTCTGCGGGTGACTGGCACACGCTTGGCCTTCAAAAAGACGGCACGGTAAAGAGAGCGGGCAACAACCGCTACGGCCAAGGCAATGTCAGTGACTGGGAAGATATTATAGAAACCGCGGCGGGCTATCTTCACAGTGTGGGACTCCAATCCAATGGTACGGTCATAGCGACTGGCTCGAATAAGGACGGCCAATGCCAAGTAGCTGACTGGCGTGGGATTGTGGAAATAGCTGCCGGCAGCAATCACACAATCGGAATCAAAGCGGATGGCACAGTTATTGCCGCGGGACGAAACAATGAAGGGCAATGCGAAGTGAGCGGCTGGTCGAATATGATCGCCATTTCAGCAGGCTGCGCCCATACCCTAGGCCTGAGAGCGGATGGAACCTTAGTGGCTACCGGACGGAATCATGAAGGTCAGTGCAATGTCAGCGAGTGGAGCGGTGTTCAGATTCCTCTGTTAACTGAAGAAAACTAAAATGGCAGAGCTAAAAAGATTGGACAGGAAAACCTGTCCAATCTTTTTTATTTTCTAGAAATAATTTTTAAAAAATTTATGGACTCCAAAACTATCAAGGTTAATGAAAACGCTTGATATGCATGGCATCACGCTAAACCAAAAGCGGAAAATTCCAATATGTCTTTATTTCAAGATAATAAAAAATCTCAGAAAACTTAGTTTAGTCATTGCACGAAGTAATGGAATATTGGTACAATAACTGATAACGCTTACACCATGAGAGGAGGAGAGGGCAGGAACGTATTCTGCTCTCGCTAGCCAAATGAAGAATACCAAGCTTTTATACATTGTTGGGATTACCTTAGTTGCTACATTAGGTGGCCTGTTATTCGGCTACGACACGGCTGTCATCTCTGGCGCAGAAGGTGCGCTGCAGACGTATTTCACGGATAGCCTGGGACTCAGTTCCTTTATCCACGGATTGACGGTTTCCAGTGCATTGATCGGCTGTATCATCGGGGGATTTTTATCCGGTACGTTCTCTTCGAAATTCGGCCGGAAACTCACATTGATCATCGCTGCATTTTTATTCCTGGCTTCGGCACTCGGCTCTGCTTATCCGGAGTTCCTGTTCTTCACACCAGGTGAGCCTTCGATCGCTTTGCTGGCAACATTCAACTTCTACCGGATCATCGGCGGAATCGGAGTCGGCCTGGCTTCTGCAGTCGCACCGATGTATATCGGGGAAATCGCGCCTCCGAACTTGAGAGGACGTCTTGTCGCCTTGAACCAATTCGCCATCATTTTCGGTATGCTGGTCGTTTACTTCGTCAACTGGGGAATCGCAAGAGGCGAGAGCCTGGCGTGGATCAACGAATTGGGCTGGAGATACATGTTCGCTTCTGAAACGATTCCGGCTTTATTGTTCCTCCTATTGCTGTTTTTCGTTCCGGAAACACCGCGTTACCTCGTCTCTCAACAGAAAGACGACAAAGCCATGGACATTTTATTGAAAACCTACGATATGACCATGGCAAAAGCGACGCTGTATGAAATCAAAAATTCCTTCGACCACAAAAAAGAAAAGCTCTTTGCCTATGGCAGAGGAATCATTGCCATTGGGATTTTGCTGTCGGTATTCCAGCAATTTGTCGGCATTAACGTAGCGCTTTATTACGCGCCGCGAATCTTTGAAAGCATGGGCGCAGGACGCGATGCTTCACTCATGCAGACCATCATCATGGGCCTAGTCAACGTGATTTTTACAGTCATCGCCATTGTCACCGTAGACAAAGTCGGCCGCAAGCCGCTGTTGATCATCGGTTCCATCGGAATGACCATCGGGATGTTCGGAGTAGCCGGACTGGCTTATTTCGAACAGATCGGTACCGCCACATTGGTCTTCATCATCATCTACACGGCATCATTCATGATGTCCTGGGGACCAGTTGTGTGGGTCTTGCTGTCTGAAATCTTCCCGAACAAAATCCGCGGACAGGCGTTGGCGATTGCCGTGGCTTTCCAATGGGCAGCCAACTATTTCGTATCTTCTACCTATCCGCCAATGATGGAAGTCAGCGGTGCAATGACTTACGGAATCTATGGCCTCATGAGCATCCTTTCCGCGCTGTTTGTCTGGAAGTTCATTCCGGAAACCAAAGGCAAATCACTGGAAGAACTCGAAATCATCTTGAAAAAATCACAAGCCGCAAAAGCAGCAACCAATCAATAAAACGGCACCGAGCCGCTCTGACCAGGAATAGACTGGTTGGAGCGGCTCGGTTTTTTTATTATGGGGATATAAGAGCTGGAGTACGTACTTGACGAAATGAAATCGCCTTTACTCGAATTGAAAACGTGATAACTAGGTAAAGGTGGGAAAGCTAAGCCGAAAAAACAGCCCTCCATGGTGAGAAGGGCTGTTAAATGGCATTTAGAGAATTGCTTCCGCAATAACTTTATCAAGTTTGCGGATATCAACTTTCTTAGCCAAGTTCAATTTAAACTTGCCAGCTTTCGTCCAAAGCTCCAGTTCGGTGTTCAAATCAAACGTGCCGGCATTTTCCGAAGAGTACATGATGATCGATTTGAAAGGAATCGTGTAGACTTCGACTTTCTTGCCAGTCAATCCCTGTTTGTCGGAAATGATAATGCGCTTGTTCGTCACGACTGCTGTGTCGCGCACCGTCTTATAAGCGATTTGCGCTACTTCCCCTGGAACCAGCAATTCGTTGACCGAAGACGGCACATCGATTTCTTGCGTAAACGAAACTGTTAAGTGATGCAACTCAGCTTGTAAGGAGATCTGGGCTAATTGGCTCAATTACTTTCGTTTGAAATGAGCAGAACCGGGTTCCAGAAGACGACACACACCTAAAGCCATATCTCCTATGATTTTCAATTTCATGATACCAGCCTATACCGATGATTCACCTAACTATGGAAAGAACCTGTTGGACGCTTACGTACAAATCACTTGGGAATTGTGTTGCTCCCAAGTACAAGACATAACACACTAGAGAATTGCTCCTTTCATTAAAATCGTCATCAATCCAAATAGTTTAACGGTATACTATTTCATGGTAAACTAAATATATTCTTAAATAGTTAAGGGGAGATCATTATGAAATTACAGGACAAAGTAGCAATCATTACAGGCGGTGCTGGCGGCATTGGGAGTGGCATGGCGCTCGCTATGGCAAAAGAAGGCGCTAAAGTTGTGATCATTGATGTGAATGAAGAGCAGGGACATGCAATGGAGCAGGAGCTGCAGGGCATTTCTGCGGATTCGCTTTTCATCAAAGCGGATTTGACTGATCATGCGAATTTGAAGACGGTCGTGGAAACAGTTGTGGAGAAATACGGCAAGCTGGATGTTCTAGTGAATAATGCGCATGCTTCCCGCCAGACGATGTTTGCAGATGTGCCGACAGAAGAATTGGAGCTGTCGATGAATACAGGATTTTACCCGACCTGGTATTTGATGCAGGCGGCCTATCCTTATCTGAAAGAAACAAAAGGCAATGTCATTAATTTTGCATCCGGTGCTGGATTGAATGGCCATGAAACGCAGGCTGCTTATGCCGCTGCAAAAGAAGCGATCCGTGGCATTTCACGGGTAGCGGCAAACGAATGGGGCAGAGACGGCATCAATGTCAACATCATCAGTCCAATCGCTGACTCGCCAGGCGTTCGCGCATGGGCAGAAGCGCAGCCGGAATATTATGAGGCAGTTGTATCCAAAATTCCGATGGGCCGTTTTGGCCATGTGGAAGAAGACATCGGCCGCGTCGCTGTCTTCCTGGCAAGTGAAGATTCCAAATACATCACAGGCCAGACGATTATGGTCGACGGCGGATCCATTCAACTTCGGTAAACCACAGGAGGACTTGAAATGGAAAAAACGAATATTTTTCAACTCATTAACGCAATCGAACAATTGAACAATGGGAATATTGTCCTCTTCACTCGAAAGTTTTCCTACCCTTTGGGGATTTCGCCCATTTTGGTATTGGCTGAGTTAAAGAATAAAGGACCCCGCAAACAAATCGAGCTGGCCGAATTGGTCGGTTTGACCAAAGGGGCATTGACGAATATTTCAACCAAACTTGTGGATTTGTCGCTGGTTGAGCGTCTTTATGAAGAAGAAGATCGCCGCACCATCCGGTTAAAGGTTACGGAAAAAGGATTGGCGGCTTTGGAAGAAGCTCAGGCAATTGGCAATGAAATCTATACCGAGCTGTTCGAAGCTTTTTCAGAAGAGGAACTCAATGAATACCTGCGTCTGCAGAACAAATTGATTCGCAGCCGTTTAACTAATTGGGCGTAATTTTAGTGAATCCACCGTATTTTGTACAGTCAAACTAAATTTTTTGGGGGTTTTATTATGCGTTTGGAAAATAAAGTGGCCATCATTACAGGTGGTGCAAACGGAATCGGAAAAGCGATTGCCGCGGCTTATGCAAAAGAAGGTGCGAAAGTTTCACTTGCTGATTTCAATGAAGAAGCGTTGAATAATACGGTTGCAGAATTTAATTCGCAGGGATTTGAAGCCTTTGGCGTGAAAGTGGATGTCTCTTCTGAAGACGACATTCAGCGGATGGTGGACGATTCGGTGGGCCATTTCGGACGTGTCGACATTCTCGTGAACTGTACAGGGGTACTGGACAACATGCAGGCGGCGCATAATGTGGAAGATGCCATCTGGAACCGCGTTATGGATATCAACGTAGGCGGCGTGATGCGCGGATCCCGAAAAATCATCCCGCTCTTCACTAAACAAGGCGGCGGCATTATCGTGAACCTGGCTTCAATCTGCGGAATCACAGGCGGACGCGGCGGTCTAACGTATACAGCGGCGAAACATGCAGTTGCCGGCATGACGAAGAACATTGCTTCGACTTACGGTGCACAAGGCGTTCGCTGCAATGCAATCGCACCAGCACAGGTTGATACGGGGTTAACGCAGTCCATCGACAATTACGATATGTTCGGCTTGAAGCAAGCAACCCGCGGAACAGGCACGATGAACCGCAGCGCATCACCGGACGAGATCGCCAGCATCGCCCTTTTCCTGGCAAGCGGCGAATCTTCCTACATCAACGGCGTGGTCCTTGCAGCAGATGCAGGGTGGAGCGCTTACTGAGTTAGTTTTTTATAAAGAAAAATGTAAGACCTGCCATCCGATTTTAGGTGGCAGGTCTTTTTTGTCTACTGCTTTTCCATTTCTTGTTTCTTCAAATGAATTTTTGAGATTTTACCTGCAGCTGTCATGGGGAATTGCTCAAGAAATTCGAGTTCGCGTACTTTTGAATAATGGACAACGCGTTCATTCGTATAGTTTATGAGTTCTTCTTCAGACAAGCAGCTGCCTGGCTTTAAAATAACGAAAGCTTTCGGGATTTCACCAAATTTTTTCGCCGGTTTCCCAATGACAATGGCGTTTTGCACGGCGGGATGAGAGACGATAACTTCTTCGATCCGACTTGGATAAACGTTGTATCCATTGTAAATCAGCATTTCTTTTTTACGATCGACAATCGCGAGATAACCGTCTTCATCGATAATACCGATATCGCCGGTATGCAGCCAGCCATTTCGAAGTGTTACAGCTGTTTCTTCCGGCTTATTAAAATAACCCTTCATGACTTGGGGGCCATAGATGCAAATTTCTCCGGCCTGTCCTGAAGGCAGAGCTTCTTCGCTCGCCCCGTCGAGCGCTACGACTTTGATTTTGGTATTGTAAGTCGGCAATCCAACTGTTCCTGCTTTATGAACACCGCCGGCTACTATGACGCTTCCTGCGACAGAGGCAGTTCCTTCCGTCAATCCATACCCTTCACCTACACGAGCATTGGGGAACATTTCTTTTAGCAGTCCCAATTCTTTTTGTGAAAGGGGAGCCGCACCAGAACTGATGTTGCGGATTGTCGAAAAATCATACGAGTCGATTCCGGGTAAATTGAGCAATATGTTCCACATGGCGGGTGCTCCGTTAATCGAAGACACTTTGTACTTCTCGATTAAATCAAGAAATTGTGCAGGGACAAAACGATCAGGCAATAAAGTCGTAACGCCCTGTGCCATTGGAGAAACGATCATCCCGATGCCTCCTGTTATGTGAAACAAAGGAGAAGGGCTTAATCGTACTTCTTCCGCGAATGGGATGGAGTATTTTATCTTATAGGCTTCAAGGTCCTGCTCCACGGGTGCGAAACGGAGTGCGCCATCTTCATCCAAGATAGGCAAAGCACCAGCTGTCCATGCAGCGATTTGAGTGATGTTACTGACTAAATTTGCGTGTGTAATCATGACACCTTTTGGACTGCCAGTGGTTCCCCCCGTATAGGCGATATGCACAAGATCGTTTTCTGGATCAATGCCGGGATCGAATTCTTCGTCTGAAGCCGCTGCTTTTAATGCAGCAAAACTATGCCATTTTTCGTCTGCTTCCAAATTCACAGGGGTTTCGTTCGTGAAAATTTCAGAATCTCCAGTGACAATGACATGCTTGACTTGCGTATCTGCCAGTACTTCGCGTATGGAATGTGCGACGGATTCGTGTGTCACCACTACTTGAGTTTGTGAGTCGTTCAATTGATGCGTTAAATCTCCTGCTGGCAAATAAGGGTTGAGCGGGGAGTAGACCGCACCTGATAAAATAATTCCGTAATAGGCTGCGAGGTATTGAGGGCATGTCGGCAAATGAGTCGATACAACCATCCCGCGGCCAATGCCGAGTTTCCGCAATGCATTTGCAAAACGCCTGGATTGTTGATGGATCTCATTATAGGTAATTGGCGTATCACGGTATATATAAGCATTCTTTTTACCGAATTGTTTAATGCTGCCTTTTAAAATGGCGCCGGCTGATACATTTGGAATATCGAGAAAATCAGGTAAATCCGGATCATAGTTTACTGTGCTGGAAAGCTGGACATTCATCTGATCACCGCCTGTTTCAGAGTTTTAATTCAATCACGCAAGATTTTTCGCGGGAATAATCCGCAATGGAGTCTGTACCGAAGCCACTGTTTTTCGTGCCGCCAAATGGAAGTTCCGGTCCGACACGTGCGTACGTATTGACCCATACATTTCCAGCATCGAGCGCGGAAACCATACGATGCGCAAGGCTCAAGTCTTTTGTCCAAACACCTGCAGCGAGGCCGTATTCTGTGCCGTTGGCAAGGTTTAATGCCTGTTCTTCAGTGTTAAACGGAATCATCACTGCGACGGGTCCGAAGATTTCTTCCTGGCAGACGCGTAGCGTATTGGATTCCGCTTTTAATAATGTGGGCTCAATCCAGTAGCCTTCTGCTAATTCACTATGATCAGGCGCTACTTCAGCTCCTCCGGATCGGCCGCCGTAAAGCAATTCCGCGCCTTCATCCAGTCCGACTTGGATGTAGTTTCGGACGATGTCAAATTGAGATTTATTGGCCATGGGTCCGGTTGTGGTCGATGGGTCCAGTGTAGGCCCGTACATTTTATACTGTGGGTTTTTTAATCGTGAAATAACGGCTTCCGCGACTTTATCAAAGATGGCACGGTGAACGAGTAGGCGGGAACTTCCGACACAGATCTGTCCGGAATTGCCAGTAAAGATGCTGTACGTACTTATTGCGTCAGCGACTGCATCAATGTCTGCGTCCTCGAAGACAATATTGGCAGATTTTCCGCCGAGTTCTAAAATGAGCGGCTTCGGTTTGTCCGCTGTAGCCCGTGCAATAGTCGAAGCGGTCCGGCCGGATCCCGTTAAACTAATTTTATTGACGTCAGGATGACTCGTTAATACGTCACCAAGCTCAGTTCCATATCCGGAGATGACGTTAAAGACTCCACGGGGAAAAACGTCTTTTAACAACTCTGCTAAATACAATGAGGAAGCGGAAGCTTGTTCAGACGGTTTGATGATCACGGTATTTCCTGCGGCAATGGCGTTAGCGGCTTTGATTGAAAGCGTAAATAATGGAGCATTCCATGGTGTGATTCCGACAACGACTCCATACGGTTCGCGAAGCGTATAACCGAAACTGGCAGATGGCAGCGGAACGGTTTGGCCGCGATTTGCCTCCAATGCACCAGCTGCGGCGTTAAACCAAACTTGCTGCAATACGGGGATTAAGCCATATGACGTTTCTCGGATGACCCAGCCGATGTCTTGTGTTTCAAGAGCTGCCAGAGCTTCTGCGTTTTCGCCGATAAGTTCAGCGGCTTTTCGTAAAGCTGCCGCCCGTTCTTCCGCTGTTGTTTTTTTCCAAGCCGGGAAAGCGTGCTTGGCTGCGGCAACTGCCGATAAGGCATCTTCCTGGGAACTTTGAGGTATGGCTGCCCATACTTTTCCGGTAGAAGGGTCTATACTGTCAATTCTTTCGCCACCGCTTGCATCACGCAATTCGCCGCCAATTAAGTTCTTATAAACTTTTAAATCTGTTGATACGGTCATTTGGTATTCTCCTTCTTAACTAAACTTTACTTTGACTTTAGCTATATAAGTTGAACTAAAAAACTATCCTTTTATATCCCGCTTCGGTCGCTTTGGGCAGGGCTCCCGCGATGAGTCGAGAAGGCCACTCGTCTCATCGCTCCGCCTAGTCTCTGGACGCGAGCCCGAGGAAAGTGCAGCTGTTTTTTGGAATATCGGCAAGTGAAAATCATTAATTCAACATCTATAGTTTTTAAAAAACAGGTACTGGAGTTTGTTTGGTAGATTTCGTGTGCCATCCGAGTGAGTGTGCCGTTTTTTTGCGTGAGTCGCGAACAGAACCAAAATAGTTTTCGTAATAACGCGCACGTTTTAGATAAAGTTGAACATCGAGTTCTTCTGTAAATCCAATCCCACCATGAAGTTGAATGGAGTCGGCTGCTGCTTTAATGTAAGCTTTTGAAATAAAAGATCGAGCGCTATGTACAGCTGTTTGTTTATCTGCCGTATCATTTTCTACAGCCCATGCTGCGTAATAAGAAAGAGAACGCGCTGTTTCTAAATCAAGCTTCATATTAACAATGCCGTGTTTGACCGCTTGGAATCTACCGATGGGTTGATTAAACTGAACACGAATTTTTGCATATTCTGTAGTTGTATGAACAAGTTCATCCATTCCACCTACCATGCTGGAACAGAGAGCCGCGTTGAAATGGAGTAGTGCATCATCCAACATTTGAGTTGCTTCACCGAGTTCACCAAGTAATTCAGCAGGTGCTTGATCAAAGGTCAATTGTGCGATTTGCTGCGTTTCATCAATGCTAGAAAGAATTTTCCGTGATGCGACATCACTTGCTTTAATGAGGAATAGTGACTTACCTTCAGCTGTTTGTGCGCCTGTAATAAAGAAATCAGGATTTCCTAATACAGCAACTAGTGTTTTCGTTCCTGTTACGGCGTAACCACTCGTCGTTTTCCCTGCAATGGTGCTAAATGATTTTGGCGTGAGTCCACGGTTTTGTTCATACCACGCAACAGAGATGGTGCTTTCTCCTATAGCGACTTTTGAGAGCAAATTGGATTTTTGTACTTGCGTTCCGTAATTGTTAATTAACGGTACGGCTAAAGCGATTGTTTCAAGTTGGATGCCCGGCAACAGCACACGTCCGGTCTCTTCAAAAACAGGAACAAGGTCAAGTGCGCCAAGTCCAAGGCCGTCTTGCTCTTCTGAAATCGGAATCGCAGAAATCCCCATTTCTGCAAACCCTGCTGTTACGCGTGTAACGACTTCCAGTTTGCCATCAATTACTGAACGTGCAATATCTGTCTTGCCAAGATCCGTCATATATTTACGAATCGCTGTACGAAACAATTCTTGTTCTTCATTTAATGCAAAATCCATTTTCTTCACCTCTCCTAACGGTTATCGTCCCAAGTCTTTTGGAAGTCCGAGAATGCGTTCACCAATCGTGTTGCGCTGCACTTCGCTTGTGCCGCCGCCAATTGTTGCGCCGAATGAAGCGAGGTATTGAGCCTGCATATCCGAATCAAACAATGCCTCTTCTGCCATGAGAACGCCGGCATGACCTTGAATCGTCATCGCAAAGTCGAAGAGCTCTTTCGTCAATTCGCTAACGAGTAATTTATCGAGCGAACTTTCAGGACCTGGTTTGCCATTTTTTAATGTATGTGTAATGTTGCGATAGTAGTTTAGTTTGGCGCCGTTGATGCGTGTGTATAAATCGGCCAGTCCGTCTTCGACAAATGGATCTTCAATCAAAGAAACACCGCATACTTGTACCGCTTTGGCCATTTCCACAACGCGGTTAAATTGTTGTTCGAGTGTGAAAACCTGAGCCGCAATACCGGAGCGTTCGTGCAACATCAGCGCAATAAGAACTTTCCAGCCTTTGCCGACTTCGCCAACCACATCGGCGTCAGTTGCGATCGCATCTGTTAAGTAAACTTCATTAAATTCTTGGTGACCGTCCATTTGGACGATGGGAACTGTTTCAACGCCCGGTTGGTTCATATCCAGAAGGAATACCGTGATGCCGTCGTGTTTGCCTTCACTTTTTTCTGTTTTCGTTAAAAGGAAACAGCGATCTGCGACATGAGCAAAACTCGTCCAGACTTTTTGACCGTTGATCACCCATTTATCATCTTTTTTCACAGCCGTCGTTTGGATCGCAGAAAGGTCAGAGCCAGCACTTGGTTCCGAGTAACCTTGGCTCCAAACTTGCTCACCAGTTAAAATTTTCTCGATAAATTCTTCTTTTTGTGTAACCGTTCCCATTTGCATTAAAGTCGGAGCGACCATATGAATCCCGATATAGTTAATGAGAGGAGGGGATTGGACGCGAACCATTTCTTGGTGATAAACGATTTCTTCTATTAATGTTGCGTCGCGTCCGCCATATTCTTTCGGCCAAGCAATGGCAGCCCAACCACCTTCGTAAAGGGAGCGTTGCCAGTCACGTAAAAATTGAGAGTAAAGTTTTGAGTCTTCAGGAAGTTTGCGATTTCCTTTTAGCCAACCTTCGGGAAGGTTTTGTTCAAGCCATCCACGTAGTTCGCTGCGAAACTTTTCTTCTTTTTTCGTAAATGTAAAATCCATGGAGACACATCCTTTCGTTTTGTTTCATCGTTAGAAGTAAGGCTAATTTACGTTTCACTCTTTTGCGGATACCCATTGCGGTAACGCACGATCTTCGGTAATATCTACCCACGTCATTTTGAGTGGCATGCCGATTTTCACAGTTTTCGCGTCGCAATTAATAATATTCGCCATCAATTTTACTTCGGGAGCAGCATCGAGTGACGCTACTGTAATAATTGTTGGCAAGTCGTGCTGGAATCCGGGTAAGAAGGGACGATATGACACAACGTATGAATAAACAGTTGCCGAAATATCCGACCCGAGCAATTCCCATTCCGTTTCAGGGTTCCCGCAAGTAGGACACGCAGGCCCGGGTGGGTGGATAAATGAACGACATGCTGCACATTTTTGTAATTTCAATTCGTGTTGATCTGCAGCATCCCAATACGGTTGGTTGTCTCCGTTTTTTAATGGAATTGGTTTTTCATACTCAGTTTTTGTACTCATCAAGATGCCTCCTTTAGTTTCGTAAAATCATCGCACCGGCCATATCAGGACCAGCCCATCCCGTTGCTATCCCTAGCTCACAATTTTTCACTTGGCGATTGGTTTCTTTATAATCATGTCGCAATTGACGAACCAATTCTAATACATTATTCATGCCGTGGGTGTAGCCTTCAGATAACATGCCGCCCGCTGTATTCGAAGGAAGTAGACCGCCCATTTTCAAGTTGCCGGCAGCGACGAAATCACCGACTTCACCTCGTTTGGCGAATCCGTATGCTTCTAATTGGCGAAGAACAACCCAACTAAAACAGTCGTAAATCGCTGCGACTTGAATGTCTTCTGGTTTGACGCCTGCGGAACGATACAACTCTGCGGCTGCGTAGTCGGATGCAACTTCATCTACTTGAGTCCAGTAATGAACGTTGGAATGAGTCGTACGAGGAGCCATGCCGGCAATAAACACGGGCTTCGACTTACAGTTTTTTGCATTCGCTGCAGAAGTTACGATAATCGCATTTGCTTCATCTAATTCGACACAGCAATCATGAATATTAAATGGTGAACTGATGTCAGGAGTCGCTAAATACGTTTCCATATCGAGTGGTTTTCCGTGTAAGAATGCATCCGGATTTCGTTGTGCGTGTTCATAAAAACTAATACATACGTGACCGAGATGTTCTTTCGTGATGCCTGTTTGCTGCATATGACGCGTCGCGAACATACCAAACCATTGTGTAGGACTCGCCGTCCCGTAAGGCATCAGGAAACTACCACCTGGAAGCATTTCTTGTAGCATGTTTGGATCATATCCACGTCCAACTTGGTGACCCGAACTTCCATTCATTGAACGGTAAATCAAGACAGTATTCAGCATGCCTGCTTCAATTAATGCAACAGCATCAGCAATCAGTAATTCTGTACTGCTACCGCCACCGCTTACGTCTTTAACGTATTTAGGATGACAACCAAGAAACGTTGCTAGTTCATGGGAAGGACACGAGTCACCACCAGTAGAGTAATTCATAATGCCATCAAGATCGTTTGCTTCAAGGCCAGCATCTGCTAACGCATTACGTGCTGCAGTGAGTGCCATATGAAGTGGAGTTGCACCTGATTTACGTGAGCGCTTATTTTCGCCGACTCCGACGATTGCGCATTGATTTGAATAAGTTGCCATGTATGGACCTCCTTCATTAATTGCATGGATTTGTATATAAAAGAACAGCAGATCCTGTGCCAACACGCTCTCCGGGTGCTTTTTCTGCAAATAACTCGAGTTCCGCTGCCGGTTGTCCATTGATTTCAGTCAATTGCTTTACAACGCCACCACATGTAATGGCATCGCCAGGTTTTGTCATGGCGCCGAAGCGCATATTGAACTGGTGAACAAGAGACTCAGTTCCAGCAATTTCTTGGACGTATTGTCCAAGAAAGCCCATGATGAGCATGCCGTGTGCAATAACGCCATCCATTCCGATGCTTTTGGCAAAGTCATCATCTGTGTGCAGTGGGTTTAAGTCGCCAGAAGCTTGTGCGTACTGAACGAGTTGCATTTTTGTCACTGCAGGTTTTGTAAATGAAGGAAGAGCGACATTTGGTTGGAGTTCTGAAAAAGAAATGATTGTAATCGCTCTCATTTATTTCGCCTCCTTTTGTGCTTGCCGATAAATGATGGTATTCCGAGAAACGGCTACGAGTGCGCCATCTGCTGTTGTCATATTTGTGTCTAGTACAAGAAATTGCATCGTTCCGCTTTTCCCAACTCGGTCATAGACATCCGTCACGGTCATCGTGCAGTCTAATTTATCGCCGATTCGTACGGGATGGTGGTAGATGAACTCCTGCTCTCCATGCAACATGCGTTTGAAATCGAGTTTAAGGGGAAACTTAGCATTGCTTCCCAGTGCCACTAAAAAAGTAGGAGGGACAGTCGTCCCTTTGTACGCGGTTGTTTTTGCATACGCTTCATTTACATATACCGGGTTGTCATCGCCGATCGCTTGAGCAAATTGCGCTACATGCTCTTGTTCGACTACTGCACTATATGGTTCGCTGGCAATTCCGATCATGCTTTTATCTAAATCCATGAGGCACCTCCTGAATATTTGTTTGAATATTCTATCTAAATTGAATATTATATGAATTAGATTGACAGAACAATGTAGGATTCTCTATATTTACAGTAGATGCAATAGAGGTTTCTCTATTAGAAGGAGTGTAAAGCTATGAGTAATTCTATCGCAACTCTATATCATCGGATGGGGTTCGAATTGCCTTATTCGGTATGGAGAAGAAAAGGAGAGTCCGACCAATTAGAGGAGATGATGAATCCAACCAAAATGGATCCGCTTAATTTGAAGAGTGTTCGAGGAGAAGCCATTCAAACTTTTTTTGAGGATACTGAGCAAAAAGTTCAATTTACATATGCAGATGATTACTGTATCTTTCTCATTTTTACTGAAAAACGTAAAGTTAGCGAAAATGATTTAGCATTGCTTTTTGATTTTTTTTATAAAGGATATGCCGAATTCGTCGATGTTACAGGACGTGTCAAACTGGCGAAAATTGTGGATAGCATTAGTTATACAACTGCATCGCTCAATTTAGAACAAGTTTTCTCCAATATTTTGACTCATACATTAGAGGTCATTACAAATGCAGATTATGGAACGCTTTGGTTATATGATGAAACAAAAAAGAAAATCGTTTGCAAAGCATCAGAAGGCTATCGATACGAAGAAATTCGTCATATGGAGTTTGAAGTCGGAGAAGGTCCTGTTGGTCATGTTTTTGAACAAGGGACCCCAGTGTTAATTAAAGATCCCAGTGATTTGGATTTTGGCGAAGTAAAGCATATTTCGAAAGAAAACAAACAACGGTGGGGAAGGCGAGTGGAAGACATCACGAATATTCGGTCGGTGATTGCTTACCCTATTGTGGTAGAAGAGCGTATTGAATGTGTCATGTATTTAGGACAGATGCATTCGGAATATGTTTTAACCGATCGAGATTTATGGCTGCTACAAATCTTTACCACACAAGTAGGCATCGCCATTCGCAATGCCAAACAGTTTGCAAACATCCGGGAATTGAATGATACCTTAATGCAGCGAGATGCCATCCATGCGACATTGACGGATTTATCGGTTCGCAATATGGGGACTGAAAAAATGGTAGAGGAATTAAGTCGAATGGTAGGACAGCCTTTGGTGTTTGTTGATTTGCTTACAAATGAAATGGTTCCGACTATGTCCATGCTTCCGAAAGGATTATCCTTTAGTAATTTATTGCGCATCATTCAAAAAGAATCTCATGCGAAGAGAATCGAACTCAATACAAAAGAAGCCGATGTCTTATATCCAATTCGTTCAGGTTCTGTTGTGCTTGGCTGTCTCATTGCGAAGTCGCCACAAACTATAAGGCGTCTTGGTGAAGTGGCACTCGAACAAGGAAGTTCAGTACTTGCGTTGGAACGCGTTCAAAAACAAAATGTGCTGGCATTTTATTATAAAAATCAACAAGATTTGTTTGACGAATTACTTCACACTAATGATCCGGAGTTGCTCAATGAAAAAGCAGAGGCTCTCGGGATTCGAGATTCTGGAGGATTTGTCGTGGCAGTGTTACAAGTGACAGGTTGCTCTGATCCTCAAGAACTTGAAGCGCACATTTTTCGAATCATTGCGGAGTTGCGTTCCGCAGCAGGCGCACTTGTACAGACCGTGTTTGGTTGGCAAAATAAAGTCATTTTACTCGCTGGCGTAGCGGGAGCTATAGAACTCAGTTTCTTCGAAAGACAATTGAATGAAATGTTAGTGTATCGAGCAGATGGACGAAATGATTATACGTTGAATGGTGGAATTGGGTCGCTGATTCATTCCTACAGCGAGATTGAGCGATCGTATCGGGAAGCGGAAATTGCGTTAACTAACCCACTTGCAGGCAAGTTTAATCACAAGCTTGTCCGTTACACAGATATCGGAATTAGCCGTTTATTTACCAGTCGAAATACAGAAGAAGTTAGTAAGTTTTTAACAGATATTTTTAATCCATTGAGCGAAATAGATCGTTCAGGCGGCATGTTGGAACAAACACTTCTCGTTTATTTTGAAAAGAATCGTTCGGTGGG
Source organism: Planococcus wigleyi (assembly GCF_014836985.1). Classification (GTDB taxonomy): domain Bacteria; phylum Bacillota; class Bacilli; order Bacillales_A; family Planococcaceae; genus Planococcus; species Planococcus notacanthi. Next base: position 274,705 of record NZ_JACSPU010000005.1, on the reverse strand, counting down.
AGAAGCGGCAGAAACTTTGCATATTCATATCAACACACTTTATCAACGTCTAAAAAAAATAGAAGAAGTTTTGGGGTTGTCGTTGAAAAATGCAGATGATGCCTTACAACTTCAGTTAGCGTGTTATTTGCATCAACGTGCATAGAAAAAACCGTCCCATCGTAGAAAACCGCCTCCTTGTGTCAAACACAATTCAAGTTATACAATAGAACTGCATAAGAAATTCGCCCTATTCAACTATAGAGCGGATTTCTTTTACATAAAAATCGAAAAAGCTAAGTGAGTACGCGAAGCCGGACTGTTTCGTAATCCAGGAGCTCATCTTCGTCACCTACAATGGCATGCAGCGCTTCGGATAATTCATCAAGATCCAGGTAGTCGCCGGCAAATTGCGGAGTGTACGTGATTTGCAGCATGAAAGTTCTCTTTTGGTATTTTCTTTTACTGTAGCAAAAAACCAACGTTTGCTTAGCAAGTAGAGTAGGAATCGCCAAAAAATACAAATCGACTCAATAAAACCGCCCACACTTCCATAAGACGAAAGTGTGAGCGGTTTGCATAAGAATTATTCATCAGTTTTATCTGTCTCAGGATGTGTAGTAAAAGGTTTTTCTTCATAGTTTGATACATCATACTCTCGGATTGATTGATATTTTTCGGAGTCGAGCCATCAGGAATAGAGGCGTTCATTACGGTGAGCCTTAGAGCATCAGTAGTATTCAGGATCTGAAGCTTCTTCAACTGCAGCCAGGACTAACGCATTTCTTAAATATCCTGCGTTCTGAATTTGAATTCATGCTTACCACCCCTTTACTTAGTGCCTCAATAATATTATAAAGTGTAAGGAATCTAAGGGAATATAGGCTTTCATTAATGACTAATCCCTTTGTTTCACCCCTGCACATCTCCCTCATTATTATATCGATTTAATTCCAAAATTTTACATTAAAAACACGCCCCAGGTAAAGAAGCAATTCTAAACGATTTTGACAATACACTACAATTGCATAGCCAAACTAGCTGCCTCAACATTTCAGGTGTGGTTTTTTCATTTTATTTATTGATATAAATTGTTTGGGGATTGTGTCATTCCATGGGAAGCAGAAGTATGATTTTAATAAGTAGGTAAAAAAAAAGCGTCCCTGTGTCAAACACAATTCAAGTTATACACTAAACCTGCATAAGAAATCCGCCTATTCAACGGTAGAGCGGATTTCTTTTACATTAACATTGAAAAAGCTAAGTAGTCATGATTGTTTTGAGCACAGGGAGGAATTGGGGACTGCTGGAAATAATGATATTTGGAAGTTCAGTGCAATTATGGCTTTATTCCTGTGGATGGGTAAGGCAAGGCTGTATTTGGCAGATAAGAAATGTATATAATGGCAATTAAGAATATTCGGTTAGATGTATAAATTCTCTGCCCTATGTCGCTTGACACGGAGCCTCTGCGGGTACGATTTCACGCAAAGGAATGCGCTATGTGACTTTGCATAGCACACGAGCTTATCATACCCGCCACTCCGTATAAAGCGTTGAATATGCGGTAATTCATGCATTCCCTTAATTGCCAAACACTACATTCCTCAAATGCCAGTAACAGCAAGGCTGATCCGTTCGCTGGCACTGCAGGAGAAAGAGCTTGATTGGATCAATGCTTCAAGAACCGCGGGGAGTAACCCAATCAAAATCATATTTTCACAGATGATGCCGAACCTAATGGGTATCACCATCGCAAACGGAACATTATCAGTCGCTGCAAATATTGGCATAGAGTCAGGGCTGTCTTTCCTCGGCTTCGGTTTCCCTGAAGACTACCCGCCTCTTGGAACATTGTTTTCTTATGCGACCCAGACTCAGGCACTGCAACACAGATGGTGGGTATGGCTGCCGGCAGCATTGGAGATCTATATGTACGCAACATCGGCGAAGCATTACTCCATGCAGGGAATACGAGAAAAAGACAGGCTTCATACATCACAAAAGGCGTTGTTGTCTTTTAATAAGACATTATTACAAAAAATTGTTGGATGTCATAAAAAAGTAATATTATTATTTTATTTCAGAAAATTGTGATAACATCATTTTCAAAGGAGTTTCATATTTTTAGTTAGGATATGAAAGTCTTAATCAATTTTTGATACTGAATTTCAGGGGAAATGAACTTCAATATACATTCAGTTAAATATTTTAGAAAAGGGGAGGAAAAACGATGACGAAAATTTCGTGGTCAAGATTACTGTTCTTTACAATGCTGATCTTTGTATTGGCTTTGGCAGCATGCGGCAATGATGAAACTTCAAACGAAGAATCACCTGCTGATTCGGATGCTACAACAGAAGAAGGTGCTGACGAAGGAACTGAAACGGAAGAAAGTGCTGATGAGGGCGTTGAGGAAAGTGCAGATGGAGAATCTGCAGAAACTGAACCAAAAATTACTGAGTTTGAACCGGCATTTCCAGAACAAACAAGAGCACCTGCAGTAGTGACTGAAACAGAACTTAATGAAGAAGTTATTGTTGAGGGTCTTGGCGTGCTTTGGGGTATGGCAGAGTTTGAACCCAACCGCTTACTTGTTACGCAAAGAGATACAGCAGAACTTCTTATTGTAAACCTTAATGAGTTCGCTGTTTCAGAACCAATCGAAGGCACACCAGAAGTAAATAACTCAGGTCAGGGTGGCTTACTTGATGTAGCCGTTGCACCTGATTTTGACGAATCAAGATTAGTATTTTTGACGTTTTCTCAAGATGTCGAAGGCGGTACTGTAACTGCTCTCGGTAAAGGTGTTTTATCAGAAGATGAAGCCTCACTTGAAGATTTTGAAGTCATCTTCCAGGCGGAACCGGCATATGAGGGTGACTTACATTATGGTGGACGTATTATCTTTGATGAGGATGGCAACCTATTCTTAACAACTGGTGAGCGTTCAGATGATCCAATTCGCGAACGTGCACAAGACTTGGATGCTTACTTAGGTAAAGTCATCCACATTACACAAGATGGGGAAGCAGTAGATACGAATCCATTTATCGACGATGAAGAAGCACTGGATGGTATTTACAGCTACGGTCACCGTAATATTCAAGGTATAGACTTCCACCCTGAAACAGGAGACTTATGGATTGTTGAATTCGGTCCACAATCTGGGGATGAACTGAATATTGTTGAACCAGGCAATAATTATGGATGGCCAATTGTTTCTTATGGTATCGAGTACACAGGTGAATTGATCAATGATGGAATTTCAGAACACGAGGCGCAAGGCTTTATTGAACCAAGATATTATTGGGATCCAACAAGTGCGCCAAGTGGTAGCTCATTTTATGATAACGACGCAATTCCTGAATGGGAGAACAACTTGTTCATCGGTGGTTTAGTGTCGAGCTATATTGCACGTGTCGTTATTGAAGGTGACACCATCGTTGGAGAAGAACGTCTATTAACTGATAAAGGCGAACGTTTCCGTGATATTCTTGTAACTGAGGATGGCGCGCTTATTGCATCCACTGATGGCGGTGCGATTTATAAGATTACTGCAGCAGGTGAATGAAAACGCGCCCCTGTGTCAAAAAAGATTCCGTTGATTAACTGCAATGCATTAAGAGTAAGCCGTATCCAGAAACCTCAATGGTTAACGGATACGGCTTTCTTATTTGAATCCTACTCCTCCTATTTTTCTCGACTATGGAGCAGGCGCATTGCGAATGGCTTGCGCTAGGGATGGTTTTAACGCTCTTTCACCTTTTTATTTAAATATTCTAATATTTTTGATGTTTTTACTGGTAATCGAACATAGGTTCTGTTATATTAAATGCATACCACTATGGAATGAGGTGTATTTCGATGGTGCTTGCAATCAAAGAAGTGAACGGATTTGAAAAAGGAAAGAAATATACGAAGGAACTTGAGTTTGTTTCTTGCTTTAAAAGCGACGAATATCGAGTGATCGCTTTAATAGATAGAGATGGCAATATTGTTTATTGGACAACTACAGAAGATTCGCTTGAATATCGAAACTTCCGCAAAAAAGCTACTTACACATTTAAAGTCAGCTATATTTCTACCATAATCGGTCCTTCCAGACCAAAGGTTATTATTGCAGAATTGAATGATGTAACAGCTGAAAACGGCATGTATGGTGAAGCAGCGCAATATAAATTAAATGCTTAATATATATTTTAAAGAACCTTGACACTTTCAAGGTTCTTTTTTCTGTAGTGTCGAGTCCTATGCACATAGGATTTTCGAAAAATCCGATGAAGCTGACCGGTCAAAATTTATAAGTATGGCCTTTATTATTTCTGCCTCACTCCGCTCCAAAAGCCACAATCCCATAAGTCTCCAAATACAGTTTCAACACACGCAGCCATTGCTTTTCAGTCGCAAGCCCTACATGCCCATCCGGTCGAATCAGGTACAGCGCATCTTGCTTGAATCCTGCGTCTTTCATCTTCGCTTCCCATGGAAACTCATGGAGCTGGAGCGACTGCGAGCAGGCAAAGTCGATCAGCTCCGGCTGCGCTTTGCCGTATATGTGAATTTGCCAATCGACGGAGCGCAGCGGCGTGAAATTATCGCCTATGTCAGTTTCGATCCACGGCAAACGCATGCCGCCGTAGACCTTGCCGGCTTTGCCTTTGCTCAAGAGGCTGCTGCGGTAATTGATGTGAATTTGAGACAAGATTTTAAACGCATTTTTTGAGGGGAAGGAAAATTTGAATACGGACGGCAAGATGTAAGGTACGGCATACTCCCGCAGCAACGTGCCGGGCAGTTTTTGATTGACGATCGTTTGGAACGCTTTGTCGGTCGTCGCGATCAACCGGCGCGCAAAGGCGATGCGCTCTTGTTCGTAGGTGCTCAATATGCTTGGCGCAGCTTTGCCTTGAATCACTGCTGCGAGTTTCCACCCCAAATTGATGGCATCCCCAATGCCGGTGTTCATGCCTTGTCCGCCGGTCGGACTGTGCAGGTGGCCGGCGTCGCCCAAGATAAAGACGCGCCCTTTGGCAAATCGCTCGCTGACTCGGTTATGGACGCGGTAGGTCGAAAACCAATTGACCTTAGCCGCGCTCACGCGGATTTTGTTTTCAATGTAATTGGTGATTTCACTGTATTGGACATCGGTGCGCTCGTTGAATTCCTCGGGCACAATGCCAAGGATTCGTTTGGTGTTGGCGTTGCGGACGTTCATATACAGCATAAAGCCGTCATTGTCCATGTACATGTCCATCTTTTCCATATCGTCTACCGGCTGCTCAGTTTCGATATCAGCGACAAAAAATAAATGCTTGTACGTGCCGCCGGGAAAGTCGAGTCCCAGCCCTTTTCGGACCATGCTGCCGGCTCCGTCGCATCCGCATAAATAGGCGAACTCCGCTCTTTCTTCTGGCTGTCCTTGCTGCTGCATCACGGCGTTCACGCCAACTCCTGTGTCTTCAAACGAAAGCAAGGAGGTGTTCCATTCGACTTCGACGCCGATTTTATTTAATTCGTCCACGAGAATTTCTTCGTGTTCGTCTTGCGGCAAGCTCAAGATAAACGGAAACGGGCTCAGCCCTTTGCCCAACTTATGGAATTTTACCGTGGCTCTCACCCGTTTGCCGTCGCTGACATCCAGCGACAAAATCGGATGCCCCCGCTTGATGTTGCGTTCGGCCAGACCCAGTTGGTCGTACTGCTCCAATATGCGCGCATGCACGGCGAGTGCACGTGACGCTGTGCCGGTTCCTGCGTTTTTATCGATGATCCGAAACGGCACGCCTTGGCGCGCCAGGCTATAGGCAAGAGCCAGGCCAGTGGGGCCAGCTCCGACGATTAAGATTTGTGGGTTCATCCTAGAGACCTCCTAATGAGTATCACGCCTGCTGATCGATTTAGTTTCAAGTGCCGTGTGAAGCAATAAAATCGAGTATAGGAAAAGTTCTTATAAAAAAAACAGGTGATACCGAACGAAAAAGAGCTTGTACAGCTACTATATCCTTAATCGGCGCATTTCAAGCAAAAAAGTGTCCCCGTGCAAGAAACAATTTTAAGCGATTTTGACAGTACGCTACAATTTAAACACGGAGCAATCAGCGGGACGTGATAGAATAACAGGTAGTGGAACAGAAAAATAAACGGTATGCCTTGTCTAGCAGAAAATGCAGCATTCATGGTTGATAGATGAGTTGAAAGGAATGGGATAGCAAAATGAACAAGATGGTAGAACAAAAAATGAACGAGATGACAGAAGTATTTAACAGTTTGCCGAATTGCCGGATTGAAACCGATGAGGCCGGCCGGATATTGATCTTGAGCGATAATCCGGTTCCTTGGAGTGGCGCACTTGAGAAGAAGGACGCGCACTCGGCGTATAAAATTGGGTCCATTACGCCTCATAAAGCGGCGCTTGGCCTTTATATTGATTTCCCGCATAATCATATAGAGATTGATCGGGTAGACGACATCATCGATCCCGAATTCACATTGACTTATTATGAGCCAGGCACCAAGACATCAACAGTGAAAAGCTGGTGGAGGTTCCGATCGGACGAGAAATTCGACAGCATCCACCTGGTTCTGAGAAAAACAGAACTGGAATTGTATGATTTTAAGAGAGACGACTGGGTTGGATTGATGGGAGAGATTACGGCTGTTCATAAATGATGGATAGCTTAGCTGAATGGCGGAACTCCAATAGCGCTATTATGCCGAACAAATTTCAGGTTACTAACTATATTTACACACTTGCTGAATCAACCTGGCAGGTGTGTTTTTTTATTGTCCCGCACTCAGTAAATGGCCAGAAGGAGTGAGGAAAGTAGATTGTATCCTTTATATCTAATTGCTTAGTTAACTATACAGTACAAAGAAATGATGTATAAGGAAAGGAGTATATTTGCACCTCATTGCTTCAAAATTTTTTACATTAATTGGCATCTTTCGTTTTATTAAAAAGAATGAAGAAGCGTCTGCGTATATAGTAGCAACACCTGTGGTATAGAATAGGAAGAAACTAATACACTGAAGGCATCGGGGGATGAAAAATGAATGAGTTTATTGAGTTCAGAAATCGTGTTTATGACAATGAAAGTAATGATAGTTATCCTCTCCAATTTTTAAATGAGTACATAAATAACAGTAAGGCGATAAACTCCGATGAAGCAAGAGTGGTCGAGCAAATTCGAACGATAAAGCAACTGGAGCTGAACAAGCAACTAGGTGAAAAAGAAATAGATGAATTGATCTCGTTTTTGGGAGAGCATTCCTCTACAGACCGATTTACAGTAGATGCGGTTTTAAACTTGTTCAATGATGAGATCAAGCAAATAGTAGAGAAGAAAATAAAAGACGTACTATTGAACCAACAGTACGATGGTCAAAAGCTCTATCACGTTTTGGATATTTGTATTGAATGTGGTATCGACATTTTAGGTGATAACGATCTCTTATTTATGCTTCAGCAATACGAACTGGATTTAGAGATCACTTCTATCTTACTGGACTATATGGATCGTTTTAAAAGACCGGGATTTAAAGATGCTATATACAAATTATTGACCCTGGATTACCCTGATGGGATAAAGATCCAAGGAATCAATTTATTGATGAATTTGTATCCAATGGAGACTGTTGATCAATCCTTTGTGGAGAAGCATATAAGAAATGAGAAAAACAAAGTGTTTTTTGATAGTTATATGGACTTTCTCAAGACAGATTTTGCCTTTGAAAAGCAAGGCACTTCAATTTTGCAGGCCATGTTCTATGGGGATTTTGAAGATAGCGGGAAAGGGAATAGTGGAGGGTTAGCCGTATTATTAAAAGGTTTGGGTGAAGAGATCTCGAAAGACAGCCGCATCTCCCATGTATTTACGATTACGATCACTCAAGAATTAAACAAGCCCTTTATAAGCTTTCATGGAGATAAACACGTATTTATCAGATTGCCAATCTATTTAGATCAGTCTGTAAGGGACAAGTTCATCAAAAGAGAGTTATTTATAAAAAGACAGATAGCCAATTATTTAAATCGGTCAGAAATAAAGCCCGATGTCTTTCATATCAGATTTTTAGATAACGCGTCTAAAGCTGTGGCTCATCTAAGCAAGGATTTAAATAGTAAACTTGTCTTTACACTAACGCCAGACCCGCACCGAAACATGTTTGATGGATTGGGGCAATTAAAAGAACTTGGTTTCAACGAGCTTATTGAAAAACTGAACAAGATAAAAATAGGCGACGAATTAATCCGCACAAGCGATGGAATCGTTGGCATAGGGAATGGAGATGTGAAAACAGAACTTGCGGTCTATTTCCCTCAATTTAAAGATGACATTGTAAATGGAAAAATTGAAATGATCGGTGAAGGCATACAAACAGGCCAATCAATTGATGGAGAGGCCATCGCTGCCTATTCAAATCGCCTTATCGAATGGAATGAAACAAATAAAGGCTTTTTTGAAAAACCTGTCATCTTAAACGTCGGGAGATTAGCTGTTTTAAAAGGGCAGATGGAACTTTTAAAAGCCTGGTCAAACTCCAAGCTTTCGGAAACCCATAATCTTCTCATAATTGGTGGAGACTTGGAGAGACCGAGTAAAGAAGAAGAAATGGTGATGGAATTTTTCAAGAATTTCTTACAAAAGCATCCTCAATTCAAAGACAGGTTCATACATAAAGGTGCCATGTCGAACTTGGATATAAGACTGCTTGAAAGGGAGATTATTGAGAGAGACTTTGACTATCCTCACATCTATCTGTGCTCCAGTGTAAAAGAAGAGTTTGGCATCGCTATTTTGGAAGCGATGTCGATAGGGTTCCTAACCCTGGGCCCGATAAAAGGTGGAGTTAAAAGTTATATGGAAAATGGGGAAAATGGATTTTTGATCGACACAAGCAATGGGGAAACGATTGCCGAAGAAACGGAAAAACATCTGTATGATTCTAAAATCGACAAAGACGCAGTGAAAAAAATTCAAGCTGCAGGACAAAAAACAGTGGATGAAAACTTTTCTATTCAAAAGATCTCACATGAGTTTGTGTCATTTTATTTGTCTTTAGAAGGAGAAAAAGAAAATGAAATATAAGAAAATCTTTGTTATCAGTCCGCCTTTTTATTCGCATTTTAACCCCTTGCTCGTATTAGCCAAAAGTTTTCAAGAACAGGGTGCAGAAGTGACGTTTGGCTGCAGTATCGAATTTAAGGAAAAAATCTTAAAAGAGAATTTGGCTTTTTATGAAATCGATATAAATTCAAATAAAAATATCGGGAAAGGTGAACACGCAATACAACCGGATACCGAGAGAATCAGATTGGAAGAATTTTTTGAGTCGACAAAAAAAGGTGCAGTAGAAACACTGATTACCCAATCCCGCCACCGAAAGGCTGATATGCTTTATAATCCGCAACAGCTTATCGATAAGATAAAGTTCATAGATGAGGCCATGGATGTTGATCTGTATGTGGTCGATATATTGTCATACTCGGTTACGCTTAGCTTGTATTTTCTAGGGCTGCCTTTTGTGACATTTTGTCCGCCTCATCCCAATACCATTCCAAAAGAAGGAAGGTATTTTAATGTACCCAAAAGCTGGCCTGAGGCGATAACGGTCGAGGAAGAAGATTTGAAGATGTTAAAGCAGGTTTCCACCCAAACACAAAGGGAATTTACTGAAGTTTTCAATAGTATTATCGTTGAAAATAAGTCGATTAAAAAAATTAGCAATGCGTTCAGTTTAGTCTCTGAAATAGCGGTGATCTACAACTATTTTGATTTCAACGACATTGAAAAAAATGAAGAAAATCCGAAGGAACTATTTATCGGGAATTCATTTGAAGCGGTTTCGTTAGATGAAGAATGGATGGAAAAAATAGATACGAAAGAACAGAAAATCATGATCAGTTTAGGGACTTTTTTATCGAACAGAAAAGACGTACTTGAAAAACTCATCCTGTCGGCCAGAGAAAGTAATCCTGATGCGCTATTGATCGTTTCTGCAGGCAGCAATGCGGATGAACTTAAGAAATACAGCTCGCCCAATACAATAATCGAAGGTTTTATCCCTCAAATAGCTCTTATGCAGTATGTAGACACAGTTGTCTTTCATGGTGGATGCAACACCTTAACAGAGGCTATGTACCATGGGAAAAAGATGGTCATCTTACCATTTTCCAGCGATCAATTTAATATTGCATATGATGTTGAGAAGAATAATTTAGGGAGAGTACTGGATCCGAATAATTTCAGCACAGAAGAATTAGCAAAGGCATTTAATGATCTAGAAGAGGCTTCTAAGGACAATTTACTGCATTGGAGAAACATCTCAAGAGAAAGAGGCGCGGATTATGCAGTGAAAAAAATATTGGAGATCGAGGCTGTCGACAACGTCTAATATAAAGTTCAGTTGTCTACTACTTGCATCGAATAATATCTAAATAAAAGTGAAAAGTGGTGTTTTATGAAAGAAATAGTTGGAGCAGACACGAAGAGTAAGAATACAAATAAATACGATGTGGATGGTGTACCTCCACTAACAGAAGCCATACCTTTAGGGTTGCAGCATATTTTTGCAATGTTTTTAGGGAATGTCGCTGTCCCTATCATCATCGCAGGTGTGGTTGGCATAACAGGAACTGATTTAACGATACTGGTTCAAAGTGCAATGATCATGGCAGGAGTTGCAACGATTATCCAATGTTACCCAATATGGATGATCGGAGCACGACTCCCAGTAGTTATGGGCACTAGTTTTGGGTTTCTGTCTACAAATATCGTAATCGCAAGCTCCTATGGCATATCAGGATTATTGGGTGCAAGTCTTATAGGGGGGTTATTTGGCGGCACTTTAGGATTTTTCATAAAGAAACTAAGAAGATTCTTTCCAAAGATTGTAACAGGTACAGTAGTGCTTACGATTGGTTTGTCGCTTTTGCCTACAGGTATTGTATCGATGGCAGGAGGAAGTGGATCTGAAAATTTTGGATCGGCTAAAAACTGGATGGTGGCTTTACTGGTATTGGCCATTGTGCTCATTCTAAATAGATATGCAAAGGGAATGGCGAAAACATCCTCCATTTTAATAGGAATTTTCATTGGCTATATGGTGGCTTTGCCGCTGGGGATGGTGGAATTTTCAGCAATAAGAGAAGCTACCTGGTTTTCAGTTCCACAACCCTTTTATTTTCCCATGGAATTTTACTGGGGAGCTATACTCCCTATGTTAATTATGTTTATCGTGACATCTGTTGAGACAGTTGGAGATGTTACAGCGATGACTACTGGGGGAGCAGGCAGAGAACCCACGGAAAATGAGCTTTCCGGCTCAGTCATAGCAAATGGTTTTACCTCTTCCCTGGGAGCGATTTTTAATTCTTTGCCAAATACATCTTTTAGCCAAAATGTAGGAATGATCGCATTTACAAAAGTAATGAGCAGATATGTCGTAGCTGTTGGCGCTGCATTTTTAATATTGGCTGGTCTTATTCCTAAGATTGGAGCGCTTGTATCTACCATGCCACCAGCAGTTATTGGCGGTGCCACAGTCATTATCTTTTCTCAGATTACGTTAACAGGAATAGACATATTGACGTCAGAGCCTTTAAATGAAAGAGCAAAGATCATCATTGGATTATCTTTAGTATTTGGACTCGGATTAAGTCAAGTACCCGATGCGATGAACGCGTTCCCAGAAGTTATCAAGTTGTTGTTTGGCGGATCTGGAATAACAATCGCCTGTTTTGTTGCTATTGTATTGAACCTAGTCATTCCAGAGGATTCAATGAAGGAAGCCGCATAGACGAAATCAGGTCCCTGTGTGTTAAACCCAATTCAGTTTATTGGTAACAATAACATGGAGAAAAAGCCATATCCAGTGAGTTTAAAAATAGTAGAAAAAATGAACTTCCTATCTATATAGATGTGTATATTATGTACGTAACGTACGTTATGTGCTAATATATAAGAAAAGGAGGAATGGTGATGTTATCGACTCTTAATGCTACCGATGTCCGCAAGAATTGGGGGCAATTCAATGATGATGTCATTCGAGTAGGTCCCCGTTTTGTAAAGCGCAGCCGCGACGAATGGGCAGCTCTGAGTTCCGAACAACTTAAAGCAGCTTTTGACTCTTTTCGATTTAAAGCAGAATTTACCAGAGAAGAAGACAATAGTACAACTATGACATTAGAAGGATTTGATTTGGTTGAGAACGCGGAAACCAAAGATGAGGTAATTGATCTAATGGCTGATTCATTGGCGGATTATGCAGAAGATTATATGGCTCAATTTACATTGTATAGCAATTCTCCCAATCGTAAGAAACACTTCCCTTACTTGATGAATGTGATGGCTCAGTCTGATACTGAGGCAGTAAAGGCTTTGATAGATGCCTAGTTTCAGAGATATTGAACGTTTTTGTCGCCGAGATGGATGGGAAGAATACAAGGAAAAAGGTCATCACATCTATTTTATGAAGGTAATGGAAGACGGCACTATTAAAAGACCCAAGGTATCAAGAGGTACTGGTGAAGTTAAAGGGCATCTATGGAAAGAAATTTTGAAGAAACAACTTCAGGTTACAGAAGAAGAATTCAATAACATTAAATAAACCACTAAAAAGCAAATTATATTCGATAAATTTCCACACCCGCTGCGTCAGCATTTCGGGTGTGGATTTTTCATTTTATTCATCCTTACCCGAAAAAAATGTCCTATTCAACCTCGAACCCCTACAGGTTATAATCGATTCAGGGGGAATTCTCATGAACTTAAAAAATTTGAAAACCTACGTGCCGGCAAAGCTCTATAAGCGCGGCCTTGATTATTTTGAGCAGAACTTTGTGGAGCAGTTGACAGAAGATGCGCCCAATCGCTGGCATGCGCGGGTAGCGGGAACCCGGGATTACGAAGTGTCGATCAATTTGACGAAAGATGGCACGATTGTGGGTTCTTACTGTACCTGTCCGTTCGAATCCGATTCGCTGTGCAAACATGAAGTGGCGGTGTGTCTGGCGATCCGAGAACATAAAAAAGAAAACGGTTCGTCTGCAGTGGATGTGCTGACGCAATTAAAGGCGCTGAAAAAAGCGGAGCTGTTGGAAATCCTCGAGGAGCTGGTGGAGAAACAGCCATCCGTCCACCTCTATTTGACAGAGAAACTCTCCGATTCGAGTGATATGAATGAGGAAAAGGCGCGTCGGATCATCCGGAAGTCGGTGAACCGAGCCAGCCGCAGCGGGTTTATCGAGTGGGGACGGACGGATCAGGCACTTGAAGGGGTGTGGGAAGTCCTCGAATATATAGATGGATTGAATTTGCAGCACGATGCCGAAAGGATTATCCGCCTCAGTTTGATTGTCATTGAGGAGTGTACGGGTATCCTGCAAATGGCGGACGATTCATCCGGGGGTATCAGCTCAGCGATTGACGAAAGCTTGGAGAAAATTGACGAAACGCTGGCGAAGTGGCCGGGAGAACTGGATGAAGCGACTGTCGATCGTATACTCGTCCTGCTCTATCCACATATCCTCTTCGCGCTGGAGCAGGACATCACAGAAGCGGCGAGTTATCTGGTGGAAGCGGTTCTGCAATGGAATGAAAGAGGCGATTTCACCGAAAAGCTATATAATTATATTGCTGATTTGATTGCCAGTGACGAGATGCAAAACAAGACATACGATTACACAGAAGAGCGGTTTCGCATGTACCAGCTGGTGATGTTGCAACAGCAAGGCAAGCAGGAAGTGGTCGAAGCATTTTACGTGAAGTTCCATCGCTATCCCGCAATCCGCAAATCACAGACCCTGCAGGCGCTGGTTGCGGGTGAATTTGAAAAAGTAATCCGGTTGTGTGAAGAGTCGGAAGGGCTGGATGCGAACCTCGCAGGACTTTTGCACGATTGGAAAAAGCTGCGTTTTGCAGCCTACGAAGGAATGGGCAGCACTGCGGAAATGATCGACCTCAGCTTTGAGTTTGCGCTGGAAGGGGAGGAAGAATATTACGTTAAGCTGAGAAGTTTGGTGGATGCGGAGCAATGGCCGGAGAAGCTGGAGGCGCTTCTTGCCGAGACGAAAAACAGCCCGCGGAGTCTGCCTTTGTATCTCAAAATTCTTATTGATGAAAATAGGTTGGAGGAGCTGTTGGATTATTGCCGGAAGGATGTCTCTGCAATCGGGCACCTGTATCCGCACCTGCTAGCTGATTATCCGCATGAAGTGAATGAAATCTATACGACTTATATTTACCGCCTGATTGAGCGGGCTTCCAACCGCAAGGCATACTGGACTGCCTGCCAAAGGATCAAAGCTTTCCAGCAGGCGCTGGGGGCTGGAGCTGCGGCGGGGCTGATTGAAGAGCTGAAGTTCATGTACCCGAAACGGAAAGCGTTATTGGATGAATTGGGGAAGATTGAGTAGCAATAATTGTTTGGCTCCCTGGGAAGTGAAATCGAATTATAAATAATAGAACCTAAAACCCAATATACTCTAATTTAGACACACAAAAAACCAAGTGCGTTAACACTCGGTTGGTGCAGTGGACGCCATATAAGAGCGGCTGCCCAAATTGAAAATGTTTTTAAGCAAAAGAGTAACCACCTACAATCCTGGCTGGGAGAAGGTGGTTGCTTTTTTGAGTTGATGGCAATTGCGAATATCGCCATCTTTCAACAAATATCGAAAACGATAATATTACGACTTAATGATTTCATTATGCGATTTCGTTATTATCTAAGAACCGTTGGATATAAGGTAATTATTATATTCTATGGGAAGCGAATTCTAATCTTATATAAGTTGAACTAAAGAAATAGCATTTTATATACCACTTCGACTCTGAGAAAAAACGCTAAAGATATGGAGTAAAACAGCGAAGACTCCTGCGGCTTAGCGAGACGACCGATACACCGCAGGGAGCGCAGCGGACGAGGAGGATTGGGCGCGAGCCCGCTGGAAAGCGTAGCTGTTTTACGGAATCTCGGCTCCTACAAATCATTAGTTCAACTTATATAGATATTAGAAAATTCTGTATTTACTTATATTGGAACTCACGTATAATGAAAATAAGGAAGTAAAAAGATAGCTCCTGCGTAAAACGGTTTCCCGCTTCCGACCAGAAATAAAAAACCTGAGAAAAGGCGGTATGTGTAATGATTGAAAATCAATTTTATTCACAAGAAAACCAAGGGCCTTACGAGATTTATGACTTAGGGGATTTTGAATTGGAAGAAGGGGGACGGATACCGGACTGCAAACTGGCTTATGCGACGCATGGAGAATTGAATGAACAGAAAAACAATGTTATTTTGATTCCCACCTGGTTTTCCGGCACCAGCAAAGACTACGAGACTTACATAGGTGAAGGAAGGGCGCTGGATCCAACCAAGTACTTCATCATCGTGATCAACCAGTTTGGAAACGGCCTTTCAAGTTCGCCGCATAATAGTCCTGACCCCATCGGTATGGGTGATTTTCCAAATGTCCGCATCGGGGACGATGTCATAGCGCAGCACCGGTTTATTACAGAAAAGTTCGGGATTGAAGAGCTGGCACTGGTGGTGGGCGGTTCGATGGGAGCACAGCAAACGTATGAGTGGGCGGTCAGGTTTCCGGATATGGTGAAACGAGCGGCGCCGATTGCCGGAACGGCGAAAAACACGATCCATGATTTCTTATTTACACAGACATTGATGGATGCCATCAGGTCCGATCCGGGATGGAATGGCGGAAAATACGGATCCCATACAGAAGTGGCAGACGGGTTGAAGCGCCATGCCGATATATGGGCCGTGATGGGCTTTACTCCGGAATTTTTCAAACAGGAAAAATGGGTCTTGTTCGGTGTGGAGACTGCGGAAGAACTGGTGCAAGGTTTCCTTGAGCCATTTTTCCAGATGATGGACCCCAATGCCTTATTGACGATGGCTTGGAAATGGCAGCGCGGTGACGTCAGCCGTTTGACTGAAGGGAATCTGGAAAAAGCGCTTGGCCGCATTAAAGCCAAGTTGTATGTCATGCCGATTGATACCGATATGTTTTTCCCACCGAGTGATTGTGAATCCGAACAACAGCTGATTCCGAACAGTGAGCTGAGAGTGATCAACAGCATCGCCGGCCATTTCGGTTTGTTCGGTGGCGAAGGGGAAGGGTATCACAGCCAGATTGATGGGCATTTGAAAGAATTGCTGGAGGTTTCTGTAGAAGAAGGCGTGCTTGAATAATCTTCTTAGAGAGAATTCAAGAGCTGGAACAGGAAAGTGGAACAAAAAAAGCAGTACGCGGCCGCGTACTGCTTTTTTCATTTGATTCACGTTTAAAATAACTCCTGCGCCAACAATCGATAGACATCCAACCGTTTTTCCTGGGAATGCGGAATGCTGCAGATCATGGCTTCTTCAAAACCGTATTCAAGCTGCTCCCGCTGCAATTGATCGGCTACGTCTTTGGCGGAACCGACTAGATGGAGTTTGCGGCTTGCCTGGATCTGCATGCGGTCCATTTCCGAGAGCGCCGAGTTTTGTGCTTCTTCAGGTGTCATGAGGGGCATGATGCGTCCTTTCATCAGCATGAGGCGCGCAATGTCCTGCGGCAATGCTTCGTATTCTGCTTCTTCGGCTGTTTCAGCTGTTGTCACCAAATACGATACCGAGATTTCGGGTTTTTCCATGAAAGCGGAAGCCGTGAAATTTGCCCGGTAGGAATCTAAAATGTCTTTCGTCATGCCGCCGTTGAAGAATTGGGCAAACGAATAGCCGACACCCATTCGGCCAGCTTCCAGTGCACTGTTGCCGCTTGAACCGAGCAGCCAGGCTTCAGGTAATTGGATATGGGTTGGGGAAGCGATGGTTTTATTGTACATATTGTCTTCCGGCGTTTCGTCGTTGATCAGTTTCAGGGCCGTGTCGAATTTTCCGTACATATCGTCCGTCATGGTTCGGCGTCCTTGGGACAAGGCGTAGATGGAACTGTGGTCGCCGCCCGGAGCACGTCCCACGCCGAAATCGATGCGGCCTGGCGCCAGTGCACTCAATGTTTTAAAGACCTCCGCAAGTTTCAAAGGCGAATAATGCATCATCATCACGCCGCCAGTGCCGATTCGGATCCTCTCTGTTTTGGCGCTTAAGTATGCGGCAGTGACTTCGGGGGCAGAGCTGGAAAATGCGCCGGAGCCATGATGCTCCGCCATCCACATCCGGCTGTAGCCCAATTTGTCGGCGAGAACCGCGAGTTCCACCGCTTTTTGTATAGCCGCTTCTGCCGTGTTTCCTGTCGTGACAGGCGCTTGGTCCAATACACTTAGTTTCATCTATCTAACTTCCTTTCGTTAACTGCAGGTTTGCATATAGAGGAGTATAGCAGTCCGGGATCCTGAAATCATGCGATCTGCCTTCAGGGGTTTATGGCCGGAAATAAATAGAAAAACAGCTGTGCCGGAAACATTTCTGTTTCAAGCACAGCTGTTTTTAAGAATTCTGCAGCTCTATCACTTCTCCGCTTCCCGCGCAGCCTTCACACTATTCGGATCAAAGAAATTATCGACCAAATCATAAATGGTGATGAGCTCATAAAGAATCTTGAACTCTGGTGGGAACAGGATGGGGTGCATGGCATCGCTTGTCGAGACGCCTTTGCTGTCTTCCCAAAAGAAGTCGGTGATGATTTTTAATTGCTGCTGATGCGTTTCTTGATCGTATTCATTGGCATTCTGTAAGTCTTCCGCCAGCTCTGCAACGGCACGCATAATGATATTCCGCTCGGCCGGTGACCACTTGATGCTGTACAGCGGAATGCGAAGCAAAGCATTCAAATGGAATTCCAGGTTGTGCAAAAACAGCAATTGCCTTTCTGCCATCTGGAGTTCTGTTTCCCGATTCCGGACCCAAGGGTAGATGCTGAAATCATCCCGGTGGTACTGAATCAATGTCTCGGTCTTTCTGATTTCCGTCGTCAGCCGTTTCACCAGTTCCTGATCTTTTTGGAGGTTCGCATCACCCTCAAAGAGGACTGTGTGAAATGTGTGTTCCAGCAGTCTTCCTGCACGCCGGCTGATGCTCTCGATGTTTTTCAGAATATCTGTCCGGTAATTGGGCGGGAAAATGAGCATGTTTACCGCGGTGGATACAAGCAACCCAACTGTCGTTGTCCCCAAGCGAATGAAGAATGAAATCAGGACATGATCGTGGATGACTTCCACCATCGCGACAGAAGTCAATGTGGCAACCAGTAAGCCTGCATGCAGCTTAAGTTTGTAGCAAACCAATATGGTGAAAACAGCAGCGAGTGTATAGGTGATCGGGGAATTCCCGAAGAGTGTAATAAAAAGAACGGCGAATGCAGAACCAATCGCAGATGCCGGGAACCGTACGAGTCCCTTTTTGATGGAATCGCTGACGGTCGGCTCAATCGTCACGATGGCCGTGATGACCGCAAAGACAGGAGGCCAGCCGAACCATAAACAAATACTGGCCGTTAAAAATATGGCTATACCTGTTTTCAGAATCCGGCTGCCCTGGAAGGATCGATTCATATTTTAATCACCATCTTTTTATGTAGTTTTTTGGGCTGTAGTATAGTATATCATCTACTTTTAACTAGACGCTACGACAATTTAAATTCAATGCGAAGACACATCCGCTGTAAGACGATTGCGGATGTGTCTTTTTAGTTAGGTGATTAACATCTATTCAACCAATAAAATCGTGGAAATCCGGTGCCTGCCGTTTTCGAGTGGCTTGTTCATAAGCATAGGCCAGTTCGATTAGACGCGGTTCGCTGAAAGCTTGTGCGCTGAACGTGACGCCGATGGGATGCCCGCTGCTGGTGTAGCCGGCAGGGACGGTGATGGACGGATAGCCCGCTCTTGCCGGTTTGGCGGCGCCGCGGTTGTTTTGGAATAACAGGGCATCCAGCTGATGTTCCTTCATGACGGGGTCCAGTCCTTCGGTAGTGGAAGAACGCAAATCGATTTCTCGGTGTTCCATGTATATCGGGTCAGTTGGATCGCCGCTTAAGGATTGTGCTTTTTCCAATTCCGCCTGGCCGAATTTCATGCGGCGCTCCGGATCTTGTTTATTGAACTCGATAACATCGGCCAGTGATTTGACCAGCACTTCGTCAGGCACGGTGCGCAAATAGTCGTTGACGCCTCGCTTGAATTCATACCATAAAACGTCGGATTCGAATGTCTGTTGGGGAATCTTCACTTCTACGACAGTGGCACCAAGCAGCTTCATTTGTTCGATGGCTTCATCCATAATGGCGATTTCTTCCGGTTCTTCATCGTTCATATAGGAACGGTCAACGCCGATGCGGGCGCCTTTCAGACCGTCCGTTTTCAAATGCGGCGTGTAATCGGTCAATGCACGTCCAGCACTTCCAAGTGTTGCCGGATCCTGTTCGTCGACGCCGGTCATAGCGCCGAGCAGGATTGCAGCATCCGCCACGGTACGTGCCATCGGTCCTGCGGTATCCTGGCTTTCAGAAATCGGGATGATGCGCGAGCGGCTGATGAGCCCGACCGTCGGTTTGATGCCGACGATGGAATTGGCGCTCGCCGGACTCAAAATCGATCCGGAAGTTTCAGTGCCGACACCGACAACCGCAAAATTCGAGGCGATGGCAGCGCCTGTCCCTGAACTCGATCCACCGACATCTTCAGCTTTGAAAGTACCGACTCCATAAGGGTTCAGCACTTGGCCGCGAAGTGAACTGTAGCCGCTCACGCCGTCTTTCGACATGAAATAAGCCCATTCGCTCATGTTCACTTTTCCGAGAATAATAGCGCCGGCATTGCGTAATTGTGCGGCAACAAAGGAATCTTCTTTGGCGAAGTTGTGCTCAAGTGCAATGGCGCCGGCCGTTGTTGGCATCCGGTCCGCCGTTTCAATATTGTCTTTCAGCAACACGGGAATGCCGTATAGCGGCCCTTGTCCATCCTGGCCGCGCAACTCATCCAGCTCCGCAGCGATTTTCAAGGCATCTGGATTAACAGTTAAGACGGAATTGATCTTCGGGCCGTTCCGGTCGAATGTTTCGATGCGGTCAAGGTAAGCCTGCACCAATTCGACTGAAGTCAGCTTGTTTTCCTGGAAAGCCTGTTGAATTTCTTCTATTGTCGCTTCGATTGGTTTAAAAGAGGTTGTCTTCATCTCTGGGCTCCTAACTGGTTATGGGAATAGAGTTAAGTGTACACCAATTCTTAATTTTAAATAAAGTCCTGGCTTAACCGGAATTCTATTCAGAGCCATTTCTTTTTTCTTAGAGATTTCAGTGTGTCCAACAAGGGGCGAATCGTTTGAGTTTGCGATGGGGGAAGAGTAATCTGAAAATAGAAACGAGAGGAGTGAAGGTGAATGAATAAAGCGATACCAGAAGTGACGTTGAACGATGGAACAACCTTGCCGGTTACGGGACTCGGTACATACGGACTGTGGGGCAATGCCGGGGCGAACGCAGTCAGCAGCGGCATCAATGCGGGTTACCGGTTGATCGACACCGCCTATAATTACGAGAACGAAGGAGCGGTCGGGGAAGGCATCAAACGAAGCGGCATTTCCCGTGAAGAACTTTGGGTGACGTCCAAACTGCCGGGCCGTTACCATACTTACGACAAAGCGATGGTGGCGATTCAGGAATCGCTGTACCGTTCCAATCTGGATTATTTCGATCTCTACGTGATCCACTGGCCGCTTCCGAATCAAGATCTCTACGTAGAAGCGTGGCAGGCATTGATTGATGCGCAGAAATGGGGACTCGTCCGGTCGATTGGCGTCAGCAACTTCCTGCCGGAGCACCTGGAGCGCATTATTCAAGAGACCGGAGTGACGCCGAGTTTGAATCAGGTTGAATTGCATCCGTTCTTTAACCAGGAAGAACAGCGGCGCGTGCACGCAGAACACGGGATTCAAACGCAATCGTGGAGCCCCATTGCCAGAGCGGCAGACATTCTGTCGAATGACACGGTGCGCAAGATTGCCGAAATCCACAATAAAACAGTCCCGCAGGTTGTGCTGCGCTGGCAATACCAGATCGGTTCTGTTTCGATTCCGCGCTCCACTTCTCCTCAGCGGCAGCGGGAAAACCTGTCTATCTTTGATTTTGAATTAAGCGAAGCCGAAATGGCTGACATTGCAAAATTGTCCCGTCCGGATGGGCGGCTGTTTGGTATGGACCCGGCTACGCATGAAGAATTTTAAAATCGGTATTAGCTCTAGGTAAATAATGGCACACCTGCAGCAGCACGTTGCAGGTGTGTTTTGAATCGAAAAGGAATGATTGGAGCAGCTAACATCTTCAGAAGTAGAGAACTCCCGCTAAAAAATGGACTCGTGCTCGAAAAGATTTATTAATCGTTTTTTTACTGAAAATTCTAAATATGGTATTGACAGCGCTTTCTTTTACGTATAACTTATAGGTAACAAGTTAAAGATTGTGTTGGAGACCGAGAGATTCGCACATCAATGAGAACTTCTGACAAGGAGAGCTTTCATTGAGTGCGAATTTTTTTATGGCCTTTCAAACGGTTTTTGCTTTAAAACAGAAAAAAGGAGTGATAATTGATGTCGGAGTTTTTAGCAGAAGTGATCGGTACCATGATCCTGATTATTTTTGGTGCAGGTGTAGTCGCTGGGGTCGTATTGAAAGATTCGAAAGCTGAGAATAGTGGCTGGATCGTCATTACGATTGCTTGGGGATTGGCCGTAACGATGGGTGTTTATGCAGTCGGCGGTATTTCGGGAGCCCATTTAAATCCAGCGGTGACGCTTGGGTTTGCAGCAGTAGGGGATTTCCCATGGGCGAAAGTGCCGGTTTACATAGCAGCACAGCTTTTGGGGGCGATCATCGGGGCAACAATCGTCTTTTTGAATTACTTGCCGCATTGGAAACGGACAGAAGACCAAGGAGCAAAATTGGGCGTATTCGCCACGAGTCCTGCTGTGCGCAGTCCGTTCTCGAATTTGGTCAGTGAAATCATCGGGACTGCCGTTCTCGTGATGGGCTTATTGTTCATCGGTGCCAATGAATTCACGGAAGGCTTGAATCCGCTGATTGTCGGCGCATTGATTATTGCGATCGGGATGTCGCTCGGCGGCACGACGGGTTACGCCATCAACCCGGCACGTGACCTCGGACCGCGTATTGCGCATGCATTGCTGCCGATTCCAAATAAGGGCAGTTCAGACTGGAGCTATGCCTGGGTACCTGTAGTCGGGCCGATTTTCGGCGGTATCTATGGAGCCGTTTTCTACAAAGCCATGTTTACAGGAGACTTTAACCTGCTTTTCTGGGGACTCAGTGCAATTATGGCCTTGATATTAGTCGGAGCGGCCAACGCAGAACTGAAGAAAGGCCATACAGTGGCCAATGAAATTGAAGACACTTTAGTGGAAGATACCGAAGTGACGAAAGTCCGTTCATAAAAACATCTGAGGAGGAATAGAGAATGAGCAAAGATTACATTCTGTCGATTGACCAAGGAACAACGAGTTCACGTGCGGTATTGTTTAACCATAAAGGGGAAATTGTTGAAACAGCGCAGCAGGAATTTGAACAGTTCTTCCCGAAACCAGGCTGGGTAGAGCATGATGCCAACGAAATCTGGACGTCTGTTTTAGCTTGTATGGCGGGTGTCTTGCGGAAAGCGGATGTGGATCCGGACCAGATTGCAGGAATCGGGATTACGAACCAGCGCGAGACGGCTGTCGTTTGGGACCGCAATACAGGAAAGCCAGTCTATAAAGCGATTGTCTGGCAATCGCGCCAGACAGGCGACATCTGTAAAGAGCTGAAAGAACAAGGACATGAAGAGCTGTTCCGCAAGAAAACCGGTCTTTTGATTGATGCCTATTTCTCCGGGACAAAAGTGAAATGGATTTTGGACAATGTAGAAGGGGCACGAGAAAAAGCGGACAATGGCGATTTGATGTTCGGGACCGTTGATTCCTGGCTTGTCTACAAGTTATCAGGCGGAAAAACCCATGTGACGGATTACAGCAACGCTTCACGAACCTTAATGTACAATATCTACGATTTGGAATGGGATCAGGAACTTCTGGACATTTTGACCGTGCCGAAGAGTATGCTTCCGGAAGTCCGCCAGTCTTCAGAAGTTTATGCACATACGATTGACTACCATTTCTTCGGTCAGGAAGTGCCGATTGCCGGGATTGCCGGTGACCAGCAAGCTGCTTTGTTCGGACAAGCTTGCTTCGAAAAGGGCATGGCGAAAAACACGTATGGCACAGGATGCTTCATGCTGATGAATACTGGCGAAGAAGGCGTGGTTTCGGAGCACGGCCTATTGACCACTTTGGCTTGGGGCGTTGATGGAAAAGTGGAATATGCGCTGGAAGGCAGTATCTTCGTTGCCGGTTCCGCCATTCAATGGCTGCGTGACGGTTTGAAGATTCTGGACACTGCACCGGAAAGTGAAGCCTATGCCACGTCAGTCGAATCGACGGACGGCGTCTACATGGTGCCGGCCTTTGTCGGCCTCGGCACTCCTTACTGGGATACAGATGCCCGCGGCGCCATTTTCGGCTTGACGCGCGGTACGACGAAAGCACATTTCATCCGTGCGACACTTGAATCACTGGCTTACCAGACAAAAGATGTTGTGGATGTCATGATCAAAGATGCCGGCATTGAACTGAAAACCTTGCGCGTAGACGGCGGGGCGGTATCGAATGATTTCCTGATGCAGTTCCAAAGCGACATTCTGGATGTGCCGGTCGAGCGTCCGGTCATTCAGGAAACGACAGCACTGGGGGCAGCTTACCTGGCCGGACTCGCAGTCGGTTTCTGGAAAGACAAAGAAGAGATCGCCAAGCAATGGCAAATCGACAAGACCTTTACACGCGATATGCCAACTGAACAAAGCGAGCATCTATACGATGGCTGGACACAAGCAGTAGCGGCGACAAGAACATTCAAACAAGAAGCGAAGAAAGCGCCGATTGTCCTGTAACGGCTAGAGTATTCACGTCGTTTTGCGTTACCTATAAAGTGCTATGTTAAATGAAAAATGCCCATCCGATTTTCCGGATGGGCATTTCTTGTTGGAGCACACAGTGCCTAAGTTTTAAACGTATTTCTTATATAAGCGATGCTACGAAAATAAGGTTTTCTAATATTCCCCGTATAACGCCGTCCACGTATTCGTGCCGACAATGCCATCGACTTTCAAGCCTTTGTCTGCCTGGTATTGGCGGACGCTCTTATGGGTTTCGGGTCCAAAGATTCCATCAACCGTTGTTGTTAGTCCATATTCATTCAATGTCCATTGGAGAAGTTCTACTTCAATGCGCGCACTTCCCTGACGCAGGATAAACTGATGCTCCGGTGCAATATCCATTAAGTTCCGGAGTTCGGCGGGCAGTTCTCCTTCTGGGTCTGCAGGTTTATCATGTTCTCCGTACAGTGCGGCCCACGTATTCGTACCGACAACGCCATCAACTCTCAAGCCTTTATCGGCCTGGTATTGGCGGACGTTTTTTTCTGTTTGAGGCCCAAAGATGCCATCAACCGCGGTTTCGAGTCCGTAATGATCCAACGTCCATTGGAGAAGCTCCACTTCAATGCGTTCACTTCCGTTGCGCAAAATAAACTGATGTTCCGGGGCGATGTCCATTAAATTCGCAAGGCGGGCTGGCAGCTTATCTTCGGTGACTGCAGCTGCATGGCTTGTAGCTTCCGCCGGTTGGAAAGTGAGGGGAGAGGCAACCAATAACCCAAATGCCAGCAACGTTGGAATCCATTTCTTCTTCACGGCTGATTCCTCCAGAATTTGTATTTGCCTCCTGTCTACCCAGTTTATTTTTAAACAAAACCAGTATTCAGCCCGTTAAGGAAATAAATCTATTGGTGCCCTGTGAAAATTTTGGCTTCGTCATTGTTCTCATACAAACTTACTCTCCGACCATTCCATCGTGATCATTGTCCCGCATGTATGGATATAACCAATGATCACTCATGATGGGCATGCTGAAACCGGCTGCTTTTGCTTCTTTGATCGTCACCTGCCCATTGCCGTTTGTATCAACGCTGGATACGTCTCCGCCTGTGTCTGCAGCGGCTGACTCGACAGGTTCACTGTTTGTGGCCGCACTGAATGAAGCATCAGGCTCACTGTCGGTTAAACCGAGAGAGGCGTTTATTTCATCCGGGTTCGCGTTGTCAAAGGCATCGACGACTTGGTTCCCTTTGATCGTATAGCTGTATTGATAACTGGAAGGAATCTGCGTTTCAGTATCCGGATAGGTGATGACGGCTTCAAAATTCGTTGCTCCGCCTGCGTCACGGATGCTGTCTTCCATATAAGCTTGATCCCCGTGCCGGTTAAGTGTACTTTCTTGCGGGGTAATATTGTAGGCATTCGATACTCCTCCAAGAGAATCGGCAATGACATGCCCTTCATCCAAGATGTCGCTTTCGACGCCCGGAACCTTTGCCTCATCCGAATAATATCTGCCGGACGATAAGACAGGTTCGCTGCTGTCATCCTGTACAACGATTTCCGCAGCAACGACACGTTCTAGCTGCCCGTGTTCATTCGTAAAGGCCCAATATTCGCGGTCTCCGTATCCAATGTCAACGACGATGTTGGCTTCACGGTATCCAGACACATCGCCGCCATCCACATCAATCAGTTTATATCCTGCGAACAGTTCCTTTTTTTGCTGGGCTTCTTCTTCAGCTTTTTTCTTTTTCGCTGCCAGTTCCTGTGCTTCTTTCTCTTTCACAAGTTTCTCGGCCGCTGCTTTTTCTTCAGCTTCTTTCTTCGCTGCCAGTTCCTGCGCTTCTTTCTCTTTCGCCAGCTCCTCAGCCGCCGCTTTTTCTTCGGCTTCTTTTTCAGCTGCCAGGCGTGCTTCTTCTTTTTCTTCTGCAGCCTGGATCTCGGCTTCTTCCAGGGCGATGCGTTGTTCTTCAGCTTCTTTTTCTTTCTGCGCTTCCATTTGTTCACTTTCGACGCCAGCCGCAGTATCGACTTCGTCTGCTGTAAAGGCGACTCCAACGCCAGAACCAATTATTACTGCGAATGAAAGAGCAGCCGCAAGACCAGCCTGCTTAACAGTTAACCCTTTTTTGAACAAAGCACTGACGAGCAATAAAACAATGCTCGCAGCGAAAGCTAATAAGGCAACCAACATCAATAAAACAAATACCACATCCATTTAATATGTCCCCCTGATTTGTCTCGTTCTAGATCTATATTGCTATTTTCCAAAGATGAATATAACACGATTCAGAAGGTAAATACTAGGGAATGATAATTTTCTGTCTGGAAATATTTAGTTCCAAGTATTTTTTCGTGTATTTGTTTTAATAAAATCTGATGCTCTGAGCAGGTTTCTGTATTTTAAAATTATGGCGACAGACAAATTACACTAACGTAACTGAATAGTTTTAGTTTAGGAGAAGTAGGTGACGTCGGTTTGTAATTACTGTTAGAAGGGATCGTGTGGAGATTTTGGAATGAAGGGATTTATATTTGGGATGAATCAGAGAAGAAGTCATAAATACTGAAACATTCAAACATGCATCCAGCCCTTAATTAAACTGGGTGCATGTTTTGAATTGAAATGGGCTGTTCTACTCGACCTATTTAGCGATACAATAAATGGTAGAATCTATATCTTTTTTACATGCGGAGGCAGCTATGAAAATTCAAGCAGTGGTTGTAAATGGTCAAAAAATAATTCCATCCATAGAAGTCGGGCTTCAAAAGCAGAAAGTCATCGGCATCCAGACGAATGTTCAGCGCAAGAAAATCCTGCTGGCTGAATTGGCTGAGCAGCCGGATACGTACGTGTCACTTGTGGAGCAGGGAGAGTACAAGCGCCTTACGGTGGAAGAGCTGCTGCGTTTTATGAAAAACATCAGTGGACATGACAAACCAGTTGGCACGATGCTACGCCTGTTTCAGCTAGAGGATCTGAGGAAGATGAAAATCAGCCATTTACCTTCGTCGAAACAAATCTATTTGTCACTGCTTCGCATTTATTACGCACATCAGCAAACCATTGTATTGGAGGAACCGTATTTCCAGCTCGAAGAACAAGAGAGGCTCGTCTTTGCACGATTGCTGCAGGAGCTTTCAGCAGAAAAACGAATCATTATCCTCACGTCCAATCTGGAAGATGCGCTTATCAGCTGCGATGAAATTTTTCGTTTGGATAACGCCGGACTGCATCAGCTGGATTTTGCTGATGCAGACAGTGAGCCGCCAGTGCAGGAAGAGATTGAGGAAGCGGAATTCAAGGTTCAAAAGATCCCGACAAAAAAGAACGACAAAGTTATCCTGTTCAATCCGCCGGAAATTGATTACATTGAAAGCATCAATAGTATGGCTGTGGTACATGTCGGAGGCGAAACCTATAGTTGCGCACTGACTTTGGCCGAATTGGAAGAGCGTCTTCAGCATTACGGCTTTTTCCGTTGCCATCGCTCGTATATCGTCAATCTGCAAAAAGTACGGGAATTAATAACGTGGACGAAAAACAGCTATAGCCTGCGCCTGACAACTGGCCAGGATTCGGTCGTGCCGCTGTCACGGACTAAATTAGTGGAGTTGAAAAAGCTTCTGAACATTTAAATTTCCCAGGAAATAATTGGTCAAACCGGCGCTTTCGGGGTACAGTTCAGCCAGAATAGGGTACATTTTAGCCTGATTTAGAGGTGTTCTTCTCTTTTTCTTTATATGCTTATGCTATCAACGAAAGGGAGTGGAACACATGAACACAATTTCCGTCCAAAACATTCAAAAATCATTCGCTGGCAAACCGGCATTAAAAGATGTCTCATTTGATATTCCGAAAGGAGAGATTTTTGGTTTCCTGGGGCCGAGTGGTTCCGGCAAAACGACCTTGCTGAAAATTTTGACTGCACAACTGGATCCGACAAGTGGAAGTGCAACCGTGCTGGATAAGCCAGCCAAACTGATGCAAAAAACCGATCAAAAAAGACGCTTCGGCATTTTGACCGATAACAGTGGATTATATGAACGGCTAACGATTGAGGAAAACCTGGAACTGTTTCGTGGCTTGTACGACTTGCCGAAATCATCCATTCATAAAGTACTCAATTTCGTCAATTTGACTGCCGACCGCAAGAAGCGGATCAGTGTCCTGTCAAAAGGGATGCGCCAACGGGTCACCTTGGCATGTGCCATCATCCATGAACCGGAAATGCTGTTTTTGGATGAACCAACGTCTGCGTTGGATCCGGTGAATACCGCACATATCCATAAAGGGCTGCGCTATTTGAATGAAAACGGCACAACCATCTTTTTGACGACACATGACATGACCGAAGCGGAAACGCTGTGTGAACGGGTAGCGATTTTGCATAAAGGCGAAATCCGCGCAATCGGTGCGCCCGCTGAACTTAAAAAGACCCATCGCGACGGCACGCTGACAGTGGAATTGACGTCTGGCCAGAGCGAGCGGTTGCCGATGAACGAAAATTCGGCAACCCAGGTTGCCAACTGGATGAGCCAAGGCCAAATTGATCGCATCTATACAAATGAGCTAAGTTTAGGCGATATTTTCATTAAACTGACAGGGAGTGAATTGGTATGAACGTGTCATTGAAACGGATCCAAGCCATAATAGTCAAAGATTATAAAGAGTTTTCCAGAAACTACGCAATTTCAGTCATGATCTTATTCCCATTGCTTTTCGCCTTTATGTACCGTTCAGATGGTGCTGAACAAGCCACTATGTATGCGTTTGTCATAAACTTTTCGTTGGCGATGCTCACCAGTTTTGTCCAGGCTTGTTTGATTGCTGAGGAGAAAGAACGCAACACGCTGCGTTCGCTGATGATGACACCGGCTTCTATGCTGGATGTGCTGATTGGGAAAAGCGCACTTGTATTCATCATTTCCGCGGCCGTGCTGGCGCTTTCGACGTACATCTTCGGTTACGATACATCGAATATGATGGTGCTAGTGGCGGCGATAGGCATTTCCATTCTGCTTTATACGGCAGTCGGGACCATTTGCGGTTTGTATTCAAAAACTTTGATTGAAGCGTCCCTTTCGATTTTCCCGGTATTGATCATCTTTACCATGGGGCCATTCGCTTTGGTATTTGAAGAAGATTACCCGTTTGTGAAAGTCCTGCGCTATTTACCGAGCAGCCAATTGAGTGAATTGCTGAATGCTTTGGAAATCGGAGCGACGACCAATGAACTGATCATGAATTTGGTTATTATTTCCATATGGGCGATTGTGTTGACTGTGATTTCGTTTGTCCTGTATAAAAAACGTTTGATGGATCGTTAAAGAAATGAAGAGAGCCACTATCTGAGTTTTTTCTTTTATAGTCTCACACCCGCAACCTTCTTGTTGCGGGTGTGTTTTTTATATTCGCCTTCCTCATAACCAGAGAGACAGTTGTGTGAACCCATCCAAAATAGGGAAAGCTTTTAGTAGTAGGGTAATTCCTGGATTTGATTGAAAAAGGAGAATGTTAGTGTGACAGAAAAAAGAGACGAAATCATTTTAAGAGGGCTACAAGAAAATAACTTAAAAAACATTGATTTAAATATCCCGAAAGAGAAAATCAATGTCTTTACCGGTCTGTCGGGTTCAGGGAAAAGTTCCGTCGTCTTTGATACTTTGGCAACCGAGAGCAGAAGGCAAATGACTTTGAACTACCCGTTGTATGTCAGACACCAGATGCCGAGGTACGAAAGGCCGCATGCCGATTTGATGCAGCATTTGAGCCCGGTCGTTGTCGTGGAACAGAAACCGGTAAGAGGCAATGTGCGTTCAACGGTTGGCACGTACATGGACATTGATCCGTTGATTCGGCTGCTGTTTTCACGGATCGGCAGCCCATCGATTGGTTCAGCAACGGAGTTTTCCAGTGACAGTTCTTTTGGAAAATGTCCGGAATGCAGCGGATACGGAGAAATCGTTGCGCCGGATATCACCAAACTCATCGATCACACGAAGTCGCTCAGGGATTCCGCAGTGAGATTCAAGCCGTTGGCGCCGCCTGGCTGGCAAGGCAGATGGATGGTGGATGGCGGGTTGTTCGATCCTGATCTCCCCATCAAAGATTTCTCGGAAGAAAAATACAATCTTTTAGTCTACGGACCGCCGGAAGGCGAGCGGGCATTCAGCACTTATTATTACAAAGTAGGCAATAGAGACATCGAATGGGACGGCATCCTTCCCCGGTTTATTCGCCTGTACATTAACCGGGACCTCACGAAATTGAAAATAACGTCTCAGGAAGATGTCTTGGCAATGACCACGCACACAGCGTGTCCAACGTGCGAAGGTTCAGGATTGAATCCAAAAGTGCTGGAATGCAAAATCAACGGGTTGAATATCGCCCATTATGACCATTTGGAACTGACGGATTTGCTGGAGGAACTGGCGAAAATCCAAGATCCCGTCGGAAAATCAATTGCCCAGCAAGTATTGCCTAACGTCAGACAATTGGTGGACTTGGGCTTGGGTTATTTGAGTCTGAAACGAAAAATGGGCACACTTTCCGGTGGAGAGGCACAGCGCGTGAAAATTGCCCGCCATTTAGGAAGCAGTTTAAATAACATCACTTATATTTTCGATGAACCCAGTGCAGGGCTTCATCCGGAAGAAATCGAAATGCTGACGAAGATGCTGAAAAGTTTACGGGACAACTACAATACCGTAGTGGTCATCGAGCACAATTTAGCCGTCATCAAAACTGCAGATGAAATCATCGAAATGGGCGCCGGTGCGGGAGTGAGCGGCGGGGATGTGGTGTACCAAGGCGAACTGGAAGGCTTGAAAAAAGCTTCAGCCATCACGAATTTAGACCATAAATTGACAATCAATCAAAATCCGAGAAGAGCAGAAAACAGCTTCTCCATAAAGAATGCTTCAGCCAACAACTTAAAAGATGTAAGCGTGGAAATTCCAAAGAATGTCCTGATCTCGGTCTGCGGTGTTTCAGGTTCCGGCAAGAGTTCGTTGCTGTTTGGCGCGTTTGCAGAGAAGTATCCGGAAACCATCTTGGTGAGCCAAGGCAGCATCGGAACGTCCAGCCGTTCGACACTCGCGACCTACATGGGGATTATGGATGACATTCGATCGATTCTGTCAAAAGAAACAGGACAGCCGGTGGGATTGTTCAGCTTTAATTCAGCGGGGGCTTGCCCTGTCTGTGAAGGCAAAGGCGTCACTACACCGGACGTGGCTTTTGCAGATCCCGTTACTGTAACATGTGAAGCATGTAAAGGTACGCGGTATTCAGATGAAGCCCTGTCTTATCGATACAACGGAAAAAATATTGTGGAAATTCTGGAACTGACAATCGATGAAACCAATCAGTATTTAGATATGCCGAAAATCGTCAAGAAAGTAGATACATTAAAAGATGTCGGATTGGGGTACCTGACACTCGGGCAGACGACCAGTTCGTTGAGCGGTGGAGAAGTGCAGCGACTCAAACTGGCCAGCCACCTGAAAAAAGAAGGACAAATCTATCTGTTGGATGAACCATCTTTAGGCTTGCACACTAAAGACAATGAAAAACTATTGGACGTTTTCCAAAGGCTCGTCAACAAGGGGAATTCCGTCATCATTATTGAACACAATTTAAACTTAATCGCTGCGAGCGACTGGGTCATCGAAATGGGGCCAGGCGGAGGAAAAAATGGCGGAGAAGTCCTGTTTGAAGGAACACCGGGAGACATGCTCAAGGCCGAAACTGTGACGGCGAAGTGGCTGAGAGAAGGTATGGGAGAGTAGTTTTTTCACTAGCTGAGAAAAATGCAAGAATTGTCAGTTTGTTTGAAGCGAAAAACATTCGGGAAAGCCTAGTATTAGGATGATTTATAAACTTGAGGAGGAAATTAAAAATGGCTAAAGTGTTAGCAGTTCTATCAAGTGGACATACGGATACAGAAAATAATTACGAAACCGGCTGGTGGGCCGAAGAATTATTTGCGCCGATGGAAGTATTTCAGAACGCAGGACATCAAGTCGACCTGGCTTCACCAAAAGGTGGGAAACCGACACTTGACCAAGCGAGCATCAGTGAAGATTATGATCCAGACGGCAAATACAAAAAAATTTATGAATCGGGATTAGCAGATGACACAAAAAAACTTTCGGAAATCAATCCGGAAGAATACGACGCAATATTTATCGTCGGAGGCCATGGAGCGATGTATGACCTGGCTAAAGATGAAACCTTGCATAAAATCATCAATGCCGTTTACGACAACGGAAACATTGTTTCAGCGGTTTGCCACGGACCCGCTCCATTGCTTTGGACAACACGTCCCGATGGCAAGAGCATCATTTCCGGCTTGGACGTAACCGGGTATCCGGAAGCGGTTGAACCGGAAGGCCTTCCGGCAATCCTGCCATTCAGCTTGGAAGGTGAAATGAGCAAAGTGGCTAACTATTCCGCTGAGCAAAAAGTGGTCTGGGGCAATGATCAATTGGTGACCGGCCGTGACCCGTTTTCTTCTGAAGCACTGGCTGAGGAATTGGTGAAAGCTTTCGATAAAAGAACTAAATAGGAAATCCGGGTGATGGAACTTCTCATCAACACCAGAAATGCCGAACTTTGCGCAGAAACAGCGCGAAGTTCGGCATTTTTTTTGAAATAGCATTTGTTATGCAACTTTAAAGCCCTGATTCATCCCGGATATCTTCTTCCGTGATATTGCCCTGGGGTCCAGACCCTTTTACAGTCTCCAGATTGACACCCAGATCTTTTGCAAGCCTACGGAGCCTCGGCGATACCCGTACGAAATTATTGGATGCCTGGCTAGTAGAACTCGTTTCGACTTTGGTTTCCCGTGCCGGCTTTTCATCTTGGGCGGTTGCTCCTTTTCCAGAAACCCCGTCAGGATCAATGGTTGCCAGCACATCGCCAACTTTTGCGGAGTCTCCTCGTTTTACCGCGATTTCCTGGATGGTTCCGCTGCTTTCGGCTGTGATTTCGGAAACAGCTTTTTCGGTCTGGATTTCCACCAATGGCTGTCCTTTTTCCACGAAATCGCCAACTGACACAAACCAGAGAACCATCAGGCTTTCATTCACATCCTCCGCCAACTGCGGCAATCGGATTTCAATCATTCCAGCACCTCCAGAGTCACTAGGCTTCAGCCATCATTTTTTTTACTTGCTCATAGATTTTATTCGGTCCCGGAATCACGAAGTCTTCCAGAACGCCGCTATACGGAATCGGTACATCGGGAATGGCCAGCCGGCTGATCGGCGCTTCCATTTCAAAAAATGCTTCTTCAGCTATAATTGCTGAAACTTCTGCGGTCATACCATAGGACAGGTAATCTTCATCGACGATGAGAAGACGATGTGTTTTCTTGACGGACTCAATGATGGTGTCTTTATCAATGGGTGCCAGTGACCTTAAGTCAATGACTTCAGCTTCGATTCCTTCTTGGGCGAGGCGTTCTGCAGCTTCGACTGCGTAATGGGTCATCATTTGAATGCCGACAATCGTTACGTCTTTTCCTTCCCGGACGACTTTTGCTTTATTCAACGGAACAGTATAGGAGTCCTCAGGAACATTGTCTACGGCTGCGTCTAACTGCTCCATCCAGCCCAGTCCTTGGAGTGATTTATGGAACATGAAAACAACCGGATTGTCGTCTCGGATCGCTGACACCATCATGCCTTTTAAATCATATGGATTAGACGGTGCGACGACTTTCATCCCTGGCATATGGGCGAATGTTGCATAAAGGGTTTGCGAATGTTGTCCAGCATCCCGGTAGCCTCCGCCGACTGCAGTCATAAGCACCATCGGCAGTTTAACATTGCCGCCCGACATATAAGGGATTTTTGCCATATGGTTATAGATTTGATCCATGCATACGCCAAAAAAATCGACAAACATCAATTCTGCAATCGGCCGCATGCCTTCTGCGGCGGCGCCAATGGCAGCTCCGATAAAGGCGGTTTCGGAAATAGGAGTATCCAGCACCCGCTCAGGTCCAAATTTTTCAATCAACCCTTGTGTCGAACCAAATATACCTCCATACTTTCCGATATCTTCACCTAATACAAAGACATTTGGATCGCGCTCCATTTCCTGCGAAATTGCTTCCGCCATAGCTTTGTTGCCGGTGAGTACTCTTTTTTTTGCTGTTTCCACAATTGATCGGCTCCTTTCCTAGTTTATGAACTGAACACATCTTTCAATGCGGATTCGGGATCAGGGTAGCTGCTGTCTCTTGCAAACTGGTATGCTTCATCGACTTCTTGTTTGGCGCGCTTTTCCATTGTTTCCAGATCGGTTTCATTGATGCTCTCGGATTCAGCCAGCATCTTTCTCAGCTTGAGGAGCGGATCCATTTGGCGAAGCCCCGGCACTTCAGTTTGATCACGGTATAATTCTGGATCTCCCTGGAAGTGGCCGAGGAAACGGTAGGTTTCGATTTCGATGATGGTCGGTCCTTGGCCATTGCGTGCTCTTGAGACCGCTTCCTCAGCCACTTTGTACATGGCGATTGGATCATTGTCTTTTACGTAAGCACCTGCAATTCCGTAAGCAGACGCCCGTAAGTCATTTGATTCTACGGATGTAGATGATTTTTTCGGTACTGAAATGCCGTATGAGTTGTCTTCAACTACTACAATAAGCGGTAAATTCCACACGGCTGCCAAGTTCAGTGATTCGTGGAAAGCTCCGGCATTCGCTGCACCTTCACCGATGAAAGCGACAGCTACCCAATCTTTTCCTTTCATTTTGCTGGTCATCGCAGCGCCAACTGCGTGTGGAATACCGGCACCGACGATTCCGCCGCAAGAAAATTTCACTTCAGGATCAAAAAGATGCATATGTCCGCCTTTCCCTTTGCCCAGACCGGTTTCCTTTCCGAAAATTTCAGCCGTCATTTTCTTTAAATCGACGCCTTTGGCAATAGCGTGATGATGGGGGCGATGGGGAGCCGTCACCGTGTCGTCTTTTGTCAAATGTACACAGATTCCGACTGCGGCCGGTTCTTGTCCAGTGGCCAGATGCATTTCACCTGGTACCGTCCCAGCTCCAATATTGAATACTGGTGTTTTGCCTTCCATATACACTTCTGCCATCTGGTCTTCGTAGTAACGAATTTTCACCATCTGTTCGTACATCCATACCATTTTTTCCATGGATACTGCGGGCTGTTTTTCTTCAAACATAGTCACTCCTTTTCCTCCTTTCGAATGATTAACAAGTTGCATCCAATGGCAGGCGGCACATTTAAATGTGTCTAAACATCTTTATAGTAACATCTTTTCTTTAATTTATGTAAATATTCAGTTTATTTAAATTAGCCATCCTAAATATGTATCCATTTCACGGAATTTATACTGGATCCTGCGCTCCAGGCGGACGCTTTCCGCGGGATTGCGCCGAAGCTAGCGAAGCGATGCAGGAGCATATCTTTGCCCTTCGCCGCCTTGCGCTCCGGATCCTTGAATGATGTGATTATCGGTCAAGTTATTTTTATATTGTTGCCTAGCTTGTCTTCCCTTTTTTGAAACCAAACGCTTCCAACCGGAATTCATCTGGATTAGACTTTTTCTACAGTCTGATTTAACTATTATTGATACATGCTATTAGAAGCACTATAATAAAACTAAAAAAACAACCAATAGGCACCTATTCAATAAACGAATCCCCGATACATAGTATAAATCGAAAGAAGGGGTTTAACATGTCGTTTCTATTGACTGGTAGAAGGTTGTTAAGTCTATCGACACCGCTGATTGTCACTGTCCTATTCGTCAATGGATGTCAAGATGCCCTCGGAATATCCAATTCAGATCCCATCAGTGAGGAAGGCTCAGGAGAAGAGGTTGATTTGGAACCACAAAGCGACTGGGACCATTACGAAAAACATACCAAACCCGAAATCGAACGTATCCGGGAACAGTTCAATCAAAGTTGGCAAGATCATTTTGAACCGTACGTTTCAGACCTAAGTGCGGATAAAGCAGATGTTTTGATGGAAGAGTTGGAGGAATTCGAGGCAGAATACGGAGAGGTTCGCTTGGCCCTCGGTAGCTTAGAGTTTAAAGGAACGATTGAAGAAGTTCAAACGCTAAATGCATATCGCGGCAGTATGTTGGATGCCGTCAACAATCGCTTAAGAGCAGCGGATGAAGTCCAATACGGAGCAGCACACAAGGTCGAAGATGGTGATATATCTTGGGATTTAGCCCGTGCCGAAGTCGAAGCGTCTCATGCCAGCGTCGTAGAAGCAGATGAGTTTTTATCCATATTCGAATCCGGAGTGTTATTGTTTGAATGATGAATTTGTAAGCTTGCGAAGGAAAGTGAAAAGACGTGGCCAATCTTCAAAAGTATAAAAGAAGACTATTGATTCGGAGCATATTCTGTTTTGAAGCGCTAAACTCAAAATCCCCCCTTTAGACGTACTAGAATGAATCATTGTTTATTTTTAAGAAACCTCAATCGGTGAGAAAAAGAAGGATGAGGATTGATATTTTAGTCTCTTTTGTTACGCTAGAGTTCACACGCTTCGGAAGGGAGTCTTCAAATGGAGTCGTTGATGGAAATTATCCTCATAGTCTTGCCTATTGTGTTTGTAGGAGCGATTGCTATATTTGTAATCACCCGGCTTAAAATCAAACAAAAGCGGGGCACGCTCGGCAAGAAAGAACCAGCAGAAGCTCAAACGATGTTGGACAGTTTGATTCCCCTCGGTATGATTTTCGGTAGCGCACTCGGTGTAGTTGTTGGGATCATTTTCAGCATTTCGTTGGGCAACGCCATTGTATTAGGGTCAGGAATTGGCATGCTGGTCGGCTATTTTGCATACGAATTTTACAGTAAAGAAGAGAGCCGTTCATGATTGCTGCTTTTGCTATAGCCTCTTTAGCATAGTCCGGGTTGCTGAAACTTTTAGGTCTCACTTGCGTATTAGAATCAACAAGTCTAATGAAACAAGGAGGTAATTTCATGGTTGCAGTCATTCCAGCATTGTTGGTTATCTTTTTAGGCGCTTATGCTGCTTCATCAAAAAAGAACAAACAACTCCATTAAATTATTTTCTTATTTCGATGCTCTTTCTATTTACTCACTAGAATTTCAAGTCAATAAAACCGTATTTCGGAGCCTTAAAGGTTTCGGGATACGGTTTTTTCATTGAGCAAAAATATAGAGAAATTACTTAAAGAAAAAATCTCTCATATAGTCTCCCGTTAAATAGTTGAATCTTTTTCAGCATAGCTTCCGTATAATTAAAGCGATAAGGCAAAAACAAATCTGCGCCTTTAACTGGCTTTACTTGGTTCAATGGCTTTTTAACGTTTCTACTTACTCTTCACGAAAGGCATGATTAAATGGGTACCGTTTCACTTGTTATCTTCCTCTTTATTCTTCCATGCGCATGGTTTTTCTGGACGAGCATGGATTTGAAAAACGGCAAAAAGAATAAAACACATTGGAAAATATCTCTGGCCGCTCTCTTTGCAGTGGTCCTGATCAGCGTCGGTTTAAATTATTATTTCTCCAATGCCTATCAGCTTTCTTTTTTTCAGAATGGATCTGAAAGCATAGTTGCACTCATTCTTTGTGCCGCATTCCTGCTGGTGATTGTCATCGTCAATCTGATCACCAGCCGTCTGTTTAAAGGTGCACCTAAATCAGTCCACAATCCTAAGGCAGTCAGGCGTTTCATGGCAGTATTCTGTGCTGTTATTTTGTTTTTCACCATGTGGGTGTATCCGTTGGCGGAGAAGGCATCGTATATCAACAAAATTGAAAATGCTCTAGCATTGTCCGAACAACAACAAGGCGATGAGGAAATCACAGTGTTGTTTATGAGCTCTGAAAGAAAATGCATGCGGACGAATACATCGAATTGCCATTCCCAATCCTACCAAAACGCATTCTTTCTTAAAAACAACTTAAGTACACAAAAAGAAGTCCAAGTGCGGATTCGAGCACTTGATTCCGAACAAAATGAATTGAAGGTAATCGATTCGGATATCATGACGCTGGAAGCAGGCGAATTAAAGTTGGTCGAAACGGAGGAATCATTTGATGAAGCGAGCATCTGGAGCCGCTCTTCCTTTGAAACGGATCGCCGAGTCCAATCTTATGAATCTCTCTACAGGTACCGTGATCGGGAATAACTCACACTTTCTTAGCTTAATGGAAATGGAGCGGGAGAAAACCAGCTTATGACATACCACCACGTTTCGCTGAAATCTGGTAAACTTAGCGATATTGGTAGGTAAATACTATAGAACACTGCAAAAAGAGCTTTTCAGGAAACTGGAAAGCTCTTTAAAAAACTTGGTGTTTCAATATAGCTGTCTTTAAAAAGCTTAAAAGAAATGAGGGATAAGATATGGAAAACATCTTTCTATTATCAGCTGCCTTAGCCATTTTATTGGTAATGGTTATTGTT
Organism: Planococcus wigleyi; assembly: GCF_014836985.1. Taxonomy (GTDB): domain Bacteria; phylum Bacillota; class Bacilli; order Bacillales_A; family Planococcaceae; genus Planococcus; species Planococcus notacanthi. The sequence goes on along the minus strand of NZ_JACSPU010000005.1, from coordinate 236,322 downwards.
ATTTATTTCCGCAGAAAAAACAGGATCGTTCCAGAGGGTGACCAAATATCGCCCCAAGAAAGTGGCGCGCCAATCGACAATGACAAACCGGATGTGGAAGAAGATGCAAATGAACCCTTCCTGCCCCAAGTTACAGAAGTTCAAAATGAAGAAAGCGTAAAATCCAAATACAAAAAAATTGAAATTCCATCAGTGTTAAAGATGGATATCCAACAAACCCTTGCTGCTGGATCAATGATCATCGAAGATTATAAAACGTATAAAGTGGAATTCAGCCCTGAAGTTGTAAAAGGCTTGAAGGATAAAAGCATGACGCTGATTGAAAAGGCCAATGGCAAAGGCTATCTTCCAGCAGTAAACAAAGAAGGTGTGAAAGGGATATATAAGCAAGGGGTATTGGTAAGGAAAATCAATCCAGGATTGGTGGCACATGCGAGTTACGGTTTGTTGGCAGCTGTTGTCGGACAACAACAATTGGCGGAGATCCAAAGTTCGCTGAAAAGCATTGAAAGGAAATTAGATGCTCTTGTTCAAAATAGAGATAATGATTTTGCCGGAAAAATCGAATCGAGATTTGGTTATTTTAAAGAAGTCATCGAACGTTTTCGGAGAAACGGGATTACCCTTGGCGGAGTGGAAGACCATAAAATAGAAGGGTTTTACGCAGACACTCTCCAAGATTTGAAAGTTTTAATGAAAGACCTTAAAGCGATTGGCAATCAGATTGAAGGGTTAAAGGAATATGAAAACATTCGCAAATGGGGTGAAGCCCCGGTAAAAAAAGAGTATGAAACCCTCATTGAACAGTTTGAAAAGAAGCAAGAGCTGGTTCGATTAAATATAAAGTTTATCGAAGAATGTTACGAGACCTATCTCAGCACCATACGGAATTACGGGGAAGTCAATGTGAAATCACAAACCTTGTCTGACTTGATAGTCGAGAACCATTCAATTATCAATAACATTGAAGACAAAGTCAGAAGTATTGAAGAAAATTACAAAGTAAAGATCAACTTAGGCATAAAAGCTTTGAAATACCGGGATTTGGGAAGCTTAAAAGAACTTGTGCCGGCAAGAATCGATCAGCAAAAAGACATGGCTCAAGAAGTCCCTTCAGAAATATTAGTGGAGACGGCCGATGGAGGCAAGGTATATGCGTATATTCCAAAGTGAAAATCGGAAACCCGATCCAGAAAAGATGCAATACTAAGAGAACCCGCAACGTAAAAGCCCCTCTTTTACGTTGCGGGTTTTACTGTTTATCTTAGCTTTTGACTCTGTCCAACACCCCGAAATAATTCCCCTTCGTCAGCTGAAAAATTAAAGTTTTTGCCAACATCTTATCTATAAAAATATCATTGAAAAAAGTTTTTTGATATGATGGAAAACTTAGATAATTTATATGCGAATATGGTATTATCAAATTAAAAAATGCAGCACTGTTTTATATTTTGACACGAAGAAAGGGAGGTGGCTTTCAGGAAATATGAATGGTTTACTGGCTGAAAGCACCCCTCATTTATTAGAAAGGCCAAGCCACTGGGGATTGCCCATTTCTTTGATCTCGAGATTTAGTTGTGTTTAAAAAAGGAGGGGAAGATGAAATGACACTTGTGTCGAAATCGTTAATGCCTGATATCTTTTTCTTGCCGGAATGGGGAAAAATTTATGCGAGACAGGAAAAGGGCGAACATGAAGTTTTTGATTTCGCAACGGATTATGGACAGGTGTCTTATCAGTTTGTGGTGCGGCCGATTCCAATTGATGTAGGAGGCGTCAGGTACTACGATACCATCACCCCTTTTGGACCATGTGGGCCGGTGACTATCCGGTGTGCTGATGGCAGAAGAGCTGAACTCGCGGCGTCATTCGATGCAGCATTCCAGGAATACTGCAATGACCACAACATTGTTTCTGAATACGTCCGCTTCAATACATGGGTGAAGAATACTGAAGACTTCGAGAACATCTACAGCCTCGACAACCGAGGAATATCAACGTGTATTGACTTGACTGTGGATGATTATTTTATGGACGAATTCACTTCCAAAACGCGTGGGCAAGTTCGCCGAGCCTTAAAAAACAATGTGGAAATCGAGTATGATTACACGGGTTCCACCGTCGGCGAGTTTCATCGGCTTTATGAAATCATGGCGAAGCGCAACGACATTCCGGATCATTACCGTTTCTCAAAAGAGCTGCTGGCCGAATCGTTCTCTTTGCTGGAAGGAAAACAATTCATCGTCTATGCGAAATACAACGGGAATTATATTTCGGGTTCTTTGTATGCGCATCATGGGGATTTACTGCATTACCATCTGACAGCGAATGACCCTGATTTTTTCCATGTCGCGGGCAATAGCCTGGTGCTGAACGAAGGGTGCCGCTGGGGAGTTGAGCATGGCATGAAGCACGTACATCTCGGCGGCTCTACCGGAGAAGAACTGTACCGCTTCAAGCGAGGGTTTACGAAAACCGAGCCACTCGACATCCTGACTGGCAAGAAAATCCGCAATGAAACGATCTATAAGCTCCTGTCGGATTATCAATTGAGCAGAGGCGACGTTGAAAATCCCAACTACTTTCCGCTTTACCGAGGATGACGCAAGCTTAAGCGTTTTGATGCCACAGGCTTGTCTGGAATAAATACACTGCCGCACTGAAGGAATCCATTTTCCTCGGTGCGGCATTTTTTATGATGTGCTCGGATTATTTAAAGGATTGGTGCTGAAAAGAGGATGGCACGTTATACTTCATCGCTATTTTATTTCCATAGAACGATGGTTTCTTTGATCCGGTTTTCCAATCCCCGTGCCAGCCGCGCGATGATTACTAGCAGTACTGCCAAACTCACGATCAACACAACAAGATTCGGTGTGCTCTTCGAATACAAATCATTGATATTCGATACCATGAGCCATTGCGGGAAAAATGGATTCATGAAGCTTTGATAGACGGCGATCAGGTTGTTAGCGATATGGAGCAAAATCGGCACGAGCAGATTGCCGGTCTTTAAGTAGAGGAGCGAAGCGACCACCGCGAATAGGAATGCGCCGAAGAAGTTGACGTGGAAAAGGGCGAAAATCATACTCGACAAACCGAGACCGCTCCAAAAGCCTAATGCTGCCATCAATCGGCTTAAAATCAGTCCCCGAAATACGAACTCTTCTGCGATCGGTGCGATGATCGACAAGATGAAGCTGGTCGCGATTAAGTACCACAAAGCATCAGGGAACGGCTGCGGCGTCAGCGCGAAATTGACCGTAGCGGGAGCGATGGGCAGGAGTGCTCTTAACTGCAGCCAGTAGACACTCATGGAAAATGCCAATACCAGCGCGGTAAGGCCAAAAATCGGCAATACCCACTGGAGGATGTTGTGGAAGAAAACCAGTTGGCGCAGTTTGACGCCCCGGTTTTTAAAATGATAGCTAAGAAATGACACAGGCAAAACGATATAGAAAATCAATTGAAGTGCGACACTGATAAGGAGCACGTTTTGTGTAGCCTGCAGTATGATGAAAATCGCCACAATGAATGCACCCGCCATCCAGCCGTGTACAAATCGGGATCTTTTTTCCTCGAACATCGTCAACGCCGCCTTTCGTTTCAGGTTGCAATCGATAGATACCATGAAAAATATAAATGATTTCGCAATGTGCTTTTGAGAGAAAAATATCATTAAGTCAAATTAATAACTTTAATTTATTTTAATAATAGCATGGCTTTAGACTTTAAAAATATTTATCCGACTCTAAATGGGCGATAAAAAAGTTCTGTAGTAGAAGAACCTTAAATTTGTTTTGCTTGATCTCGTAAGCCCAAACAACAAAAGGATAGATTGGCGGTTTTCGTATCTGGACTGTTGGTTTACAAAATTAGGTTCCATTGGTATATTGAGCGTGAATGCGATAGTCCGCAAATACGAATAAGGAAAAGAGGTTGGAAGAATGGATGTAAAATTCCCTATTGGAAAATTAGAAGTTCCTGAAAACGTGAAAGCTGAGCATATCGAGGAATGGCTCGGGAAAATCGGAAATTATACCGTGCGGTTGCGGGAAGTGGTCGATTCTTTGAGTGAAGAGCAATTGGGCAAAAAGTATCGGGAGGGCAGCTGGACAGTTCGTCAGCTTGTGCATCATATTGCAGATTCCCAACTCAATATGTACCAGCGCCTGAGACTGGCTTTGACGGATGACAATCCAACGGTTCCCGCTTTCAATCAGGAAAAGTGGGCGGAACTTCCGGACAATGAATTGCCGGTGGAAAGCTCGATCCGCATCCTGGAAGGGCTGAACGAACGGATTGTGGCACTTGGGCAGCAACTGGATGAAAAGCAATTGGACCGTGTCTTTACCCACGAAACGAACGGTGAAATCAGTGTCGCTACCAAACTGGCGAAACTCTGCTGGCATGAAGAGCATCATTTTGAGCATATCAAGATCGCTTTGGGAAAATGAGTTCTTCCTTTATTTCAATCGACATTAAGGCTTAACAAGGAATGGGCATTTACGTGATTCCGCACAAGAGCTGAAAGCCGCTAAACAACTCTAATCGAATGCTTACGCAAACGAAAATTCATATTCTTAACTTTCCACACCTGAGGCAGTACACTATCAGGTGTGTTTTTTTATTCATGTGATAACATTCAAGGTTCTGAAAAAGAATGCTCGTACACATTTTCGTTTCTTTTGCAGAGATCAGTTTTACGGATTAACTAATTAGGGAAGAGAGAATGTAGAAGGCTTGTATAAGGAATGTTTCAGATTGACTGGATTCGGCTGTGTATAGCGATCTTCATGGAACAATAGAAAAAACGACTGAAAGGATGCGTTAAGATGAATGAAAGTACGGTGAAAAAAACCACGATCTTCACCATAGTGAATTTGGTTTTATATTTTTTGACGCTTGGCGTTAATTACCTCGGTTCTTCCGGATTTTTCAATGGCCAGAGCCAAGGAGATATCTCCGACCAATACTTGACGCTGATCTCACCAGCGCCTTTTACGTTTTCGATTTGGGGCGTCATCTATAGTCTGGTGCTGATTACGTTGGTCTATATGTTTATTAAACGGAAAGATGCAAAAGTCATCAAGCTGGTCTTGTTGATCACGCCATGGTTTGTCTTGCTTTCGCTGTGCAACATGGGCTGGATCATTGCGTTTTCCTATGAGCGATTGGGCATTTCCACGGTTCTGATCATCGGCATGTTGTTCTCTTTGCTTGTTATCATCGGGAAAATCTATACGCATCGCTTTGAAGTTCCATCGACGCTTGCAGGACTAAGTTTCACGTTCTACTGTGCATGGGTGACCATCGCGACCGTCGTCAATGTCTCGTTGCTTTTGGTTCAGCTGGAATGGAACGGTTTCGGCATTTCTTATTCGGTTTGGACGCTGATCATCTTGGCGGTTGCTGTCGCATTTGTCCTCATTTATTTGACGAAGTATAAAAATGCGGCCTATCCACTGCCTTTAGCATGGGCGTTTTTCGGAATTTATGGTTCGTATGCGAGCGGTCGGGTCAATCCGGAATTAGCGGCGGCCATCCAAGGCTTTTTGATTGCCGGCATCGTGATTTTCCTGATTGCGGCAATCTGGAGATTCATTAAGAACGGAAACTCTCTCTTCTTGAGACATTCGGATCAATAAAGTCTTTAAAAATAAAAGCAGACACAAAAGCTCTTTTCAGGAGTTTTGTGTCTGCTTTTTCTTTCTGTCCAATTAATGAATATCCCGTTTCCTGAAACTTCCGCCTCGAACTTCGGCTACATCGTAAACTGCAACGAATGCGTTCTTGTCAATTTCAAAAATGATTTCTTTCATTTTGCTGTCTTCCAGCCGGTTGATGATGCACGTAACTTCTTTATACTGTTCGTTCGTGTAGGCACCTTTTACGAAACTATAAGTGGCATTGCGTCCAAGCCGGTCGTAGATAGTCTGGACAAGCAATTCCGGTTCTTGCGAAATGATTTTATACGTCTTGGATCCGCTGAAACCTTCTTCAACCAGATGAATCACTTTAGAAGCAATGAAATAGGCGATTCCTGAAAGGAACGCGCCTTGCAGGCCGAACACAAAGGAGACGACAATAAAGACAAAGATATTCAGGAACAAGATCATGTCACTTGTCCCGAATGGCAATTTGCGTGAAAGCAGCACGGCCAGCATATCGATGCCGTCGAGCGCCCCGCCGTTGCGGAGTGCAAGGCCCATGCCGAAACCGATGATGATCCCGCCGATCACCGTAACCAATAAAGTGTCTCCTTCAATGATGGTCGGGATGTGGTGCATAATGGTTGTTGCGTAAGCAAGGGAAGCGATGCCGATGATGGAGTAGATGGCAAAGCTTTTTCCAATTTGCTTATAACCTAAATAGACGAATGGGATGTTCAGTACAGCAATCAGCAAGCCAAGCGGCAAGCCGAATAATTGGGAGCCGACGATACTGAGGCCTGTGATTCCGCCGTCTGAGACATTGTTCGGAATCAAGACAGCTTCAAGGCCGTATGCGGTGATGAACGCACCGATGATGATGGGCAAGGCCCGTAATATCACTTTCGCTTTGTTCGCTTTTCGTTTCGTGTCTGGTGCAGTCATTTTAATCCTCTTTCCTATCGTTTCATGATGGTAGTTTTTCACTCTAACTATTAAATATAATCCTTTTATTGCTATTTTAGTAGGATGAATTTAAAAAAATGCAATCTGGTATAGATAAAATCTCGACGAATCTTCGCTCAATAGGGAAGGGGAAATTCTGAACGATGCCGATCGAATATGGTTTTTGCCTTCGTATTTAATTGGTTTGTATTGTGAAGGCGTTAGATTGACAGAGTCTTGGAATTGTACTATTATGACTTTGAATTTTATAAGAGATTACCGGTTTTATTAGGAATAAATGCACTCTGCCCAAAAACCTTAAAGCCAAATTTTCGAAAGAAACCCAACCGCCAGCCAGCCATGGTTCCTCAATGCTAAATACTTAGGAGGTTCTTCCATGAAACCGTTGATCGTCTATTATTCCCACTCAGGAAATAATGAAAAATTGGCAATCGAACTGCGCGACAGAATCGGCTGTGACATGTATGAAATCAAAGAGAAAAAGAAACGGAAAGATTTGGCCATCCTTATGGATTTCATGGTGAAGCGCAATTCGCGCTTGGTTCCGTTGGATTTTGATGTCAGCGACTATGGACCGATTATTCTCTTGGCACCTGTGTGGGCAGGAAAAGTTGCCGCACCGATGCGGACATTCTTCCAAATGGAAAAAGACAAGTTAACGGATTATTCCTTTATCACCTTATGCAGTGGTGCAGCTGGACAGCGTGAAAAAATAGCAGCCGAACTATCCGCTCTGACGCCGCAAAAACCAATAGCAGTTGCTGAACTGTGGATCAACAACCTGCTTCCGGAAGAGCAGCGTAATAAGATCAAGTACGCCACCAACTTCCGCGTTGAAAAGCAGCATCTGCAGCAATTTAATGAAGAAATTCAATTTTTTATTGAAATGGCCTTGCATACCCAAAAAGAAAAGGTGCTCCTGTAAAGCAACAGACTGTAGACCCGCGTCGTTTAATCGAGTGGGTATACAGTCTTTTTTGGCTATAGAGAGAAGCAGATAGATAATGGAGATTGACCGCAAAGTTATAGGTGAAAATGAAAAAACGCTTTCTGTGAATGAAGGAATTCGGTTACGGTAAGAATAGAATAGAATATAAGAAAAATGCCATCTTTAAATCAATAAAGATGGCATTTCACTGTTTAAGGGTATAGGGAAGTATGCACAGTTTTATGGAGCAGCGAGAAGGGTGAGGCAGAAAGTTTTCGCCCATTTACGTAAGGAGGGCCAATCATGGATATTGGAATCATCGGAACCGGCAATATTGCTACGTATTTATTGGAACAAGTGAACCATAACGGGCTGGCGAACGGAAGAATAACCGCAGTTTTCGGGCGCAACGAAGAAGCAGGCCATCGGTTGAGTGAACAGTTTCAAGTCGATTTCTATACAGATCTTCAAGCATTCTTGAAATTGCCGCTTGATATCGTAGTGGAAGCAGCTACTGTGGAAGCGGCCAGCCTCTACTTGAAAGACGTGGTGGCTCAAAAGAAAGACCTCGTTGTCAGCAGCATCGGGGTGTTTAAAGAAGCTGCTTTTTTTGAAGAATTGAAAAGTCTGGCGGAGTCTTCGGGTACGTATATCTATCTGCCGTCCGGTGCCATCGGTGGGCTGGACGTCCTGCAATCGGCGAAAGCGTCTGGTGGCTTGGAGCGGGTCCGAATCACAACCAGAAAATCACCCGCCTCGCTTGGCATGGAAGCAGATGTAGAAAAAGTGATATTCGAAGGTTCTGCATACGAAGCCGTCGGGAAATTTCCGAAGAACGTCAATGTGGCACTGGTGCTTGCGATTGCTGGAATTGGTGTCGACAAGACAAAAGTGCGCATCGTCGTCGACCCGTCCATTGAACAAAACACCCACACCATCGAAGCGGAAGGTGAATTCGGGAAGATGCAGCTGCAAGTCGAAAACAACCCGATGCCTAGCAATCCGAAAACGAGTCTTCTCGCGGCATTGAGCATTCTGGCCGTTCTGCAGAATAAAGATTCCGCGTTGAAGATTGGGAACTGAAGATAAGCAGATGGGCAGTGAAGGCAGATTTCCTACGGATCGTCTTACTTTGCCATTCATTGAATTCATAGCAAAAGACGTTTCCAGCATAGCCATAATTGGCTTTGCAGGAAACGTCTTTTGTTATTCCATCATCAAAGAAATGTCTGCAGCCGCTTCTTTCAAACGATGGATATACTCTTCTATTTTGTCTTCGTTTATCCGGAAATCCGGTCCCGCAATAGATAGGCCACCAAGTATATATTTACCTCCCCGAAGAATTGGGGCAGAGATGCCGATGGCGCTCTCGTCGACTTCGGAATTAGTCAGCGAGTATCCATTCTTTCTGATTTCAGCCAATTCCCGCTCCATCGTTTCTTTATCTGATGGGGAAGAGGCGGAGTTGATGAGGAATTGCTGGTGTTCTTCAGCTAAATAGGCCAGCAGGATTTTGGAAGAAGCTCCTCTGAAAATATCGAGAATTTGCCCTTCTTCGTAGGAGTATCTTAGGTTGTGCTTGCTTTCCAAATGTGCCAACACGACTACTTTAGAACCTTTGACTGCGGTCAGGTTGATGGATTCGCCTAAATCGTCACTGAGTTCCTGCATGATCGGCAATGCTGCCTCAATTAGCGAGGAGAAGGAATCTTCTTTTACGCGTGAAATTTCATCGACCAGCCAACCTGGTGCATAAAGGCCCTTTCCTACTGTTTCCAGAAGTCCTGCTTGAAGCAGTCCTTTGATTTGGCGGTATAAGGAACTTCTGGGGATATTCGTTTCAGCCAAAATCTTATCGATATGAAGTGGCGAACTGTTTGTATGGAAAAGCTGCAAAATTTGAAAGCTCATCTACCCACTCCTAATAGTCCCATAATTCGAGACATTTTATTTGTCTTAATATTCTTTATAATATACGATTCCACATAATAAATCAAAGCACAAAGGGGTTAATTTATGAGTACAAATGTAGTTTTGTTTCTGACTATCGGCATTGTGTTGTTTGGGATTGTTCTTTTTTCTTATTTTTTGGGACGAAAAAAACAAGGGATTGAAAATTGGTACGTAGGAGGCCGTTCACTTCCGCTTTATGTTCAAATCGGCACTCAGTTTGCGACGGTCATGGGAGGCGCTGTAATTGTTGGTCTGGTGGGAACGGCCTATTCGAGCGGTTGGTCGACGTTAACGTATGGATTATTGACCATGATTGGTTTTATTCCGTTCCTGTTTATGGCGAAATGGCTTCGAAATAGTGAGTTTGAAACAATGCCGGATATCATCAAAACAATTTATGGAAACCATCCGGTTTTATCTGTCTTGACGATTTTGAGTACCTTGATTGTTCCGTTCGGGTGGATGATTACACAGCTCGTCGGTTTCGGAAAGATCTTCTCGACCATTACTGGGGTGGATGCTTCACTGATGGTAACGATTTTTGCGGTCATCAGTTTGGCATTTGTCTTGCCTGCTGGAATGACTTCAGTGGCTTGGACAGATTTTATCTTCGGTTGTGCGATGGCTGTCGGAGCTATCGTTGCTTTCTTCATGGCGATGGATATGGGCGGCGGGTTCCAAACCATCATGACAAATACACCAAACGAGATTTCGGATTTTCCTAGCGGGCTTGTCGGTGTGGGAATGGGGACAGTGCTGTTTTGGGTATTTGGAGTCATGCCAGGAAATTTGACCAATCAGCAATTATACCAGCGTATATTCTCTGCAGATAACTCAAGAAACGCGACCATTTCCATTGGTGTAACCGCTCTATTGTTTGCGCTTGCAACATTTTGGTCGTCTACAATTGGTTTGACTGTACGTTCTCTTAATCCTTCTTTGGATAACCCTGAAAATGCGACTGGTTGGTTTTTGACACAGACACCAAGTTGGTTTTTGATTATGTTTGCTGTATTCATCGTGGCCACAATCATGTCTACGTTGAGCAGTGCGGTCCAATCAGTCGTTGTGACTATCACGAAAGACATTTACACAAATTACGTTAATCCAAAAGTGGAAGAAAAGAAACTGGTTTCGGTATCACGAATCGTATCAGTAGTTGTCTTGGCATTGGCTGTTTCGCTGGCAAACTTTTATCCCCAGGCACTCAGTTGGATCGTCGCGTCATTCGCCTATTCGGTATCGGCATTGCTCGTTCCCATTCTGGGAGGGTTTATCCTGAGAGATAAGAACGTCTTGGATCATCGTGCCGGAATCGCCAGTATTGTCATGGGAATAGCAGGTTCTGGAATTGCCCATTTCCTTGGTTCAGACTTGTATGTCCTGTATGGCTTGATTGCATCAATGGTGGGGTTAATCGCATCGTATATCGTTTTATCGGTCGCGAACACATCCACGAAAGTGAAGGAGAATTAAAATGAAATTCGAAAAAGTAATCAAAGGACATATTGTGGCACCTAATGAAGATTTCTTAGGTGAAATTGGAATAAATAGTGGAAAGATAAGCGAAATTTCAAAGACAACAGGTGTGCTTGAAGGGGAAGATGTTCATGATTACGGAGAAAACTTCGTATTCCCTGGATTTATCGATGCCCACGTCCATTGCTACAGCAATCCAAATGAAGGAATCAAACAGGCTTCTTTTGCAGCGGCGAAAGGCGGAATCACAACTTTCCTGGATATGCCGTATGATTTGCCGGTCCCAGTAGCGAATGCCGAAGTGCTGAACAAGAAAATCGCAATCATCAATAAAGAGTCCGTAGTCGATATCGCCTTATGGGGAACAATTCCAAAAGAAAATGGCACAAAAGTAATCGATGAGTTGGCGGATGCCGGAGTGGCAGCCTTTAAGTTATCGACCTTTGAAACCGATCCATATCGTTTTCCGAGAATCGCGGACGCAGATATTTTGGAAGCAATGAAGAAAACGGCGGAGCGAGATTTGGTCATCGCTTTCCATGCAGAAAATGATGAATTGCTGACACGGTATATCGAAGAAGCCCAAACGAACAATCAGTTGAAACCGATTTACCACAATTTGACCCGACCACCAGTGACAGAAACGACTGCGGTCATCAAGTTGCTGGATATGGCTTCCTGGACAAATGCAAAACTGCATATCGTCCACGTCAGCCATGGGAGAAGCTTGGATTACATCAATTGGTTCAAGCAGCAGGGAACCAATGTCACAGCGGAAACTTGCTACAATTACTTATTATTGACTACGGAGGATCTGAAGAAACACGGTCCTAAAGCAAAAATTAATCCACCTCTGCGACAGCCTCAGGAAGTGGCGGAACTTGAAGGCTATTTGCTCGATGACAGCATTGACTTTATTACATCTGACCATGCACCGTGGCAAAAAGCGGATAAGTCAATCGGTGATGACGATATCTTCAAAGCGAAATCAGGAACTCCGGGTCTGGAAATTATGATTCCGTTGCTGTTTGATTATTTAATACGGAGCAAGGAGTTGTCTGTAAGCCACTTTGCTGATTTGCTGGCACTCGCTCCTGCCAAGCGTTTCAATCTACTCCACAAAGGATCAATTGAGTTGGGGAAAGATGCTGATATTACGGTTATTAACAATAATACAGCATGGGAAATAGATGAAAACAACTTTCTCTCCGTATCTGATATTTCGCCTTACCATGGCCATCAAGTAAACAATCAAATTGAAGCGACATTTGTCAGAGGACAAATGGTGTACTCCGCTGAAGTGGGTGTGAATGAGCGTGCAACTGGCCGTTTTGTTAAACCAAACGAATGATTGGAGATGTAGCAGGAAATGAAAGTGAACAATCAACGATTAATGGAACTCTTAGCTGAGGTGAATCAAATCAGCTCAGACGGTGAAGGCATTACTCGTCTGGCTTATACGGAACAAGAACAAACAGCTTTGGACTGGTTCATTGAAAAATGCCGGCAGTATGCTATCCGAACGCATCGCGACGCCATCGGTAATGTATTTGGAACTATAGGGCCGGAAAGTGGGAACGGTATTCTGATCGGTTCGCATTTGGATTCGGTCAGAAATGGAGGCGAATACGATGGGGCATTGGGTGTGGTTGCGGGATTGGAAGTGTTAATCACATTGGCGGAGAGCGGAGAACCATTGGACAGACCTGTAACAGTTGTGGCTTTCCGTGGTGAAGAAGCCAATATTCTGGGCGGCACATTTGGAAGCCGTGCATTTTGTGGACAAATTCAGTTTGACGATGATTTTATCCAAAGGCTGGCCAATACACCATTTACTCTTCAGCAAGTGAAAGAAACAGCAGGTACGGAACATTACAGTAATTATTTAGAGCTTCATATCGAACAGGGTAAAAAATTGGAAGCCAGCAGTACGGATATCGGAATCGTCCACGCGATTGCTGGAATCAAGCGGCTTGACGTCACGGTTCATGGAGAAGCTGCGCATTCGGGTACTATGGGGATGAATGAACGGGATGATGCGTTGATCAGCACAGCGAAGATTCTATTGGAGTTTGAACGAATCGTTAAAACATTCGGCGAGCCGAACGTTGGAACAGTGGGAGAATTGGCTGTTCACCCGAATTTAGCCAATGTGGTGCCGGGACAAGTTGATTTCACGCTCGAAATCAGAGGCACAGACATCAAAATGATGCGTGAAATTGCGGACCGGTTTTCAAGTTACGCATCTGTCCATCACAAGGTGACGATCAATCCGAATATCGAAAAAGCCCCTTCTGACCTATCGGAAAAATTAATTGCGACAACCAAACAGGTCTGCAAGGAAACTGGAGTGGATTACCAGGTAATGATGAGCGGAGCCAACCATGATGCCAACTCATTGGCAGCGGTTATGGATTCAGGCCTCATCTTTATTCCTTGCCTTCATGGCATCAGCCACAACCCCAAAGAATATGCAGCTCCCAGTAATATTGAAAAAGGTGCCAATGTACTACTGGGAAGTGTTTTGAAGTTGGCTGCGGAATTAAACTAGTGGATCTCATGTCTCAGCATCCTACCACATTCGAAGCGGACTTCGAATGTGGTTTTTATTTTTCAAACTTTTTAATTTGGAAAATTTGGCTTACTATTTAAGAAATATGAAAGAAATGCAGATTGTTTGAAAGGGGAGAAAACATGAAATTTTCGTGCGCAATGGTCAATAAGCAATTGAGGTTCAAAGGGATGCTGCTGGATAAGTTGGTAACGAAATCGTCGGAAGAGGCGTTTATCCAGTCGATGCACAATTCGAAAAACCAGATGGATAAACGGTTTAAAGGGAGAGACAAGGAAGGCTTGGCGTGCAGCGAAGAGTGGGTGAGCCGCGGAGATGGTTCTTCTATTCGTGTACGAATCTATAAACCGCTCCGTCGGGTGAAGAATATACCCGGAGTCTTATGGATTCACGGCGGCGGTTACGCGCAAGGAGTTCCGGAGATGAGCGACGACTTGTACAAGCGTTTGATCGACACAAGCGATTGTGTCATTGTGGCACCGGATTACCGGCTGTCGATCGACGCGCCTTATCCGGCAGCGCTGGATGATTGTTACAAAGTCCTGTTATGGATGAAAGCCCATGCAAAAGAACTGGGAATTCGCGACGATCAGCTGATGGCGGGAGGCGAAAGTGCGGGTGGTGGATTGACGGTTGCACTGGCATTGCTTGCGCGTGATAGAGGAACTGCAAATCTGGCATTCCAGATGCCTCTTTATCCAATGCTCGATGACCGGATGCTGTCGGAATCTGCACGGGACAACAACGCCTATGTGTGGAATTCAGACACGAACCGGTGGGGCTGGAAATTGTATCTTGGTGAATTGTTCAACAAAGATGTGCCCATCTATGCCGCTCCTGGCCGTGCAGCGGATTACCGTAACTTGCCGCCAGCTGTCACGTTTGTCGGAGACATCGAGCCGTTCCGTGATGAGACGATCCAGTATGTCACTGATTTGAAAGCTGCCGGTGTTCCTGTCGACTTCAGGATGTACAAAGGCGCTTACCATGGCTTTGACATCATCAGTCCAAAAGCAGACATCAGCAAGGCGGCAAGGGACTTTTTGATGGAATCTTTCAAGTATGCGGCTGTACATTACTTTGCGCCTCAACGTTAATCAACTAGGGGAGATTGTGGCTATCTTATAATAAAAATAAACCGCCATTCCTTTTCCGGAATGGCGGTTGTTTCTATTGTCCGTATTGGGTTTTTACCAGCTCCAGCAGATCGGTTTTGCTGAGGTATTTTTCGGGAGCCAGGAAGGTTACGGTGACGACGCCCGGATGGCGGCCGATTTCGATAGCGCCGGTGATGGTTGAGCGGTTCATGATTTCAGGAACAGTGACGCCGAAGAAATCTGCAGCTCGCTGGAGTCCATTTTCCGTAGCATCGTTCAAGTTCGGCCCGGATCCGATAAAAGACACCGGATAGGATTCTTCGATTTTGGTGACGTTCCAGGTGTCTGCAATCTGCTGGGCGGATTGTTTTTCCACTGCGGTGAAAGGTTTCGCCGTGTACGGCAAGTCTTCAACGTTCGGCAGCAAGATCGGTCCTTTTATGTTCAAGCCTTTCAGCACATGAACCTGGAGGTGGGCGATGCCCGAAACGTCTGCAGTGTGGCCAGCGATTTCACCGTCACCTTGCATGGCGTGCATATCGCCGAGGTAAACACCGCCGCCGGGAACTTTCACTGGACAAATCAATACAGCGCCGGCACGCACCCGGTTGACGTCCAGATGGCCATCTGTCCGGTGGGTTTCCAACTCTTCCTGTGTGCTCTTGTAATCATGTGCAGCACCTACCAGAAAAGAACCGAAATCGCCGGCGTTGTGGGAATCGGGGGTCGGGCGTGATGGTGTGGTCCCTAATTGGCCAAGAAATGGCCGCATGCGTGCCATCGTGCCGACTAAGTCGTGCGGTGCGAACGTCACCACTGGGTTCTGGACGGAGGCTTCCGGTGTTTTCATAAAAGCACGTCCATCTTTTGCGATGGTTTCGGCAGCTTCCTGAGGCAAGGTCAAGCCGACATCGCCTTTTTCACCGAAAAAGATGGTATAGCCATTGGTGAAGACAAAAGGAGTCGCATCCGCTCCGCAGTTAGCACAGCGTATGGCTTCCATGCCGATGCCTTTGATGACTGTTTCGGGATTTTTTGTGCCGCATTCCGGACACTTGGCTGCTACGTAGCCATCGCCGTCTGCACGGTCTTCGATCATTTGGTCGTTGCCGGAAGCCGTGGCTTGTGAAGTTACGGTAATGGATTGAATCCGGATGGCAATGGCATCTCCGGGTTCAGCCCCTTCTACGTAGACGGGCTTGGTCACTTCGTGGCCGCCTTTAATGCTTGGCGTAATCATCGGTCCCCAACAGCCCGGCGCCGTATTGGCGATGATCGTTCCGCCGTCTTTTACTGGTCCCAGCATTTCTTTTCCGGGATCCAGAATGCCATCTACAAAATGATTCACGAATAATGTCTCAACCGCTGTTTTATTCACAAAAATCCTCCTCTTTCCTTAAATTGTCTGACTACTTGAATTATAGTATGTGGAAAACATCTTTAATAGTTTTCAGCTTCGGCATGTACCGTTTTCTGAAAAGAGCTATAAAGGAGGTGCTGCCTAATGATGAAAATATTCGTACTGTGTTTAGCTTGTTTCTTTGGAATTTCAGGTCTGTGGTTAGCGTGGATTAATCTACATCTAGTGGGTGGGGGTGAAAGTGAGGCGGAAATCATGTATAATGGTCTGATGGCTCGTTACAAAAACATGGGAAAGATCACGGGAAGAGTGGTTTTGGCTGACAAATGCCGTTCGCTTCCGTGATGAAAAAGCAGGAAGATAGACCGATTTAACAGGCGTTAGGAACATCTAGTTAAGTGGAAAACTGTCCGGTCCGTTAGCTGGCCGAAACGGTTTACAAGGGTTAAATACGATTGCTTCTTCAAAAAAAATAAGAGTTATATTGGTTTTTGCATGTATACATATGTTGTCCAATGGAAGTAAACCCGCCGCTAATAATTTAAGACGGGAGCTATACACTAAGATGAAAAAAGTTTCAGGAGTATTTTTTAGTTCAGTGGCTATCATGTTGGTGCTTGTTTTGTTCGGTATCACCATGCCGGATACACTGGAAAAAGTAACAGGCAATATGCAGGCGTTTATCACGACGCATTTTGGCTGGTATTATTTATTGGTTGTCACGTTTTTTGTAGCAGTTTGTGCTTATTTCTTATTCAGCCCGGTTGGCCGGATCAGACTTGGAAAACAAGATGAAAAGCCTGAGTTTTCACGCCCAACTTGGGTCGCAATGATTTTTAGCGCCGGTGTCGGCATTGGATTGATTTTTTACGGAACAGCTGAACCACTCAGCCATTTTGCCATCAGTTCACCAACCGGAATCACAGGAACTGAAGAAGCCGCAAAAGACGCCATGCGGTACACGTTTTTCCATTGGGGCATCCACGCGTGGGCGATTTATGGGATTGTCGGACTGACTGTCGCTTACTTTACGTTCAGAAAAGGCGAACTCGGTTTAATCAGCAAGACATTGCGCCCGCTATTAGGCGATCGTGTTGACGGATTCGTCGGAAAAGCGATCGATGTCATCGCTGTGGTGTCAACCGTAATTGGGGTAGCGACTACCCTTGGCTTCGGTACCGCGCAAATCAACGGGGGCTTGACCTACTTGTTTGGCATTCCAGCAAGTTTCTTGATGCAGCTTGTCATCGTACTTGTGCTGACGGTTTTGTTTTTGGTTTCAGCATCAACCGGTCTGAGCAAAGGAATCAAGATTCTAAGCAACGCCAATATGGGATTGACGGCTGTCCTGTTTGTTTTTGTATTGATTTTTGGGCCGACTTTATTAATTATGAATTTATTCACAGACACGCTTGGTGCGTATGTCCAGACATTCGTCAATATGAGTTTCCGCTTGGCTCCGTTCAATGAAGAAGGCCGCGAGTGGATCAATGGCTGGACCATCTTCTATTGGTCTTGGTGGATTGCATGGTCACCGTTTGTCGGTATTTTCATTGCCCGGGTTTCAAGAGGCAGAACCATCCGGGAATTTGTCGTTTACGTCTTGTTGATTCCTTCGCTTATCGGGTTTATTTGGTTCTCGACATTTGGGACAGCAGCAATTTCAGGAGAAAATACGGGTGCTGTGGCTCTTTCCTCATTACCGACTGAAGCTTCGCTCTTCGGTTTGCTGGAGCAGTATCCATTCAGTTTAGCGTTGTCGATTTTGACCATTCTGATCATCATCACTTTCTTCGTCACATCTGCCGATTCAGGCACTTATGTTCTGGGAATGATGACGTCGAATGGATCACTTTTCCCGAGCGTACGAATCAAATTGATTTGGGGCTTTTTCCTTTCTACTACAGCGCTTGTCCTTCTCTATTCGGGAGGGCTGCAGGCATTGCAGAATACGATGATTATCGTGGCTTTCCCATTCTCCATGGTTATTGTTTTGATGACTTTCAGTCTGATCAAAGCAGTCAACCTGGAAGCGAGAGAAATGGGCATTGGCCAGTTGAAAAAGAAAGAATCCAAAAAAGAAGTAAAAGTTCGATAAGAAAGAAGGAGTTTGCAGTGTACGATTTCCCAAAAGACACGTTGACGAGCTGAACATTTGGTCTGTTGTCTCTCTTCCTGCTTATTACTCTTTCATTGGTGAAAATTGAATCATAAAAAAGGGGATACCAACGACTTAACGAGTTGTGGGTATCGCCTTTTTTGTTGAAACGTATTTGGAAGAGGAGACGAAGTTCATCAACTGGAACTGCATCTCCTTTTCTTTATGATTTGTCCTGATAGATGGCTCTTGTACCTGGAGGCAGAGTCAACAATTCCAGCAATTGATCCACCACTTTTTTTCTTGTCTCAAAGTCGAAAGGCTCGCCGCATGGACGGCCCATTTTAAAGGGAACATGGAGCGTGCGCGGAGCTCCGACTTTGTCCGTGATTTCCGGGAACAAGGTGACCATCGCTGTTGGAATATGTGAAACTTCTAAAGCCCGGGCATACAGCCCAAGCACGTTATGGCAAGATCCTCAGCCAGGCACCAGAAGCGCTGCATCAATGCCTTCGTTATTGAACAGTTCGACCACTTTTGGAATGAAATCTTTTTCGGCTATGGCCGTATCCAGAATGCCGCCGTTCAATCCAATGTTCACATTGGAAGCCACGCCAATCTTTCCATCCGCCGCTGCTTTTTTCAGCTGCTGGAGCGGAAACACGATGGACGGATCGGTTTTGGCGAACTTTGTATCGATATAGATATGCGTCACTGTCAGTTCCTGTTCGGTGACGTCATTGGGGATGAGCCGAAACGAAGGGTCTCCGGCCGGGTTGTCCACGTCAAACGGTTCGTCCGATTTCAAGTGGACGCCAGCAGTCGAAACAAGTGCCACTTTACACTGAGACAACGGCTTTTGCAAAAAGGCTTCGGGCAGACTTTTGTTTTCTTTCATATGGTTCATGGTGAACTTCTGGTAGGCCTTCGTGAAATTACTTGAAAATGTCCGTGACAGCTTCGATTTGACTTGTGTCTTCATTTTCATGATCAGCCATTCCTCCAGTTCCATTCGTTTACTGGATAGTATTCGCTGGCTTCTCGGAAATTCCTTTAAGATTTTTGTGATTTTATTGCGTGGCCATACAGCTGTTTTTTCTTCACCGTTTAGATCTATTTTCATGAAATGAGAAGAGTGGAAATAACATAAAAAAGTAACTGGAAATGTGTTAGGAATTATTTCCTGCTATGTTACTATTAGACTATGTAAACGAGTCAGCTGGTGTTGAGGTGAAGGCTTGGAAGCAGATTTGAAAACTGGAAGGGAGCCGGACAGGTGGAGTTCAACTACAATATATCCGAAGAGGCATATCTGCAATTTAACGACTACTATGCAAAGAATTCAGAGACAGTGAAGAAATCGTTGATGATTCAACGAATAACAGTACCGATCATGTATTTGGTGATGGCCGTTTTTTTGTCTTTTGTATTGGATATGCCGGTTCTCTTTTTATTGATTCCGTTCTTTATTCTTGGAGTTTTATGGGCTGTTTTTTATCCTGCTTATTTCTATCGCCTGATCCGGCGCAATGCCCGGAAGATGGTTCGAGAAGGGAAAGGTGAAGGGATATTGGGAGACCATACAATGATTTTTACCGAAGAGGGCCTTCGGGAAATCAGTTCTACAGGTGAAAAAATGCAGTCTTGGTCAGGAATCGAAAAAATAGGCGAAGACCCATCCAACTTTTATTTATTCAATAGTGGAATGTCTGCTTATATTGTATCTAAAAATAAGATGGATGACGTTGATGGCGTCAGAAGATTATTGCATAGCAAGATTACTAAAAAAGTGTAAGTCCTATGCTTATCCACTAAATGCATGTATCGGTACAGTGGCAGCTCCCCCAACAAAGCAGCGCGGCAGATGATTCCATCCGCCGCGCTGCTTTTGCATTTAAAAGAAATCGATAACCCGCTTTAGCTTCTTAGCGCCAATGCCAAATACATAGCGACCGCGTCTTTGAACTCCGACGGGTCCAACCCGGTAATGTCCCGGATCTTTTTCAGGCGATAGCCCAAGGTATGGCGGTGGATTTTTAAGCGGTCAGCGGTTTCACCCTGGCTTTGATTAGCGGCGAAGTAGGTAGTCAGTGTCTGGCACAGGGATTCGTTCAATCCTGTAAGAATTCTGCCGGTGAATTTGGCGACTTCATCTTCGGGATTCCGTTTCAACAGCGCCAACAATTCCACATCTTCGTAATAAATCAATTGCTGGCCCGGGGTTCCGAAATCCAGGGCATTCCGTGCTGCCAGGTAAGAAGTCCGGACATCGAATATGCTGTCGACCATAATGCCGACGCCGATTCTGCCCGGTGCGTTCTTTTGCAGAAAATGAAGCATATTGTATAGTTTGGCTTCCAACTCGGATGGATTGTCATTTGCCACCAACAGGAAAATTTCATTGAGTTGAGAATGGCCAGCGACAACGGCATGTCCTGAAAATTGTTCTTCCAGCTGTTCGATAATCCGATGGGAAAGGGAAGGCATTTTCTTCAGTTCAATCAGCAATGTGACAAATGAAATCTTGCCTTCCAAGCCCATTTGGAAAATCCGTTCATGCACAGCGGCGGACAAGGGCTTGCCGCTGGTCAGTTCATCGAATATCAACTCGTTGCGTTTTCGGTTCCATTCGACATGGGAAGTGATGAGGGATTGGTGGACCATCATTTCCGTCGTCAATTGGACCAGCGTTGAAATCTCCTGGAGTTCTTCCGGCTTGCCGGTGATGCCGATGACCCCGACTAATTTTCCTTGGAAGTGGATTGGCATATTGATGCCCGGTTTCACGCCGTGCCAATTGTTTAAATCCTCTTCTGCGATGGATAATGTCTCACCGCTTTTGGCTACATGCGCGGCGCCTTCGTGAATCTTTTCGATTCGTTCGGCTTCGCCTGAAGCCAAGATCATGCCATTGGGGTCCATGACGTTCAAATTGCGGTTCAGGCGAATCATGGTTTGTTCGACGATTTCTTCGGCTAACTGTTTTGTGATCATAACTTCTCCTCTACGTATATTTATTCTAACTATTCCGCCAAAAATATATACATCAAGTATAATGTATCTCCCTGACCTTTTCATTATAATTTTATGTAAGCGCTTTAACAGAATAGCAAGGAGGTTTTGCAGTGAAAATCATAGTAGCACCCGATTCATTTAAAGGCAGCTTGTCTGCAACAGGCGCGGCTCAGGCAATGGCGGCAGGAATCCATGAACTGGACAGTGGAGTAGACGTGGTTCTGCTGCCTGCAGCTGATGGCGGTGAAGGGACGATGAACACGATGGTGGAAGCGACTGGCGGAAAATTGGTCGCTAAGCAAGTCGAAGATCCGATTGGAACAACAATTTCTGCAAGCTATGGGATTTTGGGCGACGGCAAAACCTGTGTAATTGAAATTGCGGAAGCGTCCGGATTGCCCTTGCTTAAAAAACATGAACGGAATCCGCTCATCGCTTCTTCTTATGGCACGGGCGAATTGATTCGGCATGCATTGGACGCTGGTTTTAGGAGCTTCATCATCGGACTCGGCGGCAGTGCCACAAACGATGGCGGTGCCGGGATGCTCGAGGCCCTCGGCATGAAACTGTTGGACGAGAACGGCAAGGCATTGGCACGCGGCGGAGGGGAACTTGGGCGACTGGTGACACTGGATCGTTCTGGATTTGACTCGCGCATTGCAAAAAGCAAATTTCTGATTGCTTCTGATGTGGAAAATCCATTGGTAGGTGAACACGGAGCTTCTGCGGTATTCGGACCGCAAAAAGGAGCGACTTCTGAAAATGTTCGGCAACTCGATGGCAACCTGCGAAATTTTGCAGACATCACCGAAAGGCTCACCGGCGTGAAACTCCATGATAAAAAAGGATCGGGTGCAGCAGGAGGTGCCGGTGGTGCGATGCAGGCGTTTTTCGCAGGGGAGATGAGGCGCGGCGTTGATGTGGTGTTGGAGGCAATTTCGTTTCAGCGCTATGTGGAAACGGCCGACTTGATCATCACAGGAGAAGGCAGAACAGACAGCCAGACCTTATCCGGCAAAACACCTTTTGGTATTGCAGAAGCTGCGAAAACAGGGGGCAAGCCCGTAATCTTAATTTCCGGGATGGTCGACCGCCGAAGCCTTGTCTTGCTGAAACCGTATTTTACTGAAATCCACTCGGTGGTGGGCGGTGACATAACGGCGGAACAATCGAAAAAAGATGCTTTCCGCCAGTTGAAACACAAAACACACAAGGTCGTTGAAACGTACCTGAAAAAATAAAAGGGGTGTTGAGATGTTATTCGTGATTATTGCTATAAGTGTTGTATTGGTTGTGTTGTTGACAGCCGTATTGAAACTCCATCCTTTCCTGTCCTTATTGATCGGCGCATTCTTCATGGGAATCGCCTCCGGCATGCCGCTTGCGGATGTCGTACTCAGCGTCAACGAAGGCTTTGGCGGATTGATGACCAGCATCGGGATCGTTATCGTCGCCGGTACCATCATCGGTGTCATTTTGGAAAAATCCGGTGCTGCTTACCGGATGGCGGAAGTGGTTTTGCGCCTGATCGGAGAAAAGCGGCCGCAGCTGGCTATGTCGATCATCGGCTTTATCGTTTCAATTCCTGTTTTTTGCGATTCTGGATTCATTATTTTATCAAGCTTGAAAAAAGCCTTGGCGAAACGTGCGAAAGTGTCGATCGCTTCCATGTCAGTAGCGCTTGCCACCGGTTTGTATGCGACGCATACATTGGTGCCGCCTACACCTGGGCCGATTGCAGCTGCCGGCAACATCGGTGCTGAAAATTACTTGGGAACAATTATTCTGATCGGTTTGGTTACCGCCATTCCTGCAGCAATTGTCGGTTATTTCTGGGCAGTCAAAGTCGCTTCGAAAATCGAAGTGCCGGAAGACACCGTCAAAAGCGGCGATTTGAGCTATGAAGAAGTCATCAAATCCTTTGGGGAAATGCCTTCTACATTTAAAGCCTTCCTGCCGATTGTGCTTCCTGTCGTATTGATTGGAGCAGGTTCGATTGCCAGTGTCCTTGGCGGAGAAGATTTGTTGACCAATATTTTGAAGTTTTTAGGATCACCAACTGTAGCTTTATTGCTTGGTGTATTTGCGGCTTTCTTCTTGCTTCCGAAATGGAACGAAGAAACCTTGTCTGGTTTGGTTGGACAAGGACTGGTCAGCGCAGCACCGATCTTGTTGATTACAGGAGCTGGTGGAGCATTCGGCCGTGTCATCACGAATTCGGGCGTGGCAGACGTCATTTCAGGAATGGACCTGTCTGCACTGGCAGGCGGTTCGGTGTTCCTGCTGATTCCCTTCTTCATTGCTGCAGCATTGAAGACAGCTCAAGGGTCTTCAACGGCAGCACTTGTCATCACGTCGACTTTGGTTGCGCCTCTTTTGCCTTCGCTTGGCGTTGAAGGGGCAGTGCCGCTTGCGCTTGTCGTCATGGCTATCGGAGCCGGTGCGATGACGGTGAGCCATGTAAACGACAGCTTCTTCTGGGTCGTTACACAGTTCAGCGGAATGAAAGTGACGGATGCGTATAAAGCCCAAACTGCCGCTACGTTGCTGCAAGGGGTAACAACAATCGTCTTCACGATGAT
Organism: Planococcus wigleyi; assembly: GCF_014836985.1. GTDB lineage: Bacteria > Bacillota > Bacilli > Bacillales_A > Planococcaceae > Planococcus > Planococcus notacanthi. The sequence continues at coordinate 212,621 of NZ_JACSPU010000005.1, read as the reverse complement.
TTTATGGACGATTCTTGTGTAAATAATAGTAAGTGTATGCGAAACCATCTTTCTTTGGAAAGGTGGTTTTTGTGTGGCATTATTTAGTGGTCCGAAGTATTTACCTTGTTCTGTGCCTATTGATACAGAAATATGGAAGCGGATAAAGCTTAAATGATACTAAAGAATTGAATATTCTAAATATATTTACTATTATTTCTTTTATTGCTATGCTATTTTCCAGTTAAGTAAAACAAAAGAAGGAGTGGGTGTTTTTGAAGAGAAGATGGGCGAGTACGGTTGGGGTATTAGGGTTATGTACGGCATTGGCGATGCCGGTGTATGCGGTTGAAAATGAGGCGAAGCCTGCACAGCATCACCATGATAACAGCATCTCTGGATTTATCGACTATCAGGAGCTGCAAAAAAGCTTGAAGCAGATTGAATCCAATAGTAAAGGGACCGTCCAAGTGAATGTAGCCGGACAATCGCATGAAGGCCTGGACATCTATACCGCGCGCGTTGGAACCGGGGACAAGGTTCTTTTAATGCAAAGTGAAATCCACGGCAATGAAAAAACGGGTACGGTCGCTATTCTTAACTTGCTGAAAACCTTGTCCAACAACTCGAAACAGTCAAAGGCAATCCGCGAAGAAGTGACGATCGTCTTCATGCCGATGATGAATCCCGATGCGTCGGAAGCGGATAAACGCCGCAACAGCATGACGTGGAACGAAACGCTTGAAAACTTCCCGCAGCTTGCAGGGGCATCGCCTTCATGGAATTATTTGGACCGCGGCATCAGCCAAAGTTATGATTACGGTGCGAATCCCGGGTTTGACGTAAACCGTGACTTCAACCCGGACCTTGATTACGTGCCGCAAGCACAGGATTTCCCGGGAGCATCAAACCAACCCGGCTGGTTCATCACACCCGAAGCGCAAACTTCCCGTGACGTCTATAAATCCCTCCAAGATGAATTCGGCAACGTAGATGTCTTTGTCGATTTGCACCATCAAGGGCTTTACTATGTCGATGGCACTGCCGATCCTGTAACGCTTTCCCTGTCGGCTCAATTCGTACCGGATCCATCCACTCCGGAAGGCGCGAAGTATGCCGAGTATGCGGATAGCTACGATTACGACTTTTCAAGACAATTGAACTTGCTGGCATACAACGAACTTCAGTCTTACGGCCAGTCGAAATTCACCAACATCTCGCTTTATTCGCAAGGCTTGGATCTGCCAGGAACAGCGCTTGGCACCTATGCATTGAATGGCAGCGGAACGGTGCTCTTTGAAGTAAGAGGACAGACGCAAAGCCTCGGGCAAAAGGAAAAAGGCCAACTGGTCAAATCAGTTGAACGCGGCTTATCCGGAATTATTGAAGGCGTCGCAGACGGGTCAGTTGATCAACTGGATCCGGAAGCGTACGAAGACATTCCGCTGACAGCTTACCAGCCGGCATTTTAATCTTGGCGCCACCCACCTGTTCTTCCTTTGGGGAAAAATAGGTGGGTTTTTGTGTGCGGTGATTTTCTGTACGGGCTATTAAAGGAAATAAATGACCCGATATGCTATCTTGAAAGTAGCGTATAATTATTATACAAAGTCTATACAAAACAGGTTTTTAAAGCATGAAGTCAGGGAAATAGAAGGATTATGACTATATTTTGAAGAACTTTAATCTAAGGGCATCATGAGGAACATAAAGGCTCGTATGCGTAAGTGAATCTGCTGTTATGCAGATCTGTTAAAAAATACAGTGGAACAGAAGGGCGGCACATGTATGATGAATCCTGGTAAATCCGTAATCGTGATCGGCGGCGGCCTCGGCGGCTTGTCCGCAGCGATTTCCCTGGCACAAAAAGGGTACGCGGTTTCTTTATATGAGAAGAATGAACACATCGGCGGAAAAGTAAATCGCTTAGAGCAGGATGGCTTTGGTTTTGACTTAGGACCGTCGATTTTAACCATGCCCCATATTTTTGATAAATTATTCCAAGGCAGCGGCAAGCGGATGGAGGATTATGTGCCGATCCAGCGCCTTGAACGGGAATGGCGTTCTTTCTTCCCAGATGGCACAGTGCTTGATTTGTATCATGACCTGCGCTTGATGGAACGGGAGAATCCGGCCCTGTCGAAAAAGGATATGAAAGAGTATTATGCGCTGTTGAAATACGCGCAACGCATCTATAAAACAACGGAACACAGCTATTTGAAGGAAGGCTTTGAGTCGCCGCGAGAGGCAGTTGCGCAAAACGGAATCCTCGCGACTTTGACCGGCTTCGACTTGACGTCGACCATGTACAGCGCCATTTCCAAACGCATCAGCAATCCGCATCTGCGCGACATGCTGTCCTACTACGTCAAATACGTCGGTTCATCTCCGTACAGTGCGCCGGCAGTGCTTAACATGATGATTTACATGCAGCATGCACAGGGCTGCTGGTACGTCAAAGGCGGAACGCATAAACTGGCAGAAGGCCTTGAGCGTTTGGCAAGAGAAGAAGGCGTCCAAATTCACACAGGGGTGGGCGTGGTCCGGGCCCATACCAATCAAAACAAACAAATCGCAGGCGTTGAATTGGCGGATGGTTCATTTAAGACTGCCGATTATTATGTGTCGAACATGGAAGTCATTCCGTTCTATCAAAAGATGGTGGATGCAGACAAGAAGTTTGTTGCGAAACTGGTGGATAAATATGAACCTTCAAGTTCGGGTCTGGTCCTGCATCTCGGCGTCAAGAAAACCTATCCATTCCTGAATCACCACAATTTCTTCTTTTCGGAGAACCTGCATGAACAGATGGACAAAGTGTTTGAGAAGCACGAACTTCCGGACGACCCGACAATTTACTTGGTCAACGTCAACAAGACCGATCCAACACAGGCGCCCCCTGGGCATGAAAACATCAAAATCCTGCCGCATATCCCGTATATCCAGGACAAGCCTTTTACACCGGAACAGTACCGGCAGTTTGAAGAACGCGTGCTCGATAAATTGGAACGCATGGGACTGGAAGGATTAAGGGAGAATACTGTTACGCGCGATGCCTGGACACCGCATGATATTGAACGCGTTTACGGTTCGGATCGCGGAGCCATTTACGGCACCGTTTCCGATAAAAACAAGAACGGCGGCTTCAAACACAAAAAACAAAGCGAACTCTACGACAACCTGTATTTTGTCGGGGGTACTGTCAACCCAGGAGGCGGCATGCCGATGGTGACACTCAGTGGCCAGCAAGTAAGCGATAAGATTGTGAAGCGGGATTTGGGGAAAAAGTAGAAAGATTTCAATGTCCGGGCAATTGACATGCTCATTGATTTGCGAAGAAAAAAATAAAGGCAAAAGCAGCACTTTGGAGATCATTCCACAGCGCCGCTTTTGTCTTTTTTTGTTTTAATGAAGCCTTCATGCAAAGAAAGGCCGACAGGAATCCATGGTATTTTTGTAGGTGTTTTAAAAGAAAATTACTGAAAATACAAGATTCGATACAGTTCTTTTGGTTTGTTTATCAGAAAATTCAGGTACTTTATTCCTTATTTGTTTTTTAAGGAAGGATTTATCCAAGATGGAAAGGAATAACTGTTATGGCTTAATAAGAGCCGACCATCACAAAGGGGGAAGGGAATTTGAAAAATGTGAAGTTGAAAACCACGTTTTTATCCGCTCTACTTGTTACATCGAGCCTTTACATGGCTCCTGCCGGTGTTTTCGAACCGGCAAAAGCGGTAGCAGCACCCGGACAAAGCGCGGCAGCGTTTGATCAGAAAGTCATTAACCGAATCAGTGCAGACCGGATGTATGAAGATGTCTATCATCTGACAGAAACGATAGGGCCGCGTGTGGCAGGTACGCCGGCAGAGAAAGAAACAACTGATTTTATTAAAGAGCGTTTGTTGTCCTACGGATACGACGTCGAGATTCAGGAGTTTGCCATCGGCGACACGGTACTTGGCCATTTACAGACTGATGCAGGAAATGAAGTGCTTGTGAATGTTCCAGCTGGATCCGCAGCGACAGCCGATACCGGATTGACTGCCTCTTTATATGATGGCGGCCTGGGGTATCCGGAAGATTTCAGCACAGAAGCTGTTGGGAAAATTGCCCTCATTTCGCGTGGCGGAATCCCATTTGCAGAAAAAGTGAATAATGCTTACGCAGCTGGAGCAGTTGGTGTATTGATCTACAATAACATCGAACAGCCTGGGCCAATTAATCCATCACTGGGTTCTGCAGCTGTGCAGATTCCTGTTGGAGGCATTACAAAAGCGAGTGGAGAAGCATTGCTTGCCGATGTTGAAGCTGTTGGAGGCAATGTGACACTGACCGTTTCGGCGATTGAAAATGCCACGTCCCAGAATATCATTGCGACCCGTACTCCGAAGAAAGGTGGAGGGGATGGGATTGTCCATGTGACCGCACATTATGACAGTGTTCCTTTTGCGGCTGGAGCAAGTGACAATGCCTCTGGCACAGCCACAGCCCTGGAAATTGCACGGGTCTTGAAAAGCTATCCGATTGATGAGGAAGTCAGATTTGCTTTTGTAGGGGCTGAAGAAATCGGGCTTGTCGGTTCACGCTATTATGTGTCGCAGCTGAGCCAAGATGAAATCTCCAGAAGCATCGGGAATTTCAATATGGATATGGTCGGAACTTCGTGGGAAAATGCAACCGCTATCTACATGAATACTTTGGATGGCCAACCGAACATTGTTTCAGAAACAGCGGCGGCCACTGGTAAACGAATCGGTACCCCTTCTGAACTCATTCTTTATCAACGAGGGGCATCAGATCATGTTCCATTTTATGAAGCGGGCATCGCGGCTGTAAACTTTATTCGTCGGGAACCTGGAACCGCCAATTTAGAGCCTTATTATCATACACCGCTCGATACGATTGAATTTGTCAGTGCAGAACGGCTGAAAGAAGCAGGAGATTTGGTGGGGGCTTCTGTCTACCAGCTAATCAAAAAATAAAACCGTGAAATGGAGCGATGATTGATGAAAAAAAGTTCATATTCTGCAGAAGCTAAACCGAAAAAAATGAAAAAGGCATTGTTGAGTTATACACTTGCAGGGGCTATGGTGCTCAGCCTATCGCCGTTCGCATCGCCGGTTGCTGATTTCAGTGCCGGTACAACTGCCTATGCGGCAAACGGAAATTCCGGAGCGGCGCAGGACCAGAAAATTATTAACCGCGTCGATGCGGAACGGGCAATTGACCACATCCGCTATTTATCGGAAGAAATCGGTTCAAGGCCAGGCGGAATGGAAGCTGAGAAACAAGCGGCGGACTATATTGCAAATACATTGAAGGGCCTCGGTTTTGGCGTGGAGTATCAGTATTTCCCGGTGGCAGATCAGTATATCGCGGATGTGAAGTTCGCTGATGGAACGCTTTGGGAAATGGGAGCTTCCAGCAATGGAAAAGTCAGCAATGAAGCCGTAGAAGCGGAAGTGGTTTATGTAGAAGGGGGACTCAATCCTGCTGATTTCCCGGCAGATACTGCGGGGAAAATTGTTGCGTTGACGCGTGAAGCCTCCACTGCTGCTTATCGGACACAAGTCGACAATGCAGTGAATGCAGGTGCAGCAGGTGTCATCTTGCAGAGTGTTGTGGGAAGCCGCGGTAATTATGGCTCCACCTTTAATCCGAGCCTCACGAAGAAGTACGATGTTCCTGTATACGGAGCAGCGTTTATCCAAGTGGAGTGGCTGAAAGAGCAGCTTGCAGAAGGACCGGTCACATTAAATCTGACGGCAACTCATTATTCAAATCTTCAATCAGTCAATGTCATCGGAACGAAAAAAGCAAAAACAAAGACTGCTTCCAGTAAAGAGGTACTTCTAACTTCTCATATGGACAGTGTTGTGGGGGCGCCAGGTGCAAGTGATAATGCTTCCGGAGTTGCATTAATGCTTGAGTTGGCTCGTGTATTCAAAAGCTACAACACCGACAAAGATTTGAAGTTTGTGGCATTCGGTTCTGAGGAAAGGGGATTATTGGGATCACGCTATTACGTGGACCAATTGTCTTAGTCTGAACGCGATAACATCGAAGCCGTATTCAATCCGGATATGGTGGCAACAAGCTATGAAAAAGCTGAAAACCTCTATGCGATGACTGTGGATGGCAGCACGAATATCATCACAGATTCCACCGTTGCCGCAGGAGCACGTCTCGGTAATTCAGATATTTTACCAGGTAAATTCGGATCCAGCGACCACGTACCTTTCCATAATGCCGGCATCCCTGCTGCGTTATTCATCTGGATGGGCATCGATAGCTGGGATCCGCTCGTTTACCATATCGAGAAAGTCTACCACACACCTGAAGATACAATTGAAAACAACATCTCATCTGAAAGAATGCAATCGGCTTTGGAAATCATAGGTTCGGGGCTATTTGATGTTGTGCGGAAAGATGTGCCAGCTGTAAAACCTTAATTAGGACAACTACAGCGGTAGTCAATTCTTCTTAAAATGCATATTTTTTAAACATCTCTAACGATCTTTCCAGGTAATAACTAAAAACCAGCCGCCTCCATCTAAGGAATGACAGATGAAGGTGGCTGGTTTTTATCTGTCTTAATGATAGGATCACATTAATTAGTTAAATCAATTTGAACTAAGTCCCTTGATTTACCATAATTAAATATACCTTATATTGTCTATATGCTAGTCTTAAAGTTATAGGTATAATAGTCTTATTGGTCTTGGCAAAAGGAGGAAATCGCAGTGAATAAATCATTGAAGGCAACTCTAATTGCTAGTTTATGTATCTGTGCAGTATTAGCAGGTTGTTCATCAAATATGCATGGACTGTCAAATGAAGAGTACAGGCTTGTTGATAAATACATTGACGCAGACGAAATGGTAGAGGAACTCCAATTATCTGGATACAGTGAGGAAGAAATTGAAAAAGAGTTACGAGCTGCCTTGGATCAAATCAATTACGAAATGGAAGAATAGGATAAAAATAGTATTTTCCGTATTTAGTTTGATGAAATACTCATTAAAAATTTATAAATGAGTTTGAGAAACAATAATTTATTCAAGAAAAAAAACTCACCCAGTCTGTACTTCTATAAACTGGGCAAGATTTTCAAGTGTGGAACCGAGTCCTTCGTCATGATCTTCTTTCCGAATTCCTTCAGGCACATTTTCGCAAACGATGGTGACTTTTGTGCCTTCTAAAACGGCTTCCAAATACCAGGTCTGAATCATTTCGCCGGCAAATGCAGGATCTTCAGAATCGAATTGTCCGGCCAGTACGATTTTCGTGTCAGGCACCAATTCCAGAAATCTTCCTTGGGAAACGTCGGTATGGTCCGAGGTCTTTCCAGGGTTTGAATGGTCGGCTTCATACACTAGCGTCAACTTGTAGGAGCCGCCTTGGCGAGGCTCGAACATATCAATACGTGCCGACATACCTTTAGGCGGCAGCCAGGAACTTAATGCTTCCGGATCCAGAAATGCCTGGTAAATGGCTTTTGGCGATGCCAAGATCACGCGTGAAGCCGAATCGATTCTGTTGTTGGATGGATGTGGCATGATCAACAACCTCCTGAAGTATAGTTGATATACTATACCCGCCTTGAATCAAAATCTACCTGTCTACACGCTGCAAATAGATCAAATGCAATATTTTATATTAACGAGTTATTCTTTATTCATAATATTTCTGCTTAATCAATGATTTTCACACAAGCTGATAGTACAATCCAAACTGCGTGTCATACCATAATAATTTCCCGTGTTTGCGTTTCGGAATGCGGGATTGCATACTCCATTCGGGAAACTGTTTGATCAGCTGGACTTGGTCGCCTGTTGCAAAAGCGAGGAACGAGATGTAATGGTCTTTTGTCATCGGGTGGTTACTCGAAATGAACCATTCCTGATCGCTTTCAGTCATAATCAGCTTTTCATCTTCTGTTGCTTTTTTCGCTTCCAAAGGCTCTAATTTTCTGCCGCAGCACGACAAGGTAATATCGCCGGTTGCAAGGACGATGTTGGTACATGACGGACAAACAAAATAATTCGATTTTTTCATATTTCCTCCTATGAATTCATTCGACGGCAAATCGCCCCCGAGAATATTTTCGATATTTACCCCAAACACCGCAGACAAGCGGGGAAGGAGAGAAACGTCCGGACAGCCATGTCCGCGCTCCCATTTTGAAATTGTGCGGTCCGAGAGATTCAGCTGATCCGCCAATTGTTTTTGTGTGAGTTCTTTTTCTTTTCGCAAACGATAAATTAATTCTCCGACTTTACGAGTATCCATTGTTTTCCCCTCCTGCACTCTTCTCATCTTATGAAATTGAAATGCCAATCGCAACAAACGCTTCGTGGAGTTTCTAAGGAAATGCTTATAGGGTCAGATCATACTATAAAAAAACAGCATATTTACGGAATGTGTCAAACGCGGCTGTATTTGCCTTGCAAGAAATAAGAGCGAACGTATATTCCTATAAAATTTACAACTTTCAAGCTCTTATCCGTCAATTGATGATATGATTAGATGAAAACAGATCAGGTGGACAGAACCGGTTTGAAATTTCTTCAGCTTTAAAAGAACAGGTGATTAGATGGTTAAAGCACATACAGCAACAATCAGAACGTCAATACGGTTGACCAAGACGGCTATGGAAAAAATGGGAGGGTTCGGCATCAGCGAACGCTCGTTTTTTGTTGCGGACAAAGTGTTTAAAGTCTTTATTGAACGCTACCCATCCAATGCGGAAGGTGAGCTTTCAGTGGCGCTGATTTTGGACAGCGCGGAGAACGTCCCGCTGGCCGGCAAAGACCTGCAGGGATCAATCGTCCTTCACGGCGTCTTTACCAATCACAATTTGCTGATTACCAACCTGACTCTCCGAAAATCCTATCAGGCGCTCGGAACCAACTGGCAGCGCGAGGAATACATGGTGTTCGACCGCTCCCGTGATCCGGCTCCGGTATCGTTAATCAATCTCGTCAACCGCATGACGCCGGCCAAAGACAGTTCAGATTATGTCAAAAAGCGAATCGGCAGCTGGGAAGGCTATTTGAAGATCCAGGAACGCGGCATGGATATTCCGGACATTAAGACTGGATACTCCAGTTTGTCGTTCAGCCATGATTTCAGCCGCATTACATTAAAGGGCTGCCAATTGAAAGACACGGAATGGAAATCGCTGAAAAATTTGACCGTCCGGCTCACGGGAATCTCGGGAGACATCGGCACAGTCATCAAAGCGGCAAACCGCATAGTCGAAGTGGAACTTCAAAGTTACATCGTCAAACAACTCCGTGAAAAAGGGCTGGCACTCGATAAAAAAGAAGTTGTTTTCAGCAATTTCGCAGCGTTAAGCCAAATCAGACGGCTGCGGCAGGGCTTTGCCAATTTGGAGAAAGGCCTTGCAGTCAATCCGAATCTCGACCGGATTCTGTTCGAGGAAAAACCGCCGGTTAAGCCGCTCCAAACTATAGGAAAACTGACTTTCCATAACCGGCTGAACGAATTTCAGCAAAAAGCGGTATCGGGGGCGATGGCAGCAGAGGATCTGTACGTCATCCAAGGGCCGCCGGGAACCGGGAAAACTACGGTCATCTCGGAAATTTGCCTGCAGAATGCCCGGAAAGGTTTGCGGACGCTGGTTGCGTCACAATCCAATCTGGCAGTCGATAATGCACTCGGACGCCTGCTTGCCAATAAGGACATCCGCATTTTGCGCGTCGGGCGGACCGAAAGCATCGAAGAAGAAGGCAAGAAATTCATTGAAGAAAATGTCGGGCAGTATTGGAAAGACCATACACTGGCAGAAATTACCGATCAATACGAAATGCGCGAGAAGCGGGAACCGGAACTAAAACGGGAACTGACAGCCAATGAGCAGGCGACGCTAAATCTGCAGCCGGTTTATGAGAGTTTGAAAGTGGCCGTGGAAGAGAAGAAAGCAGCACAAGGCAAACATCAGTCAATTCAAAAACTGCTTGAACAAGAGCAGGTGAAACTGTCAGCATTTGAGTTCGAGAAAGGCAAAGCGATAAATGTAAGCCGTGAACTGGCTTACCGGCTGCATGAACTCGAGGATCTGATCGATGAGGCTTCCATTGTTATTGCCGGCAAACAAGACAGCGCATGGTTTCAGGAACAGCAACAGCCCATAAGAAATCAGCTCAGATTACTCGAGCGGGCACTCGGCCTTCCGCGTCTTGAACAGGACCTGGCGGAAAAAAGACAGGAAATCGCTGCCACTGTAGAACGGCGCGATCAAATGGCCGCGATCATCGAACAGAAAGAAGCCCTTATCCAAAACATGGACAGCGTCAAGAAAATTGACGGCTTGCTTCAAGTGATCAAAGATCAGCGTGTTGAAGAAACCCCTTCTTTGACTTATTTGATCAACCGTTTGGAAGCAAACCGTGAAAACATGGCGGAATGGGGCAAACTCAATGAATACAACGAGCTTGTCAGCGCTGCGATTTCGTATCTGGAAAAATTATTGACACCGACTGGCTTGTCGTTTGCCGATTTTAAACAGCAAGCATTGGTGCAGGTGGAAGCCTACACGTCTGCAGAAATCGATGAGTATTTGGAGAAGCTGCGGACACTGTTGAAAAGTTCTCAGCGTACCGATGCAGCTGTGCTGAAAAAAGCACTTGCCGGATTGTACAGGCGTCAAAATAACCTGTGGAGCAGAGGCGCCAAACTCAAGTCTTTCGATGTCTATGCCGCAGAGTCGAAGCGGGCCTTCCAGGACTTGAAGCGCGTGTTGTGCGAGCAGCTCGTCAAACAGCAAAACCAATACCGCGTTTGGGACGAAAAATGGTTCGACAAACTGGAAAAACAGCAGGAAGAGATTGCGCCGCTTGAACAGCGCTACCGGGAAATGCCGGATCCAGCTAGTTTGCCGGACGACATCGAAAGCGCGATCCGTGAGCAAAAAGCAGAACTCGCAAGACTGGAAAAAGAAAAAGCTTCCTATGAAGAGATGCAAAAACGCATCAACGAACATCAAACTGAACAGGTCGTCAAAACAGCAGAACTGGAAACCAGTGATGCCCGGATCGCTGGGTTGAATAGTAAAATCACACAAGTTGAACAGACGATAGCCGGTTACGGACAAGAGCTGCTCGCGTTAAATGAAATCCTGTCAGCAGATCCGGAAGGACAGCTTGAACAGGCGGCGAGAGAACTTGCCAGCCTGTCGTTTACCAAGGAATCGCTCAAGCAGGAAATGAGGAACCTTCCTTTATTGCAGTTGGTACAGAAAAAATGGCTGGATTTATTGGCAGGGGCGAACGAGCACGATTTGGACGAGATCCGAAAACTGTATATCAAGCACGCCAATGTTATCGGAACGACGTGCGTCGCTTCGGCGCGCAAGGATTTCATCGACAACTATCCGGAATTTGATGTGGTCATCATTGATGAAGTATCAAAAGCCACGCCGCCGGAATTGTTATTGCCGATGCTGAAAGGCAAGAAAATCATTTTGGTTGGCGACCACCATCAATTGCCGCCGCTTCTGGGGAACGATACATTGGAAGAAACGCTGCAGGAAATGATCGAGGAAGACAATGGCTTTGAAGAAAAGAAAGAGTTGGAAAAGCTGTTGGAAGAGTCGTTATTTGAGCGGCTTTACAAAAACCTGCCGGCTGCCAACAAGACGATGCTGGCGATTCAGTACCGCATGCACGAAGACATCATGGAAACCATTGCGCCGTTCTATAGAATGGAAAAAGACCAGCTGCAATGCGGCATCGGGGATTCGGATCGGGAGCGCGACCATCTGCTTGAATCAACAGCAGTGACCCGCAGCAATCACCTCATGTGGCTGGACCTGCCGAACGAATCGGCTTATTTTGAAGAACGGATGAGCGGTGGCAAGAGCCTTTACAATGCAGCGGAGCTTCAGGAAATTCGTACCTTACTGGTTGATTTGAATGAAGCGGCTGGTGAAGCGAAGCGCGCTGGAAGAATCCATCCGGATCAGCAGAAGAGCATTGGCGTCATCAGCTTTTACGGTGAACAGGTCAAACGGCTTCAGCGGATGATCGATCAGGAGTTGCGCCTGCCGCATCTGACAGTGCGTACCGGAACGGTTGACCGTTTCCAGGGAAGCGAACGGGACATCATCGTCTTGAGCATGGTGCGCAATAACCAGAATAAGCATGGCGACATCGGCTTTGCGAAAGATTACCGGCGCTTGAACGTGGCGCTGTCGCGTGCCAAGGAGTTGCTGGTATTGGTCGGCAGTTCCAAGATGTTCACAGAACGCGCCAAGCAGCCGGACACCAGAACAATGTACCGGCATGTATTGGAAGTCGTGAAACAGAAAAATGGCTTGAAAGTGTTAGAAAAGAGCAGGGGGTGAGAAAGTGGACAAGCTGATTGAAGAGTTGCGGGCAAGTGTGGCGGAAGATCCGGATCGAACCATTATCAACGAAGAGGTGTGGCAGCTGCCTGTCGTCTTGTACGATGTCAGCTTTGACCGGGTCAAGCGGCTGAAGATGGATATTTTGATGAAGATGCTGCTGCTGACTTTTCAGGAAGCCGATATCCGCCGGGCTGCCACTTTATCCGATATGCTGTTTGTCGAGGAGCTGTTCATCAGCGATTTGATCGACAAGATGCAGCGTACCGGCTTGATTGGATTGGAAAAGTCAGGGTATAAACTGACGCCCAAAGGACATGAGTACCTGGGCAAAGGGATTTTTGAAGAAGAAATGGAAGGTAGCAAAACGGTCATTGCCTATAGTGCAGTTCACGATGATTACCGTCTAGCAGCAAGTGAAGCGCATCCGGAAGCAGAAGATACAATGCCGTTGTATCGCTATCCCGTCAAAGGCAGTTTGAACAAGGACCGCATGTATCAGCTCTTGTTGAAGGAAGGGGCTGATCTTGGAGAAGAAACCTTTCAAACGGTCATCACCGGGATCACTGCCTGCATCGAACACGACACGATCCATATTCCGTGCATCGAGTTTCAATTATACGACCAGAAGCAGGATCTTTTTTATGCCCGCATCTGGAATACCTGGACCTCGAGCTGGGACGAAACGTTGGAAAAGCATATTGAAGCACGGGAACTGGTGAAATGGCGCAAGGCAATGGAAGAGCAGGAAGCGGCTTTGATTAAAATATAATTAGACAAGGAATCTATTTGGCTTATCAGCAGATGGATTCCTTTTTATTTAGGGAAAGATAAATAGTTATCAAAAACGACTTAAAAAATCAGAAAGTTTAGAATTGACATTTCTGTACAGGGTTTTATCATTAAGGAAAGGATAATAGGGAAGGGTGAATGCGTTGAAGAAGACCATTTACATACACGATATTTCTTCTATTAAACATAATCATTTTTCGTTTAAAGATGTGCAGGGAATAATCAGGGATAATCCTTTTGTTCTTAAGAAAGCTCCAGATGGAAGTCATTACCATTTCGATGAAGAGGAACTGGTGGCCATGAGCCAGTACGAAAAGGACCTTGCACCGCATGATGACAGCAGCAAATTGAGCAGGAAGGAATACATCGAAGAGATGAAAAAAGAATTCTATCATCAAATCCGTTCCGGAAACATGGATGATTTATTAACCCGCCTATACAAATTGAAAGAGGGAGACATTGAACTGAAATGGGGAGGCCCTGTGGATCATGTCTTTAAAGTATAAGGAAGACAGTATAACTTTCTCTAGTGCTTTATTGTATAAAATTAGGTGGTCTGTGTTCATCAGAAGAACGATTACGAATTAGAGGAGACCGGATCATGTCGAATTTATCATTGGCAGAAGCTGTGAAATTGAAGTCCGTTTTGGCAAAGCGCATTCATGAATTGGAAGAAGAGATGGACCGGGTGGCATTTGTGGAAATGGAAAAAGGCAGCAAAAAGCCGAAACAAGCCCGTTCGCTGTCACAGGTCGAAGAAGAAATCGATGATATCCGTAAAGATTTTCGGCTTTTGGATAAACTGATGTACCGTGCCAACTTCGAAAACGAAGTAAGCTTTAATGGAGAAGAACTGGCGATTGTCGAGGCAATCGAACTGGCCACACAACTCCGTGCCAAAGCAAGGAAGTTCAAGGAGTTTGGTGCTGCGGCAAAAGAAGAGATCCAATACGGATATGGAGAAGGCACGCCAATCGTCAGACGGGCGATGTTCGATCCGGAAGAATACCGCGTAAAAGCGGTTGAACTGGAGCGGCTCGCCAATCGGCTGTCCAATGCGGTCAACACCAAAAACTATTCCATCGTGTTGGATTTCGACAGCGACAAGTATTTCTGATCCTTGGAGTGGTGAGACTCCACTCCAAGGCATGGAAGGAAACCTCTTTTGTACTTCGGTGCAATTAACTCTAATGGCTGCTGGCAAACCAATGACCCATGCCCCATTACGATTTCACCTGTTACCGATAACCAACCAAGAGCAAACGACGGTCGATGACCACAGTCCTGTTTTCACGTTCCTTCCATGAATCCTCCTGCTTTTGTGCAGGAGGATTTTTATTTGGTTATTATAGAAGAAAACGGCTGATAGCATAAAAACGGCATTCATGTACAAGACCAGAAAGGGGGGATCGGCTTTGGACAAGGTATCTGCTGACATCCGGTTGGAATCGCTCAAATCCTTCCAATCAACCATCCGCAAAACTGAAAAGGCTGTCGTTCAAATGAAAGTAAAAGGCGCACAGACAGTTTTTGTGGAAAAGCGGCTCCACGCACTTCACATCGGACTTGCTGTACTGGAAACGGTTTGGAATGGAAAACCGAATTCTTTTGGCATAGAAGAACTGGTGCAAGCCCGCACTGTGCTGGCGGGTTTATTGCCAACTATAGAAAATCAGTATGCCAAGTCGAAGGCAGGCAGCTCTCAACGGACGCTGCTCGAGAGGCGGATTCAATCGCTGGAGTTGGCTATCATGGCAATTGATGATCTTTCCAACTGAATCAAAAATAAATACCGCTACCAGCAAAGATTCTTTGCTGGCGGCGGTATCTTCTATTGTTTTCTTCTGTTAAACCTTCAGAAATTTGCGGATATGAATAAAGGCTTGATTTTCTTTACAAATTTTAATAGCTGGCCTTTGTTGGTTAAACGCTCCTTAAATTATCTGAAAAGAACTTAAACTGTAATTTTCTAGGGTATTAGCGTATAATAGAGATTGTGATTCTTTTTACATGAAATTTACTTGAGCTTAACACGCCGAGTCCTTGAAACTTTATGTCCCTTAAATCCTCGTGAATACCCAATATGAGAAGGTGCAATATGAAAAAAAGTAAACTGACGAATAATGAAAAGATAAATAAATTTATTCCGATTTTCCTCCTGGCCGTTTTCATGCTATGGATGAAAACCTATGTTTCCCAAAATACACAATTTAAATTAGATGTCGATGGAGCGCTTCAGGAGTTCCTGCTGTTCCTCAATCCGCTTGGTTCCGCTTTGCTGCTGTTGAGCTTGTCGCTGTTCTTTAAAGGATTCCGGAAATACATAACACTTTTGTTCATTTATGCCGGAATGTCTGTCATGCTGTATGCGAATGTCGTGTATTACCGGTTTTTCAGTGATTTCATCACCTTGCCGACTTTGTTCCAGACTCAGAACTTCGGTGATTTGGGAGGCAGTGTCGCAAGTCTGATCCAGCCGACCGACTTCCTTTTCTTTGTGGATGTGTTGGTGCTGGGTGCTTTGATTTTCTCCAAACGAATTAAAAAAGACCGTGGAAGTTTCAAAACCAAAGCAGTTCTTCCCGTCATCACCATTGCGCTCGCCATTTCGTTCTTCAACTTGGCATTGGCCGAAGCGGATCGCCCGGAATTATTGACACGCGGTTTCGACCGCAATTACATCGTCAAATATTTAGGCATGTACAATTACGCGCTTTATGACTCTGTTGAGACTTTGAAATCTTCTTCACAGCGAGTGCTTGCTGACAGCGATGACGGCACGGAAGTACTGAACTACACCAAATCCAATTACGCCAATCCGAATGAAGCTTATTTCGGAGCAGCAGAAGGCATGAATGTCGTTTACCTGCATTTGGAATCATTCCAGACATTTTTGATGGATTATAAATTGAATGGGGAAGAAGTGACGCCGTTCCTGAATTCCATGATTGATGACGAGGAAACACTGTATTTCGATAATTTCTTCCATCAAACGGCACAAGGCAAAACGTCGGATGCCGAGTTTATGTTGGAGAACTCCTTATTCGGACTTCCGAAAGGTTCTGCATTCATTACCAAAGGCCAGAACACTTATCAGGCTGCGCCTGCTATGTTGAAAGATAAAGGCTATACTTCGGCCGTGTTCCATGGCAATAACGGAACGTTCTGGAACCGTTCAGAAATCTATAAATCTTTCGGCTATGACCATTTCTTTGATATTGAATCCTATACGAACCTTGAAGAAGGCGATATGGCGGAGTACGGCGTTATGGACAAGCCATTCTTTGAGCAATCGGCACCTCTTTTGGAATCATTGCCTGAGCCGTTCTACACGAAGTTCATCACCGTTGCCCACCATTTCCCTTATAAAATGGACCAGAACTTGACTACGATTGGAAAAGGCACAACCGGCGATTCAAGTGTTGATGATTACTTCCAAACGGCCCGTTATGCGGATGAAGCGATTGAGCAGTTCTTCACGCAGCTGGAAGAATCCGGCTTGGCTGACAATACGATGGTTGTCATGTATGGCGATCATTACGGGATTTCCGATAACCATAACCAGGCGATGGAGCAGGTGCTTTCAAAAGAAATCACACCGGTGGAAAATGCCAAGCTTCAGCGTGTGCCGTTGTTCATCCATGTACCAGGTGTTGAAGGCGGTATAAATCATACGTATGGCGGCCAGATTGACTTGTTGCCGACTGTGATGCATTTGTTGGGCGTTGAAACCCAAAACTATATCCAACTGGGGACGGACCTGTTGTCTGAAGAGCACGAAGAACTTGTAACGTTCAGAAACGGCGATTTCGCAAGCCCTGAAATCTACTCGATCGGCGATGTCTTCTATGATCCGGAAAGCGGTTTGCCGCTGGAAGAAGACCAGTTGGAACAAGCGAAAGTGCTGCAAGAGCACGGCAATTACGAATTGTATTTGTCGGATCAGGTAGTCAATGGAGATTTACTGAGATTCTATACACCGAACGGCTTTACGCCAGTCGATCCAACAGATTACAATTACCAGGCAAATCCAGCTGGAGCAGTAGAATAAAAGACAAATGAAAGAGCTATCCTAAAAAGCGGATTTTCCGTCTTATAGGATAGTTCTTTTCTATTTATTTCTCTATTCCAATAAGAAGGTGGTTTTCATTTGATGGAGAATACTATCAGTAGAATAAAGCATAAATCGAATGGAGGATGTTGAATGAGCGAAGACAAAATGATGCCATCGTTTGATGGAACGCAATTATTTACCCG
The DNA here is from genome assembly GCF_014836985.1 of Planococcus wigleyi. Lineage (GTDB taxonomy): Bacteria > Bacillota > Bacilli > Bacillales_A > Planococcaceae > Planococcus > Planococcus notacanthi. The sequence goes on along the minus strand of NZ_JACSPU010000005.1, from coordinate 195,220 downwards.
CAAAGATCAGGCAGAAAAGCAAAAAGCAGCAATAGTGATCGCCCATGGGTTGGCTGAGCATTTGGAACGCTACGATGTGTTGGCCAAAACTTTAGTGGACCATGGCTTTACCGTTTATCGCTACGAACAACGAGGTCATGCACGTTCAGAAGGGAAGCGAACGTTCTTCAATGATTTTAATGAAATGCCCGACGATTTGAAAACCATTATGGATTGGGCAAAGGAAGAAAATCCGGAGCAGCCGGTCTTTTTGATCGGCCACAGCATGGGGGGATTTACTGCAGCTGCCTACGCCACAAAATATCCGGGAAAAACGGGCGGTGTCATTTTATCCGGTGCGTTGACTCGTTACAACAATGAACTTTTCGGTCCACTGCCGCTGGATTTGCCGGCAGATACTTATTTGGATAATGAATTGGGGGAAGGCGTGTGCAGTGATCCGGAAGTAGTCAAAGCTTACGAAGCAGATCCGTTGGTGGAAAAGAAAATATCGGTGGGGCTTATCAATGAGTTTGCTCCAGGCATTGCCTGGTTGAAAGAAAAAGCAGCAAACTTTACGGACCCTGTACTGGTGCTGCATGGCAATGAAGATGGGTTGGTTGCTGAAAAAGACTCAAGGGATTTTTATGGGGAAATCGGTTCGAAAGATAAAACCTTGAAAATTTATGCTTCCCTGATGCACGAAATTTTCAATGAACCATCCAAGGACAAAATCTATGAAGAGATGATTGCGTGGATGGAAGAGCGCCTCTAGAGAGGAGAAAAGGCATTGCCGAAACCAGAATAGGTTTCGGCAATGCCTTTTAGATTGGAAAGTTTTACACTCTTACCAATCCGCGGAATCCTCTGGCTGCGTAATACGAGTCGGCTCCGTTATGGTAAAGAAAGACATGGCCATAGCGGGAATCACAGAACAGGGCGCCGCCTTTATCCCGGATATCGGGAGGCGTTTGCACCCAGCTGGATGTTTTGACATCGAATGTGCCGTGCTGCTGCATGAGGCGGTATTGTTCTTCCGACAGCAATTCGATGCCCATTTCCTCGGCCATCGCCATGGCACTGTTCTCGGGTTTGTTTTTCTTCCGGGAATCAAGCGCTTTTTGATCGAAGCAAACACTTCTTCGGCCGCTTGGGCTTTCGGGGGAACAGTCATAAAAGATGTATTCATTATTGGCTTCATCAAACTCCAGGACATCCGGTTCTCCGCCAGTCCGTTCCATTTCATGGAGCGACCACAGCTTTTCGGGATTAGCTTCCAACCGTTCTTGAATCTTATCCCACTGCATCCATTCGTGGCGCTCAATCGTCTTCTCAAAGCGTTCCTTCAATGTAATAAGCAATTCTTGACGTTGTTCGGCAGTTAATTCATGTTTAGGGGTCATGGCGTTTTCCTCCTCTTTGTAATAAATGCTACTCGTCATGGCTTAAGTATAGTAAAAAATCAGGAGGAATACGACTACGGTTTAACGGGCTGTGCTTGATCGAATCGAATGCTACTCAATGAACTTTTAAAAAAACAGCAGAAAATAGATACAACAGACTACAGAAAAAAACCAGTAAACAAGAAAAATTCCAGACGAAGGCTCGTCTGGAATTTCTTATTGATATGAGAAGCTGACATCTTATTTGATGCGCAACTCTGATTCAAGGTCGAAGAAATGAGCTTTGTTCATGTCGAATGCCATGTCGATGGTTTGGCCAGCTTCTACATTGAAGCGGGAATCCACACGGGCGACGAAATCCTGTTCGTTCACTTTTGAATAAAGAACGATTTCCGATCCCATCAATTCAGCGACTTCCACAAATGCTCTGATCTTCGTATGAGGCGAATGCTCAAGGAATAACGGTTCATCGTGAATATCTTCCGGGCGAATTCCCAATGCGATTTCCTTACCTGTATATCCTTGGTCACGCAGCATAGAGAGTTTGCCCTCTGGAACACGGACTTTGATGCCTTCCATCACAAATGAATCGTCAACGATTTGTCCGCGCAGAAAGTTCATGGAAGGAGAGCCGATAAAGCCGCCGACAAACATATTATCCGGTTGGTCATATACTTCTTTTGGTGAACCGACTTGTTGGATAAAGCCATCTTTCATAACAACAAGGCGAGTAGCCATTGTCATCGCTTCGGTTTGGTCATGCGTTACATAAACCGTAGTCGTCTGCAGGCGGCGGTGAAGTTTCTGGATTTCCGTACGCATCTGTACACGCAATTTAGCATCCAAGTTGGATAACGGCTCATCCATCAAAAATACTTCAGCATCGCGGACAATCGCACGTCCTAGAGCAACACGCTGGCGCTGACCGCCTGATAGCGCTTTCGGTTTACGGTTCAAATATTCATCCAAACCAAGGATTTTAGAAGCATTTGCGACACGTGCTTTGATGTCGTCTTTTTTCATCTTGCGCAATTTTAAACTGAACGCCATGTTGTCATAGACACTCATGTGCGGATAAAGTGCGTAGTTTTGGAATACCATTGCGATGTCGCGGTCTTTCGGCGATACATCGTTGACTCTTCTGTCACCGATAAACAAGTCGCCTTCTGTGATGTCTTCCAGACCTGCGATCATGCGAAGCGTCGTAGATTTCCCGCATCCTGAAGGGCCAACAAGTACGAGGAACTCTTTGTCGCGTATTTCAAGGTTGAAATCCTGTACGGATACCACACCTTTTTCATATTCTTTTCTGATATTCACTAAGTTCAAGCCTGCCATTTGATTCCCTCCAATTTGTGTAAGTGCTTTCATTGATTAGTAAAAGCATACCGTGTAGTCAGAATTTTATGAATGGCAAGTATGCACAAAATTAGGAACACTCTTCGTGCATATTTGCCAATCAACATCAAAGCTCGGTATTTCCGTTCACTTATTCAGCGTATTGATAAAGCGCTTGAATGCTTCGCCGTCTTTCAAGACGCCTGCATCTTCTAGGACTCGGACGAATTTTTTCCCCACTTCTTTACGCAGGAGAACTTCCGCTTCTTCCCGTCGTGAAACTGGACCATACTGAGCTTTTAATTGTTCGGCCCATACGAGGTGGGAGGAGGCGACATCATGAGCATTGCCCAGCAAAAACTCTTGGATTTCAGCCAGTTCCTCTTTTAAGCGTGGCGGCAAAACGGCAAGCCCCATCACTTCAATTAAACCGATGTTTTCTTTCTTAATGTGATGGACATCTTCATGCGGATGAAAGATTCCCGACGGATATTCCGCGGTTGTCCGGTTGTTCCGCAGCACCAAATCGATTTCGAACAGCCCATTGCGGTTTCTCGCGATCGGGGTGATGGTGTTGTGGGGCGTCTCACCGGTAAAAGCGAGAACGTCCACGGAAGGATCGGAATAATTTCGCCAAGTCTGCAAAATGTCATCAGCCGCATCGACCAAGGCGACGATTTCCTTTCCTTTCAAACGGATAACCGACAGCGGCCATTTTACGACAGATGCCACAATGTCAGGGTAGGCACTCAAACGGAATGAAAACAGATCCTCCGCTTTGGTCATGGCGAATTCATAGCGGCCGGCCTGGTAATGGTCATGGCTCAAAATGGATCCGCCGACAATCGGCAAGTCGGCATTTGAACCGACAAAATAATGAGGGAAAAGTGCCGTAAACGTCAGCAGCCGCTCAAATCCATTGCGGTCAATTTTCATGTCCCGGTGTTCTTCGGAGAGCAGGATGCTGTGCTCGTTATAGTAGACATAAGGTGAATATTGCAGGTACCAGTTTTCTCCGGTAAGTGGGACGTTGATGACGCGGTGGTTTGCCCGCGCCGGATAGCCGACACGTCCTGCATAGCCTTCATTTTCCTTACATAACAGACATTTAGGGTAGCTGAGCGTTTGCTTCATCTCGCGTTCTCTTTTGATTTGTTCCGGATCTTTTTCAGGTTTGGACAGATTGATCGTAATGTCCATCTGTCCGTATGGCGTATTGGTTTTATAAGAAATGTTTTTCTGGATACGGTTCATCTGGATGTAATTGCTGTTTTTGCTTAATTCGTAAAAGTAGTCAGTAGCGGCTACCGGCGATTCAACGTATTTCTCATTAAAGACAGCATTGATGACAGAAGGCCTGGCGACAAAACAATTCATGATAGTTGCGGACAGCATTTCCTTGTCATCAAAAATATCCTCGATAATGCCTTGTTCCACAGCATACGCAACCATATTTTCCAGCAGGTTTGGAATGGTGTCATCTGCCGGTTTGATTTCCTCTTCAGGAAAAGAGGCCAGACCAAGCAGACTCATCACTTGGTTGCGGACGTAATCGGTATCTGCTCCTTCTATCAAATGGGTGTCGAGTGCTTTTTGGATAAGCCCTGCAAGAGTTTGGTGGATCATCGTTCCACTTCCTTTTCATAGCCTGTCGGATGTGCAGAATGCCATTTCCATGCATCGCCAATGATTTTAGCCACTGATGTATGGCGGGGATCCCAGCCCAAGATTTGTCTGGCTTTCTCTGAACCGGCAATCAAAATGCTGGGGTCTCCTGCCCGGCGTGGACCTGTTTTTACAGGAATGTCTTTTCCGGTGACAGAACGGGCAGCCGCAATCATTTCATTCACTGAAAATCCTTGGCTGCTGCCAAGATTAAAGACATCACTGTCGCCATCATTCCTTAAATAATCCAGTGCCAACAGGTGTGCAGAAATCAAGTCCTCCACATGGACATAATCGCGGATGCAGGTTCCGTCCGGCGTGTCATAATCATCGCCGAAAACCGTAATTTCCTTTCGCTGCCCAAGTGCTGTCTGCAGGATGAGCGGAACCAGATGGGATTCAGGGCGATGGTCTTCTCCAATTTCAGCTGTTTCGCGTGCACCCGCCACATTAAAATAGCGCAAGGAAACGAATTTCAACCGATGGGCTAATTCCGTCCATTTCATCATTTTTTCCATTGTCAGCTTTGTTTCGCCATAGGTGCTGGTCGGATTGGTCGGCATCGTTTCAGTGATCGGTACAGCTTCCGGTTCGCCATAAGTGGCGGCAGTGGAAGAAAAGACGATTTTCTTTACATCATGATCGACCATGGCTTTCAACAGAACCTGTGTGCCGTAAACATTGTTGTCGAAATATTTTAGAGGGTTTTCCATCGATTCGCCGACTAAAGAGTTGGCCGCGAAATGAAGAACCTCGTCGATCGTTTCTTTTTCAAAGACGCTGTCCAGAAAATCGGCATTCCGAATATCGCCTTCGTAAAAAACAGCTTCGGGGTGAACGGCTTGTCGATGTCCTGTTTCTAAGTTATCAACCACAACGACGTTTGTCCCTCGATCGATCAATTGATGGACTGCGTGGGAACCGATGTATCCGGCCCCACCTAATACTAAGACGCTCATGTTCAAAACTCCTCTGCAAGTTCTTTGGCCCCATCCGAAATTTTTGCTTTGTAAAAGGAAGGAGGGTATCCGAATTCTTCGCTGTAGGTTTCCGACAGCTTCTCCTTAAAATGTTCAATTTGCGTCTGATGAACGATGGCAATGGCGCATCCGCCGAATCCAGCTCCCGTCATTCGTGCACCAATAACTCCGGGGTGGTTCCAGGCGGTTTCTGCAATCTGATCGAGCTCCGCGCCAGTGACTTCATAATCGTCACGAAGCGACACATGCGACGCATTCATCAATTGCCCGAAAGCTTGAATATTGCCTTGCTCCAGTTGCTGGAGCGCGAGCAAGGTCCGTTCATTTTCATAGACTGCGTGCTTGGCCCGTTTGCGGTTGGTATCGTTTGTGATCAAGTGTTTATACTGTTCAAACTTTTCGGATGTCAATTCACCCAAACTGCTGATTGGCAGTTCAGTCCGCAAGTCTTCCAGCGCTTCTTCGCATTCGGCGCGGCGTTCGTTGTATTTTGATGCAGCCAATGTCCGTTGTTTGTTGGAGTTGATGATGACGATTTCATGCTCTTTTAAATCGACAGGAGCATAGTTGAATTCAAGCGTTTGGCAATCCAATAAAATCGCAAAGTCTTTTTTCCCTTTGCCGATCGCAAACTGATCCATGATGCCGCTGTTGACGCCGATATACTGATTTTCAACATGTTGCCCCATTTGAATCATATGCAAGCGATCAATCTCCAAATCGAATAACCCCTCAAGTACCACGCCTGTAGCCATTTCAATTGAAGCGGAGGAGGAGAGGCCGGCACCGTTCGGAATATCTCCGTAGAACAGAATATCCATTCCATGAGAAATTGAATAACCGTTTTTAATAAAATAATAGATCATGCCTTTCGGAAAGTTTGCCCAGTCATGATCCGGATTATAGGACAAGTCAGCCAGATCGCACTCAATTTTGCCGCGTTCCGGAAAATTCATCGAGTAAAACTGCAGTTTTTGGTCTGTGCGTTGTCGGGCAACGGCATAAGTTCCAAAAGAAATGGCGGCGGGAAATACATGGCCGCCATTGTAATCGGTGTGTTCACCGATCAAATTGATGCGGCCAGGTGCAAAAAAGAAACGCGTCTTAGTAGGGGCTGTTCCAAAGATTTCATGGAACGTCCGAGACAAGTCATGCTGATTCATGATATTCCTCCAATACTTTATAAATTAATTTAATTAACACGAGTATAAAGTAATTTGTTAAACTATTCAATAATAAGATTGAAAGCAGTTACAAATGATATCAGCATGATAAAAACGGAGGAGTTACAATGCGCCAAGGTACCTTTCAATGGATGAAATCGGTGAACAAATCGATGATCCTCAATAAAATAAGAAAAGATGGACCGATATCGAGAGCGCAGATTGCACGGGAGACAAATTTGACGCCTCCCACAGTCAGCAGCAACGTTAAAGAATTGATTGAACAGAAAATGGTGGAAGAGAGCGATGTGGGCCAGTCGCTGGGCGGGCGGAAACCGACGATGCTCGTCATCAACAACAACGCATTCTATATTATTGGTGTGGATGCGGGACCCGAAAGCATCGAATGCATTGTGGCAGATCTTGCAGGCAGGAAGCTGAAGCGGTCAGAAACGAAATTGCAGCTGCCGATCAACAACCAGCAATTCATGGATGCCATCAAACAGGGCATTGCCGACTGTTTGCAAGGGATGCCGGAAACGCAAGATAAAGTCATCGGCATCGGTGTGGCCATGCACGGAGTGGTGGATGTTGCAGCAGGTGTTTCCTTATATGCACCGAATCTCGGATTGTCTGATATTCCGATCAAAGAAGAATTGGAAAAGACATTTGGTTTGGAAGTGAAAGTGGAAAATGATGCACGTGCCATGGCTCTAGGAGAATACTGGTTCGGAAATCACGGGGAACTGGAGAGCATGCTGGCCGTCAATATCGGCAGAGGGGTTGGAGCCGGCCTTATCATTGAGGGGAAACTGTATCACGGTTCTTCGGATATAGCAGGAGAAATCGGCCACATGACCATCGATCTGCATGGAGAGATATGCGAGTGTGGAAATCAAGGATGCCTTCAAACATTTGTTACTGGGCCGGCGATCACTCGAAAAGTGGCTGGCAAAAAATCGGAAAACCCTCTTACAGCAGAGGATGTGTATGAACAGGCTATCCAGGGGAACGATGATTTTGCTGCGATCCTCACAGAAGCCGGAAAAGCGATGGGCGTCGGTTTGACCAATTTGATTCATATCGTTAATCCAGAAAAGATTGTGTTGGGTGGCGGTGTCTCCAAAGCGGAGAAGTTCATTTTGCCGGCAATACGTGAAACCATCAGAGCATCTGCTTTGACGCCTTCAGCAAGCCAGACAACAGTGGAGGTCTCCAAATTGGGAAACGACGCCACATTGATCGGCGCCATCACACTGTTGTTGGTGGACGTTTTTGAGTGAACACAAAGAGAGCTTATTGCTCAACTCGATAATTGCCTGGTCCTAAGCCACACTAGCGCTGGAGCACTCTCCAAAGATATGGAGCAAAACAGCGGAGACCATCTCCCTCTCCATAGCGTAGCTTTAAAAACCGTGCTCCTTCGTGCTGCGCACTACGTCGCAAAGACATTGTCCTCGCAAGCTACGGCTAATGTCTTCGCAGCTGTGTTGTGGAATATCGCTAATAGGAATCATTAGTTCAACTTATATACTATAGAAAAAATGAAAAGGCGGAAGATAAAATGGAAGTTACTCAGAAGGTGTTTGGCCATAAAGATAACCAAGAAATTATAATATATACAGTAAAGAATGACCAGGGATTTCAGGTATCCTGCATGAATTACGGCTGCATCATCACTGAAATGCTGGTTCCGGATCGTGATGGAAAGTCGGAAAATGTAGTGTTAGGTTTTGACACATTCGATGAATACGAAAACAATCCGCATTATTTTGGCGCGATGGTTGGACGTTTTGCTGGACGGATAAAAGAAGGAACTTTTACAATTGGAGAAACCGCTTATCAAGTAGCCCAAAATTCCAATGGCCAGCATTTGCATGGAGGCCCGAAAGGCTTTCATTCTGTTGTCTGGAATTCAAAAGTCATCAAAAATGAAGAAGAAGCAATCATTGAATTCACGTATTTCAGCCCGGATGGCGAAGAAGGATTCCCGGGCAATTTATCCATGGCCGTCCGTTATATTCTCAAAAACGACAGCAACCAGCTGACCATTTCCTATTCGGGTAAATCAGACAAGGACACCTTATTGAATGTCACCAACCACTCTTATTTTAATTTGAGCGGGAATTTCAAGCGGACCATTCTGGATCATGAATTGACGATGAACAGTGATCAATACTTGGAATTGGATAAAGCGTTGCTGCCGACGGGGATACTGGTTTCCGTGGATGAGGATGAGCTTTTCGATTTCCGCAACGGGAGAAGCATACGGGCAGCAACAACAGCGGAACATCCGCAGGCCCAACTTGCCGGAAATGGCTATGATCATCCGTTTATGTTGAATAGCGATGACCAGCCTGCAATCGAATTGGCGGATAGAGAAAGCGGCCGGAAACTTCAGGTAGAAACAACTGAACCGGCAGTGGTTTTATACACAGGAAATGGTGTGGGCGGACCCTACTCAATCAAAGGAACGGAAGCACAAGACTATCTGGGGCTGTGCCTTGAAACGCAAGGACCACCGGATTCGGTGCGCCATCCTCATTTTTCATCCGCTATCTTGAAAGCTGATGAAGAGTTCAAATCGGAAACGACGTATACTTTTTCTTCTATATAATTGTTATTCGAACCGTCAATGAATCTTTTTGGAGAAAGAAGTGTTTGTATGATTGAAAACCTGAAGAAAATTTACCCTTCATTGATCCTGAATGAGGAGGGCAACCAGGACTTGGATTTCAGTCATCACTGGTTCATGACAGACAACAGTGAAATCGTCGGGATCCCTAAAAACCAAATGACTTCAAGGGATTTATCGGTAGTAGCTGCCTTTCTGAAGCCGTATCATCATGAATTTCCGGTCCAAACAAGTGAAGAGCAGAAGTGGAGAAAAATGGTCGATTCGGAAGAGCCTGCCGGAGCGGAAAGCGTAGAAGCCGGGAGTCCTTATCGCTTTGTTTATTTTTCAATTAAGAAAAATCAAATCAGTCCGGGTGTCTTCAAAGACGCCATCCACGATTTGTTTCCGGAAAAAGTACCGATTCTTTGGGAGAATGGGCATGAAGGAATTCTTGTGGAATACGGATCCGTGGGGAAAGAAGCGATTCGATATGAAGAAATCATCGATGTCTTGATGAGTGACTTGTATATAAAAATCAACTTTCTGGTCGGACCGTTCAAAGAGACCGTGGAAAATGCGCCTCATTACTATTCATTCATGCTGACGGCTGCAAAATCCATTTTTTCCAATTCCAATAAGGCAGTGGCGAATTTTAGTGACGCTGTTCCTTATTTGCTGATTGACCAAACGGGAACAGAACAAGCCCGAGGGATTCGTGAAATGATTTTGCAAAGTTATGCAGATGATGAAGAAACCTTGAGAATGATTGAAGTGTTTACACGATGCAATTTGAATATATCGGAAACGGCGAAAGCTTTGCATCTTCACCGCAACAGCCTTCAATACCGGCTCGATCGTTTTACAGAAAACACAGGAATCGATATCCGGAAATTCCATAACGCCATGGCTGTTTACCTTGCGCTGCTTGTAAAGCCGACAGTTTAATATGGTGATGATAAACACAAATCAGACTACAGGCTATGTTTTTATTCCGAATTAAGCGGCTGGTTTAATTTGTCATAAAGCTGTCTTTTTTTGGACAATGCTAGACTTCTTCCTGCTTTATAATAGGAGAATTGGAAGGAGTTTTTGTTGATGGCAAAGTATTTATATAGATTGGGCCAATGGTCGATCCGGCACGCAAAGGCTGTTATTTTCGCAGCTGTGGCCTTGCTTCTCGTCATGGGCGGCCTTGTATTGGGGTTTGGATTTGAATTTGATGAGGATTTATCGATCCCTGGTACTTCTTCTCAGGACACCATTGAATTATTGAAAGAAGAATTTCCGGAAGTAGGGAATGCCGGTGGACAGATTCACATGGTCTTTAAGGCACCTGAAGGAAAAACATTGCTGGATCCGGATGTACAGGGAAAGCTTAGCGAAGTAGTCGCGGAAGTTCAGTCAGACAAAGCGGTGGAGATGATTTATACGCCGGAAATGCTGCAGAACTATAACGCCGATCAAACGATTGCATTTGCGATGGTTTCCTACGATTCAGTCGCAGTAGAGGTCTCACAGGATTCGATTGACCGGGTTCAAGAGGCGATCCAAATTACTGAAGACGCTGGAATCCAGACGGAATTATCCGGTGACGTCGAAGTAAATCCATTCAAAATGGAATTTGCGACAGAAGTCCTCGGTGTCATGGCAGCGTTTATTATTTTATTCTTTACTTTCGGTTCACTGCTGGTTGCAGGAATGCCGATCGTGACTGCCGGAGTGGGCTTGGTGATCGGGCTTCTCGGAATTGTCTTCGGGACGAATTTCACATCGATTTCAACGGTCTGTTTGTCGCTTGCAGCGATGCTTGGACTGGCAGTGGGAATCGATTATGCGTTATTCATCCTATCGCGTTTCCGCCAGGAATATGCAAGAGGCTATTCCGTTAACCAGGCGATTGCAATTGCCAACGGTACGGCAGGAAGCGCGGTCGTGTTTGCCGGCTTGACGGTCGTCATTGCACTGATTGGTTTAGCGATTCCGCAAATTCCGTTCCTTGCCATGATGGGCTTTACGGGTGCACTTTGTGTATTCATTGCCATCATCGTGGCCATTACGGTTGTACCGGCTGTTATTTCTTTATTCGGCAGTCGCATGACACCGCCGGTTGACCGCAAGAGAACATTGGGTGAAGGTTTTGCAGAGCGGGTGAAATTATCCGGGAAGTACATGAACGGCTGGGCGAAATTGATCAATAAATTCCCGGTAGTTGTTGCACTTGCAGGTACGCTGGTCCTCGGTGTGATTTCAATTCCGTTTTTCAATATGGAACTGGGCTTGCCGGATGACGGTTTCTACGGTGAAGATACCAACGAACGGCAAGCTTATGATTTATTGAAAGAAGCATATGGTGAAGGCTATCATGCTCAACTCGTTGTTGTGGCGAAAGCGACAGATGAAGACGGCGAAGTGATGTCGAAGCTCGAAACTTTGCAGCAGGACATTTCGGGGATGGACAATGTCAATTACATTGCCAATGTCATTCCGAAAGAAGCCGGTGATATGGCGGTTATCCAGCTGTATCCGGTAACAGGGCCGAATGACTCGGAAACCAAGGATTTGGTGAATGAAATCCGCAGTGCTTCTGCGGAATATGAAAAAGATGGCATGGAATTATTGGTTACGGGAACGACTGCCGCGAATATCGATATTTCCGATAAACTCAGTGAAGCTCTGCCGGTTTTTGCGGCATTGATCATCGGTTTGGCGTTCATCTTATTCATGATCGTCTTCCGTTCGATCCTGGTGCCATTGAAAGCGGTGCTTGGATTTGTGCTGTCACTCGGCGCCACTCTCGGATTTGTGACATGGGTGATTCAAGACGGCAATTACCATGAACTGTTCGGTTTTGCAGCAGCAGGACCGGTGCTGAACTTCCTGCCGATTATTGTAGTGGGTATTTTGTTCGGCCTGGCAATGGACTATGAGATGTTCCTGGTCAGCCGCATGCGTGAAGAATATACCCATTCCGGCAACGCGCGAAAAGCTGTGCTTGCTGGACTGCGGGACAGTGGCGGCGTAGTCACTGCTGCGGGACTGATCATGATTGCCGTATTTACTGGCTTCATGATGGCTTCGGACCCGATGGTCAAAGTGATGGGCATGGCGCTTGCATTCGGTGTATTGTTTGATGCATTTATTGTGCGGATGATGATCGTGCCGGCTGTTATGATCCTTTTGGGAGACGCCGCATGGTACTTGCCGAAATGGCTGGATAAACTTCTTCCGAACATCGACGTTGAAGGCGAAGCTATTATGGAGACTATGGATGAGCCTGAGCGTTTGAATAAGAAGAAGCCGGTTGAAGTGGAGAATATTTAACTTTAACTTCCTGCTTTAGCCAAACAAAATAGTAATAAATTAAGCTGTTCAAAGCGGTTCGCCGCTTTGGACAGCTTTTTTGTTTTGAGTTCACCAATTTATTTCAATCTTCTTAAAAGATTTTTATTGCTATGTAAATTGAAGTAATAATGCAATATAGTCGATATTCCGCAAAATAACTGTGAAGACATTATCCGTAGCTTGCAAGGACAATGTCTTTGCGACGTAGTGCGCGGCACGAAGGAGCACGGTTTTTAAGGCTAGGCTGTGATAGCGAGATGGTCTACGCTATTTTGCTCCATATCTTTAGAGATTTCTCTCAACGCCGGCGCGGCCGTTTTGTTTATATGCTAGTTCACTATTTAAACTTTGGTAGGAATTAAGTACTGAATCATAGTTAAGGAAAAATTTAAAGAGCTTATATTGTCTGAATTTTCATGTAAATTAGCCAGTGTAGTCGGTGTTATTTATACGCTGAAAAATTAACATGGATTATTAATAAGAGTAATAACTATATAACGGTCTGGAGGGAGATGTACATAAGCGAAAAAAAGTCTTTACGGCAGGCTCAGGATCAACTCGACTTCTTTAAATGGATTCTGGATTAAAATGTAAGCGTTAACATTCGGAGGTGCATCCAATGCAGGCAGAACAGGCCAAAAGCTGCTGTGCAGCAAAAAGAATGGCAGTAGAGAAAAATTCAAATCAAAAAACTGAAGATATCGAAGTACCTTCGATGACTGGAAAAACGGTATCAAAAGAAGACATGGCCTTTATACCTGGCGGACAGTTTCTTATGGGAACTGAAGATACGGACGGGTTTCCAGCCGACGGTGAAGGACCCATCCACAAAGTATCGCTAAAGCCTTTTTACATGGACAAATATGCTGTCAGCAACCAGGACTTTAAAGAGTTTGTTGAGGATACCGCTTACGTTACAGAAGCAGAAAGGTATGGCTGGTCATTCGTTTTCCATCTTTTTCTTCCTGAAGCCATACTGAAAAAAACAAGTCAAAAAGTGCAGCAGACGCCGTGGTGGATTGTTGTAGAAGGGGCAAATTGGAGATCTCCGGAAGGGCCAGGAACAGGTATAGAAAATCGGCTGGACCACCCCGTCATCCAGATTTCGTGGAACGACGCCAAAGCATATTGCAAGTGGGCAAACAAGCGGCTGCCGACTGAAGCAGAATGGGAATTCGCTGCAAGGGGCGGCATGGAACAGAAAAAATATGTGTGGGGGGACGAACTGACACCTGAAGGAAAACATCGCTGCAATATTTGGCAAGGTGACTTCCCAAAATCCAATACTGCAGAAGACGGTTATTCAGGAACTGCGCCAGTCAGTTCTTATGAACCAAACGGTTACGGTCTTTTTAATATGTCCGGAAACGTCTGGGAATGGTGTTCGGATTGGTTCGTCAAAAACGTCAACAAAAGAGGAGGGCGATACAATCCGACCGGACCAGATAAAGGACTTGAGAAAGTCATGCGGGGAGGCTCTTATTTATGTCATGAATTTTACTGCAATCGTTATCGAGTCGCTGCGCGTACCTCAAATACGCCAGATAGTTCGACTGGAAATATTGGATTCCGATGCGTAACAGAAGCTTAACTTATTTTTAAAAAGATATATTTGAGGAGGAGTACAATGGGAGAGAAAAAAGTGTTTTCCAGCTACCTCACAAAACTTTCTGTATTTAGCACAGTGGCTCTAATGGCTTCTGCGTTCACTCTTGCCGGCTGTTCTACGGAAACGATCGTTCAATCATCTTCGACGAAACAAAAGGTCCAGCCTGTTTCGGCCAGCAAGGCGGATACAAATGTCATTTATATTGTAATGGATGATACAGGATACTCGGATTTCGGAAGTTATGGTTCGGAAATAAATACACCGAATATCGATCGGTTGGCTGAAAATGGCTTGCGATATAACAATTTTCATGCCACACCTGTCTGTTCTCCTTCAAGGGCATCGATGCTCACTGGACGGAACAATCATGCCGTAGGGATGGGGCAAGTGGCGAACTTTGATTTTGGAGAGGAATATCCAAATCGCAGAGGAGCGATTGTGCCCGAAGCCGGAACAATCGCCGAAGTTCTTGGAGAGAACGGATACATCAATTATGGCCTTGGAAAATGGCATCTCGCGCCTACTACTGAGCTGACACCAGCCGGACCTTTTGATAACTGGCCTCTTGGCAAAGGATTCGACCGGTATTATGGAAATCTGGAAGATTCTTCGGATCAATACAGACCGGAGATGACAGAGGACAACAGTTTACTGCCATGGATTGAAGAAGAGGGTTACCATTACTCCGAAGACATTGTAGAAAAAGCTCAGCAGTATATAGTGGACCAAGTATCGGTCAGACCCGATCAGCCCTTTTTCCTAAACTTGGCTTTTGGTGCTCAACATATGCCTCACCAGGTGCCGCAGGAATACATTGACGCTTATGATGGTGCATACGATGAAGGATGGGATGTTATTCGGGAACAGCGTTTTGAAAAGCAGAAAGAACTGGGAATCATTCCGGAAGAGGCAAAATTAGCTCCTTCCAATCTTGGTGTAATTCCATGGGATGAATTGACTGAAGAAAAGAAAGCTGTATACACACGCTTTCAAGAAACATATGCTGGATTTTTAACTCATACTGACGAACAAATCGGCAAACTACTGGACACATTGGAAGAAACAGAGAAATTGGATAATACCCTTATAGTGTTGATTTCTGATAATGGGGCCAGTTCTATTGGCGGTGAAAATGGCTCGACGAATCAATCAATTGCTTATAACACTTTAACAGAGAGTTTTGAAGATGTTGAAAAAAAAGTTGACCTTATAGGTGGAGAATACACCAGCAGTGATTATCCAGCAGGGTGGGCTCAAGTCAGCAATACTCCATTTGGAAAGTATAAAAACAGCACTTATGCCGGTGGAATCCGCACACCTATGATTGTTCATTGGCCGAATGAAATAACTGCAAAAGGCGAAATCCGTGATCAATTTGTGCATATTAGTGATATCACTGCTTCAGTTTATGATGCGTTGGAAATAACGCCGCCGAAAACATTAAATGGAGTAAAACAAATGCCGGTGACAGGAACGAGCTTTGTCGAAACGTTTAATGATGCCAAGGCCGTTACGAAAAAGAAAACACAGTATTTTGAAATGAGTGGAAATCGGATGATTTATCATGAAGGCTGGAAAGCCATAGCCGTTCACACAAAAGGCCAGCCATTCGAGGATGATGTATGGGAATTGTATGAGATGGAAAAAGATTTTACTGAATTGAATAGTGTAGCAGACAAGCACCCGAAGAAAGTGAAGCAGCTTGTTAAGCTATGGGAAAAAGAAGCCAAGGAGAATAATGTTTATCCGTTAACAGATCATTTCTTAAATGCCATAGCAAATTTGCCACCCGATAATTTAAGAGCGCGGAAAACATTTGTTTTCTATCCGGAAATGAGCCATTTAAGTGAGTCGGCTGCTCCGCTTACTACCAATCGTTCATACGATATCACCATTCCGATTACGCATTCTGCTGAAGATGAAGGAGTCCTCCTTGCACTCGGCAATGACAAGAGTGGATATACGCTTTACATCAAAGACAACAAACTTGTATACGAATACAATGCTGGAACCGTGCGTTATCAAATTGTCTCTGAAAAAGAGCTGGTAGCTGGAGAAATAGAGGTGCAGTTTAGTTACGAAAAGACTGGAAACAATCAAGGAATCGGAAACTTATTGGTTAATAAAGAATCGGCAGGTCAAGCAGAAATGACAACTCTGCCTTTCAAAACTTCTTTCGAAGGCTTGGACATAGGACAAGACTTATATTATCCAGTCAGCGAAGCTTATGCAGAGTTAGAAGAGTTTTCTTATACTGGAGAAATTGATCAAGTGATTTATGAATTTGAGGAAGCAAGCATCAATACATTGCAATAGCAAAGAAGGGGCTGTCCTATAAGTCTCTAAAATAAAACAGCCGGAGAGAAAGAAAGCCTTTTTCTTCGGCTGTTTTTTGATGGGGAATACGTTTTCTGAGAGCAGCTGGCTGATGGGAATGGAGGCGGCGACTCCAGCGGGAACAGCGCGGGCTGGAGCCACTGGACTGAGCGCAGCGAGGGAAGCGGCAGAAGTCGTGCCCGCGGAACGCGTCCGCCGCAATGGGCATTTGCCGGGTCTTTCAGGAACGACAAAAGGGCTGTCACCAAAAGTCATTTTTCATGACCTTTTGGGACAGCCCCTTTTCGTCTAACTCTTTACAATTTAAGAAAATTAATTTTTCAGACAACTCGTGTCAGTCCATTCATTCTTTATCAGCAGTTGGTGTCATTGATAGCGTTTACATTCAGTTGTATAGTTTGAACAAATGTATGGCCTACATTAAGAACCCAAAAATGAATTGGAGTGATTGTATGTTAACGGGAGAACAATATCTTGAAAGTTTGCGTGATGGGCGTGTGGTGTACCTCAATGGAGAAAAGATTGATGATGTAACAACTCATCCAGCTTATCGGAACTCAGCTTTGTCATATGCACGGATGTACGATGCGTTGCACGATCCTGAGAAACAGGATGTGCTGACAACGATTACTGAACACGGCGACCGCACACACAAATTCTTTAAGACTCCACGTACAGCAGAAGATCTGGTCGGTGCCCGGGATGCCATTGTTGAATGGTCGAAACTGAATTTTGGTTTTATGGGAAGAACGCCGGATTACAAGGCCTCCTTTCTGGGCCATCTTGAGGCCTATTCGGATTTTTATGTAGGTTATGAAGAAAACGCTAAGGCCTGGTACAAAAAAGCTTCAAAAGAGCTGCCTTTCGTCAATCACACAGTCATCAATCCGCAGATGGACCGCTCCAAATCATTGCATGAAAACAAGGAAGTGTTCGTTCGGGCAGTTGAAGAACGTGAAGACGGGATTGTTGTAAGCGGTGCCAAAATGGTGGGGACAGCAGCGGCTTTGACAAATTACAACTTCGTGGCCAACTACGGCCCGAAAGAACTTGGAGGCGGAGACATCAGCCATGCGTTGATTTTCCTGGTACCGATGAATGCACCGGGCTTGAAGATGATCAGCCGTCAATCTTACGAACTGCAGGCTAAAACTAATGGTACACCGTTTGATTATCCATTATCCAGCCGATTTGATGAAAACGATGCAGTCATTGTTTTGGACAATGTATTCATTCCATGGGAAAACATCCTGGCGTATAACAACGTTGAAGTATCCAATAGCTTTGTCGCTGAAACGCATTTCGTTAACCGTTTCAGTTTCCATGGCTGTGCCCGCTTAGGGGTCAAGCTCGATTTCATGACAGGTCTGTTGATGAAAGCGACTGAAGCATCAGGAACGCATCAGTTCCGTGGTGTACAAGCAAATATCGGAGAAGTCGTCGCTTTGCGCAACATGATTTGGAGCTTGTCGGACTCAATGGCAATGAATCCGGATATTGGGCGCAACGGTGTCGCCATTCCAAACGGCGTGGCTGCCAGCGCTTACCGTGTACTCGCACCGGAAGTATGGACCAAAGTCAAAAAGATTTTCGAACAGGTGGTTGCCGGCGGTTTGATTCAGCTGCCATCAAGTGCTGCAGATTTCCTGAACCCGGAGATTCGTCCTTATTTGGATCAATACTACAAAGGCACCGGGATTACAGCTGAAGATCGCGTCAAATTATTGAAAATGGTCTGGGATTCAATAGGCAGTGAGTTCGGCGGACGCCATGAATTATATGAAGTGAACTATGCAGGAAATCATGAGAATATTCGCCTGGAAGCCATGTACCACTCGTTCGGTTCAGGCAACGCGGACTCGTTTAAAGCATTGGTGGATGAAGCAATGAGCGATTATGACTTGAACGGTTGGACGAATGCCGTTTGGAAAGAAAAAGTTCCTACAACTTGAGGAGGGGTCTTAATGGATAGTCGAGAATTCCGTAACGCAATGGGCAAATTCGCAACCGGGGTAACCGTGATTTCAACAGACGTGGAAGGTGTCTTCCACGGAATGACAGCCAATGGCTTCATGTCGATTTCTCTTGATCCGGCACTGGTTGCCGTCTCCATCGGCGAAAAAGCACAGACGCTCCAATTGATCAAAGCGAGCGGTCGCTTCGGCGTCAATGTCTTATCTAAAGATCAATTGGATATTTCGAAACAGTTTGCAGGGCAAATTCCAAGTGATGAAGCCTTCCGGTTTGATGTAGCTACTGGCTTTCCGATGATCAAGGATGCACTCGTCCAGATTGTTTGCGAAGTCGAACAGGAAATTTTAGCGGGTGACCATACCATCTTTATCGGCAAAGTCGAAAAAATGGTGACACAAGACGGTGAGCCCTTACTGTTTACATGCGGCAAATATGCAGAACTGGATCCGCAATACGCGGTCCTTTAAAAAAAGGGAGGAAATAAAGATGACAAGCGAATTGACAAACCAGTTTAAAGAACCCATTTTTGATGTTGCACAGATTGCCCATGTGGAAGTGCTATCGCCGACACCAAAAGAAACGGTTGCATTTTACACAGATATGCTCGGGATGGAAATAGTAGATCAAGTAGCGCATAAAACGTATTTAAGAGCCTATGAAGACAATTATAAATATTCCTTAATTGTCACGGAAGGAGAAGAAGCGGGTCTTGGCCACGTAGCTTGGCGCACAACTTCACCGCAGGCTTTGGAACGCCGCGTCAAAGCGTTAGAGGAAAGCGGACAAGGCATTGGGTGGGCAAATGAAGAATATGGCCACGGCCCAGCCTATCAGTTTACAACACCAGATGGCCACAAAATGGAGGTTTTCTGGGAAGTCGAATACTACGATTGCCATGAGGACAAGCATTCGAAACTGATGTCGAGAAGCCAGAAACGGCCAAAACACGGTGTTCCTGTACGCCGCTTGGACCACATCAACTTGATGTCGAGCAATCCAGCAGCGGACACGAACTTCATGGCGGAAACACTTGGCTTTAAGGTCCGTGAACAGATTGTGGACAATGACCACGTTATCGGCACGTGGAACAGCGTTTCCAACCTGGTGCATGAAATCGCCTTTATGCAAGAGCCGACTGGAGCCAAAGGGAAATTGCATCATGTCTGCTATTGGTACGGCATTCCCCAAAATCTTTACGATGTAGCGGATCTGCTTAAGGACCATGATTACTTTATTGAAATTCCGCCGAATAAACACGGCGTCAGCCAGGCTTTCTGTATGTACGTTTACGAGCCAAGCGGAAATCGCGTCGAATTGTTCGGAGATGCCGGTTATTTAATTTTTGATCCGGATTGGAAAACACTTACTTGGGAAATGGAAGACGTTCCCGGCAACGGTGATACGTGGATTGGCGCGGTATTCCCGGATTCGTTCTGGAATTATGGCACGCCCGCACCAGCAACCGTTCCAGTAAAAGTAGCCGCTGAATAATAGGAGGTACTCATGGATAAAATCAAAGTAGCCATATTGGGATCAGGGAATATCGGAACAGATTTGATGTATAAAATCCTCAAGACGGACGGTGCGATGGAATTGGCTTTAATGGCCGGTATCGATCCGGAATCAGAAGGCTTGAAGCGTGCGGAAGAGCTTAATATCCCAACGACTGCCGAAGGCATAGAAGGTGTTCTGAATACTGAAGGCATCCGCATCGTTTTTGATGCCACCAGTGCAAAGGCTCACATAGCCCATGCGCCGCGATTGAAAGAAGCTGGCATCATCGCTGTCGACTTGACGCCGGCAGCAGTCGGACCATATGTGGTTCCAGCAATCAATCTCGGAGACCATTTGGAGCTGGATAATGTCAATATGATTTCCTGCAGCGGCCAGGCGACAACGCCGCTCGTCTGTGCGGTAAACCGGATAGCGCCTGTAAAATACAGCGAAATCATCGCAACGATTTCCAGTGTTTCCGTTGGCCCGGGAACCCGACAGAATCTTGATGAATTTACGATGACTACGGCCAATGCCTGCCAGAAAATCGGTGGAGCGGAAACAGCGCGTGCCATACCGGTCATTAACTCTGCGGAACCGCCGATCATGATGAATAATACGGTCTATGCAGTGCTTCAGGAAGAAACAGACGAAGCGGCAGTGGTTGCTTCGATTAATGAAGTCGTTGCTGAAGTCCAGCGTTATGTACCGGGATACCGGTTGAAAGGAAAACCGTATATCGACGTCCGCCACACGCCATGGGGCGAACTGCCAACTGTCATTATCATGAATGAAGTAGAAGGTGCCGGCGATTTCTTCCCGAACTATGCGGGGAATCTGGATATCATGACGGCAGCAGCCCAGCAGGTCGGGGAACAGTTTGCCAGCCATTTATTGAAGAAAGGAGGCGTGATTGCATGAAGACGCCAATCGTAACTGACACAACATTACGGGACGGCTCCCATGCAGTCAGCCATTCCTTTACTCCGGAGTTTGTAGGCCAAATCGTCAACCGTTTGGCAGAAGCCAAGGTGCCTGTCATTGAAGTCAGCCATGGCTCAGGTCTTGGAGGTTCTACGATCCAGCAGGGATTCTCGACTCATGACGAATGGCTGTTGATAGAACAGGCAGTCGCCAATAAGAAGGGTTCGAAGGTTGCATCGCTATTTGTACCGGGCATTGGCACGCGTCCGGAAATCCTAAAAGCCGCTGAATACGGAGTTGATATTTTGCGTGTCGCTGTGCATTGCACAGAAGCGGATGTTTCCCAACAATATTTTGAACAAGCGAAAAAGAGCGGGCTTGGCACGGTCGGATTTCTGATGATGAGCCATACCCAACCGCCCGAAGCATTGGCTAAGCAGGCAAAACTGATGGAAAGCTATGGCGCAGACTGTGTCTACGTGGTGGATTCCGCAGGAGCCTTGGTTCCCGAAAGCGTCCGTGAACGGGTTTCGGCATTAAAAGATGCTTTGTCCATTAACGTTGGCTTCCATGCCCATAATAACTTAGGGCTGGCTATAGGCAATACGGTTGCTGCATTAGAAGCGGGAGCTGACCAAATAGATGGAACACTGCGCGGGCTTGGCGCCGGCGTGGGCAATGCGCCGACTGAAGTATTGGTCGCGGTATTGAATAAAATGAAAATCGATACAGGCATCAACTTGACGATTCTGATGGATACAGCAGAAGAGCTAGTTGCACCCGTATTTCAATATCCGAACGTCATCGATCGGGATAACCTGGCGTCAGGCTATGCTGGAGTCTACAACAGCTTCCTGCTTCATGTGCGAGAAGCAGCTGCCCATTTCAATATCAATCCAGTAGCAATCATTGAAGAGTTGGGACGCCGCGGTGCAGTTGCTGGCCAGGAAGACTGGATTTTGGATGTAGCGCTTGAATTGCAGCAAAAAGAATTAGTTAAATGAAAAAGCGCCGTTGATGAGTTTTCGTTGACGGCTTTTTCCCTAGAAGAAAGGAGTGCAGATATGGTTGTTGTTGAACAGCTTGCAAATGAATTAATCAGAGCCGAACGAACAAAAACGCCCATTGCACCATTCACTGAACGATTTCCGGCGATTTCCTTGCCGGATGCCTATCAGATTCAACTGAATTATGTAGAACAGAAAAAAGCGCAGGGCGCACGTGTCGTCGGAAAGAAAATCGGTGCCACGAGCAAGGCGATCCAATCCATGTTCGGTGTCAATCAGCCGGATTATGGCCATCTATTCGACACGATGATGTACGCGGATGGGGACACGGTACCGCTCGAAAGCTTGTTGCAGCCAAAAGTGGAATGTGAAATCGCTTTTGTCCTGAAAAAAGATCTTGTTGGTCCGAATATCACAGCACTGGATGTTATCGAAGCGACGGATTACATCGTGCCTGCCATCGAAATCATCGACAGCCGCATTGAGGACTGGAAAATCCGTTTTGAAGACACGGTTTCAGATAACGGCTCTTCAGCTCTGGTGGTGATGGGGACAAAACCGACAAAACTCGAAGGGTTGGACCTCAGCTGTTTGGGAATGAACCTTTACCAGAATGGGAAATACCTTGAATCGGCTACCGGAGCTGCTGTACTCGGCAATCCGATTTATGCCATCGCTTGGCTGGCCAATGCCTTGTCGGAATACGAAGTTTCATTGTTTGCCGGTGAAATCATTTTGACGGGTGCTTTTACAGCCGCTCTTTCGATAGAGGACGGAGATACATTTACTGCTGAATTTGCTCACTTAGGTTCAGTATCTGCAAGTTTTTCGAATGGAGGCAATTTGAAATGAAAACAGCATCATTGGAAAAAGCAGTAGAAGATTTATTCCAGGCGGAAAAGAATGTCCGGACCTTGCCGCAATTTGCGACGGAATTTCCGGATTTTGACGAAGACAAAGCTTATGACGTCCAGGAGCTCCTGATCGATAAAAAATGCCGCGAAGAAGAGACCGGGATTTCCGGATGGAAACTTGGGCTGACGAGCAAAGCGAAGCAGCAGATGATGGGCGTCCATGAACCTTCATACGGCGTGCTATTGAAAAACATGAGCCTGGATGAGGGACAGACGCATTCGATCGACCGTTTTATCCACGGCAAGTTAGAACCTGAACTGGCTTTCATCTTTAAAGAAGATATTCAAGGCCCTCATATAACCGCAGCTCAAATCATTCAATCGACGGCCTATGTGCTGCCGGCATTTGAAGTGATCGATAGCCGCTTTGAAGCATTTAAATTCACCCTTCTTGATGCAGTGGCGGATAATTCATCTTCCTGCCGCTACATACTCGGCAATCAGATGCTGCCACCGGATGCTGTAGATATGAGCCTGACTGGAATCGTCTTCCGGAAAAATGGGGAAGTCATGGCAACCAGCACACTGGCTGCCGTCATGGGCAACCCGGCAAGTGCCATCGCCTGGATGGCCAATAAAATTGCCAAACGCGGCCAATTCATCAAAAAAGGCCAAGTTGTTTTGAGTGGGGCCATCACACAGGCGGTCCACATCGAACCGGGGGATCATTTCTCAGCTGCATTTGACGGCTTCGGAACCATTAATGTCAATTTCAAGGCGGGAGAGTGAAAACTATGCCATTTATCCAAGTCACGATTGCTGAAGGACGGGAACCTGAGAAGGTGGAACAGCTGATTTCTGGTCTTACGACGACCGTATCAGAAGTTTTGGATGCTCCAAAGGAAAATGTCCGGGTATTGATCACAGAAGTGCCAAAAACACATTGGGGAATTGCAGGCCAGTCTATTTCAAAAAGAAAAGAGGAATCGCGATGACTACAGTCGAAACAACAGTAAGGGAAGTTCAGCATTTCATCAACGGGAATTATGAGGCTTCATCTGACCAGCAGACATTCAAAGTCAAAAACCCAGCGACACAGGAAGTGATCGCCGTTGTTGCAGAAGCGACGGAACAGGACGTAGCAAAAGTATGTGCGGCTGCACGGGAAGCATTTGAAAACGGCCCTTGGCGTACGATGACTGTAGCGGAACGTTGTGCGAAAATCCGTCGCATGGCAGATATTATTTTGGAACGCAAAGAAGAAATTGCGCGTCTGGAAGCATTGGATGTCGGAAAACCATACAGCCATGCATTTGCAGCGGAAGTTCCGCGTGCAGCGCATAACTTGAAATTTTTCGCGGATTTTGTGGAACAGCAAGGCGGGGAAACCTATCCGATGGAAGAGGCGTACATCAACTACACGCGCCATGAGCCGGTAGGGGTTGCAGGACTGATCACGCCGTGGAACGCTCCTTTTATGCTGACGACTTGGAAACTTGGTCCTTGTTTGGCAGCTGGAAATACAGCCATCATCAAGCCTGCTGAAATGACGCCCTTGTCGGTTTCTTTACTGGGCGAAATTGCAAAACAAGCAGGCATTCCAGATGGTGTCGTCAATATTGTCCACGGTAAAGGCAGTGTTGTCGGAACGGCGATTACCAAAAATACCGATGTCGATTTGATTTCATTCACCGGCTCAACAGCGACTGGAAAAGCGATAATGCGCAATGGTGCCGATACGTTGAAAAAGTTTGCCTTTGAACTTGGCGGCAAAGCGGCTAATATTATCTTTGAAGACGCAGATTTGGATAAAGCGATTCCAGTTTCGATTCAAGCCGCTTTCCTGAATTCCGGACAAGTATGTCTTGCGGGTTCACGGATTCTGGTACAGCGTTCAATATTAGATACATTCATCGAAAAATACAAAGCTGCAGCAGAAGCATTAGTAGTAGGAGATCCGCAGGCAGCCGAAACGAAAATGGGACCGCTTGTCAGTGAAGAGCATTTCAATAAAGTGAAATCCTATTTGGAAATCGCCAAAGAAGAAGGGGCCACTTTGATCACGGGAGGCGGCACACCCGAACTGGCATCCCATTTAAAAGAAGGTTATTACCTTCAACCGACGGTTTATTTGCACGAAGATCCTAAGGCCCGCATTTGCCAGGAAGAAATTTTTGGTCCGATTGTAACGATTATTCCGTTCGATACGGAAGAAGAAGCATTGCGGATTGCGAACGATACAGATTATGGATTGAACGGCGTGATCTGGACAGAGAACTTGAAACGGGCTCACCGCATCTCCCATGGCGTAAGAGCAGGCACAATCTGGGTCAACTGCTGGTTTGTACGTGATTTGCGTGCGCCATTCGGTGGTTTCAAAAAGAGTGGAATTGGTCGCGAGGGTGGACAACACAGTCTGGATTTCTTCACGGAAGCGAAAAACATCTGCATTGCTTTAAACTGAAGGGTGGAAAAGTGAATGGGACAAGAACTGACTTCTAACCGCGAACCGTTGAGAACGATGGGGAGTGAACAATCTCAGAGACTTCAAAAACGTGATTCAGTAGCATTGCCGCTGTCAGCTTTTTCAGCTTGGCAAAAGCAATTGGTTAAAATGCTTGGCATAGCAACCGTTAAAAAGAACTTCTTTCAGTTTGGCTGGTCACAGGGTGTCGAAGTGGCGCAGACTGTCAGCCGACGAGAGGATTTGGACTTGATTTCTCAAATGCTTCAAGGGGCTGAACTGCATGAAGCGTTGGGACAGGCAAATGTATTTATTGACGTCAAGAAGGTTGAAATTGTTGGGAATGAAGTGGTTTCTGTCCTGTTCAAAGGCCGATGGACCGATTCTTTCGAAGCAGACCAGTATATAAAAGAAGATACAACCGCTGTAAAACCTACGTGCTATATGCTTTGTGGGTTTGCCAGCGGTTATATCTCTACACTGGTAGACAAAGATGTATTTTTTAAAGAGCATGCCTGTCAAGCAAGTGGAGATGCCGCCTGCCACTGGGAAGGGAAATTGCTCGAGCACTGGGATCCGAAAGAATATGAACACTTAATGGGCGCGGATATTGAAGAAGAGATTCTTCCTTATACTAGGCTTGAAGAAGAACGTAACCGCCTGCAGATGGTTATTGATATTCATAACGAACTGACAGATGAGCTTATTCGGTCGAATAGTTTAGAAAACCTGTTAAGTATTTTAAAAAAATACATTTCACACCCCATCATCATTGAGAACCAGAAAGGCCAAATCACGGAATATGAAAACATCACCCTGGAAGAGGCAACTGTCCTGCAGGTACCTTTTCACCGGCGTTTGAAGGAATGGCCGATTCACAAAACAGATTTATTTCAATTCGAAGATACTAGCCGGTTAACGGCTCCAATATATATACAAAACCAGATTGCCGGCTATTGTTCATTTATCTATGGGCCGGGCGTTCAGCCTAAGGAAGAAATAGACCGGATGATTCTTGGCAGGCTGACATCGATCAGTACGTTGGTTCATTTAAACAATAGAAATATCATGGAAGCCAATGCGCGGACGAAAGGTATTTTGTTCGAGAAAATGCTGACGGATGGTTTCGAATCGAAAGAGCAGATTATACGGGAGTTGAACTTGCTGAATATCGATGTGTCGGGTGATTATCATATCGCTTATTTAGCACTTGGCTACAACGAATTCAATAAAGAGGACAATTTATCGATTTTCACAAATATCTATGAGGAAGTGGTGCAGTTTTTCCAGGAGCGCAGCTATGAAGTGCTGCAGGTTCAGCGGGCAAACGGGATTCTGTGCTTTATTCCGGAGTCAGCTGATCATGCCTTGATGGAAAATGGGCCGACCCTCTTCTATGAGCGCATTAAACGCGCCTATCCGAAAATCCAATGCCATGTCGGTGTCAGTTCTACGTCCAATGACCTTAGCTGCGTGACCGATCAAATGCAGGAAGCGATGACAGCAGCCAGGTTTACGACAACCTGTCAGCCGACGATGAATTTCAAGGAGTTGGGGATTCTTGGCATTCTTGTGCATTCGCAGGAAGAAAAAGCGATACGCAAAATCGCTGAACTTCAATTAGGTGAACTTTACGGGACTTCCGAGCAGCAACTCGATTATATGCAGACACTTTACGAATTCCTGATGAATGGCGGCAATTTGGAGATTACTTCTGCTAAGCTGCAATTGTCAGTGAGCGGCTTGCGCTACCGCATCAACCGGATTGGTGAAATCATAGAAGTGGATCTGCGTGATTCCGAAAAGCAATTCGATCTGCTGCTGGCTTTGAAGGCATTGAAGGTGATTGGGGAGTTTTAGGCAAACTTTATTTCAGGTAAGAGTTGGAACTATTTAATGATCAAAACAACTATTCTTATATATTCAGAAAAAATCCACTGAAGAAAAAGCTTGGCTTTTTCTTCAGTGGATTTCTTGTTTCCTATTCTTTTTCCGTCAAGAACGTAATGACCAAAAACAGCAGGAACGCCAGCAATAGCAAGCTTCCGCCTACGATGAAAAAGATCATGACGAAGGTTTCATTCCAATTGAATGGATTCAGGTTATACAACCACATGCCACTTGTCAATGTAAAGGCGCCGACCATGCCGAGTATGCTGTGGATGGCGACAAGTTTTTTGAACTTGATTGTATAAACCCGGTAGAAGATGCCCCATGCAAATACTGACAGCCAGCCGACGAGCAAGATGTGGGCATGGATTGGACGCAGGCTGTAATCCATTTCTCCAGCCATTTGTGAACCAAGAAACGTGCCGAACAAGCCAAAAATGGCTGAAAAGCGTATTAAACGAAGACTCCAAGTTTTTTCCATAATAAAACCTCCAACTTAGTATTGTGTGGGAACGGGATGCGGGAAGGACAGGATAAATTCACTTCCTGTGCCTAGCCGGCTATTAACCCGAATGGTGCCATGGTGCAAGGTGACGATTTGGTGCACAATCGACAGACCCAGTCCGGTGCTGTCTTTTTTGCGTGCGGCATCGACACGGTAGAAGCGGTCGAACAACTGGGGCAAGGCGTCTTCCGGAATGCCTTGGCCGCTGTCTTTAAATGTAACGGTGATGCCGGTATCGTCCGACTGCAGGATGATTTCGATGCTGCCGCCAGATTTATTGTATTTGATGGCGTTGGTCAACAAGTTGTCCCAGACATTATCAAGCAGTTCGGCATCGCCGCGGAAACGTGTTGGAGCGAGCTGGTAAGACAGGTTGATGTCTTCTTCTTCAAGCCGCCAGCGGTATTTCCGGACGACGCCTCTCAATTGTTCATCCAGCTGGAACTCTTTTGTTTTCATCGGATAAGCACCTTGGTCGAGCGATGTCAGCAGCAGCAATTGGCGTGTCAGGCTGGACAACCGCTTGGCTTCCTGGTCGATGATGGACGTATAGGCAAGGCGATCTTCATCGGAAAGCCCCGGTGACTTCAACAGATCCGCGTAGCCCTGGATGTTCATCAACGGCGATTGGAAATCATGTGATACGTTGCTGATGAACGATTTACGCGCCAAGTCGTTGTGCTGCAATTGTTTCTGCATCAAATTGAAGCTTTCAGAAAGCTGGCCGATTTCATCATTGCGCCGAATATCAAGCGGAAAGCTGTAGTTCTCGCGGGCAATATGTTTGGTCGCTTCTGTCAGCTGGACAATCGGCCGCGTCAATTGCCGCGCCATCCAAATCATGCCGATGATGCTGACAAGTGCAATTGCCACTACAAAGCCGATTAGGACAGAATGGATATCCGTCGACACCAGCTTGGTATCGGGACGGATGAACAGGCCATAAGGTTCACCGTTTCTTTCAAACGGCACGCCGACTGTATTGTGCAGTTTATTGGTGAAGTGGCCGATCATGAAAATGTCATCTGTGAAATTGTCCAGTCCCGTATAGACTTCATTTTCCGACAGAACAAGACCGGCCTGTTCAGGAAACGCCGTATCGTCAAACGGTTTTCCGAAAAACTGCATCTCTCCGGAACTGTCGACTAGCGCAATCTGGTAGCCGAGCTTTGCGACTGCCTGCAGGTAATTGGTGAAACTTTCATCCGAATACGGCACGTTTTGTACGGTGCTGATAATTTCTTCGGCAATGGCCACGTTTTGTTCGATCGTTTCATCTTTAGTGACCGTCACATAGAAGATATTGGCGATGGAAAACCCAATGAGGATGCTGATGGCCAGAATGAACAGCGTAGCGACAGTGAATTGCCGGTACAAAGTTTTCATTTTGAAGCCTCCAGCTTATAGCCGATTCCACGCAATGTGTGGATTTCAACATCAGCTCCGTAACGCTTGAGGCGGTCCCGGATCCGGTTGATGTGGGTATTCAAAGTCATTTCGCTGCCTTCGTGTTCTTCGCCCCAGACATAATCCATCAGCAATCCGCGGGGAGTGGCCAGATTGACGCGCGAAACCAGCAGCGACAGCAACTCGAATTCCTTCAGCGGCAAAATCAGTGTTTCTTTGCCGATGGTCACTTCGAAGTTCCGGCGATTGATCGATAGGTTTCCGGCCTGCAGATTCTCCTGGACAGAACGCTCCGAGCGGCGCAGGACAACGGCGACGCGAAACAGCAATTCCTTCGGTTCGAAAGGCTTGACCATGTAATCCTCGGTTCCGGACAGGAAGCCTTTTTCCTTATCCTCGAGCTGGCCTTTTGCTGTCAAGAGAATCACGGGAATATTGAGGTCCTGGGTCAGGATACGGGTCAGCTGAAACCCGTCCATGCCCGGCATCATAACGTCGACGATGGCCAGGTCAACAAGTTGGTCCTCAAGCAGCAGCAAGGCCTGTTCTGCATCATTTGCTTTAAAGACGGTATAGCCTTCTTTGCTGAGGTGAATTGCGACCAGCTGCTGGATATAAACATCATCGTCCACGACGAGTATTTTCATGCGGATTCCTCCCATTCAATCAGAAAGCCCGGCACATGGGTGGCCGGACTTTCCACTCTCTATATTATGCAGGGTTTACTTGTCTTTTTCAAAAAACAATATCAAAGCTGGAAGAAGCATGCCGCGCACCAGGAAAGTATCAATCAAGATTCCGATTGAAACCATGAAACCGAATACGAACAAATCAGCGATTGGCATAGTAGTCAATGCGGCAAAAGTGGCGGCCAGGATGATGCCGGCAGAAGAGATGACACCGCCTGTATGGCTGATGGCGATTTCCAGGGCTTTTTTGACTTTGTGTGATTTCCGTTCTTCGATAAAGCGTGAAACCAGGATAATGTTATAGTCAATGCCAAGTGCTACCAGGAAGATAAACGCATATACCGGTACACGTGTACTGATGGCCTCATAGCCGAACAACACATCGACCAGGAAAATTCCCAAGCCGAGCGCCGACAAGTAAGAAAGCAAAATCGTCGCCATCATATAGATCGGCATTTTCCAAGAGCGGGTCAGGACGAACAGCAATACCAAAATCAATAAGGTTTCAAGTACAACAATTTTGTAGATATCGCTATTGTTGACTTCCCGTTCATCAACGAGTTTCGGTGTAATGCCGCCGAAATGCGTGTCTCCGTCAATGGACGCACGATCAAGCAAAGCGCCGCTGTCGTTCCGCAGTTGTTCCACGAAATCAAGGGCTTCTGTCGAATACGGATTCATCGATAAGGCAATGTTGTATTTCACTGCTTCGCCATTATCAGTTTGGCCGGACAAACGGGCAGAAGCAATTTCGCCATAAGCAGTCAGCTCTTCAGAAAGAGCGGCTGCGGCTTCTTCTGTAATCGGCTCATCCCCAACAACCAATAGGGTGGAAGGCGCAATTTCGCCTTTGTCGAATTTCTGTTCAACAATTTCATAACCGACACGAGAAGGCATGTCTTCCGGGAATGATTTCACTGTATCGAATTCAAACTCCAGATTCACAATATTCAATGCTGAAACAATCATCAGAACGGCGACAAGTCCGCCGGAAATCAAAGGTTTGTTGACGACGAATTTCGCAACAGGTCCCCAGATTCCGTGTTTCACTTCTGAGGATTGGCCATATTTCGGCACTTTCGGCCAAAATGCTTTGCGGCCGAATAACGTGAATAAAGCCGGAATCAGCGTAATCGAAGCAATCATGATAACGAAAACAGCCGTACCGAAAATCGGTGCAAAATTTGCATAGTCACGGAAGTCTGCAAAGAACAGCACAAGCATGGCTGCAAGAACAGTACCGCCAGCGAAGAACACCGGTTCACCCGTTGCCCGCATGGCATGTTTCATGGCTTCGTGTTTGCTTTCGTAATGGTTCAATTCCTCACGGAAGCGTGAGAAAACGAACAGCGAGTAATCGATTACAGCCGCAAACAGCAGGATGCTCATGATCGAAGTCGTTTGGCTGGTCAGTTCCAATCCGCCAGAGCCCATGAAGGCAAGCGTCTGGTTAACCACCTGATAGACGATCACTGTCGCCAGAAGTGGAATGAATGCGAGTAGCGGCGAGCGGTAGATGACGATCAACAGTACAAGAATGATCAGGACTGTTGCAATCAACAACACAAAATCCGCTTCTTCAAACAATTTGACGGTATCGCCTGCAATGCCGGCAGGACCGGTAACGTAGAATTCCATCGAACCGGAATCAGCTGCGATGTCGCTGCCGATTTCAGAAGCTTCGTCATTGATTTCCGCAAAGTCGGCACTGCCGAGCCCTGCTTCAAGTGACATTGGAATAATCATTGTTGTATTGTCTTCGGAATAAAAACCTTCCAAAGCAGGAGGTGGCAATTGGCTTATGTCGACAATTGAGTCGATGCCTTTAATGTTTGCCTCTGTAATGCCTGTCAGAATTTCTTGGACAGTTTCGGGATTGACATCGCCTTCGCTGTTATGGAAAACGAGAATGCCAGGCGTTCCTTGGTCGTTCGGGAAATATTCTTTCAGTTTCTGGTCCGCGATAATTGATTGTGCATCATCGGGCAGTGATTGGAAATTGGCCACTTTGTAATCATTGAGTCTCGGTCCCATGCTGAGTGCAATCATTAGGACAAGCCAGACGATGATGGTGATCCACATGCCTTTTTTGGTCGATACCCAATCAGTGATTGGATTCAGGAATCTGTTCATTGCTTATTTCTCCTCTCTCTATAACATTTCTGATTTATCATAAAGGATGAATATAAATTGAATATCAATTTTTGATGGCAGAGATTTGAACAATAGAATTGTGTGTGTGCCAGGCACGCACACAATTGCATTCATGTACGAAAAAAAGACGGTGCGAGTAACTAGTCAAGTTACCTGCAACGTCTTTTCATATATGTTTACATCTTGATGGTAATGCGTTTTGTCATCAGGCGCGTGGAAATCAGCAAGACGGCAACCAAAATGAGTGAACCGGTGATGGCTAAAGCTGGTCCAGCTTCTGCAGGAATATAAGGTACCCAAGGAATAATGGAACTCAATCCACTGTCTCCAAGGAAATAGCCATTGAGGCTGAGAGCAGCAACCGCAATTCCGACGAAAACAAAGCCGATGATCCAGCCAAAGCGGTAATAGCCGAGTCCAATCAGCCAACCGATCAAGTAATAAGTGAAAGCGTTGATAAAAAACGTGACGGTGGCCGAAAGCCATCCGGATGACGGATAGAACGCGCCGACACCATCTGTGCCAATGGGCAGTGCAGCGAAGCCTGAAATAAAGTGCTCAATGCCGTTGACAGCGAGCGGCACTAAAGTGACAGCCGCCGCCAATGCAAGTGCGGATAAAACGGTACCCATATACAAATCCTTGCGTGTGATGCCTTGCTGCACATAGTAGCCAAGAAAGCCATAGGCTGCGATAATCCCGCAGACCAGCATGAAGATCGCTACAGAATAGCTTGAAAAGGCGAAGAAGGGATCAACGCTGGCATCGTTTCTGACTACGATGAACATGCCGATGATGTGTGCGGCAATCAAAAATGAGAAAAACCAAATCGCCCATTTAAACTGTTCGTAAAAGAGGTCGAAAGCAACTTTTGGATACAATTTTAATTGTTTCATCTTAATGCGCCTCCTCTGTTAAGTGGATGAACAGGTCCTGCAGCGGCACTGGGCCGATTTCAAGGCCTTGTTCCCGTGCGGCGAGTTGGTTCTGTTCAGTCAGCGTACCGTAAACCATAACTGATTTCGTGCCGCCCAGCCTTTGTTCGTTCAAAACTTTCATGCCGGCGACAAAATCATCAACCTGATCGGCTGCTCCTGTAATCGAAGCACCTTGAGCAGAAAGGGTTTCATATTCCTCGTTCAGCAAGAGGTTTCCTTGATCGATGATGACGACCTTATCGAAAAGGTAATCCATTTCCGACACCAGATGAGTGGAAAGAATGAAGGTCCGCGGATATTCTGCCTGGTCCGCTAGAATTTCCTCATAGAAGATTTGGCGTGCCGGTGCATCCATTCCCAGATAGGCTTCATCGAAAATTGTCACGGGCGTGCGGCTCGCAAGTCCGATGACCACATTCAACGCTGACTGCATGCCTTTGGATAATTTATGGGCAGGCTTGTCGAGCGGCAGTTTAAAGCGCTTCAGTAAATGGTTGGCGTAATCTTTGTCGTAGTTTGGGCGATACCTTTCCGGAAATTCAAGCAAAGCAGGAATCTTTTCGTATTCGTCTGCATAGTCCTTTTCATAAATGAACGAAATCTGCTGCATCTTCTCTGGATTTTCAAAGACTGGTTCACCATCAATCTCTATTTGGCCGGTTGTCGGTTCACGGAAAGCCGCGAGCAAAGACAGAAGGGAAGTCTTGCCAGCACCGTTGCGCCCGATGAGGCCGTGGATCTTGCCAACTTCCAGCGCCAGTGAAATGTCCTTTAATGCTTCAAATTTCCCGAATTTCAACGTGACATTTTTCATCTCTATTTTGGCAGCCATCATCCTTCACTCCCTTTCGTGTTTTTGATCAGGTCAATAATTTCTTGTTGGGAAATGCCAAGCTTCTTTGCTTCCTGAATGAGACTCCTGACGTAATTGTCGACAAATGCTTCTTTGCGCTGTCCGACCAATGTCTGTTTTGCTCCTTCTGCTACAAACATCCCAATCCCTCTCTTCTTAAATAAGATTCCTTCTTCCACCAGCTGGTTGATCCCTTTTGAGACAGTCGCATGATTGATCTTATAAAAATTGACGAGCTGATTGGTCGATGGTGCCTGATCTCCTTCTTTCAGCTGATCATTGACAATTTGGTCTTCAATCAATTCACGGACCTGCAAAAAAATCGGTTTACTCGAATCAAACGCATTGCTCACTGAAAACACCTCCTGAACCCTTCTGGTTGTACGGTTATATACTTATGTGTATAACCATATATCCGCTTGACTTATTTGTCAATTATTTTGTGTCATTTTTAAAACAATAGAACGAAATAAAAAGGTGTTGCACAAGCTGCTTTTCGCAGTTCAGGCAACACCTTTTGTTTACACTATTCCTGCATCTTAAAAATAACTAGTTATTTTCAGTTCTTCACAATCTGGTCGCCAAGCTTTTCCTTGCTCATCATAAACGCGACAATGAGCGCCAGAACAGCAGGGACGATCGCCCATAGGAATGTGCTCGCAATGGAAGAAGAAAGGGCATCCGTCAATTGGGCTGACAGTTCGGCAGGAATATTGGCACGTCCTTCAGCAGACAATAGGGCACGGGAGTCTCCAGTAAAGCTGGCAGCTCCGGCTCCAAAATTTTCGGTCATATTACGCGTGAACGCATGGCTTTGGATAATCCCGAAAATGGTGATGCCGATGGTCATCCCGAATGTACGCAGGAAGCTGACGGTGGAAGTTGCGGCACCGCGTTTGCGTACTGAAAACGGATGGATGGCGGCTGATGGCAGCACGGAGAAGGATGCGCCAATGCCAAGTCCGGCAAGAATCATAAAGAAGACCACCAGGAATCGTGATGTATCAATCGATAAAGTGGCAAGCAAAATCATGCCGACTGTCAGTAGAGCGAGTGTCGGAATCAAGAATGAGCGATAAGCGAACTTGGCCATCAAGGCGCCGCCGATCGAAGCACTGACAACCGAGCCGACCATCATCGGCAACAGAACGAGTCCGGAGTTCGTCGCATTCCCTCCTTGAACCCCTTGGATATAGAACGGGATGTAAACCGAAGCCGTGATGAAAGCAGCACCGCTGAAAATCGAAATGAGGCCACTTGTCGCAAAGAGGCGTTCTTTGAACATGCTGAAATCGATGACCGGTTCATCAGCGCGACGTTCTGCAATGATGAAGATGATGGCGAGTACAGCAAAGCCGGCGAATAAACCGAAGCTTTGAGGAGATACCCACGCAAATTCCTTGCCGCCCAGTTCCACTGCAAACATCAGGCAGACAACTGCGCCGACAAGTGTAGCAGCACCGAGCCAGTCGATTTTTTGTTCGGCGTGTTCGAGTGATTCTTTATAGAAGAAAGCCACCATTACGAAAGCAATCAAGCCAAGTGGGATGTTGATATAGAAAATCCAGGTCCAGTTGATGTATTCCGTGATATAAGCACCCAGCAGCGGACCAAAGACACTGGAAATCCCAAAGACAGCACCGAACATGCCGCTCATTTTGCCGCGTTGTTTCAACGGCACGACGTCAAACATGATTGTAAATGCAATCGGCATGAGCGCTCCGCCACCGATTCCTTGAATCGCACGGTAGATGATCAATTCATTGATGGTATCGGCTGTACCGCAAAGCACGGAACCGATCATAAAGACCAGTAACCCGAAAATGAAAAACCGCTTGCGTCCATACATGTCGGAAAGTTTGCCGAAAATTGGCATCCCGGCCATTTGTGCGACCAGATAAGCGGAAGTGACCCAGACGAATTTATCGACACCGCCCAGTTCCCCAACGATTGAAGGGAGCGCCGTCGTGACGATCGTGTTGTCCATGGATGCCACTAAAATCGCCAGCAGCAATCCCCCAATAACTACTTTAATATTGCTTTGCCCTTTATTGTTCATTTTTTCGCCTTCCATTTCTTTCAATTTAATTTTGGATGTTCATATCATAATCCTATAGAATAAAGAAAACCAAATTTGAAGGCTCGAATTTGTACCAAACTCGAAAGTTTTTTTGAGTTTTTATGATTAAGGCCTGCTTTGTATAAGTCCTTGGTTCTTTTGTTCTGTCTGGTTTTTATCTTTTAGAGCCAGCATATTCTGGTGATTGCGCAATTTATTGATTGTGGACCACTTTAACTCTGTAAAACGAAGCGCCTCTATCTTAAGAGGCGTTTTTATTTTGCTTAGGTGAGTTTAAAGAATGGTAAAATTTTAGTAGTGAAAAATAAGTGAAACGTTTTGAAGTGCCGCTGTCTCTAATTAATAAAGGGAGGATGAGGTGGATGCAGCACGATGAGGACATGATTGCAGCAGCAATTCGAGGCGATCGCTTAGCGCTTCAGAAATTATTGAAATTAGAAAAAGAGAAATTATACCGCATGGCCTATACATATGTGAAAAACGAAGATGAGGCGTTGGAAGTTTTTCAGCAGACTGTTCTTCAGGCCATTGAGTCAATCCATCAATTAAAGAATCCGGCTTACTTCTCGACTTGGTTAACACGCATCTGTATCAACAAAGCTCTGACAGCTTTGAAGAAAAACAAAAAGCTCGTTGTAATGGATAAAGTGGAAGAACAAGTACTGGAGATGGATTCCTCTGCAGATATAGCTCAGCAATTGGATGTGGCAAATGCCTTGGGTTTATTGTCGGAGAAATACAAGACGGCGCTGATGCTGCGGTATTACCAGGATTTTTCTGTAAAACAAATAGCGGAAGTAATGAACTGTGCGGAAGGATCGGTAAAGACGCTTATTCACCGGGGGCTGGCATTGCTGAAAAAGAATTTGAAGGGAGTGTATGCAGATGAACGGCAAAGAGATTTCAATTAAGAAAGCGATGGAACAGATCGATGTGCCGGAAGATCGTTTGGATGCAATCATTGAACAGGCATTCTTTGAAACTTCTGCTGCTAAAAAGAAGAAACAGCGTAGATGGCTGGCGCCGGCTGTCGCAGCCTCAGTCCTTTTTATCGGCAGTTCTGCTGCAGTTCTGACAGCCTCACCAGTACTTGCCAACTACATGGCGCAGATCCCAGTCATCGGCAATGTGTTCGCCATCTTTTCAGAGGAAGAGAGAGGGTTGTTGGAATATGAGCGCTTCAGTGAAGATGTGGGGTTGTCGCAAACAAGCAATGGCATTACAATTTCCATTGAACAGGCGGTGTACGATGGAACAAAAGTGACGTTCACATATACAGTTGAATCAGATCAAAAACTGGATTCTTCAGCGCATTTAACGGGATCTCCAATCTTACTTGAAGCAGAAGGGCCCACTGGCGGCATGGAATGGGAGCCGGTGGAAGGCGGAATTGCGGGTATTGCAGAAATCCTCCATCTTGATGAGGAGGCAAAACAGGTCAATGTCCAGTGGGAGCCTGTAAGCCTCTATACTGAACATGGGGAAATTGTGGGAGACTGGAAATTTGAGTTCGCGGTGGCGCAGCTGAAAAACTTAGAGCCTCTTATTTTAGATCAGAAAGTGAGCAATAACGGCGTCTCTGTGCACTTCGATAAAGTGACTTTTACAGACATCTCAGTAAATATTGCCTACCAGCAATTAGTGGAACCATCATTACTGCAGGACTGGCAGTATGTAGAAGCTGAACTGCTTGCCCAGGACGATTTGGGAAATGTTTATCCCGTTCCCTATAATGGCGGAACTACGCCAGGAGGTTCGCGAACAGCAGAAGATTTGGAATGGACAGCCACCGTTCGAGGATTGTCGCCAGAAGCGAAAACGCTGACCTTTTATCCGTTTGCGCACATCAGCAGGGTGGCTGAAGAAGGAGAACCAGATGCGAAGCGCATTGAATTTGATGCAGTAGAGATAGATTTGGTTGAAAGAACCCACTCTCTAATCGAAAATCCGGTATTCCCTGAATTGGAAGAAAAACAGGAGTGAAATCAGAACGAAACCCGCATCTGCCTGATCGGTAAGAGCGGGATTTATTTCATTGAAGCGACTGATATCGGTGAAATACAAGTGATAGGATTAATATCCACGGCAAGGGGTAAACTATCATTAAAATCTTTATTATTGGAGGAATCAGCAATGGCTAGAAAAGGCACAGCGGGGAAAACACCAGAAAAACACGTAGGCGCACCTGAATCGGGAATCGATAAAGCCATCAATAAAACAAAAGAAGTTTTTGACGGTGAAAACGAAGCCACTGATTATGAAGAAGTCAAAGGGAAAGAAGAAATGAAAGACGCGAAAGAACATTCTAAAAAAGTAGCGAATAAGAAGAATGAAGATAGCGAGAGAAATATTTAATCGAAAAGTGAAAAGGCACTGCCCTTACCCATTCAGGTTAGCGGCAGTGCCTTTTTAATTGCGCGGGTGCCTGGCACTCACACAATTAATTTTATTTTTATATAAAGTATAGAACGTTGAATAGTAGTTATTCTCAAACGGTTTTCTCACAAGGTATACACGCGATTAGCCATTCAATTTGTTAAAGGAATAAAATGAATAAAATCAAAACCTATTCATTCGACTGTTTGGCGGAAAGGTGGAGATGAGTAATTGCTCGAAAACCTGGCAGAGCAACTGCAGAAAAGGGAAATCCTTTTTAAAGTGCTTAATGGGAAGAATATGAATAAGTATGAATAATAGCTGGGGATTCCTGTTATTTCTCTGGAGGAAGGTTTTTAAGAGTGCTGCCTGAAAAAATGAATAAAAATATGAATTATAGGAATATAGATTTGGCCGATTATTAACTGCTATGGATGGAACCTGGTTCGTAGATTGGTTTCCCGGAAGAAAGTAAATCGGGCCTGACCTTTTCTATCGAAAGAAAAAGGTCTTGTTTTTCAATAGACAGGGTAGAGTCAAAGAAAGGAGTGATAGGAATGCTGACTGCAGAATTGCTGAAGCGATTAGATGCCAAAGAACAGCGCATCATTGACATACGGAGACACCTCCACGAACATCCGGAGCTGTCGTTTGAAGAAGAGAAGACAGCTGCCTATATTGAGGATTTCTATAAAGGGGTGGCGGTTGATTCGGTGGAGACGAATGTCGGCGGCCACCGGGGCATTGTGGTAACCATAAAAGGCGAAAAATCTGGCAAAACCATTGCGGTCCGTGCAGATTTCGATGCCTTGCCGATTCAAGAGGAAACGGATTTGCCCTTCGCATCCAAAACAAAAGGTGTTATGCATGCTTGCGGACACGATGGGCATACGGCTTATATGTTGGTTCTTGCCGAAACACTGGCTGAAATGAAAAAGCAATTGGCGGGGACGATTAAGGTTATTCATCAGCCGGCTGAAGAAATGCCGCCGGGCGGAGCCATCGGCATGATTAGAGCTGGCGTGCTTGACGATGTGTCGGCCGTATTCGGCATCCATGTTATGTCGACGATGGAAGCCGGAAAAATTTTTTACAGAAGCGGCAATACCCAAACCGGGCGTGCACGCTTTAAGCTGCATATCCAGGGAAAAGGCGGCCATGGTTCTTCTCCGCACATGGCGAATGATGCCATTGTGGCAGCAAGTTCTTTTGTCATGAATTGCCAGACCATCATCAGCCGACGGATGGATCCGTTTGATACGGCAGTGGTGACAATCGGCTCATTCGACGGCAAAGGGCAATTTAATGTCATCAAGGATGCTGTCGCACTGGAAGGCGATGTCCGGACGATGTCCCAGGAATCCCGTGAGCTGGTTGAAGCACAGGTGCGCCAGTTTGCGGAAGGGCTGGAAACTTCTTTCGGCGTTCAGGCGACACTGGAATATGCGAATGATTATCCGGTCCTCTATAACGATCCTGAAATTACCGGGCAAGTTCGCCAGGCGATTGAAGAAGCGAATATCCCGGAAGTAACAGCAGTTGAAGAAGTGGCGCCACAGCCCCCTTCTGAGGATTTTGCCTATTACCTGGAGGAAAAGCCGGGCTGTTTTTTCTATGTGGGTGCAAAACCCTTAGGAAAAGAAGCATATCCACACCATCATCCCAAGTTTGAAATTGACGAGAAAAGCTTGTTGATCAGCGCGAAGGCAATGGCTGCAGTGGCAGCGGATTTTTGTCGAGAAAAGAAAGATGATTGAGTTCTCTTTTTGAATAAAGATCTGAATAATCTTGCAACTTATTTACAAACCTCTAATACTGGTTTAAAGTGACAGTAAGGTGCGCGGAAGCATCAACTGTTCTTGCCGGGCACTTAGCGTATGTATACCCATGAAAAGATATTGCCAAGTCTGCAGAAATTTCACGATGAAATTTTTACGCGTAGATAGAAGCCAGTTCATCCAGACAAGCAGTCTT
Source organism: Planococcus wigleyi (assembly GCF_014836985.1). Classification (GTDB taxonomy): domain Bacteria; phylum Bacillota; class Bacilli; order Bacillales_A; family Planococcaceae; genus Planococcus; species Planococcus notacanthi. The sequence goes on along the minus strand of NZ_JACSPU010000005.1, from coordinate 155,204 downwards.
GCTGTTGTCTTTTTGAGCTGGCTTTTTTTGAAGAGCAAGAAAATCGGGAGGGGCGATTCATGATGGATTTTTCATTCACAGAAGAACAGGGGATGCTGCGAAGCACAACGCGCAGTTTTGTCGACAAGGAAATTATGCCGTTTATCGAAGAATGGGACCGGGCGGGCAAGTCAGACCCTGCCATTTACGGTAAGCTTGCCAACCTTGGACTGATGGGCGTTTGTATTCCGGGAAAATACGGCGGGAGCGGCATGGATTATAATTCGTTGGCGATTGTCTGCGAAGAATTGGAGCGAGGCGATACGACATTCCGTACGGCGGTATCTGTCCATACCGGATTGAACAGCCTGACCATTCTGCAATGGGGGACGGAAGAACAAAAGCAGCAATACTTGATCCCGCAGGCGAAAGGCGAGAAAATCGGCGCTTTTGGATTGACGGAGCCGGGTGCTGGATCAGATGTGGCGGCGATGAAGACGACTGCTGTGAAGCAAGGCGACCATTACGTGTTGAATGGGCAGAAGACCTGGATTTCTCTTTGCGATGTGGCAGACCATTTTCTGGTCTTTGCCTACACAGGTGAGCAGGAACAAAAGCATGGAGCGATTTCCGCTTTCATAGTAGAACGAACCTGGCAGGGTTTTTCTTCCAAGGCCATTAAAGGAAAACATGGCATCCGGGCGGGCAATACGGGTGAATTGTTTTTTGAGGATGTGAAAGTTCCGGCAGAAAATCTGCTGGGGCAAGAAGGCGAAGGGTTTAAGATAGCTATGTCGGCCCTTGATAACGGGCGCTTTACGGTGGCCGCCGGAGCTGTTGGACAAATCATGGCATGCCTGGAAGCGAGCGTCAGCTATTGCCATGAACGCCAAACTTTCGGCAAAGAAATCGGCAGACATCAACTGGTCCAGCAGATGATCGCAAAAATGGAAGCCGGTTTTCAAATGAGCCGCTTGCTCGTTTACCGGGCGGGCGAATTGAAAAACCAAGGAAAGCGGAATACCCGGGAAACTTCATTGGCGAAATGGCAAGCCTGTGATTTTGCTAATCAGGCAGCGGACGACGCATTCCAAATTCACGGTGCTTATGGTTACTCCGATGAATATCCGGTCAGCCGCTACTTGCGAAATTCCAAAGCACCGGTCATCTACGAAGGGACGCGTGAAATCCATACCATCATGCAGGCGGAATATGTGCTGGGCTATAAAGAAGATAAAACTTTGTCCAAAACATTGCCGGCCTGGGAGCGGCAAACCGACTCAACAGCCAGCCACTGAGGGGATGAAAAAGAATAGCGGGACACAATAGCTATTGCCAGTTGGAACTCCCATCAGCAGGAGGTTCGGAAGAGGATAGCATGCTTAATCTCTGCGGGTATAGGGTACTCTTTCATTAGGAAGAGAGACTGCCCGGCAGTCCAATAAACCACACAAAAAGGAGAATGATCATGGAAATTCTAAAAAGGTTCAAAGACATTATGACAAGCAATATTAATGCCCTGCTGGACAAAGCAGAGGATCCGGAAAAAATGATCGATCAATATTTGCGTGATTTGAACAGTGACTTGGGGAAAGTAAAGTCGGAGACGGCTGCGATTATGGCTGCGGAAAAACGGGAGCGCCGCGAACTCGAGGAATTTGAGAAAGAAATCGGTGACATGCAGCGTTATGCGGTAAAAGCATTGGAAGCTGGCAATGAAGACGATGCACGCAAATTCCTGCAGCGCAAAGCAGAGCTTTCCGAGAAAGTGACGGATAAACAGACAGCTGTTGAACTGGCGGCTGCTAATACACAACAGATGCGGCAAATGCATGACAAGCTGGAAGCGGATATCGGTGAACTGGAATCCCGCCGCTCAGAGCTGAAAGGCAAAGCATCTGTGGCAAAGACACAAAAACGCATGAACGATTTTGCTTCATCTGTAGATGGAGCGGGAGAACGGATTTCCGCCTTCGACAAGATGGAACAGAAAATCAATCAGGAGCTTGATGAAGCCATTGCCATGTCCGAATTGAACAAAGGCTCCAGTACAAATATCAAGGACCTGGCTTCAAAATACGACAGCGATTCATCGGTTGATGACGAGTTGGAGTCGCTGAAAGCAGGCATTAATGTAGACGATGAATTGGAATCATTGAAAAGCCAATTGGGCAAAAATGAATGAGAGCGGCTGTACGGACAGTTTCCTTTGACCTGAAGGGAGGCAGACACCATGGTCATTCAGTATAAATGTCCGAACTGCGGATCGGATATGGCGTTCGACAGCGAATCCGGACACCTGTCCTGTCCGAGCTGCGGCCGGCAGGATAACATTGAAACATTTCCGGAAACCAATATCCTGCGGAGATTCGACCCGGAGGAAGCGAAGGAATATCATTGTGAAAATTGCGGAGCGGTCATATTGACTGAAGCGGAAACCACTGCAACCCATTGCAGCTTCTGCGGGGCGCCGGTGCTGCTGGCAGACCGGCTGACAGGCGATCTGGCCCCGGCCAAGGTGATTCCTTTCACCATCAGCAAAGATGAAGCCGTCGCCGCTTTTCGGAAATGGACAAAAAACGGCAGGCTGACACCACCGGGTTTTGCCAGTGGCGACCGGATCAAAAAGATGACGGGGATGTATGTGCCTTTCTGGCTGTATGATATTGATGGGCAAGCCGATGTGTCAGCACTTGCAACCCGGGTGCGCAGCTATACCAGAGGGGATACGATCTACACGGAGACGGATTTCTATGATGTGCGCCGCGAAATGGACCTCAGCTATTTGAAGGTGCCAGCAGATGCTTCGGAAAAAATGGACGACGAATTGATGGACAAGTTGGAGCCCTATGATTACGGGGAATTGAAGGATTTCAAAATGCCTTATTTGGCGGGATACCTTGCTGAGAAGTACGATTATGACGATGACGCGTTGTTTTCCCGGGTCGAATCGAAAATTGTCCCCTATATCGATTCGTACATAAGCAGCACCATTTCCGGCTACTCAACCGTCAGCTATACGAATAAACAAATTTTAGCGAATAAAAAGAATGTCTACTATACATTGTTTCCAGTATGGATGGTTTATTATGATTTCGATAACAAGGAACATACCTTTGCGATGAACGGGCAAACCGGCAAAGTGGTCGGGAAGCCTCCGATCAGTGCATTCAAGGTCGCTGCTTGGTTCATCGGCATTGCCGCCTCCGCTTTCGCTGTGCTGAAAGCAATTTCGTTTGCGGTAGGAGGTGTGCTTTGGTGAAACAGTTTCAATTGAAAGGGCTAATGATGTTTTGCCTGCTGCTGTTTTTTATTAGCATCGGCGGAACTGCAGCTTCAGCAGCTGTGGAGCAGCGCGTATACGATAATGCCAATTTGCTGACCAGTTCAGAAATAGCCGAATTGGAAGCAGTGGCCGCAGAGCACAGCCGAAAGCATGGAACGGACTTTTTATTTTTAACATCTGAAGAACAGGCGCCTTTTTTCATCGTGGAGTACATGGGGGATTTCTTTGACACATGGGCAGTGGAAAATGGCCAGGAAAATGCCGTCTTGCTGACTATGAACATCGCCACGCGCGACGTTTACCTGGCAGGTTTTGGAACTGCAGAAACGACATTGAATAATCAGCGTGTCAATATGGTGCTCGACCGGATCATTCCGGACATGCAGCGGGGCGATTACGCAGGAGCTTTCCGTGAAACTGTAACCACGTCAAGCCGCTACATGGAATTTCGTCCTGGGGTCAACCCGGAAAATATTTTCTTCAAGACCTGGTTCCAGCTCGCCGTTGCTTTGCTGCTGGGCGGAATTGTTGTCGGCTCGATGCTCTACAATTCGGGTGGACGTGTGACGACGACAGCCGGTACTTATTTTGACGGCGACAATTCACGGGTGACAGGCAAGCTTGACCAGTTCCGCAACAAGACCGTATCGCGCCGCAGGGTTCCGAAGAAAAGCAGTGGAGGCGGTAGTGGATTTGGCGGTGGCGGCGTCACGGGTGGCGGCCGCTCTTTCAGCGGAGGCGGGCGCAAATTCTAAAATCAGTTTGAACCAAAGGAGGAGACCGCTAGAATGGGGTTTTTCAGCAACCAATTTTCAGATGTAGTGGAATGGGAAGAATTCAGAGACGATATGATCTTCTGGAAATGGAACAACAACGAAGTCAAAAAAGGCAGCCGGTTGATCATCCGCCCTGGACAGGATGCCATTTTCATCAACAACGGCAAAATTGAAGGGATCTTTGAGGATGAAGGCGAGTACGACATCGAATCGGAAATCGTGCCATTCCTGTCGACTTTGAAAGGCTTTCGCTTCGGTTTCAATAGCGGCATGCGTGTGGAAGTGCTGTTTGTAAACACCAAGGAATTCACCGTCAAATGGGGTACGCAGAACCCGATCAATATCCCGGCGCCACAGCTGCCCGGTGGCATGCCGATCCGTGCGAACGGCACGTTCCAGTTCAAAGTCAGCGACTACGTCGGCTTGATCGATAAAATTGCGGGTGTCCGCAACAGTTATCTGGTAGATGATGTGAAGATCCGCATCACGTCAATTCTGGATCAGCTGTTGATGAGATGGATCACTAAAGAAGGCAAGGACATGTTCAACTTGCAGGCCAATGCGCTTGAAATTGGCCAAGGAATCCAAGATGACTTGAATATGCAGCTGATGGACGACGGTATGAAAGTCACCGGGTTCCAGGTTATGAGCTTTAATTATCCGAAGGAAATCCAGGACATGATCAATAAAAGCGCCTCGCATGGCATGGTCGGGGATGTCGGAAAATACCAACAGATCTCAGTGGCCGATGCCATGGGCAAGTCATCGGGATCCAATACAGCATCCGACATGGCCGGCATGATGATGGGCATGAACATCGCCAAAGAAATGATGGATGGCCAGAAAGAATCTGATTCCGGCAAGCAGCAGAAAACAGACGATGCAGGCTCGAATGATTCAGACACGAGCGGGCAAGCAGCACCGAAATTCTGTCCGAACTGCGGCCAAAAAAATGAAGGCTCCAAGTTCTGTCCGAATTGTGGGCAGAAGCTGAGTTAATGAATAGCAAAAACCGCCACCTGGATAAAAAATCGGGATGGCGGTTTTTGTCTTTGAGTTTCTAGATCGTTAACTTATTTTCTTCTTTCAATCGGATGGCTTGAACTGTCAGTTTCTCGAGCAAGGCTGCAAACACGCAGACCGTTGATGATGCAACAATGCAGATCAGGCTCATCGTGAATATGCCGGCAATGTCGCCGCCGATAAAGACAATCAGAAACACCAATCCTGCTATAAAGCAAAGAGCGATTGCGAAAGCACAGTATTTGATTTTCTTTAATGCGCTCACCGAATCCATTGAAAATGCCTTGTTTCGGCTGATGAAACCCAGCAGTTTAAAGGCCTGGTAAAGGGCGATAAAAAACAGGCTGAACAATAGATAGGCAGACAGCATAAAAGGGTACTGCAGGTAAGCAGTCTCCGGATGGGCAGCTGCGTCTCTACTGGCCATTTCAGGAATAACGAACAGACAAAAAGCAAGAGCGGGAAGGCAAAGCAGGGCCAATACAGTTCTCAGAAAAAGCAGGGAAGCTCTCATGAAGCACACCTCTTTTATCAAGTGTTGGCTGGAGCCCGGTTATGAAGAGGAATCATCCTCTTCCGGCCGGTATTCCAGCACATCGCCTGGCTGACAATCCAAAGCTTTACAGATTGCCTCCAAGGTCGATAATCGAACGGCTTTTGCCTTGCCATTTTTCAGGATGGACAAGTTGGCCATGGTAATGCCGACTTTCTCTGAAAGCTCGGTTACGCTCATTTTTCGTTTAGCAAGCATCACGTCAATGTTGATTATAATTGCCATATCATTTCACCTCAGACCGTCAGATCATTTTCTGATTTTATTTCAGTTTTTATTTCAGTCGCATTTTCCAATAGCTTTTGAAGAACTGCCGCAAAGACGGCAATTACAAGGGCGCCAAAGGTAATGACCATCCCAAGCCCACCAAGGCCAGGAGCGTCATCCACTTGAGCCATGTACAAAATAATCGGCAAACACAACAAGTACAGGCCTGCGATGGTAAGGGCGCAGTATTTGATGTTCTTCAACGCTTTCACGGATCGTTCCGAGAAAGCGATGTTGCGGTCAATATAGCTCAAGAGCTTCATGGACTGGTATAAAGCAATAAAATAAGCAACGGCTGTGCCATACAGGGCAATCAGAAAGACATATTGCAGAAATGCCCATTCCGGCAAGAGTTCTCCGACAAACTGAGACAGCGGCGGCACCACAAAAATGCAGACAGCGATTACCGGAAGAGCCATGAGAAATAGAACGATTTTCAAAAACAGGGTTTCCCGTTTCATTTTTTAAGCACCTCGATTGTATAAGATTAGATTCAGTATAAGACAATATTTATCGAATTACAATATATAAATATTGATATACGGAATTAATAATCCAAATAACGATAGAGAGTAAAGTAGAAAATAACTGTTCTTCTATAGGTTGTTGGAATAGAATACAGTTTAAAATTCATCCCCCAAAAATATTAGATAAAGGTACCGGAATTAGAGAAATTAAAGAAAAGGCTCTGCCGCTGACCTCGATGGGTGATGGCAAAGCCCTTTGTATGGACGATAGCTTTTCAGTTCATAAAACCTAATTCAAGTAGACTGAAAAATCAAATAAATTTAATTGTTTTTTAAAAAAAGAGGAGTATGATAAAGGTAAAAGGAGGAGGAGTTAAAATGGAAGCCACCTTTGGTCTTGTGCCGATGCTGGTTTTGTCAGCCATTGTGATTCTGCTTATCGTGTTTTATTTCTTCTTCCACCACTGGGCAAAATGAATATTCAACAAGAAAGCCGCATGTCAGCATGCGGCTTTTTGTGTTGAACTGATAGGTAATATGCAAAGCCATAGAATAGAAAAGAACCTAGATGGTCATAAAATTCAGTACCAGTCACCGCATCTGTAGTGCTTTCTTGATCAAAGAAAGCTTAAAACAAGGGCCGCGACGAGAAGAACGGCTGCCACTTTTCGGTTTGGAATTTTAAAGCGCGGCAAACTGCCGTTAACCAATGCGACAATGGCAATAATGATGACAAAAATGACCAGTAGATCGACAATGCTGCCGATGCCGCCGCCAAAGAGTCCCAGTAATACAAGCAGAGCGACCAGCAAGTAAAGTGGTGCCACAAGAACTTTCTTCCATAAAGCGTTTGAGCGAAGACCTGGGAGATCCAGGATAAAACTAGTAAAGCTGGACCTTGGTCTTCGTCTTCGAAAACGATTGGGGTCATTCATTCGGATTCCTCCTTGAGCTTTCAAATTGTAACTTAAAGATATTCTCTTATTGTGACAGAAACTCTCTAACTTAGATATGGTTTCGGCTGAACAGAAAACGCATCCAATCATGAAAGAAATCCATGTATCATCTTCTATACCTCTAAAGTTTTATCTGGCGTTTGAAGGGAGGCGTTGGCAATACAAAAACGTTGAATAAAAAACGCCACTTCCAGATTCGAGATGCTGGAAGTGGCGTTTTTCTTATACGAACAAATGGCCGAACAACACAAGAATCGGCAAGGTGATGATAGTACGCAAGATAAAGATGACAGCCAGTTCCCAGAATTTCACCGGGATATTCGACCGCAGGATCAAAATACCGATTTCAGACATATAGATGATTTGCGTCAATGAAACACCGGCTAGCACAAAGCGTGTCAATTCGCTTTCGATTCCACTGCCAAGGACGGCTGGCAGGAACATATCCGCGAATCCGACAAGGAAGGTAGGAGCGGCTTCGGCTGCTTCCGGCAATCCAAGCAAAGTCAGAACCGGAATCAGCGGATAGGAAATGATTTTGAAAAGCGGTGTGTATTCCGCTACCATCAACGCCACTGTTCCCAAAGCCATGACCAGCGGAATCAATGCCAACCAGATATCCAGAACAGTTTCAATTCCGACTTGAGCTAATTTTTTTGGGCTTGCAGCGCCGGCTGCTTTGCGGCGGGCTTCATCGAATCCCCATTTGGCTAGGGGTACGCCTTTAGGAATATAATCGTCGATCTGTTTGCCTACCGGGGCGTAATAGTCATCCGGTTTGCGGGAAAGAGGCGGGATGCGCGGCATAATAATAGCAGCTACCAAGCAAGCAACCGAAACTGCTAAATAAAAGGGCAGGAACAGGTGCCCAATGCCGACCACATTTGCTACGACGAGACTGAAAGCGACAGAAGCAATGGAGAAGGTAGTGGCGATAACGGCTGCTTCGCGCTGCGTATAATTCCCTTCGTCGTATTGCTTCATGGTCACGAGTACGCCGACTGGCGCAGCACCCATCCAAGATGCCATCGCGTCGATGGACGAGCGGCCCGGCAAGGTGAATACTGGGCGCATGAACTTATTCAGCAGGGCACCGACAAATTCCATCAAGCCGAATTCAACGAGCAGCGGCAGGAGAATCCCGGCAAACAGAAACCATGTCAACAAGACCGGCGCCAAATCGTAGAGAACCACACCACCTGTATTGCGTGAGGAGATTGCTTCAGGACCGATTTCGTAATAAGCCATGATGCCGAATGCGAAAGCGAGCACACGGACGATCAACCCGAAAGGTCCATTGATGAAAGTAGCTCGCAAGAAAGGCGAGTTTCGGACGAAAGCAGGCTTTAAGGCAGTTGCCGTTAAGCTGGCGATTGCGGAGAAGCCAAGCAGGATGACGATGAATGGCGGAATGACCTCGCCAAATGCCGTCAGCAGGAACGACGCCAAGATGCCGACACCGATGGTCACTTCGCCGTTATAGGAAATTGGGCAAAGGAATAATAGCGCGCCGATGATGGAAGGAATCAGAAACTTCCACGTATCAGCGGGTTCAATGGTCTTTTTCTTTGTGTGAAGCATGGTCATGTAATTTTCCCCCCAAGTGATGTGCTTGTGTATTTTTTCAGTTTGCGGACGACGGAAGGCTGGCTGATGCCGAGCACATTTGCCATCTCCGTAGTAGTCCGGTATCGTTTCTGTGCGTTCAGCAAAATTTTCTTTTCTACGGATTCCAGTATATCCGGAAGCGTTTGGCCATCGAGTTCAAAGCCGATGCGCTCATCTGAATCCGGCTGATAGGCGGGGGGCAGATCGTCGAGTGTGATCAGAGCCGATTCACTTTCGATAAAGCTTCGCTCCAAAACATTGCGCAATTCCCGGAAGTTGCCTTTCCAGGGCAGCTGAAGCAAATGAAAATGGAGGTCATCAGAAACTGCTTTTTGTTGGTCGTAAGTCTGGTTCAGCAATTCAAGAAAATAGCCGATGGCCTGGTCCAGATCATCCGGCCTTTCCCGCAGCGGCTTCAGGTCAATCACAGCCAAATGCAGCAAATAAAACAGGTCTTCCCGGAAATTTCCGGCAGTGACCGCTTCTTCAATTAACGCACTGCTGATGGCGATGACACGTGCTGTGTGCGGCTGCTTTAGAATCTTGAACAACGCCGCCTGTGAAGCGGCTGAAAGCTGATCCAATTCATTTAGCGCCAATGTACCTCCGGCAGCGAGAGGGATATAGCCATCGCCATCCAATCCCGTAAAGCTGATGTCAAACACCGATTCCGGGATAGCGCTGCAATTGACCTCAATAAACGCAGCATCTCGTCTATTGCCCTGTGAGTGAATGAATTTAGCGAGCGCTGTTTTGCCGGTGCCTGGCTCTCCCTGGATCACTACTGGTACCTCCAGCTGCGCCATTTTAATTGCAGTCTGGAGTGCACGACTGGAAGAAGGGCTTTCCATAACACAGCCTTCTACTTGCAGCTGCTGGTTGCGAAGATGGGCAAGTTCTCCTTTGACTTTCGACATTTCCAGCTCCAGGTTGCCGAGGTATTCCTTCATAACCATGAGCTGTGATAGATCGTATGAATAGCTGACCACAAACTCCACATCCCCTTCGTCATTGAAAAGGGGGATGCCCGTGATCAGAACCTTTCTGCCGGAAGGCGTATCCTGCCGAAGCACGACTTTCTTCTTTTTTTCGAGAACCAGCGGTGTAATGGCCGGTGAGAAGATTCCTTCTGCTTCCAACGCATAGACGGATCTTCCGAGGAGTTCTTCAGGCGCTACTCCGTACGGTTCTCCGCTGAGTGGGGAGACTTTAATGATGCGGCCTTCCCGGGTAGTGACAATAATGTCTTCGTCATATGTATCAATGATTTCTTCATGGGTATTGGGAAGCAAAAACAAACTGTTCATTGGCGGCCTCCGTTATTCATTCTTGTATAGACTATACATGATTGAATAATCTATTTACAAGAAGAATTTATATTATTTCTCTATAACTTTACAAGAATACTGATTTATAGGGATTCTTTATTTTTTGATAGCAGGCTTGGTATGGAAAGGTGGAGTTTATTCTTATGAGAAGTAAAGTATTATTATGAATTGGGATGGTGGAAATAGGGGAATAAAAAGGCAAACCCCAAAATGGAGTTTGCCTGTAAACTTTTGATTGTCATTAATTTATTTCGTGTTTGTAAAACCGCCGTCGATACGGATGACCTCGCCGTTGATGTAATTGGCTTTTGAAGTCAGCAGGAACGCCACTAATTCAGCTACTTCTTCCGGTGTGCCAAGCCGTTTCTGAGGAATGCCGGAAGTGGCATTTTCTTTCATTTCCGGATTGTCGCGGTAAAAGGCTTCAACCATCGGCGTTTCAGTCGGACCTGGGGCAATGGAGTTGACGCGCAAGCCATCTTTTGCATATTCCGCTACCATGCTTTTCGTCATGCCGACGATGCCATGTTTCGTAGCCGAATAGGTCACGACTGAGTCCTGTCCAATTACGCCAGCGCTCGAAGCAGTATTAACAATCGAGCCGCCGCCATTTTTCAACATCACTTCAGCCACATAACGCATGCCGTACAAAGCGCCGAGCAGGTTTATGCCGACAATGCTTTCGATTTCACTGATGTCGGTATCCAGAAAGAATTTTCCGCTGCCGGAAATCCCTGCATTGTTGAAGAAATAATCGATGCTGCCGAAATGCTCCACTGTCTGGTCCACGTATTTTTTTACATCATCCGCTTTGGAAACATCTGCTTTAATGAAAATAGCGTCAGGCCCCAGTTTTTTTACCATCTCGACTGTTTCATTTCCACCTTTTTCGCTGATGTCGACCACCGCGATATTAATGCCTTCCTGTGCCAACCGAACCGCTGTAGATTGGCCCAGGCCACTTCCGCCGCCTGTAATGATTGCTGTTTTGCTCATGAAAAAATCTACCTCCAACGTATAAATGATTTTGTATCTACCTTATTACTAGTACCCGGAATTTGGGCGCTATAACCAGGTAAGAATAATGGAAACAACGTTTAAGGAAGTCCAAAAAGGGAACTATAGAAAGTAGAGACGTTTTACTTAATCTGAAATTTATAGGAGGAAAAGAATAGTATGGTAAACAATTCAACTGACAATCTGGAAGCAATCAAAACGGTAAATGAGCTGATCAAAGACATTGAAGTGGCAATGTTCACCACGATTTCTTCGGACAACAAAATCCTTTCACGCCCGATGCAGACCCAGGAAGTGGAGTTTGATGGCGAACTATGGTTCTTGACTATGAAAGACACAGATAAGTACCAGGAAATTGCCGCTAACCCACATGTAAACTTAGCTTATGCAGGGAAATCCTATGTCTCCATCAGCGGAACTGCGGAATTCATTGAAGATGAAGCGAAGAAAAAAGAATACTGGAATCCGGTGTTCGATAAAATGCTGGATACAAGCTATGACGACCCGAATGTCGTGCTCATCAAAGTGGATGCTGATTCAGCAGAGTATTGGGACTCGGGAAATACATTAAAATCCGTCAAAACGTTCGTAAAGAAATTGACGAATAATGAAACAAAAAAAGATGAAAAAGAAATAAACGATACGGTAGATTTTAAATAAAACCAGTTAATTCAAAAGCCCGCAGACAAAAACTTGTCTGCGGGCTTTTTTAAGTTGCTCAAAGAACTTCTGTTTTTAAAGCAGAATCTGTTTCTGTCGAGCTTCCTGCTTTTCTGTCTTGCGCTTCATGCAGCTTGACCATAGCGAAGCGGGCAACCGGTTGGATGACCAGGCTTTCAGCGATCAAGACGATGACAAAGTTACGTGGCCAATTTGCCAGCCAGTTGCTGAAAAGCTCCGAGTGGAAACCGTGGCCGACAATGTCGCCAATCAACGTCATCGCCGCGGACATGCCAAGGACGGTAAACAAGATCCGAAACAGGATTTTAGCGTTGAAGCTGTCTGAAGGTGTTGTCAGTTTGGCAGTCAATGCTTCTGCCAGACGCCCGAAAATAACCGGTTCGATGATCATGACGATGATCCACATGATCGGCAGCATTTTGACGATGCTCCAAGCGATGTCGGCATTGAATTCTCCTGCGAAGTAAATGACACTGAACGAAGTCATAAACAGGACAGTCATGGTAGAAATGAGGCCGCCATAAAGAAGGCCCTCTTTTCCGTTGTGTGGCAATCTTTTTTCCAGGTGCATATTCGTCTTCCTTTCAAAATACGTCTATTCGACTTGTTGTGCGTTCAATATTTGAGCTGATGGAGAGAAGGACAATCATTAAAGAGAGGACAAACTAATGGAGATATGGAGATGTTGAAGATTTCCGTATATCAGCCGACTGTTGTGAAGGTTTCTATCCCTTATTACAGAAGCGGCGATGCTCTTTTATAGATGGCCATGCCCAAAACTAAATATGGTACGTTTTGAAGTCTGTTGGTAACTATAACAAGCGGGGCATTTTTAGTGTAAGTGTCAATTCTGTGTCTTTTTTGATGGCACTTTATCCCTTCTTTAATTTAAGGGAAACTGAAAAACCGGCTGCACAATTGCAGCCGGTTCTTCATCATTTAGTTTATTCCACAGCAATCAATTCTTTTGTGACCGTGCCATCGAGTTTGACGGACTTCACTTCGCCGAAACCTTCAACCATATAGTAGGTGTGGCCTTCTTCCAAAAATTCGGGATCGGGGGCCACTGTTACTTCTACAGCATTCGTGAACGTTTGAAATTGGGTTTCCACGGTCACACCGATACCGCTGATGATGCGCGGAGCAGCATACATCGTATCTGTGTACCAGGCTCGGCCCACTTCAGCAGGATATTCCAATTCAGAATAGGATTCCGAATACGGCAATCCGAATGTATAGTGTTCATGCGTCTCGATTTCAGTCGAATCGGTCAACAACGATCCATCGTCTTTATAGATGCTCCAAATGAAGCCCATCGGCAAGCCATTGCGCGCCGATACGTAATTATAGGCGTGGCGCTCAATGCCGTATTCCGTATCATAGACATAGTTTTTTGTTTTGTCTCTCAAATAGGACTGTGCAATGGTGGCGTCATTTTTAAATTTCGGTTCCAGGCCACGGGCCATAAATGCTGAAAATTGTCCGCGTGTTACAGTGGCGTTCGGGCGGAATGTCTTGTCGGGATAGCCGATGGTGATATTCGCCGCTAGTATTTGTTGAACCGGTTCATAGACCCCCATATTCGGCGATACATCTGTAAAGCTGACATCTGCCCGGAATGGGACGATAAACAGCCGAGACAGGATAAATGCCATTTCAGCTCGTGTAATCGTGTTTTCTGGGCGATAAGTTCCATCAGGATATCCTTTGATCAACTGCGCTTTGGCTGCTGCAGCGATAGAGCCGCTTGCTTTATGGGAAGCAGGTACATCCGGAAAACCTGTGGCACGCGGCGTAACATCAAATTTTTTCAAGCGGCTGATCATAATTGCTGCTTCTGCACGCGTCACCCCTGCGTTCGGCCGCATGGTGCCATCAGGATAGCCTTTCAACACATCACGGTCAATCAAATAGGTGATTTCGTCATAAAATTCATGGGACTCAGGCAAATCGGAAGCTCCTTCAACAGGAACGGCCAAACTCAGCATCACAATCAGTATGGTCAACCATGAAAACTTCTTCAAAGTCCTCACTCCTTACCCTTGTATTTCACCGCCCTATGCACCTCGAGCCTTGTCCTCAACTTCCCGGCTGCTGCTTTTATTTTTCCATACCCCCTAAAGGCAATTTTTAACGGGAAATTGAGAATTTTGTTCTTTGATAGAAAATACTGTTTTATAGAAGAAACAGTATAAAAATAGAGAAATTAGTATGCAGAAGACAAATGAATCTCTTAAAATTCACCTATTAATAAAAAAAAACTCAATTTGTCACAAAAAACTTAAAACAGTGAGCTACTGCCAATGATAGCGTTTTCTTGTGTTTGGAAACCTCCTGCTTTAAGGCAAGATAAGCTGTTAAAGGCAAATATTAGTTTGCGTCAGCTTTAATCAGTTTGTATAATTGAACTTAAATATTAAATAGTGCGAATAATTATTCAAATATTCCGCGTTATCATAACAAGAGGGGATTGAAAACATTTGCCATATGCACAACAAGAAAATCCAATCAAACAACAATCGTCTTCTGAATATATAAAAGCCATCCATAAAAAACTTAAAGACCGTAATCCGGGTGAATCAGAATTTCTGCAGGCTACCTGGGAAGTATTCGATTCGTTGCAGCCGGTGTTTGAACAGCATCCGGAATACGTGGAACAGGGAATTCTGGAACGCATCTCCGAGCCGGAACGCTTTATTGCTTTCCGTGTAACCTGGGAAGACGATGCGGGCAATGTCCATGTCAATAGAGGCTATCGGGTACAGTTCAATAGCACACTTGGGCCTTTCAAGGGCGGCTTGCGCTTCCACCCCTCTTTAACGGCAAGTGTTGTCAAATTCCTTGGATTTGAACAAATCTTCAAGAACGCTTTAACCGGTCTGCCAATCGGCGGCGGTAAAGGCGGTTCTGATTTCGATCCAAAAGGAAAATCGGATCGTGAAATCATGCGTTTCTGCCAAAGTTTCATGACAGAACTGACGCGCCATATTGGTCCGGATATCGATGTGCCAGCAGGCGATATCGGCGTCGGAAAACGGGAAATCGGTTATATGTTCGGACAGTATAAACGTCTTCGCAATGCTTCTGAAGCCGGCGTCTTCACCGGGAAAAATCCCGACAACGGAGGAAGCCTGATCCGAAAAGAAGCAACCGGCTATGGAACTGTCTATTTTGTTGAAGAAATGCTGAAAGAGCAAGGGCATTCATTTAAAGGCAGCAAAGTCATCGTTTCAGGTTCCGGAAACGTTTCGATTTATGCGATGGAAAAAGCCATTGAATTCGGTGCTACAGTTGTAGCCTGCAGTGACTCGGAAGGCTTCATCTACGATCCTGAAGGCATTGACGTCGAAACGGTTAAGCAATTGAAGGAAGTGGACAGAAAACGGATTTACCACTACCTTGAAACTCACCCGAATGCCCAATACGGCAACGACAAATCGGATATCTGGAAAATCCAATGTGATATCGCATTGCCTTGTGCAACGCAAAACGAAATTGATAGAGAAAGCGCGCAGGCCATGGTCGAAAATCTGGTGAAAGCAGTAGGCGAAGGCGCCAATATGCCTTGTACGGAAGAAGCCGTTCGTGTCTTGACTCACAATGGCGTGCTATTCGCTCCAGCAAAAGCGGCCAATGCAGGCGGTGTTGCAGTTTCGGCGATGGAAATGTCCCAAAACAGCATGCGCTATTCATGGACAGCTGAAGAAGTGGATGAAAAACTGCTGCAGGTCATGAAGAACATTTATAAAACATGTACCGAAACGGCGTCGCAATATGGCGCACCGGGCAATTTGATTGTCGGTGCCAATATTGCCGGCTTTAAAAAAGTGGCCGATGCGATGGTCAGCCACGGCTTGAATTAATCTGTTCGAAATAAAATCTGATAAAGCAATTTTGCAACGCCCCTGGCATCTAATTCCGGGGGCGTTTTTTGCATTTGGTTTGATGGTTTATTAATCGCGGCAAATCGCTTACAGTAAAAGGGAGAAGAAAGTGCAAAGGATGAGTTATGTGAAAGATTTCGCCACCCACGCCGAACAATTGGAGATACTCGAAGAGCGTGGCCTGAAAATTACTGACAAAGCGGCTGCCAGACGGATTTTGTCGCGTGAGAATTATTACGCGTTGATCGATGGCTATAAAGAGCCTTTTCTCGAACACGACATAGCGCTTAATCCGTACGGCCGGGAACAGTACCAGGAAGGCAGTGAGTTTAGCCATATTTATGCGCTGCACCGGTTTGACCGGAAACTGCGTCTGCTTTTGTTGAACGATCTATTGAAATTCGAAAAAAACATCAAATCAAAAGTGGCTTACCGTTTTTCGGAGAAGTTCAAAGGCGCGGACAGCTTTTTGGATCCGAATCATTACAGTCCCGACTGCAGCCATCACCACGAGCGTGATCGCATCATTTCCACGCTTGCGAACTTGATCAAAAGCCATAAAAAACGCGACAAAGTGAGATACCCGGCCATCCGTGAATTTTATGACAAGCATAAGAATGTCCCGCTTTGGGTGCTCGTCAACTTTCTGTCGCTTGGACAAATCACTCATTTCTATGCGGTGATCGACGAAGAGCTGCGTGACCGCATCGCACGGGATTTTTCGGAAGAATACAGCGACGAGTACCAAAGTATCCGTATGAAAGCCCGTGACTTGGACGCTATCCTCCACATCGTCTTTCCGTATCGGAATAAATCCGCGCATGAGGAAGTGCTGTACCGTTACCATCTCCCGCATCCTGTAGAACTGGGCGAACTTGAATCGGTGCTGAACAAAAACAAAGGAAGTTTGAGCGGCGCTACCGTTTTTTCTGTGATCAGTCTATTGAAAATGGTTCTGGCAAAAGAGGATTATGAGATGTTTGCGGAAGACTTGGAGAAAATCGTCAAGGAATTGGAAGCCTCAGTGCCGGTTCGGCCATTCGAAAAAATCCTGAAGGATGCGGGCTTTGCCGGAACTGATTGGAAATAAAGCGGGATCAGTCCATTCTGTAGTATGAGGAGAGGGTTTCCATGATGTATGTGGCATTGCTGAGAGGCATCAATGTAGGCGGCAAAAACAAAGTGGACATGAAGCAGCTGAAGCAGGCGTTTGAAGAGGCCGGGATGTCTTCTGTCCTTACCTATATCAATTCCGGCAATATTCTTTTTGCTGACAGCAGCCATTCAAAAGTCCAATTAGCGCCTTTATTGGAACAAGTGATTTACAGCCATTTTGATTTGCAGATCAAAGTGTTGGTTTACGATGAAAACGAGTTTAGAAAAATTGCAGAGTCAGTTCCCGAAGACTGGTCAAACGACCAGCAGAAGAAAAGCGATGTCTTGTTTTTATGGGAAGACGTCGACAAGGAAACGGTGCTTGACCAGTTGACAGTTAAACCGGAAATCGACCGGGTCCAGTATGTCCCGGGCGCCATCCTGTGGTCTGTGGACAAAGACAAAGTCACGAGAAGTGGCCTGCTGAAGATTGTGGGATCCGAGCTTTATCAGCGCGTCACCGTCCGCAATGTCAATACGGTCCGGAAAATCCTTGGCATGCTGCAGAAAATGGAACATTAAAATGCCGTCCTCTTTTACAGGAGGACGGCATTTTTCGCTAGATATAACGGTTCAACCCACTGTAGATTTCTACAATGTCAGCCAGCTTCATGCGCACCAATCCGCTGGAGGAAGGTGCCACATATTCAACGATGCCGGGGATCACCGGTTCTTTCTGGGCGCCCCAGGAAACTGTTTTCCGGTTGCTGAACTGCTGGTAGACGCCTTTGCCGACAAAACAAACGGCTTTTGGGCGCAACAGCCGGATTTTTTGCTCCAGCTGTTTGGCGCCTTCAGCATATTCCGCTTTGGAAATTTCCGCTGCTTCCCTGGTTGGACGGGCGACGATATTGGTTAGGCCGTATCCAAGTGCCAGCAAGTCGCTATTTTCGTCAGGCCGGTATTTCCGAGGGGTTAACCCCGCTTGGTGGAGGATCTTCCAGAATCGGTTATTCGGATTGGCGTAATGAAAACCAGTTTCTGAAGAGCGGATGCTCGGATTGAAGCCGACGAATAAAATTTTCAGGTTTTCCTCTAAATGATCGGGAATCGGTTCAAGCTGCAAAATCGAGTGCCTCCTTAAAGCTGTGTGGGAAATTAAGCTCTGCCATGTTTTCTCTGGAAATCCTCTTCAGATTGCAGAAGATAGAGAATGCCTTCAATGACGCCGATGACTGCGGGTATGCCTGTCCAAAAGAACAGCAGATACAAAATCCCCATGCCTGGTTTGCCAAGGTAAAATTTATGTGCGCCGAAGTCGCCAAGGAAAATGGCGAGAAGTGCGGCTGCCAATTTGCTTTTCATTGTCCATCATCCTTTCTTATCTATAATAATGTATTCCCAAATTTTAAAGAACTAACAGCTAAAAGTTATTCTTTCCAAATGAAAAAGATGAGGGTTAAATAAAACAGCTGCGGTAATTTAGGCCTTGGGTTTTATTACGGAAAAGACAGATTGAGGAAATGAACACCATTTATATATCAGTAAGTGTGAAGAATTAAAAATGAAAACGGTATCATTAATTTATTGTAAAAAAGTTTATGGATTCAGGTTTTTTTATTTGTACAGGGGTTATACAGAAAGATATTAAAAAGGAAGAAGGTGGCTGCTCCAGCTAGTGTCCATAAAAAGTTCAAGAAGATGCCTTGGTAATTATTTGCGGTTTCTGCTACACTATCAACTTGTAAATAGTTTTTCTAGAAAAATGTTGCTGGATAATGGAAAAGAACAAAAGTTGAAATAGGCGTTCGGACATCTTCAAAAAAGATCAGGGGTTACGGCCGATTGATTGATAGGGAGACTGGCCAAGGTCTTTGTGAGGGATCAGTTATGAACAAAAAATGGTGGAAAGAAGCAGTCGCGTATCAGGTATATCCGAGAAGTTTTAAGGATTCGAACGGTGACGGCGTTGGCGACATCAACGGCCTGACCAGCAAGCTGGATTATTTAAAAGACCTTGGGATTGATGTTATCTGGATTTGTCCGATGTATAAATCACCCAATGATGACAACGGTTATGACATAAGCGACTATCAGGAAATTATGGAAGAGTTCGGAACGATGGCGGATTTTGACCGCCTGCTTGAAGAAGTGCACGCGCGGGACATGAAATTGATCATCGACTTGGTGATCAACCATACAAGCGACGAACATCCGTGGTTCATGGAATCACGTGCTTCACGCGATAACGACAAACGCGATTGGTATATCTGGAGCGATGAACCGACCAACTGGGAAAGTATTTTTGGCGGTTCTGCCTGGGAATACGATCAGCAAACCAAACAGTATTATTTGCATTTATTCTCCAAAAAACAGCCGGATTTGAACTGGGAGAACCCGGAAGTGCGGCAGTCATTATACGATATGGTCAATTGGTGGCTGGACAAAGGAATCGATGGATTCCGTGTGGACGCCATCAGCCACATCAAAAAAGAAATGAGCGATATCGAAGACCCGGAACAAAATTTGTATGTGCCGGCTTGGGAAAAAATGATGAACGTCAAAGGCATCCAGCCGCTGCTTGCGGAATTGCGCGACGAGACGTTTGCGAAATACGACATCATGACGGTCGGTGAAGCGAATGGTGTGAAAGCTGACAACATTAAAGAATGGATTTCCGAGGACGATGGAAAATTCGATATGGTGTTCCAGTTTGAAAGTATGGGACTTTGGGATACTGACTCCACGACGGGAATTGATGTGCCGAAGCTGAAAGAAGTGCTTACGAAATGGCAGAAAGCGGTGGAAGGCCATGGCTGGAACGCGCTGTTCGTGGAAAACCACGACAAGCCGCGCATCGTATCCTCATGGGGAAACGATCAGCAATACTGGAGGGAAAGTGCGACAGCCATCGCCTGCATGTATTTCTTCATGCAAGGGACGCCGTTCATCTATCAGGGGCAGGAAATCGGCATGACCAATGCGCCGTTTGAAGAATTGGCGCATTACAACGATATCCAAACCCACAACCTGTACCATTTCAACCGTTCGGAAGGCATGGAACATGACGCAGTGATGACGATCATCAAAGCGCAAAGCCGCGACCATTCCCGCACGCCGATGCAATGGGATGCCAGCCCGAACGCGGGTTTCTCAAATGCTGAGCCCTGGCTGCGGGTCAATCCGAATTACGAGGAAATCAATGTGGCGGCACAGTTGCGCGATCCGCATTCGATTCTTTGGTTCTACCGGAAGATGATCTGGCTGCGCAAGCAGCAAGACGTCCTCGTCTACGGAAACTACGAGCTGCAGGATGTCGGGCACGAATCGATTTATGCCTATACCCGCACAGATGAAGAAAAGACCTTATTGGTCATCACCAATTTGACGGAGTACGCCTGCTACTGGGACGAACCGGAAGCAGCGCGCTGCCTGCTCGGAAATTATCAACAGCAGGATCCGAAACAATTGCTGCCTTTTGAAGCACGCGTTTACGAATTGTGAATTTGAAAGTCCCCGTCCTTAAGCAATTTGCTTGAGGACGGGGGCTTTCTTCTTGAGGAGAGAGGCGGATGTTTTATTTTCGGCTAAAATAAGCCATTGCGCAAACAAAATGGGGGATTCTGCAAACAAACCTCGATATTCCGCAGATAAAGTCAATTATTCCGCAAACAACCACGCCTATTCCGCAAACAAATCAAGAATTCCGCAAACAACCACACTTCAAGTGCTATAACTATAAAAACAACGTGAAAACAGTTTTATTCCATTTCACGCACTATAAATGCGGCTTTCCAGTTAAATGACTAAAATTTCGTCTCTATCTGCCAATAAAACAGAAAAAAACACCTTGCCCGAGGGCAAGATGTTTTCGATAGTTTGCGGCGTATCAAGCCACGCTCCACAACGTGTTTCCAAAAAGGAGTGCTTGTCCGTCTTACGCAAACGAGCTCATCGCGTAGTTAACAATAGAGGATATTGATGAGTCTGTCAATGTTTTTGCAGGTAAAGCGCAATCGCCGCAGTATTTTTTGCATATATTTATCACTATCGAGACGGATCTTGGCACGGGTCTAGTTCGTCAACCTATACACACTGGCCGCAATGGATTTTTAGAAATAAGGAGAGATGTTATGGATCAATCATGGCAAGAGATAGCGAAATTGCTTTCAGCGATTAATGTAGTGGCGCATCCGAATAATGAACCGGTAACGATAGAAGGCATTGCGGAAGGTTTTCGCTGTATTGGAGTAGGGACCGATGCAGCAGTGTTTCAATTTTTAGAAGCTCCGGAGTATGCCTTCAAGTTATATGCGGAAGGAAAAGAAGGGAAACTTGACGCAGAAGCGAAAGTGTATGATGAAATCGGCTCTTCGTTCTACTTCTCCACCTGTTATGGCGCAACTGACCGCATGTTAGCCATTAAGTATGAACACGGCATAACCTTGTTCGATTGTCTGTTGCAGGGAATCCACGTACCGGAACAGGTAATTGCAGATGTAGAAGAGGCACGGGACTACATCCGGAAAATCGGATTAAATCCACGGGATATCCACTTGAAGAACATATTATTGCAAAACGGCCGGGCAAAGTTGCTTGATGTTTCCGAGTATATTAAGCAAGGCAATGATTTTAGATGGGAGCATTTGAAAAAAGCATACGAAGAGTATTATCCAATTATCGACAGCAAGCCGATGCCGTTCTGGCTGTTGGATACCATCAGGAAATGGTACCATCACTGGAACCGCTACTCTTCTTCCTTTGATGAATTCATGAAGATTGTTTCGAAACAGATAAGCTATTGGAATTAAGGGCACTGCCTTAAAATTATCTCCCTGACCCAAAAAAGGCAGGAACAAGAGTAAAGCGACCATATCCGTACAGGAAAAATCGGATGCGCCGTTTTTATTCCTCTTAAAATAGAAAAGGAAGGAGGGGTGTGCATGGACATGCTGAAAGATATGAATGAAGCGCTCCGCTATATCGAGGAACACTTGGACAGCGATATTGATTTCGGCAAAGTGGCGAAGATTGCCGGCGTGTCGGAATTTCATTTCCATAAATTGTTTTCGTATTTATCGGGGATGGGGTTGAGCAGTTATATCCGCAGCCGGCGCTTGTCACAGGCAGCCAGCGATTTGCAGCGGGGGAAGGAACGGGTTCTGGATGTGGCCATCAAGTACGGCTACGACTCGGCAGACGGCTTTAGCCGGGCGTTTCGTGAATGGTCGGGGATGAACCCATCTGAAGTGAAGAACAGCGATCAGTTTAAAGCATTTCCACGCCTTACTTTCCAATTGACGATTCGAGGAGGAATGGATATGGAATACCGCATTGCAGAAAAAGACGCCTTTAAACTGGTGGGCATTAAAGAACGGGTGCCCATCGTTTTTGAAGGACAGAATCCTGAAATTATGAAAATGGTGCAGGCTATCACAGTGGACCAGCGTGAGCAGCTGCAAAAATGGCGCAACACAGAAGTTCAAACGGTAGTCAATGCCTCCTTTCATTTTGATGAGGGCCGCTTAGAAGAAAAAGGCCAGCTGGATCATTTGATTGGATCGATTACGACTTTAGAAGGTGATTTCGATGATTTTGATGTTGTGGAGGTGCCAGCGGGAAGCTGGGCCGTATTCAGTCTTGAAGGTCCGTTTCCTCAAAAGCTGCAGGATACTTGGAGCAAAATTTTTTCCGACTGGCTGCCCTCGTCGAATTACGAATTGGTCGAAGGTCCGGAAATTTCCTTCAACGGCGATATGGCGAATCTGCAGAACGTCTATAGTGAAATTTGGATTCCGGTAACAGAACGGAATGAATAAAACATGCTCTCTGCGCATTCTCGGTTTAAAAACCATTGAAGGCTGCAGAGAGTTTTCTTGTTCAAGAAAATAAAGTATGTCTTTTCTCTTATTAACGCTTATATTTCCAAATGGTAGAATAAGACTATTCAAGATATTTTTCCAATAACAGGTGAAAATGAAACTTCTCTACAGACAGAACCGTAAACTTATGAAAGAAAAACGAATGGAGTGAATTCCCAGTATGACGAAATTCAATAAACTGATGCTGTTCGGGGTATTAACCGCTGGAATCCTTACAGGTTGCTCGGATAATCAAAATGCAGGTGCAGCAGAAGAACCAGCTGTAAAGGAAGAGCACCCTTCTGAAGAAGAAGCAGTTGAAGAACAACAGGCGGAAGAGCCGGCCGCAGCAGAAGCGGCTGTACATAATGTGGAAGAGATCGTAAAGGAAAAAGGCAAATACGTCCTACAAGAAACGGATCAGCAAAAGGAACAATTGCAGGCAGAGCTGGAAGCGGCGCCTGAAGGGATGACAGGAGAGGAAGCGTATTCCTTCGCAGTATCATTAGTGGCAGCGGATGTTGAAGAAGCTGCAGAAAAGTTTGAAGCCATTAATCCAGTAATCACCATCGATTCCGCTACGCCGGAAGACAGCATCACCTTGCCTGAAGAAGAGACAATCAATGTGGCCATCTTGTTGGATGCCAGCGGAAGCATGGCTGGCCATGTATCGGGCGGCGAAAAGATGAAGCTGGCCAAAGAAGCGGTGCAGACCTATGCAGGAGATTTGCCGGAAGGATCGAACGTCATGCTGCGTGTCTATGGGCATGAAGGAAGCGGTACGAACGCGGACCGGGAAATGTCCTGCAGCAGCAACGAAGTAGTGTATGAACTAGGGGCTTACGATGAGCAGCATTTCAGCGAATCCTTGGATCAGTTTGCACCGGCTGGCTGGACGCCTTTAGCGGGTGCCATCCAAGCTGCTGAAGAAGACTTGAAAGAACAAAAAGGTGAACATGTACGCAATGTGGTGTATGTGGTCAGCGATGGAATTGAAACCTGTGATGGAGATCCGGTGGCAGCTGCGGCTTCATTGAACGCATCCGATATCCAAGCGGAAGTGAACATCATCGGTTTTGATGTCGACAACGAAGGCCAGGCGCAGCTGGAAGCTGTAGCCAAAGCAGGGAATGGACAATATAAGTCCGTTTACTCGGAAAGCGATTTGAATGATTATCTGAAGCAGGAGCACAGCCGGCTTTACTGGGAATGGCTGGCCTGGAGCAATGACCGTTATTTGGAAATTCTCCAGCAAAGCAATAACATTGCTGGAGATCTATTGAAGTACAATAACGAAATTTACGGGAAATCCCTTGCGGAAAACAATAGAATGCACAGCCTGCAATACAAGCTGACAGAGCTTGAAAAATTTAAAGACAATGAAGCCGCTGATAAGTTTAACGAACTGGCAAACATCAGGCATAAAACCCTGACTCAATATTTCAGACAGGAAAAAGATCGGAAAGATACGATCCGCAAAGAGATGCATGAAGAACTGGAGAAGAAAGTGAAAGAGACAAGTGAGGAAAAAGAAGGAGATTATGCTTCTTAACGAAGGAAACTACTCTTTATCACCTATTTTAGCGAACATTAAACCGATACTTACGGTTTAATGTTCGATTTTTAGGTTGACCCTTTGTTTTGCCTTTGCTATAGTTGCCAAGTGACAGACAAACAACATAATCGCTCGTATAAATTCGGTAATACGGTCCGAATGTTTCTACCAGGTTCCCTTTAAAGAATCGGACTACGAGTCGAAGTATGCGGTCAGCCGGCTTTTCAGCTGGCGGCTGTTTGATTGGTGTGCCTCATCTTGATGCATTCAAACGTGCTTCGGCTTACTGGATTCCATAGGCAGAAATAAATGACTGTTTTAGGCGCTATTTTTTGGCTCCAATACCGGCAGAGCAGACATCAAGGGGGAAGTTCGCATGAAAAAGATGCAAATGAAGACAAAATTCAGCAATCCAGTTTTATTTACCATCATGGCCATGATCTTGTTGGCCGTAATGGCTGGGTGCAGTTCAGCGGGAGAAGCTGAAGCAACTGAAGATAAAGAAGCGGCTGGAGAAACCAAACGCCCGATCCTGATTCAAGGGCCGATGCCGATTGAAGCGGAAACCTTCGCGGAGCGCCTTGAGAACGTTACAATAGAAGAATCAGGTTCGACTTATGAATTTTACATCGGTACAGTAGACGGCTATCCGGTCATCGTTTCAAAAACCGGTAAAGGCATGGAAAATGCTGCAGCTTCTACAGCGATCGCTATTGAAAAATACAATCCGGCCGCCATCATCAACCAAGGCACGTCTGGCGGACACGATCCGGAATTGAATGTATTTGATATCGTTCTCGGTGAACGTACCGTCAACATCGGTTCGATGAAAACTGGAGACCGTGCAGCAGGTGAAGGCATTGAACCGACCGAATGGAAGCCGATGGACGTCATGGCATCTGAAGGCAGTGCTGGGGAAGATCCAAATGCAGAAAAAGCCCGCTATTACGAAGGGGACGCTGACCTATTGGCTGCAGCTAAAGCAGTGAAAGACAGCTACACCAAAGGCAAGATCGTTGAAGGCACGATTGGCTCGGCTGATCTTTGGAATAACGAAGTGGATCGCATCAAGTGGTTCCACGAAAATTACGGCACATCGGTCGAAGAGATGGAATCGGCATCGGTAGCCATGATTTCAAAAGCGTACGATGTACCATTCCTGGCAATCCGTGTTCTGTCGAACAATAAAACCAACGACGGTGCCTATAATGCAGATACGGCCATAGCGAACCAGGAATATGTTTACGAAGTTGTGAAAGAGTATATTTCCTTTTTGGAAAGCAACTAACAAAAGGCATCTTGTCTCTCTGAAAAAGAGGTGACAGGATGCTTTTTTTATTCAAAGGAAATATGAAAACAATAATTTAATGTCTAAAAGCAATATTTATTTATTGTAAAACAATAAATAATAAGCTATTATAAAGGCAATACAAATAAGTGAGGTGCTTTTCATGAGCCGAGGATCGACTCTATTTTTAAAAACAGTTATTATTCTTATGGGATTGCCGGTACTGGCCGGCTGCATATACGGCTTATCAAGGTTTGATCCAAATTCCCCTTACTGGGCTTCTCCTGAACTGGAAAAACTGCAATATCCATTATTGATCGGCATGTACTTGGCGATGATTCCATTTTTCGTTGCCTTGTATCAGACATTGAAGCTTCTCAGCTATATTGACAGGAACGAGGCATTTTCAAAGCTGTCAGTCAAAGCGTTGAAGACCATCAAGTATTGTGCAGTCGCCATCATCATTGTGTTTGCGCTGGAAATGCCATTTTTCTATCTATTGACAAAAGCTGACGATGCTCCGGGCATTTTGATTGGCCTAGTAATCATATTTGCTTCGCTTGTCATTGCTGTATTTGCGGCTGTGCTTCAACGGCTCCTGCAGGACGCCATCGATATAAAAGAAGAAAACGATTTAATCGTCTGAGCCGAGGTGAATTCCATGGCAATAATCATCCATATCGATGTGATGTTGGCTAAGCGGAAAATGAGCGTTACAGAACTTTCGGAAAGAGTCGGCATCACTATGGCTAACCTTTCGATCCTGAAGAACGGCAAAGCAAAAGCCATCCGCTTGTCCACTTTGGAAGCTGTCTGCAAGGCGTTGGACTGCCAACCGGGGGACGCGCTGGAGTAACGGCCAGAAGAATGAAATAACAGGCAATCAAAAAGACCAGCCAGTTGGATGATCTTTTTGATTGCTTATTTTATTCCACGACATGTTCGGTGGTGACTTCATACGTTTCGCCTTGTCGGGGTGTCAGCCAAGCGGTCAGTTCATAGGTCCCGGGTTCAAGGTCGAGCTGCGGAATTTCGAATTCGTAACTCAACTTGTCGCCCTGGTCGACAGATTCTTCACCTAAAGCCTGCAGATAAGTGCTGACGGATGAAAAGAGGAAAACTTCTTCGCCGCTTTCATTTGCTAGGGAAAAATCATAGCGTTGGCTGCTGGTAAATTCAAAGGTATGCGGTTCGCCGCTTTCGTTGATCACGGTATAGCGATAAACATCACCATCGACGTGTTCGATTTCAGGTTTCATTTCCCCATCGGTACTGCCTCCTGTGGTTTCATCGTTCGTTCCGGATTCTTCAGTGTTCGGATCTTCAGGGGAGGTTTCTGTTTCGTCTCCTTGCCCGGTGCCGCACGCTGCGAGAATCAAAGCGGCCATCAAGATCAAAAAGGCTCCCAGCCAAAATTTATTTTTCATGGATATTCCTCCTCGTGGATAGAGAGATAAGTGAATCACTTACACATAAGAACGTTAAAGCGCCTGAAAAGTTACAATGTCCATTAGGACAGTCTAAATATCGGGTGGATTTCACTGACAGCCTACACATTAAGAGAACTACCCTGTAGAATGAAGAATAAGAGATTTCACATAATTCCATCAGCTAGATGAAAGGGGCACAACCTACTTGAAAACAACATTCCATTTTTCAAAAGATATTGAAATGGCTTTTAAAAACGATCCACCCGGGCAATGGCTTTCCACCTTGCCGCCAGGCTGTCTTCGTCTCAGCTCAGGTTATCCTGAACCGGCATTGGTTCCTTCTGAAGAAATCAAACTGGCAGTGGCACGTTTGCTGGATGAGGAACGTGATTTACCGCTTCATTATTTGGGCAGCCCAAGGATTCCGCAGCTGAAGGAATTTCTTCGCAAACGAATGGCGACGCGCGGTGTAGAAGCTGCAGAGGACGAATTGCTGGTGACTTCAGGAGCCTGCCAGGCTATTGATCTGATTGCCCGTGTCCTTTTAGACGACGAAGCTCTAGTGGCTGTTGAAGCACCGACCTATATGGAAGCTTTGGAGATTTTCCAGAACTACACTGAGCACTATCTGACGATCCCGATAGATGAAAAAGGGCTACAGACAGAATTGTTGGCGGATTTGTTGGCGGACCGGAAAGTACACGGACAGCCGCTGCCGCGATTGCTTTATACGATTCCGACCTATCAAAATCCGACAGGCACTACGCTGTCTCTTGAACGCCGGAAGCATTTGCTTGAACTGGCCGAACAATACGACTTCCTGATACTGGAGGATGATGCATACGGAGAACTGGGCTTTCAGGATCGCCCACAACTTCTAAAAGCAATGGATACCAACAACCGTGTCCTGTATGTCGGTTCTTTATCAAAAGTCGTGGCTCCCGGCATGCGGATTGGCTGGGTGGCAGCGGACGAACGCATCATCGACCCATTGAATTGGTTCAAGAAAGACCTGAACCATCCATTTGATCAGGCAACGATGGCGTCATTCCTTGAAGCCATCAACTTTGATGAACATCTGAATGGATTGGCGTCCGTCTATGAAGCCAAATGTGCCACGATGTTGTCGGCGTTGGAAGAATTTCTGCCTCCTGCGGTTTCATGGTTCACGCCAAAAGGAGGATATTTCGTGTGGGTTAAAATTCCGGGCGTCGATACCTCAGAACTGCTTCCGAAGGCATTGGCTGCAGGCGTTTCTTTCGTGCCGGGCAAATACTTTTTCCTGAACCAGCAGGAGGGGCTGCCATATCTGCGTTTGTCGTTCAGCTATGCCAGCGAAGAAGAAATTGTCAAAGGCGTGGAATTACTGGCACAAGTCATCGGCATAAGTATTCCGCAGCCGGAACAAGAGACGGACCGGCAGTAAAGAGAATATCTATTTTAAACGCGTTCGATTGCATCTGCAGCCGGGCGCGTTTATTAATCTTCTCAGCTTTTCGAGAAAACCATATTATAAATCTTTAATTGACTATATTTTCTGAATACGGTACAGTTAAATATACTAATTAAGGAAATATGGAAATTTCTAACGTCTTTCGAAGCATTAGAGATTTCAAAGGCAGGAGGGTTGATTATCGGGACAGTCGATTACTAAAAAGAGGGGGAAATCCAAATGAACATTACGACAACACTTGCACAGAATGCAAAGCGTTTTCCAGATAAAATGGCCATCGCTTTCGAAGGACAACGTTATTCCTACCAGGAGCTGAACGAAGAAGCAAATCGGCTGGCAAATGGTTTACTCGAAACAGGGATGCAAAAAGGGGATAAGGTTTCGCTGTTCCTGAAAAATTCCGATCATTATGTACTGGCTTTTTTTGCTGTGCTAAAGGCTGGGGGTGTGGCAGTGCCGGTCAATTACCAGCTAAGTGCAGATGAAAGCGGCTATATTTTCGGACAATCTGAAAGCGTATTCGTCATATGCGACCACGAATTTGAAAAGACTGTAACTGAAGCGAAAAAGCAGGCAGCTCAGCTTCGACAAGTTATCGTCCACCCGGCACCTGATAATAATGATTATCTGAGTTGGGAAAGTGTATTGAGTGATAATGCGCTGGAGCCTTCTGTTGAAGTATTGAGCAGTGATGATGCGGAAATCCTTTATACTTCCGGTACAACCGGGAAACCAAAAGGGGCATTATTTGATCATCAGCGGCTGACCGCTGCCAGTTCGTCATTCGTGTTTGGCGTGGAACTCGGGGCAAAGGACCGCATTCTTCATGCAGTGCCTTTATTTCATTCGGTTCAATTGAATCTGTTTTTGGTAACCGGCATCATGTTGGGTACATCCAACATCATTCTGCGTGATTTCAATCCGGAAAAAGTGGCTGAGGCCATCACCGAATTCCAGATTTCCATATTCTTCGGCTTGCCGGAAACGTACACCAGGTTGTTGCAGTTGCCGAATATCGAAGAGGCAGATCTGTCTTCGGTTAAAAAATGCATGTACGGGGCAGATCCGATTGATCCGGAACTTGTCAAGCGGGCAATGGAGGTTTTCGGCCATCAGCAGTTCTATAACCTATGCCTGTTGACGGAAGGCGGGCCGGGAGGTGTTTTCTTATTGCCTGAGCAGCATGAACACAAGGTGGGATCAGGCGGAAAAC
This sequence comes from Planococcus wigleyi, assembly GCF_014836985.1. Lineage (GTDB taxonomy): Bacteria > Bacillota > Bacilli > Bacillales_A > Planococcaceae > Planococcus > Planococcus notacanthi. The sequence continues at coordinate 125,484 of NZ_JACSPU010000005.1, read as the reverse complement.
CGATGTACTTCACAGAAGTGCGGGTGGTGGACGATGAATTTTTGGATGTCCAGCCGGGAACCATCGGTGAATTTGTCATCAAAGGCGATACGGTCATGAAGGAATACTTCTATAAACCTGAAGAAACCGCAGAGGCTTTCCGAAACGGCTGGCTGTTGACGGGCGATTTGGCCACAATTGATGAGGATGGCTTTATCTCTCTCGTGGACCGAAAAGCGGACCGCATCATTTCAGCCGGAGAAAATATCTATTCCATTGAAGTGGAACAGGTCATCAACAGTCATCCTCAAGTGGAAGAAGCTGCGACAGTCGGCTTGCCGGAAGAGGAATGGGGAGAAATTGTCGGTGTGATCATTGTTCCGAAAGAAGGTGAGACCATCGACGAAGACCAATTGATGGACTACCTCCTGGAAAAACTTCCAGGCTACAAGATTCCGCGCAAGTACTTGGTCACCGATTCCTTGCCGCGGAACTCCTCGGGGAAAATCATGAAATACCAATTGCGTGAACTTCACATCAGTGAATTCGAATGGTTCCGGAAAACTCCGGCCAGCCGTTACTGATTCTCAAAACAAAAATGCCCTGCAGCGTTAATCGCTGCAGGGCATTTTCGTGGAGTCATGTAATGGAAGCTTCGTAAATGCCTTTGATGGAGTTTTCCAGCATGGCATTGAATTCTTCATCGGATTGGCTGGCGCTGACGCCTTCGGACAAGGCGCGAGAAAAGCTGGCGATCAGCCCTTCGTTGGCAGCCAATTTCTGATTGGCATCATCTCGTTTATAGCCGCCGGACAAAGCCACTACGCGGAGTACACGAGGGTGGTCAATCAATTCCTTGAAGAAGTTATCGACTGTTGGAATGGTGATTTTGATCATGATATTTTGATCCTCACTCAATTGGTCCAAGTGCTTCAACATTTCCTCTTTCAGGATTTGTTCGATTTGTTCTTTGTCCGTGCTGTTGATATCGACTTCCGGTTCAAGAATCGGCACCAAGCCAGCTGCCAGAATCTGCTTGCCGACTTCGAATTGCTGCTCGACTACTTTCTTGATGCCTTCCGGATTGGCTTCCTTAATGACCGAACGCATTTTGGTGCCGAAGATGTTTCGTTCGTTGGCGCGTTTCAGCACATCGTCCAAATCCGGAATCAGCTTCATGACCTGAACGCCGTTTTCTTCATCTGCAAGGCCCTTGTCGACTTTCAAGAAAGGCACAACCCCTTTTTGCTGCCATAAATAATCAGCTGTGTATTGGCCCTCGACTTTACGGTCCATCGTCTGTTCAAAAAGGATTGCGCCGATAATCGAATCGGAATTGAAGGAAGGAGCCGTCATGACGCGTGTCCGCATTTCGTGGATCAGGTCATACATTTCCTCTTCTGTTGAATATTGGTCTTCTGACACCCCGTAAAGTGCGAGTGCTTTTGGTGTGCTGCCACCACTTTGGTCAAGCGCAGCAATAAAACCTTTCCCATTTTTCACGAATTCCAATTGTTCTTGATTCATCGTCCCAGCTCCTTAGATAAATTTTTAGAAAGTTAACCGCTTGATTATAAAAAATTTACTGCAAAGAACCTCTTTCACTGAATATTGTAACAATATAAAGAGGAAACTACAAAAAGAAATTTTTTACTGATTAAGCTGTACTTAGGATGTTCCCTTATTGAAGTTCTACAAACGTTAGCTGGGCAGATGAAAGAGAAGAAATTATAGATCTACTGCCCCTTAAACCCTAGAGAATAGAGAGCTTGTTGAATCATCATTACGTTCCGCAGAAAGTCTGATAAGGCCCGTTTGTCGGCTCCGGCGGTTCCGTATAGGCTTCCTGTTCGGCAGAATGGGCATAAGGGTCAGCCAGGACTGTGAGCAGCCGGTGAAGGACGCTGTAATCTCCCTGGAATTCTGCTGCGGCCAGGGCTTCTTCCACCCGGTGATTGCGGGGGATGATGGCCGGATTGTTGTTGCGCATCAATTGCTGGCTCTCTTCCTGCGACTCCTTCTGGCGCTCCAGACGTGCCTGCCAAGAACTGTGCCATTCCTTGAACTCTGGCGTTTCAAACAATTCACTGCCCTGGAGTTTCGTGAAAGTCAGCGCACGGAACAGATTGGTGTAATCGGCATCATGTTGGTGCATCAGATTCAGCAATGCTTCCACCAATGTGGAATCTTCAGCTTCTTCATTGAAGATCCCAAGTTTTTTGCGCATGCCGGATAGCCAGTGGTTCTGGAACTGCTCAATATAGCCGGTGAGTTCTTCCTGTGCCATATTGACCGCTTCCTCCGGAGTATCATGCAGCAAAGGCAACAGGCTCTCCGCAAAACGTGCCAAGTTCCATCCGGCAATCATCGGCTGATTGCCGTAAGCATAGCGGCCTTGAACATCGATGGAGCTGAAAACCGTCTTCGGATCATAGCTATCCATGAATGCGCAAGGTCCATAATCGATGGTTTCTCCACTAATCGCCATGTTGTCGGTATTCATAACTCCGTGAATAAAACCGACGAGCTGCCATTTGGCAAGCAAAGCTGCTTGCCGTTTGATGACTTCCTGGAATAAGGCAAGATACGGGTGCGAAGCGTCTTGGACATGCGGAAAGTGGCGCTCCAGCGCATAGTCGGCCAGTGCTTTCAAGTCTTCTTTGGTACCGAATCTTGCAGCGTATTGGAATGTGCCGACGCGCAGATGGCTGTCAGCAATCCGTGTCATGACCGCTCCAGGCAGCGCTGTTTCCCGACGGACCATTTCACCGGTTTCGACAACGGACAAGCTGCGGGTCGTCGCAATGCCCAGACCGTGCATCGCTTCACTGATGAGGTACTCGCGAAGCATAGGCCTTAATGCAGCACGACCGTCGCCGCCGCGGGAATAAGGCGTTCTGCCCGAGCCTTTCAACTGGATATCCAATCGTTTGCCGGATGGTGTGAGCTGTTCGCCAATCAATAAAGCACGGCCATCTCCAAGCATCGTGAAATTGCCGAATTGATGACCTGCATAAGCCTGGGCAATCGGTGTGCTGCCTTCAGGAACCTGATTTCCAGCCAGGATGGCGACCCCGTCTTCAGCTGTTAATTCTGCAGGATCCAGACCAAGTTTTTCTGCCAATGCCTCATTAAAGATGACCAATTTAGGCGACTTCACCGGATGGACCGTGATTTTTCTATAAAAAACTTCAGGCAACCGCGAATAGCTATTTTCCAGCTGCCAGCCGGTATGGGTTAGTTCCTTTTTATTCATAATGGACCTCCTTATTTTGTTGAAGTGTTACTTATATTATACCCGCTCTGTCCGCCGATCATGTCTTTGCTGTTTAAGGGATTCTTTGCCTGTGCTATAATCTCTTTAATAATAAATCGAATATTCAATCGAAAAGGAGGCGAGAAAATGAGCGATCAAAAAGTTTTGTTTGTGTTGCTGGACGAGTATGCCGACTGGGAAGCAGCTTCATTGGCTGCGGCGCTTAACGAAGAGCCGGAGGGCCAGGGACGAAGATTCGATGTCAAGACGGTGTCGCTGACAAAGGAACCGATCCGATCAATCGGCGGCTTTACGGTGCTCCCGGATTACGGACTGGATGATGCACCGGAAGAGTTTGCGGGACTGATTCTGATCGGCGGCAATTCTTGGCGAAAAGAAGGCAGCGAACGGATCATGAAACTGGTCGGCAAAGCCATCGAAAAGAAAGTGGTGTTTGGTGCAATTTGCGATGCTACGGTATTTCTGGGAAGAAATGGGCTGTTGAATGAAATTCCGCACACCAGCAATTACCTGGAAGACTTAAAGGAAACAGCAGGGGACAGCTATACGAATGAAGCAGGCTACCTGCAGCAGCAGGCGGTCCGGAGCGGAAACGTCATCACTGCCAACGGCTCGGCATTTTTGGAGTTCGGCAAAGAAGTGATGGAAGCCCTTCAATCGGCTCCACAGGAAGAAATCGATGAGTGGTACGACTTTTTTAAACAAGGCTATCACGAATACATGAATACTAAACAATAATGTCAGCTGAATAGGTCACCTTCGATTGTGAGATTAGGCACAATCGAAGGTGGTTTGTTTTTGACGGTGCTTTTGCATGTCAGCCAAAAGGCTGAATTTATCTATTGCAAAGCAGATGCGCTTTCAACTGGCTGCTAATCGGATACGATGTAAATAAAGGGGCCAGGCTTGTCGGCACCAGTGTAAGGGTAAAGAGATAGTCAAGGAGGAATTTAAATGGCCATTACCACACAAAATATATTTGAACCGTATACGTTTACATCCGGTTTGTCTGTCAAAAACCGCATTCTGATGGCACCGATGACCACATCATCTTCAGATCCGAATGGCGATGTGACAGAAGACGAACTAATCTATTACAAAAGGCGTGCCGAAAGCGGACTGGGAGCTGTCATTACGGCTTGTGCACATGTCGAGCCGTTGGGTGTCGGATTTCCGGATCCATTAGGGGCAGACAGCGATGAACGAATTGTCAGTCTGACCCGTTTAGCAACATCCATTCAAGACGGAGGCGCTAAAGCAATCCTGCAGCTTTATCATGCCGGACGCATGTCGAATGAAGACTTGCTGAAAGGCGAACAGCCGGTTGGACCAAGCGCAGTGCCGGCGCCGCGCCCCAATGCGGCGGTTCCGCGTGAAATGACCGAGGAAGAAATTGAAGCAACGATTGCGGCATTCGGAGAAGCCGCCAGACGGGCTATCCAAGCAGGCTTTGATGGAGTCGAAATACACGGCGCCAATACGTATTTGATCCAGCAATTCTTTTCTCCCCATTCCAATGTCCGCACCGACAAATGGGGAGGCGATGTGACTGCGCGCATGGCGTTTCCGATAGCCGTCATCAGATCGATCCAGCAAGCTGTTGCTGAATATGCAGAGAAGCCTTTTGTCGTGGGTTACCGGATCAGTCCGGAAGAACGTGAAGAACCGGGCATCACAATGGATGATACATTGAAGTTTTTGGAGGCCATTGCTGACGAAGGCATCGACTACATCCATGCGTCAGTCGGCAAATTTTTCGGCGGATCGATCCGTGAGGAAGACAACCGGTCACGTGTGGAAATGATCCAACAGCATATTGGCAACCGTGTACCGGTGATCGGGGTAGGGGGCTTACAGACGCTTAAGCAAGTGAAAGAAGCATTGGAAGTCACGCCGTTGGTGTCGCTTGGCCATGCCTTGATCATGGACCCGGACTGGTTGGCGAAAGTGAAAAAAAGCCGGGACGAAGAGATTTTTCAGGCAATCCATTTGAGCAAAAAAGAACAGCTGGATATTCCAGAGAACTTATGGAATATGGTGACCAAGGCACCGGGCTGGTTCCGGATTGAAGAGTAAGAAAACAAGGGACTAAAGGAAGCCGGGGAATTCCGCACTTTAGGGCTGATCTAATAAAAAACGCTGTCTGGATTGATTCCAGACAGCGTTTTTTTGAGTTTCTATAACGAGTTTTCCGCAGTTTTACCGGAAAGTACCGGGCGTTTTCTGCCCATTAGATTGACGATCATGACCCCGCCGATTGCAATGACGCCACCGATAAGCGACAAAGCAGTCGGCAGTTCATGGAGCCACATCCAGGCAACGATAATCGCTACTGCCGGTTCCAGATAAATCAGGCTTGAAACAGAGCTGGCATTAGCAAGTGACAAAGCTGTTGCCCATGTGACATAGGCGATTGCCGCAGGGAATATGCCCACATAAAGAATCGCTAAATGGGCTTCCAGTGTGGCGCTTTGCATGGCACTGAAGAGGCCCGGTGAAAAAATAAGAAATGGCAAAGTGCCGGCCCATGTAAAGTAAGCGGTCAATTCAATCGCCGAGTAGCGTGTCAGCAGCGGCTTCTGGAAAACAAAGAAAATTGCTGATGCAAACGCAGCGACCAATACCAGCAATGCACCATTGGTCAAAGTGAGGGATGCACCTGCAGATCCGAAAGCGATAAACAGAATACCGATAAACCCAATGCCCAGACCCATCCAGCCAAGGCCAGTCAATCTTTCCTTTAAAACAAAAGCCGCAATCAGCGCTGTAAAAATCGGTCCGGAACCGACCAGCATGCCGGCGGTGCCGGCAGAAATCGTTTCCATGCCAAATGTAACGAAGATATGGTACAAGCTGATGCCGATCCAACCGAGAATAAGGATCCGAACGGCATCGCCTTTTTCGGGCAGCCGAAATTTGGTTCCCGGCCACAGTGCATAAATCAGGAACAATGCCGAGGCAATCAGGAAACGGACCAGCACATTCTGTCCTGCGTCATAGCCGCCCTGCAGTCCAACGCGAATGGCGGCAAAGGAAGAGCCCCATATTAAAACTGAGAATAATGCCAATGAAAAAGCTTTTGCGTTCAAGTGATCTCCTCCATTAACCATTGATTGAACCAATGGCTATCCTGCCTGCAATCATAAAACAGACAAAGATTATTATATTCTTTTCAGGAGGAAAAGTCTTCAAGAAGAAACGGTCATTTTGGAAACTCGAACCTGTCAGACAATTTTTCGTCCGCTTCGGCCAAGTGCATAGTAGATGCCATGCTGGAGGCTTTGCAGCGATTCAAAAGTATTCAGGCTGTTTTGGGATTGTGCAATGATAATGGCGAGTTCCGGGGAGATGCCGACAAGAATGACTTCAGTTCCCAACAGCCTCGCAGAAGCGCCAAGTTTATCGATCAACGATGCGGTATGCTCCGTGATGTGCTGATTCAGCCCGCTTAGATCTACCAACAGGTAATCCGCTTTATGCTTCGGCAACTCGGTCAGAGTTTTAAAAATCAAATCTTCAGTCCGCTGTTCATCGTAGCTGCCGATCATCGGCACCACAATAATGCCTTCCAGCACAGGGATGATGGGAGAGGATAGTTCCTTCACCAGGTTCTGAAGAGATTGTGTATGCTCATTGACCCGGGCTTCCAGCTTTCGGATTTGTTCAGCTTCCTGTTTGCGGGACAGCTCATGGATGTTTTGCTGGACGGTCACGGTTGAAGGGAAGTACTCCACAATGCTATATGGCGTACTGTCATTTTGATGCTGAATGATTTTATACCAGAAATTGATGCCGAACAAGCCGGTTAGGACACCGGCATAGTGCGAAGGCACAAAAATGCCTTTTGAGTTTTTGTTTTTCAGCAGGTTCATCTTATACTCCCAATCGTTCTGGATATGCATCGTAAATGTATTTTTTTCATTATCCATTTCAACGATTTCAACTTTGCCCCAACCGGCAGGAGCGTATGTATTGGAGATCCATTCAACAACATTTGATGTATCAATTTGCTTCATGTCTTTGAACCCTTCTCCAACAATGACGCCTTGGCGAAATCCGGTGGTTTCCAAAACCAATTGTGTGGCTTCGATTCCAGAAATGTCTTTAATTGTGTCAAAGAATGTTTCCATTGCCGAGGTCCAAAAGAGAACCACATCTCCTCCTTCAAACAGAACTTCGCCAGTTTCCAAATTCCATTCCAATTCGATGCCACCGACCGTAATGTTTTTTTGGTTCATACCATAAATTCCTCCATCTTTTAAAAATAATTGCAACGTAAATCCTAACTCGTCTTTTCAGTATTCCCGCAAGAATAAACAATATGTCTGGATATGGAATTTTTTTACCCCGGATGAAGCTTCTTCTTTGAGAAATGGTATGCAGTAAATATCTTTTAATGGGAGAGATCAAAAGGATAACTGACCTGAGTCAATTTTTCCGATACGTCCCACAGCCTTCGGGAGATTTCCTGGTCCGTTGCATTGGCATGGGGCGTGCCAAGAGCAGGGTAGCCTTTTCGTTGAAACTGGCCGAGAGGACCGATGTATTCGCCGCCTGTCATGTTCGGTTCTGTCGCCGCATAGATTGTCGATAAAGCGCCCATGCCGGGAGGCTGGAGGAAAAGATTGGCGATGCGTTTAAGAGCTGACGGTATTTCACGCGTGCCAAGCTTTAGGATATTGGTGGCAGAGACGCCCGGATGGCAGGCGATGCTGATGGTTGGGAAGCCATGTGCTTTCAAGCGTTTATCCAGTTCCAAAGCGAAGTACAAATTGGCCAGCTTGCTCTGGTTATAGAATTTCTTTGCGTGGTATCCTTTTGCTCCGTCGAGGTTGTCAAAGTCGATTGAACCCCGGCTGTGTGCCCGGCTGCTGATGGTGACAATCCGGGAGCCAGGGGTGTTTGCCAACAGCGGCAAAAGCAGGCCGGTTAATGCAAAATGCCCCAGGTGGTTGCTGCCGAACTGCATTTCAAAACCGTCTTTTGTTTTGGCATAAGGCGGTGCCATGATGCCGGCGTTATTAATCAGAATATCGAGCTGGTCAAAAGAACTTTGGAACTTGTCGGCAAAGGTTCTCACACTTTGCAGGTCCGCTAAGTCGAGTTGCATCACATCGATTTGAGCCCTGGGGTGGAGTTCAGCCAATAGTGCTCTTGCGGCATTTCCTTTTTCCGTATTACGCACAGCCAAGATGATTCTTGCCCCCATTGCCAGTAGCCCTTTGGCCGTTTCCAATCCAATGCCGCTGTTGCCGCCCGTGATGATGACTGTATTTCCTGTAAGCAAACGATCACTTCCTTTTTTTCAGCCCATTCAATTGGGTTTAGTCTTTAAAGGTTATTTTATCGGTTGTGCGGATTTTTTGGAAATCCCAGGGGAAAGATGTGAATATCACTTTATTATTTATTCAGGAGACTTAGCGGTAGAATGGAGAAAAGGAGGCGGGAACCGGTTTATGGAGATTAAAATTATGGAATTGACCAAAACGTTCAAAGATCGAGTTGCCGTTGACCAGCTTACCTTAGCAATAGGGCAAGGGGAGTTTTTTGCCCTATTAGGTGAAAATGGCGCGGGGAAGACCACCACCATCAAAATGCTGAGTTGCCTCATGGAACCGACAAGTGGGGACGCCATCATGCTGGGCGACAGCATTGTGGAAAATCCGCAAGCGGTAAAGAAAAAGCTGAACATTTCACCTCAGGAAACGGCAGTGGCGCGCAACTTGTCTGTACAGGAAAATCTGGAGTTCATTGCCAGAATTTATGGCAGTACAAAACAGGACGCAGAGCAAAAAGCAATCCGGCTGATGGAGATGTTCGGTTTGGCGGAAAGGGCCAAAAGCAAAGGAAGGAATCTGTCAGGAGGAATGGAGCGCCGATTGAGTATCGCAATGGCCATGATTTCAGAACCGGAAATCATTTTTTTGGATGAGCCGACCGTCGGGCTGGATGTCCGGGCACGTTTGGATCTGTGGCAGATTTTGTTGAATTTGAAAGGGCAGATTACTATTATTTTGACGACGCATTATTTAGAAGAAGTGGAAGCGCTGGCGGATCGCATTGGCATTATGCATAAAGGCAGGCTGCAGGCGCTGGGGACACTGGAGGAATTGAAACACCAGACCGGGCAAATCAAGCTGCAGGATGTATTTCTCCAACTGACAGCAGAGGGGGAAAGTACATGAAGGCCCTAACATTCGCACAGCGGAATCGAAAGGAAATTTTGCGCGATCCCATGACGCTGCTTTTTGGAATGGTTTTGCCGGTCCTGATGCTATGGCTGTTTTCGATGATGTCCGAAAACATGCCGTTTGATCTCTTTACGCTGGAGAAGCTGGCTCCTGCCATCATCGTCTTCAGTTTTTCGTTCATCACTTTATTTACCGGCATGCTCATTGGCCGTGACAAAAGCAGCTCTTTTTTAATGAGGATTTTCGCATCACCGATGGCTGCCACCGATTACCTGATCGGCTATGCATTGCCGCTATTGCCGGTAGCGTTTATCCAGATGTCTGCCTGTTACGGAGCAGCGCTGCTTTTGGGGATGCCATTTACATATGACGCTATTCCTGCATTTGGTTTGCTGGTCATCATTTCATTTCTTTATATCGCATTCGGCCTGTTCTTCGGCACCTTTTTCACGGATCGGCAAGTCGGGGCGATCTTTGCGATCTTCGTCAATGTCACGACCTGGTTTAGCGGAACCTGGTTTGGGCTCGAAATGATCGGCGGTACTTTCGAGACGGTTGCTTACCTGCTGCCATTCGCCCATGCGGTAGATGCTGTGAGGGCGGCGTTTGCCGGCAATTACAGCGAGGTCTTCATAACGATGCTGTGGGTTATTGCGTATACAGTAGTGATTTTCGGCGTAGCGGTATGGGGATTCAGGAAAAGGATGCGCGGATAACTCGGTTTTTGGATGGAACTGTTTAAATTAAAAGACAAGGAGTTTTGAAAATGGGTTATGTAGAAGAACTTCGTGCAGTCGTTGGTCACCGGCCGCTCATCTTCGTGGGCGCAGTTGTGGTGATTGTGGATGGGGAAGGGCGCTTGCTTTTGGAGGAGCGGAAATTTCCGAAAGATTTATGGGGGCTGCCAGGCGGATTGATGGAACTGGGAGAGTCGACGGAAGACACCGCAAAGCGGGAAGTCATGGAAGAAACCGGCTTGACGGTCGATGAGCTGAATTTGATCAATGTCTATTCAGGGCCGCAGCATTTTGTGGTTGCTGAAAACGGAGACGAGTTCTACGTTGTAACGCTTGCCTATTACTCGAATAAATACCAGGGTGAATTGATTGTCGATCGTAAAGAATCGTTGAGCTTCCGATTCTTTTCACCGAATGAACTTCCGGATAAGATGGTCGGCAGCCACCGCGTTGTGATTAAGGAATTTCTCCACAAGCATTATTCATCTGTATTTGCAGAGTGACAAGACAATAATGAACAGAAAAAGCCACTTTCATGAATGAACATGAAAGTGGCTCTTTTACTGTGCAGAGGCATTACTGAAATCAAACGTTACGCCGGTCAGTTTTTCTGAGACTTCCCAAAGTTTCCGGGAAACGGCTTCATCACCGGCTGATGCATGGGGCGTATCCAGCGCCGGATAACCTTTGCGCTGGCCTTTGCCGTCAGGGCCGATGTATTCACCGCCTTTCAAATTCGGATCTGTAGCTGCATAAATGGTCGGCAAAGCCCCCATGTCAGGCGGCTGCAGAAAGTTATGCATTAAGGTTTTCAAGAATTTGGGCGCATCCCGCTTGCCGAACTTAAAAAGGTTGGTTGCGGAAATGCCGGGATGGCAGGACAGACTCATCGATTGCAGCCCATACTGCTTAAAGCGCTTATCCAGTTCCTGTGCAAACAACAGATTGGCCAATTTGCTTTGGCTGTAGAACTTCATTGGCTTATAGCCTTTTGTGCCGTCAAGGTTATCGAAATCGATACTAGCTCCTTTATGGGCAAGACTGCTAAGAGAGACGACGCGTGAACCAGGCGTATTCTTTAGCAAGAGCAGCAACAGTCCGGTTAATGCGAAATGGCCAAGGTGGTTGCTGCCGAACTGCAATTCAAATCCATCTTTCGTTTTGGAGTAAGGAGGAGTCATGACGCCGGCGTTATTGATCAGCAGGTCGAGTGAATTATGTTGGCGCTTAAAACTGTCCGCAAACCCATTGACGCTCGCCAGGTCCGATAAATCCAATTTCATTACAGATATCGATGCTTCTTTATTGTCGTTAAGGATTAACTGGCGCGCAGCTTCACCTTTCTCCGTATCGCGCACGGCCATGACGATGGTTGCACCGCGTTCTGCCAATACTTTAGCGGCTTCCAATCCAATTCCACTGTTGGCGCCAGTGATGATGGCGGTCTTTCCGGTTAACTGTTCCAAACAATCAGCTCCTGAGTAATTTACTTATTCTGCTGATAAAAATACCATGGAGTCCTTCCTACAACAAATTATTGGATCCATAAAATTGATTTTTTTACATATTCGGCTGAAGAGAAGGGTAAAGAGAAAGTATCTGCAAGAAATGGGAGCGATAAGATGGAGAAAAATGAGAAGTTGGCGGGCTTGGCTTTTTTGTTGCTGCTGGGCGGACTTGGTCTGGCTGCCTTGTTTATTGTGTTGTTTGCAGAACTTGCTGAAGAAGTGATGGAAAAGGAACTTGGCCAATTTGACAGTTCGATCATTGACAGCTTTGGGGCCATAGCGGGCGGAACAATGGATAATGTGATGTTCATTATCACAGAAACGGGATCGGCTTGGTTTTTGACTATGTTGTCCATACTTGTCCTGATCGTACTAGGAGTTAAAATGAAAGACAAATGGGGCATGTTGTTTTTTGCTATTGCAGTAGGAGGCGGTTCGCTCTTAACGCTGTTGCTGAAAAATGTATATGACAGACAGCGTCCGAGCATCAATGCTGAAATTGATGCTGTCGGATACAGCTTTCCAAGCGGACATTCGATGGGTTCACTGATTTTTTATGGTTTTGTGATTTACCTGGTTGTCCGGACGCACCAACGGCGGTGGATCCAATGGCTGACTGTCACTTTGTTGGGGATGCTCGTCTTGTTGATCGGCAGCAGTAGAATCTACCTCGGCGCCCATTTTCCCAGTGACGTACTCGCCGGCTATGCAGCAGGTCTTATCTGGTTGATTTTAAGCTTGATCGCTTTAGAGTGGATTCAATGGCATAGCAGAAGTCCGGTGCCACCAGTCCAGGCATTGCGAAAATTATTAGGTCCTCTCTACAGAACAGTGCGGACAAAAATACCTTTCTTCAGGTAAAGAAGAAGTAGTTGGGTGAATCGATAAGGAGGAAAAGAGGATGGATTACAAAAAGATTACAGTGGCAGGAAGCGGCGTGTTGGGAAGCCAAATCGCCTATCAAACAGCGTTTAAAGGATTCGATGTAGTGATCTATGACATCAATGAAGAAGCGATCGAGAAGTCGAAACAACGATTGGCCAAGCTGATGAAAAACTACCGCAAAGATTTTGGCTCAAGTGAAGCGGAAGTGGAGGCTGCATATGGCCGATTGTCTTTCAAAACCAATTTGGCTGAAGCGGTATCCGATGCGGATTTGGTGATTGAGGCGATTCCTGAAGTAACAGACATCAAGATGGCTTTCTATAAGGAACTGGGCAATGCAGCTCCTGAAAAGACAGTGTTTGCGACCAACTCATCGACGTTGCTGCCAAGCCAGTTTGCAGAAGCGACAGGGCGGCCGGAAAAGTTCCTCGCCTTGCATTTTGCTAATACCATCCGTATCAACAACACGGCTGAAATCATGAAGCACCCGGGAACGGCTGACGCCGTGTTTGAAGATATGATTGAATTTGCTGAAGCGATTGGCATGGTGCCATTGCCTTTACATAAAGAACAGCCGGGCTATATTTTGAATTCCCTATTGGTTCCGTTCCTTGAAGCAGCCGAATTGCTGCTGGTTAAAGAAGTGGCAGACATTGAAACGGTGGATAAAACCTGGATGATCGCAACAGGCGCGCCGCTTGGGCCTTTTGCTATTTTGGATGTGGTCGGCATCAATACGGCCCATAATATTGTCCAAGCGAAAGCTGCGGCCACAGGCAAAGCGGAATTCGTAAAACTCGCCGATATGCTGAAGACCGAATACCTGGATAAAGGCAAACTTGGAAGAGAAACAGGTGAAGGGTTTTACAGCTACCCCAATCCAGCTTTTATGAAAGATGATTTTCTGAAAACCTGATGAATGACCGCGAGATTGATCCAATGAATCTTTAAATAAAACAAGCAAAAAAAACAAGCCGTAATTGAAGGGAATCCTTCAATTACGGCTTGTTTTTCATTTCCAGATAGCTGTGTATTTTTTCTTGTATTTCGGCTCATCCACGTTTTCAATCAAGTTCAAGGCAGTTTGTTTAATCTGCTGATCAAGCGTTTCATCATACAACTGCCGAAGCCCCTGCAGAATATCGGAACGGATGAGTGTAAAGTTTTTTTCGTCTTCACAAGTGCGGAAGCGTTCCATTAAATAGTTGAGAACCATTTTTTTTTGAGCGGACCCGGCGAGCGCCACTTTCCAGATTGCCTGCAGGCTATGACGGGCTGTAACGAACTTTTCATCTTTAGTAACTTGCCAAAGGAGAGGAAAGTCTGTGAGGATGCGGTTCTCCGGATCGCTCTTGGCCAGATTAGCCAAGTATTGCGCAGCCCTGGAACGCTGATGATTGTTCGGATGCTTCAAATCTTCAAGCAATTGCTCCCACACTTCATATGCCCAATCGACTTTTTCTTCGGTCAAGATTAGAATTTGTTGATAGGCTTGGTAATTCACGTCTTTATCCGCCGATTTTGAATCCAGAAATAGTTGTTCAATTGCTTCATTCATATCGGTCACCTCCTCCCTTCAGTTAGACAGAATAACGTCCGGGAGTAAAGTGAGTTTTTGCCAAACGTTTATAAATCTCCTTAAATGCTGACAAATTTCCAGCAACAAAAATGTTTCCTGCTGCCATCAGGCTATCAGAAACAAATTGGATCAATTGATGGCGTCAAAGCTTTCTTTAATTTCAGCATTGCCGACATGGCCGGTCAGGCTTTTGACAAGTGTACCGTCTGAGCCGATATAGACAGATGTCGGATAGCCGATGACGCCGTATTCATCGAAAAAGGTTCCGCCTTCGTCCAATAACACGGTAACATTTTCAGCATTCGGGAGCCCTTCAAACCATTTGGCGAAGGACTCGGCGCTTTTTTCTGCATTGGAGCTGGGGGACACAATCGTCAACACAGCAAAATCATTTTCTTCAGCAGCTAAGGTATTCAGTTCTTCCATGCCTCCGAGGCAAATTGAACACCAGGATGCCCAAAATTTCACGTAGACTTTTTGGCCGGCATAATCGGCAAGGTTATGCTGGTTGCCATCCAAATCGATCAGTTCAAAGGAAGGGGCAGGATTGCCATCGTTCAATTCTCCAGCACCTTGGGAACTGCTGCAGGCGCTCAATACGATAAGAAGAAAGAGCAGCAAGATGGATTTTATCGATGCGTTCATTGCAATCATCCTTTACTGTGGAATTGCGGCTCATCTTTTTATACCCCCATCATATAGCGGAACTCCGATAAAAGAAATTAGAGCGCCTCAGGAAGTTTAGAAAACCCCTCTTCTTCTTTATACGAAGAGGGGGGTGGTCAGTCTCCATCGGTATTCAATTGGTCAAGGGCATTTTTCTGGATAATTAAATCCGAAATCCGAAGCTGTTCTGCTGCTGTTTTGACATGAGGTTCACATTCTGCAAATTCAACTTTCTCGCCGGATGACGTGTCGTAACATGTGCCGCTTCCGCTTGGAGAAGTCAGGTCAGGCTTGAAATAAAATTCCTCGACGCGGAACGAACCATCACGGAAAACGGTCAAATTATTGTCTTCGTCGAGCAGAGATTGTCCAAGCATATAAGGAGGGTCGATGTTTACGATATCCAAAATGGTTGGGGCAATATCAATTTGGCCGCCGCTGTTTTCAATGACGCGACCCTCTTCCATGCGAGGTTCTTTAATGAAGAGAGGGACCTGTTGATCCAGTTCGAATAACTCGACTTCGGTTTCAGCCCCCAGTTCTTGGGCCATTTCACTATCGGCTTGTGTTAATCCACTGTCATGGTCACCATAAAACAAGATAAGAGAATCATCCCACATATCCTTTTCTTTCAGCTCTTCAATCATCACTCCAACAGCTCCATCCACGTAATGGATGGTTTCGTAATAACCTCTCAGCAACGGATCTTCATAACCGGTCAAATCCAATTGTTTCAAATCCTCTGGAATCTCATAAGGGGTATGGCTCGACAATGCCACCAGGAAAGCGAAATAAGGTTCTTTCAACTGTGCTGCATGGTCGATGGATGTTGTGAAGAAGTCCTCATCATTCACAGCCATGCCGATTTTCTGGTTATCCGGGAAATCAGGTTGGCTGAAGAATTGATTAAAACCGATGTTTTGATAGAAATCATCACGATTCCAGAAATCCTTCTCGAAAGCATGCATGGCCGCAGTATCGTAGCCGGCATCTTTCAACAATTCTGGCAGCCCGTCAAATTCATTTTCCGCATATTGCGTATAAACGGATCCAGATTTTAATGGTTGCAACGAAGCCAATGTAATGAATTCAGCATCTGACGTTCGGCCTTCGTGCGTCTGATGGTAAAACGATGGGAAGAACAAAGTTTCTTCTTTCAAGGCATTTAAATGGGGAGTCAGTTCCTGCCCATTCACTTGTTGTCCAATCACTGAAGTCTGGAAAGATTCCAGTTGCACAAGGATGATGTTGGGTTTTTCAGAGTCGGATACAGCTGAAGGTGTCTCGGGATCCAGGTCTTTGATCCATGAGGCTTCCTGTGCTGTGATGCTGTCATTAGTGAACAGTCCACTGACACCTTTTGCAAAATCCAATCCATGGTAACCCCAAAATCCAAGCTGGTAATACTCACGCATATTTGAAATCGGTTCATCGACCAGCCACTTTTCTTCGTTGATGTAGCTATTTGCCAACGGAATGGCAAACAAGAGAAAACCAAGGGCAAAGCCAGCTCCCGCAAGAAGTCTTTTTGTCTTACGGGTTGAGGTTTCCTGATTTTTACGGCCAGCAAAAAGGACCAGGGAAAAGAGGAGCAAATCAGCAAAAAAGAATAGATCTTCGGCTTGGATCAAAGTCATAAAGCCGCCCCCGACATCACTCATCTGCGTGACATCAGAAAGCAGACTGATGGACAACAGATCATCAAAATAACGGTAGTACCAAAGGTCGGAAACAAGCAGTGTACTGTGTAAAAACAATAAAAGCATTAAAATCCACCGGCGTTTCCGATAGCTTAGTAAAAGCGTCCAGCTGGACAAAACGACGATGGAAGCAAGGTTTAGGATAAAGAAACTGAATTGGAACTCAGTTCCGGAATAAACACTGAAGAGGACAATTTTTGATATGGACAATACCAGGTAGATCCAGTATTCAAGGAATTTCATGGCGCACCTCCGAACAAGTTAAGCCGCTTTGCCTATGTAAATGAAGCACTTGCCAGTGAACCATTTTTTCTTCCTGCAAAACGAGTCTGTTCTTTTTCATTACCACTTAGCGGGCAAGCAGAAACCTGTAGAGATGTCTGTATTGTGTCAACTAGAGTAGGTTCCTGTTTAGTTTGAATGGAAGGGGGTTTCGGGTATTTAGAAAGAGAGGATAATATCAGATTTAAAGGGATGTTCAGCCAGTGGGATTGCCATTATCAACAGTTGAATTACAGCAGTTAAATGAAGGAGTGTTTAATGTGGATCTATATAGGAACATGCACAACGGCCCGCCGCCAGCCCGCGCAGAATGCCAGTATCCCGTGTTGCCTGTCGGGCAGAACTTTGTAGTGGACTTTGGTAGGCAAAAAGCGCTTCATGGCAAATGGCAAGTCGTAGTGAACGACGAAGCCCCCTTTTACTTGTGCCAGCGTGTTTTTGAAAATGGTACATTGTCAAGGCGGAAATCAGCAGACCATCGACGCAAATTTTTCGAAAGGGAAATTTATCTGGCATTGGAAAAGGAAGAATGAGGAAGAAGAACAGACCGATGAAACCGTCCTGTAACCAGTGGACGGTTTTTTTGTGAGGTTTGGTTTCCGGCAGCTGCAGGGATTTACATCAAGGACTGAAGGAACTCTTTAAAATATAGATAGATTATTTCAAATTTTGCTGTAATATAAAAACATACAACATACAGTAAGGGGAATACATAAAATGAAGAAAAAACACCAAGAGATCGAAACACCTTTTTTATTGGCACTTATTCCGTTAGTGGCCATGATTGCATTAATGGCCGTCACCATTATCGTATTCGAAGGCAGTCCGCATATTCCGTTGGCTGTTGGAACAGTGATTGCAGGGCTCATCGCCTGGCGCATCGGTTATAAATGGGAAACCATCGAAGAAGGCGCATATAAAGGAATCCGTCTTGCTTTGCCCGCAGTGCTCATCATCATCGTGGTGGGCATGATCATCGCATCTTGGATTGGCGGTGGGATTATCGCTACCATGATTTATTATGGTCTGCAGATCATCACGCCTTCATTATTTTTAATGACGATTTGCATCATTTGCGCCATCGTGGCACTTGCCATCGGAAGTTCCTGGTCCACAATGGGAACTATCGGTGTTGCCGGCATGGGGATTGGCGCAAGTATGGGGATCCCGGTTGCCATGGTAGCGGGAGCCGTGATATCCGGTTCTTACTTTGGAGACAAAATGTCACCTTTATCGGATACCACAAATCTGGCGGCGGGCATTACCGACACCAATCTATTCGAACACATCAAACATATGATGTATACGACAATTCCAGGATTGGTTATTGCATTGGTGGTGTACTTTTTCCTTGGCCGCCAATTTGCAGGAGCGGCTATTGATGAAGGCAATATCCAGAACATCTTGTCGGCATTGAACAGCAATTTTGTTATATCCCCCTGGCTATTGCTGGTTCCTGCGGCGATTGTTGTATTAGTGGCGTTGAAAGTACCGGCTTTGCCAGCATTGGTGGTCGGAGTATTCCTAGGTTTCATTTGCCAGATTTTTGTGCAAGGCGGAAATATCGGAGAGGCTGTCAATACACTTCACGACGGTTTTGCCATTGCTTCGGGCAATGAAATGGTTGACGAGTTGTTTAACCGCGGCGGCATCGCTTCTATGATGTTCACGGTTTCGCTGACGATTTTTGCCATGGTCTTTGGCGGTGTGCTGGAACATACCGGCATGCTGAAAGCCATTGTTAAACAAATTCTGAAAGTAGCCAAATCAGCCGGCAGTCTGATTGCAGCGACAATCGTTTCCGCATTCTTCACAAACGCTACTGCTTCCGAGCAGTACATTTCCATCCTGTTGCCGGGAAGAATGTATGCTACAGCTTTCCAGGACAAAGGCCTGCATTCGAAAAACCTTTCACGGGCCCTTGAAGACGGAGGAACATTGACTTCACCATTTATCCCCTGGAATACTTGCGGGGTCTTCATACTTGCCACTTTATCGGTCAGTCCATTTGCGTATGCTCCCTATGCGGTGCTGAATTACGCAGTACCGATCATCGGCATCGTCATGGCTATAATCGGCTATAAAGTTCAATTTTTAACAGAAGATGAAATGCAGCAGTTGAAAATAAAACAGCAACGAATCGATCGCGAAAACGAATTGACAGAAGGCGTTTAGTTTTTCCTTTCCTGCTCTTATGCAAATAAAGCGAGCCACCCTCTTTTGACATTGAAGAGGGTATGGCTCGCTTTTATTTTTATTCTATCCTCGAGCAGGCTCCAAGCCTACAGCCGATTGCTGCGGTTAGTTCCATACAATATCCAGGGAGATGGGAGGTCAAAGGGATGATGTGCCGGCAAACTGCTGGCTTGATCAGGGGTTAGATCCATCCAGATCAATGTTTCGGATTTCACTTTTTCGCTTAAGCGATGCTGCGCTGTTGAAATGGTTTCCCAAAGCCCAGGCTGTTCCATGAGGTCATCCCATGGATAGACGGCATGCAGGTAATAATTCCGTTTATAATCCTTTTTGGCAATCAACACACGGCTCTTATCCCGATTTTCAAAAAATGCCCATTGGGACAAATCGGCATCAGCAAACAAGGCTTGAGAAGCTGGGAACGTGTAGTAGCACTCATAAGGGAATACTTCCCCAGTTTGAATATATAGCTGATTGATCCACTCTTGCTTCTGTGTGAGGTCTGAGAGTTCCTGCCAAACAGCATCACAGGCAAGTGAAGCAACATCCGAGGAAACAGCACTGTAGAGCGTAGACACTTCTGTGAGCCCCAATTTGTCCATGACGCGACGGGCAGAGCCGTTTTCCACTTGTGTATTCGCACCCACCCATTGCACAGCAGGCAGGGACAAAACCTCTTCCATGATATGGGCCATCAATTGTGTGGATAGATTGTTGCCGCGGTAGCGCAGATCACTCCGCATTCGGCCGAGCATAGCATATTGATTGGCGAAAATTGTGTATCCCCCAATGCTGGCAAGCTGGCCATCTTGGAACAGGCCGAATAAGCGGCTGGAGCCTCCGGCTATGCGGTTGTATACCCGAAGAATGTAGTCATCTTCTATTCCAGTCTTCATCTTTTCCAGGTAATGCAGATCTTCCAGGTCCAGCTGGCGAATTAATTTTTCCATGTATGGGCACCCCTTGCTCATGTTGAAAATACTACTTGTATTATATACGGAAAAAACCGTAGCGTGCATGCGTGAGGCCTGCCGAGTTCAGGAAATGAGAAGCTTGCAGAGGGCCGTATGTTTGAGGAACGCGAGCGAGCGGGAAAAGAAAAGACATATTTTAAAGGAGGTTGCCGGCATGACTGTTTTTTCAACGGAAGCATTAGCGCATAAACACGTATTGATTACCGGGGCCACTGGAGGCATCGGCATGGAAACAGCTCGCATATTGGCCGGGATGGGTGCGCGCATCACCATTACGGGCCGGAATAGAGATAAGCTGAAAGAGTTAGAGATGGAGCTTCTCGATCAGGTGTCAGCTGATCGGATTTGTGTGGTGGAAGCGGATTTGACCAAACCGGAAGACCGGTTGCGCCTGATTGAACGAGCAGAAAGTGAACTTGGCTTCATCAATGGGCTGGTGAATTCAGCCGGCGTTTCGGGAGGAAGAGTCGTGGAAGACATTGATGAGGCATTTCTTGCCGATATGATCAACTTGAACTTCGTATCGACGTTCCTTCTGACGCAAGAGGTATACCGGAAGATGATGGAACGTAAAGAAGGGGACATCGTCAATTTGGCTTCCTTATCGGGACTGAGGGGGACCTACGCCAACACGGCTTATTCAGCCAGCAAATTTGCGGTTGTCGGCTGGACCCAATCGATGGCGGTAGGAGCCATTGAATACGGCATTCGTGTCAATGCTGTCTGCCCAGGGTATGTGGATACTGAAATGGCGCGAAATAGCCTGCGCAGAAAAGCGGAAAGAAATCAAACCAGCTTTACGGAAGAATTGGAGCTGGCTGAAAAGTCGATTCCCTCTGGGCGCTTGTCGACTGCTTTGGAAGTCGCTAATACCACCGCTTTTTTACTGACGGATGCTGCTCGGAATATCGTGGGTGAATCGGTTAAAATCTCAGGTGGAAGCGTCTTGAGATGAAGCAGCAGCAGTACTGCTTAGTGGCAAGTACAGCGTTGTATTATCTTTTGCCCTTATACTTGTGTATAGTTAATAGAGTAAAAAAGGAATTTGGACCATTAATGACTTGTTGATTAAAAGGAGACCAGCCATTTGAAAAAAGAAATTGCAGATATTCAGGACATTTTAAAAAAGTCTGAAGGTGTCCATATTTTTTATTATGTGGAAGAACTGGAGCGGTATATTGATAATGCTGTTTCTTATATCGTTTCAGGAATTGAACATGGAGATCAGGTTCTATTCGTCGAAAGCGAACGTTTGTATCCGATCATCTTTAAGCGTGTGAAGGACCTCGTTTCAGAAGAACAGCTAAAGAATATTCATTTCGTCAATAATTTCACCTTTTATTGGCGGAAGGGGAACTTTCATCCTCCTACTATTCTTGCTTATTTTTCAGATTTGGTCAGCCCTTTTATGGAAGAAAATTTGAGCTTCCGTACATGGGGGCACGTCGAGTGGCGGGATGAAACGGAGATTAAACAGAAGATCAAGGAATATGAAAGTGCTGTGGATCAGCTTGTTCCTCAAATCAAGGCCGTTTCGGTATGTGCCTACGATGCGCCAAGGGTTTCAGATTCACTCAAGGAAATTTTGATGAACTCCCATAAATTTCTTATGACAGACGATGACTTTTCATCGATTTCTATAAATGCGATTTAGCATCAATACAAACAGAAAAACCTTTCCTTATTTTATTATCAGGAAAGGTTTTTTGTCGCAAAAAATATTGACAGAATATTGACAATTATACAAAAGGGCATACTATATTAAGTAACAAGACCTTAAAAATGAAAATTGTTCTTGGGAATAAAGGCGAAGTTTGGTGGAACGAAGAAAGGAGGAGCCACAATGGCTGAAACTGGAAATAACCGTCTTTCTTCCATCATAAACGGTATGGAATTGCCTGAAGATGGCCGCAGTAAATTGATGGGCGTTAATCCGTTCACCCATGAAATCATTTCCAAGATTATCTGTGCTACACCTGAGGATGCAAGGAATGCAGTGGCAGGCGCTCATCGTGCATACAGTATGAATATAAAGAAAGTGCCTGCTCATCTGCGGGCTGAAATATTGAAGAAAACAGCCGAATATCTGCAGGCTGAAAGTGATGAATTTATACATCTCCTGTCAAACGAAACTGGCAAGACCGTTAAAGAAAGCCGTCAGGAAGTGGAACGTGCCATTCAAGTGCTGCTTTTTTCTTCGACAGGAGCACAGTCAATCTACAGAGAATTGATTCCTTTGGGAAGTTCGGGAGGTGCAGAAAGCCGACTCGGCATGTCGAAGCGGGTTTCAATCGGAACAGTGGTCATTGTCATGCCGTTTAATCTTCCGCTCAACCTTGTGCTTTATCATATAGCGCCAGCAATAGCAGCAGGAAATACAGTAGTCTTTAGGCCTTCATTAAAAACGGCACGTTCTTCCATATATCTGTACAGGTTATTCGAAAAGGCCGGATTGCCGAAGGGAGCTTTTACCATCGTTCTGGGAGTGGGAGAGGACCTAACTCAAGCATTGGTGACTCATCCGAAAGTAAAAAAAGTGTTTTTTACCGGGAAAGATGAGACGGGTTGGAAAGTGAAGGAAATGGTGAAACGGAAAAAGTTGAAACTGGAGACGGAATCGAAAGTCGTGAATGTCATCTTTGATGATGCTGATTTGGATACGGCGGTCAATGCAGTCGTCATTGGCGGATTTAGGTTTGCCGGACAATCCTTTGTATCCACTCAACGGGTTTACGTACAGGAGATTGTCTATATGGAATTTTTGGATAAGCTGTCTTCCAAAGTGAAAACGCTTAAAATTGGTGATCCACTGGATGAATTAACCGATATAGGCCCGATGATCACCAAAGAGTCCGCTGAAAAAGCGATGGCTTGGGTGAGGGAAGCTATTGAACAAGGTGCGACTCTTTTAACCGGGGGGAACCGGCGTGAAGCTGTGATGGAACCGACCCTTATCAGTCATGCGACAATCCGTATGAAAGTCGTCAGTAAACAGATGCTGGCGCCGGTTGTCAGTGTCATGCCTTTCGATAAAGAAGAACAAGCCCTGACTGGTATCACGGAGTTGAACTTAGACAGATATGCAGCCGTATTCACAGCAGACATCAGAAAGGCGGTGCGTGTGGCTGATGTTCTGGGGAGGGAGGCAGTCTGGATCAACGAAGTGGCAGTCAACCGTTATGATCAAATGCCATATGGTGGTGTAAACAATAGTGGCATGAGACGAAAAGAGACGTATCGTGCTATTGAAGACATGACAGAATTGAAATTAGTCAGTATGCAATTGAAACAGCAATGAGTTTGGAAAATTTGGCGGAGGAGAGGGTGGCAATATGCAAGTGAAATCAGCGGTACTGCGTGAAATTGGGGCATCTGTCCCTTATGAGGAGAGCCAGCCAATAAAGATTGAAACATTGGAATTGGATTCACCGGAAAAAGACGAAGTATTGATTCAAATAAAGGCGGCCAGCTTGTGCCATTCCGATTTATCGGTGATGAATGGCAGCCGGCCACGGCCGGTACCGATGGCGCTGGGCCATGAAGCGGCAGGAGTGGTCGTTGACATAGGGCAAGAAGTTACGGATTTGGAGCCGGGAGATCATGTTGTCTGCGTCTTTGTTCCAAGCTGCGGACAATGCGGACCATGCCGGGAAGGACGCCCAGCTTTATGTGAGCGAGGGGCCGCTGCCAATACAGCTGGGACATTGCTGGGTGGCGGGCAGCGTCTTCATAAGGAATCCGAAACCATCAACCACCATCTAGGCGTCTCTGCATTTTCGGAATACGCAGTGGTTTCAAGAAATTCCATCATTAAAATAAGCAAAGACATCCCTTTTGAAAAAGCGGCATTGTTTGGTTGTGCTGTCATAACAGGAGTTGGTGCAGTAGTGAATACTGCAAGTATTAAATTGGGCAGCACAGTCGCAGTGGTCGGACTTGGTGGGGTAGGGCTGAGCGCACTGCTGGGGGCCATCGCTGCTGGGGCGAGCCGGATTGTCGCCGTGGATATCAACGAAACCAAGTTGAAGCAAGCAAAAGAATTGGGGGCTGCCGATGTCTTCAATTCCAAAGACCCAAATGTCATTGAACAGATACGTCAAGCGACAGGCGGGGGCTTGGATTATGCTTTTGAAACAGCAGGTGCCGTACCGGCAATGGAAGTCGCATATGGGATAACCAAACGAGGGGGAACTACTGTAACAACCGGTTTGCCTCATCCGGAACATCAATTTTCATTTCCATATGTGTCGCTGACCGCTGAAGAGCGCACATTGAAGGGATCCTATCTGGGAAGCTGTGTGCCGAGCCGGGATATTCCGCGTTATATGAATCTGTTTCAGGAAGACCGGCTGCCTGTCGATAAATTAATCACGGACTTTATCACTTTGGATGAAGTGAATAAAGGATTCGATATTTTGGCAAAAGGCGAATCTTCACGGATCATCATTAAGTTTTAACTGATTCGATTACCGGCAGTATTTTTCGCCTGTTCAAATGAAATTCGCAACGGGGATAGAAAATAAGAAAGGAGGCAGCCCGAGTTTCTGCTGCCGCAGAGCCAAGGGAGCAAGTACAAACAAGGAGGATTTACCATGTCTGCAAATAAGGTTTCTTCAAGAGTTGAGGGGTTGGCACTTTTGATGGAAAGATCGTTTGACGCGCCAAAAGATCTGGTGTTTTCAATGTTTACAGAACCTGATCATCTTGTTCGTTGGTGGGGACCGTTTGATTGGGAAACAGCTGTTTATAAAATGGATGTCAAACCAGGCGGCATCTGGCATTATTGTATGCGCTCGCCGGATGGACAGGAAGCCTGGGGGAAATCCATTTACCAAGAAGTCGACCCGCCGAACAAATTGGTTTATACCGATGCTTTTTCCGATGAGCAGGGAAACGAAGTTGATGGTATGCCGAAAATGCTGATTACGATGGTTTTTTCTTCCGATGGACCTGGATGCACAGTTAGTTCCAGCACGAAGTTCGATTCAAAAGAAGAATTGCAAAAGGTAATCGATATGCAGGCTGTAGAGGGCATGTCCCAAACTTATGACCGACTTGAAGCCTATCTGGCTAAGCTTCAGCCATCCGAATAAAATCTGATTTTTGGAGAGTGGAACTCTAATGATTACAAAAGTTTTTCCCTATCTGAACTTTGAAGGCGAGGGACAGGAAGCTACTCATTTTTATGCGGAGGTCCTTGGTGGAGAATTGGCTGGAATATCCACATACGGCGAAGCCCCTGATATGGGTGGTGGTGAGGTGCCGGAAGAAGCAAAAGACATGGTCATGAATGCGCAGATCAATTTTAATGACGGCAATACCTTAATGATTTCAGATGTGCCTCCCGGAATGGGCATGCCATTCAAAAAAGGAAACAATGTATCAATTACTATCCTTTATGACGACATAGAGGAAGCAAGAACCGTATTCGGCAAGTTGGCTGAGGGCGGCACTGTCATCATGGAATTGCAGGAAACGTTTTGGAGTCCATTGTATGGGAATTTGACAGATCGTTTCGGAATCGACTGGCAGATTTCCGTGGAAGGGGAGATGGAATAGATTTTTGTAAACCGCACTCCTTTCAAGGGTTGCGGTTTTTTGTCAGTTTTTTTTGGATAGCAGGAGGTGAAGAAACTTTTTTCTGTTTTAAGGATCCTCTGTATCAGTGTGTTAGAGTCTTCACATATGAGGGTATGGAAGAAAGGGACAGCCAATCAAGCTAAAGCTACAAAAAGCACGAAGGAGGATGACCATGGATACCGATAAATACTTAGTAAAAAAAGACAAGAAGATCAAACTCTCTGATTATCCCACGACAGAAAAAGATAAATACAGTGAAGAAGAACTGAAAGAAAAATTAATTCCGGAAAGTCTTGAAAAGCTCAAGGAATTGCATATGAAACTGCATGCTCAAGAAGAGAAAGGAATTGTAGTGGTGCTACAGGCGATGGATGCTGCTGGGAAAGATGAAGCCATTACATACATCTTTTCGAACTTGACGGCACAGGGACTGAAAGTGACGTCATTTAAAAAACCATCAGACACTGAACTTGCCCATGACTACTTATGGCGTTTCAAGGAAGGCATGCCATCTAGAGGGCAAATCGGTGTCTTGAACCGATCCTATTACGAAGAAGTAATTGCACCAAGGGTTCATGACCTGCTCGGAGAGACACCGCTTCCGGACGAACTGATTGACGAGAATATTTGGGCAGTCCGTTATCGCCAAATTACGGATTTTGAACGCTATATGGGGGAGAACGGTTTCCCCGTAGTGAAGTTCTTTTTTAATATGTCTTTTGAAGAACAGCGGAACCGCTTGCTTGAACGCATGAAAAACCCGGAGAAAAACTGGGAGTTTTCGTTCAATGATGTAAAAGAACGTGAGCATTGGGACGGCTATCAAGAAATATTCGAAGATCTGTTGAACCATACGTCGACTGAGTATGCGCCGTGGTATGCCCTTCCTGCCGACGATGAATGGTTTTCACGCTATATCATATCAGAAGTGATGGTCAAAACCTTGGAGCAAATCGATCCGCAGTACCCCGAAATTACGGGTGAGGAAAAAGAAGAACTGGAAAAAGCGATACGCAAGCTGGAAGAAGAGGATTAACTAAGAGGGTTCGGAATTGTCATTCCGAGTCCTTTTTTAATATGTGAAAAGAACGTGTCCAAAAGAAGAAAGGCTTGCATTTGTATCCATAAAGCTACTATAATATGAAACGTTGGTTCACTATAAAAAGAACAATTTATCTTTTTCACGTAGTTTTTATTGCAAAGTAAGATTACATAAAAATAAATGCTCTTAAGGTGACGTGCCTCTGCACGGCCTTTTTTTGTGGCTTGAACAAAATAGAATGATTAAGAATATCCTTAAGAATGGAGTATGGACATGAATAAATGGACGAGATTAATGATTATTTTTATTTCTTCAATAGTGCTTGGATTTGCGTTTAATATGTTTTTGCTGCCCCACGAAATACTGGCGGGCGGAGTAACGGGAATTGCGATGATGCTGGGCTTAGTGACGCCTTTGAATGCCGGGATTTGGATGATTATTTTGAATATCCCGATTCTGATTGTGGGCTGGATGAAACTGGGCAAGACGTTCATCGCCAATAGCCTGTTTTCTGTAGTCGTGACATCCGTTTCAATGCTGTACATTCCAGTAGTCAAGTTGACGGAAGATGCATTGCTGTCATCCGTTTTTGGAGGAGTAGTGGCAGGAGTGGCCATTGGGCTTATCATCCGTTTCTACAGCTCGACCGGCGGTTTTGATGTGATTGGATTGTTGTTGTCGATGAAGCGCGATATTCCGCTTGGAACCTTGGTATTTATCTTGAACAGTGCTGTGGTTTTTGTATCTGGATTTATCTTTTCATGGGAATTGGCGATGTATACGATGGCTTCCATCTACATCACCGGTTTGGTGATCGACCGAGTCCATACCCGCCACATTAAGCTAAGCTTGATGGTAGTGACCAATCAAGGCGAAGCAGTCAAAAAAGAGTTGCTTGATAACCTTTACCGCGGCATCACCGTAGTTGATGGTGAGGGGGCTTATTCATCGGCAAAAGTAAAAGTGCTTTATAGCGTAATCAGCCGCCATGAATTGGCTTTTGTACGGCCATTGATTAAAAACATTGACCCGAAAGCATTTGTCAGCATCAGCGAAACGATGGAAGTCATGGGGAACTTCAGAAAAGACGATAACTTCATGAAACTTCCGATGTAACGAAAAACCACCTTTTCTGTAAGCCGAGCTTACAGAAAAGGTGGTTTTTATTTTAATGAAACCGAGCTTAACCAGTGCTAGAAAATCAAGTATTCTTTCAGTGCTTGCTGCAG
This sequence comes from Planococcus wigleyi, assembly GCF_014836985.1. GTDB lineage: Bacteria > Bacillota > Bacilli > Bacillales_A > Planococcaceae > Planococcus > Planococcus notacanthi. The sequence goes on along the minus strand of NZ_JACSPU010000005.1, from coordinate 97,659 downwards.
GGTACCAGCAGTTTTCGTTTTTTCGTCGAATTTCATCCCTGAATGAATCATTTGGCGGACTACTTCTGCACGCAATCCTGTGATGATTGTGCTGCACCCCATTAAGCTTGTCCCATCGATAAGTTTCATCAAGTGGTGGATGACCTGCGCTTCCATTTCAGCAATCCCGGACAAATCGATGATCAATGTCTGGATCTGCAGTTTTCCTATTTCAGTCAACACTTTTTCTTCGATAATCGAGGCCCGTTGAGCATCGACTGCACCGATAACCGGCAGGATACAGACCGTACTGTTAATCGGGATGATGGGAACTGAAAGGTTTTCAACCAATTGGCGATGTGCCTTCAACAAAGTGTCTTTGTATGTAGAATAGTTCAGGAAAAAAGAATTCAAAAATGAGTCGATTCGCGTGTTAACATCTTTTTCCATGCGGAAAAAATCCATGTCTTTTCCTGCTGGAACATCCTGATTGAACTTTTCAATGAATTTCCATAAAGTACGGCGAATGGCTTGCACCCATTCGAGCTTGAATGAAAGTTCAATCGAATGAGTTGCCCATGCAATTCCTTCTTGTTTTGCGAATAATTCCAGTTCTGCTTCCTGTCCATCAATAATATAAATAACCAGTTTATGGGCGTTCGTCACCAAATCAATGTTGCCAATCGATAAAATTTCCTCAATTTTATCTTTGACGTTCACAGCCTCTATTAAGAGGCTATCTTCAAATTCTTGATTATGGGTATCAAAAAAAATTTGCAGCTCTAAAGAATTCTGCAGAGAGTGTGCCATTTCTTTTCTCCTTCTTTCTTTCAAATCTAACAAACTGCTATGATGATTTTCTAATTAATATCAAATCGTTTATTGAAACAGCAGGTAGTCTGATTCGGACAAAAAATCATTGCTGATATCAACGAATAAATAACAGTCCTCTGATAAAGGATAACTGAATGTACGAATTATTTCACCTGTTTCAATATCCGAATAGATGTCCGATAATATCCCTTTATGCCAGGTTTTCATCTGCATCGTGTTTTCCAGGAAGAAAGGGCGGAATGCCCAATGAGACCCAATTTGATCCCGTTCAAATCCCCACTGCTTATTGTGTTTTCTGAAGTTGGATGACACTTGTTGCCCATCGCTGTTGCAGATATACAAACGGAAACTTTCTTCATCGAAAGCCTCGGAGACCAATTCAATAAAATCATCAGCTTTTTCAGGTCCGTGCCAGTTGGAAATCAATTTTTTTACTTTTTCTTCACGGCTCACTACAAAAGCATAGCGCCCTTCCACCATCGATTTTTCCCGTTGGACAAAAGCCTTAATCTTATCTCCCACATCAAGTGACATGGCACCGTTTATCGGCAAGTCAAAATCAGGTTTAGCCAAATAGAACCCCTGGTAATAATGGCCGCCGTGTTTCCAAGCAAAATACAATTGGTAATCGTCTTCAATATTTTCATAAGACAGCTTAGCTCCGATGCGGCGTGCCAGTACTGACAATGTCTGAATGACGTCTTGGAACACGTCTGAATTAACATTTCGGACAAAACTGGTATCAATTTTTAAGATGTGGGGTCTGAGTTGGCGGATCCGGTCAATATTGGAGCTTTTTGCTCCTACATGATCAACGGCAATTTGTATGCCGTAGGTTTTATAGTAAATCAATAAATGCGCCAGTTGATCAAAGTCTTCATCAAAGTCATGTTCAGTGATTTCAAGAACGATCCGGTCCATGGCAAAACCCTTCTCCACAAACGCTTGCAGCGTTTTCAAAAAATCTTCCCCATTGTTGATCATCAATTGCCGGGCGTTGCGATTGATGAATAGCAGTCCTTCATTGCCGGAATCGAGCATACGGCTAATCGCCAACTTCAATAAATGTTGATCGACTTCTACTTTGTATTCATCCGGAACATCATTGTCTTGAAAAAAATCACCCAAGCTGCTCCAGTCGTTCTCAACTTGGAACCGTCCCAAAACTTCATAGCCAATAACAGTATGCTTAACTGCACTGACAATCGGTTGGAAAGCAGGTTTTACTTTATCTAAGTTCTCGAGTATATCTAATGGGTCCATAATTTGTTCTCCTTTGCTGCCAATCTGTAAAGCATCAATGGACAGCCTACATGATCATAAAGAAATAAATGATGACCATGATGATCATGACTGCCAACATTGATGAAATCAATGTGATGTGCATATTTGATGGTGTAAAGGTCTCGTTGATGATTTGCTGGCGTTTCTTTTTATAATTTTGTGTTGCTGAAAAAATAACAGTGAGCCCGAAAATACAGGCAAAAATGCCGAGAGCGATGGTAAAGACATCGACAAATTGATTGCGCGTCACGCCCATCGTGAAATGCAGGCTTGTAGCCAGAAAACCGACGCCGACAATTGAAATAACAGTCCGGATCCATGCCAGATAAGTGCGTTCATTGGCAAGGTGCTGTTGAGTGTACATCAGCTGATTTTTTTCTTTTCGATATGATTGTCGCGACATTTCATTTCTCCTCCCGAAAATAAGTGGTTTCAGAAATTCGGCAATCCGAAATCGGAAAAACTGATGATCTTTTAAGTATAAAGGAATGAGGAATAAAAAGAAATTTCGAATAATGGGGTGATTAATTTTCTGGCAAATCATAAAAGTGGGTTGTTTTTTTATATTCAGTATATTAAGATGACTTAAAGCATACTAAGTTGATAGGGTTTATTTGCATTGAGAAAGAGGTGTTGAAAATAGCTATTCCTATGATGGAAGTAATAAATGTTGATAAGTCGTTCGGTTCCGGAGAAAAACAGGTGAAGGTCCTTTCACAGGCAACATTCCATGTGAAGAAAGGAGAAATCGTCACTTTATTCGGGAAAAGCGGATGCGGAAAAAGTACATTGTTGAATATCCTCGGAGGCTTTGAAAAAGCAGACAAAGGATCAATCCGGCATAATGGTGAACCGGTTTTAAAACCGACCAAGACGTGTGTAATGCTTTTCCAACAAATTAATTTATTGCCTTGGCGTTCGGTGCTGAAGAATGTAGAACTTGGACTTGAAGGTGAGAAATTGAAGCCAAAGGAAAAGTGGGCACGCGTCATGGATGCCTTAAAACTAGTCGGCCTTGAGAATTCGTTGGATAAGTTCCCGCATGAATTGTCAGGCGGAATGCAGCAGCGGGTGGCAATTGCAAGAGCTTTAGCGATTCAACCTGATGTGATTTTAATGGACGAGCCGTTTGCTGCACTAGATTCGTTTAATCGCTATAACCTTCAGCAAGAGTTGCTGCGTATCCAAAAGAAGAAGAATACAACTATTGTTCTTGTCACTCATGATATTGATGAAGCGGTGTATCTATCAGATCGCGTAATCATAATGAGTTCACATCCTGGCAGAATTCAAAAGGAAATTACAATTACTCAGATGAAACCAAGAAGCCGAACGCATGCTGATTTTCAGTATTTCAGAAGAAAAATTCTGGACGAATTCCAATTGAGTACGGAATTAATAGCTCCTGAATACAACATTTAGGGAAGAGGTGGATGCGTGAAGAAAAGAAAAATCATCTTGTCTTTATTAATGGTTACTTTATTGTTTTTTTTATCGGCTTGTGGGCAAGCAAGGATGCAGGCAGCAGTAGAGAAGCCAGTTATCAAAATCGGCTACTTGCCCATTACGCACGCCGGGCCTCTTTATATGGATGAACATATGGAAGAAGGGAAGTACGGGGAGTATGAAATTGAAATGGTCAAATTCAATTCCTGGCCAGATCTTATGGATGCTTTAAATACAGGTCGGATAGACGGGGCATCGGTATTGGTTGAACTGGCGATGAAAGCTAAAGAAAAAGGCATTGATTTGAAAGCTGTTGCACTCGGCCATAAAGACGGGAATGTCGTGATTGCAGCTGAGGAAATTGAAAGTGCAAAAGATCTGAAAGGGGAGACATTTGCAATTCCCCACACATACTCGAGCCATAATATTCTTTTGTATGAGATGTTGAAAAAAGAAGGTCTTTCACTCGAGGATGTCAATATAGTGGAGATGGCCCCCGCCGAAATGCCGGCTGCATTATCGGAAAAGCGGATAGCCGGTTATGCAGTTGCTGAACCTTTCGGCGCCTTGGCCGTAGAAAATGAAATCGGTAAAGTGCTTCACCATTCTGATGAGATATGGGCCGATTCTTATTGCTGTGTCTTAGTGTTAAGGCAGGAGTTTATGGAACGTCAGCCGAAAGCTACGCAATCGCTGGTTAGCCAATATGTAGAGTCCGGGGAGCATGCGGAGAAGAAGGATGAAGCGGTTTATGGCGCGTTTAGCCAATACATGAAGATGGAAAGAGAAGTGCTTGAACTTTCCCTTGGCTGGATATCATTTGAAAATCTGCGGATTGAAGAAGATGAATATAATACATTGCGTGATTTTGTTCTTGAAATGGAATTGATGGAAAATCCTCCTGTTTTCGAAGACTTTGTAGACAATACTTATATTGATGAAGCGATGTGACAGCAGATGAATGTGATGAAGAAGCTTATGAATTTCGCCATTGGAATGGCAATCCTTGTATTCATTTGGCAAGCGGTGATTTGGATAGGGGATTATCAGGAAGCGTTGCTTCCTTCCCCATTGAGTGTTGGCAATGCAATTATTGACTTGATCGTTGATGGCATCATTTTTGTCCACCTGCAGGTAAGCCTGGGTAGATTTGCAGCAGGCTACTTAATGGCTGCGATTCCCGCAATTCTACTAGGGATGTTTTTGGGGAGATCTCCAAAAATTTGGCAGCTTATCGACCCGATTGTCCAAGTGCTTCGCCCGGTAGCTCCGGTCGCTTGGTCTCCGTTTATTGTGTTATGGTTCGGAATCGGAAATATGCCGGCAATCGCCATTATTTTTATTGCTGCATTCTTTCCAGTCCTGCTCTCAACGGTAGCAGGAGTGAAAAAAATCAACCCTTCGTATTTGAAAATTGCAGAGAACTTGGAAATCCGCAATTGGGAGCTGATGTATAAATTTATTTTTCCTGCCGCTTTTCCGGCTGTGGTGAGTGGTTTGCGTCTTGCACTAGGCACGGCCTGGATATTCCTTGTTGCCGGCGAAATGATTGGTGCACAATCCGGGCTTGGTTTTCTGATAGTGGATTCTCGGAATACGCTGAACCTTGACTATGTGCTGGCAGGTATTATTTTTATAGGAGTCTGTGGGTTCTTGCTGGATCGCTTAATCAGCTTGCTGGAGCGGTGGGTGGGTAAACAATATGGAATTACCGCATAAGTAAATTTAATTCGTCTGATTGATTCCTAGTTTTGGCATGGAAAATAAAAACAGAATGGAGAGGATCATTCTCCATTCTGTTGCAATTCGTATTCAACTGACTTGACCTGAATTGTTTCTACCCGTTCACCTGTTTTTTTCGAGTAATAGCCGATTTCAAGCTCTTCACCAGTCGCAGGATCTACCAATGTCTTATAGCATTTCTCCAGATTACTGCTTCCCCAGACGACTAGCGCATTAAAAACAGGCTCCAGTTCTTTGCCTTTTTCGGTTAGGGAGTATTGATAGCGAGGCGGATGTGCAGAATAGAGTTCGGAAACGACTATTCCTTCTTCTTCCAACTCTCTCAGCCGTTCAGATAAAAGATTGGATGATATGCCATCCAAGGATTTCTTAATGTTATTGAAGGTCTGTTGACCAATTAAAATTTCATGGATAATCAATAAAGTCCAGCGATCGCCGATGATATTTAATGATTGGGCGATATTGCAAGGCAAATTGTATCTTGTTTTCATATTCAGCACCCCTTTAATTTATATAGTAACATAAGCTAAATAAAAGTGAACAAGGTTGATTTAATTAACTAAGTATAATAATATTACTTAATAGAAGAGAGAATCTTCCAAAAAAAGAAAAGAGGGATTAGCATGACATTATATCTTATTGAATCATCATTAAAAGAAGTCGTTTCGAATAAAGAAGAATTGGAGCAGAAGGTGACTGCTTTACAGGGACAATTGAAACAAAATTCTGCTGAATTGATTGAAGTTCAAGTATCAAAAGATTTCGCGCGTTCATTCTTCATCATTGAAGGCACTGACCAGTCGACAGCGGTTAACGTATTGAAAAATGAAGGAATCGCTGCAGAACTAGTAAAGGATGTACGTTTGGTCGGTAAAGAATTGGACGATGTAAAATCCGGCAACGATGTCATCAACTATCTAGTGGAATGGAATTTGCCTGAAGATTTGACAATGGATCAATATTTAGCAAGAAAGAAAAAGAATTCAGTCCACTATGAAGAGGTACCGGAAGTGGCATTCTCCAGAACCTATGTCTGTGAAGATATGTCCAAATGCCTTTGCTTCTACGATGCTCCGGATGAAGCTGCCGTTAAACGCGCTCGTGAAGCAGTAAAAACACCGATTGATTCTATTACTGAAATTCAGTCAAACTAAGAAAAAACAAACAGCAGGAGTTGGTTGAGATGGTAAAAAGCGGATTGGAAAACACTTTAACGCTTGAACAGATAATTGAGCAGGAGTTAAAGCCTTATGTGAAGAAAATCGATACGGAAGCTTTTTATGCTGAAGGTTTTCTGAAGAAAATCGGACAGGCTGGCTTGTTGTCATCTGATGGGAAATCACAGAAGGATCTCTTGTTTGATGAAATGGAATTGGTGGAACGTGTTGCACGAGTATGTATGACAACCGCTTTTTGTCTTTGGTGCCATCTTGCTGCTCTAACATATCTTCGGAATACGGAAAATATACAACTGAAAGAAAGGCTTTTATTTTCATTGGAAAGTGGCCAAGTGCTTGGAGCGACAGGACTGTCCAATCCGATGAAGCATTTTGCAGGACTTGAAAAACTTCATCTGAAAGCAGAATCGACAGATGGAGGTTATACCGTTTCGGGAATTCTTCCTTCTGTTTCAAACCTTGGTGAAGGCCATTGGATGGGTTTTGTAGCAAAAGTGAACGACAACAAGAAAATTATGGGTCTAGTCCAATGTGGAACTGATGGGTTGAGCATGAAGGAAAAAGTGAATTACTTGGCAGTGAATGGCAGTGCAACCTATGCCTGTTCATTCAAAGATGTCTTTATTCCAAACACGTGGATTGTTTCTGAAGATGCGGGAAGCTATGTCGAAAAAATACGTCCCGCATTTATCTCGTATCAGATTCCACTTGGCCTTGGAGTCACTCAAGCATCCATCGAATCGATTGATAAAGTCAGCAAAAAGCAGAATGGCTGCAACAGCTTTTTGCAGACACAATCGAATGAACTGCAGCAAAAAGAAATGCTTTTGAAAGGGAAAATAAGCGAGTTACTGAATCAAAAAGACATACACTGGAAAGACATTGCGGGCCTTCGGCTTGAAACCGCGTATCTAACATTGGAAGCGGTCCAAGCAAGCATGCTGCACAATGGCAGCGCAGGTTATATCCAGGACAGTGCACCGTCTCGACGGATGCGGGAAGCCTATTTCTTTGCGAACCTGACCCCGACTATTAAGCATTTGGAGAAGCTGCGCCAACTATAGATTGTGCAGAAAACCGCCGATGAAATCGATACTGATTTCATCGGCGGTTTTCATCTGGTTTCTGATTTGAATTTGGCATCATCCAAAGGACTATAAGATTCTTTACTCCATGACAATATCACCATTCACAACATCCACTTTTAGCTTAGGGAACTCCCCGCCAAATGACACATTCCCGGAATCATCCCCGAAAATGTCGATCATGCCATTTGAAGCTTTCGCTTGAACATAACCTTGCGTGGGTTTGTTTTTTGTATGAATAGTGACATCTCCATTATCTGTTGTAAACTCGATAGGAGAATTCAGCATTTCAGTTTTCATTTCGATGCTGCCATTGGAGGAGTGGGCGATTAAATTTACGTCTGAAGTTATATTCTCCAGTTGGATATCGCCATTTGAAGAGTTTGCCGAAATCCCTTGCGCTGCACTGTCTTTCATGAAAATCGAGCCATTCGCTGTTTCTGCTGAGAAATATTTGGCATAGACATTTTGTATGGCAATATCTCCATTGGCTGTGTATGCTTCGAATTCATAGGGACCGATATCAGCCAGATTCAAATTGCCGTCGCCGCTATTGACTTTGAGAATCGTGGTGTTGGCTAAAGGAATATGGACCGTTAAGACGGGGGGATTGGAAGAGCCAAAATCAAAAAAACTTGAGTTGCTTCTGGCTTCAACAGTAAGCTGCGTTCCCTTAAGTTGGGTCAATAATTTGGAGTCATTGTTGCTGTCGGACAATTCGATCGTGGTGCTTTCGTTTTCAGAAGAGAGCATGATGACATTCGCATTTTCAACCTTGATGGTGATGTCACGGATTTCTTCATCGAAAAAAACTTCCTGTGAACTGCCGCTTGCAGTAAAGGTGTTGAATAAGAAGATGATTAATCCGATGGCCAAGAGTAAAAAGAAGACAATCAATAAAATGATTCTTCCAGATTTCCTCATAAATGACCTCTCCTTTATTCAAATCTTAAGAGCGAGGGGGAACTGGCATTCACGATTTGAAGCTCTTTCCTTGGGCAGCAAGAGTCTCGCGCAAAATCCGCAACGCCTTTGGTCCGAAGCCATGCAGTTTCAGTAAATCCTGTTCAGTAGCAGAGGTCAAATCCTGCAAGTGTAGATAGCCCGCTGCCAGTAAAGCCCGCTTTGCCGGCTTGCCGATGGTGCTTGGGAAGTCGTGCACTGTGTCAGATGATTTTCCTTTCATCACAATTCCACCTCCTATTTAATGAGTGCTGCACATAGGTTGACGCCATATTCGAGACAAGCGTTGAGGAAGGCAATGGATAAATCTTTCCTTCCCTATGATCGATCAGTTCAGAGATGAACTCTATAGCGGCTTCGTCGAATACTTCTTCTATGACTTTGTATTTCCAGCACCATTCGTTACCGCTATTTTATCAGGAATGGTGCAAGAAAGGTATGTTTGAAAAAACGGGTAACGGAGAAACAAGTAGTGAAATGATCTTTTGGGTGAGCAGTTTGATGTACTGACAGGAGAAAAGATAAGGAGGTGGCTGCGATGGTGCAGCAGGTTTTGTTCATTCACAGCGCCGGCCCTCAAGGTGAGCAGGAGGGGAGTTGGGGCTTAGTGCACTATTTGCGAAACGAATTAGGAACAGCTTATGAAGTACGTGCTCCAGCCATGCCAAACCCGGAAGACCCAAAGTACGAAAACTGGAAGAAAAGATTAAAGGAAGAGATTGCTTCTTTGGGTGATGGAGCCGTTTTGGTCGGGCATTCCATCGGTGGGTCGGCTTTATTGAAATTCTTATCTGAAGAAGAAATGGGCAAGTCATTCGCAAAGCTCATTTCGGTGGCCGCACCATTTTGGGGAAAGGATGAAGATTGGCAATTAGAAGATTTTACTTTGGCGGAAGATTTTGTTTCCCGAAATTCACTTTTGCCGGATGTTGTTCTTTTCCACAGTATTGGAGATGACACGGTCCCTTTCAAACACTTGGAAAAATACATGGAAAATCTGCCAAGCGCAACCATCAAGCAAATCCCCGGTAATGATCATGTTTTTCAGGAAGGCCTTCAGGAGCTGGTGGACGAAATTCGAAGGAACTGATCAGCAAACCCGCTCTCATGACTAAGAGGGCGGGTTTGTTTTTTTGTCTAAAAAAACAGCAGGTTCAATAAAATCGTCAAAATAATCGAGAGAATAATTGAAATGAGCAGGCTGCCCATACAGGAAATTCGCATAACCATCCCACCTTTTTAATGATAATATCAAATACCCGAACTATAAAGGAGTTCAAACCCCGTTTGTTTTTATAAAAAAACACATAGAGCTATTGGCTCTATGTGTTTATTCAATAAACTGAAGATCGCTGATCCAAGTGGAGAGATGATTTTTGGTGACTGTGTTTAAAGCGGGATCAACGTTTTTCAATAAATCCACGTGATAGCCTTTTTCATTTGAGCTTCGGACAAATGTTGGTGTAAAAGCTGGATTCTGAATGGTGATGGCAGTTGAATCAGCCGTCACTTTTTTTTCAATATCAAGATGGAGAATCGCGCCGATTTGACGGTCCGGTTCATCTTGGCCAGACAGAAAATTCCCCAGAGAATAAACCACGAACACTTTGCGGCCATCTGCAGTGTCAATCCATTCAGGGGGCTGCAGCACATGCGGATGATGCCCGAGTATAATATCGGCTCCATTTTCAGCGGCAAACTGTGCCAGTTCAATCTGTTCGGCATTTGGCATTTTTTGATATTCTACTCCAAAGTGAAGGTTTAAAACGACTACATCTGATTTCTCTCGTGCGCGTTTCAAATCTTGCTGAATGATAGCCGGATCAATCCGGTTAACCAAATAGTCCCTGCCAGCGGGTGTCTCGATTCCATTCGTTCCATAGGTATAGGATAAGAAAGAAAACGTGATATCATTTCGCGTCATCAAAGCGATTGCCGAGCGGTCATCAGCGGATAAATAAGAGCCAGCATGGACCATTCCGATTTGGTCCCAATAACGGACAGCATTTTCAATGGCTGGAACTCCACGATCGAGTGTATGGTTATTGGCGAGAGTCACGACATCAACGCCTGCCTGCTTTAAAGCATCTCCCACTTCGTAAGGGCTGTTGAAAGCAGGATAGGTGGAGAGGCCGATTTCGCTTCCTCCAATTATACTTTCCGAATTGGCGACGGTAATATCCGCTTGTTCCATGAAAGGTTTCACTGTTTCGAGCATAGGATTGAAATCATAGCCTTCTTCGGTTAAGGCATCTTTATAGACGCGTTCGTGTATGAGTATGTCTCCGACTGCTGACAATGTCGCAGACGCAGTCAAGCCCACTTCCGAAGGAGAGGTGGCAATTGGTAGCTTGCGGCCTTCAAAAACAAGCTCGTGGTTTTCATCGGCAACGGAGGTCTGCTCGGTGGCACACCCAGTTAGAAAAAGCGCTGCGGCAATTATGGATGGAATAATATATTTTCTGCGGGAATTCACTGATTTCACTCCTTGAAGTTAATAAGATGGCGAGCGGAATGTCCCTGAGTAAAAGTCAAATAAATTCCATCTGTTTATCTTTACCAATAATAAAATTATTAGATAATCGTTACATACAGAATACTACGAAATTGAAGTTTTAACCATATGTGTGAAGCGGATTATTTTATGCGAGCATTGCTTGAAAACCGATTGTCTCTCCTATTTCTGAGAATTGCGCTAAACGCCTATCTAATGTCGATAGGCGTTTGGGTGTAGCTTCTTATGGACGATGGTTTCTTCTTGGCTGTTCTTCAAAAACAAAGTACTTCATCATAAAGAAACTGGCTGTAAAGGAAGCGAACATTGCCAAAGCTTTTGCTGAATTATGGCGAATCCATGTTGGCATGCCAATGAATTGGAAAAAGAAATTAAATACCAAGAAAACGCTGTTATTAATCAATAGACTGAACAAGCCCTGCAGGATAAAGCCGAAGCGCTGCTTGGAACTTCCACGTGCGGCATAACGAAATGTAATCATGGAATTCCAGATATAGCTATTGCCCACCGCTAAGCAATAGGCAACAGTATTGAAAATCGTCAAAGTAAGGTTATGGTTAGTTGGGTGCAGCAGCAGCAATAGATTGAGCGAACCGATATCCACCGCCGCATTCGATAAACCGATAATCGTAAACTGCAAAGTTTGGATAGAAGTTTTTGATTTTTCGTTGTTTCCCATGAGGCTCCTCAGTTCTGGCGGAATGCTGAATCCCTTATTCAGCTGCTTCCAAGGAATTCGCGGTCTTCGCATCGGCTACCTGTCTGTACAAATCCCGAATTTGTTCTGCGGCGGCAGCCCAGCCTAACTCTGACACATCAGCCACAGCTTGTTGTGCCAGCTGTTTTCGAAAGGAGCTATTTTCCAATAGGCGAACGGTTTTCTTGAAACTGTCGGGATCTTTTGAATTGTAGAGCAGTCCGTTTCTCCGATGGGTAACTTGTTCTTTTGTAGGTCCACTTTCAGCTGCCACTACCGGAAGACCCGAAGCCATTGCTTCCATGATGACCAGCCCCAAGGTTTCGGTAGTGGAAGGGAAGATGAACGCATCAGATGAAGCAAAGGCTGAAGCCAGTTCCTGTCCATGAATAAAGCCGGTAAATACGGTGGGTGTACCAGCAAAATGTTTTTCGAGTTGCTTTCGGTGCGGGCCATCTCCGACAAGTGCCATACAAAACTGGCTTGATGCAGTTAAGACATCCCGGATTTTTTCGATTTCTTTTTCAGCTGCCAGGCGGCCAACGTGGAGAAGGAGGATTTTATCTGGTTGTCCCCCGGATAACCTGTTACGCATAGCTGTACTGGAATGCTTTGGATGGAATTGTTGGGTATCAACGCCGCGCTTCCAGACCTGCATCCGTTCAAAGCCCTTTTGATTCAACTCCTCCAAAACAGTGTGAGAAGTACATAAATTGAGGTCAGCCTGATTGTGCATCTTTTTCATAAACCACCACATCAGCCAATCTAATTTGCCCAATTTGTAATAGGACATATACTGAGGGATATGGGTATGGTAGGAAGCAATCAATGGAATGTCCAGTTTTTTCGCGTAAGTGACTCCGGAATAACCGACAACTGCAGGATTGACGACGTGAACGATATCCGGATTAAACGCTGCCATATATTTTTTGACTACAGGATTGGGAAAAGCGAATTTTTTGGAACGATAAAATGGGAATGCAAAAGCTGGGACTCCTTTTATGAAAGCCCCGTCAAATTCACGAACACCCAAATCTGGTGCAATGATTTGGACTTCGTGGCCATCACGGTGAAGCCAACGGATACAGGCTGTCAATCGCGTAACGATTCCGTCCGTAGAAGGCAGAAAAGTTTCGGTGACGATCATGATCTTCATAGAAACAGCTCCCTCCGGAAATATTCGTTTCGGCGACGACTACTTACTTCCAGGTAACAGTCGGCAGGACGTTTTCTTTGATGACACGATCTTTATGATCAATAGCGGTCTTTAAAATACTTCCAATAACATCCTCAGTCAATAGATGCGGTTTTAATCCCAGATCTAGCAAGCTCGTATTGGCAGCTTCATAGAAATGCTCTTCCTTTTCAACCCGAGGATTTTCCAGGTGAGCAATGTTCACGGACAATCCTACTTTTGCTGCTGCTTTTTTGACCATCTGAGCCAGTTCCATAACCGAGAATTCTTCTGTAAACTGATTGAAAACACGGAACTCCCCGGCGTCAGCTGGGTTTTCGGCTGCAATTTCAATGCAGCGCACGGTGTCTTCGATATTCAAAAAGCCGCGTGTCTGTCCGCCTTTTCCGTAGACAGTCAGGTCATGGCCAATGGCAGCCTGAATGATAAAGCGGTTCAGCGCAGTACCGAATACAGAATCGTAATCGAGGCGGTTGGCAAGAATCGGGTCCAAACTGGTTTCGTTTGTAGATAGCCCGTATACGACCCCTTGGTTCAAATCAGTTGCACGAATTCCCCAAATACGACAGGCGAACATGATATTGTGGCTGTCATGGACTTTGGACAAGTGATAGTAGGAACCTGGTTGCTTTGGGAAAGGCAACCGGTCTTTTCGGCCTTTGTGCTCGATATCCAAATAACCTTCTTCAATCGGAATATTCGGTGTCCCGTATTCACCCATGGTCCCCAGCTTGATCAAATGGCAATTCGGTACAATGTCTTTTATCCCGTAAAGCACATTGAGTGTTCCGACCACATTGTTGACCTGGGTATAAATCGCGTGTTTCCTGTCAATCATCGAGTACGGTGCAGACCGCTGCTCCGCATAATGGACAAATGCTTCGGGCTGCTCTTTTTCAAGGACCATCTTCAAGAAATCAAAATCCTGCAGATCGCCTTCATATGTACGTATTTCTTTTCCGGTTAACTCCTTCCATTTAGCTACCCGTTCTTCGAGGGCGGCAATCGGTGTGAGTGAATTGGATCCTAATTCTTCATCAATATGCCTTCTCACCTTACTATCCACAATTGATATGTCGTGTCCTTTTTGAGATAAATACAAAGCAGTGGGCCATCCGCAAAATCCGTCTCCGCCTGCTACAATAATCTTCATCTGAAATTCCCCCATTCCGACAATTTGTCTGACGGTCCTGATGTTACTCTTTTATTAATATCAGATTTTTCAGATTAATACATATATCTTTTGTACCACTTTAAGGTGAAAAGTAAACATTCAAACCGAAAAGCCATCCCTTACAGGATGACTTGCAATAATACAGTGATAATAACTAGGCCAGCGACGAATGAAGGATAGCTGCTGTTTTTCTCGACTGGAAGTTCATCGTTTAAGATATTCAAAATGACGCCTCCAGTAAGGAAGGCAGAGAAAAACGCAATATTCAACTCGGTAGTTTCCGTGAAATTATAAAGTACCCATCCAGCTAATACGGACAAAGCAAGGGTCCAGCGGCCAATTCGGGTATAAAGTTCTTCATGGGTCAAATGCAGGACCCGATTATTGGCGATAAAATGAAAGGAAAAAACAATAAAGTAAATGAAGTAATCGATGAGCTTATCGCCGCTCAAATCAATAAGCAGATAGCCGATCAGCACGTTATAAAGGGAGAACGAAAGAATATCCAATGCGAAAACCGGTTTGCTCGGTCGTGTGAGGTCTTTTTGTCTTTTGTTTTTTTCTTGGGATTTGTCATTCAATTGACTGATCCCGTAGAAAAAAGCGATGCCGGCAAGAGTCGCAAGGTAAGTCACATAATCAAGGTTTTCCAACCAAGTCGGCAAATGAGCCTCTTCGGCTACTTCTTGATAATGGGTCAACTCAGGGACCAGGTGCAGGAAGACGTAAGCAATCGAGCCGCCGGATACAAAAGACATTAACCTGTTTTTCGGTTTGCGATCCAGGAACTTAATGTAATTCGTAAAGATATGAATTAACATGAAACCGATAATAAACGCCAGGCTCAGATAGAACATCGAAGCACCTCCTGAGTATTTTAACTACCTATACCCGAATTCACATAACAAGATCTTTGAGTTGAAGAAAATAGTTTAACGGAAACAAAGGGCTGCAAGATCAAAACTCTGAACGAAATACTCCGAATCTGCGTATGCAGCAACAGATTTTGGGTATACATAAAATACTCATATTGAGAAGGCTCAAAATTAGAGCGGAATGGAGAACAGTTATGGACTTATTGCTTACCATCTTTCTTTTGCTGATTTGTCTGCTTATTTCAAATGTCGTGAGCCATTATATTCCTTTTATCCCTACGGCATTAATCCAAGTGGCTCTTGGAATTATTTTGGTTTTGGTTTATCAGGACATTTCCTTTGAAATCGAAACGGAATGGTTTTTGCTGCTGTTTATCGCACCGTTGTTATTTAATGACGGCCGCCATTTTCCGCGGGAAGAACTCTGGCAAATGAAAGGTCCTATCTTAGGCAATGCCATTATTTTGGTGTTGCTGACAACTATCGTCGGCGGTTATTTTATTCACTGGCTGATTGATGAGATTCCGCTTGCTGCTGCATTTGCCTTAGCGGCTATCCTGTCGCCTACAGATCCGGTGGCAGTGAACGGCATTGCACAGCGAATTCGGATTCCGCAGAAAGTGCTGAGTCTGGTGAGAGGCGAGTCACTGATTAATGACGCCTCAGGTCTTGTGGCATTTAACTATGCGGTGACGGCTGTTGTCACAGGGTATTTTTCGTTGTCGGAAGCTGTCTTGGACTTTTCTTATAAATTTTTTGCTGGCGGGTTGTTGGGTCTCCTACTCGGATTGCTGATTATTGGAATCCGTTTGGTTCTCCGTAAGCAAGGCATCAATGATGTAACGTTTCATACCCTGTTGCAGATCATGACTCCGTTTTTGATTTTCATTGTCACAGAAGATATTCTCCATGCTTCCGGTGTCATCGCGGTGGTGGTTGCGGGAATTGTGCATTCCCTGGTTAGGGAGCAGACTGAAACCTTTATAGCCGAAGAACAAGTGGCGACTGAGAATATTTGGACAATCATTCTCTTTGTTTTGAACGGTATTGTGTTCCTGTTGCTTGGCTTGAATATCCCCACCTCAATGAGCGGTGTTCTGGAAAATCCGAATTCCAGCTTATGGCTGATTTTTTCATATGTGGTTGCTATCGGTTTAATGATTCTTGGAATCCGTTTTATTTGGGCTTATCTGTTTTCCGTTTATGAATACCGCTTCGGTAAAATGGAAGAAGCCGCTAAACCCAGTTTGAAATTAACGTTATACGTCAGTTTAACGGGAGTACGCGGAACAGTAACGATGGTCGGGGTCTTGTCATTGCCTTTTCTATTGGATACCGGAGAGGCCTTCCCCAATCGTTCACTCATTCTCTTTTTAGCTGCAGGGACGATTTTATTCACGTTGATCGTTGCGACGATTCTGCTGCCGCTGCTGAGCAAGGGGCAGCTGTCCGACGGGAAAGAAGAATTGAAAATGGATTTGGAGGAAGCACGGCGCCGCATTTTGCTTGATTCGATCAAAAAAATCAAATCTGAAATAACAGAAGAAAATGAAGCCGCCGCTTACGAATTGATGGATGAATACAAATTGCGGTTCCAACAGATTCAGCCCGAAGAAGATGCCGCAGAGCAAGCGAATAAAAAGTACCAGCGGAAAATGCGGGAAGTCCGCCTACAGGCATTGAAGCTTGAACGAAAATACATTCAGGAGCTCCATCGCAAAAAAGAGCTGACTGGTGAAGTGTACGAAGCCTTTGAAAGTTCTTTGGACCGCCGGGAAGAAGTGATTGCTGATACTACGCGTTCAACGTTCTTGTATTTGCAAGGTAAGCTGATTCGGGCATGGCGGCGCTTTAGAGGACAGAATCTCAAAGAAGAAGAGACGCGTTTGGTTGAATTCCAGGAAGGGCGCGAAATTCAGTTGCACGCATTGCAGGCAGCGTTGCAAGGGCTTGAAAAAACAGCAGGAAAATACAAACCTAAAAAAATTATGGATGCAGTCATCTCTGATTACAAGCAGATGATCAGCCGTTTGAAAAAGCCGGAAGCTTTGTATGATGAGAAATACGAGCTGCAGAAAGAAGAATTGCGGGTCATTGTCATGGACATGGGCCGCTCAGAGATTTACCAGATGTATGCTGCAGGCGACATCACAAGAGAGCAATCCAAAGAATTGAGGCGCTTCATCAATTACATTGAAAGTGTCACGTTGCACGAGCACGGAGAATGATTGGTGTCTGTCTAAGAGATTTTGCTAGTAGAGCTATCTGATCTATCCACAGTTCTCGGCCTAACTGAATAGGGTTCAACGCTTTTGAAAGGGATTTAGACTTTTTCGTTGAATCTTTATTAATAATATGCGAAGGAGGAATGTTGGATGATCAATCGTTATTTACAGAACGGGCTGCAAGGAAAGTATGCACATTATCAGACGGACATGCTATTTGATGGTTTGAGTTGGGAACAGGCTGGCGAAAAACCGGAAGGCAGTCCCCATTCTGTCTGGGAACTGTTGTTTCATATGAATTACTGGCAGGATTTTATATTGGTGGAGTTGAATGAAGAAAAAACGGAAAGTCCTGAAGATTTAAAATCATGGCCCAGTTCTCCGTCTCCTTCAAACGAAAAAGAATATACAGACGCGGTAACCCGATTTTTGAAAGGCTTGGGAAGAGCGACGCAGCAAGCTTCCAAAGATTCATTGGAAGAAGGAATCGGGGGAAGAAAAAGAACGCCTGCAGATTTGTTGATGGTTCTCATCAATCACAATAGCTACCATGGTGGACAGGTGGTCTTTGCCCGCCGTTTGATCGGTGCCTGGCCACCGCCTTCTACTCAAGACGACAATTAAAACGAGTGTCAATAAAAAAACAGCGCCGGAAATCGGCGCTGTTTTTTACTATTCATGAAGCAAAGAGAAGCTGTAGCCCTGTTTTTTGATGGCTTGGATCAGTTGAGGCAGGATAGCTACGGTTTGCTCTAATTCATGCAAGAGAATGATGGCGCCATCCTCCAGGTTTTCTGCCACATAGCGAATGATTTGATCGGGATTGTCTTTCAGTTCCCAATCCATCGAGGCAATTCGCCACAAGACGGTTGTTAAGCCTAATGCCTTTGCTGCTTTTAAGGTATTGGAATCAAAACGTCCATAGGGCGGACGGAAATAATTAACCCGTGTGCCGGTGATGCTTTCAATATGGGTTACGCTGTTCTTGAGATCCAGGTATTGTTCCTCGTAGGACAGCTGCACCAAATTGCGGTGTTTCATGGAATGTGTGCCGACAACATGTCCCTCGTCCAGCAGCCGTTGCCATGGCCTTGCCGGATATAACAGGCGAGACTGCCAAAAGAACAGGGCAGGCACGGCTTCCTGTTTCAGGATGTCTAAAATCTGCGGCAGCACTTTGCTTGGGCCATCGTCAAAACTGAGGACCACAGACTTGTTGCTGCCGTCTTGATTGAGCGTTACGATTTGCGGGTGAGTAGAGTCGTACACGACCCTGGATTGGTCAACTGCTCATGGACTTTTAATCACGAAGATCATCTCCTTTTGCTGTCAAATTCCAGCATCGAAATAAGCCGTTTGCGGTTCGGATGTATAAGTTTCCCGGTATTGGGAATCAGAGAATTTTTCAGGTGGCCCGTCGAAGATCAACTTGCCGTCTTTTAAAGCCAGGATGCGGGTAGCATAGCGTTTCGCCAATTCAATGTCATGAACATTGATGATGGTCAGCAGGTTCAAACGCTCATGCATTTCCGTCAGCAGCGTGAAGATATGATTGGAAGTGCCGGGGTCCAAGCTTGCAACCGGTTCATCTCCAAGCAAAATTTTTGGTTGTTGGGCCAAGGCACGGGCAATGCCCACACGCTGTTTCTGTCCGCCGCTCAGGTGCTCGACTTTCCGATATGCCATTTCCGACAAGCCGACATCTTCAATGACTTTTTTAGCTAAAGCCAACTCCTCAGCTGTGAACCAACCAATCAGGTTTTTGAAAGAAGAACGGTAGCCGAACATGCCGGTCAGGACATTTTGCATGACGCTTAAGCGGGGAATCAGGCTGAAATGTTGAAAGATCATCCCGGTCTGGCGGCGTACTTTGCGCAGCTGTTCTTCGTTATGAAAAGAAATGTCTTGCCCATCAAAATGGATTTCCCCGCCAGTGGGCTTTTGGAGGCCGTTCAAGCAACGGATGAATGTTGACTTTCCTGCACCACTTTTGCCTAGTACACAGACAAAATCGTCTTTTTCGAGAGACAGGCTGACATCAGCAAGCGCTTCGGTTTTCATATTTGGGTAACGTACAGTTAAATTTTTCACTTGAATCATATAGCCACTCCTTTAAATGACGCGATTTCGAATGGTGCTGGCCAAAAAGTCGATGGCAATAACCATGATCATAATGATCAAGACATCCAGCGATACGGAAGAGTATTGAAACGTTTTAAAGTCATTGAACAAGCGCTGGCCAATACCGCCGCCGCCGATAAACCCTAAAATAAGCGAGGTGCGGATGGCGACTTCAAAACGATAGAAAAACTGGGACAGCACATTCGGCCAAATTTGTGGAAGGATGCTGAACAGGTTGGCCAGCCAGTTTTTGGCGCCGACTGCACGCATCGCTTCCTGTGGACCCGGATCGGCGGCTTCGATCAACTCGGAAACAAGCTTCCCAAAAACGCCGATATTATGGAACATAATGGCGATGACAGCGGGAAATGGTCCGAGACCGAGTGTTGTCAGCAAAATCAAGCCGAATACAATTTCAGGGATGGAACGTACAAAGCTGAGTGTGACACGTGTAAATTGGAAAAGGGCCTTTGAAGGCGCGGTATTGCGTGCCGCAAGGAAGCTGATCGGCAAAGCGATCAATAAACCGAAGACACTTCCCAGAAAGGCCATTGCCAAAGTTTCGAATGTATCTTCCAGCATACCCGGCAACTTGGAAAAATCCATCGGCCACCATTGGGCCAGGAAGTCGATCATGTTGCGGAAATCCTTGAACTTAGTGAGGTCGAACTCCGTAATCCTCATGCTGAAATAAATCAGCACCAGAACGATTAATACTGTAATAAAATTGCTTTTCTTAAACCACAAGCTAATCAACTCTATTCTTCAATGATTCCTTGCTTTATCGCGGCTTGTTTGATGCTTTCGTAATCTGCATTGTCAGCTTCCGTAAAACCGGTTGCGCCGAATGCATCAAGGATTTCGGGATCTTCTATCGCCAAAAATGCTTCCCGCAGTTTTGCGACAGTTTCATCATCAGTGCTTTCAAGCACAGCCCATGGGTATTGGAACAAAGGCTCAGACTCCCAGATGATTTTTAATTGGTCTTCATCGATTTTACCTGATTCCAATAATTGATTATAAATGGCGCTGTCGATAGCACCTGCATCAACTTGTTTGTTTTGAACAGCCAATGCCGTTGCATCGTGTGATCCGGTAAAACGAACAGTTTCAAATTCATTTTCCTGCTCAGACTCATAGACACCGCGGTCCTGCAGTTCAATAGATGGAATCAAGGAACCGGAAGTTGAATTTGGATCGCCGAAAGCGAACTGCACTTCACCGGGATTTTCCAATAACTCGTCTAAAGAAGCAACTGGATTGTCTGTATGGGTGATGACATAGGCATTGTAGAAAGGTTCGCCATCAACCAATTGGGTAATGATGGCTTTGGCGTTGCTGTTTGCTTCAGCGATTACATAGGTTAACGGACCAAGGTAAGCCATATCAATTTGATCGTAATTCATGGATTCAACGACGCCATTGTAGTCGGGATATACTTCAATTTCGACTTCGCGATCCAATTCTTCAGCAAGGATAGTTTGCAGTTTATCCATTGCCGTCTGCATTTCACCTTCTGTTTGGGCTGGAATTACACCGATAGTGAAGGGTTCCTGGGTGTCGCCTGTTGTTGAACTTTCTTCTTCAGCTGAATCGTTTCCGCAGGCTGACAGGAACAAGGCCAGCAAAAGTATAGAAACGGTTAAAATCCATTTTTTCAATACAAGCACCTCTTTATCGTTTTGGGTATAGAGCATATATCAAAACAAGGACTCCTGCAGAGTCCTTGCACAAAGCTTAATTTTAAGCTTTTCATTCTTTTGAACAGCCGGTGATCTTAAACTACTTGGATCCGTCCGGCATTGTCACTGCTTACATTGCCGATAATGGCTGATTGGACGTGGTTTTCCAACAGCTCCTGCTGCAAAGCCTCGGCTTCTGATTCAGGGACTGATATCAGCAGTCCTCCAGAAGTGACAGCATCACATAAGATCAATTGATCGATTTCACTGATGTTATCGGCATAATCGATGTCATCTGCAAGCCATTGACGGTTTTTTCTCGTGCCGCCTGGAATGACATTTTGTTCGGCGAGCTCTTTTGCACGCTTCAGGACAGGGACATCCTGGTTTGTCACGGTTACGCCGACATTGCCGCCTTTGGCGATTTCCATCGTATGGCCAAGCAAGCCAAATCCGGTCACGTCCGTACAGGCATTGACGGTGTATTTTTCCATCACTTCTGCTGCGGTTTTATTCAATGTGGCCATGACATTCATGACTTCATCCAAATCCTCTTTTTCCAAAATACCCTGTTTGATGGCAGTCGTTAAGATGCCAACACCAATCGGTTTGGTCAAAATCAGCCGGTCTCCCGGTTTTGCACCGGCGTTGGAACGGATCCGGTCGGGGTGGATTGTGCCGGTTACGGAAAGTCCGAATTTCGGTTCCTGATCATCGATTGAATGGCCGCCGACCAAAGTGGCGCCTGATTCCTTGACCTTGTCAGAAGCACCAGCCAGGATATCAGCTAAAATGCTTTTATCCAATGTGTTGATTGGGAAAGCGACAATATTCATGACAGTCAGCGGCTTGCCACCCATCGCATAAACATCGCTTAAGGCATTGGCTGCACCAATTTGGCCGAACATATAGGCATCGTCCACAATCGGGGTAAAGAAATCCAAAGTCTGTACTAATGCTGTTTCATCATTGATTTTATAAACACCTGCATCGTCAGCTGTTTCCAGGCCGACCAAAAGGTTGGGATCATCTACATTTTTCGGTAAGTGACGCAGAACCTGCGCCAGGTCCTCAGGACCAATTTTGCAGCCTCAACCGCCTTTTGTAGATAAAGAAGTTAGTTTTACAGTTTCTTTTTCAACCATGTCAATCTCTCCTTTTCAAAATCATATTCTATTATACAATGTAAATTTTTTTATTTTACAATACGCTTGTAAATTTCCAGCAAAGTTTCGGCTTCGCGTTCACTTGAATGATGTTTTCTCACATAAGCTTCAGCGGCATGGCCAATACTTTCCCTTATTTTGTTATTATTCATGAGCTTTTCAGCATAATCAAGGAATTCGTTTCGGCTTTTGTATAAAAGCCCTGTTTCCCCATTGGAAAGGATGCTGCTGTTGCCGGGAATATCCGAAGCAAGCACAGGCACAGCATAGCCCATCGCTTCAAGTATCGTTGCAGGTTGCCCTTCTGACAGGGAAGTGTTCAAGACCACGTCTGCCTGTTGATAAATAGCCGCCATGTCTTCATGCGGCACTTGACCAAGATAACGAATCCATTCTTGGTGGCGGTTAACAAGGCCGAGAACGGTTTGCCCTTCCGCTTCTTCCAGAACGGGTCCCACCAGCCAGAGCCGAAGCTGTGGATAGCGCAAATGCAAATCATGGAGCATTGAAATTGCAGCAGGTATGTTTTTGACTTTTCGAATGCCTGCAGGCAAGAAAAACAAAAAACTGCCCGGTTCTTTTTTGACAGGAGAAGTTCCTTCGGGAGCAGGGAGATTGCCTTGGGGCATAATAAACACTTTATCAGCCACTCCCGGAACTTCTTTCAACAACAGATTTTTGGCTTTTTCATCGAATACATGAATGGCTTCTGCTCCGTGCAAAGAAGCGAGGACATCTTTTCGTTTCTCCGGATCAAAAAGGTCATGGTTGAGATCAGTGCCTGTGATCGTGACAATGTAATGGTCGGGCATTCGATCCAGCTTTTGCAGAAATTTATAGAAATTATAAGCATGAAATCCATGGACGATATCAGCTGGCGGAAACGAATGAATGGTATTGTCGTCTGTTGTCGAGACAATTTCCGTATCTAGACCCAGTTTTTTTAGATTATCTGCGATTCGTTGTACTGTTATTGTGTTGCCGCGCAGCTGCGGGTAATTCGGTGAAGCTAAAACAATTTTCATTTTCTTCATCCTTTTATTCCGTGATTAGAAGTTATAAACACTTCTGGTCTATTAGATTATCCGGAAGCCTGTGGGGCTTGTCACTTAACTTGTCTTTCATCAAGAAAAAAAGACTGCCTAAGAGGCAATCTTTTGGTGGCTATGCGGCTGAAAAGATGCCGCTTCGCCAGTGCGTCTTATGCCCGTCGAATCTACACGGGCGCTTCAGCATTTCAGTATGTATTTGGCGGGATTGTGTGGGAATCGAACCCACCGAGCCTGGCACGCAGGCCCCTCAGGGTTTTGAAGACCCAGGAAGACACCAGTCACCCATCCAACCCCATATAGTAGTAGCGGACTTGTACAAGTTTATACTGAAAAAAAGTTCTGTGCAAGACAGGTGCTTAAATATGCGTTTGGATGTGAGGCTCAGGCTTGAAACCGCCTTTAGTGAAGACTAAAGTAAAGGGAGAAGCAATAAGAGAAGGCGTGTGAAGAAAATGGAAGAACGGTATTTTACCATCGGCATGGCTGGGCATATCGATCATGGCAAAACGAGTTTGACGAAAGCTTTGACGAATGTTGATACGGACCGATTAAAAGAAGAGAAAGAACGGGGCATTTCCATTGAATTGGGCTATGCGCCTTTGCAGTTGGAAAACGGTGTCTTCGCGTCGATTGTGGATGTGCCGGGTCATGAGCGGTTTATCCGCCAGATGATTGCGGGCGTTGCGGGAATTGATTTGGTGATTTTGGTGGTGGCAGCGGACGAAGGCATTATGCCGCAGACAGAAGAACATCTGGAAATTCTGCAGTTTTTGGGAGTGAAACGCTGCATTGTGGCCATTTCAAAAATCGATCGGGTTGATGAAGTGATGCTCGAATTGGTGATGGATGATATCAAAGAACGGTTGTCGGGAACTGTTTTTCACGGAGCGCCTTATGTCACGCTCGATAGCCTTTCAGGTACAGGGATAGATGAATTGAAGCAGACGATTCTAACAGAATTGAATACTGCCGAATTCCGCGACGCTTACGGTTCTTTCCGGTTGCCGATTGATCAGGTTTTTTCGGTTCAAGGACAAGGGACAGTAGTCAGAGGGACCGTGTATGAAGGAGTGGTCCGGAAAGCGGCGCAGCTGCTGATCTTGCCGGGAGAAATTCCCGTGAAAGCGAGACAAATTCAAGTGCATCACGAAGAACGCGAACAGGCACGGGCAGGCCAGCGGACAGCCATCAATCTTGGCGGCATCGATCGGACAGCTGTAAAACGTGGAGATGTATTGGTGGATTCCGAGAATTTCCTGGTGACGGATACTCTCGATGTTGCATTGCAGGTGATTGGCCGTAAATTCACTCCTTTAAAACAACGCACAGCTGTCAAAGTTCATATCGGCACATCTGAAGTGATGGGGAAGATTGTCTTTTTTGACCGCAAGGAACTGGAGCAGACACCGGACGAAGTACTATGCCAAATTCGCTTGGATGAAAAAATTGTAGTCCGCCGGGGCGACCGGTTTATTTTGCGCCGGCCAAGTCCAATGGAGACGATTGGAGGCGGTTGGGTGATCCAGCCAACTGGCGGCAAGTACCGCTTTGGCACAGAAACCATTGAAATGCTTCGCCAATACCAACAAGGGACGCCGCAGGATTTGGTGGCGGATGCACTGAACAAATATCAGCTGCTTGATGAACAGCAGCTGATGCAACAGACTTCACTGGATGCCGGCGTCTTGAAAGCTGCTTTAGCAGATGGGGTGGCTTCGGGATTGTGGATGGAAATTCCGCGACAAGGCTATAGCTTAAGCAAAACCTTCATTAAAATAAAAGATGAGTTTCTGGAAAGGCTGCGGAAATTTCATGAGGAGTTTCCAATGCGCACCGGCATGGGCAAAGCGGAAATGATTCAGTCGGCGAGTGGGGCCTATCCGAAGCCGCTTCTTGAATACAGTTTGAACTTATTGGGTGAACAACAGGAAATCAAGCGAACTGGTCAATTTGTAGCGATTGCACATTTCCAGCCGCATTTACCGAAAAAGTGGCGTGCGCGAATGGAACAGGTAATTGTTGCGTTAGAGAAGGACGGTTTCCAAGTGAAGAAATGGGAAGAGTATTTCCTTGGATCACCGTTGCCTAAAATGGAAATCGCTGAATTGACAGTTTATTTGCTCGAAACTTCTCAAGCTTATCGATTAAAGGAAGATACGTTGATCCACCGGACTGCGTTTCAAGAAGCGTTTCAGCTGTTGAAAAATAACACGGGATCTTCATTTGATTTGAAACAGGCAAAGGATATCCTTAATTTATCGAGAAAATACATGATCCCGTTTTTGGAATTGCTGGATGAGCAAAACTATACGAGACGGGCAGAAGACCAGCGTTACTGGATGGAGGAGAAGTGATGAAACAGTATTTGCGGCAGCTTCCGGCGATTCATGAATTACAGAAAGATCCTCGCTTTAAAGAATTGAAAATGCTGTTCCAGCTGAGCGATGTGCAGCTGACTGAATTCCTGCAAAAAGAAATAGGCAAACTGCGGCAGAGTTTGCTGGCGGAAGAGACGCTGGTTAAAGAAAAAGTTCCGGATTTTGCCGGGCAGCTTTTCAACTTGGTTGAAGACCGGATCAGTGAGTGGCAGAAAGACCGTTTGGAACGGGTAATCAATGCGACGGGTACGGTTCTGCACACCAATTTAGGGCGTTCCCGTTTAAGTGCCGCGTCTATCGCCCATGTTGTAAAAACAGCAGAAAATTATTCGAACCTGGAATATCGCTTAACGGAAGGAAAGCGTGGATCGCGCCACGATATTATTGAAGATTTATTAGTGGAAGCAACCGGTGCTGAAGCTGCAATGGTCGTAAATAATAATGCAGCAGCTGTGTTTCTTGTTCTAAGTGCATTGGCCAAAGAGCAGGAAGTTATTGTCTCTCGCGGCCAATTGGTGGAGATCGGCGGTTCTTTCCGTGTCTCTTCTATTATGGAAGAAAGCGGCGCACGGCTTGTTGAAGTCGGAACGACCAACAAGACCCATCTCTATGATTACGAGCAGGCGATAAATGAAGAAACCGCCATGATCATGAAAGTCCATACCAGCAATTTCAAGATGATCGGTTTCACAGAAACTGTGGAAACGTCTCAATTAGCCGCATTGGCGAAAAATCATCATGACGTCATTTTCTATGAAGACTTAGGCAGTGGCGCGCTATATGACTTTAAAAAGCACGGAATCGGAGATGAACCGGTTGTCCGTGAAGTGATCGAAAGCGGTGCAGACCTCGTTTCCTTCAGTGGTGACAAGCTGTTGGGCGGTCCACAGGCAGGGTTGATTGCCGGTAAAAAGGAATGGATCGACCGATTGAAAAAGCATCAATTGGCACGTGTCCTGCGTGTCGATAAAATGACGTTGGCGGCATTGGAAGAAACCTTGAAACAGTATTTGGGCGATCCTGAAAAAATCAATGAACTGCCCACGGTCCGGGACATAATCCGCCCGGCGGCAGCTATTCAAGTGCAGGCACAGTCATTTGTGGATAGGTTGCAGTCACAGTCTTCGAAGTATCATAGTGAGCTCAAGGCAAGCACTTCCCAAATAGGCGGCGGCACAATGCCAGGAGTGGAAATCCCCACCTATGTGGCAGCAGTGAAACATCAGACATTGAGTGCTGAACAAGTAGCGGCTCGCTTAAGGCAGTCCAAGCCGGCCATCATAACCCGCATTCAAGATGACGGGGTATGTCTGGATTTTCGGACTGTCGAAAATTCAGAGATGGTCGCTTTGGTCGCGGGATTTGTGGCTTGTGAATAATCGTGCAGGATGGAAAAGGTGAACCGGGAATAATCCGGTTCACCTTTTTGATTGCTGTTATTCATTCAAAACGGAATGTTCTTTGTAATCAAATGCAATATCAGGGAGGAGAGAGGGCTCGACATTTTCCCAAATCAATTGATTGCGTGTAGTCTTGTCCAACCTGAAGGACATGACACTTTGGTCAGTTACTTTATCGTTTGGCCCAGCCACTGGGTAAACCCAGGAAATAGAGATATCCTTCAGTTCCCCGAATTCTGATAAAGGCGCCAGGATGGCGATTGCCTGCTGCCACATGAGCTGTTTGGTTGAAATAGTGGTGAATCCTTTATCCGCATTTAAGATAAACTCTGCATCCCACCCCGATGACACCTGATAAACTGAGATATCTACGATACGTTCTTTATCCATATTGCTCTTTTCTCCAAGTTCTTCAATGACGGTTATCTGCAGTCTGGCTGTTAAGTTTTTTGCTTCCTCGGATTCGGGCTTTAGCATCCAGCCACCGACAACAAGAAGAATAAGGACCAGCCCCAATACCCATGGCCAGGCAAAAGAGAGGCCTGACTTCTTTTTTTGCATATTCGCCATTGGCTCACAACTCCATTTCAGTCTATTCATCTTATATTATATAGAAGATTTCTAAAGATCTTTGTTTATTAGGACCAAAGAAGGGTATTTTTTAATACATACAGAACAAAAAGAATCAATGAAAACTCTCGCGCGGCTGAAAAGGAGGAAGAACAGATGAGTGAATTGCATGCTGACGAAATGTCGCCAGTGAAACTGGAGGAATTGAACGGTCTTTATGGAGATATGAAAAAATTTTATTATAAATACAGACCAGATTTGGAACAGCTCAAAGACCAAGAGGAAGCGGCACGGATGATCGGCAATTTGAATATGCTGGCACCGTACAATCAAGAAGAGCATATTGAAGCTATCCAGTTTCTGTATTATTTCTTAACCAAGTATTGCTGGCCAGAAAATCTGCAGGCGGAAGCAGAGATGGAATCTTTATTGCAGCGTGCTAAAAAAGTTATGCCGAGAGAAAAGCGGCAACGCCAAAAGATGAGAAAATGGCTGCGCCCGATAGATGCAGGAGAACAGCCGCTTGCCTAAAAGACAAGCACAATAGAATGGGAAGCCAAGAAGGGCCTGCAAAGGTCCTTTTTATTTTGGAAAGGCAATGATTGACATTAAGGAAACCGTTATACTGAGAATAGAATTGGATTTTTTAGATGCAAAGCTTTAATGACAAAATCCTTTAAGAAAATTGGCATAGAAACGAGGGAAAACATGAACAGAAAAACCAATCAACAGATGCTGCAGGGCTATATCGAATCTCCGGAAAAAATCAAGGAGCTGTATCGGCGAACCTTATGGATTGTTGTGCTGTCGCAGATTTTTGGAGGAGCCGGCCTGGCAGCTGGGGTGACAGTGGGCGCACTTCTTGCGCAGGATATGCTGGGGACGGATCGCTTTGCAGGGTTGCCGGTGGCACTGTTTACGCTGGGATCGGCTGCAGCGGCGCTCGTGATCGGCAGAGTATCCCAACGTTTCAGCCGAAGAACCGGTTTGGCTTCCGGATTTTTAGCTGGCGGAATCGGTGCAATTGGAGTAATTTTGGCAGCCCTCTCAACTAATGTCTGGTTGCTGTTTGCCGCTTTGCTGATTTATGGTGCCGGAACAGCCGCTAATTTGCAGGCGCGCTATGCAGGGACAGATTTGGCGAGTGCCAAACAGCGCGGTACAGCTATCAGCATTGCATTAGTGTCGACAACGTTTGGTGCATTTGCCGGCCCTAATTTGGTGGGAGTGATGGGTCGTTTTGCCGAATCCATCGGCATTCCGGCTCTAGCCGGACCTTTTATTTTGGCGGCGATTGCCTATCTTCTGGCTGGGATTGTTCTGCTGATTTTCTTGCGGCCGGATCCGTTGCTGGTGTCACTGGCAATCCAGGAGCATCGGCAAGTTCGCCAAGAGAGTAAAGCGGATATGGAACCTGTAGATTCAACCATCAATAAGAAAGGCGTGTATCTGGGAGCTACAGTTATGGTGCTGACGCAATTGATCATGTTTGCCATTATGACTATGACGCCGATCCATATGGGGCATCATGGCCACGATTTGGGAGCCGTTGGGCTGGTCATCAGCATCCATATTGCTGCGATGTATCTGCCATCCATCGTCACGGGAATCCTTGTCGACAAATTAGGAAGGGTAGTCATGGCAACAGCAGCTGGTGTGACATTTATGGCAGCTGGAGTTGTAGCCGCATTGGCGCCGGCTGATTCTTTAGCCGTTCTGATTGTTGCGCTTGCGTTGTTGGGACTGGGTTGGAATTTCGGATTGATCAGCGGCACTACGCTTATTGTCGATTCAACCCATCCATCTACGCGCGCCAAAACACAAGGAACCGTTGATGTGCTGGTTGCTTTAGCAGGCGCTGCAGGCGGCGGGTTTTCGGGAATGGTCATGGCCCAGTCAAGCTACGCAGTGATGTCTTTGGGCGGCGGGTTTCTTGCGCTTCTCTTGATTCCGGTTGTTGTTTGGTCTATGAAAAAGACGGCACAGGTGGATACTTGAAATGAAAAAAATTCAGGCGGCAGTCCCAGCCGGTTTATCGCGAGTCTGCTGAAGCGAATGAAACGGCATGGATATTATACAAAAAAAGAGGCTGTCCTTTTGTCAATTATAAATGACATTTGGGACAGTCTCTTTTATAGGATTTAGGTTTTAAGGGTTGGTCGACCAAAGTCCAGCCGATTTCAATAAAACACGGGGATGCAGCTTCAATTGAGCAACCATCATTTCAGCGAGATCTTCCGGCTGAATAACTTTGTCGGGGTTGCCATCGGTCAGATTTGCTTCAACTGCCAAGTCAGTGGCAACGGTACTCGGGGTTAAAGCACTGACACGGATATTGTGTTTTCTGACTTCCAGCATCAATGATTCCGTCAATCCCATGACACCGAATTTCGATGCACTATAAGCACTTGTCACCGGCGCTCCTTTTTGTCCGGCTGTTGATGAAATATTGATGATATCCCCTGATTGGCGCTCGATCATTTGCGGCAGGACGGCACGTGTCACATAGTAGACACCCATCAAGTTGGTATCGATAATCCCTTTGAATTCTTCAGCCGACAGTTCCAGGAATTTGCCGAATTTGCCGATCCCGGCATTGTTGATCAGAATGTCAATTGATCCCAGCTCGCTTGCAATATGCTCGACTGCTGCATTGACCGCTTCAGGGTCAGCTACATCAGCAACAGCAAATACAGTTTTCACACCGTACTGCTCCAGCTCTGCTGCAACTTTCTCCAAATTGCTTGCAGTGCGTCCCACAAGTCCGACGTTGATTCCTTCTGCAGCAAAAGCAATCGCGGTTGCTCTTCCAATCCCTCTCCCAGCTCCTGTAATCAACGCATTTTTTCCTGTTAAGTTTTGCATATAGACAGCTCCTTTTTTCACAAATCATTTCCATCTTCTAGTGTAGCAAAACCAACTTAGAAAACCTTCAGGAAGAGCTCAAAAAGGAGTTTTTTGTTAAAAGGATACAAAAAAGCAGCAGAAAAAATTTCTGCTGCTAATTGAAGTTTTAATCAAGGAATTGTGTATCCGTCAATAAAGCGAAATCCGGTTGCTCTTTCAGGAACTTCAAGTCGAACGATGAATCGCCGAATGCTTGAATTTCTTCAGGTGCAAGAGCAGTATCAAAAATCATGTTTTCCCATGCACCGTCAATGATAGAGGCTTCGAGCTTTTGGCCGGTGATGTCATCGATTGTGTTGATCGTGATCTCTTTTGCCTGATCCGGATTTTGTGCGATAAATTCTGTCGCTTCTTTATGTGCATCAACAATGCCTTGCACCATTTCAGGATTTTCCTCAATCAGTTTGCTTGAAGTCACCAAAACGGAAGCCGGCAAGGTCGTTCCGAATGAAATTTCATCCGGCTCAATAATCACTTTAGCGCCAGTCTTTTGCTTCAGTACAGAAGCCCAAGGTTCAGGAGCAACGGCAACATCGACTTTTTCAGTAGCGAACATCGCTTCATACTGAGCCGGGTTGCCAGTTTGGTGTAGCATTTCTCCGCCGATCCGGTTAGAAGTGATGCCATGCTCTTTCATGAAAGTTTCAAATTGCACATCGTGTGTGCAGCCGACGCGTGGCGTAATGAACGTCTTGCCTGCGAAATCTTCAACAGACTCAACGCCGCTGCCATTTCTGGCCATGACTACGGTACCGCCTGAAGCGCCGCCAGCAATCATGGTAACGTCTGCACCGTTCGTGTAGTTGTTCATCGCGGGGCCAGGTCCAACAAGGCCGGCATCAATATCTCCGGTTTTCAGTGCTGTCATAAAGTCGGCTCCATCAGCGAAAGTTACATATTCGACAGCTGTGCCGTCTTCCAGGTTCTTTTCATACATTTCCTGGTCTTTTGCAACCATTGCAGGAACGTGGTCCAGGTTAGGGAAATAGCCGATAGTGACAGAAGATGAGTCGTCGCCAGCTTCAGGTGAACCACAAGCTGCCAGCACGCCGACCATAGCGACAGGTGCAATAAGTGAAAAGATACGTTTCATAAGATGAGTTCCTCCTGTATAAAATAATTTTTTATTTAATAAAGTATTCGTGGCGAATATTCGTAAGGTCAATAGCTGAAAGTGCTTTTCCTGGTGAACATCTGTTAAATAAGTTTATGTTTCCAATCCCCAACGCTTGAGGACGTTTTTCTCGATTCGCTGGAATATCATCAGATCGACAATCGCGCCGACGACACCAATGATGATCATCACGCCGATGACCAGTGACATATTGCCGAAATCGGATGCATAGCGGAGCGTATATCCGAGTCCGGGACCGGAACTGAGAAGTTCTCCGGCCATCAATGCCCGCCAGGCGAAAGCCCAGGCAAGGCGTGCGCCTGTCACGAAATAAGGAACGGAAGCGGGAATGATCACTTTAATAAAAAGGTCCAGTCCGTTCGACCCCATTGTCCGTGCGGCTTTGATGAAAAGGGGATCGACGTTCTTGATGCCGGTTCGGACATTCAGAATCATCACGAACGTTCCGCCCAAGATGACGACGAAAATGATGGAACCTTCGCCAAGGCCGAACCACATCATTGCCAGAGGCAGCCAAACGATACTTGGTACACTTTGCAGAGCAAGCACCAATGTTCCAAGTGTTTCATCTGCTGTTTTCGAGCGTGCCAGCAGGATACCGATACCGGTTCCGATAATGACAGCTGCAGCCAAGCCGATCAACAATCTGCGGAAACTCGCAATCAGGTCGTAGACCAATGTCATATCGGCAAATCCGGCTACCAGCGAATCGTAAACGCTGATAGGGGAAGGAAGGATGGTTTCATGCCACAGTTCAAAGCGGGAACCCAGTTCCCAGAAGACAATGAGCGCGGCGAAGAAAATGATTCGTTTAACTGCCGGCTTCATATGCTTGCTCCTCATCTATGACTTTATCGATTTCTGTTTTCAAAAGACCCATAATCTGTTCTTCCAAAGCAGCGATTTCCTGCCGATGCTGTTCGCGGGGGCGGGGAATATCAACCCGAATGTCAGTCAGGATGGTGCCGGGCCGTGTGCCCATGACGATGATGCGGTCCGACAGTTTGATCGATTCGGAAATGCTATGGGTGACAAAGACGATGGTCTTTTTCGTATCAATCCAAATTTCTTCGAGCTGACCATGAAGGCGGCTTCTTGTTTGTTCATCCAAAGCGCCAAAAGGTTCGTCCATCAACAGGACAGCTGGGTCCATGGCTAACGAACGGGCAATGGATACCCGCTGCTGCATCCCTCCGGAAAGCTCGT
This sequence comes from Planococcus wigleyi, assembly GCF_014836985.1. Taxonomy (GTDB): domain Bacteria; phylum Bacillota; class Bacilli; order Bacillales_A; family Planococcaceae; genus Planococcus; species Planococcus notacanthi. The sequence continues at coordinate 64,849 of NZ_JACSPU010000005.1, read as the reverse complement.
GTGGATAGTGGGAAGGGTAATTGCTGAGCTGTACCATTTTTAAGAAATGCTGTGCGCGTTCCAAGCCTTCTTTTTTGGACATTTCCTTGCGCAAAGGAAACATGACGTTTTCAGTTACATTCATCCATGGGAAAAGGGCGGCTTGCTGAAATACCATGCCCCGGTCTTTTCCTGGCTTGACGACTTTTTTGCCATCCACGATAATATCGCCGGAAGTCGAGCTGACAAGCCCGGCAATCATCGACAACAAAGTGGACTTGCCACAGCCGGAAGGTCCGAGGATAGAGACAAATTCTCCTTTTTGGATCGATAAGTCGATATCTTTCAAAACCGTATTCGGTTTATTGTTTTTATCGTAATAAACTTTATTGATTTGCTTGGCTTCAATAAACAAAATAGATCACCGGTAATAAAACCTACCTTTCCTATCGGATAATATTATTAAAGTATAGTAGAATGATAGGAATTGTCAAGATGAAAACGCTGAAAAAACAGTTTCTTTACTTTTTCAAATAATATAGCGATAGGGATAAGGATAAGTAGTTGCATCCATTTCTTCGATAACGTAGATTCATGCCAAAATTGAGAGCAAAAAAAACAGGCAGACCCAACTTGCAGGTCTGCCTGTTTAAATAAGAAAAGAGTCTGTGTTTTTATTCGCCGAACAGATTCATGCTCAAATACCGTTCGCCTGTATCAGGAGCGATGCACAATACTTTTTTGCCTGTGCCGAGGCGTTTGGCCAATTCAATGGCAGCGTAGATGGTAGCACCGGCAGAAGGGCCAACGAAAATTCCTTCTTCACGAGCCACTCTTTTAAAGATATCAATGGCATCTTCATCGTTGATGGCCATAATCTCGTCGTATACGTCCGTGTTTAAAATATCAGGAATGAAACCGGGGCTCGTACCCACTAGCAGGTGCTTGCCGGGTTTTCCGCCTGACAATACAGGCGATCCTTTTGGTTCTACAACCGCAATATACAGCTCCGGAAGATGCTCTTTCAAGGTTTCTCCAGTGCCTGTGATGGTGCCGCCAGTTCCAGCGGATGCCACAAACGCATCCAGTTTGCCATCCATCTGCTCGAGGATTTCCATCGCTGTTGTTGTGCGGTGGATATCAGGATTGGCTTTATTTTCGAATTGCTGCGGGATAAAGCTGTTTGGAATCTCTTTTTGCAGCTCCAGTGCTTTGCTGATTGCTCCAGGCATTTTGGCATCGCTAGGGGTCAACACCACCTCAGAACCAAATGCCTTCAATAGATTGATGCGTTCTTTTGTGGCATTATCCGGCAAGACCAGAATAGAGCGGTAGCCTTTTGCAGCAGCGACCATTGCCAAGCCGATGCCTGTATTGCCGCTGGTCGGTTCGATGATGGTAGCTCCTTCTTCAATCAAGCCTTCTTTTTCAGCCATTTCAATCATGTTGAAGGCAGCACGGTCTTTGACGCTTTTTGATGGATTGAACATTTCGAGTTTTACGTATACATCAGCCGCACCTTGGGGCACAATGCGGTTTAATTTTACAACCGGCGTATCGCCGATCAGTTCAATGATATTATTGTATGGTTTCATAGAGAAAACAACCTTTCTAAAATGATGGAATCAACAGCGTTTTCATTGGATCTATTGTTGAATAGGAAGGAATGTACGCGCTGAAGTTTTTCAGTTGACGAAGTTAAACCCAAACTTTATTGTACTAGTATAACGCATTTTTGTTAATCGTATTGGATTGGTCGGTTTAAAAGTGAGGAGAATGCTAAATGGAAAGAATACCGTTAATCGTCAGTACAGATTGGTTGGAACAACGATTGGATGATCCGAAACTGCGTATTGTGGATGCAACGACGTTCATGGACATTCCTGAAAATGGCGGACCGCCATCAGTTGAGTCAGGAAGAGCTTCTTATGATGAAGGACACATTCCAGGAGCGGTGTATGCTGACTTGTTGAATGAACTGTCAGATCCTGAATCATCACTGCCATTTATGGCACCTCCACATGATCATTTTGTCAAAAAGATGACTGAACTTGGGATAGGGGACGGGACATATACAGTCATCTACGACCAGGGAGCATTGGTGGAAAATCCGGTAGTGGCCGCTTATTGGGCGTCTAGACTGGCGTGGCAGATGCAGTATGAAGGTTATGACAATATTGCGATTCTGGATGGCGGATTGCCGAAATGGAAAGAGGAAGGCCGTCCGTTGACAGCTGTTCCCGGGAATTATTCGCCTGCAGTTTTTACCGGACAGCGCCGTCCGGAATTGATTGCGACAAAAGAAGATGTACAGCAAGCGATGGATGATGACAATGTCATCTTGATCAACAGTTTGTCTCCTGAAGACTTCAGAGGCGAAACAGATACCTATCCTAGAAAAGGGCATATTCCAAGCAGCGTCAATGTATTCTTCGGTATTCATGGCGACCAGCAAACGAAAAAAGTGTATGAGGATTCGATCTTGCGGGAGCCTTTCGAAAAAGTTGGTGCTTTGGATCCGGATAAAAAAGTCATCACGTATTGCGGCGGCGGGATTGCGGCAACTTGGAATGCTTTGCTGCTGAATAAGCTTGGGCAGAAAAACGTTGCCGTCTACGACGGATCGATGAATGAATGGGCGAGCGATCCATCCTGTCCCCTGGTAACTGGAAACTGAATGAAAACCCGCGCTGGCTTTGAAGGCAGCGCGGGTTTTTTCATTTCACAAAATGTCAATCCCTTCATCCTTCGGACACAGCAACTCGGATATGCTGGAAGCTGCTGACGTCGAACAAGCCGCAATCCGTCAGTTTCAAATGTGGAATGACCGGTAAAGACAGGAACGACAAGGTTAAAAAGGCATTAAATTCTGTACTGGCGCCAATCTTCAAAAGACTGTCGTCGATGGCTTTGAGTTGTTCATACACGATTTCAAAAGATTCTTCAGACATCAAGCCCGCAATGGCAAGAGGCAGGCTTGCCAACACTTTTCCATCCTGCACGATCACCAACCCGCCTTTTAAGTTTTGCAGGGCTTCAGCTGCCGCTTTGATGTCTTGGTCAGTTGTCCCGACTGCAATAATGTTATGCGAGTCGTGTGCAACAGTAGTAGCAATGGCGCCGTTTTTTAGGCCCAGCCCGCTGACAATGCCGAGGCCGATATTGCCAGTCGCTTTATGGCGTTCTATCACGGCGACTTTCAACAGATCTTTTTCCGTATTTGAAACGAAATAGCCATCTATTACGGGTGTTTCAATTATCAAATGCTCGGTGATGAGGTTGTTGGGGTTGATGCCGATAACATGGGCCTTGGAGCTGCTGCCCATTGGAATCTGGAAACTGTCATTGGATAATTCTGCTATGCGAACGGTATCCTTTACCGCTGATACATCGGTCTTTTCTTGAACCGGCCCCACGTACTGGCCTTTCTGCGCTACTAATTGGCCGCCTTTATAGACCGAGGCAATCTCCAAATTCTCTAGGCTGTCAAGCAATAGAAAATCGGCATCGTAACCGGGAGCGATGGCGCCTTTACCGCGCACTCCGAAACATTGCGCGGCATTGATGGTGGCCATCGAAATGGCAGTGATCGGATCGATTCCCTGTTTGATGGCAACCCGGACATTGTAATCGACACTGCCTTCTTCAATCAAATCATCCAAATGTTTGTCGTCGGTGCAAAACAAGCAGCGATGAGCATTTTTTTCTGTTACACCTTCAAGCAAAGCGTGAAGGTTTTTAGCGACGGACCCTTCACGGAGCATGACATACATCCCACGCTCTAGGCGGATGATCATTTCCTCTTTTGTGACACATTCATGATCTGTGAGAATTCCTGCAGTTCCGTAGACATTGATGGCATTTTCGCTGAGTCCGGCAGCATGTCCATCGATTTGTCGGCTCAGCAGCAGTTTGTCCAGCATCGCATCATCTCCACGAAGGACAGCGGGGAAATCCATCACCTCTGCCAATCCCAATACCGACTTATGATTCAAGAAAGGCTCCAGGTCTTCAGCGGAAAGTTTGGCGCCTGCATTTTCAAAGGAAGTGGAAGGGACGCAGGAAGGCAGCATCAATTTGATGTCGAGAAGCGTCGATTCCGCATCCTTCAGCATGAAATCCAATCCCGCAGTTCCGCTGACATTGGCGATTTCGTGTGGATCGGTAATGACGGTCGTAACGCCGTGAGGCAAAACGATTTTGGAGAATTCCTGCGGTGTCACCATCGAAGATTCGATGTGGACATGCGCATCAATCAAACCAGGGGCAATGAATTTGCCGGCCGCATCGATTTCCTGAAAGCCTTCATAATCTCCGATGCCAACAATGGTATTTCCACTGATGGCAACGTTACCCGTAGTAAGGCTTTTTGTGAATACGTTAACGATGGAAGCATTGCGAATAACCAAATCAGCTTTTTGTTGTTTATTGGCAGCATCAATGCGGCTTTTCAATAATTTTTTATTCACTGGGATTCAAGCTCCTTTAAAGTGGTTTTGGAGAATGCGCAGGCGATGAAAAGGGCAAGCTGAAAATGAGTAATGAAGAGTTGAGCTTTGCTTCATTTTACATGAGATGGGTGATAAGCTCTAGCGAAAAGCGGGAAGAATATGCTCAGGCATCCAAAGCGCGGAAGGGAAAAGTGAGCTCGCATAAAGAGGGCTTTTTAGCTGGAAAAGGTACAGCGGTTTTACTTGGAGCCTGAAAAAGTTATAATAAAGAAATTAGCTAAGTTTTAGAAAGAAGATGACAAGATGATGATTTCCCCAATGGCAAAATCGTTTGTAATCGGTTTAGCCGGTGCCGGGGTGTTTGTTCTGGCAGGAGCTCCAATGCCTTGGTTACTGGGCCCTTTGTTTGCCGTTTTGTTGATGCAATTATTGACGCCGGTGAAACTGGAATGGCATTCCCGTTTCCGCAACGGCGGATTGGTAGTGGCCGGTTATGTAATCGGTTTTGCTTTCACTTTAGAAGCTTTACAGGGAATGAAAGACTATTTTGGAGCTATGGTATTAATCAATATCGCCTTTTTTCTGTTGTTTCTATTCATCAGTGCATTGATGGCTTCGCGGGCAAAAGTTGATCAGGCAACAGCAATGACTTGCTGTGTACCCGGTGGTTTATCGCAGATCATCACTTTTGCTGAAGAGCAGAAAGACATCGATTTGACGGCCGTCACGTTTTATCATATTCTTCGTGTCTTGATGATCGTCGCCATCGTACCGTTTATTGTGGCTAGCGGTGAACCGGCGTATGTGGAACAGTCGGGGCAAGGCAATTATTCCCTGGCGTTGCTTGGGTTGCTTATACTGTGTTACGGCGCAGGAATCTTGGCGCAGAAAGTCAAAGTACCGACAGCTTTTTTGTTGGGTCCTGTTTTTCTGATTATGCTTTTCAATCTGGCAGGTATAGCGGTGCCAATCATGCCAAGCTCGTTGCTCCATATCGCGCAACTGTTTATCGGCATTTATATTGGGCTTTTGTTGAAAAAAGAGGACTTGAAATTGACGAAGCGCATGATTTTCTATTCGTTTTTCTCAAGCGCTGTACTGATCGCTTTTGCTTATGGCCTCAGTTTTCTTTTGCAGGACCTTTACGGCCTCAGTTTTTCAACCAGCTTCTTAAGTGTGGTACCAGGCGGCCTTGACCAGATGGGGCTCATTGCGGCATCGGTCCATGCAGATGTAACCATCGTGACGGCGTTTCAGCTGTTTCGCATTTTGTTCTTATCCGTATTGATTGTACCGTTTGTTAAAATAGTTGCAGCTCGAAACAAGAAACAGGCAAGAGTAGCGGAAGAGAATATCGGATGATACAAAAAGGCAGCCCTGGACGTATGAGTCCGGAGCTGCCTTTTATAGGGTTATTCGTTTGTTTCTTTATAAATGAAATAATCGAAATCGGCCGGTAGTTGCTGACCGGATAGATCCTGGCATTGCATGCCGACAAATGCGCCGGTGAAAAATCCTCCGCCTTGAATATAATCATCGGACAGCTTGGCGGACTCGAATTTGATCGGCAATGTCGTCCAGTTCTCGCCATCAAAAGAATAGGAGTACGTATAGGTTTTGGTTTTTGTTTCTACACGCATGTAGACTGATTCGACATGTTCAGGGATGCTGATTTCCTCACCTTGCAGCGGCTGCGCGAATGAAAAATTATCACATACCGTAAGATCCAGGATCCGCCCTTTTTCTTCGTGCCAGGAAATCTGCAATGCTGTCCAGTTTTCCGTATTGTAATAGTTCACAAGCCCAGCACCTTGCTGGAAAGTGGTTGGTTGGAAAGCGACTTTTGTTTCAGCAATGAAATTAAAATGCTGCCAGCGTCTTGCTACAAAGGACTGCGTGAATTTGGAGGTCAGTGATTCACGCCCGTACAGGCGAAGGTGTCCAGGGTTGTCCGTTAAAGAGACGATTTCTTCACCAAGCGGAATGCGCAAGGTTTGAAAATGGCTGTTCAATTCTGCAGAATCGAAGTCGTCCTTTTCAGGAAAGTCTGCAGGCCATGGGACTTCTTCGATAGCCGGGCCTTCAATTTGAGCAGCGGGTTGGTTGCCGCCGACAACGTAGGGCCAATCATTTTTCCATTCCAGACGCTGGATGGCCGTTTCTCTGCCAAGCGGACAAAAGCCTCGCGGATCCAATAAAGCCTGGCCGTCCTGCGGTAAGGGCCGTCCGGTTAAGTGGACGAGAAACCATTCATCTGTATGTGTTTGGACCATGGAGGCGTGCCCGGCTTTTTGAAGAGGATTTCTTGGATATGGCCAAGAAGTAATCAATGGATTTTCCGGATGTACCTCATAAGGGCCGTCGATTTGACGCGAGCGGGCAATGGTTGCCTGATGATCGTATTTTGTTCCGCCTTCTGCAGTCAGCAAATAATAATAGTCACCGATCTTATAAAGGTGAGGCGCTTCGGTCAGCTTGATATCCGTGCCTTTAAAGATGATTTTGGAATCGCCGACGAGCTTGCGCGTTGCAGGATCGAATTCCTGCAGGACAATGCCGTAAAAAGCATGGTGTCCAACGCGATGGTCCCAGTACATATTGACGAAATATTTTTTTCCGGATTCATCGTGGAAAAGGGAAGGATCGAATCCAGAACTGTTCAGATAAGAAGGCTCAGACCATTCGCCATCGATGGTTTCACAGGTCACCAAGTAATTATGGCAGTCTTTCCATTGCCCTTCAGTCACCTTCACATCCGTATAGATTAGCCAAAACTGGCCGTCGCTATAGGATAAAGCAGGTGCCCAAACGCCTCCTGAGTTTGGATTTCCGGACATGTTCAATTGGCTTAGGCGATTTAGTGGACGGGAAATCAAACGCCAGTTCTTTAAGTCTTTTGAGTGATAGATGCCGACTCCAGGAAACCACTCGAATGTAGAGACAGCAATGTAATAATCTTCCCCCACACGGCAAATTGATGGATCAGGGTTGAAACCGGTCAAAATCGGATTTTGGATTACGCTCATTCTTCTTCATCCTCCATTCAAATATGTAAGTGCTTACAAACTTTTAAATTTAACTTATATCCGATCATACCTTACTTAGTCTATTGAGTAAACTAAGTATTTGAAAAGTTGACTTAAAAAGATAAAAGGCGCTGCCCTATAAGTCTTTAAAAATAAAACAGCCGGAGAGAAAGAAAGCCTTTTTCTCCCGCTGTTATTTGATGGGGGAATACGTTTTCTGAGAACAGCTGGCTGATGGGAATGGAAGCGGCAGAAGCCGTGCCCGCGGAACGCGTCCGCCGCAATGGACATCTGCCGGGTCTTTCGGGAACGACAAAAGGGCTGTCACCAAAAGTCATTTTTCATGACCTTTTGGGACAGCCCCATAACCAACAACTCGGGTGTGCATTCTTAAACGTTCATGCTAATTTTCTGCTGAATACTGACACTGAGGAAGTTCTCGATAGAAAACGCGGAGGCCCCTAATGCGCTGGAAAACGTACTCAATTCAGAAAAACAGATAGTCAAATCATTCTGTTGGAACCACAGAGCCTGATTGGACACTCGCTCAGTCAATGTCTTATTGAGCCATTTGTAAGAAGAAGCCATTCGGTTGCCGATAATCACTTGCTGGGGGTTAAAGCTGTTGATGATATTATTGATGCCGACTCCAAGAAAATCACCTGCTTGTTCGAACAAAGCAATTACTTTTGGATCGCCTTGTTCGGCAAGGCTCAATAGGTCACTCAGCTCTAATTCTTTCTTTGTTGGAAGAGTCAACTGCATTTTTTCTGCAGCTGTCAACAACGCCTGTTCAGAAGCATACAATTCCCAGCATCCTTTATTTCCGCAACGGCAGGTAGGGCCATTTACTTGAATCGTCATATGCCCAAGTTCGCCTGAAAAGCCGTTTGAGCCTTTATACAATGATCCATTCAAGATTAGCCCGACACCTATGCCAATTCCTGCGCTTACATAAATGATATGCTCGGAATCTTTCCCTGCCCCGTATTTCTTTTCCCCGTATGCGCCAGCATTTGCTTCATTTTCGATAATGACCGGCAGTTGATACTTGTTTTCCAGGATCAGCTTCAAATTCAGGTTCTTCCACTTAAGGTTTGGAGCAAGCAGAATTTCGCCATGATTATCGACGATTCCCGGCACCCCGACACCAATTCCGACAATTCCGTGAGGGCTCTCAGGAGCGGAAGCCATCAAGTAATCGATCGTATTGAAAAGTTGGTTTTCAATTTCTTCATATGAAAGATTTTTAAAAGTGACTTCTTTTTCATGGCAAATCGTGCCGCTCAAATCTGTCAAAACGCCCAGCAGGTAATTGACTCCGATATCAATCCCGATAGAGTAGCCAGCTTTTTCATTGAAAAGCAGCATGACAGGACGCCTTCCGCCACTGGATTTGCCTGGACCGGATTCACAAATCAAATGGTCTTCCAGAAGATCATTTACTAAGGAAGACACTGTCCCTTTATTCAACCCGACTTCCTGGGCCACTGCTGCTCTGGAAATAGGTGAGTGGTTGATAATTTTTTTCAGTACAAGGGATTTGTTGCCTTCTTTGACTACATGATGATTCCAGGTTTTATTTACTCTAGGATTCATGGCCATCAACTCCTTCTGCGCAATTTTTTTAACATGACGATATTCCCCAATCGCGTTGACGGCTACTTCTTCAGAGCGGCACAATAAAAATCAACAATTGAACACGGGAATGGAATTATAAGTTTTAACTATTTCTACTAACATTGTAACGTGATTTCTTTAATTAATGTGAAAAAGCTTACTCTCGCCTGTAGTTTATCATGAAAATAAAACTTTGTTTAGCCACTAGACTAACAAAAATAATTTTGCTACAATGAAACCGCATACAACAATCTGAAAATTGTTGTAATAACAAAATTTGCAAGGGGGAGAGAAATATGGGGAAGAAGAAAACGCTTACACTTCTATCGTCTGCTTTAGCTTTATCAATGTTATTGGCTGGTTGTTCAGATTCTGAAGAAGCAGGGGGATCATCGGGATCGGCTGAAAAAGAGATAAAATTCATGCATTTATGGCCTGAAGGCAGTTCAAAAAAACATTTTGATGTAGTAAACGAAATTATTGCTGAATACGAAGCTGAAAATGAAGGGGTTTCAGTGGATCTTGAAGTATTAAGCAACGAACAATATAAAGATAAACTAAGAGTTCTCTCTACGTCCGGAGATCTTCCAGATGTCGGCTTGACTTGGGCTGCCGGATTCTTGGAGCCTTACGTTGGCGGGAATATGTTTGCGCCACTGGATGATGTAATCGAAGAAGACTTGAGTGACGCTTTTGTACCAGGAACCACAGAAGCTTATGCAATGGATGGCGCAACTTACGGATTGCCATTGGAATTGAACATTGTGTCGCTGTATTACAATAAAGCAATGTTCGAAGAACAAGGCATTACGCCTCCTGAAACCTACGAAGAACTTGAGACGGCAGTGAAAGAGTTCAACGATGCTGGAATCCAGCCGATTGCTCTAGGGAACCGTGATTCATGGACAGGGTCGATGTGGTATATGTACCTGGCTGACCGAATTGGCGGCGCTGATGTTTTGAATAAAGCAATTGACCGTTCCGGATCTTTTGAAGATCCTGCATTGGTTGAAGCAGCTGCAAAAACACAGGAACTAGTCGATATGGATGCTTTCGTCAATGGCTTTAACGGCCTCGCAGATGAAGAAGCTAAATCCATGTTCATGAGTGGGCAAACACCGATGTATTTGATCGCCACTTGGGATCTTCCTAACTTCACAACCAATGAAAGTGTGCCACAGGAATTCAGAGATTCCATCGGCTATCTGAACTTCCCGACTGTTGATGGAGAAGGCGATACAAGCAGCTTTGTCGGTGGACCTGGAGTTGGATTATTTGTCGCTGAGGAATCAGAAGTAAAAGAAGAAGCAAAAGATTTCGCTTCATACTTTGTTAAAGCCTGGGGAGAAGAAGCAGTAACCAAAGCAGGCGTTATTCCTGCTACTAAAGTGGATGCTGGATCTTTAGATCTTCCAGAAATGTATGTAGATATCCTTGATGAATTGAATGGCGCAACGAACATTACATTGTTCGCAGATGTTCAGATGAGCCCGGATGTTGCTCAAGTGCACCTGGATTCAATTCAAGCCCTTTTCGGCAATGAAATAACGCCGGAAGAGTTCGCTAAAAATCATGAAGAAGCTCTGTCGAAAGAGTAATAAAGCTTCTTAAAAAAATCTAATTAAAAAGAGGGGACATATCCTAACTTGTGGAATGTCCCCTTCTATTTTCTAAGATGTGGGGTTGAATGGTATGAACAAAGTAATGTCCAATAAATTCTATATCGCTTTCTATATTGCACCGGCTCTTCTCCTGCTTCTGATCCTCGTTTTCATCCCCTTGGGTTTATCAGGGTATTATGGCTTGATGGATTGGGATGGCATAGGAGAAAAAACCTTTATCGGGTTAGAGAATTACATCCAAGGAATTCAAGACAAGCTTTTCTGGAACAGTGCCTTCCATTCGTTTTTACTGGCAATCTTTTCTACGTTAAGTTTGGTCATTTATTTGACGGTCTCCTTTATATTGGCTTCCAAAATTAAAGGAGCAGATTTGCTGCGCAAAATCTATTTGATTCCCATGCTGTTGTCTTCGGTTGCCATTGCACAACTATGGGTAAAAATCTACAATCCTTCCAATGGTATTCTAAACGTCTTCCTGATGAGCATCGGGGTGGAGAATCCGCCATTGTGGTTAGCGAATCCTTCTATTGTATTGTTTGCCATATTCGTTCCGATCCTATGGCAATATGCCGGCTTTTATATCTTGATCTATTATGCGGCATTAAAGAATATTCCCGAGTCGTTGATAGAGGCTGCCCGAATCGATGGGGCTTCTGCTTTCCAGATTGCGACACGCATTAAGTTGCCGCTGATCAAAGAAGTGGTCAGTGTGACAATTGTGTTAGCCATTGTGGGATCACTGAAATACTTCGATTTGATTTATGTAATGACTGCAGGCGGACCGAACGGAGCCAGTGAAGTTATGGCATCTTATATGTACAAACTCGCTTTCTCCAATTATAACTTTGGATACGGCAGTGCCATCGGCTTCCTGTTATTGATCATTACGTTGATCGTTACACTGATCATCCGCAAACTGACCGAAACCAAAGACAAGCTCGAATACTAAAGGAGGCATGAAAATGCGCCGCATTGGTTATTTCTTTCTTTACCTGGCTTTGATCATCGTTGGATTGTTTCAAATCCTGCCATTGATTTGGCTGTTCCTATTCTCATTAAAAGACAATAATGAAATTTTTGCAGGTTCTCCATTCGCTCTGCCTTCAGAATTCAGATGGGAAAATTACGAAAAAGTCTGGAATGGCGGCATTGGAACCTACTTCTTCAACAGTGTCTGGATTACAGTGCTGGCCATCATTTTGACAGTCCTTTTTGCCAGTATGGCGGCTTTCGCGATTACGCGTTTGAAGTGGAAATTGAGCGGGTTGGTGCTCGGCCTTTTCATGGTCGGCTTGATGATTCCGATTCATTCAGCCCTGATTCCGCTTTACAGCATGTTTTTGAGTGTGGATTTAATCGACAATCCGATATCGATTGTCATTACGTATACGGCATATAATTTGCCCATCACCTTAATGATCCTGTTGGGCTTCTACTACACTTTGCCTCACGAAATAGAAGAAGCTGCCATAATCGACGGTTGCTCCATTCACCGGATGTTTTTCCAAATCATCTTACCGATGACGTCACCGATTTTGGCGACAACTGTGGTCATTAACATGATCTATAACTGGAATGAGTTTGTATTTGTCAATACGTTCATCAGTTCAGAAAAGTACAAGACACTGACAGTGGGAATCCAAAACTTCATCGGACAGTACATGACCGATTGGGGTGCAATTGGAGCGACGTTGGTCATCAGCGTCCTGCCGATCATTGTGGCCTTCATCTTCTTCAGCAATAAAGTGGTTGAGGGAATTTCCTCGAGTGCAGTAAAAGGATAAATGAAAAAGCTTCACACTTTAAGGAAGAGATCCCCTTTGGTGTGAAGCTTTTTTATGGGTTTTTCCGAAGGCATACATCGCCATCCACATGGTCAGAAAAGCGTATAAGCTTCCGCCGAACAGAAAGGCCAGGGCTGGAAACAATCTCATGATAAAGAATAATGGAACAAAGCATAGAACAATGACTGCAGTGGCTACTGGATTGACGAGCATAAGAAGAAAAGCATTTTTGATGACTTGGGGCACCTTGACATCAAAGTGCACAAAGGACGGGAACAGATAAAACAGAAAAAAAGTGAATAGCAGGATGAATGCAAAAAGCGGAACATACGTCCAATCCAATTGTTCATTCGGGCTTGTTTGGATGTAGAAGATATCCAACGCAATAAGCAAAAGCAGTACATTGATAAAGACGCCAAGAAGATTGCTTTTCAGAAACTCTTTCTTATAGAATTCCCAGAAAGAGTTGAAAAGCGGAAGATCCGCATTGCCTTTCAGCCATTCACGGCAAATGGCAAACATGGAAGTAGTGGCAGGATAAAATCCGAACAAGACCCCCCCTAATAGGGTAAAGACAACCCATAGTAAATTCAAATAAGCGAAACGGGTGATCCATTCCAATGCCGTATAGATATAATTGCTTACAGTATTCATTAACAACCGCCTCTATCCTAAATTTCAATGATTTATAAAAGCATACCTCACGTGCCAAAAAAACTCATTTAAAAGCTTACAGAAACTTTGTTTAATCAATAGACAAACTAATTATAACTTGCTATAATCCTTAATGAAAGCCTTTTCACTAACAAGTCTAAATATTAGTACATATTCGTAGAACTAAAATTATATTGGAGGTATGGAACATGGCACATTTCACAGGAATTGAAAAGATAAAATTTGAAGGAGCAACTTCAAAAAATCCATTCGCTTTCAAATTCTACAACCCGGAAGAAAAAATCGGCGGAAAAACAATGGAGGAAACTCTTCGCTACGCAGTGTCTTATTGGCATACATTTACAATGGACGGTTCTGATCCATTCGGTGCCGGAAGTATGGTCCGTTCATGGGATCGTTTACAAGGGATGGACTTAGCAAAAGCGAGAGTTGAAGCTTCTTTTGAATTTTATGAAAAAATGGATGTACCATTTTTCTGCTTCCATGATGTTGACATTGCACCGGAAGGCAGCAATTTGAGAGAGTCCAATAAAAACTTGGACGAAATCGTTGGGATGATCAAAGATTACATGAAAGACAGCAAAGCGAAATTGCTGTGGAATACAGCTAACAACTTTACGCATCCACGCTTTGTTCACGGAGCAGCAACTTCAAGCCATGCAGACGTCTTTGCCTATTCTGCGGCGAAAGTGAAAAAAGGTCTTGAAGTCGGCAAGGAACTTGGTGCTGAAAACTATGTATTCTGGGGCGGGCGTGAAGGCTACGAAACGCTGTTGAATACCGATATGAAACTGGAGCTGGATAACTTGGGCCGCTTCTACCACATGGCTGCGGACTACGCGAAGGAAATCGGTTTTGATGCCCAATTCCTGATCGAACCAAAACCGAAAGAACCTTCTACACATCAATATGATTACGATGTAGCGACAGCACACGCATTTTTGCAGAGCTATAACCTGGACGATAAATTCAAATTCAATATCGAGGCCAATCACGCGACGCTTGCTGGCCATACATTTGAACACGAACTTCATTATGCACGCATCAACAATATGCTGGGATCTGTCGATGCCAACCAAGGCGATCCACTATTGGGCTGGGATACCGATGAGTTTCCGACTGATCTGTGGTCAACCACTTTGGCGATGTATGAAATCCTTAAAAATGGCGGACTTGGGCGCGGCGGCTTGAACTTTGATGCCAAAGTAAGAAGAGGATCATTTGAACAGGACGATTTGTTCCATGCGCACATTGCAGGAATGGACGCTTTCGCTGTCGGCTTGAAAGTCGCGCAGCAGCTGATTGACGATAAAGTGCTTGAAAATGTAGTGAGCAGCCGATACGAAACGTATACATCTGGAATTGGATTGGATATCGTCAACGGCAACACTGATTTCCACCAACTTGAAGATTATGCATTTGGCATTACCGATATCAAGCAAACGTCTGGACGCCTTGAACAGATCAAAGCGACAATCAACCAATACTTGCTGCAGGCTTTCGCAAAATAAGAAAGTTTCCAGAGTGGGAGAGCTGACTTTATGAAATATGTAATTGGCGTCGATTTGGGAACAAGCGCTGTAAAGATTTTATTGGTGGACCAGCAAGGGGCGGTTGTTGAAACTGTATCGAAACCGTACCCGCTGATCCATGAAAAGAACGGCTACAGCGAACAGGATCCACAGCATTGGGTGGATCAGACGGCTGCTGGGCTAAAAGAATTGCTGGGCATCTTCGGCGGAAATGCAGAAGATATCGAAGGCATCAGTTTTTCCGGTCAAATGCACGGACTGGTTTTGTTGGACGAGAACAATGAAGTGCTGCGTCCGGCCATCTTGTGGAATGATACGCGGACAACAGCTGAATGCCAGCAGATTTATGATGTGATTGGACAGGAAAAGCTGCTGGAAATTACAAAAAACCCGGCATTGGAAGGTTTTACTTTGCCGAAAATCCTGTGGGTTCAGAAACATGAGCCGGCAATTTTCAAAAAGGTAAAATCCTTTGTGCTGCCGAAAGATTATTTGCGCTATAAGTTAACAGGCAAACTCCAAATGGAATTGTCCGATGCAGCAGGGACGCTTTTGCTGGATGTCACTCGCAAACAGTGGAGCCGGGAAATCTGTGATTTATTGGAACTGGATTTTTCGATATGCCCTCCGTTAGTCGAGTCGCATGAAGAAGTGGGAACTGTCGTAAGCGAATTCGCTTCAGCTTCCGGGTTGTCCGAATCCACTCGCGTTTTTGCTGGTGGTGCCGATAATGCTTGTGGAGCGATCGGAGCGGGGATTTTAGAAGAAGGCAAAACGTTATGCAGCATCGGGACTTCCGGCGTTGTCTTATCTTATGAAGCGCAAGGAAATAAGGATTTTGGCGGCAAAGTCCATTATTTCAATCATGCTGCACCGAATGTATTCTATACAATGGGTGTGACTTTAGCAGCCGGGTATAGCTTAAGCTGGTTCAAAGAAACTTTCGCGCCGGAAGTGTCATTTGATGAGCTGTTGTCTGACATCGACCAAGTACCGGCCGGATCTAATGGATTGGTGTTTACACCGTATCTGGTTGGGGAAAGAACTCCACATGCGGATGCTGTGATTCGCGGCAGTTTTATCGGAATGGACGGCTCACATCGCCGGAAAGATTTTGCGCGTGCAGTTCTGGAAGGAATCACGTTTTCGCTGCAAGAGTCCATTTCGATCTTCAGAGAAAACGGCAAAACGATTGATACCATTGTATCCATCGGAGGCGGAGCACAAAATGCAGACTGGCTTCAAATGCAAGCCGACATCTTCGATGCGAAAATTGTTCGCCTGACCAGTGAACAAGGCCCAGGGATGGGGGCAGCAATGCTCGCAGCTTTTGGTTGTTCCTGGTTCCCGACATTGCAGGAATGCGCGGATGCATTTTTGCAGGAAGATAAGCAATATCTCCCGATCGAAGAAAATGTTCTGGCTTATAAAAAGCTGTTTCCAATTTATCAGCAAGTTTATGAAAACACGAAAGATTTGAATAGCAAACTTTTGGAATTTCGCAAGTGACTGCCAAAATAGAACCTCAACTAAACAGTTGAGGTTTTTTGGGTAATAAAACCCCAATCTTAAGAAGAGGTGACTGGAATGAACTATCGCGAACTGGGCAAGACAGGCATGAAAATCAGTGAATTGAGTTTCGGGACTTGGGCAATTGGAGGGTCTTGGGGAAATACCAATGATCAGGAATCTTTAAAAGCATTGGAATACGCCATGGAACAAGGTGTAAATTTCTTTGATACGGCAGATGTCTATGGCGACGGACACAGTGAAGAGTTATTGGGAAAAGCGACTAAAGGGAAACACGAAGAAATCCATATCGCCACTAAGTTTTGCCGGGCTGGAGATATTCATGACCCTAAGACTTACTCGATGGAACAAGTTTCAAAATACACTGAAGCGAGCTTGAAGCGTCTAGGGCGTGAGCAACTTGACCTGCTTCAAATTCATTGCCCGCCAATGGAAATTTTACAGGATGGCAGTGTATTTGAAGTGCTGGATAAACTGAAAGTGCAAGGGAAAATCCGTGCATACGGAGTCAGCGTTGAAACCGTGGAAGAAGGGCTTCTCTGTCTGGAAAATCCGAATGTCAGCAGTCTGCAGGTGATTTTCAATTTATTCCGCCAAAAACCCCTGGAAGAACTCTTTCCAAAAGCAATTGAAAAGAATGTCGGCATACTGGCACGTGTTCCTCTTGCCAGCGGATTATTAACTGGTAAATTCAAGGTGGATTCACAGTTTGAAGCTGACGATCACCGAAACTTCAACCGTGACGGCGAGGCGTTCAATGTCGGAGAAACGTTTGCGGGACTTGAGTTTGCTAAAGGCGTAGAATTAAGCGACGAGCTTGCATGGATTGCAGAAGGCCGTGGAAACCGGACGCAAGCTGCATTGAAATGGATCTTGCAGCAGGAAGCGGTCACTTCCGTCATTCCAGGATTCCGAAGTGTTGCGCAGGCAGAAGACAACCTGAAAGCATTGGATGCCCGGGAATATACCCCTGAAGAAATCGACCGATTGGCGCAATTCTATAAAGAACGCGTCCATCCGGAAATCAGAGGCGTATATTAATAGAAGAATCTTACCGCTAAAGGGCAAAAGTCCCTTTAGCGGTTTGTTTGAATACCTATACGTTTAAAAGGAGAGAAGGATATGAAGAAAATTCGATGGGGAGTCCTCAGTACAGCCCAGATTGGAAGAACGCAAGTCATTCCAGCGATTTGCCGCGCTGACAATGCTGAAATTATCGCCATAGCGAGCCGAACCAGCAAAGTGCATGCGATAGCTGAGGAACTGCAAATACCCAAAGCTTACGAAAGTTATGAAGAACTGTTGGATGACCCTGAAATTGATGCGGTTTATATTCCGCTTCCCAACCATCTGCATAAAGAATGGGTGATCCGCTCGGCACAAAAAGGCAAGCACATTCTTTGTGAAAAACCGATCGCATTGTCTGAATTGGAAGCAGATGAAATGTTTGCCGCTTGCAAGGAAGCTGGCGTCAAATTGATGGAAGCCTTCATGTACCAATTGCACCCGCAGCATGCCCGTGCCAAAGAAATCATTGCTTCAGGAGAAATCGGCGAAATCAAATTGATGAAATCCAGCCACTCGTTTTATTTGGAGAATCGTTCATCGGATATCCGGATGGATGCCGCAATGGGAGGGGGCAGCATCTATGACGTCGGATGTTATGCCATACAGGCGATCCACCATTTGACAGATGCTGAACCAGTGGAAGTACAGGCAGAAGGCGATATTGATCCGTCAACTGGAATCGATTTGACTGGAATTGTGCGCATGAAAATGAGCAACGGCGTCCATGCCTTGTTCGATTGCAGTTTTGATATGGTCAGCAGAAATGACTATGAACTGATTGGTACTGAAGGCAGCCTTAAAGTGCCATTTGCTTTCCGTCCGGATCTCAATGGCCATATCGGCACCGTACTGGTTCATAAAAGTGGCGTTACACGCGAAGAACGAATTTTAGGCGATAGTTACAGGCTGGAAATTGAACAGTTTTCAAATGCGATTTTAACGGATACGGATCCGGCCATCACTGCGGATTCGACATTAAAGAACATGCGGACCATTAATGCCTGCTACCGTTCGTTGGAAACTGGAGAAAAAGTCCATATTGAAGAAACGGAAGAAACCTTCTACTAAAAGAAGGTTTTGTCCGTTCTGATTGAGTTCAGGCGCAGAGCTTTTTAAAAGTCACTGTCCAGCCAGGTTTACGGAACATAAAGTTCTCCTTGCCCTACCACAATAGCGGAACCGCCAATTTTCACTTCTCTGTATTTCTGTTTTTTCTTCACTACCGTAATGTCGATAAAACTCGGCCTCCCCATTTCGATGCCTTGCTCGCTGCGGATTGTGTAGAGCCCTTCTTCCATGTGGCTAACAGCACCATGCTCGACTAGAAATGCGCCGAGAGGTCCTGAGGCGGCACCTGTTGCCGGATCTTCAGAAATGCCCATGGCAGGAGCGAACATCCGGCAGTGCACAGTGGAATTGTCTTCTTCCGTTTCATTAGTAAAGGCGAAGATATGCTGGCGATCGGGATCTCCGCTAAAATGGCGTTCCCATACATCGGTGCGGAAGTTGATTTCCCGCATAGCAGCAAGTGAACGGATAGGGACAAACAGGAAAGGCAACCCAGAAGAAACGGTCTGAATCGGATAACGGAAGTCCAGTTCGCTCTTTGGCAGTGACAGCAGATCCGCGACGAGAGCTTGCCGCGTCAAGGTCTCGCCAAAAACAGGGAGAGGCTGAATCATTTCAATTTTGATGATTTTCTCAGCTTCTTTTTGCACAGTGACGTTGATATCTCCGAAATTCTCTTCGATGGTCCATTCATTGATTCCATCCTGTGTAGGCAGCATTTTCAAATACGCCAGTACATAAGCTGTTCCAATGGTGGGGTGGCCCGCTATCGGCAATTCAACCTGGGGCGTGAAAATTCGGAGACTGACCTGATTTTGCGGTTTTTGGGGCGGACAGATAAAGGCTGTCTCCGATAAATTCAGTTCATTGGCTATTTTTTGCATGGTCTTTGATTCCAATCCTGATCCATCATGGAAAACCGCTAATGGATTTCCACCAAAAGCCTTTGCAGTGAAGACGTCGACTAAAGTATACTTCAAGGTTTGCATAGATACCCTCCTTTGTTAGAATAGTGAGACTTTAGAGTTTCTTTGTATCAATTCGCCATTTAAAAGTCCAACACCTTTTATTGCAATCTTTTCAATTTGAGAATACAGTGAATGTAATGAACTGGAAAAGAAAAGAGGAAAACGTGTGAAAAAACAGATTGTGGTAATTGGGCTAGGCCGTTTCGGCAGCAGTGTTTGTAAAGAATTGCACAGTATGGGACATGAAATCATGGCCATCGATACAGATCCGGAGAAAGTCGATACTTTAAGAGATTATGCGTCTTTTACCGTCATTGCAGATGCAACGGACAAAAATCAGCTGAACTCTTTGGGAGTCCGCAACTTTGAGCATGCCATTGTTGCAATTGGAGACAACCTCCAGGCCAGTGTTTTGTGCACATTGATGTTGAAGGAACTCGGATTGCCCAAGGTCTGGGTGAAAGCTCGCGATCTCCAGCATGAAAAAATCCTTCACAAAGTCGGGGCTGACCGTGTTATTCAACCAGAAAAGGAAATGGGAATACGTGTCGCCCATCATGTGGACTCGGAAAGCATTGTGGATTATATCGATCTTTCACATGATTACAGCATCATCGAGCTGGTCGCCTCTAAAAAAATGGCCAATAAAAACTTAGTGGACTTGAACATCCGCAAAGAATTCAATTGCATTGTATTGGCAATCAAAAAACAGGAAGAAGTCAATATCGCACCGGCGATTGATGAAGTGATTGAACAAAGTGATGTTTTGATTGTCATGGGGCATAAAGACGATTTGAAACGCCTGGAAGACAAAGCTTAAGAATGCTTAAGCAGAATAGGCAGGAAATGGGGACTGAGATTGAAAATCCGAATTGAGTGGACCTATAAGGTTCCTAAAAGCCGGGAAGCGGTTTTTGTTTCTGAAGAAATGGCGGCAGCTGAAGCATTGGTGATAGCAGAGGATTTGGAGCGTACCGGACGTGTCAAAAATCTTCATTTTTCCGATCAGTTCGACAGCAGCTGGACCGTTAAGGAACTCAAGGCTTATTTGAAGGGGATTGAAACCGAACCGCATAATATCACTGTCTATTTTGATGGAGGATATGAGCGGACAACCCGGACTGCAGGTCTTGGCTGTGCGATTTATTACGAGCAGAACAGCAAAGCGTATCGCTTGCGGACCAATGCCAAACTGGATGGGCTGACATCGAATAATGAATCGGAATACGCTGCCCTCCATTTCTGTTTGCAGGAGCTCGAATACCTGGAAGTCCATCATTTGCCCGTCCGTTTTATGGGAGATTCACGCATCGTCATCAATGGACTGACAAATGAATGGCCTACAATTGAAGAACAGCTGATTCCTTGGGCCAATCGAATTGAAGAAAAAATAACGAAGTTGGGTATACAAGCCGAATACGAGTTAATTCCGCGTAAAGAAAATGCAGAGGCTGACAAATTAGCCACACAGGCTTTACATGGCGTAACGATTGCGGCAACCAGTGAAGTTATCCGGTAAGGCATCTCATACGGTCTGCAGAACCAGAGCATATAGCTCTGGTTCTTTTTAAATTCTTCTTCAATAAATTACGGTAAGTGCTCCAGGTTTGTATAGTTTACTGCGCCTATTTAATTAAATATCTAAATAGTCAGTTTATTGCTTGCGGAATGATTGTGTATAGGTTATAAATGATTTGTACAATAATTGTGCAAAAACTATACACATGAAGGAGAGGAAGAAATGAAGAAGATTCTGGTTTCATTCTCAGTCGCAATGGCCCTCGTATTTTCGCTTCTCGCTGCTGGAGTTATGGCAGATAGTCATACTGCTAAAGTACGGGTGCTCCATGCTTCACCGGATGCTCCTGCTGTCGATGTTTACGTCAACGGAGATTTAACGCTTGAAGAGGTACCGTTTAAAACAGATTCAGGTTATTTGGAAGTACCAGCCGGTACACATGATGTAGAAGTTTTTGCTAGTGGAACAGAATATGCAGCAGGCGAAGGGGTATTGCAGGCGGATCTTGCAGTAGAAGCCGGCAAAGCGTATACCGTTGCTGCAGCAAACTTATTGGAATCGATTGAATTTGTTGTTGCAGAAGACTCGATGGAAGTCACTGAAGGAAAAACAAAAGTCCGTGTTGGCCATTTGTCACCGGATGCACCGGCAGTTGATGTCGGCTTGATCGGTGGAGACGCTTTATTCAGTGGAGCAGAATTCCCTGGAATTACGGATTATGCAGAATTGGATGCCGGTACTTATGATTTGGAAATCCGTTTGCCGGACGGAACACAAGTATTGCCGTTGGAAGGCACTGAATTAGCCGCAGATACTGTCTACAGTGTTTTTGCAGTAAACACAGTGGATTCGTTGGAAGTCATCGCGTTGGTTGATTATGAAGCTGCGGGATCTCCTGATGGGATGCCAACTACTGGACTTGGAACACCTGACCAGTCACAATCCATGTGGTTGTTAATCGGTGGAGCACTCGTTCTTTTTGGAACAAGTACCCTTGTTTGGAAAAGACGGTTTCAATAAGCAGCTGATGGCACTCCTGCTTCTTTTCTTATTGGCGGGGTGCCAACAGCCTGTTGATGAAGTGAGTATCCGTTCAGAAAATGTGGGCTTTACACTGGATGAACCGGCTGCCGTCACTATTCAACAGCCGGCTCCTCTCAGCAATCCCATCAACGGATTAAAACGTACAGGTATTCAACCCGACACTCTGAAAATTCCTGCAATTGATGTGGAAGCACAAGTCCAGCATCTTGGAATGACAAAAACAGGTGAAATGGCAGTTCCGGACAATATCGAAGACGTCAGTTGGTTTTCTCCAGGCTACCAGCCAGGCCAAAACGGCCGCGCTGTTATTGCCGGACATGTGGATGGTGTCGAAGGGCCCGCAATTTTCTGGGACCTTTCCGAGCTCCAATTAGGGGACGAGGTATTGGTGCAGGATGAAGACCGAACCTTGACTTTTAAGGTTCACACAATGGAATCCGTACCGTTAGACTTGGCGGATGTTTCGGCAGTCTTCGGTTATACATCATCTCCGGAACTGGTTCTGATCACTTGTTCAGGCACCTACGATTTTGACCGGGGGACACGGGAAGAGCGTTTGATCGTTTATGCCAGCCTTATAGAAAATGAATAGAAAAGATGCTCCGCTTTCCTGGTTAGGGAAAGCGGAGCATCTTTACATTAAAATGGGTTTTCCAGTTTAAAGATGGAATCCGTTTCTGCTCTTGATGTCTGGTAAAACAGGATGTGAATCAGCTGGTCTGCCATCTCTTGAGGAGTGAACTTGAAATCGCCATTCACCCATTCAATGATCAAGCCGAAAAGGGCGTAGGCATTATAGCTGCTCAGCAAGCTCGGATCAATATCAGGATTCGGCAGGGGGGTGAGCAGGTCTTTCTGGACTAGTTCCTTCAATACCTGGCATATCCGGTTTTGAAATCCGGGAAGAACATTGGAGTTGATGATGATGGTATAGAAACGGGAATAGCATTCGACATGATCAAAAATTTTGATCGAAGAGGAGGAAAGTTTGCCAACTTTGAAGTCTTTTATTTTTGCGTACGGTTCGCGGTAGGAATGGATCAGGTCGATTAAGACATCGTCAATCAATTCATTCAGAAGTTCTTCCTGTGTCTGGTAATGCTTATAGAAAGTTCCGCGATTCAGATTAGCGGACTGGACAATTTCTGTAATGGTGATGCTTTTGAATTCTTTTTCATCCATTAAGAAAATCAATGCTTCTTTCAAAGCAGATTTTGACTTGTCGATTCTTCGGTCTTTTTTCATCGAGCATGACCTCACTTTCGTCATTTGTTTTGCAATACTGCACAAAATCAAACGCGGATGTTCGTTAATCAACATTTAGAGGTTGATTTGCTGATTGCTAACTAAATTATAGGACAATATACTGTGACTGTATAGGTGAGGACATCTGTTCATGCCAGAAAATAATCGATGAAAAGAGGAACTGAAAAATGAAACTTGAAGGAAAAGTAGCTATCGTAACAGGAGCAGCATCCGGTATGGGTAAAGCAGTTGCAGAACTTTACGCGAAAGAAGGCGCAAAAGTAATCGTTTCCGATATTAACGAAGAAGGTGCACAAACAGTAGTTGCCGGCATCAAAGAAAATGGTGGTACTGCAGTATCGGTGAAAACCAATGTAGGAGATCTTCATGAAATCGAAGCGATGATCGACTTGGCAGTAAGCGAATATGGAACTTTGGATATTCTCGTAAACAATGCAGGCATCATGGATAATTTTGAGCCTGCTGGAGAAATTGAAGATGAAAAATGGGAACGGATTTTTTCTATCAATACAACGAGTGTCATGCGTGCAACACGTAAAGCATTGCCAATTTTCCTTGAGAAAAATAAAGGCATCATCATTAATGTCGCTTCAGCAGGCGGATTGTATGGCGCTCGTGCAGGCGCTGCTTACACAGCTTCTAAGCATGCTGTTGTCGGCTTTACGAAAAACACTGGTTTCATGTATGCAAATGAAGGAATCCGTTGTAACGCCATCGCACCAGGCGGCGTAGAAACCAACATCAGCTCATCGATGACTTCCATCAGCGAAATGGGAATGGGACGCATAAGAAATGGATTGGCTTTAAACCCACGCAACGGAAAATCCGAAGAAATCGCAAAAGTAGCTTTGTTCTTGGCTTCTGATGATTCAAGTTTCGTCAATGGTACAGTAATTACGGCTGATGCCGGATGGACGGCTTACTAATCAATAGAAACCACTCAGCCCGCTGCATGAAAATGCAGCGGGTATTTTTATTGCATGCATGATGGCTGTTGTGCAATATGTGTTTAAGGTGGGGGCGTTTAGGCTATAATGAGGTGGAAGTGAAACAAGAAAGAACGGCTGGAACCACCAATTCACTGAAAGGGCGTGCGTTTGATGAAAGTGGCAATTATTGGAGCAAACGGAAAAGTGGGCAGCAAGTTAGGGAGGATTTTGGCAGAAAACGGCGATGAGCCTATCGGGTTCATCCGTAAGGCAGAGCAGGCGAAGCAATTGGAAGCACAAGGGATTCAAACGGTAATAGCTGATTTGATCGAGACGGATATTGAGGAGTTTACTCGTCTGCTGAAAGCATGCGACGCTGTAGTGTTCACTGCAGGTGCCGGTGGGGCAGGAGACGAGCTGACCACTGCTATTGATGGGGAAGGCTTAGTGAAAGTCGCCAAGGCTGCTGAAATGGCAGATGTCCGCCGGTTTTTACTCGTATCGGCATTTCCAGACGCAGGACGGGGAAAAGACATGCCGGCTAGTTTTGAACATTATATGAAAATCAAACGCCAGTCGGAAGTCGATTTAGTGAAAACAGCTTTGGATTGGACGATTTTGCGGCCGGGCACTTTAACGGATGATGCTGGGAACGGAAAAGTGAATCTAGGCTATACATTGATGTATGACACGATTGCCCGTGAGGATGTGGCCGCAGTATTGGTGGAATTGCTCAATTACCCGGAAACAGCTGGGCAGATTCTGGAAGTGGTGCAAGGTGACGAGCCGATTGCATCTGCTGTAAAAATAAAAGCAGGCAAATAAATAGGAGGAGGCAGCCGGTCTAAGCGAAATGGCTGCAACCTTTTGGCTAACAGAGCGTTCTAGTAGATTCAGGACTTATTTTATTATAGAAAGCAGGATTAATGGACATGGATTGGTTTGATTTGCTTAAGGCATTAATTTTAGGGTTTGTAGAAGGCATGACAGAATTTGCACCGGTTTCTTCTACGGGTCACTTGATCATCGTTGATGATATGTGGTTAAAATCGCAGGAATTTCTAGGGAAATACCCTGCTAATACATTTAAGATTGTCATCCAGCTGGGGTCGATTCTGGCGGTTGTCGTAGTATTTTGGAAACGATTGTTTAGTTTGGTCGGACTTTATAAAATTGAAGGGCAGCAGGCAAGCTCAAGCTTTAATCTCCTGCATGTCATCATTGGAATGTTGCCGGCAGTGGTTTTTGGATTTGCTTTCAAGGACTTGATAGATGACCATTTGTTTGGTGTAGAGACCGTTATCTATGCATTGGTGGCCGGAGCAATCTTAATGATCGTTGCAGATAAGTTCGGACCTAAAAAACCGACCGTCAACTCGTTGGATGAAATTACATATTTTCAGGCGTTGAAGATCGGCCTCGTGCAATGCCTTTCCCTATGGCCTGGATTTTCACGCTCAGGTGCAACCATTTCAGGTGGGGTGCTCTTCGGCTTGAACCACCGGGTTGCAGCTGATTTTACCTTTATTATGGCGGTTCCGATCATGTTCGGAGCGAGTCTCGTCTCGGTATTGAAGAACTGGGATACCTTGTCAATGGACTATCTATCTTTCTACATTGTGGGATTTGTATCCGCCTTTGTGTTTGCATTGATCTCCATCCGATTCTTCCTGAAACTGATCTCACGCATCAAGCTGATGCCGTTTGCCATATACAGACTAGTATTGGCAGCTGTGCTGGCAATTATTGTTTTCCTATAATCAGTAAAAGGAGCTTCCATTGGAGGCTCCTTTTGCATTACACGAATTTATTGTTTTTAATGAGTTCAAGTGCGATATCCGCTTTTTTAAGATCATGTTCAATTTGCTCATCGACATTATAGGCATGGTACATTTCATTTTTGATCATGTATTGGGCTATTTTATCATGTGTATCGATGGCGGTATCCAATTCGCGGCGCAATAATTTTTTCACTTCGGGAGTTGCGGTTTCCGTGATGGCAACGGCAAGATTTCGCACAGCTGCTTTTGCTGTTATCAGGAAATCTGTGGCAATGGCCATATCATCAAGCATCGATCCGGGAATCGCTAAATTATCCTTTTTGGCTTTTTTCTTTATCGCGCTATTCTTATCCGTTGCTTTCTTTGTTTTGGTGTCATTTTTCTTTGCCATGAGATCCATCCTTCCACATTGAATGCTGTCTGTTATTTCTCTGAATCGGCCAATAGTTTGCGGAAATCTTTAATGGCTTTTTTGGATAGTTCCAAATCTTCTTCCAGAATCGCTTTTAATTCCGGATCTTTTACAAGTCCACTGAATACTTTATTTTTAGCCACACAGGCTGTTTTAAAGGTCAATACTTCATGGACTTCCAGTTTTTCGTGCATTGCCAATTGCTTCGCCATGTTTTTCCTCCTCCATAAATGGATAATGGTAAATGCTAATTACCCTTTACCCGTTTACTCATTTTTAAATCATCAGAAGCCGTCTTGTGAAACCGGAGCTTTTGACATGATCTATTCGAGAAAGTTGTCTACAACTGCAAGAAACAACTGGGCTTGTTCTACATTTGGGCCATGCCCGGATCGCTTAAATTCCATAAAAGTGGCATCAGGTATGGCGACCGCTGTTTCACGCCCTTTTTCGGGCGGATTCAACCCGTCGAATTTCCCGCTGATGACTAAGGTTTCAGCAGTAATTTGAGAAAGCTGGTTGCGGAAGTCGAATTCCTTCAACGCTTCAGAAGCGGTGATCTGCTCCTGCATCGTCAGTTGGCGGCTTTGTTCGGCTGTTTTGCTGAGCCACTCATCAATCAGCGGTTGGTTATGGTAAATGTAACTGGAGGAAGCAGCGAATTTCTCCAGCATGCTCAATCCTTCGAAAATCTCCTTGTGGCGTTCAAAAAGCTCAGCCATGGATGATTGCCTTCCGTGGGATTTTGTGGCGACCAGTATCAGTTTACTTACTTTTTCTGCATATTTGATAGCTAACCCCTGTGCGATATAGCTGCCCATCGAAACCCCTAAAACGTCAACAGTCTCCAGTTTTAAATAAGACATGAGGGCGTAGGCATCTTCTATATGATCTTGTAATGTATAAGAGTCTTGGCGGCTCGAATTTCCATGGCCACGCGAATCCATTGCTATGATGCGTTGCTTATCTTTGAAAAATTCAATTTCACGGTAAAACATCGCAGAGTTGCTGGTCAATCCATGCAGCAGCAAAAGCGGCCGTCCTTCACCAATATCTTCATAATATAATTCAATCCCCTTACGTGTGAATGTAGGCATAAATAATCCTCTTTTCCTCAAACAGTTTGAACTTCTCTTGTAACGTTATACCCTGTACTGAAAGAAATTAACTTTAGGGAAAAATAAAAAGCACAACAAAGAGTTGTGCTAAAAATTTTCGGGGGTTCAGTAACAGTTCGTTGACATGAACGCTTTTTATTCAATTGGACTGTGTCCTGGAATTTTGCCATTTCTCGATAAAGCTGAAGATGGCGGCAAGCAATAGGAACATGCTGACAGTCGTGTACCAGGGGAATTCCGAGATGGCTTGGCCGAAAGCCGTGTAAAGTATGGCTGGGGCGATCAGCCCTAAAGCAGAGATTGCCATATATTCTTTTCGAGATTTGGTCATTTCAATCAAATACAAGGACAGCAAGTGAAAGTGAACAAACGGCATGATGCGCAAAATCATGACTTGCGCGACCGACAAAGTGCGGTCAGGAAAAATCTTCTCTTTCAGCCGTGACATTTTCCCGCGGAATTTCGGGAATTTATTGACCAGCAGGTAAGAGATCCAGCTCATTAATGTCAATCCGATAAAGGATAAAAAAGCGCCTTCGAGAAAACCGAAAAGGTAGCCGCCTGCAATACACACAGCAATAACCGGCAAAAACAACAAGGGACGCAATAAATGCAAGAGAATAAAGAGAAACGGTGCCAGCCAGCCGACATTGTCCATAAATACTTCGAGGGATTGATCGAATTGCTCCATACGGTTCCGACCTCTCTAAATGTGATTACTAATAAGGAAGGATAAGCCAAAAAGACTTTAAAAGCAAGGAGTATGACAGACATCTCTTGAATTTTGGGTTTATACTTTAAACAGACGGGGAAAGAGAAGAAGTGGCTTTATTTGAAAATAAGGAAATAGCTTGAATGAGAGCGATTAGAAACGCGCTATTAAAAATGAAAGGAAGAGATGATGAATAGAAGTTTAAAGATTGCAAGTGCTTTTATCGGTATTGTAGTAGGAGCAGGTTTTGCTTCCGGGCAGGAAATCCTTCAGTACTTCACAAGCTTTGGTTATTGGGGATTGGCCGCAGTTTTGGTTGCCGGAGCCCTGTTCGGTTATATAGGAATGATTTTGACGCGC
Organism: Planococcus wigleyi; assembly: GCF_014836985.1. Lineage (GTDB taxonomy): Bacteria > Bacillota > Bacilli > Bacillales_A > Planococcaceae > Planococcus > Planococcus notacanthi. The sequence goes on along the minus strand of NZ_JACSPU010000005.1, from coordinate 36,385 downwards.
CTTGGCAGCCGGATGAATACAAAATCCCATGAAGATGTAATCTATGCCATAAGCGGAAAAACACTTGGAAAAGTGATTGATTATACTTTGATTCTTACCTTATTCGGAATCCTGGTTGTGATGATAGCCGGAGCAGGTTCGATTTTCTCCCAGCAATTTGGTCTCGCACCAGCATTTGGCCGAAGCATTATGATTATCCTCGTTGTTCTCACCATCATGCTGAATGTTAAAAAAGTTATTACGATCATCAGCAGCATCACCCCATTTTTGGTCTTATTGGTCGTTGGAATTACCATCTACAGTTTGTTTACTATGAATTCGAGTTTTGCCGAGCTTGAACCGGTTGCCAGAGAACAATTGTCTTCAACACCTCATTGGCTGCTATCTGCCATCAACTACGTTGCATTAGCAATTGCGCTTGGCGCTCCCATGGCTTTGGTAATGGGTGGGGCAGAGAAGAACGAAAAAGTAGCGGCACGCGGCGGCTTGCTCGGTGGACTTGGCTTCGGAGCTTTGCTGTTGCTGAGTTATTACGCGATTTTCTCAAAAGTCGATGTGATCGGCAGTTCGGACTTGCCGATGCTGGCGCTGGCCGATACTATTTCACCGATTTTAGGGATCGTTATGGCAATTGTCATATTCGCGATGATCTACAATACGGCCGTTAGTTTATTGCTGTCATTTTCAGCTCGTTTCATGAAGATGGGCACAGGTCGTTTCCGTCTATTTGTCATCATTACAGGAGCTGCCGCATTTTTGTTGAGTTTTCTCGGATTTACCGCGCTCGTCAACTGGTTCTATCCGGTTGTCGGCTACTTGGGCTTATTATTAGTGGGAGCCCTGATAGTCGCAAATATCCGCGAAGTCGGAAAGAAGTAAGTTTCTAAACCAGCTGCTCGGCTATGGAGGCAGCTGGTTTTTATTGTGCTCGCCACCAGAAGAGATGATGAAAAATCCGCTGCTAGTATGGTATATTCAAGCTAACCGGCAGTAGTGAAACTGCTTGAAAAGAGGGGTTCTATGAAAATACTGGTGATTGGTGCAGGGGCCATGGGTTGTTTGTTTGCTGGCCGCTTGAAAGCACAACAAGCTGACGTTCTTCTATATAATAGATACAACCCGCATATAGAGCAGATCAATCAAAGCGGATTGGTGATTGTCGAGCGCGACGACAAGGAAACAACCATACCCTTAAAAGTTGTACAAGCTGTTTCCAAAGAGGATGGCTATGATGTTGTCTTGGTGCTGGTGAAAGCACATGCCAATAAAGCCGTATTAGAACCTATGAGAGATTCCTTTTCTCCGGATGCCTTGCTTATTACGATGCAAAACGGCCTTGGAAACCTGGAAACGATCAAAGAGTTTTTCCCGAAAAATCCATCGGCGGCAGGGACGATGGGCTGCGGTGCCAGTGTCGAAAGTGAAGGGCGAATCCTTCATCGGGGCTGGGGGAAAAACTACATCGGCCCGGTTGAAGAGGCAGCTGCGCAGGAAAAACTGTTGGACTTTATTGCCTTGCTGAATCGTTCGGGGCTGCAGACGGATTTGGCTGATGATGTCCAAACTGTCATCTGGAATAAATTATTCGTAAACCTTGCTTATAATTCGCTGACCGCATTGACCCGGTTGCGAAACGGTGACATCCTCAATACCGATGAAGGACAGGACTTGTTGCGGAATGTCGTGAGGGAAGCGGCACAAGTAGCGGAAAGGATAGGCGTTGCGGTGGATGCGGAACAAATTATCGCCAATTGCCTGCGGATGGGCAGGGAAGATATTGGCGCCAATAAATCGTCGATGCTGATGGACGTCATGCATAAACGGAAAACGGAAATCGATGCCATCAACGGAGCTGTAGCAAAACTAGGCAAGCGGCATGGCGTTGAAACGCCTTACAATGATTTGATAACAGGAATCATAAAAGTCATTGAAGCGAATTATGATCTTCAAGTCGACTAACTGCCAACAAATTCTGCTATACTTAAGGGATATTGTCCTGCACAAAAGGGCAGATAAGGACGGGATGAATTGAATCGATTAACTGCAACAGGTGATTATCTTTATACGTATGCCTACACAAATGATGAAGAAGCTTTATGCCAATTGGAAATGCGGTCTTTTTTCGGAAAAGACACGACTGAAAAAATCATCAAAAGCGGAGTGGCCATCAATCCCAGCCGAAGCCCGTTCATTAAAGAACGCATCGAATTGTTTTTTGAAGCCGATACCCTTCAGGCGATCATTGAAAAATCCACGGAAATAGACATGAGCGAAACGACGTTCAAAGTGATTTTTCTAAAGATCAATGGATTGTCTGAACAGGACCAAGTCGATTATTCAGGGAAACGGGATGTTGAACGACAGATCGGTTCGGCTATTACAGGAGAGGCGGATGTTCACAATCCGGATGTGACATTCGGTTTGATTCCTTTTGAAGGGCGTTGGTATTTCGGGCGTTATCTTCAAAGTGAACCGATTTGGTTTAAGCATATGAAAAAGCCAAGGGAATATTCAACGGCACTCAGTACACGAGTCGCACGGGCAGTGGCAAATATTGCAGTGCCGGAACCGAAAGGCGTTAAAGCGATCGATCCATGCTGCGGCATCGGCACGGTTTTGGTGGAGGCATTATCGATGGGCATTGACATTGTTGGTCGTGACATCAATCCGCTGGTGGTTGAAGGATCACGTGAAAATATCGCTCATTTCGGTTTGTCAGGCGACGTCAATCTCGGTCCGATCGCGGAAGTCGAAGAGCGGTACGATGTAGCTATCATCGATATGCCCTATAATTTATACACACATGCAACCCCTGCAGACCAATTGGCGATCTTGAAAGATGCCCATCCGTTTACGGAGAAACTGCTGGTCGTCACGATTGAGACGATGGACCATATGATCGAAGAAGCCGGATTTGTCGTCACAGACCGCTGCATCGCAAAAAAAGGGATGTTCCTGCGTGAAATTCTGGTCTGCCAGAAAGCAGTTTAACGGAATAAAGGCAACGCCGCGATTTGCGGCGTTTTTTTGTTGACTGAATGGTGATGGAATCAGCTGTTTTATGCATTGGACTGTATTTAAGCTTAAACGGACTGTATTTCAGGCGCAATGGATCGTATTTGGTCTCAAATGGATTGTATTTCATCCTGAACGAATCGTATTCTGTAAATCATCCAAAAATAAAGGAGATTCGAATGGAAAATTGAATACGTTAACAGTAACTTAATGAAAAAGGAGCTGCAGACAATGAAAACCACCAAAACGACTTTTCCAATCACCAAAGTTCGGGAACAATTCCCGGCTTTGTCCAGAACGTATAAAGGGAGACCCGTAGTTTATTTTGATGGCCCAGGAGGATCACAGGTCGTCAAGTCAGCAATCGAGGCAATTGCCGGCTATATGGAAAGAGGGGGCGGCAATCTTCATGGGACATTCCCATCCAGCTGGGAAACCGAGGGAATCATTTCAGAGGCAAGGTCGGCGGTCGCTGATTTCCTCAATGTCCAAGCAAAGGAAGTGGCCTTCGGTGCCAACATGACGACTTTGACGATTGCCATTGCCAATGCGCTTGGCAAGAAATTCAAAGCGGGTGACGAAATCGTCGTCACCGAAATGGATCACCGTGCCAATGTCGATCCGTGGATTATGATGGCAGAAGATCGCGGATTAACCGTTCGTTGGGTCAAAGTCGATACCGAAACAAAAACCTTGGATCTGACGGACTTGGATAATTTAATTAATGAAAAAACGAAAATTATTGCGGTCGGAATGGCTTCCAACGCCATTGGCACGGTCGTCGATCTCCAGCCTTTCGCTGAACGGGCGAAAAAAGTCGGTGCCTTGATGGTAGCGGATGCTGTACATGCGGCTCCGCATCTGCCGATTGACCGGGACCAGCAGGCGATTGATATCTTATTGTGCTCCGCCTATAAGTTCTTCGGTCCGCATATCGGCATTGCAGCCATCAAAGAAGAAGTTTTCGAGGACCTTGAACCTTATAAGCTGACCACTTCACCGAGCTATTATCCAGATAAATTGGAGACCGGAACGCAAAACCACGAAGGCATCGCAGGCATTCGTCCAGCTATTGAATTTTTCGCGGGACTCGGCGAAGGTGAAACCCGTCGGGAACGAATCTTAAGTGGAATGGAACACATTGAAGCTTATGAAAACAGATTGGCGAATCAGTTGCGGGAGGGTTTGGCAGCGATTCGAGGCGTGACGGTAACGCAGGCGGCGGCCGATGTCCTGAAAACACCGACCGTCGCTTTCCAGGTAGCCGGCATTGAACCGGGAGAAGTTTGCAGACGGTTAGCTGAAGAGTGCAGCATTTTTGTCGCGGCCGGCCATTTTTATGCATCAACTTTGGGCGATGTACTGGGCGTCAATGGCAGCGGCGGCTGGGTACGGGCTGGGCTTGCGCCTTACAGTACAGAAGAGGAAGTGGAGCGGTTGATTGCTGGAGTTGAAGAAGTAGTCAAACTGTAGTATGAATAGTCGACCTTTTTCTTTTTGCCCCGATTGGTGGTATACTGGTGGGAACTTGTTCCGTCAACGGAGAGCATTACATCATTTCCCGCAAAGGGAGATGAAAAAAGGAGAATGAATTTTTTGAAACAACCGAACAAAAACATACCGAATTTACCACCGAATTACGACGAATTGAAAAAAGCGGCGAACCGGACAGCCAACTGGAAAGAACGTTTGGCTGCGGTTGAAGAGCTTGGCAAGTGGAAAAGCGATCCAACGATCGACCTTTTGACACATCGCATGAACCATGACCCTGTCTATCAGGTACAAGAAGCAGCTTATGAGAAGTTAAAAGGTTTTGGAGAAAACGTCCATATGCCGGAACGGAAGAAATTTGATTTGATCAAAGACACTTCTAAAGTGCTTGTGCGCATCAAAAAAAGTTTGCCTGCAGACCACAGCTATGAAGACTTCAAAGTGAAGCTGCAAAAAATGCGTGTGGATATCTACGATACGTATAAAGGCGATAAAGGCGAGGATTTCGAAAAATGGTTGGAAGACCAGTGGAAATCTGCACCAACTAAATAAACAATAAAAAACCGGAGGCCTTTGAGGCTTCCGGTTTTTTCTAGCGGTATTTTTGGATGATCGGCCGTAAACGGTAGCCAAATAATCCAGCGAGTACTGCGAGTATCAAATCTTTTGGAAGCGGCACGGCCATCCAGGCCCAAGCCAGCTGGTAGGTGAAACCTTCAGGAGCAGCAAACCAGAGCTTATAGGCTGCATACATCCAATTGGTGCCGAATAAATAATTGATGGCTGTCCCGGTCAGTGCCGCAATGATGAAGCCTTTTTTGGAAGGCCACTTCTCCACAATCAATCCGACAATATAAGCAACGAAAATATAAGAAAGAATAAAGCCGAATGTCGGGCTGATCAAGGTATCCATGCCGCCTGAGAATTTTGCGAAGACGGGTACGCCGGCAAGGCCGATAAATGCGTATACAATCATGGAGATGGCCCCAATCCGGCTGCCGAGCAAAATACCTGCCAAAATGGAAAAGAAAGTCTGGAGGGTAATCGGAACGCCGCCGATAATTAAAAAAGAAGCGATATTTGCGCCAATAGCCATCAAGGCTGCGAACATGGCGATATGTACCAATTGCAAAGTGCGGGAATGATTGGCCGATCGGGCTGTTGTGGTCGTCATCAATATGCCTCCTGCTATTTATTATAAATTGAGTATAATCAGATAAAATATTTAAGTCAACCTATTTTTTATTTTAGTTAACACAAATCAAACACCAAAAAAGCTGACCCCTTGAGGTCAGCTTTTATTTATTACATTAAAATCCAGGTTTGTTCAATAGTTTGAAGATGTTGTTCTTGTAATCTTCTACTCCTGGCTGATCGAACGGGTTGATATCGAGCAGATAGGCACTGTAGGCACATGCCAGCATATAGAAATACAGCAAGTGGCCTAGGTGATATTCGTTGATTTTAGGAATCGTCAGGCTGAGTTGAGGGACGCCGCCATCCAAATGTGCGCTCGATGTGCCTTTGTATGCTACATGATTGAATTCCTGCAAGGAAAGTCCAGCCATGTAATTCAATTCATCATCATCGTTTTCGGCTTCAAAGATTGTCAGGTCTTCATTTGCTTCCTGGACCAGCAGGAAAGTTTCAAATAAATTGCGTTTGCCATCCTGGATGTATTGCCCCATGGAATGAAGATCTGTGGTAAAGGAGACCGATGCAGGGAAAATCCCTTTACCTTCTTTGCCTTCGCTTTCACCGAACAATTGCTTCCACCATTCCTGGACGAAAGAAAGTTTCGGTTCGAAAGTTGCCATCACTTCTGTGGTATAGCCTTCCACATAAAGCTGGTGGCGGACTGCTGCGTACTGCAATGCTGGATTTTCGTCAGCATCAGTGTTGTTGTACAGTTCTTCAGCATTGGCTGCTCCAGCGATCAGCTCGCGAATGGAATAACCAGCCGCCGCAATCGGCACCAACCCGACAGCGGTGAAAACAGAATAACGGCCGCCCACATCTGCAGGTACCACAAAACGTTCATAGCCGTTCTCCTCAGCAAGTGTCAGCAAAGCACCTTTTTCAGCATCAGTTGTGACAATGATCCGCTCAGCAGCTTCCTGGCCATAGCGTTTTTCCATATAATCCTTCAGGAAACGGAAAGCGATAGCCGGCTCTGTTGTTTTCCCTGATTTGGAAATGACATTGACCATAACGCGTTTGCCTTCAAGATGGGCAAGCAATTGCTTTAAGTATTCACCGCTGACCTGATGTCCTGCAAATACGACTTCCAGCCCCGATTCCTTACTGAAATAAGGATCCAATGCTGATAATACAGCTTTGGCGCCGAGGTATGAACCGCCGATGCCGATGACGACCAGTACATCCGCATTGTCACGAATTTGGGCAGCAGTTTTTTCGACTTTTGCCAAGAATTCCTCATCAAGCGTACTTGGCCAATCCAGCCAGCCAAGGAAATCCGAGCCTTTTCCTTCTTTGTTATAAAGGTTTTCATGAATCTGCTTTAACTGAGTTCTTTTTTCAAGTGTTAGTACAGAGCCAATAGACTCTGAAAATGTAACATTAACCATATTCACCCTCCTGTCTTTTGTTAAACAGTTTACCATATTGAAAAGGGAAATAGCAGAAGTTTTATGCTTTGAATAGAGCGTTCAAAAACTCTCCAAGAAAAGTCCACTGCCCATTACTCAAAGTGATCAGTAAACAACCCGTTTTTTCTTCTAAACTGTAGAGATGACTGCAAGAAACAAGGAGAATATCGGCTTTTCTAATTCAACTTTCCAATTAAAGTTTTTATTCTTTCACCTTGCTGTTGTTTATTGGTAAAATAAAGAAAACAACTGGGGGTTATTGTATGGCAAAGAAATTTTCAATCATCTTGGCATTGGCTGTGCTGCTTTTTTTGGCTGGTTGCCAGCAGCAGGCGACGCCTGAAGACAGACTGAAGGAATACATAGAGCATTGGAACAATGGAGAGTTTTCGGAGATGTACACCGCTTATTTAAATAGCGGTACGAAAGAAGCCTATGCTTCGGAAGATTTTGTCGAACGGCAGCAAAAGCTTTATGAAGATCTGGCGATTGAGAATGTTGAAGTGACTTATACGAATCCGGATGAGGATGCAAAATGGGATACGGAAAAACCGGCAGACTTTCCTGTGCAAGTGAAGATGGATACACTGGCAGGGCCTGTTGAATTTGAAAAAACGATGACTTTGTTATTTGAAACGAAGGAAGAAACTGAAGATTGGTTTGTTGAATGGGATCCATCCTTTATCTTTGAACAGCTGGAAAAAGGAGATGAAGTACAGGTATCTACAACAAAATCAGTGCGTGGAGAAATACTGGACCGCAACGAGCAGCCGATTGCCATCAATGGAACGGGCTTTAACATCGGAGTGGTTCCTGAGAACTTTACAGAAGCCTCTGCCAAAGATGATCTGGCAAATGTTCTCGGAATTTCTGTGGCTTCTATTGATGAAAAATTAGGGCAAAGCTGGGTTCAGGACAATCAGTTTGTCCCGATTTCGAAAGCGGCTAAAAACGATACGGAGTTATTGGAGAAAGCGACAGCAATTTCAGGCGTCACTTATCAGGAAACCGCGATGCGTGAATATCCCTACGGGGAAGCTCTTGGCCATTTAAGTGGCTACATTGGACCTATCACTGCTGAAAAGTTAGAGGAATTGAAAGATCAAGGTTATACAAACACTGACTCGATCGGCAGAAGAGGGCTCGAGCAAATCTTGGAAGAGCGTCTTCATGGTGCTAATGGCGTAAAAATTGTTATCGCCAAGCAAGGTGAAAATGGAGAAAAGGTGACAGTCGCTGAAACACCGGCTGAAAATGGGGAAACAATCATCTTGACGATTGATGCCGAACTCCAGAAATCGACCTATGAGTCGATGAAAGGGGAAGCGGGCACCAGTGCAGCGGTCAATCCGGAAACGGGAGAAACGCTTGTCTTGGCCAGCTCACCGGCTTATGATCCGAACGAATACATGCTGGGCATCAGTGAAAGCCGCTTCAAGGAACTGAGCGAAGATCCCTTGAATCCGCTTTTCAACCGTTTTGGCGCAGCATATGCACCAGGTTCGACCATCAAACCCGTGACAGCCGCTATCGGCATGGAAGCGGGAGCGCTTGATCCCGCGCAAGGTCTGCAGATTGATGGAGCAACCTGGCAAAAAGACGGTTCTTGGGGAGATTACCGGGTATCCCGTCTGCATCCGGAAGCCCCTAATCCCATCGATTTGAATAAAGCATTGGTGTATTCGGACAATATCTATTTTGCCCGCCAAGCGCTCGAAATGGGTAACGAAACATTTGTAGCAGGTTTGAAGAACTTCGGGTTTGGTGAGGAAATTCCCTTTGCCCTGGAATTGCAGCCTTCACAGATTTCCAATGAAGGCACTTTAGGATCTGAAGGCCAACTGGCCGATACTTCTTTCGGCCAAGGACAGATGCTGACGAATATTCTTCATCTGGCTACGATGTATCAGCCCTTCCTGACAGACGGCATCATGTATAAGCCGCTGCTGTATATGGAAGAGGAGAAAGGGCAGGTATGGAAAGAGGGAGTGCTGAGTGCAGAAAATGCTGCGATACTGCGCAAAGGGATGCGTAATGTTGTAGTGGACGGCTACGCCCAGTCAGCCAATAGCTCTTCCGTAAAAATTGCCGGTAAAACGGGTACTGCTGAATTGAAAGGTGCAATCGGAGAAGAAGGTCAGGAAAACGGCTTTTTCGTTGCGTATGATTCCGATCAGCCGGACTTTATTCTTGCAATGATGATTGAATCTATTGAAGACAATGGCGGAAGTGATTATGTCGCCGGATTTGCAGCGAAAGTCTTTGAAGAGTATAAGCAGAATCGATAACCGCAGCAGCTACCCTTTCTTCAGGTAGCTGTTTTTATTTTTGTATAGCGAAGTATTTGGAATTATCCGAAAAATAACGGAGTTAATTGCAGGAATTCCCATATGAATATTGAATAGAAAAGGTAAAGGAATTGCTGCGGAATTACGGACCATAAGCGTTAGGGGGGATTGGGTGGAATACAGACATTTAGGGGAAACGGGAATGAAGATTTCAGCGATAAGTTTGGGCACCATGGCTTTTGGGCGTTGGATAGATGAACAGGCTTCATTTGAAATCATGGATGTAGCGATGGATCGAGGAATCAATGTAATCGATACCGCCAATTTTTACGGCAAGGGACAGGATGAGCCGTTTAAATATGGGACAGGAGAATGTGAAGAAATTGTCGGCAAGTACTTGAAAGGAAAACGGAATCAGACAATCCTAGCCACAAAAGTCGGGTTGCCGATGGGCAAAGGCCCAAACCAGCAAGGGCTTTCAAAGCTTCATATCATGCAGCAGGCAGAAGAGTCGTTGAGGCGTCTTCAGACCGAGTGGATTGATTTGTACCAAGTGCACCGCTTTGATGAAACGACTCCATTGGAAGAAACTTTGTCTGCGCTGACGGATTTGGTGAGACAGGGGAAGGTCCGCTATATCGGCTGTTCGAATTTTGCTGCATGGCAAATGGCGAAAGCAAGAGGGATCAGTGATTTTCATAGTCTCGAGCATTTCGTTTCGAGCCAGTCCGAATATAATTTATTATCGCGCGAATTGGAAAGAGAGGTAGTTCCTTATTGCGCAGCTGAGAAAACGGGTCTGCTGGTCTACAGCCCTATGGCACGGGGCATGCTGTCCGGAAAATACAAAGCAAAAGGCGATATGCCCGAAGGCAGCCGTGCAGCAAAAGGAGAAGATCTTATTCAGCGTTATTTTACGGAAGCTAATTTTGAACGGGTCGCTGCTTACAACGATTTGGCAGTTGAGCAGGAGTGTCAGTTGTCGCAGTTTGCATTGGCATGGACGCTGAACCAACCGGCAGTTACTTCCGCAATCGTGGGTGCAAGCAAACCGTATCATGTCTCAGAGGCTGCGGACATCAGTGGTTGGAAATGGCCAGAAAATCTAAAAGCGCAAGTGGCAAAAGTAAATTAGAAGCTGATCAGGAAAAATGAACCGATAATAGCGATTTCCAATGTTAGGAAGAGGGAGAGGAACTTGAAAAAAACCTGGTGGAAAGAAGCCGTAGTCTATCAAATTTATCCACGGAGCTTTAATGATTCAAATGGGGATGGCATCGGGGATTTAAATGGCGTGACAGAAAAACTGGATTATTTAAACGACTTGGGCATCAGCATCATCTGGATTTGTCCAATGTATAAATCCCCAAATGTAGATAATGGGTATGATATCAGTGATTATCAGGCCATTATGGACGAAATGGGAACGATGGAGGATTTTGACCGTTTACTCAAAGAAGTCCATAAAAGAGGAATGCGACTCATCATCGATCTGGTTATTAATCATACAAGTGACCAGCATCCGTGGTTTGTGGAATCCCGTTCTTCAAAAGATAGTCCGAAACGAGATTGGTATGTCTGGCGGGACCAGCAAACCAATTGGGAATGTATTTTCGGGGGACCAGCATGGACTTTTGACCCGAAATCCAATCAATACTATCTCCATATCTTCACCAAAAACCAAGTGGATTTGAATTGGGAAAATGAAGATATGCGCAAAGCCGTCTATGAAATGATCCGCTGGTGGCTGGATAAAGGAGTTGATGGTTTCCGTGTAGATGCTATCAACCATATAAAGAAAGAATACAGCGATATGCCAAATCCTAAATACCTTCCGTATGTTCCAGCTTGGGAAAAATTCACGGAAGTGGAAGGTCTGCAGGAAATGCTGGCAGAATTGAAAGAGAAAGCTTTTTCGGGTTATGATATTGTCACAGTTGGCGAAGCAAACAGCGTTAAATCACATGACATGGAACAATGGATCAGTGAGCATGAGGGTAAATTCAATATGATTTTCCATCGGGAAGCCTTGGAAGCAGCCAGTGATGAAGTTAATGGCGGATTGGACGTAGAAGATTTAAGAGAAGTTCTGGACCGCTGGCAAAAAGCAGCCCACGGTGTCGCATGGAACTCCCTGTATCTTGAAAACCATGACCGCCCAAGAACGGTTTCCATTTGGGGAAATGATCGGGATTATTGGTTTGAAAGTGCAACGGCTTTGGGATGCATGTACTTTTTCATGCAGGGCACGCCATTCATCTATCAAGGGCAGGAAATCGGGATGACCAATGCGCCGTTTGATGATATTGACATGTACAATGACATTGAAACCAAAAATATGTACCGGTACAACCGCAAAGAAGGCGTTCCCCATGAAGATTTGATGAAAATCATCAAAAAAATCAGCCGAGACCATGCCCGTACGCCGATGCAATGGAACAGCAGGAAATACGGTGGCTTCTCAACTGCCGAACCATGGCTGGCAGTAAACCCAAATTATAAATGGCTGAATGTAGAAGCTCAGAAAGACGACCCGAAATCCATTTGGTCTTATTATAAAAAGATGATTCACCTGCGGCAAAACTGGGATGTGCTGGTATACGGAACGACCAATTTGACGGATTCCGGTTGCCCCGATGTCTATGCTTATGTACGGGAAGACCGCTATACCAAAATGCTGATTGCTTCCAATTTAAGCGAACGCCCTTGCACATGGAATACGCCGTATGATGCTGAACTTCTTCTGACCAATTACGAAAAACGGGTTAAAGGGGTGCTTCAACCTTATGAAGCATGCATCTATTTTATGAAAAAAGAAATTTATGGATAGCATAGCAGGTAAATTAAGCCTCCTCATTGTTTTACTTAACAATGAGGAGGCTTTTGATGTGGAAAATAAATAGGCACAAATGTATGAGTATATAAGCTCATAATCGTTTTATGGTCGGAATTTTCTTGAGAATTTCCCAATTACGGAAAAACGGATGTTCTGCTAACGTAAGTGTATGGCAGGTTCACCAACCGGGATTACGTTAAGGTGCGGGACGCCGCTCCTGGATCCTAACAGCCATATACCATATTGGAAAAGGGGATTGAACGATGAAGAAATCAGCAAAATTCATTACGACGGCAATGTTGGCAGCTACTTTGCTAATACCGGCAATGGGCGTCAGCGCCAACGGGGAATCCACTGAAACAGCGAATGGCAATGAGAAATTCCGTGTACTCGTCGATTCGGCGAATCAACAGGACCTGAAAAATGCTAAAAACCAATACGGGGTCCAATGGGATTTTAAAGGTGAAGGATTCACCACCAATATGAACGCAAAGCAATATGAGGCTCTCCAGAAAAACAAAAATATAAAAGTAGAAAAAGTTCCTGAATACAGCATTGAAGCCACATCTTCTGAACCGCTTGCCAAATATTCAACAATGGCTGCTTCTCAAGCGACGCCATGGGGCATTAAAGCAATCTATAATAATTCCAGCCTGGCCAAGACATCAGGTGGTGCTGGCATCAATATCGCCGTTCTGGATACTGGGGTTAATGTGAATCATCCCGATCTATCGGGCAATATTGAACAATGTAAAGACTTTACTCTAGGCGCGAGCATCACAAACGGCACCTGTACAGATCGTCAGGGGCATGGCACACACGTAGCCGGTTCAGCTCTTGCGAATGGGAATGGAGGATTATATGGAGTTGCTCCTCAATCCGATCTTTGGGCTTATAAGGTATTAGGCGACGATGGTTCAGGTTCTTCCGATGATATTGCTGCAGCTATTCGCCACGTTGCAGATCAGGCTACTGCTTTAAAAACGAAAGTAGTCATCAATATGTCTCTAGGATCTTCTGCGGAAAGCAGCTTGATTACAAACGCAGTCAACTATGCATATAACAAAGGGGTATTGATTATTGCAGCAGCTGGCAACTCAGGTCCTGCACAAGGATCAATCGGCTTCCCAGGCGCATTGCCGAATGCAGTAGCAGTTGCGGCACTTGAAAACGTGATCCAGAACGGCACATACCGTGTGGCGGATTTCTCTTCACGCGGCTATAGCTCTACAGATGGCGATTATTCAATCGGCAAATACGATGTTGAAGTTTCAGCTCCTGGAGCAGCGGTATACTCTGCTTGGTATACAGGCGGCTATGCAACAATCAGTGGAACTTCAATGGCTTCGCCGCATGCAGCAGGCCTTGCAGCAAAAATTTGGGCAACGACTCCAAATTCTTCAAACGTCCAAATTCGTGCGAATCTGCAAAATCGCGCCAAAGCATATGACATCCTTTCAGGATCAGGTGCTGGTGTTGGTGATGATTACGCATCAGGCTTTGGATTCTCACGTGTACAATAAACAGTAATAACTTTAAATGCCAAACAATCCCTTCAAAAATGTCGGGATTGTTTTTTTATGGTATATTTCTTTTAATCTGTAAAAAAGGGTGAAATTATGAACGTCGGCTCGATTATCAAATACTACCGCTCGAAAAACAATTTGACGCAATCTCAATTGGCAGATGGCATCTGTTCGATTTCTCATTTGAGCAAAATCGAATCCAATGCTTATTTGCCGCACGAATCCACTATCAAGGCATTGTTGTTGAAAATGGGCGTCCAATTGAACAAAGAACTGGAAAAGCATAAGCGGCTGGAAAAACTGCTCGGGAGATTTGTTGACTGCTCTCTTCATTACGATCTTGAAACCATGCGCAATTTGTACCAGCAACTTGAAGTGGAAAATGATTATATACAATCCACCGGGTTGGTGAACCAGTACGAATTGTATAAATTCCGTTTTTATATTTATGACAATGACAGAGTCAAGGCAGAACGGCAGAAAAAGCTGCTGGAACGCATGAAAGCTTCTTTTTTAGCAGCAGAGCTTTGGGTACATCAGTTTTTTCAATCGCTGTACTCCTCTATGATGGGGGACAACAGCCGGTCCCTCGAATTCCTAAACAACCTGGATTCAGGAATCCAGAGCATTCCTCAAAAGTTTGAAGGGGAGTTTTATTACCAGAAGGCACGCATGCTGGTGCTGGCTGACCGCTATGAGTTGTCTGCGCATTACGCAGAACTGGCGGTACGATCTTTCCAGCTTCACCATAATTACATCCGGCTCCTGCATGCGCAAATGCTGTTGGCCATCAATTATACCCGGAGAAACCTGCTGGTACAGGCAGAAAGCATTTACGAAGTGCTGATCCGCAACACGCACTTGACGAAACAAATGGAATTGCATAACCAAACACTCTACAACTACACCGAGTTGCTGAAAATCAAAGGCGAGCATGGGGAAGCCTTAGAAATACTGCATGCATTAAAAGACAAAATAACTCCCGACAGTTATTTCTACAAAGCTGTACTATTAAGTTTATTGGAAGCAATGGTTGAAACAGGCCAAAATGCCACGCTGCTGATTGAGGAACTGAAAGCAATCAGCAATCCATTAGAGGATAAATACTTTCATATTTATGCCAATTACTTCGATAAAAGAAATTTTTCCCAACCAGATCTTTTGACCTATTCTGAAGAAAAAATGTTTCCATTTTTCAGAAAACATGGTTATATAAAGGAAACGAAAACTATTGCAGCTGAATTAGCAGATTATTACCAAAAACAAGAAGATTGGGAAAAAGCTTATTTTTACCAATCTTATCGGGAAGAGAATGGCGGTGAATTGAAATGATGAAAACAAAACTGTTTCTGCTATCAGCCTTGTCCACTGGTTTATTGGGTGTGATGGTCATCGGCGGTCCAAATATCCTGCCGCCAATTTAATCGGTTCAATAAATAGCAGCTCAACTTTGAGCATTTTTCAGGCTACAGGCAAACTCATTCTAACTGAGTTTGCCTGTAGCCATTTTCATGGAAAAACTCCCGTTGCCAGGAAGCATGGTGGTTTCTGTAAGCAGCGATATCGTATGATAGAGATTAAGAAAGGGGAGAGGAATGTGTATAGCAAGAAGCAATATGTCTTTGACAATGACAAGCCGGTGAAGGCAGAGATCCGTAATTATGGAAAGTCTGATTTTCCGGATTTGATTGCCATTCAAAAGGAAAGTTTTCCGCCCCCATTCTCTTCAGATCTCTGGTGGAATGAACAACAATTGGCGAGTCATGTAGCTCTGTATCCAGAAGGATCACTGTGCATTGAAGTTGAAGGAGAAGTAGTGGGTTCGATGACGGCATTGTTGACGGATTTTGATCCTGCTCATCCGGAGCACACATGGCAAGAGGCGACGGACAACGGCTATATCCAAAACCATAAGGCGGATGGTGCGACATTGTATATCGTTGATATCTGTGTTCATCCGAAATACCGGTCGTTGAAATTGGGGCAGCTTCTGATGCAGGCGATGTATGAGCGAGTGGTGCACGATGGGCTGGAACGTCTGCTTGGCGGGGGCAGAATGCCCGGATACCATAATTATTCTGACCGGTTTACAGCCGAACAGTACGCAGAACAAGTCATCGGCGGAAAGCTGAAAGATCCCGTGATTTCGTTTCTTCTGCGTTGTGGGAGAACGCCGGTAGCAGTGGTGTCCAATTATGTAGAAGACAAAGAATCTGCCGATTACGCATTGCTGATGGAGTGGAAAAATCCATTTCGCCAGTAAAACTGGGTAGCTATAAAAAACAAGCCATAGAAATTATGGCTTGTTTTTTTATAGCTATAGATTATAACGAAACGCTTGAACGACGATGCCGTCATCAAGAGGAGCAAAGTCAAGTTGAGGTACACGCTGGAATCCCATTTTTTCATAAAGTGCAATGGCGTTTTCCATAAAACTGCCGGTATGGAGACCCACGAACTTTTGCCGGCGAATTTTAGAAATATCGATGCAATGCTCGACTAAAGTTTTGCCGACGCCTCGGGAACGGAATTCTGCACTGACAGCCAACATGCGGATTTCAGGATATTCAATCTTTTGGGTATCCCATCCATATGCAATGGACTCAGCTGGAAACAGGGCCACACTGCCAGCAATGTGGCCATCAATTTCTGCGACGAATACTTCAACACCAGGATCCTGGTCGTTGGTGGAAGCTAAATTGGCTTTCAGCATTTCCCAATGTTCTGGTGTAAGGACTTCTTTATATGGCTGATAGGAAGACAATCGTTGTTCTTTCAATAAAAAAAATTCACTGCTTTTAGCTTGTCGGATCAACACATGATCATCTCCTTTAGCTTGCACTTCTGATTCTTTTAAATTGTTCGGGGAATAACGTGATTCCAAGTGTGTTCATAAAAACGCGGATTCACTAATGCTTCAGACAGTGAATGAAACTATATTGCTTTCACAAAGTTATTGTAGACAAGGTAATTATAAAGAAATATATTGCATACAGCAAGAAAGGAATTTAGAAGCTATTGATGAAACCGCATACATGTGTAAGTTATTTGACGATTATAAAAATAATGAAATTATTATTTTTTTATTCGTTGAATTCTGACAAATGTGCTCTATAATAAATAGAAAAGAAAGGATAGGATAATTATGAAAAAAGATTTGCGCATCAACAGTAAGGTTTTTAGTGAAGGGGCAATGAAAGCACCGAACCGTGCCATGCTTCGTTCAGTGGGTGTAACAGATGAAGATTTCAAGAAACCGATGATTGGTGTCGCGAGCACATGGAGCGAAGTGACACCGTGTAATATACATATTGACGACTTGGCGATCAGTGCAAAAAAAGGTGCTAGAGAAGCTGGGGGTGTCCCATTCATATTTAATACGATTACAGTGTCTGACGGAATTTCCATGGGAACCGAAGGCATGAAATATTCTCTTTCAAGCCGCGATGTGATTGCCGATTCGATTGAAACTGTAGTAGGGGCGGAAAGTTTGGATGGTTTAGTGGCCATCGGCGGATGTGATAAGAACATTCCGGGTTGCTTGATCGCCATTGCCAATTCAGAGGTTCCAGCTGTTTTTGTGTACGGTGGTACGATTGCGCCTGGACGCCACAATGGGCAGGATATCGACATTGTTTCGGTATTTGAGGGTGTCGGCCAGCATAATAATGGAGACATCAACGATGACACGCTTCGCAATATCGAATGCGGTGCTTGTCCAGGAGCAGGATCATGCGGCGGCATGTATACTGCAAATACAATGGCATCTGCGGCTGAAGCGATGGGCATGAGTTTGCCGGGGAGCGCTTCGAACCCGGCAGTATCTCCTGAAAAGCTAGCGGATTGTGAAAAAGCTGGAGCAGCAGTACATAACTTGCTTGAACTGGGAGTTTATCCGAAAGACATTATGACGAAAGAAGCGTTCGAGAACGCCATCACCGTTGTTATGGCGCTTGGCGGTTCAACAAATGCTATCTTGCACTTACTGGCTATTGCGCATGCAGCGGAAGTTGATTTGACAATCGACGATTTCAACCGCCTGCAGAAGACGGTTCCGCATTTGGCCGATTTGAAGCCGAGCGGCAAATACGTCATGCAGGACTTGCACGAGGTTGGCGGAGTACAGGCAGTCATGAAAATGCTGCTTGAAGCAGGCTATATTCATGGAGATTGCATGACGGTCACAGGCAAAACAGTGGCTGAAAATCTTCAGGAGTCGCCTGGATTGCAGGAAGGGCAAAAAGTCATCATGCCTTTCGATAATCCGAAACGCAAAGATGGTCCCCTGATCGTCCTGAAAGGGAATCTTTCGCCGAACGGCGCAGTAGCGAAAGTGTCCGGCGTAAAAGTGAAACGGCACACAGGTCCTGCTCGCGTTTATAATAACGAAAAAGAAGCAACGGCAGCCGTTATGGCCAATGAAATCAACGATGGAGACGTATTGGTCATCCGCTATGTAGGACCAAAAGGCGGTCCGGGAATGCCGGAAATGCTATCGGTATCTGCAATTCTGGTTGGTAAAGGCATGGGCGCATCCGTCGCTTTGCTGACTGACGGGCGTTTTTCAGGGGGAACCCACGGTCTTGTAGTTGGACATATTGCACCCGAGGCACAAGTTGGCGGGCCGATCGCCTTTTTACAGGAAGGCGATCTGGTGACAATCGATTCGGAGTTGCAGGAAATTTCCATGGATGTTTCCGAAGCAGAACTGGAAGAGCGCCGCAAACAATGGGTAGCGCCACCGCTTCATAAAAAAGGTGTTCTTGGAAAATACGCACATAACGTGTCATGTTCTTCAAAAGGAGCAGTTACAGATTATTTGAATCGATAAGTTTACTCGGTGGGAGTTCACATTCCCGCTGAGTTGTTCTGATCTAAATAGACGAAATATTGAATAAAATATTGTTTTGGAGCTGTGCTCTTATCATAGGCCTATCTTGCTTAATCTAATGCTATTTCTGCTGGAAACTGAAGAAGTCAGCTGGATTATGAAATTGCTGATTACCAGTTAAATTAAAAAGCTCTATTCTGCAGGGGTTTATATTCCGCAGAAATGTAACGCACCATATGGACTTTCACGAGGAATGGATGCCCAACTTCCATAAGAGCATTCAATTCATCGGTAAAGCGCGATAAAAAAGGGGGAAGCAAAAGTATGGCAAAGAAGAAGTTCGGATTTATTTCGGTGATGATGGCCAGTGTTTTAGCATTAACGGCATGTGGAGGTTCCGATAGCAGTTCATCTTCAGAAGAAGGAAGCTCAGGAGAAACCTATGTCCTTCAAGCTGGACATTCGCTGCCAGATGACCACCCTTACCATATCGGCTTTTTAGAGATGGCTGAAGCGGTAGAAGAACGTACAGATGGCCAAGTAAAAATTGAAGTGTTCGCGAACAGTGAGATTGGTGCGGAACGTGAGTTGACTGAAGGAATGGGACTGGGGACAGTCGATTTGGTGGTCTCTTCAACCGCACCAGTCACTAACTTTGTGCCGGAGTTGGGCGTATTGGATGTGCCATTCCTTTTTCAAGATCGTGAATCCGCAGTAGAGGTTCTCGAAGGCGACATTGGAGACGAGTTATTCGCCAAAATGGAGGAAAACGGCATTATCGGCTTATCATGGGGAGAAAATGGTTATCGCCACATCACCAATGCAGTACGTCCAGTCGAAACTCCTGAAGATTTGAAAGGCCTGAAGATCAGAACACAGGAAAATGAAATTCATCTAGCTGCTTTTGAGGCATTAGGTGCGCAGCCGACACCAATGGCTTGGACTGAAGCGATTACAGCTTTGCAACAAGGGGTTGTTGATGCACAGGAAAATCCGGCAATTGTCGCAGATCAGTTCAGTCTTTACGATGCCAATCAGAAATATATGAGTTTAACAGGACATGTTTATTCCGTTGCCATCTATATGATGAGCCAGCAAACATACGACGAACTGCCTGAAGATTTGCGTGACATCGTTGTCGAAGAGGGGCAAAAAGCAGGAGCGAAAGAACGTGATTTGATTGTCGAAATGGAGAAGGAATCCATTCAGAACTTGAAAGATAACGGTGTGGAAATCATCGAAGACATCGACACTGCACCTTTCCAGGAAGCGGTTCAACCGGTTTATGAAACCATCGAGCACCAGGATCTGCTCAATGAAATTCTGGACGCCCAATAATTGAACGAGGAAAACTTTTAACAGAAGTTTTCTTTATCTTTATTGTTCGTTAAAGCATGGAGATATAAGGAAATCTGAAAAAGAGAGAATCTATTCTCTCTTTTTTCTATCGGGGGAAAGGCGATGAATAAATTAGTCGATTACATGAACTGGGGCATCAAGCACGTATTGAACCTTTTGATGGCTTTGTTGGTCGTTGTGGTTTTTCTGCAGGTGATTTTCCGCTTTGCACTTGATTCACCGCTTGCCTGGACTGAAGAATTGGCACGTTACAGCTTGATTTGGCTGACTTTTTTAGGAGCAGCTTATGCAATGTCTTCAAAGGCGCACATCGGGATGGAATTTTTTGTGAATTTATTTAGCCTCTCTATCCGCAAAGCACTCTACATCATCGCGACATTTGCCAGTCTGCTTTTTTTCCTGTTGATGGTAATAGAAGGCTATGACTTGGCGATGCAAGGGATGTCACAATTATCGCCGGTGTTACGAATTCCTATGGGGATGATTTATATGGTCATTCCAGTGAGTGGTGCGATTTTAATTATCAATATGGCCTCGCAGTTTTCAAAAGACTTTAAAAGCGGGGGTGTCTGAAGATGGCATTGGTACTGTTTATCTTATTGATGGTGTTATTTTTAATAAATGTTCCAATTGCAGTAGCTCTTGGGCTTGCCTCTACTCTTGTCTTCTTTCTCGATGGCAATGTATCGTTGATTGTGATCATTCAACGGATGTTCAACTCTGTAGATTCATTCCCTTTGATGGCTATTCCCTTCTTTATTTTGGCAGGGAAATTGATGGAAAGCGGAGGGATCTCCCAGCGTTTGATTCATTTGGCCAATGTTATTTTCGGCCGTGTCAAAGGGGGACTAGGCATTGTCTCAATTGTCGCTTGTGCGTTTTTTGCGGCTATTTCAGGTTCGGCTGCTGCCACTACAGCAGCAGTCGGAGCATTGATGATTCCGGCAATGGTCAATAAAGGCTACGACAAAAGTTTTGCAACAGCAATCCAAGCTGCAGGGGGAACTATCGGGATTATGATTCCTCCGAGTGTGCCGCTCGTCCTTTATGGAGTAGCAGCCGGTGTTTCGGTGAGTGACTTATTTATCGCTGGAATTGTTCCTGGACTGTTCGTTATGGTGTCGCTCATTCTGTTGGTTTATTTGATCTCTTTGAAAGAAGGGTATGGCGGAGGCGAAAAATTCGGCTTCAAAGATTTCTTTAAAGCGTTTTTCGATGCTTTCTTGGCCTTGATGATGCCGGTCATCATATTAGGCGGGATTTATGGGGGGATCTTCACTCCGACGGAAGCAGCCGTTGTGGCAGTTGTCTACGGATTGATTGTCGGGATCTTTATCTACCGGGAAATCAAATTTAAAGACCTTATCCATATATTTTCTTCCTCCGTCGTGGTGACAGCGGTCATCATGTTCATCATTGCGGGAGCTTCCGTATTCGGCTATTACTTGACGCGGCAACGGATTCCAGCTGAATTGACCGAGCTGATGCTCGGGGTTACCGAGAATTGGATCATCGCTTTATTGATCATTAACTTGTTATTGCTGATCTGCGGCGTTTTCCTTGAAACTTCAGCTGCCATCATCATTTTAACGCCGATTCTCGTGCCTATCGCCAGTGCCCTGGGCATTGACTTGGTCCATTTCGGAATCATTATGATTGTCAACCTTGGAATTGGATTCATTACACCGCCAGTAGGCGTCAATTTATTTGTTGCAGCTAATATCGCAGGAACAAAATTCGAAAGTCTCTTGAAAGCGATTGTTCCGTTTATTCTGATCATGATTGTAGATGTCATTATAATTTCGTTTATTCCAGGGATCAGCTTATTCCTTCTTGGAGATTAACTAATTGGGGGAGAGTTTATGACAACGTATAAAATAGCGGTTCTTCCGGGGGATGGAATCGGACCGGATGTAACTGCCGAAGCTATCAAAGTGCTGGAAGCGCTGAAACAGCAGGATCCTGATTTTAAAATCGAATTTCGGCCATTCGAATGGGGCAGTGAGTATTATTTGGAACACGGTCGGATAATGCCGGAAGATGGGTTGGATCAATTGAAAAGCTTTGATGCCATTTTATTTGGAGCAGTGGGAGATAAGCGGGTGCCGGATGAAATCACCATTTGGGAATTGATTATGCCCATTCGGAAAAACTTTCAGCAATATGTCAATATGCGCCCCATCAGACGCTTGGCGGGTATTGAATCTCCTTTGAAAAATGAACAGCCCATTGATTTTATGGTATTCCGTGAAAATGCGGAAGGAGAGTATTCAAATATCGGGGGACGGCTTTATCAACAGCAGTCCCAAGAAATGGCCATTCAAAACACTGTCATTACGAAGCAAGGTGTAGAACGCATCGCTAAATATGCCTTTGAATATGCCAGAAAAAACAAAAAATCAAAGGTGACAAGCGCCACGAAATCCAATGCCATTATCCATTCGATGAAGTTATGGGATGAAGTCGTGAAGGAAGTAGCAGAAGACTATGGCGAGATTGAACTCGAAAGCAATTTTATCGATGCGCTGGCAGCTTATTTCGTGATGCGTCCGGAATCGTTTGAAGTAGTGGTGGCATCGAATCTATTCGGAGACATATTGACGGATCTTGGAGCTGCTTTAGTAGGGGGCTTAGGTGTTTCGCCGTCAGGCAACATCAATCCGGACCGGACATTTCCTTCCATGTTTGAAGCGATTCATGGATCAGCACCGGATATTGCTGGAAAAGGAATCGCTAATCCGATTGCACAAATTTGGTCAGCCGCTCTAATGCTGGATCATCTGGGACGGCCGGATCTATCCACGGCAATTGTCGATGCCATTGAACAAGTATTGCAAGAAGGCCGGGTACTGACGCCGGACTTAGGCGGAACTTCAACGACGCAGGAGCTTGGCTCGGCGATTGCGGAAAAGGTTCAACAGCTGATTGTTAAATAGAAGCGGAGGAACTCAAATGAATGTAAATGAGAAAGTGGCGATTGTAACAGGCGCAGGAGGCGGAATGGGAAAAGTGGTTGTCGAACAATTTCTTGAACAAGGCGCAAAAGTGGCGGGGATCGATATTCAAACTGCCAGCCTAGTCGAACTGGAATCTCGATATCCTGAACAATTGCTGGTTATACAAGGAAATTTGGCAGACGAGGAAAGTGTCGAATCGGCTATAAAAAAAACAGCGGAAACTTTCGGTCAGATTGACGTATTGGCCAATGTCGCCGGCATTGCCCAAGCGGCAACAGATATCGAAAAAGTTTCATTGAAAGACTGGGAGCGTATCATGTCCATCAATTCGACAGCGGTCTTTTTAACTTCCCGAGCGGTTGTACCTTATATGAAACAGCAAAAAAACGGATCCATCATCAACATCGCATCGGTGTCCGTGGATCGGCCAAGACCAGGATTGAATGCATATGTAGCTTCTAAGGGAGCAACGATTTCTTTGACGAAAGCGCTGGCGATTGAATTGGCTCCGTATAACATACGGGTCAATGCCATCAATCCAGGGCCAGCCGATACTAAAATGCTGGGTGAATTCACCACAGCCGGCGGCAATGAAGGCGAAGCAAAAGAAAATATTTTCCGTAAAAGTGTGCCCCTCGGTGAATTGATTACACCTGAGGCTATTGCCAATTGTGTTCTATACTTAAGTTCTGATTTGGCGAAAATGATGACGGGCAGCGTAGTGAACGTTGATGGAGGACGCGGAATTTAATTGGAAAGAGGTGAAAAACGTGAAAAAACAACAGATGTATATCAATGGCCAGTGGCTGGACAGTACCGAAGAGGAACATTTTGAAACAATAAATCCGGGTACCGGCGAAGTGCTGGCGCAAATTCCAAGAGGCAAAAAACAGGACGTGGACGCAGCGGTCCAAGCGGCACGCAACCGGTTTGAATCAGAGGAATGGCAATCCTTTCCCCCGATTGAAAGAGGGAGGATTCTGCATAAAGTGGCTGACGCATTGAGGAGAGATGCGGAAGAAATCGCTTTGCTGGAGACCTTGGATACCGGAAAACCATTAACGCAGGCACGTAAAGATGTAGAGGCATCGGCGCTGTATTTCGAGTACTATGCAGGAATGGCGGATAAAATTTTTGGGGAAACCATACCAGTTCAACCGGGGATTCTGGATTATACCTTGCGGGAGCCGATTGGCGTTACTGCCCATATCATTCCTTGGAATTATCCACTGCAGATCATTTCCCGCTCAACGGCGGCTGCGATTGCAACCGGCAATACCGTTGTTGCCAAACCAGCGGAAGATACCCCGTTGACTGCCATTAAACTGGCGGAGATCTTTGATAAAACTGCTTTGCCGAAAGGCGTATTCAATTTGGTGACAGGTTATGGTTTTGAAGCAGGGTCGGCAATTTCCGAACATCCGGATGTTGACCACATTACCTTCACGGGTTCTGTCCAAACAGGATCGGCCGTCATGATGGGTGCGGCTAAAAATGTAAAGCCGGTGACGTTGGAGTTGGGCGGGAAATCACCGAACCTCATCTTCGAAGATTGTGATCAGGAAGAAGCGGTGGATTGGGTTGTGCGGTCCATCATTCAAAATGCGGGACAAACCTGTTCAGCGGGCTCACGTCTTCTGGTGCAGCAATCGATTAAGGATGAATTCCTGAAAAAAGTTGTAGCAAAAATGCAGGCGATCCAAATCGGAAAAGGAGTAGATGACCCTGACTTGGGCCCGATTTTAAATGAAAAACAATTCAACCGAATTCTGGATTTCATGGATGTCGCCAATAAAGAAGGGGCAACTTTCCTAACAGGAGGACAGCGGCAGGAAACTGCCGGCCTTGAAAACGGCTACTTTTTCCAGCCGACCGTCATCGATGGCCTGGCTCCGAAAAGCTATGTCGCGCAGGAAGAGATTTTTGCGCCGGTGGTTGCTGCCTTTTCATTTGATACAGAGCAGCAGGCGATTGATCTGGCTAATGGCACAGACTATGGATTGGTAACAGGAATTTGGACAAAAGATGGAGCGCGGGCCCATCGTATAGCCAGCAAAATTCGTGCAGGCCAGGTGTTCATCAATAATTACGGTGCAGGCGGCGGGGTTCAAATGCCATTTGGCGGCTATAAGAAAAGTGGATTTGGCCGTGAAAAAGGGCTCGAAGCTTTGCGCAATTACACCATCTTGAAAAATGTAGCGCTGAAGTACTAACGCATGGAATTGGAAAAGGGATGCCCTCTGTGTAGAGGACATCCCTTTGTTTGTTTAAGGTAACTATAATTTATTTTGACTCAATTTTTCAACCCGTGTTATCGGGGAATCATTTCCATTGAAAGTGTTACTTCCAGTACCGCGGTCATTGTTCCACTGGTTGCTTTCTAACTTAAGCAACGTAAACCCTACCTTCTTTTACGTCCTTGCGATCCTTAAATCGCGCCAGTGTGAATAAGTATTCTCAAAAACTTCTATAGTAGAATGCCAGATTATCAAAATTTACCAGTTACCTTTGTGTTAACTAGTTCAGTATCTCACATTTATTCATGGGTGTCAAAGAGTTAGTCTGCAGGATGCTTACCAAAACTGTATAACACGAAATCGATTGCCTTTTGGTCATATGCCCTCAAACCAATTAAAAAGCAGGCAAATAGCTTTTATTTATTGTCACACCAGTATTGGTGTATAATTGTAGGCATTACGGATGCGGAAGAAGGAGATTCTTATGGATAAGCATTATACGGATGACAGTTTGGCGCTACATACAGATTTATATCAAATCAATATGTCGGAAGCTTATTGGGCAGATGGCATGCACAATCGGAAAGCGGTATTTGAATTGTTTTTCCGCAAATTGCCGTTTGGCAATGGCTATGCACTTTTTGCTGGGTTGGAACGTGTGCTGGATTATTTGAAGAACTTCAAGTTTACAGAAAGTGATTTGAAATATTTACACGAAGAGCTGGGCTATAAAGAAGATTTTATTGCGTATTTACGTAC
Source organism: Planococcus wigleyi (assembly GCF_014836985.1). Taxonomy (GTDB): domain Bacteria; phylum Bacillota; class Bacilli; order Bacillales_A; family Planococcaceae; genus Planococcus; species Planococcus notacanthi. The sequence goes on along the minus strand of NZ_JACSPU010000005.1, from coordinate 10,477 downwards.
CATTCGATTTACGGGTACTGTCTATTCGGTTGTTGAAGGTGAATTGGTTTTCCAAAACGAAGCGTTGATTCGTGTGGAAGCTCCGCTTGTCGAAGCGCAGTTGATCGAAACGGCCTTATTAAACATCGTCAATTACCAAACTTTGATTGCGACGAAAGCGAGTCGCATCAAGCAAATTGTGAAAAAAGAAAAGGTAATGGAATTTGGAACAAGACGCGCACAGGAAATGGACGCGGCTATTTGGGGAACGCGTGCAGCTTACATTGGCGGTCTTGAAGCGACCAGTAATGTACGTGCAGGGAAAAAATTCGGAATTCCGGTAGCAGGAACGCATGCCCATTCAATGGTGCAGGCTTACAAAGATGAATACGAAGCATTCCGTGCATACGCAAAGCGACATAAAAACTGCGTCTTTTTAGTCGATACATACGATACCTTGAAATCAGGCCTGCCCATTGCCATAAAAGTGGCACAGGAACTTGGCGACCAGATCAACTTCCAGGGAATTCGCCTGGACAGTGGAGATATTGCTTTCTTATCTAAAGAGGCAAGAAAAATGTTGGATGCGGCCGGTTTCCCTGACGCTGAAGTCGTGGTATCCAATGATTTGGATGAATACACAATACTGAACTTGAAAGCGCAAGGCGCACGTGTTGATGCATGGGGAATTGGGACAAAGCTGATCACTGCTTATGACCAGCCGGCTCTGGGCGCTGTTTATAAACTTGTGGCTATTGAAAATGAAAACGGCGAAATGGAAGATACCATTAAAATTTCGGGAACTGCAGAAAAAGTTACCACACCCGGATTGAAAAACGTTTACCGAATCATAGATAGGGAAAATGGGAAATCAGAAGGTGATTACATTGCCATGCAAGATGAAGATCCTGCTTCTGAGGAGCGCTTGAAAATGTTCCATCCAGTCCATACATTTGTCTCGAAATTTGTAACGAATTTCGATGCAGTCAACATTCATCAGAAAGTCATTGAAAATGGTGAAGTTATCTATGACAATCCAAGCCTTAAGGAAATGCAGCTCTACGGGATTCAAAACATGGAACTGTTATGGGATGAATACAAGCGCTCATTGAACCCTGAGGAATATCCAGTAGATCTCAGCCAGAAATGTTGGGACAATAAGATGAAGAACATTCAAGAGGTTCGGCAGGCGGTTCATGACTATATCGGAGACTGAGGAGGAGTCAAATGTCTACTTTACAGCAGCAAATCATTGAAGAGCTGAAAGTTCAGCCTTCCATTCAAGCAAAAGAAGAAATCGAGCGTACCGTTTCATTTTTGAAAGAATACCTGAAGCACCATTCGTTTTTAAAAGGATACGTATTGGGGATTTCTGGTGGACAAGATTCTACATTAGTTGGAAAGATGGCTCAGATGGCTGTCGATCAGTTGAATGAAGAAACAGGGGATAATACGTACGGATTTTACGCAGTGCGATTGCCGTACGGCGTCCAATTCGATGAACACGATGCGAAAGATGCGCTGGAATTTATTCAGCCGACGAAAGTGTACACGATTAATATCAAAGAAGCTGTTGATGCCAGTGACCGCGCATTGGAAGCGGCCGGTATTGAATTGACCGATTTTATTAAAGGCAACGAAAAAGCGCGTGAACGGATGAAAGCCCAATATTCAGTAGCGGCGATGCATAATGCAGTGGTATTGGGAACGGATCATGCTGCGGAAGCCATCACTGGATTTTACACGAAATTCGGAGATGGCGCTGCTGACGTGACGCCGTTAGTCCGCCTAAACAAACGCCAAGGGCGGGCAATGCTGAAGGAACTTGGTTCTCCGGAACATCTGTACACGAAAATCCCGACTGCGGATCTGGAGGAAGACAAACCCGCAATTCCAGATGAAGTGGCTCTTGGATTAACCTACGACATGATCGATGATTATTTGGAAGGCAAAAAGATCCCAACAGATGCTCAGGAAAAATTGGAAGGTTATTATTTGAGAACGCAGCATAAACGTCATTTGCCAATTACAATATTTGATGATTTTTGGAAAAAGTGAAGAACAGCAGGGATCCTTTGGGAGTCCCTGCTTTTTCTTTGGGAAAAAGGTCCGATGAAACAATCCGTGTAGTTGAGTTCTTGTCCATTATTCGTTATGATTACGATAAGATTGTGACAATTCAAACATTTTCTGATTTATATTGGGGGAACCATAGATGAACGCAAAAGAGCGATTGGAACAGGTAATTGATAATATCGAAAAAGTCATCATCGGCAAACGCAATATTGCTGAACTCAGCATTGTCGCGATGCTGTCGCATGGCCATGTCCTGCTTGAGGATGTTCCCGGTGTTGGAAAAACGATGTTGGTCCGTGCATTGGCAAAATCTGTAGGAGCAGATTTTAAGCGCATACAATTCACACCCGATCTTCTTCCATCGGACGTAATCGGTGTCTCCATTTATAACCCGAAAGACATGGAATTCCATTTTAGGCCCGGTCCAATTATGGGCAACATCATTTTAGCCGATGAAATCAACAGAACCTCCCCGAAAACACAATCTTCCCTACTCGAAGCGATGGAAGAAGCTTCTGTGACCATTGATGGTGTCACAATGCAGATTCCTAAACCATTCTTTGTCATGGCCACACAAAACCCTATCGAATATGAAGGGACCTATCCGTTGCCGGAAGCGCAGCTCGACCGCTTTTTGCTGAAAATCAAGATGGGGTATCCTACGCCTAAAGAAGAAATGGAAGTGTTGAACCGCGCGCAGTCTGCTGCTCCGATTGAAGAACTGACTTCCGTCATTTCGCTCAATGAATTGCTGGAACTGCAGGAACAGGTGAAGACGATCAAAGTGGACGAAACCATCCGCAGCTACATTGTTGATTTGTCCAGACAGACCCGTCAAGATTCCTATGTTTATTTGGGGGTAAGCCCGCGTGGATCCATCGCACTCATGAAAGCTTCCCAAGCCTATGCTTTATTGAAAGGACGAAATTACGTAACGCCTGATGATGTGCAATATTTGGCGAAGTTTGTTTTCGGCCATCGCATCATGCTGCGGTCGGAAGCTCGTTATGATGGAATAACCGCCGAAGAAATTACTGAACGTATTTTAGCGAAAACCCGTGTGCCTGTCCAAAGGCTTGTTGGCCAATGAATCGGTTGAAAAAAATTACGGGTCTTTCAGGCCGGCTGATTCTTGTGGTGTTCATTCTTTTCCTTACTTTTTCTTTTGCCATGTTTCAAGGAGGATTTGTCAGCTGGTTCATTTTTTATATGGCGCTGCCATTTATTTTGTATTCGATTTTGCTTACTTTCTATCCTTTGCAGGACGTTGAAGCCAATCGGGAAATACATACTGCCCAGGTTAGACAAGGGGGGGATTTTTCCGCCACTGCTACCATTTACCGAAAGTACCCTTTCCCTTTGCTTTATACAGTGGTAAGCGAACAAACCAATTCGCCTTCCTTGAATAAGAGGCTGGCTGGCCAACAGCAAAAAATGATTGTCCCTGGATTTCGGAAAAAGGTTTCCTGGACATATGCTGTGGAGCAGATGCCGAGAGGTGAGCATGTGTTGGAAGGTGTTCATCTGGAAATTGCTGATTTTTTTGGATGGGTGAAAAAAAGCCGCCTTTTGCCGATTCAACAAACGGTGCTTGTGTATCCAAATACTGTGGAAATCGCTTATCGTCCAATGGAATCCCGTTATGATCAAGGATCGACGGCTGCTCCTTTTACGCTGGTAAAAGATACCACCATGGCAAGCGGAATCCGTGATTATCAGCCAGGGGACCGAGTGTCCTGGATTCATTGGAAATCATACGCGCGTACCCAAACTTTGCGGACGAAAGAATTCGAAGACCGCCAGTCGCAGGACTTATTTTTGCTGGATGACCGCAGAAGTTCAGAAAAATTCGAGTTGCAGGTGGAGCTTGTGGCATCAATTCTGCAGTCAATCGTCCGCGCCAATTCGAGCGTCGCTTATCTATCGGTCGGACACACTCGAAATTATTTCCCGATTATCCAAACCGAAGAGCATTTGCAGCGGGTCATGTATCATTTAGCCAAAGTACAAGATGACTTGGACAAGTCGGCAGAACAGGCCATTGGCCGCGAGCTTCAGCGGATGAATACATCAAGTTTGCTCTACGTGACCAGCGAATTGTCGGTAGACATGGTTCAGGCCATCCGAAAAAATGCGAAAAGCCTCAGCAATTGTACCTGTCTGGTCATCGCCAATAAAGGTGAACCTTTAAGTAAGAAAGAGGAAGACGTGCACCAGTTTGCCCGCTCGAAAGGATTTATTGTCAGGCGTGTGAGTCCAGAGAACTTTGCAGCGGTGTTTACGGAGGTGAGCAGACAATGACTTCCATAAGAAAAAACAAACTGTTCATGGCTGTTTTGTATGTGCTGGTTTTTCTGATGCTTGCCGAATGGCTGACGCCCGTCATTGTACTGACTGAAACGGGCCATAAAGCATTGTTTCTGTTTTTCATCGCTGCCGGTTTATTAATGGCTTTCTTGAGAGCGCCTTGGTGGTTTTCAGGACCCATCAAAATTCTCTATATTCTCTGGTTCATTGTCTACGTCTATACAGGGAATTTGTTCTTTACCGGCGAAGCCATTTCATTTCTCCGAACGGATTTCAGTGTTAATTTTACTGCTCTGATGTCTCAAAATTGGGCACAGACAACGGATGTTTTCCGTACGGTATTATTTTTCACTTTATTATGGATGGCTATTTATTTGATTCATTACTGGGTAAGTTTCAGATTAAGCATCTTTTTATTTTACTTGCTGACGGTCATTTTCATAGCAGTCCTGGATACGTTCAGCCCTTATTCCGGAGACGCGGCAATTGTCCGCATCATGGTGATCGGCCTGCTTTTAGCCGGATTATTGCATTTGGCCCGTTGGATGGAAGGGCACCGCATTCTGGAGCGGACGGAAAAATTGGCTGCCTTTGCCGTGCCCCTGGTTTTAGTGGTGGCAGTATCGACGGCTTTAGCCTTGTACCTGCCTAAAGCCGGCCCGATTTGGCCTGATCCTGTGCCGTTTATCACTTCATTCTCCGGACAAGGAGGCGCGGGGATGGGGGGCAATGTTGGCCGTATCGGATACGGAGTCGATGATTCGCGTCTCGGTGGATCCTTTATTGGTGACGATACTGTAGCTTTTCATGCAGAGGTATCAGAAGGGCAGTACTGGAAAGTCGAGTCGAAAGATGTGTACACGACAAAAGGATGGGAATTAACCGAAAACGTAGATGAGTCCATCTTCTATGGCAATGACGAAACGGTTGATACCGGCTTTGATCCGGCTGAAGAAGAACTGGATTTGGCTATCTTGTCGATGGAGCAAGATTTTCCGTTTGTTCTTTATCCTTATGGGACTGCTTCTTTTTTCATGGAAGAATCACCGGATTATCAATACAGCCCGGCAGATCAACGATTTGAAACCTATCAGAATGGACAGGAATTTGAGCCTGAAGTGTATGAAATAGCTTTCAATGAGCCCAGTTATAGTTTAACTGCATTACGGGAAACGAGCGATGAAGATTTAGCAGAGCTTTCGGGCGATTTCGACCGTTTCTTGCAATTGCCCAATGAACTGCCGGAACGCGTCAGAAACCTGGCTGCTGAAATTACGGCAGGGGCAGAAACTGTCTATGATAAAACACGTGCTGTAGAACGTTATTTCAGTATCTCCGGATTTGAATACAGCCAATCCGATATTCCTGTACCTGAAGCTGATCAGGATTATGTAGATCAGTTCTTATTTGAAACCAAAAGAGGGTATTGCGATAATTTTTCCAGTTCCATGGTAGTGATGCTGCGTTCTTTGGATATTCCTGCCCGTTGGGTCAAAGGCTTCAATGAAGGAGAACTGATCGGGACCACTGGCGAGATTGATACGTATCAAGTGACGAACAATAATGCCCATTCTTGGGTAGAGGCCTATATGCCTGGGGTCGGGTGGATGCTGTTCGAACCGACTATCGGCTTTACTGGCGCTGCTTCCATCGATTTCGATTTAGAGCTGGATGCGGAAGATCCGGTACAGCCTGAACCAGAAGAACTTCCCCTTGAAGATAATCCTCAAACAGCTGAGGAAGAAGAAACGGCTGTTGCAGCCGGTCCTTCATTTGGAGAACGCGTTGCAGATTTCATTTCAGAAAATCGCTGGAAATTGATTTGGGGATTGCTTGGAGTGAGTGTTGCTGCATCCGTTCTCTTTAAGATTCGCCGTAAATGGATGCCCAAGCTACTGGTTTCCTATTACCGGAAAAGCGGTGGTGGGAGTGGACAATTTGAAAAAGCGTATTTGCGGCTTTTGAAGCAATTGGATTTGTATGGCATCCATAGAAGGCCGGGCCAAACCTTGAAATCCTATGCCGCATACATTGATTCGTTTTTTGGAACACGGGAAATGACTGAGCTGACCGAAGCATATGAACGTGCAGTTTATGGAGGCAATGCTGAATCTGTTGACTGGCTTAAGTTAAGGGAAAGTTGGGAAAATTTAATCAATCGGACAAGCGGTTGATTTTACAGCATGTAGCTTGTACAATTGAGAAAATTAAAGATTACAGGTGCCCTCATATATGTCCGGTGATATGGATCGGATGTCTCTACCAAGTCCCCGGAAATGACTTGACTATGAAGGTGGATGACGCATGCTTTTTGACATGTGCATTCGCCTTTTTGATGTAGAGCAGAAGAACGCGAGGTCCAATTTTCGCGTTCTTTTGCTATTTTGAGACCTGAATTGAATAGAAGAGGTGAAGGTTTTGCCAGTTAGTCCAATGTTGAAAGAACAGAAAAAAATCGTCGTTTTGGATTTCGGAAGTCAATACAATCAGTTGATCACTCGCCGCATCCGTGAAATTGGTGTTTATAGTGAGCTGCATCCACATACTGTCACAGCTGAAGAAATCAAAGATATGAACGCTACGGGGATCATTTTCTCTGGCGGCCCGAATTCTGTTTACGATAAAAACGCTTTTTCTATCGATGAAGCGATTTTTGAAATGGGCTTGCCGATTTTGGGGATTTGCTATGGCATGCAGCTGATGGCGTTGCACTTGAAAGGAAATGTGGAGAAATCCCAAAACCGCGAGTACGGTAAAGCAGAGCTTAAGTTGACGAAAGAGAGCAAGATTTTCAAAGACCTTCCGGAAGAGCAGATTGTCTGGATGAGCCACGGTGACTTGGTCACTGCTGCACCTCCGGGATTTGATGTGATTGGAACAAGTGCTGGCTGTCCGATCGCTTCAATGGCTGACGAAAGCCGCGGATTCTACGGTGTTCAATTTCACCCGGAAGTGCGTCACTCGATTTATGGAAACGATCTTCTGCGCAAGTTCGTCTACGATGTTTGTGGCATGACTGATGACTGGTCGATGGAAAATTACATCGATTTGGAAATTGAAAAGATTCGTGAAGAAGTCGGCGACAAAAAAGTTCTTTGCGCACTTAGTGGTGGAGTAGATTCATCCGTAGTGGCTGTCTTGATTCATAAAGCGATTGGTGATCAATTGACGTGCATGTTCGTGGATCACGGTTTACTTCGCAAAGGAGAAGCCGAGAGCGTTATGAAAACTTTTGCTGACGGATTCAACATGAACGTCATCAAAATCGATGCACGCGACCGCTTCATGAAAAAACTTGAAGGCGTTACGGATCCAGAGAAAAAACGCAAAATTATCGGCAATGAATTTATCTATGTCTTTGATGACGAAGCTTCGAAGTTGGAAGGCATGGATTTCCTTGCACAAGGAACTTTGTACACCGATATCATCGAAAGTGGAACAACAACTGCACAAACCATCAAATCTCACCACAACGTAGGCGGATTGCCTGATGACATGCAGTTTAAATTGATCGAGCCATTGAATACATTATTCAAAGATGAAGTACGTGTTCTAGGGACAGAGCTCGGCATGCCGGACGAAATTGTTTGGCGCCAGCCATTCCCAGGTCCTGGCCTAGGCATCCGCATCATGGGGGCTGTCACTGAAGAAAAATTGGAGATTGTCCGTGAATCCGATTGGATTTTACGCGATGAAATCAGCAAAGCTGGTCTCGATCGTGATATTTGGCAATACTTTACTGTGTTGCCGGATCTGCGCAGTGTAGGTGTTATGGGCGATGCCCGGACGTACGATTACGCTATCGGTATCCGTGCAGTCACATCAATTGACGGAATGACTTCTGACTGGGCACGCATCCCTTGGGAAGTGCTTGAGAAAATCAGTGTCCGATTGGTCAACGAAGTCGACCACATCAACCGTGTGCTGTATGACATTACGAGCAAGCCACCTGCAACTATTGAATGGGAATAAACTACAAAGGATGTCAGCTAACTAAGCTGGCATCTTTTTTACGAACTTTATTTGCTTATTTTATATAAATGTTCGTGTTTAATCTTGTTAATTCATTTTATACATGATATATTACTAATGAAATTAAATAAGCTTGTCGTATAATGTCGGGGATATGGCCCGAAAGTTTCTACCGAGTTACCGTAAATGACTCGACTACGATTTTAATCCGCTCAAGTGAAGAGTAGGGTGCCTTTCAGTTTTCAAGTGAAAGGATAAATCGAACGCATACGGCAATCTGCTGTATGCGTTTTTCTTTTGTAGAATTTATACGCAGGCATTCGGAGGAATCAGAATGAAAAAGTATTTTCAGTTTGAAGAACTGGGGACGAATTACCGCCGCGAAATTATCGGAGGTTTAACAACATTTTTAGCGATGGCTTATATACTTGTCGTCAACCCGTTGACGTTAACGCTGGAATCAGTTCCGGATCTTGATGATGCTTTACGGATGGATTACGGCGCTGTCTTTATGGCGACAGCTTTGGCTGCAGCGATTGGTTGTCTGGTTATGGGGATCCTGGCAAAGTATCCAATTGCGCTTGCTCCAGGAATGGGTTTAAATGCATTCTTTGCTTATACGGTTATTCTGACTTATGGGATTCCATGGCAAACAGCTTTGACAGGCGTACTGTTTTCCGGTCTTATATTTATTCTCATTACGTTAACCGGTCTTCGCGAATTGATCATCAATGCTATCCCTGCTGAATTGAAATATGCGGTAGGTGCCGGCATTGGGCTTTACATTACATTTATCGGGTTTCAGAATGCGGGAATTATTGTGGGCAATCCCGATACCTTGGTCGGGCTCGGAGATCTTTCGGCTGGCTCAGCGTTGCTGGCGATCTTTGGTTTGGTGGTCACAGTCATTTTTATGGTCCGCGGCGTTCAAGGCGGAATCTTTTTTGGAATACTGATTGCAGCAATAGTTGGAATGATTTTCGGAGTCGTCAATTTGCCGAGCGCTATTGTAGATTTCAACGTACCGAGCATGGCGCCGACTTTTGGTGTAGCGCTTGAGCCGATTTTCAACGACTTCGGTTCATTGATGAACATTCAGTTCCTTGTAGTAGTATTGACTTTCCTCTTCGTCGATTTCTTTGATACAGCTGGCACATTAGTAGCTGTAGCCAATCAGGCAGGGTTAATGAAAGACAATAAACTGCCGAGAGCGGGCAAAGCGCTGATGGCTGATTCAATTGCTACAGTAAGTGGAGCAATTTTCGGAACGTCAACAACAACTTCCTATATTGAATCCACTTCAGGAGTTGCGGCTGGTGCCCGTTCAGGATTCGCCGCTGTTGTTACTGGCCTGCTTTTCCTGGTTTCGATTTTCTTTTACCCACTGCTTGAAGTGATCACAAGTGCAGTCACAGCACCAGCATTAATCATTGTAGGTGTATTGATGGTTTCGGCTTTAGGGAAAATAGATTGGACGAGATTTGAAATTGCCGTTCCAGCGTTTCTGACGATGATTGCTATGCCTCTTGGTTATAGTATTGCCACAGGGATCGCAATCGGTTTTATCTTCTACCCGATTACGATGATTGTAGCTGGGAAAGGGAAGCAAGTTCATCCTATTATGTATGGGTTGTTTGTGATTTTCATTCTCTATTTCATTTTCATAGCGTAAGCAAAAAAAGTCTGCCGGTTTTAACGGCAGGCTTTTTCTTTTTAAGTTGACTGAATTTCTGAGCTTTCTACTATATAGAAGGAGCTTTAAATCTATTGAGGTTTTAATTGAGGAAAGTTTATTGGAAAATAGGTTTGAAGACTTAGAAGCTGAAGATTTTAGAGGGCTTTCTATAGAAGGAATTTCAATTGCGGACCAGCTGTGGGAAGCTATTGAAAGTTAGGGGGAAGATTGAATGTAAAGAGTGGATTTCCTTTCAAATTTGTAACGTTTTTGTAATCTTTTTATTAAGAATTTTCTGTTATAATAAAGTTGTGCGAAAATCTATTTTATAGTGTTGACTCTTAAATGCAAGCATGGTATATTAATTGAGTCGCAAGTGAGCGCGACAAACTGAACCTTGAAAACTGAACAGCAAAACGTCAACATACAGCAACGGCCGCGCAAAACGGCCCGCGCAAAACTTACTGA
>NZ_JACSPU010000004.1 GCF_014836985.1 Planococcus wigleyi | reverse complement strand
ATCCTTGAGCAGTATTCGAACAACCGCCTGATCCGCCCGCGTGCGGAATACATCGGGCCTGGCATGCAGACGTATGTACCGGTTGAAGAACGCTAAGGAGTATTCATTTCAGATCCACAAAAAAATATAACTCATAGGGCTAGCACTTTTTGTGCAGCCCTATGACTTTGACCACAGGAGGAAATTACAAATGACTAACGGCGAAAAAATTTCAGTAGAAAACGGTGTCTTGAATGTTCCAAATAACGCAGTAATCCCTTATATTATCGGTGACGGAACAGGACCGGATATCTGGAATGCAGCTTCACGCGTTTTAGAAGAAGCAGTAACAAAAGCTTATAACGGTGAAAAATCAATTGTCTGGAAAGAAGTTCTTGCAGGACAAAAAGCATTCGACGAAACAGGAGAATGGCTTCCTGAAGAAACTCTTGAAGTAATCCGTGAGTACTTGATCGCTATCAAAGGACCTCTTACTACGCCAATCGGCGGCGGTATCCGTTCATTGAACGTAGCACTTCGCCAGGAACTTGATTTGTACACTTGCTTGCGTCCAGTTCGTTACTTCGACGGCGTACCTTCACCGGTAAAACGTCCTGAAGACACGGACATGGTTATTTTCCGCGAAAACACTGAAGATATCTATGCTGGTATCGAATACGCTAACGGTTCAGATGAAGTGAAAAAATTGATTTCATTCCTACAGGATGAAATGGGCGTTAAAAACATCCGTTTCCCTGAGTCTTCAGGTATCGGCATCAAACCGATTTCAGAAGATGGAACAAAACGTTTAGTGCGCGCTGCAATCAACTATGCAATTTCTGAAGGCCGCGAATCATTGACACTAGTTCACAAAGGTAACATCATGAAGTTCACTGAAGGAGCTTTCAAAAACTGGGGCTATGAAGTGGCTGAACAAGAATTCGGCGATAAAGTATTTACATGGAACGAATATGATGCAATTAAAGATGAAAAAGGTACAGACGCTGCGAACAAAGCACAGGAAGAAGCACTTGCTTCAGGTAAAATCCTTGTTAAAGATTCAATCGCTGATATCTTCCTTCAACAAATCCTTACACGCCCAAGCGAGTTCGATGTTGTTGCAACAATGAACTTGAACGGAGATTACATCTCTGATGCTTTGGCTGCTCAAGTAGGCGGAATTGGTATTGCTCCTGGAGCGAACATCAACTATGATACTGGACATGCGATTTTCGAAGCAACTCACGGAACAGCTCCTAAATATGCTGGCCTTGATAAAGTAAACCCTTCTTCAGTTATCCTTTCAGGTGTATTGATGCTTGAACACCTAGGATGGGGAGAAGCTGCTAAAATGATCACAAACTCTATGGAGAAAACAATTGCTTCTAAAGTTGTAACTTATGACTTTGCTCGTCTAATGGACGGCGCTACAGAAGTGAAATGCTCTGAGTTTGCTGATGAATTGATCAAAAACCTATAAGAGTAAATGACAAGCAAAAAGGAGGGGGATTTTCCCCTCCTTTTTTTGTCGCAATTATTTCTGATAAATATTCACCAGAACGTTTGTCGGTTTTCACTGCTGGCCATTTGTTAACAGGCTGTCATGCTCCTTTTGGGATGTCCGCTGTTTTGGTCCAATTCCTTTAGGGTAAAGAAAGAAAACATACATCTTTCTTACTAAATTATTATAGCGACGCGCGCTGCTTGCTTAGGAGCAACTGGCTTCGCTGTACCCAAAGCGGCAGCAGCTGCCACGGGAAGAAGATGTTTTATTTCAACTCAACTACTGTTAAAGGAGAGATCGTTCATGACATTCAAGCGTAAAAAGATTTCAGTGATTGGTTCTGGCTTCACCGGGGCGACAACGGCATTCCTATTGGCTCAAAAAGAGCTGGGAGATGTCGTGTTGGTTGATATTCCTCCGATGGAAAATCCGGCAAAAGGAAAGGCTTTGGATATGGCGGAGGCTGGTCCTGTACAAGGATTCGATGCCCGCGTATCAGGCACATCCAATTACGAAGATACCAAGGATTCAGATCTGGTCATCATCACAGCTGGGATTGCCCGTAAACCTGGCATGAGCCGGGATGATTTGGTCCAAACCAACCAGAAAGTCATGAAAGCTGTTACAGCGGATATTGTGAAGTACTCTCCGGAGACGACAATCATCGTTCTGACAAATCCTGTTGATGCCATGACGTACACGGTTTTCCAGGCATCCGGCTTTCCGAAAGAACGTGTTATCGGACAATCGGGCGTCCTGGATTCCGCACGTTTCCGCACGTTCGTAGCTGAAGAATTGAACATTTCAGTCAAAGATGTGACTGGATTCGTGCTAGGAGGACATGGTGATGACATGGTACCGCTTGTGAGGTATTCTTATGCTGGTGGAATCCCACTGGAGTCGATGATTGCAAAAGAGCGCTTAGATGAAATTGTGGAGCGCACGCGCAAAGGCGGAGCTGAAATCGTCAATCTGTTGGGGAATGGTTCAGCTTATTACGCACCTGCCGCATCACTGGTTGAAATGGCAGAGGCCATCATCAAAGACCAGCGCCGCATCCTGCCGTCCATCGCTTATTTGGAAGGCGAGTATGGATTGAATGGCATCTACTTAGGTGTGCCAACCATTTTGGGTGCGGGCGGCATTGAAAAAATAATTGAAATTGATTTGAATGAAGAAGAAAAAACATTGTTGAACCAGTCAGCCAATTCGGTTAAAGCGGTCATGAAAGTATTGGCATAGGCAATGTGCGAAGCGGACAGGGGAACTCCTGTCCGTTTTTCTGTCCTTAAAAATCGGCAGCCCTCTGCATTCAAATGTTCCCGGTACCTTGGGCGCTTGCACTTTCATTGATTAACTTGATACTATAAGAGTATCAAGTTAATTGGAGGGATGTTATTTGTTGCTTGGGAAAAAGCGGAAATTAGGCCGGCGAGTAGAAGACATCAAAATCGGAGAAAAACTGAAACTGACAGAAAAAATTGAAGACAAAGATCTTCTTCTTTATCTGGGTTTGACTAATGACAGCAATCCGCTGTATATTCAACACGATTTTGCGGCGCAAACCGCTTTTGAAAAGCCTGTGGTGCCGAATATTATGTTGACGGGCATTCTTACATCAGCGGTTTCCAAATATATACCGGGCCCCGGTTCGTATATTACCGGACAGGAGCTGAAGTTTTTAAAACCCGTCCACCATTACGCGACGATTGATTTTTTATTGGAAGTCACCGAAGTGGATATCAAGCATAATGAGGTTGTCATCCAAGTTCAAGGAAGCGATGAACACGGGGATGTCGTGGTTCAAGGTCAAATCACAGCTAACCCACCGCAATAGGGGAACAAGTAACAACTTATGCAATAGATAATTTCTGACGCGGTTTGAGATGGGGGTTTCAAACTGAGTGTGGAGGATGTAAAATGCTGAAGAAAATATTGATCATTGAAGATGAACATTCAATTGCAACCTTATTATCCTATAACCTTGTCCAAGCGGGTTTTGAAACTATTATCGCCAACGATGGCAAACAGGGCTACGATTTGGCTCTGAGCGAGAATCCATCTTTGATTGTCTTGGATCTCATGCTTCCATCAATGGATGGCGTAGAAGTCTGTAAATCGCTGCGCCAGCAAAAAATCAATACACCGATTATTATGTTGACTGCAAAAGGTGATGAGTTCGATAAAGTCTTGGGTCTGGAATTGGGAGCGGACGATTACATGACCAAACCGTTCAGTCCAAGAGAAGTAGTTGCGCGCATTAAAGCGGTGTTGAGAAGAGCGAACAATGTCCCGACTCCGCAACAGGATTCATCCGCACCGATTTCTCTCGGAAAATTGGATGTTTATCCTGATCGATTCGAAGTATTTCTCAATAAGGAGCAGTTGGAATTTACGCCTAAAGAATTTGAGCTTCTGGTCTATTTGATGGAAAATAAAAATCGTGTGTTAACACGGGATCAGTTGCTGAGTGCTGTTTGGAAATATGATTTTGCAGGAGATACTCGCATTGTTGACGTCCATATCAGCCATTTGCGCGATAAAATAGAAGAAAACAGCCGGAAACCGACCTTCATCAAAACGATCAGGGGATTGGGCTATAAGTTTGAGGAGCCGAAAAGCTCATGAAATCTTTTCGGCATCGGCTGTTGCTCACCTTGCTGGTGTGGATTGGAACGATGCTTACGGGTCTGTTCATGATCGTTCTTCAGATACTGCAATTCTACGAAGGTACTGAGGATAATTCGAATATCTGGCTTGTTTTATTTTTGGCATTTGCGGCAGCTTTGGTGTTTTCAGGCATCGTGGGCAGCAGAATCATCGATGTCCATATCAAACCGATTGAAAATGCCACCGAGACGGCTATGGAATTGGTAAAAGGAAATTACCGGGCACGTGCATCTGAATCAAATGCACAAAGCAGTGTTGGATTAAGCCGGACCATCAATGTACTAGCGCGAAATTTGCAGGAAATTACAGCAGTCCGTATCATGGAACAGGAACGGTTGAAAACACTGATTGAAAATATGGGCAGCGCGTTGATCATGATTGATCGGCAAGGAGGCATTTCACTTGTCAATAAACCATTTCTGGAAGAATTCGATTTGGCTCCCGATCATGTCATGGGCAAGTTCTACAAAGAGCTTCGAATCCCAATAGAATTGGAAAGCTTTATTGAAGATGTGTTCATGACGGAAACCCATTCCCGTGCCCAAATTGAATTTATGTCGGGGTTAACCTTAAAAAATTTAAACGTATACGGGGCACCGGTAATCGGAGAACATCAGCGCTGGCTTGGCATTGTAATTGTCTTCCATGATATTACGGAACTGAAGCGGTTGGAACAGATCCGCAAAGATTTTGTCGCAAACGTTTCCCATGAACTTCGGACGCCGGTCACTTCCATTAAAGGATTTTCAGAGACGCTGCTTGATGGTGCCTATAAGGATACAGAAACGTTATTGTCGTTTCTGGAAATTGTCCATACCGAAAGCAACCGGCTGGAGATGCTCATTAATGACTTGTTGGACTTATCAAGAGTTGAACAAAGTGGATTTGACGTCAAAGCCCAGCCGACGGATATGAAAGCGGTCATTAAACGGGCAGTCGAAATGATTCAACCGAAACTTGATGAAAAATCGATCCGCTTAAAGCTGGATGTAAGGCCGGCCACTGTATTCGGTGACGCTAACCGGTTAATTCAAGTGATCATGAATCTATTGATCAATGCTGTTACATATTCTAGTGCCAATACAGAAATCAATATCCGGCTTTTCGTTAAAGGCGAGCAAGCCGTCATTCAAGTGGCAGACCAAGGAATCGGTATTGAAAGCTCAGAAATCGGCCGTTTATTTGAGCGTTTTTACCGTGTTGACCGTGCACGCAGCCGCAATTCAGGCGGCACCGGTCTGGGTCTCTCCATTGTCAAACATTTAATCGAGGCGCATCATGGAAAAGTGGAAGTCGACAGCGAAGTTGGCGTCGGCACGACATTCACCATTTATTTGCCATTGGCTAGTTAATTTAGGAGGAAAGTATGGAAACCAAACACCCATTTTTGCCAATCATCATCGGCACAGACATGAATGCCTATAATATGGCCATTTCTTTTCACGAAGCATATGGCATCAAACCGATTTTAGTCGGTAAAGAACCGTTATCATTTACTTCATTGAGCACAATTACCGAAACGATCGAATTACGTTCTGGCTTGGCGGAAGATTCCCAGTTTGCCGATATCTTAATTGATATTGCCGAAAAGTACCGAGCACCTGGAAAAACGCTTTTGCTGATCGGAACCAATGACCTGTATGTTCGGTTGATTATCGAAAACGCAAAAATTTTGCGCGAGCACTATGTCTTCAATTATATTACGGAAGATTTGATGAACCAGCTGCAGGTCAAAGCGAATTTCTATGAATTGTGTAAAGTGCATGGCATCGAAACGCCAACGACATTTTTCTATGACTGCAAATCAGCTGAACCGTTCGAGGAAGAAATGATGTACCCAATCATCATCAAGCCGAGCAACGGGATCGAATACAGCCGAAACAAGTTTGAAGGGCAGCAGAAAGTCTATAAAGTCGATAGCCCGAAAGAGATGCACAACGTCATCCAGCAAATCAAAGCAAGCGGTTATAGCGACGAATTGATCATCCAGGATTATATCCCGGGAGACGACACTTTCATGTGGGATTCGGTTATTTATGCGAATTCAAAAGGTAAGACGCAGTTGGTGACATTTGCTCAAGTAGTTTTGCAGGAGCATACTGTTACGGCCATCGGGAATTATACCGCATTGATTACACGTTTCGATAAAGAAATGATGGTCAAGCTGCAGAATTTCCTGGAAGCTGTCGGTTATACCGGTTTTGCGAATTTCGATTTGAAATACGATGCACGTGACAAAAAATTCAAAGTGTTCGAAGTAAACATTCGACAGGGCCGTTCAAGCTATTATGTGACCGCTCTTGGCCATAATATGGCTGAGTATTTTGTCGATGACCTGATTTATCGGGCGGACAAGCCGGTGACATATCTGAACGAGGATTTCCTGTTTACGGTTGTGCCGAAAGCTGTCCTGCGCAATTTCGTAGATAACAAAGCAGTTCTCAAAGACATCAAGCGCCTGATTAAGAAAGGCCAGTACGGCAATCCTTTGTTCTACAAAAAAGACAAGCATTTAAAGCGCAAGCTCTATTTGCTGGCACGGCAAGTGAATTACTATAAAAAGTACAAAAACAATCAATGGTAATTTTACAGTAACTTAACACCAGCTTCACAGTCGGATGGTAAGGTTTAATAGAACCCCCTTCAACCGCATAATTGGAAAAAGAGTCCTTCCCCGGGCTCTTTTTCTATTTTTATGAAACTATTTTACAATTATTCCGTATTACAGATAACAAGAAAAAGGGGGACTTATCATGTCGACGAAAAAGTTGTTGTCGGTGATCGGTTTGTCTATTGTGGGAATACTTCTGCTTATTGCAGTCTTTACTTCCTGGTATACAGTAGATGAATCCGAACAGGCAGTCATTGTTACATTTGGTGTAGCAAATGAAACCAATACAGAGGCCGGACTGCATTTCAAATTGCCTTGGCCAATTCAAAAAGCGGAAATCCTCTCCAAAGAAACGTATAGCCTGCAATTCGGCTATAACCAGAACGCTGAAGGGGAGATTGTGGCTTTCGATAAGGAAACCAAGATGATTACAGGAGACGAAAACATCGTCTTAACTGACTTGGTAGTCCAGTGGAAAATCACGGACCCTAAAAAATACTTGTTTAATGCGGAAGCGCCACAGGACATTTTGCACGATGCAACCTCTGCTTCCATCCGCTCCATCATCGGCAGTTCATTGATCGATGATGCCCTGACATCCGGAAAGGCCGAAATTGAAGCCGAAACCCGCGATTTGCTCGCCTCATTGATTGAGAAATACGATATCGGCATCACGGTTCTGGCAGTCAAACTGCAGGACGTCGAGCTGCCGAACGAAGAAGTGCGCGCGGCATTTACAAATGTAACCGATGCCCGAGAAACGATGAATACGAAAATCAATGAAGCGAAGAAGTATGAAAACCAAAAACGCAACGAAGCGTTGGGCGAAAAAGCCGCCATCAATTCACGTGCAGAAGGTGAAAAAGTTGCTCGTGTCCAACAGGCAACAGGGGATGTGGCTTTATTCGATAAGCTGTATCTGGAATATGACAACAATCCCGAAGTGACGAAACAGCGGATCGTCATGGAAACGCTGGAATCCGTTCTGCCAAATGCGAAACTGTACATTATGAACGACGATGGCGGGACCATGAAGTACTTGCCGCTGGATGGGCTGCAGACAGCAGTTCCGCCCGCGGCTGAAACGGAAGAAGAAGGGGGCGGCAATTAATGGAACCGAATAAACCCTTAGATGAAGTGAAAAAATACAACCCTTATGCAAAACCGAAAAAGAAAAAAGAACCGAAAGATCCCATTGATTTCAAAAAATACTGGAAGTTGATAGCCGGTCTGACAATCGCTTTCGCTGTGCTGCTTATCGTTTTGACGAACGTTTATGTGGTGAAGGAAAGTGAATACCGGGTTGTCCGCCAGTTTGGGGAAGTTGTAAAAATCCAGGAAGAGCCTGGCATCAAAATGAAAATCCCTTTTATCCAAAGTGTTACGACTTTGCCGAACTACCAAATGACTTATGACGTGTCCGAAGCGGAAATCAACACCAAAGACAAAAAACGCATCATTATTGATAATTATGCAGTTTGGCACGTAGTGAATCCGCTTGATCTTATTTCAAATGCCGGGACGATCGTCAATGCAGAAAGCCGGATGGAAGAATTCATTTATTCAGTGGTACGGACAGAACTTGGGCAATTGAATTACGATGAAATCATCAATGATGAAAATTCGTCCCGCGGTAGCCTGAACGATAATGTCACTGCTAAAGTCAATGAGCTGCTGGAAAAAGATCAATACGGCATCCGAGTGATGGATGTCCGCATCAAGCGTACGGATCTGCCTGAAGAAAATGAGCAGTCCGTGTACACGCGGATGATTTCAGAACGTGATTCCACCGCTCAGGACTATTTGTCACAAGGCGATGCGAAAAAACGTGAAATCGAAGCACAAGCTGATCGGGAAGCGCAGGAAGTAATTGCGACGGCACGTAAGGAAGCGGCATTGATCCAGGCTGAAGGTGAGTCGGAAGCTGCGAAAATCTATAACCAATCATTCTCGAAAGATCCCGAATTCTATGAACTGTACCGTTCATTGGAATCCTATAAGAAAACAATTGGTGATGACACAGTGATTATTCTGCCGTCGGATTCTCCATATGCGGATATTCTATCCGGTAATTTCGAATAAGGCCAAGGCCGTCATTTCTCTTCTATTTGCCCGCGTGGTAAAATAAAGGGAATGACGGCTTTTTTTATGGAAAGGGGTAATTTTGTGGCAAAGAAAATACTTTTATTAGATGGGAACAGCTTGGCGTATCGTGCGTTTTTCGCCTTGCCGCTGTTGACCAATGAAAATGGCATCCATACGAATGCAGTATACGGATTTACCATGATGCTTCAACGGGTATTGGAGGAAGAAAAGCCGACACATATGATCGTAGCTTTTGACGCGGGGAAAACGACTTTCCGGCATAAGACGTTCAGCGAATACAAAGGCGGACGGCAAAAGACGCCGCCTGAGTTATCGGAACAATTTCCTTATTTGAAAAAATTGATCGATGCGTACCGGATCAAACGCTATGAATTGGAGAATTACGAAGCGGATGATATTATCGGTACCTTGAGCTTGGAAGCGGAGCGGGAAGGCGACGAAGTAGTGGTCATTTCAGGAGATAAAGATTTGACGCAATTGGCTTCGCCGTCGACAACCGTTTACATCACCCGAAAAGGCATCACCGATATTGAGAAATATACAGTAGAACATATTAAAGAAAAGTATGGACTGACACCTCTTCAAATCATCGACATGAAAGGGCTGATGGGCGACTCTTCAGATAATATTCCGGGTGTGCCGGGTGTCGGTGAAAAAACGGCGTTGAAATTGTTGGCAGCCCATGGATCGGTTGAAGGCGTCTATGAAGCCATTGAACAGCAAAAAGGAAAAATGAAGGAAAAGTTGGTTGCCAATGAAGATCTTGCCTATATCAGCAAACAACTGGCTACCATCGAACGCAATGCACCGATTGACATCAGCATCGAGGAATTAAGCTATGCAGGACCGGACCAGGATGAATTGGTGAAAGTTTGGAATGAACTGGCGTTTAAATCCTTATTGGAGAAAATGGATTATACAGCTGAAGAAACCGTCAAAGAAGAATTGACATTCGAAGTGCTGTCAACTGTGGATCCGGCTATTCTGAAGGATGAAATGGCGGTTCACCTGGAATTGTATGATGAGCATTACCATAGCTGTGATTTGCTTGGGGTCTCTCTGGCGACTGACACGGAAACGTATGTGATTCCCATGGGGGTTGTGGAGCAGTCGAAGGAATTCCGTGATTGGTTCAAAGATCCATCGAAGAAAAAATTCATGGCGGATTCGAAAGCCGCAACCGCAGCATTTTTGCGCTGTGGCATTGAGCTGAAAGGCGTCGATTTCGATTTGATGCTGGGCGCTTACATCGTCAATCCTTCGCTCACTTACACGGATATGGCGAGCATTGTGCAAGAGTATGGCTATACAGATGTTTCCACCAATGAACAGATTTACGGAAAAGGCGCTAAGAAGAAAGTGCCGGAAGATTCAATTCTACACGAGCATATCGCCAGAAAAGCACGGACCATTTGGAAAGTGCGTCCGTTGGTCGTAGACAAGCTGGAAGAAAACGAGCAATTTGATTTGTATGACAAACTGGAATTGCCGCTAGCGACTGTTCTTGGCCAAATGGAATCATTGGGCGTCATGGTCGACCGCAACCAATTATCCGAAATGGGCAAGGAATTGTCCCATAAGCTGGAGAAAATCGAGTCGGACATTTACAGTCTGGCTGGACAGGAATTCAATATCAATTCACCGAAGCAACTGGGTGTAGTCCTGTTTGAGCATTTGGGATTGCCGGCGTTGAAGAAAACGAAGACAGGCTATTCAACAGCAGCGGACGTCCTGGAGAAACTGGAAGGCCAGCATGAAATTATTTCCCATATCTTGTTGTACCGCCAATTAGGCAAGTTGTTGTCTACTTATATAGAAGGTTTATTGAAAGAAATCCATAAAGACGGCAAAGTCCATACACGCTTCCAGCAAGCACTGACGACAACGGGACGCCTCAGTTCCACCAATCCGAATCTGCAGAACATTCCTGTGCGCCTGGAAGAAGGACGCAAGATCCGCAAAGCCTTTGTTCCATCCGAACCGGGCTGGGTGATGGTGGCCGCCGATTATTCGCAGATTGAATTACGAGTATTGGCGGATATGTCGGAAGATGAGCGATTGGTTCAGGCATTTAAAGACGATCGCGATATCCATACGACGACAGCAAGCGATGTTTTCCACGTGCCTGAAGAACAAGTTACCGGCGATATGCGAAGAGCGGCAAAAGCCGTCAACTTCGGAATTGTCTACGGCATCAGCGATTATGGCCTGTCACAGAACCTGAACATCACCCGGAAAGAAGCGGCAGCATTTATCGAGCGTTATTTCGAAAGCTTCCCTGGCGTTAAGACGTATATGACTACTATTGTTGCAGATGCCAAGCGGGATGGGTTTGTGACGACTTTGATGAACCGCCGGCGTTACTTGCCGGACATTACCAGCTCGAATTTCAATTTGCGCAGTTTTGCTGAGCGGACGGCAATGAATACACCGATTCAAGGCAGTGCAGCAGACATCATCAAAAAAGCTATGATCGATATGGATGCCGCATTAGAGCGTGAAGATATGCAAACGCGCATGTTGCTGCAAGTGCATGATGAATTGATTTTTGAAGCACCGCCGGAAGAAGTGGACAAACTCATGAAATTGGTGCCTGAAATAATGGAAAATGCAGTGAAGCTGAGCGTTCCATTAAAAGTCGACATTGCACAAGGCGACACTTGGTACGACACTAAATGACAGGAGGGCAACGATATGCCTGAACTTCCGGAAGTGGAAGGTGTCGTTCGGCAGATCCGTCCCGTCTCTATTGGAAAAAAGATTGAAGCAGTAGAAGTTTCAGACACCATCCGTGTGTCGAAAACGAACGGCAAAGAAGCGATCATTAAACGGATGGAAGCTGACCGGTTTATCGATAGCCTGGTCGGTGCACAAATCATCCGTGTCGAACGGCGCAGCAAATACATTTATTTTACATTGCGAAATGAAAACGAATTTTTATTGGTCAATCATTTGGGGATGTCGGGAGCCTGGTTTTATGTCGACCAGCTGCAGTCCATTCCTGAAGACAAATTCCGGCGGCATGTCCATGTGGTCCTAACATTAAGCGATGGCAATTTACTGGCGTTTTCTGATATCCGCCGCTTCGGGGAAATGAGGGTATTGCAGGAAGAGGCGGATTTTCCGCCCTTGCTGCTGATGGCACCAGAGCCTTTTGAAGCAGTCGCCCTCGATCATTTCCTTTTGATGGCGGAAAGCCCAAAATACCGGAACAAGGCCATCAAAGAAGTGATCATGGATGGCCAGGTCATTTCTGGCTGCGGCAACATTTATGCTACTGAAGCGCTTTTTAAAATGAAAATTCACCCGAAACGGGCTGCCAGCCGGATCAGCAAAAAACGCAAAGTGGAACTATTCGAAGCCATTGTGGCCGTTTTACTGGAAAGCATTGAAGCAGGAGGCAGTACCATTTCGGATTACCGCAACATCAACGGCGAATCGGGCAGCATGCAAAACCGTTTTGGCATGTATGGAAAAAAACAATGCATGGTATGTGGAACGATGACAAAAACCTTGAAAATAGGCGGGCGGGCATCGGTTTACTGTCCCGCTTGCCAGAAATGAGGATGGATGATGATCATTGGATTGACAGGCAGTATTGCCAGTGGAAAAAGCACGGTATCGGAAATGCTGAAAAACTCTGGATATCCGATTATTGATGCGGACCTTGTTGCGCGTCAGGTTGTAGAACCAGGTTCCGATACACTCGAACAAATTGAACAGGCATTCGGTCCGGAGGTAATTCGGGAAGATGGAACGATGGACCGGCCAAAAGTGGGGGAAATCATTTTCAACGATCCCGCCAAGAGGAAAATCCTGAATGACATAATCCACCCGGCCATCCGCCAGGAAATGCTTCAGCAGCGCCATGATTACATGACAGAAGGATATAAGACCATCGTTATGGACATTCCCTTGTTGTTTGAAAGCCGCCTTCAGCATCTGGTGGATAAAATTCTGGTCGTCAGCGTAACAGAAGAAAATCAATTCAACCGGTTGGTGGAGCGAAACGGCTTTACGGAAAAAGAGGCACGGGCTCGCATCAGTTCACAATTGCCGATGTCGGTGAAAGAAGATGGTGCGGATGCGGTTATATACAATAATGGAACATTGGATGAAACAAAATGGCAATTGAACAGAATTTTGGATAACTGGAAAGCGAGTCCAGAAAAAGAATAGAGATATGTGGTTTTTAAGGTTCTCTAAATGGTTAATTGTGTTATACTATATAAGAAATTAAAAACATCAGTATAACTTAATTATAAACGGAGGACTCCCACATGACAGTTTCTATTGCAATTAACGGATTTGGCCGTATTGGCCGTATGGTTTTCAGACAGGCGATAATGATGGACGATGTCACAATTACGGCAGTCAACGCCACTCATCCAGCTGAAACCCTGGCGCATTTGATTAAGTATGACACAAATCACGGCACCTTCGCAGGTGACGTATCTTCAGAAGAGGATGCATTAATTGTTAACGGGAAACGTGTTCAATTGGTAAGCGAACGCAATCCTTTGAATCTGCCATGGAAAGAAATGGGCATTGATATTGTCATTGAAGCGACAGGCAAATTCAATTCACGCGAGAAAGCGGCTCAGCATTTAGAAGCAGGAGCTAAGAAAGTCATTTTGACGGCACCTGGCAAAAAAGAGGATATCACGATCGTTATGGGCGTCAACGATGAAAAGTTGGATATCGACCAACATGACATCATCTCCAATGCAAGCTGCACAACAAACTGTCTTGCGCCTGTTGTCAAAGTGCTCCATGACAAATTTGGCATCGAAAACGGTTTGATGACGACAATCCACTCTTACACAAATGACCAGCAGAACTTAGATAACCCGCATAAAGATCTTCGCCGGGCACGGGCATGTGCACAATCCATCATTCCAACTTCTACAGGTGCTGCGAAAGCGTTATCATTAGTATTGCCTGAATTACAGGGCAAACTTCATGGTATGGCATTGCGTGTACCGACACCGAATGTATCTCTTGTGGATTTGGTAGTTGACCTGGAGACAGGAGTGACCATCGAAGAAGTCAATCAGGCTTTTGTCGAAGCATCTGAAAATGGTTTAGCTGGAATTTTAAGCTTAACGATGGAGCCGTTGGTTTCTGTCGACTTCAACAGCAATCCTAGTTCAGCGATTATAGACGGTTTGTCGACAATGGTCATTGGTGACCGGAAAGTGAAAGTTCTGGCATGGTATGATAACGAATGGGGCTATTCAGCACGTGTCATCGATTTGACCAAAAAAGTTGCTCAGGCTATGGTACTGGTATCTAAATAAGGTCTTACATCCCGTTTCTTCCAGAACGTCTGGAGAAACGGGGTTTTTTTATGGAAAATTTAATGAAAGTTTTTCAATATCCAAAAGATATTATTATTGCAATTGCGATAAATCCGTTTTATACTATGAATCGTAGTTGAAAAACGACTACCACTTCTGAATTTCCATCATGTACCTCGGAATTAGGAGCGTAAGATTTTTATTCACATGACTGCTTAAAGGGTTAGGACCTCTTTGGACTAACTTTCCCCCGTGGTAGTCAACTTTGAATATTTTGCGCAAAAAACAAAATGATATCAAAGGGGGAAAACGAACCATGGAAACAATGGGACGTCACGTAATTGCAGAACTTTGGCAGTGTGATTTTGACAAATTAAACGATATGGATTTTATCGAACAAACTTTTGTTGATGCTGCACTCAAATCTGGAGCTGAAGTAAGAGAGGTAGCTTTTCATAAATTCGCGCCACAAGGTGTCAGCGGAGTTGTGATCATCTCTGAATCTCACTTAACCATCCACAGCTTCCCGGAACACGGCTATGCAAGTGTAGATGTTTATACTTGCGGCGATTTAGATCCAACTATTGCAGCGAAATATATCGCAGAAGCGCTAGGGTCAACCTCAAGTGAGCTTGTCGAAATTCCGCGCGGTATGGGTCCGGTCAGTGTTGAGAAATCCAAAGTTTCAGTAACTGTATAATCCATTTAACAAAAAACACTAAGCAGGGGACAAAATCCTCTGCTTTTTCTATTTTCCCAATGAATTTTTGTTATACTAGATACACTAGATAGAGAAGTTAGGGAGATGTCGAAATGAAATGTCCAGCTTGCCAACATAACGGCACACGTGTTGTCGATTCACGGCCAATCGATGAAATGAAGTCAATCAGAAGGCGCAGAGAATGTGAGTCATGCGGTTACCGCTTTACCACTTTCGAAAAAGTCGAAGAAATGCCGCTGATTGTCGTCAAAAA
Organism: Planococcus wigleyi; assembly: GCF_014836985.1. Lineage (GTDB taxonomy): Bacteria > Bacillota > Bacilli > Bacillales_A > Planococcaceae > Planococcus > Planococcus notacanthi. Next base: position 472,880 of record NZ_JACSPU010000004.1, on the reverse strand, counting down.
AGATGGGTCACGTGAAGAGTTCAGCCGTGAAAAAGTATTGCGGGGCTTAATTCGTGCTTGCGAAAAACGGCCGGTATCTTTGGAAGTATTGGAAGAAGTCGTCTTTACGATCGAGAAAGACCTGCGCCGAGCAGGCAACCCGGAAGTGAAATCCGAAGAAGTCGGTGAATTGGTCATGAACCGGCTGGCAACAATCGATGAAGTGGCATATGTGCGCTTCGCCTCTGTTTACCGCCAATTCAAAGACATTACAGTCTTTATCGACGAACTGAAGGATTTGCTCAATAAAAGTCCGGAAGATAAGAAAAGCGAATAAGGCGGTGACTTATGACTGCGTATTATAAAGAATTACAAGCTGCTGATCCGTATCGGATCCGCTTGCCGTACCCGTTCTCAAATTATGACCGGCAATTGTTGACGATGCTGTATCAGCCGATGATTGGAGCGGAAGCCATCGCGTTGTATTTGACGCTGTGGGCGGAAGCAGAAGGCGCTAAGGAAGAGGCAACGCATTACACGCTGATGAATACATTGGGAAACCCCATCGCGAAAATTTTTGAAGCAAGAATTCAATTGGAAGCGATCGGTTTGCTGAAGACTTATCGGAAAAACACGGATGACCGCTGCTTTATCTATGAGTTATGTCCGCCGTTAGACCCGAAAACCTTTTTTATGGATCCTTTGTTGTCGATGTTCCTATTCAGCAAAATCGGTGAAACGTCTTATCGCCGTGTACGCGATCGTTTTCTTGTGCACAATGAAATCCCTTCGGATTTTGACGAAGTGTCGCGGACGTTCACGGATATTTTCCAGCCTGTCCATGCGAAAGCAGGATATCCTCCGGCACAGCAGGATTTGCAGGAACGGAAAAAAGGTGGATACGAATCTGATTTCGAGTTTGATTTTACTTTGCTTCGCCAAGGACTGTCAGAACAGCTGGTGCCTCGGCGAGTTTTGACCGCTGTCATCAGAGAGTTCATTTCCAAACTGGCTTATCTGTATGGATGGGGGCCATTGGAAATGCAAAAAGTGGTTTTGCTGGCGATTGAAGACGATTACCGTTTGACGGTGGAGGGGCTGAAACGAGCAGCATCCGAGTACTATAAATTGACAGTTTCCACTACTGCTCCTCAGCTCGTCCAAATGCAGAAGGAAACTCCGAAACTGCCGGAAACAGAAGGAGAGGAAGTTCCGAAAACCAAACAGGACGAATTGCTGGCCTATTTGGAAACGGCGCCACCGATTCAAGTGCTCCGCGACATCGCTGATGGCAACGAACCGCTGCCGGCAGATGTCCAGCTGGCCAATCAGTTGGTGGTAACCCATGGCATGAAGCCGGCTGTCGTCAATGTGCTGCTCCAGTATGTACTCTTGCGTACTGATATGAAACTGACAAAAGCGTACGTGGAAAAAATCGCTTCGCATTGGCTGCGCAAAAATGTTACTACGGCAAAAGAAGCGATGGAACTGGCTCGCGTCGAGCATATGCAGTATATGAAGTGGAAATCAGAAGGCTCGCCTACGACAGTTGCCAAGCCGTTTACAGGCAACGGAAACCGAAAACCGCTGCGTGAAGAAAAGCTGCCGGAATGGTTCCATAATAAGGATCAGGCACGTGTCGTCAAGACCGGACCGAAAAACGATAGCCTGGAAGTGGAAAAACAAAAACTTCTTGCGAAACTTGCGCTGAAGAAAGGAAAAGGTGGTTAAATGGAACCGATTCGTGAAACATTGAAACGTGTAGTCAATGCGCCTGCTTTCTCTGAGCGATACAACGACATGCGCAAAGAAGTGCTGGCCCATCCCGGGGTCCAAAAATTCCGGGAAGACCATGCAGACGAAATAGATGATTCCACCATTGATAGAGGGCTTGGGAAGTTATATGAATATATTGATCAGTCCCATGACTGCAATAAATGCCCAAGTGTAGATGCATGCATCAACCATTTGAAAGGTTTCGAACCGAATCTGGTATTGGAGCGCGGCACCATCGGCATCTCTTACACCAAATGCCGTTTGAAAGAAGCCGCAGACAACAAACGCCATGCCTCTTCACTGATTCACAGCATGTACATGCCGAAAGAAGTCATGCAGGCGACATTGGATAAATTTGATGCAGACGAAAGCCGGATGGAAGCGTTGATGGCTGTCGGGGAATTTCTGGATCAGGTGACTGGGCCTGGCAGCCTGCCTGAAAAAGGCTTGTATTTGTACGGTCAATTCGGCATCGGCAAATCGTATTTATTGAGCGCAGCCGCCAACGAACTGGCCGAACTGAATGTCAAAACGGTATTGGTGTTCGTCCCTGAATTCATGCGGGAAATGAAACAAGCAATCGGTGACCAGACCTTGCAGGAGAAAGTCGACTACGTCAAAAAGGCCGATGTCCTGATGCTCGATGATATCGGAGCAGAAGCGATGTCGAGCTGGACGCGCGATGAAGTGCTCGGAACGATTCTCCATTACCGGATGGCTGAAAAACTCCCGACTTTCATGTCATCGAACTTTAGTTATTCGGAGTTGGAACATCATCTGACTTACTCACAGCGCGGAGAAAAAGAAGATTTGAAAGCTGCACGCGTCATGGAGCGGATTCGTGCCTTGACCAAGCCAGTGAAGCTGGAAGGTCTTAATCGCCGGAATTAACCGCTGGAAGTATTGCGTTTTAGCCCATTTCGGTTTATAGTAAAGACAATCAAGCAAAGATTTTACATGCGCAGACAAGGACAATAGTGGAATTGTACGACTTTCAGAGAGAGAAGCCCAGGCTGTAAGCTTCTTAAGTACCGGCAATCCCATTTACCACCTTCGAGCAGCAGCTGTGAACGTTTTTATCAGTAGCAGCTGACGGTACCGGCCCGTTAGCCGATGCAGAGCTTCATTCGAACGGATCTGTCCGTATCGAATAGAAGAAGGGTGGAACCACGAACTAAAGCTTCGTCCCTTTTGGGATGGAGCTTTTTTGCGTGGAAAAAAAGAAAGGCGGAAGCGGCTGTGTAGAGCCATAAGGCTTAAGGTGAGCCGCTGAAGCTGGACAAAGAAAAGCGGGAATACCAAGCCAGACCCTGTGGCAAGGCATTTCCGGCAGAACATATAAAAGGAGAGATTGGCATGGCAGACATGATTCAACTGAAATTCCCTGATGGAGCAGTAAAAGAGTTTGAACAGGGCACAACTACTGAGGAAATTGCACAATCAATCAGTCCGGGATTACGCAAAAAAGCGTTGGCCGGCAAAGTAGGCGACAAACTAGTCGATTTGCGTGCACCGTTGAAGGAAGATGGAGACATCGCCATCATCACACCAGAATCGGATGAGGCATTGGAAATTTTGCGTCACAGTACTGCTCACTTATTGGCACAAGCAATCAAACGGATGTATCCGGATGCAAAACTCGGTGTAGGTCCGGTCATCGAAAACGGTTTTTATTACGATATCGATACAGAGACAGCCATCACTTCAGAAGACTTGCCATTGATTGAAAAAGAAATGAAGCAACTGATCAACGAGAACTTCGAAATCATCCGCCAGGACGTAACTCGTGCAGAAGCTCAAGAACGTTTTGCGGCAATTGAAGATCCTTACAAATTGGAGCTGCTTGAAGCAATTCCAGAAGGCGATCAAGTATCCATCTACGAACAAGGCGACTTTTTTGACTTGTGCCGAGGCATTCACGTGCCTTCGACAGGAAAACTGAAAGAGTTCAAATTATTGAGTGTTGCCGGAGCTTATTGGAGAGGGAACAGCGACAACAAAATGCTTCAGCGCATCTACGGAACTGCATTCTTCAAGAAAGAAGACCTGAAAGCGCATTTGGCTATGCTGGAGGAAGCGAAAGAACGCGACCATCGCAAAATAGGGAAAGAACTGGATTTGTTCATGAATTCCCAGAAAGTTGGGCAAGGCTTGCCGATGTGGCTTCCTAAAGGGGCGACAATCCGCCGCATCATCGAACGATATATTGTCGACAAAGAAGAACGTCTGGGCTATGACCACGTTTATACTCCGGTAATGGGAAGCGTGGAGCTGTATAAAACGAGCGGCCACTGGGATCATTACCAGGATGATATGTTCCCGGTCATGAAAATGGATAACGAGGAATTGGTGCTGCGTCCAATGAACTGCCCGCATCATATGATGATTTTCAAACAAGGCATTCATTCATACCGCCAAATGCCGGTCCGTATTGCGGAACTTGGCTTGATGCACCGCTACGAAATGTCAGGTGCTTTGTCTGGATTGCAGCGTGTCCGCGGCATGACATTGAACGATGCCCACATCTTCGTCCGTCCAGACCAGATCAAAGAAGAATTCAAGCGTGTTGTTAATTTGGTGGTGGAAGTCTATAAAGATTTCGACATCAAGGATTATTCATTCCGTTTGTCCTACCGCGATCCGGCTGACAAAGAAAAATACTTTGACGATGATGCTATGTGGAACCGCGCACAAGCCATGCTGAAAGAAGCAATGGACGAACTGGAAATCGATTATATCGAAGTAGAAGGCGAAGCGGCATTCTACGGACCGAAAGTGGATGTTCAAGTGAAAACGGCGCTTGGCAAAGAAGAAACATTGTCGACTGTCCAGCTTGATTTCCTTCTGCCGGAACGCTTTGACTTGTCGTATATCGGCGAAGATGGCAAACAGCACCGTCCGGTCGTAATCCACCGTGGAGTCGTTTCGACTATGGAGCGTTTTGTGGCATTCCTGATTGAAGAATACAAAGGGGCATTCCCGACTTGGCTAGCACCAGTCCAGGTGGAATTGATTCCAGTATCGCTTGATGCACACAGTGCTTATACAAAAGAACTGCAAGAAAAACTGCAGAATCACAAGATCCGTGTGGACATTGATGAGCGCGATGAAAAGCTGGGCTATAAGATCCGCGAAGCACAAATGCAGAAAGTTCCTTATATGCTGGTCATCGGAGACAAGGAATTGGAAGCCGGTTCTGTCAACGTCCGCAAATACGGGGAGCAAAAATCTGAAAGCATGCCATTTGAAGACTTCGTGAAACTGGTTCAAAGCGAACTTCGCTAGAAGGGTTGACAGGTCCAAAGGCACGTGATATTATAGTTAAGGTTATAGAATACTTATATGTGCAAGCAGGAGCACCCGCTTCTCACCTGATCGACCGATTGTTGGCAGGTATACACGATTGACTTTTACACGCAGAAAGAAGCGTGTTGTCATATTTGCGGGTGGACCTCTGTGGTCCACCCGCTTTTGTTTTGATCGGAACCCTGTAAACCGGTTCGGCCGGTTCACACATTTAAGCTATTCGCGACACTATCCGGAGGTGGATTACTATTAGCAAAGACATTAATGTAAATGACGGTATTCGTGCACGTGAGTTGCGAGTTATTGATCAAAACGGTGAACAACTTGGCATCAAAACACGTAACGAAGCACTTGAAATTGCAGCTCGTGTCAACTTGGATCTTGTTCTTGTGGCTCCTCAAGCTAAGCCGCCGGTTGCTCGTATCATGGACCATGGTAAATTCAAGTTCGAGCAGCAAAAGAAAGATCGTGAAATCCGTAAAAATCAGAAAGTGATAGTCGTCAAAGAAGTTCGCTTAAGCCCTTCAATTGACGATCACGATTTCAACACGAAACTTCGCAACGCGATCAAGTTCCTTGAAAAAGGCGACAAAGTGAAAGCTTCTATTCGTTTTAAAGGCCGTGCAATTACGCACAAAGAAATCGGACAACGTGTTCTTGAACGTTTCGCAGAAGCGTGCAAAGAAGTTGCAACGGTTGAACAGCGCCCTAAAATGGATGGTCGCAGCATGTTCTTGATGCTTGCACCAGTCAACGAAAAAGAATAAGAGATCATTGTTTAGGAGGAATTCGAAATGCCGAAAATGAAAAGCCATAGAGGTGCGTCTAAACGTTTCAAAAAAACGGGTACTGGTAAAGTAAGACGCAACAGCTCACACACTAGCCACTTATTTGCAAACAAATCAACTAAGCAAAAGCGTAAACTTCGCAAAGGGAAATTAGTTTCTTCAGGCGACTTGAAACGCATCAAATCATTAATCTATAACATGAAATAAGAAAAGCGTAAGCGCCCGTATAGATTCGATGGGCATAAGACGAAGAGGCGAAGCGGTGCTTATTGCCGCACAGCTGCTTTAGCTTATGATTCCGAGAACTGGGTGCTGAAGTCTAGACAAGCAACAAAAAATCGAATTTTATATATTCAGCAGGAGGTAATGTGATATGCCACGCGTAAAAGGTGGAACAGTGACGCGCCAGCGTCGTAAAAAGGTCATTAAATTAGCAAAAGGTTATTATGGTGCAAAGCACATCCTTTTCAAAGTAGCAAACCAACAGGTAATGAAGTCAGGTAACTATGCTTACCGTGACCGTCGCAACAAAAAACGTGATTTCCGTAAACTATGGATCACACGTATCAACGCAGCAGCTCGCATGAACGACATTTCATACAGCCGTCTTATGCACGGATTGAAAGTTGCGGGCATCGACATCAACCGCAAAATGCTAGCTGAAATCGCTGTATCTGATGCAGCTGCATTCACAGCATTGGTTGACCAAGCGAAGCAAGCAGTAGCTAAGTAATAAAAGCGTAAGCGCCTGACCAAGCGGTTCATAGACATCACACAACTAGAAAGCTGCAATGCTCAGGCGTTTAGCGAACAATAAAAAAGACTGACGAATTTTCGTCAGTCTTTTCTTATGGAGGAAAACCTTATGTTCTTAATTATTGCTGCATATTTCGCGATTTTGACCATCATGGCTTTCACTATGATGAAGGTCGACAAACACCAGGCTCAACGGCGCGGACAACGGATTCCTGAAAAGAACCTGTGGACTGTTGCCATTTTTGGCGGAGGCATCGGCGCTTATCTTGGCATGATGGCATTTCGCCACAAAACGAAGCACACCAATTTCCGTGTCGGTTTTTTGATGCTTGCCATGCTGGATGCCGCCATTTTAATCTGGTGCTACCTGAAATTTTTTAATGGATGGGCATAATGCTCATTGGTTTTGCTTCATTAACTGTTCAATCGGATTTTTCCAATTGATGCGGGCTTCGGGATAATTCATTAAGATCTCTTTTTCGAGGAAATGGAAATCCTCTTTCGTGAAGCCCTGCAATTTGTCGGGATTTTCTACCCACACAAAGATGGAAACCACTTCGAATGCATTTTCAGTAGTACCAAGATATTTTTCGCCTTCGAACAACACGCCACGAAAAGCGATGAAAAAGTTCTTTTGTACATTTTTTACATCATCAAGGAAATAATACGTACCTGATTCAAGGGCAGAGTCTAATTTTCTTTTCGGATCTACAATAAAACGGATCAATCGATAGAATAAGTAGATAATCAATGCCAGTACAATGAGGCGTATGAGAAAAGCCATCTAAATTACCTCCTAAGTTACATAGTCCTATCTGTCTTATATACGAATCAAAAGTAGTTTGGTTTCAAGATTTATTCTGTTAAAAGGGGAGATTTTTATGAATTTGCATGAACTATTCAAAATGCAGGAAGAATTGGACCGATTTATTCAATCGAATCAGGAAATCAACGAAGACGTTTTCAGAAAGAAAGGTTTAGCTTTATTAGTGGAGTTAGCTGAACTGGCGAATGAAACGCGCTGCTTCAAATTTTGGAGTACCAAAGGACCTTCTGAGCGGTCGGTCATTTTAGAGGAATACGTTGACTCGATTCATTTCTTGCTGTCACTCGGTATTGAGAAGGATTTGAATACCTTAAAGAAGTGGCCCGAGCCCGTAGCGGAAACGGATTTGACGGAGCTGTTTTTGCTGACTCAAAAAGCCATTCAAGAGTTTCTGGAGAATTATTCAATGTCCAATTTCATGGAGATTTGGAGCTGCTATGGCGGATTGGCTTTAGCATTGGAATTCAGCTACGAAGAAGTCCTCGAAGCCTATATCCAAAAGAATAAAACCAATTACGACCGCCAGCATAACGGCTATTGAAAGAATGAATGTTTTGATAACTGAGCAGGATTGCATTATAATGGAAAAGCAACGGATTACTTAGGAGGTCGAAATAATGTCTACTCTAGATGAAACACAATTGATGTTAAAAGAATTGACGGATGCGAACGGCATTCCTGGAAATGAGCGCCAATCGCGTGAAGTCATGAAAAAATACATAGCACCATTTGCCGATTCCATAGAAACAGATGGCTTGGGAAGTTTGATTGCACGAAAAGAAGGACTGGCTGACGGACCTAAGATCATGGTAGCTGGCCATTTGGACGAGGTCGGTTTTATGGTCACGCAAATTGACGAAAAAGGCTTCTTGAAATTCCAACCGGTAGGCGGCTGGTGGTCACAAGTGATGCTGGCGCAGCGCGTGACAATCACAACGCGCAACGGCAAGGAAATTACAGGGGTGATCGGTTCCAAGCCACCGCATATCCTGTCTCCGGAAGCGCGCAAAAAACCTGTCGAAATCAAAGACATGTTCATTGATATCGGCGCATCTTCGCGTGAAGAAGTGAAAGAGTGGGGCGTGACTCCCGGCGACATGGTCACTCCATATTTCGAGTTCACGGTAATGAACAATGAAAAATTGCTGATGGCGAAAGCTTGGGACAACCGCATTGGTTGTGCAATCGCTATCGATGTTCTAAAAGGACTGAAAGGCGTCGACCACCCGAACGTGGTTTACGGAGTGGGTACGGTGCAGGAAGAAATCGGCTTGCGCGGCGCTAAAACAGCGACTGCCCAAATACAGCCGGATATCGGGTTTGCTGTGGACGTGGGCATTGCCGGCGATACACCGGGGATTACCAGCAAAGAGTCCAACAGCAAGATGGGCGATGGCCCGCAATTGTTGCTGTTCGATGCTTCGATGGTTTCCCATCGCGGCTTGCGTGAACTGGTCGTAGACACGGCTGAAGAAGCAGGCATTCCGTATCAGTTCGAAACGATTGCCGGCGGCGGAACAGATGCCGGATCTATCCATTTGACGGCAAACGGAGTTCCTGCCTTGGCGATCGGCGTAGCGACACGCTATATCCACTCGCACGCAGGCATCCTGCATCGCGACGATTACGAAAATGCCGTGAAACTGATTATTGAAGTGATCAAAAAGCTCGATAAAGACACAGTGGCGCGCATTACATTTGAATAAACTGGATGACCTCTTCGCTTGGCGAAGGGGTTTTTTTGTTTTTAGTTGATTCTGCAAACAACTATCGCGTTTCCGCAAACAACCCTTTAAATAGAAATGAAGCATAAACGGATACTGGAAATATGTTATGTTTAGTTTACATTGTGTTATAAAAACCGAAGATATCTCCAGGAAGGTGAAACCAATGCTTAAGAATTGCGTAAAAGAGTTGAGAGTTCGCTCTGTTAAGTGCATGTAACCTACCAGGCGATTGTCTTTATTGAATAGAAGAGTTTTGGCATTCTATCACTTTGTCGCTGAAACTCGCCCAACTATTGCAGATATCTCTGGATGAAAGATTTTTCCTTTGTATTTTTTGAACTTCCGCAATTACTTGAAGGAGGAGACTGAATGATTTATGAATATTTCCTGGTTTTTTTAGGAGCCGCAATTCCGTGGTTTGAAATTGCTTTAGTCATTCCGCTCGGCATCATCTGGGGCTTGTCGCCATTTTGGGTGATGGTGCTGGCTTTTGTCGGCAATATGGTGACTGTGCTGGCGTTGATTATCGGCTTTGACCGGTTTCAGATCTGGTACAACAAGCGCCAGGAAGCGAAAGGCAAAGCTGTTTCGAAAAAGAACGAACGCGCCAAACGAATTTGGAATAAATACGGCTTGCCCGGTCTCGCCATGCTTGGACCTATTTTGATTGGGACGCATATCGCAGCTTTCATCGGCATGACACTCGGCGCCACCAAAAAGAACACGACCCTTTGGCTGACCATCAGCATCGCCGTCTGGACATTGGCTTTCGGCATTTTAACAGCTCTTGGCTTTGATTTCTTCACGAGGGAAATCTAAGCTGTGTCCAGACTCCAGCGCCCAGCCCCTCGAGTCGCTTCAGCCTTTCCAGCGCTTGTCGGGGCTAGATGGGCGCTTCCGCTTTTCTGTATGCTATACTGGAGCTATTCTGAAATAAAGGCGTGATCCTGTAATGAAAAGAATTGAATCGAACCAAAACTCACTCGTTAAGCATTGGAAAAAGCTTGGAACGACCCGGAAAGAACGCGATAAATTCGCGGAATTCCTGGTCGAAGGCTTTCATTTAACGGAAGAGGCTTTAAAGAAAAAAGAGCTGATCAAGTCATTGATCGTCCGTGAAGGTGTGGACATTCCAGCAGACTGGGACGTTGAAGGAGTTCCTCAATATTCCGTAACAGCGGGTGTAGCAAAAGAAATATCGGAAACCGAACATACACAGGGCATTTTTGCACATTGTGCGCAGCCTGAGTTTGCGGAAGACGAGCAGAAGACATGGACGAAGCTTCTGATGATCGATGCTGTCCAGGATCCGGGCAATATCGGCACAATGATCCGTACAGCATCGGCGAGCGGCATCGACGCCGTGATTCTGGGCAAAGGATGCGCAGATCCGTATAATCCGAAAACCGTGCGTTCGGCGCAAGGGTCGCATTTCCAAATCCCTGTCGTTAAAGGGGAATTGATTGAGTGGATCGAACAGTCCAAAGCAAGCGGCATCCAAATTTTCGGGACGGCATTGCAAAACTCGGTGCCGGTCCATGAAGCGGAGACGAATGAGAAATTTGCTTTAATCGTTGGGAATGAAGGCAGCGGCGTTGACCAAGTGCTGCTTCAGCAGACAGACCAAAACCTGATGGTGCCGCTTTACGGCAGTGCAGAGTCGTTGAATGTCGCAGTAGCAACTGGCATTCTTTTGTATAGTCTCGTCCCGAAAAACTAAGTTTGATAAAAGCCGTGAACTTTCGTATAATGAAAGAGTAAATATAAGTAAAAGCGAAGAACGGGAAAAGTACGTTGCGCCCTTACATCACAGAGATTCCGCACCTTGACTGGAAGTGTGGATATGTAAACGCCTCGGAAGTTCACCCCGCGAGCTGCCCGACGGGACCAGTAGAAATACTGTAAAGATGGGCCGGTGAAGAGCCGTTATGTAAATGAGTGATTGCTGTATGGCGATAACTAGGGTGGTACCGCGAATAATGCCTCGTCCCTTTTCTGGGACGGGGCTTTTTACTGTCTAAGGAGGAGAAAAGAATGGAAGCACAATTGCAGGAATTGAAAACACAGGCACTCGATCAGATTGCCGCAGCTTCAACGGTCAAAGAACTGAACGACGTCCGCGTGGCGTATTTAGGGAAAAAAGGGCCGATTACGGATTTATTGAAAGGCATGGGGAAACTCCCGGCTGAAGAACGTCCGAAAATGGGTGCTTTGGTCAATGTTGTACGTGAAGAAGTGACAACTCAATTGGAAGGCCGTATGGCTATCCTGGAAGAAGAAGCGATCAATATGAAGCTGCAAAGTGAAACAATCGACATCACCTTGCCAGGACGCCCTGTGAAAACAGGCAATTCGCATCCGTTGACGCGCGTTGTGGAAGAAATCGAAGACTTGTTTATTTCCATGGGCTACGAAGTGGCAGAAGGACCGGAAGTGGAAAAGGATTATTATAACTTTGAAGCGTTGAATTTGCCGAAAGGTCATCCGGCTCGCGATATGCAGGATTCCTTCTATATAACAGAAGATATTCTATTGCGTACACATACGTCACCGGTACAGGCGCGTACGATGGAAGCCAAAGGCGGAGAACCGATTAAAATCATCTGCCCAGGCAAAGTGTATCGCCGCGACAGCGATGACGCAACGCATTCGCACCAGTTCACGCAAATAGAGGGATTGGTCATCGGAGAAGATATCCGCATGAGCGACTTGAAAGGGACACTTTCCGTCTTCGCCAAGAAAATGTTCGGCGACGACCGCGAAATCCGTCTTCGCCCAAGCTTCTTCCCATTCACGGAGCCTTCTGTGGAAATGGATATTTCCTGCTTCAAATGCGGCGGCAGTGGCTGCAACGTCTGTAAAAAAACAGGCTGGATCGAAATTCTGGGCGCTGGAATGGTGCATCCGAATGTTCTTGAAATGGCCGGCTATGATTCAAAACGCCTGACTGGATTCGCTTTCGGCATGGGGCCTGAGCGCATTGCCATGTTGAAATATGGCGTTGAAGATATCCGTCATTTCTATACGAACGATGTCCGCTTTTTATCCCAATTCCAACGTACAGAACTTTAAGGAGGAAATAAAACATGCTCGTATCCATTAATTGGTTGAAAGACTATGTAAATACACAACAATTGCCACCCGCTGAATTGGGTGAAAAAATAACGCGTTCCGGTATCGAAGTGGACGCAGTCATCGACCGTTCGCATGGCATGACAAATATCGTCGTCGGCTATGTCGAGTCGTGCGTCAAGCATCCGGAAGCCGATAAACTATCCATTTGCCAAGTCAATATTGGCGAAGAAACCACTCAAATTATCTGTGGCGCACCGAATATCGCAGCTGGACAAAAAGTCATTGTGGCTCGTCCTGGCGCAAAACTTCCTGGCGATATCAAGATCAAGAAAGCGAAGCTTCGTGGAGAAGAATCCCGTGGCATGATCTGCTCGCTGCAGGAACTGGGCATTGAAGGCAAGCTGGTACCGAAAGCTTATGCAGAAGGTATCTATGTATTGCCGGAAGATGCGGAAACAGGATCTGACGTCATCACCAATTTCGATTTGGATGACACAGTGTTGGAACTGGGCTTGACGCCAAACCGTGCAGACGCGATGAGCATGCTTGGAGTCGCTTATGAAGTGGGTGCGATTCTTTCCGAAGAAGTGCAGCTTCCTGAAATCAGCTACAACGAAGTATCCGATACTGCGGCGTCAATGTTGACGTTGAATGTGGATGCACCTGAAGCCAATCCATTATATGTCGCAAAAGTGGTCCGCAACATCAAAGTACAGGAATCGCCAATGTGGCTGCAACAGCGTTTAATGGCAGCCGGCGTCCGCCCGCATAACAATGTGGTCGATGTCACCAACTACATTTTGATGGAATACGGCCAGCCGCTTCACGCATTTGATTACGATGCACTGGGAACTGGGAATATCACAGTTCGCTACGCCAAAGAAGGCGAAATGATCACTACGCTTGACGACGCAGAACGTAAATTATCCGGCCATCACCTGGTCATCACCAATGGTGAAAAACCAGTGGCGATTGCTGGTGTAATGGGTGGAGCCAACTCAGAAGTAAGTGATTCGACAACGACAGTTGTCATCGAATCGGCTTATTTTGCATCAGGATCTGTTCGCCAGACATCGAAAGATCACGGACTTCGCAGCGATGCAAGTTCACGCTACGAAAAAGGCGTTGATCCAAATCGTGTCATCCCGGCTGCAGAACGTGCGGCGCAATTGCTGTCTGAACTTGCCGGCGGGGAAGTATTGGCGGGATCAGTGGTATTTGACGAATTAAATAAAGAAGAGAAAATCGTTAAAGTTTCTCCGGATTTCATTAACAGCCGTCTCGGCATGAAAATTGCTTTCGAAGACATGCTGGACATTCTGAAGCGCCTGAAATTCGATACACAAGCAGTAAATGGCCAATTGGTGATTTCGGTACCAACACGCCGCCAGGATATTCAAATTCCTGAAGACGTGGTGGAAGAAATCGCACGCCTTTATGGCTATGACGAAATTCCAGCAACCTTGCCGGAAGCGGAAACAACGCCAGGCGGTTTGACGCCTTACCAGGCAAAACGCCGCATTGTCCGCAACCTGATGGAAGGCGCCGGTTTGCTTCAGGCGACGACGTATTCACTGACTTCCGAGAAATCAGCGAAGCAATTCGCTTTGGAAGAAACGGATACGACGCGTCTGTTGATGCCGATGAGCGAAGAGCGCAGCATCCTTCGCCAAAGCTTGCTTCCGCATCTTTTGGAATCTGTTACGTATAACACAGCGAGAAGAATGGATTCAGTGGCATTGTATGAAACTGGTTCAGTCTTCCTAAAAGGCGATAACGAGCTTTTGAACGAGCAGGAGCATTTGGCAGTCGCAATGACCGGTCTTTGGCTTGATAACAGCTGGCAGGGCGAGAAAAAGCCAGTCGACTTTTTCGTCCTGAAAGGCATTGTGGAAAGCCTTGCCGATAAACTTGGCGTCCAATTGACGTTTGAACGCGGCCAAATGGATGATTTGCATCCAGGCAGAACGGCATTCATCATGCACAACGGCCAACGCATCGGTGTTATGGGCCAATTGCATCCGTCCGAGCAAAAAGCACGCGACTTAAAAACAACGATTGTCATGGAATTAAACCTGGCAGCGCTGTTGAACCTGGAATCAGAAGCTTTGGTCTATACGCCAGTGCCGCGCTATCCATCCATGTCACGCGATGTGGCATTAGTCCTTTCGAAAATTGTCGAAGCGGCAACGATTGAAACAGTCATCCGCAACGCAGGCGGCAAGCTATTGAAAGACGTCCGTGTATTTGACCTATACGAAGGCGATAAAATGGAAGAAGGCAAAAAATCAGTGGCCTTCTCCTTGACCTACTTCGATCCTGAGAAGACCTTGACGGACGAAGAAGTCATCAACGCACATGATAAAGTATTGGCAGCATTGACGGAAGTCGGCGCTGAGTTAAGAAGCTAATTTATTTTTGACTAAAATAACCCCTCGAGAAATTTTCTCGAGGGGATTATTTGTCTATCCACGCCGTTTCCCAGCCAACACCTTCGCCTTCCCCGTATTCGCAAAATGCACCTTCGTCAAACTCTTCAAATATTCCTCACCATGCTTCAGCAAAATCTTCGCTGCCGCTTCATCAACAATTTTCCCTGCCCCTTTCGGCAACGTGACGCCGGCTTCAGCGCTCATGCGGTCCATTTCTTCGAGAAAAGCGACACGGGCGATGATGGAAGCACAGGCAACTGATACATGGAGACCTTCTGCTTTAGTGGAGAACAGGACGTTCTCGCGGATGATTTCAGGTTCTTCTTTGATGTGTTTGTAGTAGATGCCGCGCTCGGCAAATTGGTCAATCAGGATGGCGTCCGGTTTTTCCGGCGCGATCTCATGAAGCACATGCTTCAGCGCCTGATTATGCAAAAGCGCTTTTATTTTACCTTGTGACCAGCCCTGGCCTTGCACTTTGTTGTATTTATCATTTTTCAAAGTCAGCACTTTATGGGCAAATGCTTCCCTTAAGTCGGGTGCCACTTGGCGCATCCATGCATCGGTAAGCTGCTTGGAATCTTTGACGCCGAGTTCATGGGCGAGTTCGACTTTGTCTGCAGGTACGTAACAGGCGGCGACAGTAATCGGGCCAAAGAAGTCGCCTGTACCGGTTTCGTCAGATCCGAGGACGGACAGCTTGGCGAAGCCGTCAGGCAGTTTATCGCCTTTAGTGGATACAGTTTTTTCAACTGCTGATTCTGCAGCACCCCATTTAGCGGCTTCACGAGCGGCACCGTTTCCTTGGAACATAACTTTTCCGGAAGTATAGACGGTGACAACGGCATCTGGCAGTTTAGCGCTGAAGCGGGCATAGGGATTTTTGGATTGAATTTGGTTTTTCTGGTAATGCGAGATCACCTGGAGGAGACTTTCTTCCGGGAGTTTCAGAACTGTATTTGACATGGATACGTCACCTTTCTTTGATTCACAATCGGCTTGTGTTCATGGTATGATGGTCTATAGAATTCCAAAGGGGGATATTGCATTGTCAGAGCAACATAAAATTCACACGGTCGTTGATATCTATGGCAACACCTATAAAATGGTCGGTACCGAGACTTCCGGCCACATGCGCCTGGTCGCATCGATCGTCGACAGCAAAATGCGCGAGATCAATGCCTTGAATCCATCACTGGATCAGGCGAAGCTTGCGGTCTTGACTGCATCAAATGCGGTACATGACTATCTTAAACTGAAAGAGCAAGTTGAACAATTAGAAAATGAATTGAAAAAACTGAAGGGTTGACGCTAATGCTTGATATACTTTTACTCATCATCCTGCTTGGCGGCATCATCGTTGGCGCCAAACGAGGCTTTATTGTCCAGCTGATCCACATGGTCGGCTTTGTTGTCGCTTTGATTGTGGCTTATAAGTACTATAAACCCTTGTCCGAATACTTCACGTTATGGATTCCGTACCCGGCAGTAAATGAAAACTCGCAGTTCACGATCGTCGTAGACCAATTGGATCTGGATCAGACTTTCTATCAATTATTGGCGTTTGCGCTTATTTTCTTTGTAGTGAAGTTCGGGTTGCAGCTGATTGCCTCTATGTTTGATTTCTTGAAGTTTTTGCCGGTGCTCGGATTTTTCAGCAAGATTCTTGGAGCGGTACTGGGTCTTATCGAAGTTTACATCCTATTGTTCATTTTCATCTATGTGTTCGCGCTGCTGCCTGTTGATGCAGTGCAGAACCAATTGGAGAATTCGGGAATTGCCCAGTCTATGCTTGAACATACGCCTTATTTCTCTGAGAAAGTGAAAGAATGGTGGTATATTTATATGTAGTAGGAACTTCTCTCTTACGAGGGAAGTTTTTTTAATCGAAATGGGGAGGGCTCTCGTTGAATAAAAAAATCATCATCCGTACGCTTGAAAAGATAGCATTATATATGGAGCTTAAAGGGGAAAACCCGTTTAAAGTATCAGCTTTCCGAAAAGCCGCGCAGGCGCTTGAACTGGATCAGCGCAGCCTGGACGAAATTGAAGATGTTACGAAGCTGAAAGGCATCGGCAAAGGCACGGGAGACGTCATCCTCGAATTGATCAACGACGGCAAATCGACCGTTCTTGAAGAGCTTCAGGAAGAGGTGCCGAAAGGCCTCATCCCAATGATGAAGCTGCAGGGAATGGGCGGCAAAAAGATCGCCAAACTCTACAAGGAACTTGGCATCGATTCGATGGAAGCCTTGAAAGCAGCTTGCTTGAACCAGGAAATTCAAAAGCTTCCAGGGTTCGGGCCGAAGTCGGAAGAAAAAATCTTGAAAGAACTGAATGATTTTGAGACGAAACCTGATCGCCAGCCGATCTGGAAAACGGAAGAAACCGTGGCATTCATTGAAGACGTATTGATCACGATTGCGGAAGTCACTGAGTTTTCAGTGGCCGGCAGTTTCCGGAGAACCAAAGAAACCAGCAAGGATTTGGACTTCATCATTGCGACGGCTGAACCGGCGCTCGTGAAGGAGCAATTGCTGGCAGCGTTGCCTGTACAGGAAACGATTGCATCAGGAGAAACGAAAGTCTCTGTCACTGTAGATGTATTGGAACCGATCGATGTCGATTTCCGCCTGGTGGCGCCTGAAGAGTTCGTCACCGCTTTGCATCACTTCACCGGATCTAAAGACCATAATGTCAAAATGCGCCAATTGGCGAAATCCCAGAACAAGAAAATCAGTGAATACGGAGTAGAGCAAGAAGACGGGGCAGTTGTGACTTTTGCATCCGAGAAAGAATTTTTCGCGCATTTCGGACTGCCTTTCATTCCGCCATCCGTTCGTGAAGATGGGCGTGAGCTTGACCGCCTGGAAGAATTGCCTGAGCTGGTGGCGATTGAAGACATCAAAGGCGATCTTCATATGCACACCACCTGGTCGGACGGAGCCAATTCCTTGAAGGAAATGGTCGATGCCTGTGTGGCGAAATCCTATGAATTCATGGTCATCACCGACCATTCTCAATATTTGAAAGTCGCTAACGGCCTGACACCGGAGCGTTTGACGGAGCAGCATGGACTGATCCGCGAAATCAATGAGCAGTACCCGGCGATTGAAGTGTTGTCCGGAACAGAAATGGACATTTTGCCGGACGCCACATTGGATTTTGACGATGATATGCTGAAGCAATTGGATTTTGTCATTGCCAGTATCCATTCTAGCTTCCAACAGCCACAGGAACAGATCATGGCACGCATTTTGACTGCGATGAAGAATCCGCATGTCCACATGATTGCACATCCGACTGGCCGAATCGTAGGCCAACGCGAAGGGTACGATCCGGATGTTGAACAGATTCTGGATTGGGCCAAGGAATACGGCAAAATTGTCGAGTTGAACGCCAGCCCGTACCGTTTGGATCTTGCTGTCCCATATTTGGTGATGGCGCAGGAAAAAGGTGTGCCTGTCGCAATCAATACGGATGCCCATGCCATTGAAGGTCTGGAAGTCATGGAAACAGGCGTCAAGCATGCTCAAAAGGCATGGCTGAAAAAAGACAATGTAGTAAACACATGGTCGCTGGAAAAATTGAAAGCCTATTTGAATAAATCGAAGTAAATTAGTTTTTAAAATAAAATGAAGTTGTTTTTCGGAATATCTTTATTAATTTATCTGAAACGTTAGGAGGTTCTTAAATGATCGCAGAACGCGCGTTAAGAACACTTGAATTTTATAAAATCCGGGATGACGTGGCACGGTATTGCACATCGTCACTAGGAAAAGCCCATGTGGATAACTTGCTGCCATCTACAGATATCAACGAAGTTAATCGTTTGCTCGAAGAAATGGATGAAGGCGCACAAGTATTGCGTGTCAAAAATAATGTGCCGATGGGCGGTATTTTTGATATCCGTCTGCATGCACGGAGAGCGCAAATTGGCGGCAGCCTGAGCCCGATGGAGTTGATGGAAGTTTCATCGACCATCCGTGCCAGCCGCATCCTGCGCCAGTTTTTCGAAACGATCCAGGAAGAAGCAGTGATTCAAATTCCACATTTCCTGGAGAAAAAAGAATCGATGCCGATTCTGACAGCTCTCGAACATGCCATCAACATCTGTATTGACGATAACGGCGGCGTTTTGGACAGTGCGAGTTCTGAATTGCGCTCAATTCGCCAGCAACTGCGGACGCAGGAAAGCCGTGTCCGTGAACGGCTGGAAAGTCTGGTGCGCGGTAAAAATGCATCGAAAATGCTGTCGGATTCCATCGTCACCATCCGCAATGACCGTTTTGTTATTCCCGTTAAACAGGAATACCGCAGCCATTATGGCGGCATTGTGCACGATCAATCATCATCCGGGCAAACATTGTTCATTGAACCGGATGCCGTGGTACAGGCCAATAATGAAGTGCGCCGCCTGAAAATGAAAGAAAAAGAGGAAATCGACCGCATTCTGCAAATGCTGTCAGCACAAGTGCAGGAAGTGGCTCATGAACTATTTGATTTAGTGGAAGTGCTTGGGGAAATCGATTTGATTTTGGCAAAAGCGAAATACGGAGCTGCCCATAGAGGGACCAAGCCGACTATGAACACAGAAGGCTACATCAATTTGAAGAAAGCCCGCCACCCCTTGATTCCGAAAGATGAAGTGGTGCCGAATGATATCGAATTCGGCGGAGAAATCACTGCAATTGTCATTACGGGCCCGAATACAGGCGGTAAAACAGTGACGTTGAAAACAGTTGGCTTATCAACTTTGATGGCACAATCCGGTTTGCCGGTTCCTGCGCTCGATGGATCGGAACTGGCGGTATTCGATCAGATTTTTGCGGATATCGGCGATGAACAGTCCATCGAACAAAGCCTCAGTACCTTTTCATCCCATATGGTCAATATCGTTGATATCCTGACCAAGTTCGATGAGAATTCATTGGTGATTTTTGATGAGCTGGGTGCAGGTACAGATCCGCAGGAAGGGGCAGCACTGGCCATTTCACTGCTGGATGAAGTGCATGGCAGAGGAGCACGTGTCATTGCAACGACCCATTACCCGGAATTGAAGGCTTATGGCTTTAACCGTCCCGGTGTAGCCAATGCCAGTGTGGAATTTGACGTAGAAACACTAAGCCCGACTTATCGTCTGTTGATCGGAGTACCAGGCCGAAGCAATGCTTTTGAAATCTCCAAGCGACTCGGCTTACCTGAACATATCATCAGCCATGCCAAGAGCTTTACAGGAACTGACAGCAAAGCAGTCGATTCGATGATCGCTTCTCTTGAAAAGAGCCGCCGTGAAGCGGAACAGGACGCCGAAGAAAGCAAACAGGTGCTGGCGGAATCAGAACGCTTGAAAAAAGAGTTGGCGAAGCAGCTGGAAGAGTACGAACAGCAAAAAGAACGGCTTGAAGAAAAAGCGAAAGAAAAAGCCCGGAAAATCGTTGAGCAGGCACGGGCAGAAGCGGAAGCTGTCATTTCGGATCTTCGCAAGATGCAGCTGAATCAAAGCTCGTCTGTAAAAGAGCATGAATTGATCGATGCGAAAAAACGCCTGGAAGACGCGATGCCTCAAAATCGAATCCTGAAAAAAGCGGCAAAAGATAACGCAGCCAAACCGCTGAAAGCCAATGACGAAGTCAAAGTGATTTCCTTTGGCCAAAAAGGGACATTGGTTGAGAAAGTGTCGAAAAATGAATGGATTGTTCAAATCGGCATTTTGAAAATGAAGTTGCCGGAGTCTGATTTATCCTATACCAAACCCGAAAAACAGAAAGAGACCCGGACCATGGCAACCTTGAAAGACCGGGACAGCCATGTGAAGATGGAACTCGATTTGCGCGGAGAACGATATGAAGATGCCCTGGCGCGTGTTGAAAAATACCTAGACGATGCGTTATTATCAAATTACCATCAAGTATCGATCATCCATGGAAAAGGGACCGGTGCATTGCGCCAAGGTGTCCAGCAATATTTGAAAAAGCATCCACGGGTGAAAAGCTATCGTTTTGGTGAAGCAGGGGAAGGCGGCTCGGGCGTTACCGTAGCCGAGTTAAAGTGAGTTTCCGCAGAGGAGTATAGGACATGACAGAGAATGGATTTTGGACGCACCCAGTAGTCGAATCAGCTGGCTACTTCAGTGTGGTGGTATTGTGCCTGATCGTTGCCATGGTAATTTTTGAAATGGTGACAAAATATAATAACTGGGAACAAATCAAAAAAGGGAATTTGGCGGTAGCAATGGCTACAGGCGGAAAGATTTTTGGTGTCACCAATATTTTTCGCTTTTCAATTGAACAGCATAATTCCTTGTTCGAAATGATCGGCTGGGGATTGTTCGGTTTCACCTTGCTGATTTTTGCTTATATCCTGTTTGAGTTTCTGACACCTAAGTTCAAAGTGGATGATGAAATTGAGCAGGACAACCGGTCTGTCGGATTGATTTCAATGGTCATTTCTGTCGGTCTGTCTTTTGTGATCGGAGCCAGTATTCAATAGGAGTTGGATGTCGTGGAAAACTTAATCAAGATATTATTTGTATTTTGTGCAATCTTTCTGATTGTGGGAGTCATTTTTCTGTTTCTTTTCTAAAGAGCAGCGCCAGCCTTGGAGCTGGCTTTTTTCTTGCCTTAATCCAAGAATAGACAGATTTAAGCAAGATAGTACAATATATAAAAAATATAGTTTGTAAGCGGTATCATTTTTCTTTATAATTAAATATAGGAATATTCGCACGATTCTAAAAAAACTAGGGGGTCAAAAGAATGACTGAAAAGCCGTGGTTAGCCCATTATCCACCGGAAGTTCCGCACACGTTAACGTATCCCAGCATGCCGGTACAGGATTACTTAACAAAGGCATACAGAAAGTTCCCGAAAAAAATAGCCATCCATTTCATGGGGAGAGAACTTTCTTATGAAGAACTTTATCAATCCTCTATGAAGTTTGCCAACTACCTGCAGAAACTGGGCATCCAGAAAGGCGATCGGGTTTCAATCATGTTGCCGAACTGTCCGCAGGCGGTCATCAGTTTTTATGGGATCCTCTATGCCGGCGGTGTTGTCGTTATGACCAATCCGCTGTACACAGAACGGGAAATCGCTTACCAAATGAAAGATTCAGGAGCCCGTGCCATTATTGGGTTGGATATCCTGTTCCCGAGGATTTCGAAAGTATTGAAGGAAACGGATCTGGAAAATGTCATCGTCACAGGCATCAAGGATTACCTGGCATTCCCGAAAAATTTGGTTTATCCGTTTATCCAGAAAAAGCAATATGGCATGAATGTGAAAGTGGAACATCGTGGCATCAATCACTTGTTTACTGAAATCATGAAAACGGCGCAGCCGACTGTAGCGGAAACGCCATTTGATTTCGATGAAGATTTGGCTTTGCTGCAGTATACAGGAGGCACAACAGGTTCTCCGAAAGGCGTCATGCTGACGCATAAGAACCTCATCTCCAATGCAACAATGTGCGACAGCTGGCTATACAAAACAACGGACGGGGAAGAAACGATCATCGGAATCATCCCGTTATTCCACGTTTATGGTTTAACGACGGTCTTGATTTTATCGGTCATGCAGGGAAATAAAATGGTGTTGCTTCCGAAATTCGATCCGGAAACGGCATTAAAGACCATCAATAAGCAAAAACCGACGCTTTTCCCTGGAGCGCCAACTTTGTATATCGGCTTGATGAACCATCCTGACATCGCCAAATATGATTTGTCTTCCATTGAAGCCTGCTTGAGCGGTTCAGCACCACTGCCCGCTGAAGTACAAGAGAAATTTGAAGCATTGACCGGCGGGAAATTGGTCGAAGGCTATGGTTTGACGGAAACATCACCGGTAACCCACTCGAACCTGGTTTGGGGCGAACGGACAAAAGGATCAATCGGCCTTCCATATCCGGATACGGACTGCAAAATTTTTCAAACGGGCACTACCAATCCGATACCAAATGGGGAAATCGGTGAAATCGCTATCAAAGGGCCTCAGGTAATGAAAGGCTATTGGAACAAACCTGAAGAAACAGCCGCTACAATCGTCGATGGCTGGTTATTGACAGGAGACCTTGGCTATATGGACGATGAAGGCCATTTCTTTATCGTCGATCGCAAAAAAGACATGATCATTGCCGGTGGATTCAATATTTATCCGCGTGAAATCGAGGAAGTGCTTTATGAACATGAAGCTGTTCAAGAATGCGTCGTGGCAGGTATACCGGATCCGTATCGAGGTGAAACGGTAAAAGCATACATTGTGCTAAAAGAAGGCTATACTGTAACAGAGGAAGAATTCAATCAGTATTGCCGTGAACACCTCGCTTCATTTAAAGTGCCGCGCGTTTACGAATTCCGCAAAGAACTGCCGAAAACAGCAGTCGGGAAAATTCTGCGCCGTTCACTGGTCGATGAAGAGATTGCCAAGCAGAATGAAGCAGTGCCGTCTTAACGAAATAAGCTTGACACATTATTGAATAAACTATAATATGAAAATATGAATGAATCGCCATTCATATTTTCATATTTTTTTGGGTGGTGACAACATGGTAAAAAAGGATAAGCCGAAATACAAACAAATCATTGATGCGGCTGTTATTGTCATCGCTGAAAATGGCTATCATCAAGCACAAGTCTCGAAAATAGCCAAACAGGCAGGGGTAGCCGACGGAACGATTTATCTGTATTTCAAAAACAAAGAAGACATTTTGATTTCTGTATTCCAGGAAAAGATGGGTGTGTTCGTCAGCAAACTTGAACAGATCATCTCGCGTGATTTGGATGCTGCATCCAAACTGGGATTGATGATCGAAAGCCATTTTGAACTTTTGGCCGGTGACATCCATTTAGCGATTGTCACACAGCTCGAACTGCGCCAATCCAATTACGAAATCCGCATGAAAATCAATAATGTGCTGAGGGAGTATTTGAAGCTCATGGATCAGATCCTGGTTAAAGGCATGGAAGATGGAGAATTTGATCAAGCGATGGATATTCGTTTAGCAAGGCAAATGGTTTTTGGTACAATGGATGAGACCATCACCACTTGGGTGATGAATGATCATAAATATGATTTAGTCGAACTCGCACCACAAGTTCAGCGTTTGCTGCTGAAAGGTATGCAGGCTTAAAGGAAGGGGCTCATTGGATGGAATTTATCAGTTGGAAAAAAGAAGATGGAGTAGCTGTCGCGACGATTAATCGTCCACCGGCAAATGCACTGTCGCGTTCGCTCATTTTGGAAGTCGATGAATTGTTGAACCAAGTTGAGAATGATGAAGAGGTTCGCGTCATTGTCCTGCACGGGGAAGGAAGATTCTTTTCTGCAGGAGCTGACATCAAGGAGTTTACGCAAGTATCTTCAGGAGAAGAATTTTCAAAATTATCAGCGAGCGGCCAGGAAGTTTTTGAACGGGTTGAAACCTTCCACAAGCCTGTAATCGCGGCGATCCACGGAGCAGCCTTAGGAGGCGGATTGGAATTGGCAATGAGTTGCCATATGCGATTTGTCACTGAAAATGCTAAACTGGGATTACCGGAGCTTCAACTGGGCTTAATACCCGGGTTTGCTGGAACACAGCGCCTGCCAAGATATGTAGGCTCAGCGAAAGCGGCTGAAATGCTGTTGACGAGCGATCCGATCTCCGGTACCGAAGCTGCACAATACGGTTTGGCTAACCGTGCTTACGCTGAAGAAGACCTGTTAACGGAAACGCTTTCAATCGCCCGTAAAATTGCGAAGAAAAGCCCGGTTTCCGTCAAAGCGGCGATTGGGATGCTGCAGTACACAAAGCCTGCGTCTTATCATGAAGGCGTAAATGCAGAAGCACAATCTTTTGGAACTGTCTTTGTTTCAGAAGATGCAAAAGAAGGAATCCAGGCATTTCTGGAAAAACGTGAAGCACAATTTAAAGGGAAATAATACTTGGGAGGTTTACGTTCATGAACATTTATGTATTGGTAAAACGTACGTTTGACACAGAAGAGAAAATCGTCGTTTCTGGTGGACAAATCCAGGAAGACGGAGCGGAATTCATCATCAATCCTTACGATGAGTACGCAATTGAAGAAGCCATCACAGTCCGTGACGCGCACGGCGGCGAAGTGACTGTAGTCACAATCGGCAATGAAGAAGCAGAGAAACAGCTGCGTACCGCACTTGCGATGGGCGCTGACAAAGCCGTCTTGATCAATACAGAAGACGATGTTGAAGAAATGGACCAGTTTACTTCTGCGTACATACTGGCTGAATACTTGAAAGACAAAGAAGCTGATTTGATTTTAGCAGGGAACGTAGCAATCGACGGCGGATCTGGGCAAGTCGGACCGCGTGTGGCTGATTTGCTTGGCATCAACTACGTAACGACAATCACCAGCTTGAGCATTGAAGGCGAAACAGTTACCATCGTCCGCGATATCGAAGGGGATGCGGAAGAATTGGAAACATCCTTGCCGCTTCTGGTTACAGCTCAGCAAGGGCTGAACGAGCCTCGCTATCCATCGCTTCCAGGAATCATGAAAGCGAAGAAAAAGCCGCTTGAAGAATTGGAATTGGATGATCTGGACATCGAAGAAGACGATGTAGAAGCTAAAACCGAAACAATCGAAATCTACTTGCCGCCGAAAAAAGCGGCCGGGCGTATTCTGGAAGGCGACATCTCCAACCAGGTTACAGAATTGGTCGGACTATTGCGCAACGAAGCAAAAGTTATTTAATTGAAGAAAAGCGAAGGTGCCCGTTCAGCTCTGACGGGCATAAGACAGACCAGCGAAGTGGCGCTCTTTGCCGCACAGCTGGGTTGGCTTATGACCCAAAGAGCTGGGTACCGGAGTCTGGACAAAGAAAAGCAAAGGTGCCCGTTCAGCTCTGACAGGGGTAAGACGATCTGGCGAAGCGGCATGTTTTCAGCCGCACAGCCAGAGTGCCTTGCATCCCGAAGAATAGGCTACTTTCCATTCGACTGACAGCAAGTAACGGTTCCATATAATTTTCACATCTACTTAGGGGGTAAACGGACTATGGCGAAAAAAGTATTAGTTTTGGGCGAAACGCGTGAAGGCGCTTTGCGTAATGTCTCATTTGAAGCAATTGCGGCTGCCAAGAAAATTTCTGGCGGCGGAGAAGTAGTAGGCGTTCTGATTGGGGATTCGGTTGCTGATTTTGGTGCTGAATTGATTGCATACGGAGCAGACCGTGTCGTAACGGTAGAACACCCGCACTTAAAGTCATACACGTCTGACGGCTATGGCCAAGCATTTATGGCAGTCGTTGAACAGGAAAACCCGGAAGGCCTTGTCTTTGGCCACACAGCAGTCGGAAAAGACCTGGCACCGAAAATCGCTTCCAAGTTGCAGGCTGGATTGATTTCGGATGTAACGGATATTGAAGGCGAAGGCGATGAAGCTGTCTTTATCCGCCCGATCTTCTCTGGTAAAGCATTTGAAAAAGTGAAGCTGAAAGAAGGCATCGACTTTATCACAGTGCGTTCGAACAACATTGCACCACTTGAACGCCAGGAGCGTACAGGCGAAGTTAGTTCATTGTCTGTAGATATCACGAACCTTCGCACCATCATTAAAAACGTTGTCCGCAAATCTTCTGAAGGTGTCGATCTTTCGGAAGCGAAAGTCATCATCGCCGGTGGCCGTGGCGTGAAGAGTGCTGAAGGATTTGAGCCATTGCAGGAATTGGCGAATCTTCTAGGCGGCGCTGTTGGCGCGTCCCGTGGCGCATGTGACGCAGATTATTGCGATTACTCGCTTCAAATCGGACAGACAGGGAAAGTGGTTACACCGGACCTGTATATTGCAGCCGGCATTTCCGGAGCGATTCAGCACATGGCGGGTATGTCCAACTCGAAAGTGATCGTGGCGATCAACAAAGATCCAGAAGCGAATATTTTCAAAGTAGCAGATTACGGCATTGTCGGAGACTTGTTTGAAGTCATCCCGATGCTGACAGAAGAATTCAAGAAAGTAATGTAATTTTGGATGGCGGCGGGTCTACAAGACTCGCCGCCATTTTCTGTTTAACGCACCCAATTGACGGGTAATGGAAGAGTAGGCAAATAAATAGCTGTTGTTTTTAACGCATGCTATACTCTGTATATAGTTTGGTTTTAATCATAAGGAGGAATTATTCATGGCAATCGTACACGGTACAGATCAGAACTTTTCACAAGAAGTATCAGAAGGACTCGTTTTAGTAGATTTTTGGGCAACTTGGTGCGGACCATGTAAAATGATTGCTCCAGTGCTGGAAGAGTTAGACGCTGAAATGAGCGATAAAGTTAAAATCGTAAAAGTTGATGTGGATCAAAACCAGGAAACAGCTGGAAACTACGGCATCATGTCAATTCCGACTTTGCTATTGATGAAAGACGGAGAGACAGTAGATAAAGTAGTTGGTTTCAGACCAAAAGAAGCATTGGCTGAATTGGTTGAAAAACACGCATAATTCTTAACCGGGTCCAGTGATGGTGCCCGGTTTTTTAATAGGGTGAGATAAAAGATGGCTAACGAATTGATTCAGCATAAATTAGCAATATTGCCTGATCAACCAGGCTGTTATTTGATGAAGGACCGCCAGAATACCGTCATTTATGTCGGCAAGGCGAAAGTTCTTAAAAATCGCGTGCGCTCCTACTTTACGGGAAGCCACGATGCAAAAACCCAGCGTTTGGTCAATGAAATCGAGGATTTCGAATACATCGTGACATCTTCCGATAAGGAAGCGCTGATTCTTGAATTGAATTTGATCAAGAAATACGATCCGAAATACAACATCATGCTGAAAGATGACAAAAGCTATCCGTATTTAAAGATTACCGGTGAGCGCCATCCGAAGCTGATTACGACCAGACATGTCAAAAAAGACAAAGGCAAGTATTTCGGTCCGTATCCGAATGCTTATGCCGCGGCAGAGACGAAAAAGTTGCTGGACCGCCTGTACCCATTGCGGAAATGCCATACCATGCCGGACCGGGTTTGTTTGTATTATCATTTGGGGCAATGTCTTGCGCCATGCGTCAAGCCTGTAGAAAAAGAAACCTATCAGGAAATGATCGACGGCATCAGCAAATTTCTAAATGGCGGTTTTCGTGAAGTCAAACAGGAATTGGTCGAGAAAATGTCTGAAGCGGCAGAAAATCTGGAATTTGAGCGGGCCAAGGAATACCGTGACCAAATTTCGATGATTGAAACCGTTATGGAAAAACAGAAAATGGCGATGAATGATTTCACCAATCGCGATGTATTTGCTTATGCGGTCGATAAAGGCTGGATGTGTGTGCAGGTCTTTTTTGTGCGCCAAGGCAAATTGATTGAACGGGATGTTTCGCTTTTCCCGCTTTACCGGGACCCGGAAGAAGAATTTTTGACTTATCTTGGCCAGTTTTACGAAAAACCGAACCATGTTAAGCCCAATGAAATTCTCCTTCCGGAAGCGGACGATCCGGATATGCTGAAAGAATGGCTCGGAGTCCGGGTGCTCGTTCCGCAGCGCGGCAAGAAAAAAGATTTGGTGGCGTTGGCGAAGAAAAATGCCGAGATTGCCATTAAAGAGAAATTTCAGCTATTGGAGCGCCAGGAAGAACGGACAGTCGGTGCATGCGTAGATTTAGGTGAAGCAATGAACATTGAAACGCCTTTGCGCATCGAAGCGTTCGACAACTCGCATATTCAAGGTGCCGATGCGGTGTCTGCAATGATTACGTTCATTGACGGCAAGCCTTCTAAAAAAGATTACCGGAAATACAAAACGCGAAACGCTTCCAAGCCCGATGATTATGCAGCGATGCGTGAAGTGATCCGCCGGCGCTATTCACGGGTCTTGAAAGATGGATTGCCTTTGCCGGATTTGATTGTCATTGATGGCGGCAAGGGACAAATGGAATCAGCCCGTGAAATTCTGGAAGATGAACTCGGCTTGTCGATTCCGATTGCCGGTTTGGCAAAAGACGCCAAGCACCAAACGTCCCAATTGCTCTATGGTTCACCTCCTGAAGTGGTTCCGTTGAAACGGACCAGCGAAGCATTTTACTTGATGCAGCGCATTCAAGATGAAGTCCACCGTTTCGTTATCACGTTCCACCGGCAGCTGCGCGGCAAGAATTCGATCCAGTCCGCTTTGGATGGCCTTGAAGGAGTTGGCCCGAAACGCAAACAGCAATTGCTGAAGCATTTCGGTTCCGTCAAAAAAATAAAAGAAGCTTCTATAGAAGATATTCAACAAGCGGGAATCCCGTTAGCTTTGGCGACATCCATCAATCAGCATTTTGCTGAGGAGACATTGCCAAGCGATTCATAACATGTTATCGTAAGACCATAATTGAATCACTTGGAAAAGTGATGATAGAGGCGCGAACGTCAATAGTAAGCATTTGGAGATTTGCAGAATCCGTGAAGAATGTTGAAAGGGGCGGTCGCCGAAGTGTGCGTATTTACTGCTGTTTCGCATGCTGGTTCTGCATTTAAGAAGTGCAGAGCTGTCAGAGTCAATCTCTGGAGGGCTATCTCACATGGACGTTTTTCGTACATGATAAAAGAGGTAGTTTGCCGCGGTTGCGGTGAGCTGCCTCTTTTTGTGTCTTTGCCCGGGAGTTATGCTGTTTCCTGGCTAGGCATGTTGAGGGCCACATACTAAATGTGGGAGTGGATGGAATGGAAACGATCGTCATGAAATTTGGAGGCACGTCTGTTGCTACACCTGAGAAAATCATTGGAGTGGCAGAAAGAGCCATTCGAGAAAAAGAAAAAGGAAAACGCGTAGTCATTGTGGTTTCGGCAATGGGCAAGACAACAGATACGCTGCTTGGGTTAGCAGGGGAAATCTCAGCTGAGCCGCCGAAACGGGAAATGGATATGCTATTGGCTACAGGCGAGCAGATTACCATCTCGTTACTGGCTATGGCCTTTAAGAAGCTTGGCCATGAAGCGCTATCGTTTACGGGGTGGCAAGCCGGAATTGAAACAGAGTCTGTTCCGCGAAATGCCCGGATTGAACAAATTCACACGGAACGGCTTGAACGCGTGCTTGACAATGGTTATTTATGTGTAGTGGCTGGATTCCAAGGGGTAGATAAAATCGGTAACATCACCACCCTTGGCCGGGGAGGTTCCGATACGACCGCAGTCGCACTTGCGGCAGCGCTCGGAGCTGAAAAATGCGAAATCTATACCGATGTCGACGGTGTCTACACTTCCGATCCACGTTTTGTAACAGGTGCACGGAAGCTGGAACAGATTTCATATGACGAAATGCTCGAACTCGCTAATCTGGGAGCAGGTGTGCTACACCCGCGTGCAGTTGAATTCGCAAAAAACAATCGCGTACCATTATCGGTCAGAGCAAGTTATTCAGACGAGCCTGGCACAATCATACAAGAGGTGATCACTGTGGAAAAAAACTTAATCGTCAGAGGTGTAGCGTTCGAACCTGGGGTAGCGCGTGTAACTGTCATTTACAAAAAACCGTTTAACGGATCGCTGGCAAATATTTTTACCAAGTTGGCAGAAAATCAGATCGACGTTGATATTATTGTTCAAAGCATCAGTGATGAATTTCCTCCTTCGGTATCGTTTTCCATCAGCCAGGAAAGCTTGGAAGAAACACGCCGCGTGTTGACTGAAGCTCAAAGTGATATTGGCTTTCTTTCCATGAATGTGGAAATCGGCCTATCGAAAGTCTCCATTGTCGGGTCAGGCATGGTATCAAATCCAGGGGTGGCTGCACGGATGTTTGATATTTTGAGAAGTCAAGACATCCCAGTGAAGATGGTCAGCACATCTGAGATCAAAATTTCAGTGGTAGTGCCGGAAACGGATATGAAGAAATCGGCAAATGCTTTGCACGAGGCCTATGGACTTTCAGAACTTCAGGTGCATCAAGACATATCTTGAATTAAAAACGGTGTACGTGAAAATATTCACAAAATGTTCAAATTCTCAATAGCAATGCTGCGATAATCCCGACAACAGTGGAATACAGCAGAAACAGCTGAAAAAGCGATTCTCAATTAGAGAATCGCTTTTTCGCATAAATCTAATAAAACGGTTACATTCACATAGGTTTTCCCCCTTATGCGGCGTGAAGCCCCCCTTTTTAATGTAATAACTATCTGTTTAAAAGGGATTCGTTGCCTTGACGCTCTCAGAGGGGGGGAGTACAATAAATATGTCATATTCTTGTATCATGATGGTGTTGCGGCTTCAGGTGCTTTCGTCAATTTTTCGTTTGCTCTGGACGCTGCCAATCAATGTTTTGAGGGGGGTAAAATTTTGGATAACAATCGTGAATTTTTAATGCGCAGGCTGCACTCATTGTTGGGGATCATTCCTATCGGTTTATTCTTAACGCAGCACTTAATCGTCAACCATTTTGCAACTCAGGGTGTGGAGTCATTCAATAAAGCATCCGAATTTATGGCTAATCTTCCATTCGTCATTTTCCTGGAGATTTTTGTCATCTATTTACCAATCTTGTATCATGCGTTTTATGGCCTATACATAGCGTTTACTTCGAAGAACAATCCTGGCCATTATAGCTATTTGCGCAACATTCTGTTCGTTGCACAGCGCTATACAGGTGTCTTCCTTGTAGTCTTCATCGCTTGGCACGTATTTGAAACAAGATTCCAAGTTGCAATCGGAGCAGCTGCTGCAGCTGATTTCAACATGATGGAAAACATTTTAAGCAACCCGTTCATGCTGGCATTCTACATCGTCGGTGTCTTGGCTGCAGTCTTCCATTTATCAAACGGACTTTGGTCTTTCCTTGTTACATGGGGAATCACACAATCCGAAGCATCTCAACGAAATGCAACATATTTCACACTTCTAGTATTTATTGTATTATCGATCATTGGTATCAGAGCATTGTTTGCATTCGTTTAAGAATGTTTCAATCATTGGTGAACTAAAAGAGGAGTGAATACTAACATGGCGAAGGGCAAAATTACGATCGTCGGTGGCGGCCTAGCTGGCCTAATGGCAGCAATTAAAGTTGCAGAAGCAGGTTCTTCCGTCGATTTATTTTCAATCGTTCCCGTTAAACGGTCCCACTCAGTATGTGCGCAAGGCGGGATCAACGGAGCGGTTAATACAAAAGGTGAAGGGGATTCCCCGGATATTCACTTTGATGATACTGTATACGGAGGCGACTTCCTTGCGAATCAGCGTCCCGTAAAAGCAATGGCGGATGCAGCACCTGGAATTATCCGGATGTTTGACCGCATGGGCGTTATGTTCAACCGTACGCCGGAAGGCCTTTTGGACTTCCGCCGCTTTGGTGGAACGATGTACCACAGAACAGCATTTGCCGGTGCAACAACTGGCCAGCAATTGCTATACGCATTGGACGAGCAAGTTCGCCGCTACGAAGTGAGCGGACTGATCACGAAATACGAAGGCTGGGAATTCCTGGGTCTTGTTCTTGACGAGCAAGGCGTCGGCAAAGGGATCACAGCTCAAAATATGACGACTATGGAAATCAAATCGTTCCGTGCAGATGCTATCATCATGGCAACTGGCGGACCGGGGATCATTTTCGGGAAATCGACGAACTCTGTCATCAATACAGGTTCAGCGGCTTCTATCGTCTATCAGCAAGGTGCATACTACGCAAACGGCGAATTTATCCAAATTCACCCGACAGCGATTCCAGGAGACGATAAACTGCGCTTAATGTCAGAATCAGCTCGTGGGGAAGGCGGACGTATTTGGACATACAAAGACGGCAAGCCTTGGTATTTCCTTGAAGAAAAATATCCAGCTTACGGAAACCTGGTTCCACGTGATATTGCAACACGTGAAATCTTCGATGTCTGCGTCAACCAAAAACTCGGCATTAATGGCGAGAACATGGTCTACCTGGATCTTTCACACAAAGATCCTAAAGAGCTTGATATCAAACTAGGCGGCATCATTGAGATCTACGAGAAATTCACTGGTGATGACCCTCGCAAAGTACCAATGAAAATCTTCCCGGCTGTCCATTATTCAATGGGTGGATTATGGGTCGATGACCACCAAATGACAAGCATCCCTGGCGTTTTGGCAGCGGGTGAATGTGATTATTCTCAACACGGCGGTAACCGTCTAGGTGCGAACTCATTGCTTTCAGCGATTTACGGCGGTATGGTCGCAGGACCAAACGCTATTGAATATGTAAATGGCCTTGATGTGTTGGCAGAAGATCTTCCTTCGGCTATTTATGAAAAATACGAAGCAGAAGAGCAGCGCAAATGGGAAGAAATCCTTGCATTGAACGGCACAGAAAACGCTTATGTCCTCCACAAAGAGCTTGGCGAATGGATGACGGACAATGTAACAGTAGTACGCTACAATGATCGTTTGCAGAAGACGGATGAGAAACTCCAGGAACTGCTTGAACGTTTCAACCATATCAATATTACTGATACACAGCTTTGGAGCAACCAAGGCGCAATGTTTACACGCCAGTTGCGAAATATGCTACATTTAGCACGAGTGATCACAATCGGAGCGCTTAACCGTAACGAAAGCCGCGGAGCTCACTACAAACCGGAATTCCCGGATCGTAATGACGAAGAATTCCTTAAAACGACTATGGCTAAATTTAATGGCAATGATGCACCTATCTTCCACTATGAAGAAGTCGATACATCGTTGATTCCACCGCGCAAACGTGATTACTCAGCAAAAGCATAATCTAGAAGGGAGCTAATTTACCATGGGTGAAGCAGCAAAGACGGTTATATTTGAAATCGAACGCCGAAACTCTACGGATGAGAATTCGTATTGGGAAAAGTTCGAATTGCCATATAAAGCGAATATGAATGTCATCTCGGCATTGATGGAAATTCGCCGTAACCCTGTCAACATGGAAGGGAAGAAAACCACTCCTGTAAACTGGGACATGAACTGTCTGGAAGAGGTTTGTGGAGCATGTTCAATGGTCATCAATGGCAAAGCGCGTCAATCATGTACTGCTTTGGTCGATCAGTTGGAACAGCCAATCCGCCTTCAGCCGATGAAGACATTCCCTGTTGTCCGTGACCTTGTCATTGACCGCAGCCGTATGTTCGACTCGTTGAAGAAAGTTAAAGCATGGGTGCCGATCGATGGTACGCATGACCTTGGAGACGGACCACGTATGCCTGAGCGCAAGCGCCAATGGGCTTACGAATTGTCTAAATGTATGACTTGCGGTGTATGTCTTGAAGCATGCCCGAACGTCAACGATAAATCCGATTTCATCGGAGCTGCACCACTTTCACAAGTTCGCTTGATGAACGCGCATCCAACGGGAGCAATGAACCGCGATGCACGTTTGAATGCGATCATGGGTGAAGGCGGACTTGCAAGCTGCGGTAACTCTCAAAACTGTGTGGAGTCTTGTCCAAAAGGAATTCCTTTGACAACTTCAATCGCAGCGTTGAACCGCGACACGACTGTTCAAATGTTCCGGAACTTCTTCGGAAGCGACAGAATGGTTGACTAGTATCCACTAAAACCCCGCTGCGGCGGGGTTTTTATTTTGTCCTGTTTAGAAAATGCCTGCTCTTTTCTCAAGTTTTTGATATACTAGGAAAATGAAGAAGTTGAGCCAGTGGAGGTTTTTTCGATGAAAGCAAATTATATTGAGAATTTCAATGAGTGGAGCCGGGAATTTTCCTTTTCCGCTCCGGTGCAAGTGCGGTTTTCTGAAACCGATATGTTCGGTCATGTGAACAACACGGTACCGATCGCTTATTTTGAATTTGCACGGATTGAATTCATGAAAGAGATGGGTTTGATGCAGCGCTGGTTGGAAGCTGGCAATGAATTATTTCCTGTCGTCGCGGATATGCAAGTGGATTTTGTGCAGCAAGTCTTTTTTGATGAAAAATTGAGTGTCTACGTCAAAATCGCGCGTGTCGGAACTTCTTCGGCAGATGTCCATTATTGGACTGTCAACGAAAAAGAGGAAACATGTTTCACTGGGAGAGGGACGATCGTCCAGATTTCGAAAAAGACTGGAAAAGGCCATCCTTGGTCCGAGCAAGACATCGAATTGCTGCGTGCCGAACAGTTGGCGACCGTTAAAAAATAAGTGAGTTCTTGCTATATCAATAAAAAACCTTCACTATAAGAAGAAGATGGTTTTTCAAGGAGTGGTAATTATTAATGAATGATGACAAGCAAGGCATCAGCCATGATTCAGAACGTATCGCATTCATGGAAAAGGAACTGCGTTACATTTCAGGGATCATTAAGCAAAAAGGCCGGGAGATTCTGAATTCCTATACGATTACACCACCTCAATTCGTTGCATTGCAATGGCTGTTTGAACATGGCGACATGACCATCGGCGATTTGTCGAACAAGATGTATTTAGCGTTCAGCACAACGACGGATCTGGTCGATCGCATGGAAAAGAACGAACTCGTTGTCCGTATCCGTGAAGAACAGGATCGCCGTGTCGTGCGGATCAAATTATTAAAAGAAGGCGAGCGGGTCATTGAAGAAGTGATTCAAAAGCGCCAGGAATATTTGAAAACGGTATTAGCGGATTTCACAGTAGACGAAGCGGAACAATTTGCAGCTTTGCTTGAGAAACTGCATACAAACATGAAATAGGATAGAGGCGATGACGTTGAATGCGCCAATCGGAGTAATTGATTCAGGAGTCGGTGGACTTACCGTCGCAAAGGAAATAATGAAACTATTGCCGAATGAGCAAATTTACTATATCGGTGATAATGCCAGGTGCCCTTATGGCCCGCGTCCGCTTTCGGAAGTACGGACCTATACGTGGCAAATGGCTAATGCATTGATGAAAAAGAATATAAAAATGCTGGTCATCGCTTGCAATACCGCAACAGCAGCAGCGCTGTATTCTCTTCAGAAACACTTGCCGATCCCTGTAATCGGTGTAATCTTTCCTGGAGCCAGAGCTGCAATCAAATCATCAACAACAAAAAACATTGCCGTTTTGGGCACTTTAGGGACAGTGCAAAGCGGTGCCTACGAGAAAGCAATCTTGTCGCTCGTTTCTGCTTCCCACGTCGTGCAGCTGGCATGCCCGCGTTTCGTTCCTTTGGTTGAAAGTGATGAATACGAAGGTGAATTCGCTCACCGCATTGTCCAGGATACGTTAGCGACAATTGCCCATGAAGAATTCGATACCGCCATTTTAGGCTGTACCCATTATCCGTTGCTGCAGGGATTTATTGAAGAAGTTCTTGGTGATACGGTCCATGTGTTATCTTCAGCAGAAGAGACAGCAAAGGATGTAGAACGTTACTTGAGCTATAAAGATCAATTCGCAGAATGGAAGCAGCCGCCGGTGCATCGTTTTTATACATCAGGCTCTACACAGATTTTCGGTTCCATCATCCAGAAATGGCTGGGGATTGAGGAACCGCTGATCCATTCGATTCGCTTTCCCAAAACCTGATGGCTTCCGGCTGTCAGGTTTTTGTTGTTGTCAGGGAAATATGGTAAGCTATTTGAGCATATATGAGGAGGATTTTTATGACACGAATAGATAATAGACAAACAAACGAACTGCGTCCCGTATCAGTGGACGTCGACTACTTGATTCATCCGGAAGGCTCGGTTCTGATTACTGTCGGACAGACAAAAGTCATTTGTACAGCGACGATTGAAGATAAAGTACCCGGCTTTTTACGCGGGCAAGGCAAAGGCTGGATTACTGCTGAGTACTCCATGCTGCCGCGCGCTACCAACAGCCGGAACCGCCGCGAGGCTTCAGCCGGCAAAATTGGCGGACGCACAATGGAAATCCAACGCCTGATTGGCCGTGCATTGCGTGCTGTAGTCGACCTGGAGAAGCTGGGTGAGCGTACTTTATGGATTGACTGCGACGTGATCCAGGCGGACGGTGGAACGCGCACAGCATCCATTACAGGCGCTTTTATCGCGATGACAATGGCCATCAGCAAATTAGAATTGCCGGCATTCCCGGTAACGGATTTTCTTGCAGCGACAAGTGTAGGCGTTTCTGCTGAAAATGGACCGATCCTTGATTTGAATTACGTTGAAGATTCAAGTGCGGAAGTTGATATGAACTTGGTGATGACCGGTGCAGGCCATTTTGTGGAATTGCAGGGAACAGGCGAAGAATCCACTTTCACACGTGCCCAATTGAATGAGTTATTGGATCTTGGAGAAGCGGGAATCAGCCAATTGATTGCCATGCAGCGTCAGGCATTGGGTGAAATCGCTTTGCGTGTTGGTGAAAAGGTGCCGGCAGAACTATGAAAAAAATCGTAATCGCAACTCAAAACAAAGGCAAAGCCAAAGATTTCGAAACCATGCTGTCTCCATTCGGCTATGAAGTGCTGACTTTGCGGGACGTGGCAGAGGATATGGACGTGGAAGAAACAGGCGTGACATTTGAAGAAAATGCTATTTTGAAAGCTGAAGCTGTAGCGGATGCGCTTGGCATCCCGGTTATATCAGACGACAGTGGATTGGAAATTGACGCGTTGAACGGGGAACCGGGGGTCTACTCAGCGCGCTATGCAGGCCTCGCTAAGAGCGATGACGCAAATATCGACAAAGTGCTCGAGAAATTGAGTGGCGTGCCGGACAGCGAGCGTACAGCGCGTTTCCGGTGTGTGTTGGCTGTCGCAGCTCCTGGACAGAAGACCGAAACCTTTTCGGGGTCATGCGAAGGAATGATCCTTCATGAGCGCCGAGGCAATCATGGTTTTGGCTACGATCCGATTTTCTTCGTGCCTGAACAGGATAAAGCAATGGCTGAACTTGAGCCTCATGAAAAAGCGGCAATCTCTCACCGCGGCAATGCTTTGCGCAAGTTGCAGGAAAGCCTGCCGACATGGATGAATAAACAAGAATAAATGCCTGTAAATTAATTTTAATGTTTTTTTAAAATAGCATTGACTTTTATTCAAATCATTTCTATAATTAAAATTGTCTTTCGTTAGAAAAGCGAAGCCGCCAGCATCAGCAGGCGCCACAGTCTGGACTCTAAGAAAGCTTTGGTCTCAGTAGCTCAGCTGGATAGAGCAACGCCCTTCTAAGGCGTCGGTCGGGGGTTCGAATCCCTCCTGGGACATTATAGGAATGTACATAGTACACGAAAGAAACCTCCTCATCGTTCATTGAACGGCGGGGAGGTTTCTTTGTGTATGCAACAGGTGATTTTTCATCTCTGAACTACCGGCTTCTATATGGCTTTTTATATTCGCTTTTGGCGTGAATTTTAAGGAGAGTGAAACTAAATCCTGCTTAAGACGTAATACTTATAAGGAGGTTTTTTTATGCCAGTATGTGAAAGATGCGGAACTCAATGGACTTGGAAGCAGTCGATCATGGCCTCCTGGAAAATCCATGGCCCCATGCACTGTCCGAATTGCAAAGGCAGTCAATATGCAACACCAAGATCTCGGCAACGAATGACGCTGATCAATTGGATGATTCTTTTGCCTTTGCCATTTGCAGTCATTTTGGATTTTCCATTGGTTTATACAGTCGGCATGATGATTGGATTGTTGGCAATTGGCCTGTCCCTGATTCCGAAATTTCTGCAACTGACCAGCGAACAGAAAGCTTTGTGGTGATGGGCAATCATTATTCCAACAATAAGGTTTTTATTTTCGCTCTAACGGGAATATGATATGATTATGAGATACAAAAGAGGTGGTAGGATGCGGAAGAAATATCGCGATTTAAAGCGCAAGGGGAATGTCATTGTTTTTCCGACGACCGTAACACGTTTGTTGTCTGAAGGAATGACCTATTTAAAAGAAGAAAAGTACGAAGATGCCCGTGACAGTCTATATCAAGTTTTGTCATATGAACCTGAACACGCAGCAGCCCTCGGCGGTTATGCCTATTGCCTCTATGAGCTTGGGGAATTCCAGGAAGCGCTAGAAGTGTGCCGTGAATTATTGAAGATCGGACCGATTCATTACCTGGAAACGATGGAATTATACATAAGTATTTTGATGCAAGTCCGCGAATTTGAAGAAGCGGAAAAAATGATTGAAGCTCTAATAGAAGAAAAAGTGTTGCC
This sequence comes from Planococcus wigleyi, assembly GCF_014836985.1. GTDB lineage: Bacteria > Bacillota > Bacilli > Bacillales_A > Planococcaceae > Planococcus > Planococcus notacanthi. Next base: position 434,192 of record NZ_JACSPU010000004.1, on the reverse strand, counting down.
GGAAGAACGGCTGGAACAATTCCAGCAATTGCGTGACTTGAACGAACGCATTGCAGCAAATGCGGCATCTGAAAAAGTGGATGCTTCGAAGTACGCCATCGATACATTTTTGGCGCTTCACCCTGCGGAACAAGAGCAATTGATTCTGGATTTGCCGACGACTTCCTATCAGGCTTTGAAGAAGAAGCTGATTGCGATCATCGAACATCCGGAAGCCGATCTCTTGACGAAGACATACATATTATTCATGCTGTTCCAGGAAAAGATCGATGCGGAAGTTTCCGTCCGAAAATTTCATTACCAAGGCACATTCAGCATCAATGAATTGCCGGATCCGGTGAACAACAGCCGAATCCGGAAAATCACCGCTATCATCGACAACGAGCTGGCGAAGGATCCGACTCGTCTAGAGATGGTCAAAGAACTGTTTGAACGGCATATTTATCTATTGTATCCGTTCATCTGGGATGACTATAATGAAGAAGACGTGGCGCAGGGGTATATGGATTACACAGAAGGGCTGTTCAGCGGAATGACTTCATTCAGTGAAGACGAAAAGCTGCTCGAGCTGATTCAGCAGGCCGAACTTTGGTTCGAAATGCGCAATGGGTAGAAATAGTTGAACCTGTCGGCATGTGTGCTATAATATTGAAGTTGTCAAAATTCGTATAAAACGTAAAATGACTTTGTAGAAAATGTTTGGAGGGCTTATAATATGTCAGCAAAATGGGAAAAACAAGAAGGTAACACAGGGGTTCTTACAGTTGAAGTTCCTGCAGAAGAAGTAAACGCCGGTCTTGATAAAGCGTTTAAGAAAGTTGTTAAAGAAATTAACGTACCAGGTTTCCGTAAAGGAAAAATGCCTCGTCAAATGTTCGAAAAACGTTTTGGCGTAGAATCACTTTACCAGGACGCTTTGGATTTCATCTTGCCTGACGCTTACGCGAATGCAGTTGAAGAAGCAGGAATCAACCCGGTTGACCGTCCTGAAATCGACATTGAAACAATCGAAAAAGGCCAGCCTCTTGTATTTACAGCGAAAGTGATTGTAAAACCAGAAGTTGAGCTTGGCGAATACAAAGGTCTTGAAGCATCGAAACCTGATACTGAAGTGACTGACGAAGACATCGAAAACCAGTTGAAAGAAAACCAGGAGCGTATGGCTGAGTTGACTGTTAAAGAAGACGAAGCAATCGTTGAAGGCGATACAGCTGTTATCGATTTCGAAGGATTTGTTGATGGAGAAGCTTTTGAAGGCGGCCAAGGAAATGATTATTCCCTTGAAATCGGATCAAACTCTTTCATCCCTGGATTTGAAGAGCAATTGGTAGGCGTTAAAGCTGGAGAAGAAAAAGACGTTGAAGTCACTTTCCCAGAAGAATACCACGCTGCTGAACTTGCAGGCAAAGCTGCAACATTCAAAGTGAAAGTAAACGAAGTTAAAGGCAAGGAACTTCCAGAGTTGAACGACGAGTTCGCTAAAGAAATCGACCCTGAAGTGGAAAGCCTTGAAGCGCTTCGCACGAAAATGAAAGAAAGCCTGATTGCTGAGAAGAAATCTGCTGCTGATGCAACGCTTCGCGACGAATTGGTTCAAAAAGCTGCTGAAAACGCAACAATCGATATTCCTCATGCAATGATCCACACAGAAATGGACCGTATGATGAGTGATTTCGAACAGCGTTTAACTCAACAAGGCATGAACCTTGAATTATACTTCCAGTTCTCTGGGCAAGACGAAGCTGCACTTCGTGAGCAAATGCACGGTGATGCTGAAACACGCGTACGCGTTTCATTGACACTTGAAGCTATTGCTGAAGCTGAAAACATGCAAGTTACTTCAGAAGACATCGACAAAGAGCTTGAAAAAATGGCTGGTCAATTCAACATGGACATTGAACAGATCAAAACAGCTCTAGGTGGAACTGAAATGCTTGAGAACGATATCCGCATGCAGAACACAGTTGAGTTCCTAGTGGACAACGCTAAAATCGCTGAATAACACATAAGCAACATATAAAGAATTAGGAAACAAGGTGCGGAGACGCACCTTGTTTTCCACTACATAGAACACTGGAATTATACTTAGGATGCCAAGAAATTGACTGTGAATCTAATTAGTTGCTACAATTACGATAATCTTGTAAGATAATGGCTTGAATAGGGGTGAATACATTGTTCAAATTCAATGACGAGAAAGAGCATTTAAAATGTTCATTTTGTGGTAAACCACAGGAGCAAGTTCGTAAACTGGTCGCAGGACCAGGTGTTTATATTTGTGACGAATGTATTGAGCTTTGTACGGAAATCGTAGAAGAAGAGCTTGGTACAGACGAAGAAGTAGAATTCAAAGAAGTGCCTAAGCCAAAAGAAATTCTGGATATTTTAAATGGCTATGTCATCGGCCAGGAAAAAGCGAAGAAATCGTTGGCTGTAGCAGTTTATAACCACTACAAACGCGTCAACTCAAACAGCAAAATCGATGATGTCGAGTTGTCGAAATCTAATATTGTGTTGATCGGACCAACAGGAAGCGGGAAAACCTTGCTTGCACAAACTTTGGCCCGCATTCTGAATGTGCCGTTTGCGATTGCAGACGCAACTTCATTGACTGAAGCTGGTTATGTCGGAGAAGACGTAGAAAACATTCTACTAAAGCTGATCCAAGCTGCAGACTATGATGTGGAGCGCGCAGAAAAAGGAATCATCTATATTGATGAGATCGACAAAGTGGCACGCAAATCCGAAAACCCATCGATTACACGCGATGTTTCCGGTGAAGGCGTACAGCAGGCCCTTCTGAAGATTTTGGAAGGAACCACTGCAAGTGTTCCACCTCAGGGCGGACGCAAGCATCCACATCAGGAATTCATCCAAATCGATACGACGAACGTTCTGTTCATCGTAGGCGGTGCTTTCGATGGAGTAGACCAAATCATCAAACGCCGTCTCGGCAATAAAATCATCGGTTTCGGTGCAGATCCGAACAAGGAAGAATTGGATGAGAAATCATTGCTTAGCCAATTGATTCCGGAAGATCTGTTGAAATTTGGTTTGATTCCAGAGTTCATCGGCCGTTTGCCTGTATTGGCAAGCCTTGAGCAATTGGATGAAAAAGCTTTGGTTGAAATCTTGACTGAACCGAAGAATGCATTGATCAAGCAATATCAGAAGATGATGGAACTTGATGGCGTTAAATTGACTTTCGAGCCTGGTGCACTTGTTGAAATTGCGAAATTGGCAATTGAACGCAAAACCGGTGCCCGTGGACTTCGTTCAATTATCGAGAATATCATGCTTGAAGTGATGTTTGACCTGCCTTCACGTGAAGACATCGTTGAATGTGTCATCACAAAAGAAACTGTTGCGGATAGCGTACAGCCTAAACTGATTTTGGAAGATGGCTCCGTATTCGTCAACGACAATAATGAGAAAACATCCGCGTAAAATGAGTGGAACTTCACGCAGTGGAAAAGTCTCACTGAGTGGCAGTTGAACCAATCAAAAGGATGATACGGGCTGACTCTGATCGTGCGCATCCGCGCATTTCGGAGTTGGCCCGTTTTTATTAGAAAAGCGGAAGCACCTGTCAAGGCTGCGATATGTCTTATAACCTTAAAAACTTACTTACGATTGTTTCTTGTTGAAAATATTCCCGGAGGTGACTTCCCAGATGGCGAAGAAAAAAGTGACGAAAAGTGTGCCATTACTGCCATTGCGCGGACTTCTTGTATTCCCGACGATGGTATTGCATATAGATGTAGGCCGTGAGCGTTCGGTGGCTGCATTGGAACAGGCATTGCTGGATGACAACATCATCTTTTTGGCAACTCAAAAAGACATGAGTACAGAGCAGCCGGAGAAAGACGATCTCCACAAAATCGGTACGCTGGCATATGTCAAGCAGATGCTGAAATTGCCGAATGGCACAATCCGTGTACTGGTTGAAGGTTTGGAACGCGGACAAATGAAGAACTACGAGGAAGGGGAAGACTTCACGATTGTTGAAGTGACTTCTTTCCCGGACGAAACAGAAAGAGATGCAGAACAAGACGCCCTAATGCGTTTGTTGCTTGAGCATTTTGAGAACTACGCGAAGAGCTCGAAAAAAGTCAGCACAGAAACGTATAATACCGTTGCTGATATTGAAGAGCCTGGCCGTTTGGCGGATATGGTCGCTTCCCATCTTTCGATGAAAGTGGCTGCCAAGCAGGAAGTTTTGGAAACATTCGATATCAGCAAACGCTTAGAGCTTTTGATTACCCGTCTCCATAGTGAACAGGAAGTCGTAGATCTGGAAAAACGGATCAACCTTCGTGTGAAAAAAGCGATGGAGCAGACGCAAAAAGAATTTTATTTGCGCGAGCAGATGAAAGCGATCCAAACGGAACTTGGCGACAAAGACGGCAAATCAGCTGAAGTGGTCGATCTGAAAAAACGGATCGAAGAAGCGAAAATGCCGGAATCCACTCAAAAAGTGGCTTTCAAAGAACTGGACCGTTACGAGAAACTTCCTTCCGCAGCTGCAGAAAGCGGCATTATCCGCAATTATATCGAGTGGTTGGTAACGATTCCGTGGTCGGAAGCGACAGATGATCGTCTGGATATCAAATACGCAGAAGAAGTGTTGGACCGTGACCATGATGGACTGGAAAGCGTCAAAGAACGCGTACTGGAATACTTGGCTGTCCAGCAGATGACCAATTCATTGCGTGGCCCAATTCTTTGTCTGGTCGGACCTCCGGGTGTCGGGAAAACGTCCTTGGCGAAATCGATCGCCGAATCCCTGGACCGCAAATTTGTCCGCGTTTCACTTGGCGGCGTCCGCGATGAATCGGAAATCCGAGGCCATCGCCGGACGTATGTCGGTGCGATGCCAGGCCGTATCATACAAGGAATGAAAAAAGCGGGAACCGTTAACCCGGTCTTCCTGTTGGATGAAATCGATAAGATGTCGAATGATTTCCGCGGCGATCCATCTTCGGCGATGCTGGAAGTATTGGATCCAGAACAGAATAATTCGTTCAGTGACCATTACATTGAAGAAACGTATGATCTTTCCAATGTGCTTTTCATCGCGACAGCCAATGATTTAGGATCAATTCCTGGACCGCTGCGTGACCGGATGGAAGTCATTTCAATTGCGGGCTACACAGAAGTCGAAAAACAAATGATCGCTAAAAACCATTTGGCACCGAAGCAAATGAAAGAACATGGTTTGACGGAAGAACAGTTGCAGTTTGATGACGAAGCTTTGCTTAATATCGTCCGCTACTATACGCGCGAAGCGGGTGTCCGTGGACTGGAACGCCAAATCGCTTCAATCTGCCGCAAAGTAACCAAGCAAATTGTCTCAAAAGAGAAAGACCAAGTGAAAGTCGGCGCAGAAGAAGTGGAATCGTACCTTGGAAAACGCAAATTCCGTTACGGAATGGCTGAAACAGAAAACCAAATCGGCGTGGCTACTGGCCTTGCCTATACAACAGTCGGCGGGGACACGCTTCAAATCGAAGTTTCGCTGTCAGCCGGCAAAGGCAAATTGCAGTTGACCGGTAAACTGGGGGACGTCATGAAAGAATCTGCACAAACGGCATTGTCGTTTGTCCGTGCCCGTGCTGAATCTCTGGGGATCGATCCGAATTTCCATGAATCGCACGATATCCATATCCACGTTCCGGAAGGCGCTGTTCCAAAAGACGGCCCTTCAGCGGGGATTACCATCGCGACTGCTTTGGTATCTGCTTTAACGAAACGTCCGATCCGCCGTGAAGTCGGCATGACGGGTGAAATCACCTTGCGCGGCCGCGTTCTGCCAATCGGCGGAATCAAGGAAAAAACCTTGAGTGCGCACCGTGCTGGATTGAAAACCATCATCTTGCCGCTTGACAATGAGCGTGACCTGGAAGATATACCAGAAACAATCCGTGAAGAGCTGACCTTTAAACTGGTTTCTCAAGCGGATGAGGCATTGGAAATTGCCTTAGAAGGAGAAAATGAATGAAAGTTAATCATGTAGAACTAGTCATCAGTGCCGTCCGTCCGGATCAATATCCGGAAGACGGTTTACCGGAATTCGCTTTAGCCGGACGTTCAAACGTCGGGAAATCGTCTTTCATCAACAAAATGATCGGGCGCAAAAGCATGGCGCGCATCTCATCTAAACCCGGCAAGACACAGACCTTGAACTTCTATAAAATTGAAGAAAAGCTGTTCTATGTCGATGTTCCCGGATACGGCTATGCCAAAGTATCAAAAAGCGAACGGGAAGCATGGGGCAAGATGATTGAAAGGTACATCACAGACCGCGAACCATTGCGTGCTGTGATCCAAATCGTCGACTTGCGCCATCCGCCAAGCAGAGACGATATCGCGATGTATGATTTCATGAAGCATTACGGCATTCCATGCATCATTATCGCGACCAAAGCGGATAAAATTCCAAAAGGCAAATGGGACAAGCACAAGAAAATTGTGCGCACCACATTGGATATGGATAAAACCGATCCATTGATCATTTTTTCGTCTGAAACCGGTCTCGGCAAAGACGAAGCCTGGAAAGAAATCGAAAGCAGAATGCAATAAATTCAAGCGCAGCCTCCGGGCTGTGCTTTTTTTATTGGAAATAGCTCCTTCTTCCATAGATTTCCCTCTGCCTAACTGCTCTTCAATCGCCCGCCTGAAGCGAATCCATCTCTCGCGATAGTTTGAGTTGACAGGTAATTCCGACTAAGAGCGTTATACTTGTAGACGTCAGACACCTTTGCTACTATTAATTTATAATAATTATAAATAAGGACTATATTCATGCCTTGTTCACAAATTCAAAGGCATTTTAAAGATGATAAGTGGTATACTAAATCTAGAGGAAATATGAACGTGAAAGGTGTTTTGTACCCATGCATACATTAGTAGTCGGGGTGAATTATCGCTCTGCACCCGTGGAAATTCGCGAAAAGCTTTCATTTATTGAAAATGAGCTGCCACAGGCGATGCAGGCGTTAAAAGAACAAAAAAGCATATTGGAGAACGTGATCGTGTCCACTTGTAACCGGACGGAAATCTATGCGGTCGTGGATCAGCTTCACACTGGGAAGTATTATGTGAAGCAATTTCTTGCTGACTATTTTGGCTTGCCACAAGAAGCCATTTCCCAGTATTTATTTGTCCATGAGCAAGATCAAGCAATTGAACACTTATTCCGTGTAACAGCCGGCATCGACTCAATGGTATTGGGTGAAACGCAGATTCTTGGGCAAGTAAAAAACAGTTTCCTTGCAGGCCAAGAGCACGGCACTACAGGTACGGTGTTTAATCAATTGTTCAAGCAAGCTGTTACATTGGCGAAAAGAGCGCATTCTGAAACGGCCATCGGCGAAAATGCCGTGTCGGTATCGTATGCAGCAGTTGAACTCGGCAAGAAGATTTTTGGTACGCTTAAAAACAAACATGTTGTTATTTTAGGTGCCGGAAAAATGGGTGAATTGGCCATCAAGAACTTGCAGGGGAGCGGAGCTGACCGTATCACTGTCATTAACCGTACATTCGAGAAAGCGGAACTGTTGGCAGACAAATTCGGCGGCAATGCAAAACCGTTGAACCAATTGCAATGCGCATTGCTGGAAGCGGACATTCTGATTTCATCAACCGGCTCGACTGACTTTGTCATCGATCTTGAATTGATGCAGTTTGTGGAAAAACTACGCAAAGGCAAACCGTTATTCATGGTGGATATCGCAGTTCCACGTGATATGGATCCACGCATCGGCGACTTGCCGAATGTCTTCTTGTACGACATTGATGACATGCAAGGCATCGTAGAAGCGAATTTGGCAGAACGTGAACGCGCGGCTGGCCAAATCATGACCATGATCGATCAGGAAGCACTTCAGTTCAACGACTGGCTGACAACGCTTGGCGTTGTTCCGGTAATTTCTGCGCTGCGCCAAAAAGCGCTTGGCATACAGGCTGAGACCATGGCAAGCATTGAAAACAAAATGCCGGATCTGACTGACCGTGAAAAGAAAATTCTCAACAAACACACCAAATCGATTATCAATCAATTGTTGAAAGATCCGATTCTGCAAGCGAAAGAAATGGGCGGAGCGCCTAAGTCACGTGAACAATTGGAATTATTCATGCAAATTTTCGGGATCGAAGAAGACGTTGAAAAAGAAATTGAAAAGCAGTCGCAAGCTGCACAAAAGAAAACGGAAAAAGCCGTTCTCGAAACCCAACAAGCAACTGAAACTCCCAAATATTCATTTTAAGCTTTCTTAAAGAGGCGTTTTCGGATCTATATGTTAAAATGTAGAGACGGAACGCCTTTAACTATGGAAACGAAGGGGAATGGGATGGCTGATATAACAATGGCAAGGCTGCACGAAGCTATGGTTATACTATATGCTGTCAGCCTTGTTTTTTATTTTATAGATTACTTATATAAAGAGAAAAGAGCCAGCCGGATAGCCATGACGCTGCTCGGCATTGTATGGGTGCTGCAGACGGTCTTCCTGGTGCTGTATATCGTTGAGACTCAACGATTTCCGATACTGACTTTATTCGAAGGCATTTATTTTTATGCCTGGTTGCTGGTGACGCTGTCGCTCGTATTGAGGATTTTCTACCGTTTTGATTTTGCTGTATTCTTCATCAACATCATTGGATTCATCTTCATGACGATCCACACCTTCGCGCCGGTCCAGATCGAGCGTTCGCCTGTCGGGGAATCGCTGGTCTCGGAATTATTGTTCATCCATATCAGTTTCGCGATTTTATCCTATGTGGCATTTTCCTTGTCATTCGTTTTTTCGGCGCTTCACATGATCCTTTACCGATTATTGAAGCAGAAAAAATGGACAAAGCAATGGAGCAGCTTGCCGTCACTCAGCCAAACACAGCAATTTATGACGATTTCGATTCTCGTCGGGATTTCGCTGCTGTTCGTGTCATTGGTGCTCGGGCTGCAATGGGCATTTATTTCACTTGCTGCATTTTCTATCTTCGACATGAAGATTGTCGGATCGTTCATCTTGCTGGTGGTCTACAGCTTTGTGCTGTGGTGGCACCGCAAAGGCTCGTTGAATGGGATGAATTACGCGCTGGCACATACGTATGCATTTTTATTGCTGCTGATCAATTTCTTTTTAGGCAGCCGATTATCTGAATTTCATTTTTGGTATTAAAGAAGGGTAGGATTCATTTGAGAAAAATTATTGTAGGTTCTAGAAGAAGCAAGCTGGCATTGACACAAACCAACCAGTTCATCGAAAAAATGAAAGCGGCGGGATCGCCTTTTGAATTTGAAATCAAGGAAATCGTTACGAAAGGCGATCGCATTGTCGACGTCATGCTATCAAAAGTCGGCGGTAAAGGTCTTTTCGTCAAAGAAATCGAACAGGCGCTGTTCAATAAAGAAATCGATTTTGCTGTCCACAGCATGAAGGATATGCCTTCTGTCTTGCCGGAAAGCCTGACTATCGGCTGTATTCCAGAACGTGAAGATCCGCGCGACGCTTATATCGCCAACGGCCATGTGAAATTATTGGAACTTCCGGTTGGAGCAGTTGTTGGGACAAGCAGCTTGCGCCGCAGTTCACAGCTTTTGCTGTTGCGTCCAGACCTTGATATCCAATGGATCCGCGGCAACATCGATACACGTCTTGCGAAATTGCAGGCAGGCGATTTTGATGCCATCATTTTGGCTGCAGCCGGCTTGAAACGCATGGGGTGGAAAGATGACTTGGTTACAGAATTCCTGGAAGTCGACGAATGCCTTCCGGCTATCGGACAAGGCGCATTAGGGATTGAATGCCGCGAAGACGATACAGAACTTTTGGCGGAACTGGCTAAATTGAATCATGAAGAAACCGCCTTGGCTGTTAATGCAGAGCGTAAATTCCTGCGTGACATGGACGGAAGCTGCCAAGTGCCGATTGCAGGATACGGAACAGTGAAAGATGGGGAAATTACATTTACAGGATTGATTTCTTCGCCGGAAGCGGATCAGGTATTCAAGGAAACATCAATCAGCCGTGACCCAATTCAAGCAGGCCGTGAAGTGGCTGAGAAAATCAGTGCACAAGGCGGATACGATTTGATTCAACGCGTTAAAGCTGAGAGCAATGTCTGATAAAGATCTTTTGCTTCAAGGCGAAACCATCGTTTTCACCGGTTCGAGAGAGCCGGAGGAAGCGGTTCGCCGTGCACAATCACTAGGAGCGGAAACGCTTTATGTGCCGCTCGTCACCACCTTGATCCGCCGGTTGGACAAGCCGGACCTCGGTGGCTACGACTGGCTGATTTTCACGAGCCGCACCAGTGCACAGGCATTTTGCCAGCTCGATGAAAACGTGACCGCGAAAATTGCGGCTGTCGGCGACCAGACGGCTGCTGTGCTGCAGCAGCATGGCTACACCGTTGATTTCATCCCGCGGGTTTTTAGTGCCGATCATTTCATTCAGGAGTTTCCGGTGGTTTCCGGCAAAGTCAAATGCCTGTTCATCAAAGGCAATTTAGCGAAAAACACGATTGCTTCGATGCATATGCAAGTGGACGAGTGGACGGTTTATGATACCGTGCTGGACTTGAAGAATGCGGAAAAGCTAGTGCAACTGAAAGATGTCATCATTCTATTCGCCAGTCCTTCTGCTGTGTCGGCTTACCGGCAGGCAGGAGGAGACTGGTCGAATATCCGTACCGCTGCCATTGGCCATGTTACACAAGGGGCTATCGAGGCAAACGGCGGAAAAGTCGATTTTACTCCGAAGAAATACACTTATATGGAAGTCATCAATGAAATAGCGAAAGGAAGTTTTTCAAAATGAAAGAATTGAATTTTAATCGCCATCGCCGTTTGCGTGGTTCTGCCAATATCCGTTCAATGGTCCGCGAAACGAGCTTACATAAAGAGGATTTCATTTATCCGATTTTTGTCGTTGAAGGCGAGAACATTAAAGAAGAAATTTCTTCAATGCCGGGTGTTTTCCATTACTCATTGGATAAATTAGGCGAGGAACTGGACGAAGTTGTAGATCTTGGAATTCCTTCTGTTATTTTGTTCGGTGTGCCAAATGAAAAAGATGCGGTCGGTTCGCAAGCTTATCACGACCATGGCATTACACAGGAAGCGATCCGCTTTGCGAAAGAACGCCATCCGGAATTGGTGGTTATCGCTGATACTTGCCTTTGCCAATATACCGATCATGGCCATTGCGGTGTAATCGAAAATGGCGTCATCTTGAACGATGAATCCCTTGATTTGTTGGCGCGCACTGCCGTGTCTCAAGCAAAAGCAGGAGCTGACATCATTGCGCCGTCGAATATGATGGACGGCTTTGTTGCAGCGATCCGTTATGGACTGGACCAAGCCGGTTTTGAAAACACACCGATCATGTCTTACGGCGTCAAGTATTCATCCGCCTATTACGGACCTTTCCGTGAGGCAGCACACAGCACTCCTCAATTCGGAGACCGCAAAACCTACCAAATGGATCCGGCAAACCGCATGGAAGCATTGCGTGAAGCCACTTCTGACATTCAGGAAGGCGCAGATTTCATGATCGTCAAACCGGCATTGTCTTATTTGGACATCATCCGTGAAGTACGCGATAATTTTGATATTCCGATTGTTGCTTACAATGTTTCTGGCGAATACGCCATGGTCAAAGCAGCAGCGGCAAACGGTTGGATCGATGAAGAGAAAATCGTTTTGGAAACACTGCTCAGCATGAAGCGCGCAGGAGCAGATATCGTGATGACGTATCACGCAAAAGATGCAGCACGCTGGCTGGAGGGAACTAAATGACATACGAAAAATCATTGGCAGCATTCACTGAAGCAAAAAAATTAATGCCGGGCGGCGTCAACAGTCCGGTCCGTGCGTTTAAATCGGTCAACATGGACCCGATTTTCATGCAATCCGGCAGCGGGGCAACCATCACCGATATTGATGGCAATACGTATATTGACTATGTCCTGTCTTGGGGACCGCTGATTTTGGGCCATGCCCATCCGGAAGTGGTCAAGGCGATTCAGGAAACGGCAGCGCTTGGAACTTCGTTCGGCGCACCGACTGAACTTGAAAATACCATGGCCAAGTTGGTTATGGAACGTGTCCCTTCGATTGAAATGGTCCGCATGGTTTCATCCGGAACAGAAGCGACAATGAGCGCATTGCGTGTGGCACGTGGCTACACGGGACGCGACAAGATCCTGAAATTTGAAGGCTGCTACCATGGCCATGGCGATAGCCTGTTGATCAAAGCCGGGTCAGGCGTTGCGACTTTAGGATTGCCTGATTCTCCAGGAGTTCCAGAATCGATCGCTAAAAACACCATTACAGTTCCATATAACGATCTGGAAAGCGTGCGTTTGGCATTCCAGGAATTCGGCGACGATTTGGCTGCAGTCATTGTCGAGCCGGTTGCCGGCAATATGGGCGTTGTGCCGCCAAATGAAGGCTTTTTGACAGAGCTTCGCAATTTGACTCATGAAAATGGCACGATTTTGATTTTTGATGAAGTCATGACCGGTTTCCGTGTCGGCTTTAATTGTGCACAAGGCTATTTCGGCGTTACCCCGGACATGACGTGCCTCGGCAAAGTCATCGGCGGCGGGTTGCCTGTTGGGGCATTCGGCGGCAAGCGTGAAATCATGCAACAAGTGGCACCAAGCGGGTCGATCTATCAGGCAGGTACGTTGTCGGGCAATCCGCTTGCAATGCGGGCAGGATACGAAACGCTGTCCCGTTTGACGGAAGAAAGCTATGACGTCTTTATCGAACGCGGCGACCAGCTTGAAAAAGGATTCCGTGAAGCGGCGACGAAATACAACATCCCGCATACCGTGAACCGTGCAGGATCAATGATCGGTTTCTTCTTCACAAATGAAGACGTAGTCGATTTTGAATCAGCAAAAACTTCGGACACCGAGTTGTTCGCAGATTATTACCGCTTGATGGCGGAAGAAGGCATCTTCCTGCCGCCGTCCCAGTTTGAAGGCATGTTCCTATCGACTGCCCATACGGAAGAGCATATTGCGAAAACCGTTGAAGCATTCCATACCGTATTTGCTAAACTGGCACGTTAATAAAAGAAAAACAGGCCGAGGCTTCTGGAATTTTCAGAGGCCCCGGTTTTTTGTATGGAAAGAACACCGAACGCCAGCCTGCATACTCCACAGATGCCCTTGTTTCCTGTACCATAGAAAACAACTAAGGCACTTGGGAAAGGAGGAAAGGCCGTGAAGTCATTTATAGTAACGGCAGTTATTGCGATTGCTGCAGGGGCGGTATTTGAAGCGGTCGGCATGTTTCTGCCTTGGCTGCTGGGACCGATGTTCGCACTTTTGCTCGTCAATCAATTCACCAAAATCCCCCTCTACTGGCCACGATTCCTGCGGACAGTTGGACTGGTGATGCTCGGTGTGCAAATCGGTTCATCGTTTACACGCGATGCGGTGTTATTGATGGCGATGGACTTGCCTTATATGGCGTTCATGACGGTTTCAGTCGTGGCCTTGTCGGTTGCTCTCGGTCTGCTGTTCAAGCGGATGGTTCATGAAAGCCTGGGAACGAGCTTGCTTGGTTCCATACCGGGTGGATTGGCGCAGATGGTGGTTTTAGCTGAAGAAATCCCTTCGGCGAATATCACCGTCGTGACGATGATGCAGACCATTCGCATTTTCATGGTGGTGACGATTGTCCCCTTCCTGACGATTTTCTTACATGGCAGAGGGGCAGGGGAAATGGAAGAGCAGCTGTTCACTTTCTCGCCAGGCTTATTCCTGTTGGCACTTGCTGTCAGTTTATTATTGTATGCGGGTATGAAGAAGATTAAATTTCCTGCCGCTGAACTGTTGGCACCCATCCTGGCCATGGCGATTGTCCAGGCCGTGTCGGGGGATGTCCTGATTGATATGCCGTATTGGCTCATTGCCATTGCACAGGTCTGCATCGGTGCGAACCTTGGCCTACAGATGGAAGGCATCGGCGATAAGCTGACGTTCCGGTTGGGTGCTGCGATTGTGTTGAATAATGTGCTGCTCATCAGTTTTACTGTATTGATTGCTTACATCCTTGCAAACTGGCTGCCTGAATACATATTCCTCGACTTCTTTCTAAGTGCAGCACCCGGTGGCATAGCGGAAATGGCCATCACCGCGCTCGCTGTTGGAGGGGACGTGGCACTCATCACCGGATTCCAGCTGTTCCGGCTGTTCTTTATTCTATTGGTGGCCGCGCCGCTTGTGGCATTCATTGTAAAAAAACTTGACGCTAAAACCGGATATTGAGTACAATAAGAGTAATTAGATATTTATGCGTTGATGAGGATAGTAGAATGTGTGTGCATTTCAGAGAGAAGGCCGATTGGTGAGAGGCTTTCATGGACCCATATTTGAATGTCACCTCGGAGCAGTTGCCGTGAAATGAGTAGCGGGAACCGGACTTAACATCCGTTATGAAACTTGAGAGCCAGGTGTGCAAGTAGACCTGTGTATAAAGGTGGTACCGCGAAAAACTCCTTCGTCCTTTACAGACGACAGGAGTTTTTTGCGTTCTATCAGAAATAAGAGGAGGAATTCCAATGACTGAACAAATGTCTACTAAGTACGATCCGCAATCCATTGAGAAAGGCCGTTACGATTGGTGGGTCGACAAAAAATTCTTCGAAGCGAAACCGGAAAGCGGCAAAACACCGTATACCATTGTGATTCCCCCGCCGAACGTTACCGGCAAGCTGCATTTAGGGCATGCCTGGGACACGACATTGCAGGACATCATGACACGCATGAAACGCATGCAGGGCTTTGACGCATTATGGCTGCCTGGAATGGACCACGCCGGCATTGCGACACAAGCGAAAGTAGAAGGCAAGTTGAAAGAAGAAGGGCGTTCACGCTATGATTTGGGTCGTGAAGCATTTCTTGAAGAGTCGTGGAAATGGAAAGACCAATACGCGGGACATATCCGTGAGCAATGGGCAAAACTGGGTCTTGGCCTTGATTATTCCCGTGAGCGGTTTACGTTGGATGCCGGTTTATCAGATGCGGTGCGCGAAGTTTTCGTAAAACTCTATGAGAAAAAGCTTATCTACCGCGGTAAATACATCATCAACTGGGATCCGGCGACGAAAACCGCCATTTCGGATATTGAAGTTATCTACAAAGACGTACAAGGTGCGTTTTACCATATGCGCTATCCGCTGGCAGATGGCAGCGGCCATATCGAAATCGCGACGACGCGTCCGGAAACGATGCTGGGCGATACAGCGGTTGCGGTTCATCCGAAAGATGAGCGCTACCAGCACTTGATCGGCAAAAAAGTGATCCTGCCAATTATCGGCCGTGAAATGGAAATCGTTGCGGACGACTACGTGGACATGGAATTCGGAAGCGGTGCTGTGAAAATCACACCGGCTCATGACCCGAATGACTTTGAAATCGGCAACCGCCACAACCTGGAACGTGTGCTGATTATGCACGAAGACGGTACGATGAATGAAAACGCCGGTAAATACGAAGGGCTCGACCGCTTCGAATGCCGCAAGCAGATCGTCAAGGACCTGCAGGATTTGGATGTGCTGTTCAAAATCGAAGAACATATGCATTCTGTAGGACACTCAGAGCGCAGTGGAGCAGTTGTTGAGCCTTATCTGTCCACACAATGGTTTGTTGACATGAAGCCTTTGGCTGCCGCTTCAGTGGAAGCGCAGAAAAACGAGACGGGCGTTAATTTTGTACCGGACCGTTTCGAGAAAACCTACCTGCACTGGATGGAGAACATCCGCGACTGGTGTATTTCACGCCAGCTTTGGTGGGGACATCAAATTCCAGCCTGGTACCATAACGAAACAGGTGAAATTTATGTAGGGCACGAAGCACCGGCGGATGCTGAAAACTGGACACAGGACGAAGACGTTCTGGATACGTGGTTCTCGTCTGCATTATGGCCGTTCTCAACGCTCGGCTGGCCGAAAGAAAACGATGACCTTAGCCGCTACTATCCGACCGATGCGTTGGTTACAGGCTATGACATCATCAATTTCTGGGTATCCCGGATGATTTTCCAGGCACTTGAATTCACAGGTGAAAAACCGTTTAAAGACGTATTGATCCACGGCCTTGTACGCGATGCGGAAGGACGCAAAATGTCCAAATCACTGGGCAACGGAGTTGATCCGATGGATGTCATTTCTCAATACGGTGCAGATTCCCTGCGTTACTTCCTGGCTACTGCTTCATCTCCAGGACAGGATCTCCGCTACTCGAACGACAAAGTCGAGTCGGTTTGGAACTTTGCCAATAAAATCTGGAACGCTTCCCGTTTTGCATTGATGAACATGGAAGGCATGACGTACGATCAAATCGATTTGTCCGGCAAGAAATCCGTAGCCGATTCATGGATTCTGACCCGTTTGAATGAAACCATCGAACAAGTGACGGATCTTGCAGAACGCTATGAATTCGGTGAAGTGGGACGTTCCCTTTATAACTTCATTTGGGACGATTTCTGTGACTGGTACATCGAGATGGCGAAATTGCCATTATACGGTGAAGACGAAGAAGCGAAGAAAATGACGCGTTCAGTCCTTGCTTATGTATTGGACAACACGATGCGCCTATTGCATCCGTTCATGCCGTTCATCACAGAAGAAATCTGGCAGAACTTGCCGCATGAAGGCGAATCAATCACCATTGCAGCATGGCCGACAGTGGACGGTTCCTTGACCGACCAAAGCCAGTCTTCAAGTATGAAGCTGTTGATGGATGTGATCCGTTCGGTACGGACTATCCGCGCAGAAGTGCAGTCGCCGATGAGCAAGAAAGTGCCGTTGACGATTTCAGCGAAAGACGCCGGCACGCATGCAGTGCTTGAAGCGAACGCTGCCTACATCGAACGTTTCTGTAACCCGGAAACATTGACGATCGGCCAAAATATCGAAGCTCCAGACAAATCGATGTCAGCGGTTGTATCCGGTGCTGAATTGTTCATGCCGCTTGAAGGCCTGATCGATATTGATGCCGAACTTGCGCGCCTGCAAAAAGAACTGGAAAAATGGGCAAAAGAAGTGAAGCTCGTCAGCGGCAAATTGTCGAACGAACGCTTTGTTTCGAAAGCTCCTGAAGCCGTTGTTGCAGAAGAACGTGCAAAACAAGCCGATTACGTGGAAAAACACGCAACGGTTGAAAAACGCATTGAAGAATTGCAGAACCTGTAAGTAATACAAAAACCGCTTTCCCAAATGGGAGAGCGGTTTTTTAGCTTACATAGCTCTAAACCAGCTATATAAATATGGAAACTAAATACTCACTTCGAATTTGCTGAATCTCTTTGCGCCGGCGAGACTGCGGGCCAGACGGAGCGATTTATAAAGCTCTTACTGCGGCCGATCTTCCCGGCGAAACGGGGCATGCTTTTCCAGTTTCCGAATATGCTCCACTACTAATTCAGCGATGTTTTTGTCATGCGTTTCGTAGAAAGAACGGGCGCCGACGGGATCTTCGATTTCATTGAATAGATGGCGTCCGTCTTTTAATAGAAGAAAGTCGATGCCGATATAGTCGCTGTTCAAGGCACGGGCAATTCGCAAGACGTCTTTTTCTTGGGCAGCACTCAAGACGTATTTCTCAGCATGGCCGCCAAGTGAATAATTGGCTTTAAAATCATCAGTGGAACTACGTTTAACCGCACCGACGACTTCTGTGCCAACGACATAGGCGCGAACGTCTGCCACATGTTCAACAACCGGCTGGAAAATCAGCGGGGAAGAGGCAGGTGGAATTTCCTCAGCCGATTGAACGAGCCAGACTTCCGAGCCGCCGTGGCCATCCGCAGTTTTGGCGACGCACGGAAACTCCATGGCTTCGCGGAAAGTCGGTACCGCCGGAACACCGAGCAATAAAAGCAGTTGATAGCTTTGCCATTTGTCGTTGGCGGTGCGGTTGACTTCGGCGCGGTTCACTAAATGGATGCCTTGATCTTCAAGAAAACGGGCAGCTTCCGGACGCCGTGAGCGGAAAAGAGTGATGCCGCCGCGCAACTTATCCACAAGCATAGCCAAACCTTCTTCGCTCCAGTCGTCCCATTGAATCAGATCAAAATCACCAAAGCGCTGCAGCTCTTCAATAAACCCGTGATTGCGTCCGGCATCTTTAGTTTCATAAAGAAGTTTCATGCTAAGTCCTCCCGTATATAAGCGATCATGGCGTCTGCAACATTAACTCCCGTGACATTGAGGATATTGCGGATATGGGCAGCGGCATTCACTTCACAAACCAAGGGCTGGTCGTTTTCACCAAACAACAAATCGACACCCGCAAACGTTGCACCAACTGCTTCAGCAGCCGATAAGGCGAGTTCCCGTTGTGATTCCGTCAGTTCTATGGGTGAAGCGACACCGCCATTGGTGATGTTGGCGCGGAAATCGGTTTCCGAATGGCGGTACATGGCAGCCACAATCTGTCCGCCGACGATATTGACACGGATATCGCGCCCCCGGCTGGAGGCGATAAACTCTTGGAACAAAAAATCGATGCCCCGCAGGCTGTCGACTTTTTCGTAGAATTGTTCCTCAGTATCAATTAAGTAGACCTTCATGCCAAAAGAACCATGCCCTTCCTTGATGACCATCGGCAACCCGAGACGATCAATGACTCTTTCGAAATAGCCCGAATCCAGTATAGAGAAATTCGGATAGACTTTCGGCGCCACAATGGTCCGTGGCATCGGCAAACCTTTTGCAGCCAATTGGACGTATTGTGTGGCTTTATTATCACATAAATCAATGACAGAAGGGTCATTATAAACTGGGACTCCCCGGCTTTTCAAAAAATATCCAAGCAATATATCTTTATCCAATAAAATTGCGAAATCAGGTATACTGAAAGTAACAGATAAATCCATGACAGTTTCGTAATTTTTCATGATTTTGACAGTGATGCCAGCACGTTCTGCTGCTTCGGCAACAAGCCTGGCCTGATCTGCAAACTTATCGGAAACTAAGCTTCCGTTGTAAATAACCCAACAACTCGTCATATCCATTCCACCTTCGTGCTATAATCATACTCAAAAAGTGTATCATGTTTACCGCAGAAAAGAGGCTTCAAAATGATAATTGGACTCGAACAATACAAAGACAAATGGAATATTCATACAGATGCTTCGATTCAACCCGGTCTGGAAGCTATTACAGGGGCATTGGACGAATTGGGGAACCCGCATAAAAACGGTAGATTCATTCATCTGGCTGGCACCAACGGCAAAGGATCGACAGCTACATTCCTGTCGGCAATCCTTCAGGCGCATGGCTACAGTGTCGGGAATTTCTTTTCTCCTTGCCTTGAAGATCTCCATGACCAAATCCAAATGAATGGAGAGCCGATCGACCCAGTGGAACTTGAGCAAGTGATGGAGCGGTTAAGCAAAATAAAGACACCGTTAACGGATTTTGAACTCTTGACGGCGGCCGCCTTTATCGCTTTCCAGCAGCAGGCACCTGATTTTTCCATCATTGAAGCAGGCATGGGGGGAGCGCTTGACAGCACGAACGTCATCAATCCCGAACTTTCCATCATTCCATCCATTTCCATTGAACACACGAATTTTCTGGGAGAAACTATAGAAGAAATTACACGCCATAAAGCAGGAATCATCAAGAAATGGAAGCCGGTGGTCATAGGGGAACTGCCGCTTGAGTCTCTGGAAATCATCCAGGAGACAGCTGACCGTTTACATGCAGAAATCATCCGGCCGGCTGGACAAATTGACGTACCGCTGAAACTGAAAGGGCCGCATCAACAAAAAAATGCCCAACTGGCGTTGGAAGCCGCTAAAGAACTGCTGGGCCTGAACTTTAGCGAGGAAAAAGCGGGGCTTGGGCTTTCTTCAGCTACTTTGCCGTACCGTTTTGAAGAAGTATTTCCTGATGTTATTTTTGACGGTGCCCATAATCAGGCGAGTGCCGAAGCCTTGATTGCTACCATAAGAGACACATTTCCGGATGACCCTATCCATATTGTCATGGGAATCTTCAAAGATAAAGATTATCGAAGCGTACTCCGCCATTTGGAGACGATCAGTGATCATTTCACCTTTGTAGACTTTGATAATGAACGGGCATTGCCAGCTGCAGAACTATTTAAAGAAAGTTGCAGTAAAAGAAAGACAATTACAAATATATGTGATATATTACCTGTATCGAATAACAAAGAAAAGACTATAGTCACAGGTTCGTTACATCTTCTTACACTTCTTCGAAACTCAGCGAACGTCTTTTTCAAGAATTACCAATAAATCATACCCTGGTCTATACCTCACTAATTCGTTTCAGAAAGGAAAGATGTCATGGGGGAGAAATTTAACCGAAAAATCGTTTTATGGTGCCTATGGGCATTGATTGTTCCGGCAGGCTTAGTGATTGTTTACCGTTTCTTCCCGCCATCTGTAGCAGATCCGTGGAATTTAATGGCGTACATTCTGTTTTTTATTTTGATGAGTTTGATGCCGATGAACATCAATGGAGCCTCGACATTTTTGGTGCAATGGGTAACAGTGGCGCTGTTTCTGAAATATGGACTTTTTATCGAAATGCTGATATCCCAATTGAGCATGTTGATTGTGCTGTACCGTATTCGAACCAATGAAGAACAATCGGTGCGGATTCCTTTCAACTCGCTGATGTTTTTCTTTGTCTCATTAATAGCTGGACTGGCTTTTATAGGGGCAGGCGGCCAAATCGGAACATTGGAAATGTCGCATGTCATTTTGTATGGCTTAATATTCCAGGTGCTTTCCGTATTGATTAATCAAGTCATTTATCACTTATATGACTACACGACAGGTGGGCGGAGCAAATTCTTTTCGGTCGATGCCATTTGGGATTTTGCCTTGATGTTGGTGATTTTCCCGTTTGCGGTCGCTTTGTATTTGTTTGAGTCGCATATCGGAATTCCGGCGCTTGTATTGCTGGGTGTGCCATTTTTCATTATGGCAGCGGTCATGAAAAAGTTCACCAGCTCAGAACAAGTCAATATTGACTTGAAACGGGCTGGAGATATCGGACATCAGCTTGCAGATCGCCTGGAAGCGAATGAAGTGCTTGACCAATTTGTTGTAGAGGTTGCCAAGATGTTCAAAGTTGAATATGCCTATATCGTCGATTACCGTGATGGCCAACAGCAAATGTTGCGGCTTTATGAAAATAATCAATTGCAGGCCCGTGAAATTGAGTCCCTTCCTTATAATCGGGGGGTTGCTGGACATGTCATCGTCACCAACGACTCGTTCATCTTTGATGAAAAAAGCCAATGGGCAGATTATGTCACCGGCAACCTGCCAGAAGATACAGAGAGTTTGATGGCCACGCCGATTGCCCGAAACAATAAAACCGAGGGTGTACTGATTTTAGCTTCTAAAAAGAAATACGCTTTTGCCAAGCACCAGCTTCAAATTTTGGAAATCCTCAGTACTTATTTCGCCGTATCGGTGGAAAAAGCAGGGTATATGCAAAAAGTCATTGCCAAAAGTGAGCGCTGCGGATTGACCAAGTTATATAATTATCGCTATCTGGACGAAAGTCTGGAAAGTTGCATTAAAGAAATGAATGAAGGCCGTCTCGAGCAATTGTCATTAGTGATGATGGACATCGATCATTTCAAGAGCATCAACGACCGTTACGGACACCAAAGCGGCAATGACATCCTCATTCAGCTGGCTGATATTTTGAGAGAAGAATTCGGCGATGAAGGAACCATCGCCCGTTACGGCGGCGAAGAATTTGTCATCCTGTTGTCGAATTACAGCAAAGATGTAGCGGTGCTGCTGGCAGAAAACCTCCGCAAACGCATCGAAAAGCACGACTTCGTAATTGAAAACGACTTGGGGGAAGACCGTAGCCAACAAATCGTCCACATCACTTTAAGCATCGGCGTATCCACTGCACCGGACGACAGCGATGAAGGCATGTCGCTGATCCGGAATGCCGATAGGGCGTTGTATATTGGAGCGAAACAGGCGGGACGGAATAAGGTTGCGGCGTATGTGAAATAGAGCACAGAAAAAAGACGGGATAAACTTCCGTCTTTTTTCTGTAATAATAAAGAATTTAATGTTAATCCGGACCAAGACTTCGACCTTTTTTTATTGGATCGATTATATTTTGCGGCATGATGACACTGCTTGTGTAATCAATTGTGTTTCTAAAGGTATCCAATAACTCATGATCGTAAATTATTTGAAGACGCGAAGCGGCATTTTCTTGGTTTTCTCTTGTTTCATAATAATGATTATTTATTTTTTGATATGGTTTTACAATTGTTGTTATATCGGGAACATCTCTGCACCAGTATAAGAAGCTTTCATAACGCCACTCATTTCCGGGCGATCTAAAACCAAAACGACATTCTTCTTTGGTGCCCGTTTGAGCTGTTTTTTCCCACTCAGAAAGGTTGGCTTTTGATTTTCCACGCATTGCATTCAAAACGATATTATTTGCAGCTACTCCTCCGATAATTTTCGTATTGGAGCCAAAACCATACATTTCCATAGTACCGGTAGAATAAAAGAACCCGTTAACAGTGCTTGGAGTATCTTGAAATTCAGATAAGTTGGATAAAATAAAGTTTCCATCTGCAAATACTATTAAGGAACCTCGAGGATTGGTACTGGTATTTTCTTTTATGCCAGACACTGTTACATATTGAATAGATACTTTTCCTTTTACAAACATAGTGAAATTTGCTTGAAGATTCACTTTGTTAATATTTACGTCGCCATTTACATAAATTCTTTTTCCATCAATTGAAACATTTTCAAAGGTAGTATTAGAAGAATTTCCAATCGTAAAATTTTTATTCACATAAATATTCTTATCAAATTTTATATCAGTGTTGTTTCCTCTAATGGTTAAATTTTCATTATAACTGGTCGAACTTTTAATATTCTGATCTGAAGTATAGGCTATGCTTGCGGATATTCTGGAATAGGAGCTTCTATCAATATTAAATTCTTCGGTAAAGTTTACAGGTTTTATTTTTTCGGATTCATATTGGATGGAAGGGGCATAGTTAGTAGCAAATATATTTTTAGTATTCTCTCTACTCAACTCATCATAGTTTCTGTTAGAAAAATCTCCAGTGATATGCTGTGCATAGGTTCTGTCGAAATAGTCTTTAAAATTATAAGCTTTTCCACCCAAATTAAGCTTGCTGTTCACTAAATTATTTTCACTGTCCATAGTTTTAAGTGAGCGTGGCAAAACACTTTGAAGCCATCCTCCATCCCCATGTCCATTGTTAGTGGAGAAAATATTCCCTGCAATATTCATATCACCTGTAATTTCAGAGCCACCATTAAGTAAAAGGTTTCCTCCATCTTCACCGCGTTTCAATGTAGATACAGTATAATTAAGCACTTTTTGTATATCATCAGCACCCATTTCTAGTGTTTCATATACAGTGGATTCTTGTTTGCCCTTATAGCCGGTGCTTTTAAAAACTAACTCTTTCCTAGTCTTACTACCGCTTCCATCTGATATTTCTTTTACTTGATCAATACAAGTTCTGAATTTGCCATCACCTGTTTCATCAGCCAACGTTATTTCTTTGCCGGTAGAGCATCTGAAGCCGAGTATTACATTATTGAAGTGGCTTTCAAATTGAGAGTTTGTCATTCCGTTTGTATAGCTAGCTGGAAATATTTTTAATTTGGCTGAGACTTCTTTTTCGATTCTTTCTATTCCCTTAGTAGCCAAATCTTCAGACTGAACTATATGCTCTCTTGTTACATTTTTTTGAGCACCATTAAAGGTCATTGCCATTAAACTGGCTCCGAGAATGCTAAACAATAGAACTAACATTAATGTAAGCAGCAGGGAATATCCTTTTTCATTAACAATTAGTTTATTCATCTCGAACCTCCCTGGAATCATCAATTATAGTTATCGTATTTTCAAATTTCATTGAATGCATCGTTTTGTCTTTCATTGTCTCAAGCGTAAAAATGATAGTATAGGCATTTGTATCCTCTTTCTTCTTAATTACTGTTGGAGAGAGGGCAGTACAATCATTTTTTAGAAGTTTAATATTATTATAAAAACTGACTTCCTTATCCTTTACTATGACTTTGCCGTTTTCAAATCCAGTTTTGTATATTTCTGTAGTTCCTGCCACAGCTCCTGGTTTTTTTACTTCAATAAAAGAATTGTTAACTCCGGAAGTACATTGGTTTTTTAAGCTTATTTGAGATTTTTTTAACACAAAGAGATCTTTTACCATACTTGCCATGATTAAATCCGCTTCATCTCTAAGTTCTGATTCGACTTTTATTCTTTGATAATTTGAATAGCCTTGAAAAAGAACGGAGAACGCGAGGGCTCCAACAATACCTACGATGATTATGGTAGCAAGCAATTCTACCAAGGTAACTCCTTTGTGATCTTTAATAATTTTTAAGCCCTTATTCATATGGAATGTATCCTTCCACAGAACTTTTATGTTTTGAACTTTCGGAGTTTACTGTGACCACGATGTTTAAGAGTGTAAACTTATTATATTCATCCGCTGTTTGAGTTACTTTAATAGTTACTTTGTATTTCTTATTATTCATTTCAAATGAATTTAATGCTTTTCCTTTGCTTTCATTTACTTTGGTAGGGGGAAAAGGGGAAATAAATTCAGAAGGGTTGGCCTTAACCCTTTCTAGATAAGCATCTGCTAAATTAATGACAACCAACTTTTCACTATTGCTTACCGCTAAACGATTTGTATTCGCAAATACCGCCATAAAACTCATTAATACAATCGAAAGTATGACCAGTGAAGCCAACACCTCTACCAATGTGAAACCTCTTTCGTTCTTCGTCAAATACCACATAAAAAAATCACCCGCTTATGTCTAAAGTCATGGATACATTTAATAAAAATTAACCGTACTGTTATATATACCATTTTCTTTTTGAACTGACTAGATTATTAATGGAAATTTTTATATCTAAAATAGTATATTAGTAATGAAATTTATTTTTGTTATTCGCTATTATTTATACCATTTATCTTGTATTATAGCTATATCAGATGGGATACTTTAACTGTTTCTATTACTTAAATTTACAATTTCGAGGGAATAGCAAATAAAATATTCTTATCAGCGCATAATTTCACAGGAGGAGTTTAAATGGTCCGTATACTTATCTTCATTATAGTAGCTGCTATTGCTATGGCGCTTGTTTACTTCATAGGAAAGAGCAGTAGCAAAAAGAAGTTCATGATTCTTCTTGGAAGCGGCATCTTGGCTGCGGCAGTTGGAGTATTCATGCAGACGGCATTTCCGTTATACCAGTCCTTATTAGGAATGCTGGCGGTGGCATTGATTGCAGCGATGATCTATATGAAAGTGCTCGAAAAAGAACAAATGAAAAATGAGCAATTGCTTGAAGAGCGGAGAAGCAATAAAAGCCGAGTGCAGCCGAGTTCAACCGTAATAACAAACAAACGGTTTGAAGAACCTGCAGCCGATAAAACGTATGGCATGAAGTCGATACCAGTCGTTGGGGAGGAACAGAAAGTTGAATAATAAAGTTTTTGGAATGACCTTTGCAGCAATTATGGGATCTGCACTACTGTTTTTTGGAGTCGCCAATGCAGGAGCGGCCGTTGTGGATAAATGGATATTCCCGACTGAAAAATTTGGTGATCATACGTATATTGGCACGACAAATGTTTCGAATATGGATGTTGCCAGTGCCATGGCTCAATTTTCCGGCACAGCTGAGTCATTTCGCGCCTCTTCTGAACTATTGGTGACTTACCAGGATGCAACAGCGAAGTATCCACTCAATAATGCCAATATTCTATTAGAAGAAACAGCTGCCCGCGCTCAAACGGGTGTTCAAAATACTTTTGTGTTTGATCTTCAAGAACAAACGACAAAAAAGTTTTTAGTTGCCAACTTCCAAGCGGCTGAATTTTCCAATATAGAAGTGGAACGCATCACCATGAAGCTGGAGCAGGCACTTGAATCAGGGCTTGCACAAACGCATGTGACAATCAGTGACGATTCACTGGCTGTAGATCGTGAAACGGTCTCTGAAGTTGTGTTTCCACAAGGTTCAACTGGCGAAGGTGCAGCGGCTGTCATTTCAGCGATTGATGAAATTCAAATTGCGCCTGGTGCGAAATTTTCCTTCTTGGAGTTCTTAGGTCAGCTTCCGCCGACCGGAGCCACTGATAAAGAGCTGACAAAAATTGCTTCAGCCATCTATGCAGCTGTGCTTGAAACAAACTTTACGGTTGATGAACGCAGCATTGGAACTTCAATTCCAAAAAATATTCCGGTTGGACAAGAAGCTGCCATTAACCGTTCTCTTGGAGTGGATTTGGTCTTCACCAATCCCAACGCAAGTTCATTTACATTAAACACAGAGCTCACAGGAGATTCGTTGATTGCTTCATTGAGTGGGTTTCCGTTGGTCTATGACTATGCGCTTCAGACCAGCGGCAAAGAAACAGTCGAACCCCGTTTGATTAAGCAATACAGTGCTTTTGTGACTGCAGGGAAAGCGGTAGACGAAGAAGGCAGTGAAGGGATCCGGATTCACGTCAATCGTTCCGTAATTTCGGACGGAAATGAATTGGAACTCGAGTCGATTTCAACAGACTTTTATCCTCCGGTTAACCGTGTGGAAATTTATCCGTTGGAAACCGAACCAGTTTCAGTAGAAAGTGTGCCAGGAACGAATGGAAGTGAAACTCCAGACGGTGAAACGGAAGAAGGGCTTACTGAAGGCGGGCAAGTGCCGGCAGATTCATCCGGGGAAGGCGCTGGTGATCAACCAGCTGGAGATGGCAGCTCAACTGGCAATTCCGAAAACAAACAGGATCCTGAAGGCAACGAAAAACATACCGAGAACCCTGGAACAGATGGGGATGCCAAGTCGAGTGAACCTGTATACGACAAGGGCGGGAATTTGGTAAACCCTTAATCGGTTTTAAGGAGGAAAAAGAGTGGCGAAAATACGAAAGCGACTGGGGGATATCCTGGTCGAACATGGGTTACTAACGCAAGATGATTTAAATGAAGCTTTACAGACGAAAACAGCGGATCAGCGAATTGGGGATGCTCTCTTGCAGCGCGGCTTGATCACGGAACAGCAATTGATCGAGACGCTTGAAGTGCAGCTGGGCATTCCGCATGTTTCCCTATTCCGCTATCCTTTCGATAAGAACTTGTTCAATATGGTGCCGAAAGAAATGGCGAAACGGAACCAGCTAGTTCCGTTGAAAGTTGAAGGGGATAAATTATTTCTGGCGATGACCAATCCGATGGATTACATCGTCATCGATGATCTCCGTTTAATGACAGGGTTTCAGATCCAACCGGCGATTGCTTCAAAAGAAGATGTCTTAAAAGCAATATCCAAATACTACGATGAAGAATCGTTCGATGATTTGATCGGCGAATTGCCTGTAACCAAACAGGACCAACAGGAGGATATGGGCGACTTGGATGCGCCCATCGTCCGCCTGGTGAGCCAGATCCTGTCGAATGCCGTTTCACTGAAAGCCAGTGATGTTCATATGGATCCTCAGGAGAACCGCGTCTTGATTCGTTATCGGATTGACGGCTCGCTCCGGACTGAACGCATTTTGCCGAAAGCCATGCAAGGAATGATCACGGCGCGAATCAAGATTTTGGCGAACCTCGATATCACCGAAAGCCGGATTCCGCAGGATGGACGGATCAAGACCAATGTCGATATGCGCCCCATCGATTTGCGTGTTTCGTCGCTGCCGACCGTATACGGTGAAAAAATCGTTATGCGTATTTTGGATCTGAGCGCTAACTTGACCGATATTTCGAAGCTTGGCTTTAATGACTTGAACATGGAACGTTTTATGCGCGAAATCGATAAACCTAATGGCATCATTTTGATATCAGGTCCGACGGGATCGGGGAAATCGTCAACGCTGTATGCAGCCTTGAATAAATTAAATAGCGAAGAAGTCAACATCATCACTGTTGAAGATCCGGTAGAGTACCAGCTTGAAGGCATCAACCAGATTCAAGTGAATACCAATGTCGGGTTAACGTTTGCGGACGGACTTCGCTCGATTCTCCGCCAGGATCCGGACATTGTCATGGTCGGAGAAATCCGCGACAAAGAAACGGCCGATATTTCCATCCGTGCGTCGCTTACCGGACATTTGGTATTGAGCACCATCCACACCAACGACTCAATCGCTTCGATCACGCGTTTGATGGACATGGGAATCGAACCCTTTCTCGTCACCGCTTCACTGAATGCGGTGGTCGCTCAGCGCTTGATCCGGAAAGTTTGCCGGGATTGCCGGGAAATCCATCAAGCAACCGAACGCGAAAAACATATCTTTGAAAAAAGAGGCTTGTCGATCGATACGATCGCCCGTGGCAAAGGATGCTCGCAATGCAATATGACCGGCTACCGGGGACGTATGGCCATCCATGAAGTACTGGTGGTTAACGAAGAAATCAAAGACATCATCAACCGAAACGGCACAGCGGGCGAAATTCGTGAAGTCGCCATCAGAAACAAGACGATTTTCCTGATTGATGATGGCCTATTAAAAGTGAAGGAGGGCATGACGACAACAGAAGAAGTTCTGCGCGTTGCCATGATGGACTAAGCCTATGCCGACAACTTATATAGATGAAATTTTAACAGCCGCAATCAATTTAGATGCTTCTGATATTCATTTGACCGTTGGAATTCCTCCTGTTTTCCGTTTAAACGGGGAATTGCGCCGTTACGGAAAAGACAACGTCAGCTATGAGCAAACAAGAGAAATCAGCAAACTTCTGATTCCGGAAAGGTCTTTTGATAAATTTCTGGAAAAAGGAGAAATGGATTATTCCTATTCATTGCCGGGGGTAGCCCGTTTCCGTGTCAACACGTTCCATCAGCGTGGATCTGATTCCCATGCTTTCCGGACGATTACGACAGGTGTTCCGACAATCGATCAACTCAAAATGCCGGATATTTTGAAGGTGCTTTCAGAGTCTCAGCAAGGACTGATTTTGGTTACAGGCCCTACCGGATCCGGCAAATCGACGACGCTTGCATCCATGATCCGCCACATCAACGACAATATGTCGAAACACATCATCACCTTGGAAGACCCGATTGAATACTTGCACAGGCACGGAAATTCAATTATTAACCAACGCGAAATTGGATCTGATACACATTCCTTCGCCAATGGATTGCGCGCAGCATTACGGCAAGACCCCGATGTTATTTTAGTCGGCGAAATGCGGGATCTGGAAACCATTACAACGGCGATCACTGCAGCGGAAACCGGCCATTTGGTTATGGCGACCTTGCATACTTCAAGTGCTGCTTCGACAATCGAGCGCATCATAGATGTGTTTCCGGCCGGCCAGCAATCCCAAATCCGCACCCAATTAGCAGGTGTCTTAAAAGCTGTCGTTTCGCAGCGCTTGTTGCCGACAGCCGATGGCAAAGGGCGGGCGTCTGCTACAGAAATCATGATCAACAACACCGCGATCTCGAATTTAATCCGCACGGAAAAAGTGCATCAAATACCCAATGTCATTTTGACGAACCGCGCAGCGGGGATGCATATGATGTCTTCATCTATCCAGGAGCTTTTGGCGAATGGGAAAATCGCCCGCCATATCGCCCACCCTTATCTGAAAGGGGAAGGATAATATGGCGCGTTTTAAATACGAAGGACGCGATACGAAACAAATAAGAACCGGCATCGTCACTGCCGGAAACCGCAGGGAAGCCATCATCAAACTTCGAGATGATGGCATTAAAGTCATCGATATGCGGGAAATTGAAACCACTACGCTGCAAAAAGACATCACCATCGGGAATCCGGTGAAGCGGGACCAGTTCATCATGTTCCTGCGCCAGTTTTCCACGTTGATGCGCGCTGGTGTGACAATCGTCGATACCATCCGTATCCTATCCCAACAAGTCGAATCAAAAGCGTTGGCCAAGACGCTGGCCATGGTCGAGGACGAATTGCGTAAAGGCAATACCTTATCCGATAGCCTGGCTAAGCACCCGAAAATCTTTGAGCCCTTGACTATCAACTTGATCAAAGCGGGAGAGATGTCCGGGAATATTGACGAATCATTGGAACGCTTGGCAAATCATTACGATAAAGCGTACCAAACCCGCCAGAAAGTGGTTTCCGCCATGTCTTATCCCGCAATCGTCGGCGTATTGGCAATCGGCGTAGTCATTTTCCTGTTGGCAACTATCGTGCCGATGTTCGTGGATATGTTCGCAGGATTCGGAGGGGAACTTCCGTTGTTGACGCAAATCGTCATGCAGTTAAGCGATTTGACCATCAGCTATTGGTACTTGATCGTGCTGGCTATTTTGGCACTTATCTTTGCATACTGGCTGATGAAGCGAAGCCTGCAAGGGCGCCTCGTGCTGGATACTATGCTTTTGCGCATGCCGATATTCGGAAAGATCTTTAAGAAATCGGCGTTGGCACGGTTAACGCGGACTTTGAGCTCGTTATTCACCAGTTCTGTACCCATTCTTCAGGCGTTGACCATGGTCGAAAAAGTGGTTGGCAATGAAGTGATGTCGAAAGTGGTGCTGGCGTCCAGGGATTCCTTGGAGCGGGGCGGTTCACTGACCGAACCAATGCGCGACCATTGGGCATTTCCGCCATTGATCCCGCATATGATTTCCATCGGCGAACAGACAGGATCTCTCGATCACATGCTGCTCAAAGTAGCGGAGTTTTATGAAAAAGAAGTGGATGCAGAGACGGATCGGTTAAAAGCATTGATTGAACCATTGATGATTGTTTTGCTCGCCGCCCTAGTCGGGACTATAGTCCTTTCTATCATGCTCCCGATGTTCGAAATGTTCAATAACGTAGACACGATGTAGTAGTAACTATACAAATAAATGTTAAAAATTATATATTTCTCTATTGCTTAATTAGAGCCACTTGATATAATAAAGCAGTAAGAAGGAAGTACTAAAAATTTAGCAAAAACAGGGGGAACAGAAATGAAAAATTTCGTTCAGAAAAAGTTAAAAGATCAAAAAGGGATGACTTTAATCGAGCTATTGGCCGTTATCGTAATCATCGCTATTATTGCTGCAATTGCTATTCCAGCGATTGGGAATATTATTGAGAATAGCCGTTATAGTGCGGTTAAGTCGGATGCTACGAATGTATTGAACGCTGCTCAACTTTATTATACTGAAAATCCGCAGGGGCCTGCAGATGCTAAGCCTTTAACTGTAGCTTTATTAAAGTCTGATGGCTTCCTTGAAAGTGAAGGGAAAATTCCAGCTGATGCTACTTTGGTACGTGGCACTACGTCTAAATCATTAGAATTAACTACTACTGCAATTGATTTCTCTGGAGGTAAAAAAGTTCAGTTTACATCAGCTACTATTAAAGCTATAAATGCGGATAAGACAAAAGGAAATTCAGTAGTAGCAGCGACGCCACAAGTAATTCAATAAGTCTTTAACTTAGGAGCTGAAAAAATGGCCTTACCGTTTTTATCGAAAAAAGCACGCGTCGTGACAATTACTATAGAAGAAGATGCCATCCGGTACGTGGAATTGAAATCCATAGAACCGCTTCACATTAGCCTGGCGGAAGAGATGGTTCTTCCTGCAGGCGTTATCAGAGATGGTGAAATTGTCGACGTAAAAGCGCTTGGATCGATACTCGGTGAGGCTGTCAATCAGTGGGGTCTCTCTAAGAAGTCAGTCCGATTCCTCGCCCCTGACGAATTCGTTATCATCCGCAAAGTGGCATTTCCCCAAGGCGTCAAAACCGATGAACTGAAAGGCCATTTCTTTATCGAAATCGGTTCGACTCTTTATCTTCCCTTCGAAGATCCCGTCTTTGACGTTGTGCCTTACAACGGCAATAAAGAAGTGCTCATCATCGCTTCCAAGGAATCTGTCGTCAATACCTATGAACAAGTACTGGATCAGGCGAAGCTGAAAGCAGCAGTGGCAGACATCACGCCGCTCGCTTTATATCGTCTGGCGCATGTGCAGCATGATTTCATTGAAGATGAGCACATCATGATGATCGATCTGCAATCAAAAAAAATGACGGTGTCCATTTTCCATGAGCATTACCCCTTGTTCATGCGGCCGGTCGAATTGAATCTCACGGAAGAAGAATTACTCAATCCGGATATTTTTATAGAAGAGATTGAAGCGGAAATCGAGAAGCTCATCAATTTTTACCGCTACAGCATGAACGCGGGTGAAGCCACCATCACAAAAGTGATCTGCAACGGCTTCGGCGATTGGCCAGAACTTCAGTCGCGGCTTGAAAGCCGGCTCTCCGTTCCGGTCTATCCTATTGTAATGAAATCCATCCCTACCGAATTAAACGACAGCGTTCCTGAACGTTTTAACCGTGCCATCGGTTTAGCCCTGAAAGAGGTGTGAACATGTTAGTTGATATTAATTTATTGCCGCAAAAGGAACGGGAACGTCCTGTTTTTCTTTTTGCGGTGTTTGGAATTTTATTGGTGGCTGTTTTCATCTGGGCGACCTTTTTCTTTTTGGCACAGTCACAGGCTAATCAACAGGCAGCAATCGATGCAGAATATACACAAGTCGCCGCTCAAAGCGAAGCGATCCGCACGCAACTCGCGGCTTCAGTCGGACTGAACGAAGAGCAGCAATTAAAGGCGACGGTCGATTGGGCAGAAGGCTACCAATTCGATACGGTGCCGTTGCTTAGTGATTTGGTATCCAGATTGCCGGAGCGCGGATTCTTTGATTCCTTTTCCTTCGTGAAGCCGAACTTGGCTACGTTGACGATTCAATTTGATACAGCCCGCGAAGCGGCATATTACTTGTCACAATTAAAAGCTTCCGAGTTGCTGGATTCCGCAAAGCTGGATTCGGTGACAAATCAAGAATTGGAATTGCTGGAAACAACAGAAGAAGGCGCTGAAGTTGCAGAAGAAAAAATTATTGAAAATCCACGCTATTTGGCAACGTACAGTCTGGTTTATGTAGATGAACGTTTGCCGGCAGTAGAAGAAATTATCAATGCTGATGGAACCGTTACGGAAGTGCCGGCTACTGAAGATGCATCTGCCGAAGAAGTTCCAGCAGAAGAAGCGGAAACCGTTCCTGCCGAAGGGGAGGGTGACGTTCAATGAGCAGTTTATCAAAGCGCCAGAAAGAAATAGCTATGCTGGTCTTGGCGGTACTGTTATTGATAGGGAGTGCAGCCTATTCCTATTTTTCCCTCTACGTTCCAGCTAGAGACGCTCGCTTGCAATCTGAACAATTGCTGACCTCGGAAAACGAAGTGCTGATGTCTTTGCAGGCGCAGCAAGAAGCTGCACCGCCAGCTGAAAAAATTAGTACACGTGAATTGCAGCATAAAGTCACCATTGAACCTTTGACGGATTTGATTCTCTTGCAGGTTGAACAGGCCGAGCTGCTGTCTGAAACACTCGTCACTTCCGTCAATTTCGCCGAAGCGCCATTGACGGTGTTGCAGCCGGTCGAAGGCCTGGAGAATGTTCAGGAAGTCATCACGACAGTGGAGTTCAATGCCACAGACTATATGAGTATTATCACTTTCATCAAAGAAATTGAAGCGATGGAGCGCATCATGGTCGTCGGCGGGATTGACTTCACTTCAACACCGGAAGTTACAAAAACGGAGCAGGAAGGGGAACCGTTAACCGTTTCCGTTTCATTCTCAGCCTTTTACCGTCCGGATCTCGTTGAACTTGCGGAGACGCAATTGAAAGTCGATTCCCCGGCACCTGCCAAAAAAGTAAATCCGCTGCCTCAAAATGACGGCACCAGCCTAGTCATACCCGACCAAACAACTGACGAAGAAGTGGAAACGGAAATTTCGTCAGACGGTTCACAAACTGAAGTGAATGTGGAAGTAAATGTAGAGGAACAG
The DNA here is from genome assembly GCF_014836985.1 of Planococcus wigleyi. GTDB lineage: Bacteria > Bacillota > Bacilli > Bacillales_A > Planococcaceae > Planococcus > Planococcus notacanthi. Next base: position 400,250 of record NZ_JACSPU010000004.1, on the reverse strand, counting down.
GAAAAAGCGTCAGACCAGTAATACAGGTAAGAGAGAAATCATCGTGATTTCTCTCTTTTTGATAAATTGGGGTTAAAAGCTTCGTTTTGCAGAAGTATAGACCGTTCTGCAAACAAAGGGGCGGATTTTGCAAACAACCGATGTTATTCTGCAAACAAATTCAGCATTCTGCAAACAACCGGGCAAATTCTGCAAATAAATCCAGTATTCCGCAAACAAAAGCTCTGCCAATCGCTTTTCGCCCGCGAAAAGCCGCCATCATCCGTTTTTTTTAGTAAGATTTAGAGCGAAATACCGAAGACTCGCGATGAAAGTAGACTGTTTGACGAAATATCGCCAACAAATAAATTAAAGCAAAGAGGGTTTCTATGGTACTGACTTATTCTGTTTTCATTTCACTGTTCGGGCTCGTCTTTGGATCGTTTTTCAATGTGGTGGGCTTGCGCGTGCCGAAAAAGGAATCGATCGCTTATCCGCCTTCCCATTGCACCAATTGCCAGCGCCGATTGACCGCGCTTGACCTGGTGCCGGTGTTCTCTTATCTTTTTCTGAAAGGCCAATGCCGGACATGCGGTTCGAAAATCCATTGGGTCTATCCGTTGATGGAAGCAGTCACGGCGGTTTTATTTGTGGCGTCGTACTTGGTGTTCGGGTTTACGCCGGAGCTGATCGTAGCGCTCTTGTTCGTTTCAATGCTGGTGATCATCACCGTGTCGGACATCGCTTATATGCTTATTCCGGATAAAGTGCTGCTGCCGTTTGCGGTGGTGCTGCTGGGCTTGCGTTTGGCCATTCCGCTTGATCCGTGGTGGGATAGCCTGCTCGGCGCTGCCATTGGATTTTCATTGCTGTTCCTGATCGCTGTCGTCTCCAAAGGCGGCATGGGGGGCGGGGACATCAAGCTGTTCTTCGTTATCGGATTGGTGCTCGGAACAGCCGGCACCTTGATGACCTTGTTCTTTGCATCGTTCATCGGCGCGATCGTCGGCATCATTCAGCTGCGCGTAACGAATAAAGGGCGCAAGACACCGATTCCGTTCGGCCCCTCGATTGCAGCGGCCGCCGTCATCGTCTATTTCTGGGGCGAGGCTATGCTTGCTTGGTACTGGAATTTTTGGCTATAAAAAAGCTCAAGGGACATGTTCCCTTGAGCTTTTTGTTACTTTATTTTGAATAAAGAATTGGTGATGCAGGACCCAGATCAAGACCAAACAGCATCCAGACGATCAGCATCAACGACCAGAAGATCATGAAGAAGATGGAGTACGGGAACATGACCGAAATCAATGTACCGATGCCCATTTTCTTATCGTATTTCTGGGCAAAAGCGATGATAATGGCGAAATACGTCATCAATGGCGTGATGATGTTCGTCGATGAATCCGCGATGCGGTAAGCCATCTGCGTCAGTTCAGGCGAGTAGCCGAGCTGCATCATGATCGGAACGAAGACCGGCGCCATCATCGCCCACTTCGCAGAAGCTGAACCGATGAACAGGTTGATGATTCCAGTGACCACGATAAAACCAATGATCAACGGGATGCCTGTCAAATTAGCGGCTTCAAGTGCTTCAGCTCCGTAGACGCCAAGCACCATTCCGATATTTGATTCTGTGAAATAAGCAACGAACTGTCCGGCGGTGAAAGCCAGGACGATGAACATGCCCATGGCAGCCATCGTATCCGTCAAATGCGCAGCGACGTCTTTATCGCTGCGGATATTCTTGGTGGCGATACCGTAGAACAATCCAGGGATGAAGAACAGGATCGTAATGATCGGCACCAATGAACTCATAAATGGTGACTGGACAATGCCGCCGTCTTCAGCGCGCAAGACGCCGTTTTCTGGAACGATCAACAACGCAGTCAGGATAATTCCGACCAATACGGAAATCCCAGCCCATAGCAGACCTTTCTTTTCTTCAGCTGTCAAGCCGTTCAAGTCTTCGCGGTATTGCCCTTTGTATTCACCAAGGCGCGGTTCAACCACTTTTTCCGTAACAATTGCACCGACGATAGTCAACAGGAAGACCGAAGCGATGATGAAGTAATAGTTCATGGCAATGTTCATGCCTTCTGCATAAGTCGGATCGATGATCGCTGCTGCCGCGATTGTCATTTCACCGAGCATGGCATCAGTGGCAGACAGCAGCAGGTTTGCCGAGAATCCGGCGGATACACCGGCAAATGCTGCGGCAAGACCGGCCAATGGATGGCGTCCGAGCGCCGCGAAAATGACAGCACCAAGTGGGGGAAGGACCACATACCCGGCGTCAGAAGCAACACTGGACATGATTCCGGCGAATACCAGTCCTCCTGTGATCAAGAACTTCGGAACGGATAGGACGAAAGCCCGTAGTACAGCACTGATGAGTCCTGTGCGTTCCGCAATTCCGATACCCAACATGGTGACCAGGACAACGCCTAGCGGAGCGAATCCGATGAAATTATCGACCATGCTGGCAAATATGTATTGAATGCCTTCTGCATTCAGCAGGTTCTTGACTTCAATGATTTCGCCTTCCTGGCCCGGATGTTCGACGGTAATGCCAATTGCCGAGATGATAGAGGAAATCACAAGGACGGCAAGTGCGAGCAGGGCGAACAAGGTCACCGGATGAGGCAGCTTGTTGCCGATCAGCTCGATGCGATCGAGCGATTTCTGAAATAAACCTTTGCGCTTTGTCTTCAAAAAAGACAGCTCCTTTGCTAAAAGAATTGGTGAAAATTATTTCATAATAATAATTTTCAGAAATTAAAAGCCAAATTTCATTATAATAGCTCTTTTTAATGAAGTGAATCGCTATACAAAAGTGCCAATAATGCTAATTTTGAATAATGTTAAAAGATTTTTGTGCTTGACATAAAAACCTTGTTGCGACAGCTTTTGTCGGATGTTCGTGAACAAAGCAAATGTGAATTTTAGATGGCAGCATACAGCGCTTTCAAGAAAAAACTAACTGAAAAATGATTTTTGAACGCCTGCTGAAGGGCAAAAATCATTTTTGATGGTTTGTTGAGTGCTGTCAGGGATGGTATGATTCTTGAAAAAAGGAGAGATTTCCCCATGAAATTCAAATCAGATTTCCCCGTCATTCTAGCTTCACAATCACCGCGCCGCCAGGAACTGCTTAGTATGCTTGGCGTTCATTTTCAAGTTATCCCGAGTCTCCAGGACGAACCCGATCCGCAGGACTTCCAAACGCCGCTTGGCTACGTATTGGCATGTGCTGCTCAAAAAGCGCAGGAAGTGGCAAGTGCCCATCAAGAAGCTGTGGTCATCGGCTCTGATACTATTGTCGTCCTGGATGGTGAAATCCTATTGAAGCCGAAAAGTAAAGAACAGGCCAAGAGCTATCTTCAGAAATTATCCGGCCGCACACATGAAGTCATTACGGCGGTGACGGTCGTAAAAGGTAATAGCGAGCAGTCCTTCCATGAAGCCGTCAACGTGACGTTCTTCGAATTGCCGGAAGCCTGGATCAACGCCTATATTGAAACCGAAGACCCTTACGACAAAGCAGGTGCTTATGGCATCCAAACGGTATCCGGTTTGTTCGTCAAAGGCATTCAAGGAGATTACAACGCTGTTGTCGGCTTGCCGGTTGCGGAACTGACGCAGAAACTCGCAGCTGCTGGGTTTATTTCGCTAGAAGGGAGCGGTGTCCGATGCTGAACGACGCGCCGTTGATGATCCGTGACGTCCACATTGCGGACCGTCCCCGAGAACGCCTGGTCAACCAAGGGGCATCGGCATTGTCCAATCAAGAGCTGATTGCCATCCTGCTGCGCACCGGCAGCAAGCAGGAGTCGGTGCTGCATTTGGCCAATCGGGTGCTGACCCATTTCGAACAGATCCAGGAAATGAAAAACGCCACCATCGAAGAGATGGTGGCGATCCATGGCATTGGCCGGGCAAAGGCTGTCCAGCTGCTTGCGGCTGTAGAACTTGGCCGGCGGCTGTCATCCAAGCAGACCGATACGAAATTCACCATCCGTTCCCCGAAAGATGCGGCTTCCTATTTAATGGCCGATATGACTTCGTTGAAACAGGAGCATTTTGTTGTCTTGTTCCTCAACATCAAAAATCAGGTCATGCACCGCCAAACCATTTTTGTCGGCAGCCTGAACGCCTCCATTGTCCATCCCCGTGAAATTTTCCGTGAAGCGGTCCGCCGTTCTTCAGCTTCGATCGTCTGCGCCCACAACCATCCTTCCGGCAATCCTGCGCCATCACCTGAAGACATCGATGTCACGAAGCGCCTCGTCGAAGCCGGCAGCATCATCGGCATCGAACTGCTGGACCATGTCATCATCGGTGACCACCAATTCATTTCCCTGAAAGAAAAGGGGTTCATGTAGCACTGTTTATTTTTTTTCTTTTCGTCTATAATGAGTGGTATTGTGTCAACGCAATTGCCGAAATACCGGCTTGTTACAGAAAGGAAGAAAACCTGTGCTTGGATTTGGTTCAAAAGATGTTGGAATTGACTTAGGTACTGCAAATACATTGGTGTACATTAAAGGCAAAGGAATTGTTCTGCGTGAACCTTCCGTTGTCGTTAAAAATAAAAATACGGGAGAAATCGTCGCTGTCGGCACCCAGGCGAAAAACATGATGGGCCGTACAGCAGAGTCGATCGTCGCTATCCGTCCGATGCGTGATGGCGTCATTGCGGATTACGATATGACCTTGGCGATGATCAAGCATAATCTTGTCGAAGCAGCGAAAGCGGCAGGGGGCAAATGGAAAAGCGGCAACGTCATGATCTGTGTTCCCTATGGCATCACTTCTGTTGAACGGCGGGCAGTTTTGAACGCAGCCCGTTCAGCCGGCGCACGTGAAGCCTATACCATCGAAGAGCCTTTCGCAGCGGCGATTGGAGCGGATTTGCCGGTTTGGGAACCTATGGGCAGTATGGTCGTCGATATTGGAGGCGGAACGACTGAAGTAGCGGTCATTTCACTTGGCGGCATCGTTTCAAGCGACTCGATCCGTGTAGCCGGAGATGCACTGGACACTGAAATCATCCAGTATATCCGCAAGACGTATAACGTCCTGATCGGTGAACGGACAGCTGAAGCACTGAAAATGGGTGTCGGATCTGCCCGCATTATGGAAGAGGCTGAAAAAGACCTTTCGATGGAAATTCGTGGACGTGATTTGTTGAGCGGTTTTCCGAAAACGCTGCAGATCACTTCGGGTGAAATTGTGGAAGCCCTTAGCGAATCGATTACTGCGATTGTAGCAGGCATCAAATCGACGCTTGAAAAGACGCCGCCTGAATTAAGTTCAGACGTCATGGAAAACGGCATTGTTTTGACAGGTGGAGGAGCGTTGCTTAAGAACCTCGACCGGGTCATTTCAGATGAAACGTCCATGCCGGTCTTTATTGCCGAAAATCCATTGGACTGTGTCGCACTTGGCACCGGCAAGGCATTAGAGAACATGGACCAATTCCGCCGCCAACTATCAATCAAATAAGGAGGATGGCAATATGCCACAGCTTTTAACGAACAAGCGGCTGATTTTGCTGCTGTTGGGTGTCATCCTGCTCGTTGCACTGATTTCTTTTTCGCTCCGTGACCGCGGCAATGTGTCGCTGCCGGAACAAATCATAAAAGATGCTGTTGGAGCTGGGCAGTCGGTATTTTCACGCCCTGCTCATTTTGTCACTGGGATTTTCGATAATGTCGATTCATTATTGAACACATTTGAGGAGAACGAGCATCTGAAAACGCGCTTAGAAGAATTTGCGGGCGTGCAGGCTGAAGTCAAAGATTTGCGTTCTGAAAACGCAGAATTGAAACAACTCGTAGGAAAAGAAGAAGACTTGCGCGATTACAACCCAATCCAGGCTACCGTTATTGCACGGAACCCGGATCAATGGGAAGAGAAAATCATTCTTAACCGTGGCTCCAACCAAGGAGTAGCGGAGAATATGGCGGTCATGACTGCAACAGGCCTGATCGGCAAAGTGACGTTGACGACTCCGACAACGTCAACGGTTGAATTGATTTCCACGCTCAACCCGAACTACCGCGTATCCGCGATGGTCGTTGGCGGGAAAAAAGACGTTTTCGGTTTGATCGAAGGCTATGACGCGGAACGCCATGAACTGCTGCTTAAGCGGATCGATGCCAATGTTGAATTGAAAAAAGGCGATCAAGTCGTATCAAGCGGGCTCGGCGGGATTTTCCCGAAAGGCATTTTAATCGGCACCATCACCGAAATCACCATAGATGAATTCGGGTTGACTAAACTGGCTTATGTGAAACCGGCAGCCGACTTCTCCTTATTGGACCACGTCGTCATCGCTGACCGTTTGATGCCGGAAGTGGACGGTGAAGACAACGGCGTGACTGGAGACGATGAATCATGATCCGTTTCCTTATCCCGTTAATCTGCCTCGTCCTGTTTTTCATGGAACCGGTTTTCGGCCTTTTTTCACCGCTTAATATTGGCGGCGAATTAAATTATATTGTGCCGCGCTTCCTGATAATGTTCCTGATTTTCCTGACTTTGTACTATGATTTAAAGCATGCGATGTTCTATGGATTATTTTTCGGGCTCTTGTATGATGTCTTTTACATTGATATTATTGGATTATATTCTTTTTTGTATCCAGCCACTTGTTTGGCAGCTGCATTTGCTTTCAAGCGAATTCCGCAGAACTTGGTGACGGCGACACTTCTGACGCTCGTTTTGCTGGGCGTATTCGAATTTTTGCTTTACCAGTTCTTCCTGCTGATTTCATTGACAGGAATGCCGCTCGGTACATTTTTGGCGACTCGGCTCTGGCCGACGATGGTCGCTAATTCAATCTTCCTGGTGATGCTCGGCTGGGTGTTCAAATCAGTAATGGTCACGCAGCTGTCGGAGCGTGACACTAAAATAGGGTTATATTAAAGAAAGCGCAGGTGACACATTTTTTGAAAAATCTCGTTAACATTAAAGGGAAAAATAAAGGCCTCGTGCTGTATCTCGATGACCAATGTGCCTACACGGATCTATTGGCCGAGTTGAAGGCGAAGGTGTCGGATCCTGCGCTTGACAGTGATACTGAAGTGACGGTTCATCTGAATAAACGCTATTGCACCGACAGCCAGATCAAAGAAATCAGCGACATTGTTTCGACCAATCCTCATCTGAAGGTAGTTGCGACAACGAGCGATATCCTGACGGTCGAAGAAAGCGATCAGATGATCCTTGAACGCCAGTCGGAAACATATGTCGGCATTGTGCGTTCAGGACAAGTTGTCAAAGCGAACGGCGATCTGGTCGTCATTGGCGACGTCAACCCGAACGGCCGCGTCGAAGCGGGCGGCAGTGTTTACGTGCTGGGCCGGCTGAAAGGTGCGGCGCATGCCGGAACCAAAGGCAACCGGGACGCAGTCATTGCAGCCTCTTGGCTGGAAGCGACGCAATTGAAAATCGCTGACGAATTGGAAACCATGACAGACGAATTGTCCAGCTTATCGGAACAACCGGAAATGGAATGTGCTTATTTACATACAAACGGCACCATCATCATTGACCGTTTGCAGGAATTGCGGTTTATTCGTCCGCAAATTTCAACGTTTAAAGGAGGAAGCTAGTGTGGGAGAAGCTATCGTAATTACATCAGGCAAGGGAGGCGTCGGTAAAACGACGACAACCGCCAACCTCGGCACTGCATTGGCTCTTCAAGGGAAAAAAGTATGCCTGATCGACACTGACATCGGGTTGCGCAACCTTGACGTTATCCTCGGTTTGGAGAATCGCATCATCTATGATTTGATCGACGTCTTGGAAGGCCGCTGCAAAGTGCATCAAGCACTTGTCAAAGACAAACGCTTTGATGACATGCTGTATCTTTTGCCTGCTGCTCAAACCGCAGACAAAAACGACGTCAATCCGGAACAGATGAAGGAATTGGTGACGGAATTGAAGAAAGACTATGATTTCGTTATCATCGATTGCCCAGCCGGTATCGAGCAAGGCTACAAGAACGCTGTTGTTGGAGCGGATCACGCAATTGTCGTGACGACGCCTGAGATTTCAGCTGTCCGTGACGCTGACCGCATCATCGGATTGCTTGAGCTGGAAGAGAACATCGACGCTCCGCGTTTAATCATCAACCGCATTCGTCCGCATTTGATGAAAGCGGGAGAAGCGCTGGATGTCAATGAAATCACCACTCACTTGTCGATCGATCTTCTGGGCATCATTGCAGATGACGAGCGTGTCATCTCAAGTTCGAACAAAGGCGAGCCGATCGTCATGGACCCATCAAATACCGCAGCACTCGGCTACCGCAACATTGCGCGCCGTTTGCTAGGAGAATCGGTACCGTTGATGAGTATGGAAAAAGCACCGCCAAGCCTGTTCACCAAAATCAAAGCCGTTTTCACTAAATAAGATTGTTAGAGCCCTCGCTGTCCAAGCGGGGGCTTTTTTAAAACTTACGGGAGGTGTGGCATGAACGATTTTTTACTCGCACAGATGGTTGCAGCAGAACGTTTGCCGAACGCACATGAATCCAAGGCAGCGGTTTTAGCCGAACTGAAAAGTTCATTGGCTGGTGCCAGTGGTGAGCAGCGGACGGCTGCTTTGTTGAAAAGGGAATTGGATCTGCCAGGCGAAACGATTTTCTTGAGTGATGTGCACATTCCTTATAAAGAGGGAACAGCGCAAATCGATTTGCTTTTGATTCATGAACAAATGGTCTGCGTACTGGAAGTGAAGAACATGGTGGGCGAGTTTTATTTTGATTCCATCAATTTTCAGTTTCACCGGATCATCGATGGGCGCAGGGAAGGAATGCGCAATCCGGAAGCGCAGCTCCACCGGGCGGTCCGTGCCGTCAGCAATTTTCTCGGCGTCTCCGTACATGGTGTAATCGTACTTGCGAGCCGGTCCGGCAAAGTGGTGGAGGCGCCCAAACATTATCCGGTCGTGTCACTCGACTATTTGCCATTTCACCTGGAGCAGCTGATGCAAGGTTCGAATCTTTTTGATGCACGGGCGCTAGCTTCCAAGTTGCGGGGACTGCCGGTGCGCAATTCGAGCCGCCGCTGGCTCGAGCGACACAATATTAGCTTCGACTCCTTGCGACTCGGTGTAACTTGTCCAAGCTGCCGCACCTGTTCACTTGATTGGCGTGAGCGCAAATGGAAGTGCGTAGTCTGCGGGTTTTATTCGCAGGATGCACATGAAGTGGCGCTCCAGGAATATGCCGTATTGTTTGGCGATAAACTCGACACCGGATTGGCTTATCGGCTTCTCGGAGTCGAAAACAAATATGTTTTATACCGATTGTTGCAAGGGTCGGCAATTCAAGGCGATGTGCGCGGAAAACGCCAAATAGTCGAAGACCGGCAATTGCTGCGGGAGTATTTTGGTCGCATTTATCGCTGACCGCACCTCAACTGGCAAAGACCGCACCTCGCGCCCGGATAACCGCACCTCAACTGGCAAAGACCGCACCCCGCAAGCGGACAAGCGCACCTCACGCACCAAAGAGCGCACCTCGCACCGACAAAATCACTCCTCACAACCATTTGCCTAACCACTCATCACCAATTTCTCGAAACCTCACATTATCTATTGACGCGACACGCAATGGCGTGGTATTATTCTAATGTTATGTTTGTAGCGTACCATGCTGCAACCGCTCGAATCAGGTTACCTTAAGCATTCGCTCCGGCGAGTCACCTGAATAGGCGAGTCTTATTTTAAGAGGAGGTGCAAGGATATGTACGCGATTATTGAAACTGGTGGAAAACAAATCAAAGTTGAAGCAGGCCAAGAGATCTACGTTGAGAAATTGAACGGAGAAGCTGGGGATGTTATCACATTTGACAAAGTTCTATTTGTAGGTGGAGACGATACTAAAGTGGGTGTTCCTTTTGTTGAAGGAGCTACTGTTACAGCCAAAGTTGTTAAAAACGGCAAACAGAAAAAGATCACAGTCTTCAAATATAAAGCTAAAAAGAACTACCATAAAAAACAAGGTCACCGTCAGCCATACACGAAATTGACTGTCGATGCGATCAACCTGTAAGAATGATACAAGTTACTGTAAAAGAAACCTCAAAACGCATTTCGTCTTTTGAAATGTCAGGCCATGCGGATTATGCTGAACACGGGCAAGACCTCGTATGTGCTGGAGCGTCTGCTGTCTCTTTCGGAGCGGTGAACGCCATCATGGAGCTGACGGGAATCGAACCGGACATTCAGCAGGCAAACAGCGGCTTTTTAAAAGTTGGTTTTCCGGAGAACCTGGATGACAAGACGGACGAGCAGGTTCAACTGCTTGTACGCGCAATGATTGTTTCATTGAAAACGATTGAACAAGACTATGAAGAATATATTAAAATAACCTTCACAGCTTAGGAGGTGGGACAGAATGTTAAGATTAGATCTTCAGTTTTTTGCATCCAAAAAAGGTGTAGGTTCAACGAGAAACGGACGTGACTCTGAATCTAAACGCCTTGGCGCAAAACGTGCAGACGGCCAAGAAGTTACTGGTGGTTCAATTTTATACCGTCAACGCGGGACTAAAATTTATCCAGGTGAGAACGTTGGACGCGGCGGAGACGATACACTTTTTGCTAAAATCGACGGAGTCGTACGTTTTGAACGTTACGGACGCGATAAGAAAAAAGTTAGCGTATATCCAGTTGCACAAGAAGCTTAATACAAAACGAAAAGGGCTGCTTTCGCAGTCCTTTTTCTTTTGAAATTTATAAGCGCGGGCCCTGTCGGCTGAACGCATTATTTTAGGAAATTCCTGCGAACTCTTGGTATACTGGAATAAGAAGCTGAATCGGGACGTGACTTATGGAAAAGACAATCACAGTGGCACAATCGCTTCGGCATGCGCGCCATGATTTTTTAAATGAATTGCAATTGATCAAAATGAATTTGGATCTGGGCCGTCTGCAAGAGGCGCAAGAAATAATTCGTTCGCATGCCGAAGCGGCTATGCATGCCAGCCGGCTGTCTGATATCGGGCTGCCGCTGACAGAGGAATGGCTGTTGACTGCAAATTGGCGTTTCCCGGGATTTAATTTTCACGTCGAATGTTCGGCTGCTAAAGCACCGACTCATTTGGACGCAGCATTTCGGCTTTTTCTGGAGAGTTTTGTGGAAGCGGCCAAAGGGCGCCTGGAACCTTATCAGGCGTTTTATGGCACGGTTTCATTGGCTTCCAGTTCCACGCTGTTTGAAATGAAAATTACTTGTCCGGGGAATTGGCTGGATTTGGACGTTTTAGAAGTACAGGGATTCACGGCACGAAAAGAGTGCAGCGAAAACAACACATTGATTGTTGTGCGCGCACAGATGGAGGGATAATATGTTTGTCGATCACGTAAAAGTTTATGTTAAAGGTGGCGACGGCGGGGATGGCATGGTTGCATTCCGCCGCGAAAAATATGTACCGAACGGCGGCCCTGCCGGCGGAGATGGCGGCAAAGGCGGAAATATCGTCTTTATCGTTGAAGAAGGATTGCGCACGCTGATGGATTTCCGCTACAAACGGATCTTTAAAGCCGAACGCGGAACACACGGCATGAGCAAGAACCAGCATGGTGCCAAAGCTGAAGATACATTGATCAAAGTTCCGCCGGGCACAGTCGTTAAAGACGTGGATACCGGTGAAACCATTGCTGATTTGGTGGAACATGGGCAGACAGCAGTCATCGCAAAAGGTGGCCGCGGCGGACGTGGAAACTCTCGTTTCGCAACGCCTGCAAACCCGGCGCCAGAGCTTTCTGAAAAAGGCGAACCGGGCTTTGAACGCAATGTCATTTTGGAGCTGAAAGTGTTGGCGGATGCCGGGCTTGTCGGATTCCCAAGTGTCGGAAAATCGACGTTGTTGTCGGTTGTTTCTGCTGCAAAACCAAAAATCGCTGAATATCATTTCACGACGATTGTCCCGAATCTGGGCATGGTCGAAACAGAAGACCAGCGCAGCTTTGTTATGGCCGATCTTCCAGGATTGATCGAAGGCGCTCACCAAGGCGTTGGACTGGGCCATCAATTCCTTCGCCATATTGAACGGACGCGTGTCATCATCCACGTCATCGATATGTCAGGTCTTGAAGGACGCGATCCTTATGAGGATTACGTCACAATCAATGAAGAACTGAAGCAATACAATATGCGTTTGACCGAACGTCCGCAATTGATCGTTGCGAACAAAATGGATATGCCGGAGTCGGAAGAGAACTTGGCGAAATTCCGTGAAAAATTGCCGGAAGATGCCCGCATTTTCCCGATTTCTGCTTTATCCCGCAAAGGATTGAACAATCTCTTGTTCGCCATTGCTGACGTTATTGAAGTGACACCTGAATTCCCATTGATCGACGAGGAAGAAGCTGAGTCAGAAAGCACGGTCTTGTACAAACACGAAACCGATGCAGATGGATTCAGCATCACGCGTGAGTCTGATGGCGCATTCGTGTTGTCCGGTTATGCCATTGAACGCATGTTCAAGATGACCGACTTCTCACGTGAAGATTCGATTCGCCGATTTGCCCGCCAAATGCGCGGTATGGGAATTGATGATGCACTCCGTGAGCGCGGTGCAGAAAACGGCGATACGGTTCGCCTGCTTGAATTCGAATTCGAATTTATGGATTGATGCGGAGGTAGCTTGAATGAAGGATATTTCGGAACAACGGTATTATTTAGTGCGTGAAGACGTTTTGACGGAAGCGATGCAAAAAACGCTTGAAGTGAAAAAAATGCTGCAGAACGACCGCATTTCCATTATGGACGCGGTCAACAAGACAGGTCTTTCACGCTCTGCGTTTTATAAATATCGGGACGCTGTATTTCCGTTCCATTCGATCGTCAAAGAACGGATCCTGACGGTTTTCCTGCAACTGGAAGACCGCTCGGGAACGCTCGCGACGCTTCTGCAGTCAGTCGCTGAAAACGGCTGCAATATTTTGACCATCCACCAGACCATTCCGATCCAAGGGCGTGCGAATGTCACACTGTCTTTGGACGTAACGGCGATGGACGGGGATTTGGACGTATTTTTGCAACAGCTGAAAAAGCTCGATTTCGTCGAGTCGGCTGATGTGGTATCAAGTGGATCATCTTAATGGAGGAATGTTTAAATGACTGGACAAGCTGTTGATACACGAATTTCATATTTAGGGCCGGAAGCGTCATTTACACACCTTGCGGCAACAAAAGTTTTCCCTGAAGGTACCCTGGTGCCATTTACGACCATCCCTGAATGCATAGAAGCAGTGGCAGAAGGCAGCGTGGATTACGCTGTCGTGCCACTGGAAAATGCGTTGGAAGGATCAGTTCCATTGACAGTGGATTATCTATTTCACGAAGCGCAATTGTATGTGACGGCGGAAGTATTGTCGTCGATTCAACAACATTTGCTGGTACATCCGGATAACCGCAATGCGGAATCGTTTGAAGCGATTTATTCACATCCGCATGCATTGGCGCAATGCCATAAATTCCTGTTTTATACATACAAGAATACGCCTTTGGAGCAGTACAGTTCGACAGCGGCTGCAGCGAAGATGGTTGCCGAATTGCCGGAGCGCAACATTGCGGCTATCGCCAACGAATTTTCCGCCCATAAATACGGGTTGGACATTCTGCAGCGTGACATCCACGATTTCCATTTTAACCACACACGCTTTTTCGTGTTGTCGAAGTCTGATCACAAATTGACAGACCCGACGCATGACGATCAAATCAAAACAACGTTGATGATCACACCGCCTGACGATGACCGTTCAGGTGTCCTGCACCAGATCTTGTCCGTTTTCGCATGGCGCCGATTGAACTTGAGCAAAATCGAATCGCGCCCATTGAAAACCGGCCTCGGCGATTATTTCTTCATCGCTGATGTACTGGCGGACGAAAAAGACGCCATGATGCGCGGTGCGTTCGAAGAGCTTGCGGCACTTGGCTGTACAGTAAAAACCTTAGGATCGTATTATACGTATAAATGAAAAAGAGAAGCCCCGCAGCGGTTTTCGCTGCGGGACTTCTAGCTTTTAGGCAATAAATGATTAATTAGAAGAATAAGTAGCCAGTTTATTAGCTTTATAGCCAATCCTGCACCCCAGGCGGATGCTTTACGTGGACTTGCGAAGCGATAGAGGAGCCTGTCTTTTCCCTTCGCCGTCTTGCGCTCTGGCTTCTTGCGTAAGCTATGCGCTAAGCGGCCGAAGCGTTGTGTAAGGGCTATCCTTTTTAAAAATTGCCATAGCTATACCTAAGCATTCAAAACAAAAAACCCACAATCCGGCCAAATGCAGAATCATGGGCTCCATCAAAACCTTATTCAATTTCCTCCAACAAAAATCCGTTATCCCGCATCGCCTGGACAGCTTTTTCAAGCGTCGCGTTATCAGGTGCAGTGATGGTATGGAGATGCGTGCCGTCTGTCAGTTCCAGCAAGTAGCTGGCGCCGGTTTCGCGGACGCGCTTCATGAAAGCTTCAACTTCCTGGATGTTTGACACATGGATGCCGGCTGTCAGTTCGCCGTATACCGGATGCTCAATCGACACATCTTTCACTGTGACGCCCGATTCAACCAGCAGTTTCAGTTCGCGTTCGGTGTCTTCAGCCTGATGGTGGCAGGCTATGCGCCGGCTTGCTTCTTCTGTCGCCCGGTCAGCCAGGTACAGATATCCTTGGCTGGTCGCGATGATGGGCTCGCCTTTTGCCTTCAGTAACGTCATGTCGCCGACGATGACTTGGCGGGACACGCTGGTTAAAGCGGCCAGTTCACCGCCAGTCAGTGGTTGTGTTGACGTTTTTATTTTTTCCAGCAGGAATTGGCGCCGCTGTTCGCCGAATAATTTTTTCATTAGATTCCCTCGCTTATTGACTCGTTCTCTTTATCTTATCATGTGCCACTCGACAACGGGTTTATTTCGTCTAAAGCAGCTGAATATGCTATAATTATAAAGTTGAATTGAAGGAGAGACTGTCCATGTACGATTACATAAAAGGCAAGGTTACACGCGTAACGCCTGAATATTTAGTGATAGAACAACAAGGGATCGGCTGGCAGATTTTCGCGCCGAATCCGTATTCTTTCGGCAGTGATGAATTGCAGGTCTTTCTGCATCATCATGTCCGTGAAGACGCGCAATTGCTGTTCGGTTTTCCGACACTGGAACAACGCGAATTGTTCCGCAAGCTGATTTCGGTATCGGGCATCGGCCCCAAAGGCGCATTGGCGATTTTGGCCAGCGGACAGCCGCAGCATGTCATCGAAGCGATCGAACGGGAAGATGAATCCTATTTGGTGAAGTTCCCGGGTGTCGGCAAGAAGACGGCACGCCAGATGATATTGGATTTGAAAGGCAAGCTGACCGAGTTTTTCGGCGATCCTTTCGATCCGGAAGAGACAACTACATTGCTGTCGAACGACCAGGCAGAACTGGAAGAAGCGATGCTGGCACTGGGTGCTCTTGGCTATTCAGAACGGGAAATCACCAAAGTCAAACCACAGCTGCGGGATTTGGACCTGGATACAGAAGGCTTCATGAAAAAAGCATTGCAATTGCTGCTTAAACAAAACTGATGAAAGGAGGCGAACGGCATGGAAGACCGCATTATCGACAGCGAGATCTCGGAATTTGATGAGCGTTTTGAACAATCCTTGCGTCCGCAATTGCTGGGCCAGTATATCGGGCAGCAGAAAGTGAAACACAATCTGCAAATTTTCATCGAGGCAGCGAAAATGCGCCAGGAAAGCTTGGACCATGTGCTGTTGTACGGGCCTCCTGGACTCGGGAAAACGACACTCGCTGCTGTCATCGCCAATGAAATGGAAGTCAACATCAAGATGACCAGCGGACCGGCAATCGAGCGTCCGGGTGACTTGGCGGCAATCGTGTCGTCATTGGAGCCTGGAGATGTGCTGTTCATTGATGAGATCCATCGCTTGAACCGTTCGATTGAAGAAGTGCTGTATCCGGCAATGGAGGATTTCTGTTTGGATATCGTCGTCGGCAAAGGTCCGACGGCGCGTTCTGTCCGGCTGGATCTGCCGCCGTTCACTTTGATTGGGGCGACGACGCGCGCAGGCGCTTTGTCTGCACCGCTGCGCGACCGTTTCGGCGTCTTGTCGCGCCTGGAATACTACGATACAGAAGCACTGACGGATATCGTCATCCGCAGCTCGAAATTGTTCGAAGCGGATATCGATCCGAACGCAGCTGTCGAAATTGCCCGCCGTTCCCGTGGAACTCCGCGCATCGCCAACCGGTTGCTGAAGCGCGTGCGTGATTATGCGCAAGTGCGCGGCACCGGGTCCATCACGATGGACATGGCGGAACAGGCTTTGGAAATGCTGCAGGTCGATCCGCTTGGATTGGATCATATAGACCATAAATTATTGACGGGCATGATTGAACGTTTCCGCGGCGGCCCGGTTGGACTGGATACCATCGCAGCCAGCATCGGGGAAGAGTCGACGACGATTGAAGACGTCTATGAACCGTATTTGCTGCAGATCGGATTTATCCAGCGTACGCCGAGAGGCCGCACTGTAACGCCGCTTGCCTATGAACACTTTAAAATGGAGATGCCTGAATGACTAAATTAAATACACCACCCACAACATTGAATGTACAAGATTTTGATTTTGAACTTCCGGATGAATTGATCGCCCAAACACCGCTGCTGGACCGTACGTCGAGCCGGCTACTGGTCATGAATAAAACCACCGGCAACACGGAGCACCGCCATTTCCGCGACATCACCGAGTATCTGCATAAAGGCGATACGCTGATCCTCAACGATACGCGTGTTTTGCCTGCACGCCTGATGGGTGTCAAGGAAGATACAGGAGCCAACATCGAATTGCTGCTGTTGAAGCAGATAGAAGACGATGTATGGGAGACGTTGGTCAAACCAGCGAAAAAAGTGAAAGTCGGAACCGTTGTTTCATTTGGAGAAGGTTTGCTGCGTGCTGAATGCACCGGCATCCTGGACCATGGCGGACGCCATTTCAAGATGATCTACGATGGCATTTTCTACGAAATTCTGGACGAATTGGGCGAAATGCCATTGCCGCCATATATCCGTGAAAAACTGGAAGACCAGGATCGCTACCAGACTGTTTTCGCGAAAGAGCGGGGAAGTGCGGCGGCACCGACAGCAGGGCTTCATTTCACCGATGAGCTATTGGAGGAAATCCGGGCAAAAGGAGTCAATATCGCCTTTATCACACTTCACGTGGGACTTGGAACATTCCGGCCGGTATCAGTAGATTCGATTGAAGACCATGAAATGCATTCGGAATTTTATCGCATTACACAGGAAACGGCTGATTTGATCAATCAAACAAGAGCACAGGGGGGACGCATCATTTCGGTCGGTACGACTTCGACGCGCACCTTGGAATCCGTTGCCCAGAAATTCGGAGGCGAGCTGCAGGAAGACAGTGGCTGGACCGATATCTTCATTTTCCCAGGCTATGAATTCAAAGCGATCGATGGGTTGATCACCAATTTCCATTTGCCGAAATCGACGCTCGTTATGCTCGTCAGCGCATTGTCGAACCGTGACCATATTTTGAACGCTTATCAACAAGCTGTAAATGAACGCTACCGTTTCTTCAGTTTCGGAGACGCCATGTTCATTGAGCCACAGAAAAAGGAGACTCACCAATGACAGCAGCAGTAACCTATGAACACATCAAAACCTGCAAACAGACCGGCGCGCGCCTGGGCATTGTCCACACACCGCACGGTTCGTTTGAAACCCCGGCATTCATGCCCGTCGGCACGCAAGCGACGGTCAAAACCATGTCACCTGAAGAGTTGAAAGCCATGAACGCCGGCATTATCCTCAGCAATACGTACCACTTGTGGCTGCGTCCCGGCAATGATGTCATCAAAGAAGCAGGCGGCCTGCATAAATTCATGAACTGGGACCGTCCGATTCTGACGGATTCCGGCGGGTTTCAAGTGTTTTCACTAAGCGAATTCCGCAACATCAAAGAAGAAGGCGTCCATTTCCGCAATCACATGAACGGCGACAAGCTGTTCCTGAGTCCGGAAAAAGCGATGCAGATCCAAAATGACCTGGGTTCTGACATCATGATGGCTTTTGACGAATGCCCGCCGTTCCCGGCGACGCATGAATACATGAAAGCCAGTGTCGAACGCACGTCCCGCTGGGCAGAACGCTGCCTGGAAGCGCATGCCCGCAAAGCGGACCAAGGCTTGTTCGGCATCATCCAGGGCGGCGAGTACGAAGATCTTCGCAAACAAAGCGCTCAGGATCTGGTGTCACTTGATTTTCCAGGCTATGCCATCGGCGGATTGTCCGTAGGTGAGCCGAAAGATGTCATGAACCGTGCGCTTGAGTTCACAACGCCGTTGATGCCTGCCAACAAACCGCGTTACCTGATGGGCGTCGGATCTCCTGATTCGTTGATCGACGGCGCTATCCGCGGCATCGATATGTTCGATTGTGTCTTGCCGACGCGCATCGCCCGTAATGGAACATTGATGACCAGCACGGGCCGATTGAACATCAAAAATGCGGCATTTAAACGTGATTTCGGACCGATTGATGAGAAATGCGATTGCTATACATGCAAAAACTATTCGCGCGCCTATGTCCATCACTTGATCCGAGCAGATGAAACATTCGGAATTAGGCTTACTAGTTATCATAACCTGCAATTTCTGTTAAACTTAATGGAACAGGTGCGTCAAGCGATTCGCGAAGACCGTCTGGGAGATTTCCGCGAAGAATTTTTTGAAGCATACGGTTTCAATAAACCCAACGCTAAAAATTTCTGAGTTTGTACGAGAATAGAGAAAGTGAAAGGGGGAAAATGAATAATGGAAACTTTAATTGCGTTATCACCTTTACTATTAATGTTCTTGCTAATGTGGTTTTTCATCATCCGTCCTGCCCAAAAACGTCAGAAGGCAACGGCAAACATGCAGTCCGAATTGAGACGCGGCGACCGCATCGTTACAATCGGCGGATTGCACGGACTTGTGGATGCAGTTGACGATGCAACTGTCTACATCACAGTAGCGGATGGCACGCGCATGCAGTTCGAGCGCCAAGCAATCGCGAAAGTAGTGGAATCAGCGAAATCGACAATCTAAACAAGTAAAGGAACGCCTTCGACTGTGAAGGCGTTTTTTTCATGATTAAATAATATTTTATTCTAAATTTTCCAGTTGCGAGGTACAATGGATACAGTACATCGGAAAGGAGTATACGCATGACGAGTCACCCTGAGCAATTCGAATTCGTTCTGCCGGCCCTTCAGAGCAAACGCAGTGAATTTCATCATTTTGAATACGATACGTTTACAGAACAAGACTTATGGGAATTTTGTGTGAAGAAAAAATGGCGAAAAAAAGATATAGAAACCATGCATCTCTATGAAATGATCAATGACATCATGGACATGACCGCTTCCGACTTTTTGGCTTATCACCAAGTGGAGGGTTTAAAAAAAGCGCGCTGGAACGATGACAGCACACTTGAGAACATCGAACATCTTTTGAGGCCGTCCCCGAAAAAAACGAAGTAAAATAACCGATGAACATTTCATCGCTCAAGCAGATTGCTTTTGTTGATTCGATCTTTTATTCAACTCATGTCCAGTTGCATTTGACAGCAATCAGCGGCTGTTTCATAATGATAGTGCTGTGTTTTACACACCCGAGGAGGAAGTTTACATATGAAAGCAAGAGGTCGCATTATCGCCTTTTTCTTACTGGTTATTGTACTGATAGGAATCATTGGCACCACAAGTTTACCCATCGCTAAAGACATTCGGCTAGGCCTGGACCTGCAGGGCGGCTTTGAAGTGCTCTACGAGGTGGAAACCTTAGATGGCAAGGAAGTTACGGAAAAAGTACTGACGGATACAACAGATGCGTTGATGAACCGGATCAACGTATTGGGTGTCAGTGAACCGGTCATCCAGATTGAAGGGGACAACCGGATCCGTGTCCAATTGGCGGGAGTAGAAGATCAGTCTTCAGCGCGCGAATTGCTGTCGACTGAAGCGAATCTGACTTTCCGTGATGCACAAGATAATTTGCTGCTTTCCGGAAATGACCTGAAACAAGGCGGGGCGACCGGAACGTTCGATCAGAACGGCAATCCGATTGTCACACTGGAATTGAACGATCCCGGCAAGTTTGCGGAAGTGACGGAAGAAGTTTCCCAAATGCCGGCACCGGATAATGTGCTGGTCATCTGGCTTGATTTTGAAGAAGGCGTGGATTCCTTTGCGGAAGAACGCATGAAGGCAGACCCGAAATTCGTCTCGGCACCGAGTGTGCAGCAACGGATTTCATCACCATCCGTTGAAATTTCGGGGGCGTTCACTGTGGAAGAAACACAGAACCTGGCAGGAATCTTGAATGCCGGTGCGTTGCCGGTAAGCTTGACGGAAATCTATTCGACTTCTGTCGGAGCCCAGTTCGGTGAACAGGCACTCGACCAGACCATAGTCGCTGCAGCAGTCGGTATTTCACTGGTTCTGCTGTTTATGCTGGTTTATTACCGCTTGCCCGGAATGGTGGCAGTCGTCACCTTATCGACCTATGTGTACCTGATCTTGCTGGTGTTCGAATGGATCGGCGGCGTTCTGACTTTGCCGGGAATCGCAGCAATCATGCTTGGTGTCGGGATGGCAGTTGATGCCAACATCATCACCTACGAGCGGATACGCGAAGAAATGCGTGTCGGCAAATCGGTTCAAGAAGCGTTTAAAGTAGGAGCTCGCTCTTCTTTCTCCGCGATTATCGATGCCAATATTACGACGCTGCTGGCAGCTATTGTATTGTTCTATTTCGGAACGAGTTCCGTGAAAGGATTTGCAACGCTGTTGATCATTTCCATTCTGGTCAGCTTCCTGACAGCTGTATGGGGATCTCGCCTGTTGCTTGGGCTATGGGTCCACAGTGGTGTGCTTGACAATAAATTCGGTTTGTTCGGTTTGAAGAAATCGACTATCCATGCAAGAGAAGAAGGGTTGGAAATCACAGACCTTTCAACACGCTTTGACCGTTTTGATTTTGCGGGCCACCGCAATAAATTCTTCTTGGCTTCGATTGTCCTGATCATTGCAGGAATGGCCGTAATCGGTGTGTTCCGTTTGAACTTGGGCATCGACTTCTCCAGCGGTACACGTGTGGAAATCGCATCAGAAGCGGCGTTGTCGAAAGAGGAAGTGCAGACTTTCCTGGACGGCGCAGGCTATGAAACGGAAGATATCGTCATTTCGGGTGATGCATCCAATATCGGCGTAGCCCGGTTTAACGAGGAATTCAGTCAGGAAGAAATCAATAGCCTGAAAGCGGTCGCTGCCGAAGAATTCGGTGCAGAACCGAATATTTCGACCGTGTCGCCTACAGTAGGCCAGGAACTGGCTAAAAATGCATTGTATGCGCTGGCGATTGCCGCTCTCGGCATCATCATCTATGTAGCCTTCCGTTTTGAATGGCGCATGGGTGTAGCCTCGGTAGTGGCATTGATTCACGATGCATTCTTCATCGTTGCCGTCTTTAGCCTATTGCGGCTCGAGGTGGATATCACCTTTATCGCGGCAGTTCTGACAATTGTCGGGTATTCCATCAATGACACGATTGTGACATTTGACCGAATCCGGGAAAATATGAAACGTATGAAGAAAATCGATTCTTTCGAGCAGTTGGAAAAGGTGGTCAACGTATCGCTTCGCCAAACGCTTGGCCGTTCAGTCAATACGGTATTGACCGTGGTACTGGTGGTTATTGCGCTATTGATCTTTGGCGCGCCATCGATCACCAACTTCTCCATCGCCTTATTGATCGGTTTGATCGCGGGAACTTACTCTTCAATCTTTATCGCTGCCCAGCTATGGCTGGTACTGAAAAAAGGCGAGTTGAAGAAAAAAGGCCCGATCGACATCGAGAAGAAAGAGCAGGAAAGCAAATGGGGTTCTGACGAGCCTGTTGTATAAGTTTAGAGTTGAAATGGAACAGGGTATAGTTACTATGACCTTGTTCCATTTTTTTATTTTGAGAGGAGAATCCACAATGAAGTTACAATGGCTTATTTTAATTGGACTTGTATTTGCAGTAATTATTGCGGTGTTCGCCGTTGTCAACGTTGACGAAGTGCCTGTCAATTACGTATTTGGTGAAGCTGAATGGCCATTGATCCTGGTTATCCTGGCATCGGCATTGCTTGGATTTTTGCTCAGCGGTGTGTTGGCGATCATCCGCAACTACCAGATGCAACGTAAAGTAAAGGCGCTGCAAAAAGAAATGGCGGTCAAAGAAAACTTGATTGCCACACAGCAAAATGAAATTGGGGAGTACCAGAAAGCCGGTGTAGTGCCGGAAGCCCAGGTCGTCACCAACGAAGAACAGACTAAAGAGCAATTCTGAAAAAATGAACCTTTCGGTGTAGTTGCCGAAAGGTTTTTGTCTGTGAATTTTTGCTGTATAATGAATCGGTGAGGAAGTGATACAGATGATTGAATCCAAAAAAAGATGGCGTTTGACGACGCCCGATGAACAGACAGTTGAGGAAATCCGGAAAGAATTGAATATATCGTCCGTATTGGCAAAAATTTTAGTGACGCGCGGACTGAATACTCCAGAAGCAGCCCGTACGTTCATGGAAATGGACGTCAGCGGCATACATAATCCATATTTGATGAAAGATATGGATGTGGCAGTCGAACGGATCCGTGCAGCCATCGATAAGCAGGAAAAAATTGTTGTCTATGGCGACTATGATGCGGATGGCGTTACAAGCACGACTGTCATGATGACTGTGTTGCAGGATTTAGGGGCTGATGTGTCCTTTATGATACCGAACCGATTTAAGCACGGATACGGTCCGAATACGGAGTTATTCCAACAGGCGTATGACAATGGCACAAAACTGATTGTGACTGTCGATAACGGCATCTCAGGCATTGAACAAGTCGATTTCGCCAATGGATTGGGAATGGACGTCATCATCAGCGACCACCACGATATCGGGGAGGCTTTGCCGAACGCGCTGGCGGTAGTCCATCCGCGCCATCCGGAAGGCAATTATCCGTTCGGAGAGTTGGCCGGTGTCGGCGTGGCATTTAAAATGGCACATGCCTTATATGAAGAAGTTCCTGATCATTTGATTGAACTGACAGCGATCGGTACGGTGGCTGATTTGGTTCCGCTTCACGGTGAAAACCGGTTGTTCGTCAAAGAAGGCTTGGCCGCATTGATTGATTCGCCGAGTCCTGCGATTGCCGCGTTATGTGAAGTGGCGGGCATCAAGCAGCAGGACATTACGGAAGAAACGATCGGTTTCATGTTCGGCCCGCGCATCAATGCCATCGGCCGTCTGCAGGATGCGGATCCGGCTGTGCAGATGTTCCTGACTGATGATGCAGCAGAAGCGCGTTCACTGGCTTCCGGTCTGGACGTATTGAATAAAGAGCGTCAAGCCATCGTCAAGCAGATTTCTGAAGAAGCGATGCAGCAAGTGGAGCAGCGCTATCCGAACGGTTCACCACGTGTCATCGTGGTGGCTCAGGAAGGTTGGAATCCAGGAGTTGTCGGCATTGTTGCTTCGAAACTGACAGAGAAATTCTACCGTCCGTCGATTGTCTTGTCGCTGAATCCGGAAACCGGAAAAGCAAAAGGTTCTGCCCGCAGCATCGATGGTTTTCATTTGTATAACGAGCTCGCCAAGAACCGGGACATTCTGCCTCATTTTGGCGGGCACCCGATGGCAGCCGGTATGACCCTAGAAGCGAAAGATGTCGACGAATTGCGCGAACGGCTCAACAAACAAGCTGAAACCAGCCTGACGGAAGAAGACTTGCTGCCGGTCGTGGAAATTGATATTCCACTCCGTTTGGATGAAATCGATATTGCAGCCATCGAATCCATGCGTCTTTTAGCGCCATACGGCATGGGCTTTGCCAAACCGAAGTTTTATCTGGAAGGCGTTAAAGTGGCATCTATCCGAAAAATCGGAGCCGCGCAAAATCACTTGAAGATGGAATTGACGCAGCATGCCGCTTCACTGGACGCTGTTGGTTTTGGTATCGGACCGGTCGGTGACGAGTTGACCCCTGATGTCAAGATCGACGTGATCGGTGATTTGCAGATCAATGAGTGGAACGGCCGCAAAAAGCCGCAGCTGATGGTGGAGGATGTCCGCACGGATCAATGGCAATTGTTTGATATCCGCGGCATCCGCCAAGTGTCGCGCTGGTCGAAGCTGATTCCTCAGGAAAATCAGGTTTACTTGGCTTTCAAAGATGAAACGCCGGCACTTTTCCAGTCATTCCTGCCGCAGCCGATCTGCATGGCTTCTCAATTGGATGAACTTCCCGGCAACAAACATCACTTGGTGCTGTTGGACTTGCCGGAATCGGAAGAACAATTGGCTGAAGTGCTGGCAAAATTGAAGCCGAAGCGCATCTACGCACATTTCCATGCCAAGGACTCTCAGTATTTTGAGCAGATTCCGACCCGTGAACAATTCAAATGGCTGTTTGCTTTCATCAAAAAACGCGGTACATTCGATTTCAATAAACATTGTGACGAACTGGCAAAACACAAAGGTTGGACGCGGGATGCATTATTTTTCATGCTGCAGGTGTTTTTTGAACTCGGTTTTGTTACACTTAACAATGGCGTTACCGAGATTGCACAATCGCCGAGCAAAAAGGATTTGTCGGAAGCGCCGATCTACAAAAAGCGCGAACAGCAGATTGCCCTGGAGCAGAAGCTTTTGTATGCGTCTTATAAAGATTTAAAAGAGTGGTTCGATGCGAAAGTGTCTGCCAAGGAGGAAGAAATATGGATTTGAAGAAGTACATCACTATTGTTGAAGATTGGCCGAAACCAGGAATCCAGTTTAAGGACATCACTTCGTTGATGGACAATGGAACTGCCTATAAGTATGCAACAGACCAGATCGTTGAATACGCAAAAAAAGTAAATGCTGAAATTATTGTAGGACCGGAAGCACGTGGATTCATCATTGGATGTCCAGTTGCTTATGCACTTGAGCTTGGCTTTGCCCCTGTCCGCAAAGAAGGAAAATTGCCGCGCGAAGTCATTCGTGCACAATATGGCCTTGAATACGGATCTGATGTGTTGACTATGCACAAAGACGCCATCAAACCGGGACAGCGCGTCCTGATCACTGATGACTTGCTTGCTACAGGCGGAACAATCGGCGCGACAATCAATCTGGTTGAAAAACTGGGCGGAATCGTCGTCGGCTGCGCATTTTTGATCGAACTGACTTATTTGGATGGCCGCAAGAACTTGAACGGCTATGACGTAACGACTTTAATGCAATATTAATAACGAATCTCTTCGCCTTTTGGGGCGGGGGGATTTTTTTCTAGCATCAAGGGTATGGATACATAATAACTGGATTGTGGAGGTGACGGGAAAATGAAACTGGAAAAAGATCACGACCCCCGATTAAATGCTGCATGGATCAGCCGATACTTGGACGATCGCACACCTCTTGAAAAAATTACCCGCGAAACTGAACAATTCTTTACAGCCATCAAAAAGGATTTTGCCCTCAGCGAACACGCACGGCGAAAAATGACGTTCACCGAAAGATTGTGGTCTTTTTTTGCTGAACCGTTCTCGATTGAAGATGAGCACAATTTTGGAACAAAAGTTGAAGGAAACCAGGCAGTGCCGGAATGGAAAGATCGGTTGGATGCCGAATACCGCAAACTTGGTGCGACGATTCAGCGCCGTGTCAATGTTCGGGATTACGGAGCTGTAGGAGACGGAGAAACGGATTGTACAGAAGCATTCAAAAAAGCTTTCGGCGCCGGGGCCGTGGAAGTGAAAGTCCCTGCAGGCGTTTTTGTAGTGGAGGGTTTGCGCTTGCCATCATGGACCCGTTTGGTCGGAGCAGGAAAAGGGCGTACCGTTTTAAAACTGCATCCGAAAGCTTCCCGAAAAACCCGGTTGCTGACCAACCGTAATTATGTATCCGGCAACCGCAATATTGCCGTGGAAAAACTGACTTTGGACTGGAATGTCGAGCGTCTCGGTGACATTGAAATGACCAGTGCTGGGGGGAACTATTCCAGTTGCCTGACCTATGCCCATGTCACATACGGTTGGGTCATAGACGTCGATGCGCTAAACCCAGGGCTTCATTGCTTCGATATTACGGCTTCATTATATAATTATGCAGGAGACGGATTGCGCGGGAAACGCGGCAGCCGCTTTGTCTGGCTGGACGGGGTAACGGGGTCAGGATTCGGCGATGATGGGCTGACGACGCATCACAGCGACTATATTTTCGTCTCCAATTCTCATTTCAGCGATCCGAGCGGACGGGCACATAAGCGTGGATTCTCCAACTCCAATGGTTTTGAAGTGGATGATGGCTCAAGACATGTCTGGCTTTCCGATAATTCCAGCACGCGCTGCTTTGGCGGAATTGAAATTAAAGCCCATGCCAATTCTTCTGCTGCCTCTGGTGTCCATATTTCAGGGCATCTGTCGGTCCATGACAACCGTTCGTTCAATTTCCGTCATATCGGCCACCACAAAAAAGAAGATCCCGAATCGCGTTCGGCTTTCAACATCCGCGCTCAGCGGCTGGTGTCGATCGAACCGATCGAAACTCCCCTTTATGAAGGGTCTACGCCCCGCTCGCTGGTTGTTTCAGGCTACCGCAATGTTGCCATCAACCGTTTTCTGTTTGTCGGAAACCCGGATTACGATTATAAACGGCAGCCGGCAGCCGCTATTCAATACCGGGCTGCCTGTGTTTTGCTGGCCAATGGCGTCGTGAGGGACTTCACGACCGCTGGAGCAGACTTATCGATTGCAGGAGGCGAACAAAGCGCGCGAAATGTCAGGGTTCAGAATCTTGTCAGCCTGGCTTCAGCGGAACAGGCTGTAACTGTCGGCAGAGGCAGTGAACTGGTGCAGCTCGAGGACATCAGAAAGCGCAGTTCTCATTTATGGTGAATCGATACTAAAAGGAGGAAATACCATGAGGTTAGCTGGAAAGAAAGTGCTTAGTTTTGTTCATCATGAATTTGAAGATTTGGAACTTTGGTATCCGATTTTAAGGCTCCGCGAAGAAGGTGCCCATGTCGACATTGCCGGGGAAGAAGCGGGCGTCAGTTATATCGGCAAATATGGCGTTCCTGCAAAATCCGACATGACATACGGGGAAGCTCTTGCCAATCAATACGACGCAATTTTGGTTCCCGGCGGTTGGGCACCTGATAAAATCAGGCGTTTTCCTGAGGTTTTGGAAATGGTTTGCCATATGGACGACCAGCAAAAGCCAATCGGCCAAATTTGCCATGCTGGTTGGGTACTTATTTCCGCCAATATTTTAAACGGCCGAAAAGTCACCAGCACACCAGGCATAAAAGACGATATGGTCAACGCCGGCGCGGAGTGGCTGGATGAACCGGTCGTCGTCGATGGGCACTTGGTGTCAAGCCGCCGGCCGCCGGACCTGCCGGATTATCTCCGTGAATTCATTAAAGTGATTGAGAACGGCTAACAAAGCTTTACATTTAGCCACTTTGTTTTTTATAATAGAAAGATATACTTTTGGAAAAATTTAAAGCAAGGTGGGCAATTATGGCGAAAGATCTAGTGAGAACAGCTGAAGATGTATTCGAGATGGTTGCGTCTTATATGAATGCCGAACATGTGAAAACGATTAAGAAGGCGTATCAAGTTGCGTACGATGCCCACATGGGACAGTTCCGTAAATCGGGAGAACCTTATATTGTGCATCCGGTGCAGGTGGCTGGAATCCTTGCAGAATTGCAAATGGACCCAGCTACCGTAGCAGCGGGCTTTTTGCATGATGTGGTAGAAGACACGGAAGTCAGCCGTGAAGACATCGTCCGTGATTTCGATGAAGAAGTGGCAATGCTGGTCGACGGCGTGACCAAGCTGAGCAAAATCAAGTATTTATCAAAAGAAGAACAGCAAGCGGAAAACCACCGCAAAATGTTTGTGGCGATGGCACAGGACATCCGTGTCATTTTGATCAAACTGGCTGACCGCCTGCATAATCTTCGGACACTGAAATACCAGTCTGTCGAAAAGCAACGCATCAAAGCAAATGAGACACTGGAAATCTTTGCTCCGATTGCGCACCGCCTTGGAATCAACACCATCAAATGGGAATTGGAAGATACCGCGCTGCGTTACTTGAATCCGCAGCAGTATTACCGGATCGTCAATTTGATGAAAAAGAAACGGACCGAACGGGAAGAATATTTGAATAACGTCATGGGGGAGATCCGCACGCAGCTCGACGAAGTCGACATCAAAGCGGATCTTTTCGGGCGGCCGAAACACATTTACAGCATCTACCGGAAAATGGCGATGCAAAACAAGCAATTTAATGAAATCTATGATTTATTGGCAGTCCGCATTACGGTCGAAAGCATTAAGGACTGCTACGCAGTGCTGGGAATCATCCATTCCACGTGGAAGCCGATGCCGGGCCGTTTCAAGGACTACATCGCCATGCCGAAGCAGAACCTGTACCAGTCGCTTCATACGACGGTCATCGGGCCTCAAGGGGATCCATTGGAAGTGCAGATCCGTACAGAAGAAATGCACCGGATTGCCGAATACGGGGTAGCAGCACATTGGGCTTATAAAGAAGGCAAAACCATCGACAAACCGAAAAGTTCCGTCGATTCGCGCTTGTCATGGTTCCGGGAAATTTTGGATTTCCAAAATGAATCCGATAACGCCGAAGAATTCATGGAGTCGTTGAAATACGACTTATTTTCCGATATGGTCTATGTCTTTTCGCCAAAAGGCGACGTCATCGAAATGCCGGCTGGATCTTGTCCAATCGATTTTGCTTACCGTGTCCATTCGGAAATCGGCAATAAAACCATCGGCGCCAAAATAAACGGCAAGATGGCACCGCTCGATACCGAATTGCATACAGGGGACATCGTTGAAATTTTGACGTCCAAGCAATCTTTCGGACCTAGCCGCGATTGGCTGAAAATCGCTAAATCGACACAGACCAAAAATAAGATCAAGCAATTCTTCAAAAAGCAATTGCGTGAAGACAACGTCCAAAAAGGCCGCGATTTGATCGAGAAAGAAATAAAATCGCAGGAGTTCCCAGTGAAAGAAGTGCTGGCCAACGAAAACATCAAGCGCGTCTGCGAGAAGTTCAATTTTGCGGGCGAAGACGATATGTACGCGGCGGTCGGCTTTAACGGCATCACGGCACAGCAAGTCGTCAACCGATTGGCTGAAAAAATGCGCAAAAAGCGTGAGCAAGAAGAAGCCATCGAGAAAATCACCGTTGAAATGAAATCCAACACACCGAAAAAACAAACGGAATCAGGTGTCATCGTCAGAGGCATCGACAATATGATGATCCGCTTGTCCAAATGCTGCAACCCGGTGCCAGGAGACGATATCATCGGGTTCATCACCAAAGGCCGCGGGGTATCTGTACACCGCACCGATTGCCCGAATATCCATGCCGATGAAAACGATCGGCTGATTCCGGTTGAATGGGAAATCGACGGCGCAGGGGATAACAAATCCTATCAAATCGATATTGAAGTCCAGGCATACGACCGTACCGGTTTGATCAATGAAGTCATGCACATGGTCAGTGAAACGAAAACGACCATCACCGCAGTGAGCGGCCGTGCGGACAAAGACAAGATTGCAACGATCAACCTTTCCATTATGATTCCGCATATCACACACTTAAACCGTGTCGTTGAACGGATCAAATCGATCCCGGATGTGTATTCGGTCGAGCGTGTGACGAATTAAGGAGGCACTATGAGAGTAGTTCTGCAACGTTCTAAAAAAGCATCAGTGACAGTCGATGGCGATATAACCGGAGCCATCAGTTCCGGATATGTGCTGCTCGTCGGCATCACTCATGAAGATACAGAAAAAGACGCTGATTATCTGGCCGGCAAAATTGCGCAACTTCGCCTGTTTGAAGACGAAGAAGGCAAAATGAACCGGTCGATCCTCGACAACGGAGGCGAGATCCTGTCGATCTCCCAGTTCACGCTCTACGGCGACGTCAAAAAAGGACGCCGGCCAAGTTTTACATCAGCTGCGCGGCCGGAAACGGCTGAACCGCTTTGGCAGGCCTTTAACGACGCTTTGCGCCACCAAGGTCTCGTAGTCGAAACGGGCGTCTTCGGCGCTATGATGGACGTCCA
The DNA here is from genome assembly GCF_014836985.1 of Planococcus wigleyi. Classification (GTDB taxonomy): domain Bacteria; phylum Bacillota; class Bacilli; order Bacillales_A; family Planococcaceae; genus Planococcus; species Planococcus notacanthi. The sequence goes on along the minus strand of NZ_JACSPU010000004.1, from coordinate 370,038 downwards.
ATTGGTCAATGATGGCCCGGTGACGATTTTAGTGGAGTCTAAATAGAAAAATGTTGAGAAGTACGGGCGAAATGGCCTGTGCTTCTTTTTTTCGCTTGGATATAGGCGAATCCTGGGGTATACGCACGGATTGTGGCCGGATACGCTCGCTTTTTAAGAAATACGCACGTTCATAGGAAAATGCGCACGTTCAACAGATTTTGCGCACGTTCAACAAGAAATACGCACGCAACGCAAAAATGCGCACAAAAAAAGCGCGGAGAAAAATTCTCCGCGCTTTTTTATCCCGCTTTTCTTCAGTGGAGGATGAAGAATCCCACTAATTAAAGTCTCTCTTTATTCGCCTAATTGGGCATCGAAATAATTGATGACGCCGGTGTAGAGGCCTAGCGCCGCTTGTTCTCTGAATTGATCGGTAGTCAGGACGCGTTCTTCATTGAAGTTGCTCAGGAAGCCAAGTTCGACAAGAACGGCGGGCTGCCGGTTTTCACGGAGCACCAGGTAGTTGCCGCGTTGGACGCCCCGGTCATGCAATGTCAATTTACCGCCAAGACCGGCATTCAGGTATTCGGCCAATTCTTTTTGGTAATCCTGCTGGTAATATGAGGTGAATCCAGAAATACTGCTGTCTTCAGTGGCATCGTAATGGATGCTGATAAAAGCATCTGCTCCAGCTTGGTGGCTTCCAGCTACACGTTTGCGGAGATCCACGTAAGTATCGGATTGCCGCGTCATGACGACTTCAGCACCTGCCGCGTTCAAATGGTGGGACAGGATTTCAGCTGTTTTCAGCGTCAATTCTTTTTCTTCTGTTTTGCGGACGCCGACTGTGCCGCCGTCATTTCCGCCATGCCCCGGATCAAGCACGATGGTGACGCCGTTCAACGTGCCTTTTTTGCGGTCAGGCACGTCTTTTTGTTCTTTTTCAACAATTGCTTCTTCTGCTGATACAACCCATTCAGCCACAAAGGCTTTTTGGCCGTCCGGCAATGAAACGTGGTACCATTCGCCTTGTTTATCGATCACCGCTAATTCGTCGCCGGCATTCGCGCGGCTGGCAACTTCGGATGCAGTCGTTGCCTCAGTCCGCAGATTCGTGCCGTCGGTTAGGATTGTGACAGACTCATTGGTGTCATTCGTTACCGTTTCTGCGGTCTGATCGGACAATTGGCCATGAAATGCATAGACCCAGCCGTTTTTGTCTTTGGCCAATTGGATCTCAACCCAATTGCCTGCCATGGAAACGACAGGGAAAACTTCACCTTTATTGACCGTCTGTTGAATCTTCGAGCTGAGGTCGGGTTTCGAGCGGACATTTAATGCACTGACAGCAATTTCAAAAGAGGCGACTTTGGAAAGTGCATCTTTTTTCTCTTCCGGCTTTTCTTCGTCAGCCGGCTGCTCTTTTTTCACTGCTTCGTCGGTGACATTCAAATACTGTTTGGACACGAACCCGCGTGTGTTGCGGAAGTCGATTTCAACCCAGTCACCGGCTGTGCTGATCACTTGGGCTTCGTCGCCGGCATTCATTTTCGTCAATACGGCCGCCGAGAGGTCAGCCTGCGCACGGACATTCAAGCCATTGACGGATGAAACGGCTGTCTGGCCGGCGGCTGTCTGTTCCTCGCCTTCGCCGGTCGTTAGCCAAGAGGCGATCCAGCCTTCTTTGCCATCAACCTGAACTTCCAGCCAGTCACCTTCTTTTGAAAGGACAGAAGCGGTCTGCCCCTGTTCCAAATCACCGGTTACGCTGTAAGACAGGCCAGGGCCTGAGCGGATATTGACAGTGGTGCCGGTAATTTCGACAGAGCCATTGTCAGCGGATACATGGCCTTGGTTAAGCGGCGGAAAGCTGCCGGCTATGAATAAAAAGAATAATATAAGTACGATTAACCATTTGTGCCTCATTCAATACCTCCTAAAACAAAGTTCTCTACAATAGTATCAAAAAACTGACGCCTTGTGTCAAAAAGGTTGACAAGCCTCCAGTGAGTTATTAAGATTGATTTATCCCGCTTTAACGGGCAGTAAGACTCCCACTTAAAAAAGATGGAGATCCACTGCCCGTAACAGTCCGATTGAGGCCGACAGGATGTCGGTTACATAGGCGTTGCCGCAGGATGCGGCGTTCTTAGCCTATGTTCCGCTTTTCTTCAGTGCGGGATAAAGAATCCTCACTGAGTGAAGTTTCTCTTTATTATACTTATATATTTGCTGACGACGAAGAAAGTAATTGCATGATTTGGCTGAAAAGAGAAGGAAAGTCTTAGGCTGTAAACTTTCCTGCAGACAACTGTGATGAAAAACACTTTCGAGGCTTTTTTCTGAAAAGCGCATGCCGCCTATTAGGAAAAAACGGAACCGGCCGTTACCCGGAATGAGAGGATGCATCGTTTTGCATCAACTAGGGTGGAACCGCGGAAGCTAATACAGGCTCTCGTCCCTTGCGTAAAGCAAGGGGCGGGAGCTTTTTTGTATGGAAAAACAGAGGAGTGAAAACATGGCTAATATTCAAGCACCACGGGGCACTTACGATGTGCTGCCCGATCAATCCGCCAAATGGCAGGAAGTAGAACAAAAAATCAATGATTTGTGCAGGCTCTACCAATACAAGGAAATCCGCACGCCCATCTTTGAACACACGGAATTATTCCAGCGCGGTGTGGGCGACACGACAGATATTGTCCAAAAGGAAATGTATACTTTCCAGGACCGCGGCGACCGCTCACTGACGCTGCGTCCGGAAGGCACAGCTTCAGTTGTCCGTTCATATGTGGAAAATAAATTATTCGGCATGCCGGACCAGCCGGTAAAATTATTCTATACCGGCCCGATGTTCCGCTATGAACGTCCGCAGGCAGGCCGCATGCGCCAATTCGTTCAATTCGGTGTAGAAGCGATCGGCTCGAAAGACCCGGCTATCGATGCGGAAGTCATTTCACTCGCAATGGACCTTTACCGTTCTGTCGGCTTGGAAAAATTGCGTCTGGTCATCAATTCGCTTGGGGACACGGAAAGCCGTGTGGCGCACAAAGAGGCGTTGATCCAACATTTTGAACCGAGCATCAATGAATTCTGCGGCGACTGCCAAACACGCCTTGAGAAAAACCCTTTGCGCATCCTTGATTGCAAAGTGGACCGCAACCACCCCTTGATGGCTACTGCGCCGTCACTGGCTGATTATTTAAATGAAGAATCGCAGGCTTATTTCGATGAAGTGCAATCGTATCTGTCGAGCATGGACATCGACTTCGTAGTCGATCCCAACTTGGTGCGCGGCCTTGATTACTATAACCACACCGCCTTTGAAATCATGAGCGATGCAGAAGGTTTTGGCGCTATTACGACTTTGGCGGGCGGGGGACGTTATAACGGCCTTGTCGAAGATCTTGGCGGACCGGAATCTCCGGGGATCGGTTTTGCGATGAGCATCGAGCGCTTATTATTGGCGCTTGAAATGGAAAAAGTGGAAATCGGCCAATCCAATAACTTGGAAGTCTACGTCGTGGCGATGGACGAGTCGACGAAGAAAAAAGCTTTTTCAGTCGTTCGCGATCTGCGGATGAACGGCATTTCAGCGGATATGGATTTCACAGGCCGCAAAGTGAAAGCGCAGATGAAATCTGCAGACCGCAAAGGCGCCGGATTTGTCATTGTCATCGGCGAAACGGAGCTGGAAAGCGGAAAAGTGGCATTGAAAGAAATGGCGACGGGTGAACAACAGGAAATGGCATTCGAAGAAATCGCTGGAACCATATTGAAAAAGAAATCACTGGAGGAATAGACATGTCAAGAACGCATTATTGTGGGGAAGTCAACGAAACTGTCATTGGACAACGTGTTACATTAAAAGGATGGGTACAAAAACGCCGGGACCTTGGCGGTTTGATCTTTGTCGACGTCCGTGACCGTTCAGGAATTGTCCAAGTGGTCTTCAATCCGGAAATTTCAACAGAAGCTGCTGCAATCGGTGAATCCCTGCGGAACGAATTCGTAGTCCACATCGACGGCTTAGTCGTGGCACGGTCAGAAGGCCAGATCAACGCAGCGATGAAGACCGGGAAAATTGAAGTGCAGGTGGATCACGCAGCCATCATCAATGCAGCGAAAAACCCACCGTTCGCCATCGACGACAATAACGATGTCAATGAAGATCTGCGCTTGAAATACCGTTATTTGGACTTGCGCCGTCCGGCGATGTACGAAACGTTCAAAATGCGTTCAGACGTCACCAAATCGATCCGCCGCTTCTTGGATGAAGAAGGTTTCATTGAAGTCGAAACACCAATTTTGACGAAATCGACTCCTGAAGGCGCACGTGATTACCTGGTGCCGAGCCGTGTCCATGATGGGGAATTCTACGCCTTGCCGCAATCGCCGCAGCTTTTCAAGCAAATGCTGATGGTTTCCGGATTCGACAAATATTACCAGATTGCCCGTTGTTTCCGTGATGAAGATCTTCGTGCTGACCGCCAGCCGGAATTCACGCAAATCGATATGGAAATGAGCTTCCAGACGATGGAAGACATTATCGGAATGAATGAACGCCTAATGGTGCAAATGATGAAGGATGTCAAAAATATCGATATCGAACCGACTTTTCAGCGCATGAGCTACACAGAAGCAATGGACCGCTTTGGATCAGATAAACCGGATGTCCGTTTCGGCCTGGAATTGGTCGATGTATCGGATTTGGTAAAAGATTCAGCATTCAAAGTTTTCACTGGTGCAATTGAAAATGGCGGCCAAGTGAAGCTGATCAACGTTAAAGGGCAAGCTGCCAATTATTCACGCAAAGACATCGATGCACTGGGTGCATTCGCTGCAGTTTACGGAGCAAAAGGATTAGCTTGGCTGAAAGTTGAAGAAGAAGGCGTCAAAGGACCGATCGCGAAATTCTTCGAAGGCGAAGCAGCAACTGCTTTGACCGAACGTGCAGAAGCGGAAGCAGGGGATTTATTGCTGTTTGTAGCTGATAAGAAAACGGTTGTCGCAGATGCGCTTGGCGCACTTCGCTTGAAGTTCGGCAAAGAACTTGGCCTGATCGACAACTCGATCTACAAGTTCCTGTGGATTACGGACTGGCCGCTATTGGAATACGATGACAAAGATGGCCGCTATTATGCAGCCCATCATCCTTTCACAATGCCATTCGAAGAAGACTTGGAAAAATTGGCGACAGAACCGCAAAATGTCCGTGCACAAGCCTACGATCTTGTGTTGAATGGCTATGAATTGGGCGGGGGATCTTCGCGTATTTACCGCCGCGAAATTCAGGAGCAGATGTTTGAAGTACTGGGCTTCAGCAAAGAAGAAGCCAATGCGCAATTCGGATTCCTTATGGAAGCTTTCGAATACGGAACGCCTCCGCATGGCGGGATTGCATTCGGCCTCGACCGTCTTGTGATGCTTCTTGCAGGACGCACAAACTTGCGCGACACCATTGCTTTTCCGAAAACAGCTAGCGCCAGCGATTTGCTGACGGATGCGCCGAGCCCGGTTTCAGGTGCACAGCTTGATGAATTGAGCCTATCGTTGAACATTCAGAATAATAAAAAAGTATCAGAGTAAAAAGCTTGTCTAAATAAAAAAGGTGTGCTAACATACGTTTATAGAGAATCCTGATGTGTTCGTTTTAAGCAATTCGATTTTGACCCAACATTATGTCGTCGGGAGATCGGATTTCACCATGGCTAACATGCCTTAACGGGAAGTTATAAGTGGTGAAGAGGTCACCCACCTGCTTTCAGCGGGTTCAAACGATGCGCACCAACAAAGACGGCACGATTGGGATTCCTAATTAAAAAATCATTTTTATCCCTCCGGCAATTAATTGTCGGAGGGATTTTTATTGTGTATAATTCCTATTATGCGTATCAACTTTGAAAGGCAGTGGCTTAATGTTACACCAATTCTCCAGAAATGAATTAGCAGTAGGAAAAGAAGGAATCGATTTATTGAAAAACGCGACAGTCGCCATTCTTGGCATCGGAGGCGTAGGCTCATTTGCAGCAGAAGCATGCGCACGCAGCGGCGTCGGCACCATCATCCTGGTGGATAAAGACAATGTTGACATCACCAACATCAATCGCCAGTTGGTCGCCAATCTGTCCACTGTTGGGCAGTCAAAAGCAGGTGTCATGAAAGACCGCATTGCGGACATCAACACGGAATGCAAAGTAATTTCCTTGCATATGTTCTATACCGAAGAAACGTATGAGGAATTCTTCAGCTATAATCCGGACTATGTAATTGATGCCTCCGATACAATGATCTACAAAGTCCACTTGATGGAAGAATGCTATAAGCGCGGCATCAAAATCATCGCAAGCATGGGAGCGGCCAATAAAACCGACCCAACACGCTTCAAAATTGCGGATATTTCCAAGACACATACCGACCCACTTGCGAAAATCATCCGCAAGAAGCTGCGCCAAGCTGGAATCTACAAAGGCATTCCAGTTATCTTTTCGGATGAAAGCCCGATCATCGTCCGCGAAGATGTCGTAGAAAATGTCGGCAAGCCCGATGCAGCCATCCGCAAAGCGCAGATGCCGCCGTCCTCAAATGCCTTCACGCCATCGACAGTCGGCTTGATTGCAGCGAGCTGGGTAGTCAACGACATCACAAAGTCCATTCCCATCACGCGTGTCCGCATGAACTGACCAGCCGCCGGCTCTTAACCTTGAGCCGGCTTTTCTGTGCTGTTTTAAAGATTCCAGACAGAGAAAAAGCCATTTCCAACGAAGGAAATGGCTTTGCTAAGAAAACATCATTTTTTATTTTTCCGGAAACTCTTCAGTTTTTCATAGATCCCGGCAAATTTCTTTTCTTCACCGGCGACGACCGGTTTGTAGAACTCTGCCGATTTTACTTCTTTCGGCAAATAGTCCTGATCGACCCAGCCCCCAAACGAACCGATCGGAGAGTCGTGAGGATAGCGGTAGCCGCCGTGCCCAAGCTCCGCGCTGCCTGCGTAATGGGTATCGCGCAGATGCAGCGGGATGTCGCCAACTTGGCCTTTGTTGATGGCTGCAGTGGCAGCATCGATTGCTTTGTAAGCTGAATTGGATTTTTCGGACAAACACATTTCTGCTACAGCTTGGGCGAGCGGGATGCGCGCTTCAGGAAGGCCGAGCCGGTCTGCAGCCTGGCAAGCTGCCAGCACGTGTCCACCGACTGCTGGGTTGGCTAGCCCGATATCTTCGTAGGCCATGACCAATAAGCGGCGTGTGACTGCCGTCAAATCCCCGTTTTCCAGCAGATGCGCCAAATAATACATAGCGGCATTGACATCGCTGCCGCGAACGGATTTTTGGAGGGCAGACAGCAGGTTGAAGAAGTGGGATCCTTTTTTGTCGCCGAATACGCCGACGCGCTTGATCATCTGTTCGACCATCTGATCTTCCACGATGTATTTGCCATCGCGTTCATCAGAAGCGATGACGATTGACTCAAGCATCGTCAATGCTTTGCGTGCATCTCCGTTGGTGCCTTCCGCGATGCGTTCGACTTGTTTCGCGGAAATGTCAATTTCTTCACTGCCAAGGCCGCGCTTGGTGTCGGTCAAAGCCGCATTCAAGAGCTGAACGATATCTTCCTGCGTTAATCGCTTCAGCTGTTTGATTTCACCGCAGCGAGAACGGATTGCGGGGTTGACATCATGGAATGGGTTTTCCGTCGTCGCACCGATGAGGACGATCGATCCACTTTCGACATGGGGCAGCAAAGCATCTTGCTGGAGTTTGTTGAAACGATGGATTTCATCCAAAAACAGCAAGACTTTCCCGGTCATCCGTGACTCGGTCACCACCTCTTCGACATCTTTCTTGCCGGAAGTGGTGGCGTTCAAGGCGATGAACGGCAAATTGGATGTGCCTGCGATCGCGTGGGCGATGGAGGTCTTGCCGATTCCGGGCTCACCGTATAGCAGCATAGACGGCACGTGGCCGTTGCTGATCATTTTATAAAGAGCCGTATGCGGCCCGATAACATCTTTTTGTCCGACGACTTCGTCGATGGTGCGGGGGCGCATACGGAAAGCTAAAGGTTCGTTGTGCATAAGAAAACTCCTTCCGTACATTCGTTCTATCAGTATAGCGTTTGAAGTTTCAAAAGTCATTGCAAGTCCATTCGGCCCAATTTATGCTATACTGTTTTGAAGAATATCGGTGTTTGTTTAGCGTGGATCAGTTATTTATTATTAGCATTATTCTGCTAATTTCATCCTTTAAATCGGCTGTGCTTTTGCAGGATTACTGGTGGCACAACTGATTTGCTTCATTTCTTGACCGGCTAATTATAAATTCAATTTATTAAACTCAGAGGTGCAATGATGAAAATATCAACCAAAGGCCGTTACGGTCTGACCATAATGATCGAATTAGGAAAACAATACGGGGAAGGCCCGCTTCCGCTGCGCAAGATTGCTGCAGAAAATGATTTATCGGAAGCTTACCTGGAACAGCTCGTAGGACCACTCCGCAACTCGGGACTTGTGAAAAGTGTCCGCGGAGCATATGGCGGTTATATGTTGACCCGCCATCCACGGGAGATTTCTGCAGGAGATGTCATTCGCGTGCTGGAAGGGCCGATACAGCCGGTCGAAGGCATTGAAGACGAGAAACAGCCCCAGCGCGAGCTATGGGTGCGCATCCGTGATGCAGTGAAAAATGTACTCGATACAACGACTATTGAAGATTTGGCCAAAGCCAATAACGGTGAAACTGAAAGTTATATGTATTATATATAAAGGAGTTAGCAAATCATGAATCGAATTTATTTAGACCATGCAGCGACTTCTCCGATGCATCCTGAAGTGGTGTCCACTTTTTCAGAAGCACTTGGAACGGTCTATGGCAATCCGTCGAGCATACACGGGACCGGAAGAGCCGCCCGCAAGGCATTGGACGACGCCCGCAAATTACTGGCTGACAGCATCCACGCTGATGACACGGAGATCATTTTCACCAGCGGCGGAACCGAAGCGGACAATTTGGCGATCTTCGGCACTGCTGCCAAAAAAAGCGGCAAACACATCATCACGACGGTCATCGAACATCATGCAGTTCTGCATGCTTGTGAGAAACTGGAACGGGAAGGCTACGACATTACTTATCTGGCGGTTGATGAAAATGGCCAGGTCCAAGCAGAAGACGTGAAAAATGCGTTGCGTGACGATACAATTCTAGTGTCGGTGATGCTGGGCAACAATGAAGTCGGCACCATTCAGCCGGTCGCTGAAATTGGTGAACTGCTGAAAGGGACAGGCATTACGTTCCACACGGATGCTGTCCAGGCATACGGTGTGCTGCCGATTGATGTTGAGAAATTGAACGTCGATTTATTGTCCGTATCCGCACACAAGCTGAATGGACCGAAAGGCGTCGGTTTTCTATACCAGCGTAAAGGAACAGCGGTAAGTCCGTTGTTGTATGGCGGAGAACAGGAACGCAAACGCCGTGCAGGAACAGAAAACGTACCGGCAATTTCCGCATTTGCCAAAGCTGCAGAAATTTCATTGTCGACGATGGAAGAGAAAACTGCGGCATATGAGCACTACAAAACCATCTTCAAATCCGCATTGAATCAGCAAGGCATTGATTACAAGGAAAACGGCAGCAATCAACTGCCGCATATTTTAAATCTCAGCATTCCAGGCATCGAGATCGAATCGTTTCTGGTCAATCTGGATTTAGCGGGAATTTCAGCTTCAAGCGGGTCCGCCTGCACAGCCGGGTCAATTGATCCTTCCCATGTGCTCGTGGCTATGTACGGTGAACAAGCTGCTGAAATCCGCAATTCCATCCGATTCAGTTTCGGATTCGGATTGGCGCCTGAGGATATTGAACAAGCTGCTGCAAAGACAGCTCAAATCAGCCAGCGTTTGGCGTTAAAATGAAAAGGTGAGAGATAATGACTGCAAAAGCACCACAAGATACACGTGTTGTCGTCGGCATGTCCGGAGGGGTCGACTCTTCGGTTGCCGCTTATTTATTGAAAGAACAGGGTTATGATGTCATTGGCATCTTCATGAAGAACTGGGATGACACCGATGAAAACGGCGTCTGTACAGCGACGGAAGATTACGAAGATGTTATCCGTGTCTGCAACCAGATTGGCATTCCGTATTATGCCGTCAATTTTGAAAAGCAGTACTGGGATAAGGTTTTCACATATTTCCTGGAAGAGTACAAAGCAGGGCGTACACCGAATCCTGATGTCATGTGCAACAAGGAAATCAAATTTAAAGCATTCCTTGAACACGCTTTGAGCCTGGGTGCAGATTATTTGGCGACCGGCCATTACGCACAGGTAGAACACGCGGCAAACGGGGAAACAAAAATGCTGCGCGGCAAAGACAACAACAAAGACCAGACGTATTTCCTGAACCAATTGGATCAAAGCCAATTGTCTAAAGTGATGTTCCCGATCGGCCATATGGAAAAGAAAAAGGTCCGTGAAATCGCATTGGAAGCTGGACTTGCAACAGCAACGAAAAAAGATTCCACAGGCATCTGTTTCATTGGCGAACGCAATTTCAAGGAATTCCTTGGGCAATACTTGCCGGCTCAACCCGGCCAGATGGAGACGTTGGAAGGCGTCAAAATGGGCACGCATGACGGTTTGATGTATTACACGATCGGCCAACGGCAAGGGCTTGGCATCGGCGGCGCCGGCGACCCTTGGTTCGTCATCGGTAAAGATTTGAAAAAGAATGTTTTATACGTTGGGCAAAATATCCATCACGATGCTCTATTCTCGGATAGCCTGACTGCAGTAAACTTAAGCTTCACGTCAAATACAGCACCGACCGGCATTTTGGAGTGCACAGCGAAATTCCGCTACCGCCAACAGGATGTCGGCGTTACAGTGGAATTTAAAGGCGAGGAAGCCATCGTGACATTTGCAGAACCGGTCCGTGCCATTACACCAGGACAAGCCGTTGTTTTTTATGACGGCGAAGAATGCCTGGGCGGCGGAACCATCGACCGTGTCTTTAAAAATGGCACGCGTTTGGAATATGTAGGGTAATGGGAGAGACAGCGATGAATTACAACGAAACCGGTATACAGGCTTTACAGGAAGGCAACACGGAAGAAGCGATCAAAGCTTTTACACAAGCGATTGAAGAGCAGCCGGATAATCCGCTTGGCTACATCAACTTTGGCCATGTGCTGACTTCCATGGACGAAATCGACCGTGCAGAACGTTTTTTCCAAAAAGCAATCACGCTTGATGAAACCTCGGCGACGGCTTATTACGGCCTCGCCAATCTTTATTTCAATTCAGAGCGTTACGAAGAAGCATTGAAGTTATACGAAAAAGCGCTGCAATACGAATTGGAAGGCGCAGATGCGCATTTCATGATCGGCAAATGCTTCGAAAAGCTGGAGCAGCCTAAATTGGCGCTGCCTTATCTGCAGCGTGCAGTAGAGCTGGATGAAGGCGATGTCCAGGCTCGCTTGAGCTATGGCATCACTCTGGCATCAATGGAATTGTTCGAGCTGGCAGAACCGCAATTTCTGCAGGTGCTTGAACAGGATCCGAACCACTCGGACGCCCATTACAACCTGGGTGTTCTTTATGCGGTTTCCACCAACCGCACGGAAGATGCCATGCATCACCTGAAACAAGCATATACACTTGATGACCGCAATGAAATGGCGCGCTACGCGTACGATATGATCGCAACAACACTGGAATAGCCACGTGAAAAGGAGACGACAGAAATGACCGGACAAATCGATTTATTTCAAGAAGAAAAACAGTTTGTATTAGGGCATCCTGTCGTCTCGATTTTTCACAATCCCCAAAATTTATTCTCCATCGCGAAAGTGAAAATCCAGGAAACCAACACCCCTTATACCGAAAAAGAAATCATCGTGTCGGGCTATTTCCCGATGCTGACCATGGAAGAGCAATACCGGTTTACCGGAGTGGTGAAAAACCACCCCCGATACGGCGTCCAGTTCCAGGTGGAAACCTTCACCAAGGAAGTGCCCGAAACTGAACAAGGCATTATCCATTATCTGTCGAGTGATATGTTCAATGGCATCGGCCGCAAGACGGCTGAAACCATCGTCAAAAAACTTGGCAAAGACGCCATTAAAAAGATTTTGGAAGATCCGGATGCATTGGACAAAGTGCCGCGTCTGTCAGACGATAAAAAAGACACGATCCGTGCGACGCTGCAGATGAATCTCGGACTTGAGCGCGTCATGATCCAGCTCAACGACTGGGGATTTGGCCCGCAAATCGGGATGCGGATCTACCAGGCTTACCGTGAAGAAACCATCGATATTTTGACGAAAAACCCTTTCCAGCTGATCGAAGAAATCGAAGGCATCGGTTTCCAGCGTGCCGATGAACTGGGAATGAAACTCGGCATCACCGGCGCCCACCCCGACCGCATCAAAGCATCTATCCTGCATATCCTTAACCAGGCATCCTTGTCGGATGGGCATGTTTATGTCGATGCTAAAACCTTGATCCCAATGGTTAAAGAAATGCTTGAATCGCGCCAGCAGGCAGAAATTCCGATTGATGCGATCTCCAAAGCAGCCATCGAATTGAACGAAGAAGGCAAAGTCGCAGGGGAAGAAACGCGGCTTTATTTGCCATCGCTTTATTATTCGGAAGTAGGCATTGCGACCAAACTGGAAACCTTGCTGGCAGAGCAGGAAACCCGCACGAAATTCCCGAGTTCAGAAGTCCGCAAAGCACTCGGAGAAGCGGAAGAGCGGCTTGGCGTCAATTACGCTGAAACGCAGGTGGATGCCATTGAAAACAGCATCAACTCATCGGTCATGATTCTGACGGGCGGCCCGGGTACCGGCAAGACGACCGTAGTCCGCGGATTGGTTGAAATCTACGCAGAGCTGCATGGTTTATCTCTGGATCCAAAAGAGTACGCCAAGAAAAAAGAACCATTTCCAATCATCCTGGCAGCACCGACAGGACGGGCGGCCAAACGCTTGAGCGAATCGACCGATTTGCCGGCGATGACCATCCACCGCTTGTTGGGTTTTAACGGACAGGAAAAAGACGAAGAAACCGAAAAGGAAATCGAAGGCAAATTGATCATCATCGACGAAATGTCCATGGTCGACACTTGGCTTGCGCACCAGCTCTTGAAAGCCGTTCCGGAAGATGCCCAATTGATTTTTGTCGGGGACCAAGACCAATTGCCGCCGGTAGGACCGGGGCAAGTGCTGCGGGACCTGCTTGAATCAAAACGGATTCCTACGGTGGAATTGACCGAGATTTACCGCCAGTCTTCAGGATCTTCCATCATCGAGCTGGCGCACCAAATGAAAAAAGGCAAATTGCCGGAAGACATTACCGCGAAAACAGCAGACCGCTCATTCATTAAAGCGGGAGCGGATCAAATTCCATCAGTGGTTGAAAAAGTCGTGAAAAGTGCCTTGTCGAAAGGCCATTCAATCAAGGATATCCAAGTGCTGGCGCCGATGTATAAAGGACCGGCAGGAATCGATGCCTTGAACCGGCTGATTCAGGAAATGGTCAACCCGAATGCCGACGGCAAACGCAAAGAACTGGTATTCGGCGACATCACCTACCGCATCGGCGACAAAATCCTGCAGCTGGTCAACCAGCCGGAAAGCAACGTCTTCAATGGCGACATGGGCGAAGTCGTAGCCATTCTCAAAGCGAAAGAAACAGTCGAAAAGCAGGACATGCTGGTGGCGTCTTTCGACGGCATCGAAGTGACCTACGAACGCAGCGACCTGAACCAGCTGACGTTGGCCTATTGCTGCTCGATCCATAAATCGCAAGGGTCGGAGTTCCCGACCGTCATCATGCCGGTTGTCCGCGGCTATATGAAAATGCTGCGTCGCAACCTACTTTACACCGGCATCACCCGCAGCAGGGATTTTCTGATCCTGTGCGGAGACCCTAGCGTTTTCCGTTACGGTGTTGAACGGACGGATGACATGCAGCGGATGACTACCTTGAAAAACCGTCTGGCAGTTGCAGCAGAAGAACCGAAAACCGAACAGCAAACCATGGAAAAAGCCGAAGCCGTCCAGAGCGGACCGGTCAGTCTGACCACGGAAAACGTCCACGCTATCCACCCGATGATTGGCATGGAGGGCATCACACCGCAGAAATTCATGGAAGCTTGATGTAGTAAATTGCAAAGATAGATTGCGATGTTGCTATTTCTCAAAACTGCTTAGCTATTCCGCGGGAGCAGCGGAGAAATTGATTGCTTCTGCATAGCGAAGCTAGCTTTGTCTGAATAATATTGATTGATCTATTTTGGTCGGTATCTTCCTGTGGAATTGGTACAAGCTAAAGAACATGGATAGAACCTAGCGAACTGAGCGGTTCAAGATGTACACGTAAAAAGCTTGTTTTTCCATACCGGTTGCTTGGGCGCTAACCCGCGGAAAGCGAGCGCCGAAACGGAAAGCAACCACTCCAATTGGGAAGATTTTTGATTCATGTTCAAAAACATCCGCCTGAAGCGATTTCTTCACCCTTCTATTGACATCACTCCAGGCTTTTTCTATAATTCAAATTAGACTGATAGACAAACACATTGATGGAGACAGTATAAAATCGCATCCGGACAGAAACAGGGCCCCAGGCTGAAAGGCCCCGACGAGATTTGATTTTAGAAAGCTACTCCGGAGTGCAGCTAATCCCTGCCGTTGAACCGCGTTAAGGTGTTCGAGAGACATGAAGCTTTTGGCTTTGTGTAACTAGGGTGGTACCGCGAAATAAAGCCTTCGTCCCTTTTTTGGGATGAGGGCTTTTTATATTGTTGAGGAGGAAAAAAAGATGAAAAACTTGAAAGCTGAAGACATCAGACAAATGTATATCGATTTCTTTAAAGAAAAAGGCCATGACCAGGAACCGAGCGCACCGCTTGTGCCATTTGAAGATCCGTCCCTATTGTGGATCAACAGCGGCGTGGCGACATTGAAGAAATATTTCGATGGCCGTGTCATTCCTGAGAATCCACGGATCGTCAACGCACAAAAATCAATCCGGACGAACGATATCGAAAACGTCGGCAAAACAGCACGCCACCATACATTCTTTGAGATGCTCGGCAATTTCTCCATCGGTGAATACTTTAAAACCGAAGCGATCCACTGGGCGTGGGAATTCCTGACTGATGACAAATGGATTGGTTTCGATCCGGAGAAATTATCCGTAACGATCCATCCGGAAGATGAAGAAGCATATGGCATTTGGTTGAATGAAGTCGGCGTTCCTGCTGAACGCATCATCCGTCTGGAAGGCAACTTCTGGGACATCGGCGAAGGCCCGAGTGGCCCGAACTCGGAAATTTTCTACGACCGCGGCGAAAGCTACGGCAATGATTTGAACGACCCTGAATTGTATCCGGGTGGCGAAAACGACCGTTATTTAGAAATCTGGAATTTGGTTTTCTCTCAGTTCAACCACAATCCCGACCATACGTACACACCGCTTCCGAAACAGAACATCGATACAGGAATGGGCTTGGAACGCATCACTTCCGTTGTCCAAGACGTACCGACAAACTATGACACGGATCTGTTCATTCCGATTATCCAGAAAACCGAAGAAATTTCAGGTAAGAAATATGGCCAAGATGCCGATATGGATATGGCTTTCAAAGTAATCGCTGACCACATCCGCACCGTGGCATTTGCAATCGGGGACGGAGCGCTTCCGTCGAATGAAGGCCGTGGCTATGTATTGCGCCGCTTGCTGCGCCGTGCTGTACGCTATGCGAAAAAGCTGGGCGTCGAGAAACCGTTCTTGTTTGAACTGGTTCCAGTGGTCGGGGACATCATGAAAAACTTCTACCCGGAAGTCAGCGACAAACAGGACTTTATTATCCGCGTCATGAAGCTTGAAGAAGAACGTTTCCACGAAACGCTGCATGATGGCTTGGCTATATTATCGTCCGTTGTAGAAAAACAAAAAGCGGCTGGCCAGACGGAAATTCCAGGCGAAGACGCATTCCGATTGTATGACACGTACGGCTTCCCAGTAGAGCTGACGGAAGAATATGCGGAAGAGGAAGGCATGGCGATTGACCATAAGGGATTCGAAGCAGCGATGCAGGCACAGCGTGACCGTGCAAGAAATGCGCGTCAAAATGTCAATTCAATGCAGACGCAATCGGAAGTATTGGGCAATATTAAAGACAACAGTGAATTTATCGGCTATAGCCAAACGGTATCCGATGCGCAAGTGCTGTTCATCATTAAAGATGGCGAATTAGCAGAAAGTGCCCACGAAGGGGAAGAAGTTCAAGTTATCCTGGACCAGACGCCATTCTATGCGGAAAGCGGCGGGCAGATTGCAGACCACGGGACATTGAGCAACGATTTGGTTCAAGCAGCTGTACTGGATGTCAAAAAAGCGCCGAATGGCCAGAATCTTCATTCTGTACGAGTTGAAACCGGTGAATTGACGAAATCCACTGTCCACGCACAAGTCGATGCTTCAGAGCGCCGCCACACGGTCAAGAATCATACAGCGACGCATCTTCTGCATCAAGCACTAAAAGATGTTCTAGGCACGCACGTTAACCAGGCAGGATCTTACGTAGGACCAGACCGTCTGCGTTTCGACTTCTCGCATTTCGGCCAGGTGACGACAGAAGAATTGGAGACGATCGAAAAAATCGTCAATGAAAAAGTCTGGGAAGGCATTGCCGTCCAGACCGGCTACCATAATTTGCAGGAAGCAAAAGAAATGGGTGCGATGGCTTTATTCGGCGAGAAATACGGAGATGTTGTCCGTGTCGTTGAAATTGGCGGCTACTCACTTGAACTATGCGGCGGTGTCCATGTAACGAATACATCGGAAATCGGTTTGTTCAAAATTGTTTCAGAAGGCGGCATCGGCGCCGGCATCCGCAGAATTGAAGCTGTTACAGGAAAAGGCGCTTACGAAAGTTTGAAAGACAGTGAACATATCTTGGAACAGGCATCCGGCCTCTTGAAATCATCTCCAAAAGACATGGTCCAAAAAGTCCAGTCTGTCCAAGCGGAAATGAAATCTCTGCAACGTGAAAACGAATCGCTGCTTGCAAAAATTTCCAATGCCCAATCTGCCGGCATTCTAGACAGCGCGCAAAAAGTAGGCGATATTACTGTCCTGTCCGTTAAAGTTGAAGCGAAGGATAATAACCAGCTGCGCCAGATGATGGATGACCTGAAAACGAAAATCGATAAAGCGGTGATCGTTCTTGGGGCAACAGATGGAGAAAAAGTCATGCTGGCGGCGGGTGTTACGAAAGATTTAGCCAGTGGGGAATATCACGCTGGCCAAATCGTCAAACATGTGGCAGAACTGTGCGGCGGCAAAGGCGGCGGACGTCCGGATATGGCAATGGCAGGCGCCAAAGATCCTGGAAAATTGGACGCGGCGCTCGAATCAGTCTATAGCTTAGTGAAATAGGTTTAATAAATCGACGCTATCGGTTATAATGGAAATCAGACAGCAGGAGTAAGTATTCCTATTCAAAATCCGAAAGCGAGGTGCTTGTCGTGAGTTCATTTGATCGAACTATGAAATTCGATTCTTCTGATGAGTCGATGGAGCAAGATGTGAAGCAAGTGATGCTTCAAGTCCATGCTGCACTTGAAGAAAAAGGCTATAACCCGATCAATCAGATTGTCGGATATTTATTATCAGGTGATCCGGCTTATATTCCTCGCCATCAGGATGCGCGAAATATGATTCGCAAACTGGAACGGGATGAAATTCTGGAAGAGCTTGTAAAGTTCTATATTAAAAAGAATAACGGGGAATAATCATGCGTATAATGGGACTTGATGTCGGATCGAAGACAGTCGGCGTCGCAATCAGCGACCCGATGGGCTGGACAGCTCAAGGAATCGAAACCGTCAAAATAAATGAAGCGATCGAAGAATTCGGAATGGCCCGCCTTGGCGAGCTGATCAAGCAATATGAAGTGACCGAAGCGGTCGTCGGCTACCCGAAAAACATGAATAACTCTATCGGGCCGCGCGCTGAAGCTTCCGAAAGATTTGCAGCTTTGCTGAAAGAAGCGTATAGTATACCGGTGGTCCTATGGGATGAACGGCTTACGACGTCGGCAGCAGAAAAGATGTTGATCTCCGCGGACGTCAGCCGCAAAAATCGCAAAAAAGTGATCGACAAGATGGCGGCAGTCATGATTTTGCAAGGCTATCTTGATTTTAAAAAATGATGAGGTGACACAAATGGAACACGGACAAGAGCACATTACAGTCGTGGACGAAAACGGCAACGAACAATTATTTGAAGTATTGTTCACATTTGAATCAGAAGACTTCGGAAAATCATATGTTTTGTATTTCCCGGTAGGCGCTGAAGAAGATGAAGAAGGCGAAATTGAAATTCATGCATCTTCCTTCACGGAAAACCCTGAATCAGACGAAACTGTTGGCGGCGGAGAACTTCGCCCGGTTGAAACTGATGAAGAGTGGGACATGATCGAAGAGATGTTGAATACGTTCCTTGACGAAGAAGAAGAAAACGAAGAACTATAAAAATGGAAGGGACGGAATTGTTTGCTGATTCCGTCTTTTTCTTTTGTGCACTTTTCTTGTATACTGATAGAAGTTGAGACAATTAAATCAACTTTTGCAGAAGAGAAAAGCTGGGGGGGGAACCCGTGGAGAAACCGTCAAAAAAAGAGATCATGTTTGAACGCATGAAAGAAAAAAAGAAGGAAGTGAGAGTCGTCCGACGCATCGTCTTAATAGTCGCGCTGATCCTATTGGTCATCATCGGAATCGCAGGCTTTCAAACCTACAATTACATCACGAACGGCCTGGAACCGGTTAATCCGGATTCTGAAGAAGTGGTTACTGTCGAAGTTCCAATCGGTTCGAGTCTAGACAGTATTGCAGCATTGCTTGAAGAAAACGGCATTATCGAAGATGCCCGCATCTACAAATATTACGTTAAATTCAACAATGAATCCGAATTTCAGGCAGGGACATACGACTTGTTGCCATCCATGACATTGGATGAAATTACGGAAAGCCTGAAAAGCGGAAAAGTCTACCGCGAGCCGTTATTCACCATCAATGTTCCGGAAGGTTTGACTGTAGAAGAAATTGCTGAAAATGTCATCGCGAAGAAAACATCGTTTACGGCAGAAGAGTTCTTGGAGAAAATTCAGGATCCTGCTTACATCGAAGAACTGATGGTCAAATACCCCGATCTGCTGACGGATGAGATTTTGAATGAAGACATCCGCTATGCGTTGGAAGGTTATTTGTTCCCAGCAACTTATCCGATCTACGATGAAGACCCATCGCTGACGCTGATTATTGAGCAAATGCTCGATACGACACAAGCAAATGTCATGCAATACCAAAGCGTTTTGGAAGAACAAGGCGAGACCCCACATTGGCTTCTGACATTCGCTTCCCTACTGGAAGAAGAGGCAACGGCTCAATCAGACCGACAGACCATCGCCAGCGTATTCTATAACCGACTGAACGATGACATGCCATTGCAGACGGATCCAACGGTCATTTATGCGATGGGCGAACACAAGGATCGTCTCTTCAATACAGATTATGAGTTTGAACATCCATTCAGTACTTACAAGAATAAAGGGCTGCCGCCTGGACCGATTGCAAATGCTGGAGGTTCTTCGATTGAAGCGGTGTTGGATCCCGCTGAAACCGAATATTTCTATTTCTTGGCTGATTCTACAGGTACGAATCATTTTGCCAAGACCTATGAAGAACATTTGGCCAACCGGGATGAACATATCGGTAAGTAAAGCCATCGAGAAGGAAGCGCCCTCGCTTTCCTTCTCTTTTTATGGTAAGATTTGAAGTAATTTTTGCTTAGCCGAAAAGGAGCTTTCCAGTATGGTGAACAATCAATTATCAACGACGCTTAAAGCGGTTCAAGCTTATGCAGCGGCACATCATGTGCCGATTATGGAAGATCAGGGAATCCGGGAACTGGTGGATTTACTGAAAGCACAACAACCCGAACGGATTTTGGAAATCGGTTCAGCCATTGGATTTTCAGCAATTAAAATGGCTGAGGCACTGCCGGAATGTACAGTGGATACGGTTGAACGGGATGCTTCCCGCTATGAAAAAGCGGTTGAATTTATTGCGCAATCAGGTTTCGGGGAAAAGATCCGCATTTATCATGCAGATGCATTGGAACTTGCCTTATCGGAACTGAAACCACAGTATGACGCTATTTTTATCGATGCCGCCAAAGGCCAGTATGAACGCTTTTTCGACAAGTACGAAAGCTTATTGGCAACAGGCGGAATTATATATTGCGATAACATGGCGATGCATGGACTCTCTGACATTCCACTGTCCGAAGTTCCCAGAAGAAAACGTACAATGATCCGTAATCTTGCAGCATTTAAAGAACATATGCTCCATCACCCTGCTTATGACACGCAATTATTGTCAGTGGGCGATGGCATTATGATTTGCAAAAAGAAATGAACACACTAAAAACGAGGTTTGCAAGGAGCTAAACAACATGTCTAAGAATCGGCCGGTCGTTATTGGGATCGCAGGGGGTTCGGGCTCGGGGAAAACGAGTGTCACGAACTCCATTTATGAAGTATTTAAAGAAAACTCAGTGGTGGTAATCGAACAGGACTATTATTACAAAGACCAAAGCCATTTGGCCTTCGAAGAACGCCTGGAAACAAACTATGATCATCCATTGGCATTTGATACAGATCTGCTGATTGAACACATCAATGATTTGCTGGAACGCAGACCAATCGAAAAGCCGGTCTATAATTACGCTTTGCACACCCGTGCAGAAGAAACGGTGCTAATTGACCCGAAAGATGTTATCATACTGGAAGGCATTTTAGTGCTTGAAGATTCACGCCTGCGCGATTTGATGGACATCAAGCTGTTTGTCGACACGGATGGCGATTTGCGGATCATTCGCCGTTTGTTGCGCGATATCAATGAACGCGGCCGTACCATCGATTCCGTCATCGAGCAATATTTGACGGTTGTCCGCCCAATGCACAACCAATTTATCGAGCCGACAAAACGCTATGCAGATGTAATTATTCCAGAAGGCGGGCAAAACGAAGTGGCGATTGATTTAATGGTCACAAAAATCAAAACTATTCTTGAATAGATTGTTAAACTATAATATGATGAGACCAGACTGACGGTTGCACCTATGCATCCAGGTCAGCAGTTGAAGGAGTGGAAAGAATGGCTAACGAAAAACAATTTCCAATGACAGCTGCAGGAAAGCAGAAGTTGGAAGACGAACTGGATTTCTTAAAAACGGTAAAAAGAAAAGAAGTAGTGGAACGGATTAAAGTAGCCCGCAGTTTCGGAGATTTGTCCGAGAACTCAGAGTATGATTCTGCGAAAGAAGATCAGGCTTTTGTAGAAGGTCGTATTTCGACGCTTGAATCGATGGTCCGTAACGCCGTTATCATAAATGAAAACGAATCAAATAAGGATATCGTTCGCTTGGGGACGACTGTGACATTTATAGAAGTTCCAGATGGCGATAAAGAATCCTATACAATCGTCGGATCAGCAGAAGCGGATCCTTTAGAAGGCCGCATTTCAAATGATTCTCCTATTGCGAAAAGCATGATCGGCCGCACAATTGGTGAAAATGTGAAAGTATTGACGCCTGGCGGAGAAATGGAAATCAAAATCCTTTCTATCACGTGATGGAAGCGGCCATTCTGCATACAGGATGGCCGTTTTTCATTAACTTTACTCGATATGAAACGAAATTATCGTTGAAACGTCAAATTTGTCATGAAGATTATATGTTAAACTTACAAGAAAGGGGGACATCCAATGACGAACGAAGAAAAACCGTATCCCTCTCGTTTGAAGAAAAAGAAAGAAAAAAATCGGTCAAATTCCATTTTGAACATCATGATCGGTCTGGTATTTGCATTGATTCTCATTATTGGAGTTTCTATGCTATTTAGCGGAGGGGACGATCAGGCGAACGAGT
The DNA here is from genome assembly GCF_014836985.1 of Planococcus wigleyi. Lineage (GTDB taxonomy): Bacteria > Bacillota > Bacilli > Bacillales_A > Planococcaceae > Planococcus > Planococcus notacanthi. The sequence goes on along the minus strand of NZ_JACSPU010000004.1, from coordinate 348,045 downwards.
CTGAAGAAGTGGCAATCTCAACTGGTACCGAAGAACAAACGAGTGGCTCTGATGACGGTGAAAGCGCAAGTGCCGGTGACGAGGATGAAGACGCTGAAGCAAAAGCTGAAGAAGAAGCAGCCAAGAAAGCTGAAGAAGCAAAAGCTAAAGAAGAAGCAGCCAAGAAAGCTAAAGAAGAAAAAGAAAAAGAAGAAGAAGGATCTGTCACAAAAGGCGGAACCATCACACGTGAAGATTCGAGCGATCCGATTGTAGACGAAACAGTGATCAATACAAGCTGGGAGCCGGTTGGCACCAAGCAAAAAGGAGACCATGTTTCCGTTTACCAGAAGGATTCTGTTGACTGGAATGAAAAAGTCAAAGCTGTTTCCTATGCAACTGGTCTTGACTCAAACAATATGTACGTCATGATGATCAAAAATGGCGGAGGCCCTCAGAAATCGATTGCGACTGTACAGTCTAAAGACGAATCTGAGAAATACCGTGTCCATTTGGAATGGGTGGATGGCGAAGGCTGGAAACCGGTGAAGATGGATGTATTGAAAACGCTGCAAGGCGCCTATTGATAAAGGCGTCTTTTTCTTTGCTAGTATGAGTAATTGAAACAGGTTAATATAAATCGACGCTGGAATGAGGAATGCAAAAATGAAAATCGGTGTGATTGGTGCGATGGAAGAAGAAGTTCAATTATTGAGAAGCCGACTGGAAAGTCCGCAGACTGAAGAAATCGCTAAATGTGAATTCACTTTAGGTACATACGCAGGCCAGGAGATCGTGTTGTTGAAAAGCGGCATCGGCAAGGTGAATGCTGCAATGTCTACAACGATTCTCCTTCAGCAATACCAGCCGGATATCGTCATCAATATCGGCTCTGCAGGAGGTTTTGATGAAGAACTCGAAGTTGGGGCAGTCGTCATATCGGATGAAGTTCGCCATCACGACGTGGATGTTACAGTCTTCGGCTATGAAATGGGACAAGTCCCTCAATTGCCGGCTGCATTCACTTCGAACGAAGAATTGATTGAACTGGCAATTAAAGCAGTCAAGGAAATGGGACAGCATGATTATGCAGTCGGATTGATCGCAACTGGCGATTCGTTCATGAACGATCCTGAACGTGTTGCCAAAGTGCGTGAATATTTCCCGACGATGAAAGCAGCTGAAATGGAAGCGGCTGCGGTTGCACAGGTCTGCTATCAATTCGATGTTGCCTTTGTGGTAATCCGTGCTTTATCAGACATTGCCGGAAAGGAATCATCGGTATCTTTCGATGAGTTCCTGCCAGTGGCAGCTAAACATTCAACGGAAATCGTCTTTAATGTCATCAGCCAATTGGCAGCACGCATTTAAGCTTCCCGAAAGACAACAAAAAAGCTGAGGACGTTTTCTCAACGTCGCTCAGCTTTTTTAAACTTTTCTCAAGGTGAATGTGCTGACCATCAGCAATGAACAAAGGATGAACAGGAACATAAAGACGACCGGTGAAAAAGCTGGCACCCCAAAGTATGAAAGGGTGATGACTGTACCTGCTGCAGTAATCGGCAAACCGGTAAAATAACCTGTCGCATCTGAAATGTTGAAGCGTGCCAGACGGAAAGCGCCGCACGAAATGTAGATAACAGTAAAAACCATTCCGACAAAACCGAAATCTGATAAAACGAGCTGGTACATTAAAATTGCGGGTGCAACACCAAAGGATAATATGTCACTCATTGAATCGAGCTGTTTGCCTAAATCGGATTCCTGATTGAACTTTCTTGCCACCATACCGTCAAAGCGGTCCAAAAAAGCCGCGATAAATATAAATAGCACACTATAGCTATATGATCCATTTAAAGTGGCCATAAGAGAGGCACCACCAAACATCATATTACCGATTGTAATAATGTTCGCTGTCTGTGACCTCAACTTTTTTATGGTGTGATCCATTCTTTCTGTAATTAACAATGGAAAACACTCCTTCTTTTTTGTAAACTTGTTCACTCTATTATACTGTGAAAGGTAAAAAAATGGTAGACTATTTTAGCAACGGAGGCATCTCTATGAAAAAATATTTGTACCAGCGCTCCATCGAATTGACCAATGGAGCTTATACTTCAAATTTAATCCGCAAATTTGCCCAATCTAAAAACAGCCGCAGATTTATTCCAGGGTATATTAAAGCCTATCAGATTTTAACGGATGATGTTGAAAAACCGTTAGACTCTTTTTCGACTCTCCATGATTTCTTCGTGCGGAAATTGTCGCCGGGGAGCCGCCCAGTCGCTCCGGCACCAGTAGTTTCTCCTGTCGATGGAAAAATTGAAATTGCCGGTGACCTGCATGAAAATGTGCATTTTCTTGTAAAAGGACAGCATTACTCGTTAGCTGACCTTTTAGGGGATAAGGCTTTAGCCGATCGCTATCAGGATGGAAAATACGCAGTGCTTTATTTGTCTCCGGCCGATTACCACCGGATCCACAGCCCTGCTGACGGCAAGGTCAACAGACAGTATGTACTTGGAAAAAAATCCTACCCGGTTAATGCTGCCGGATTACAATATGGCAAAGCGCCGATCAGTGGCAATTACCGAATGGTCACTGAACTCGATACCGCTTTCGGCAATATGCTGGTAGTCAAAGTCGGCGCCATGTTCGTCAATTCCATCAAATTGACCGAGACTGGCGGCGAATGGCAAAAAGGAAACGAAGTGGGGTATTTCAGTTTTGGTTCCACAGTTGTTTTGTTTTTTGAGGCGAACTCCATTGAATTTGTTGAAGATATGTCGAATGGCAATCGGATCAAGGTGGGAGAACCGTTAGGAATTATGGTATAATCAGTAGAATTAAGTTAGGAAAACAGGAGTGGGTTGCCGTGTATCAGAATTTTGTACCAAGCCAATATGTAAAAGACGTTTTTGACATTAAGCCGGAAACATTAATTGAAAAGAATATTAAAGGAATCATTACGGATTTGGATAATACGCTGGTGGAATGGGACCGTCCGGATGCGACGCCAAAATTGATTGAATGGTTGAAATCAATGAAGGAAGCTGGTATTCAAGTCGTCATCGTTTCCAACAACAAGGAATTGCGCGTTAAATCTTTTGCGGATCCTTTAGGTATTCCGTTTATTCACCAGGCACGCAAACCGATGGGCCGCGCTTTCCGCAAGGCGCTTCGGATTATGGAAGCAAAACGCGATCAGGTAGTGGTGATCGGGGATCAGATGCTGACGGATATTTTCGGAGGCAACTTAAATAAGATGCATACGATCCTGGTGTTGCCGGTGGCGCAATCAGATGGGTTTTTCACCCGTTTTAACCGGAGAGTCGAGCGCAGAATCATGAAGAGATTGAAAGAAAAAGGACAATTGATGTGGGAGGAAGAAAATTGAGTGAAATGCCAACATGCATCGGATGCGGTGTACAGATTCAAACTGAAAACAAAGAAGAGGTAGGATATGCTCCGCCGTCTTCATTGGAAAAAGAAGAAATTATTTGCCAACGCTGTTTCCGTTTAAAGAATTACAATGAACTTCAGCCGGTATCGTTGACGGACGATGATTTCCTGCGTATTTTAAATGGATTGGGCGAACGTGATGGACTGATCGTGAAAATCGTCGATATTTTCGACTTCAACGGCAGCTGGCTTCCAGGCCTTCACCGTTTTGTGGGGAATAATGATATTTTGTTAGTTGCCAACAAAGCGGATCTTCTGCCGAAGTCGGTCAAACAACAGAAACTCGTCAATTGGATGAAGCAGGAAGCCAAAAAATTGGGCTTGCACCCAATCGATGTCTTGACGGTCAGTGCCCATAAAGGGACAGGAGTTCCGGAAGCGATGGAAGCCATTGAAAAGTACCGCAAAGGCAAAGACGTTTACGTGGTCGGCTGTACAAACGTTGGGAAATCGACGTTCATCAACCGTGTCATCAAACAGGCGACTGGCCAATCGGATGTCATCACAACGTCACATTTCCCTGGAACGACATTGGATATGATTGAAATTCCTTTGGATGACAAACGTTCATTATTTGATACTCCGGGAATCATCAACCATCACCAATTGGCTCATCATTTAAAGACAGCAGATCTAAAGCAGATCATGCCGAAAAAAGAAATCAAGCCGCGTGTGTTCCAGCTGAATGCCGAGCAGACCTTGTTTGTGGGAGGATTGGCGCGCTTTGACTTTATTCAAGGGGAGCGTTCATCGTTTACGGTCCATGTTGCCAATGACCTGCCGATACACCGTACGAAATTGGAAAATGCAGATGCCCTCTATGAGCAGCATCTGGGAGATATGCTGGCGCCGCCTTCAGCTGAGTATAAAGACGAATTCCCTGAATTGGTGCGCCATGAATTCCGTGTTAAAGATGCCAAAACAGATATCGTATTTTCCGGGCTTGGCTGGATCACGATTCAGCACGGCAACGCAGTCATTGCTGCCCATGCCCCTAAAGGTGTAGAAGTCATGTTGCGCCCATCGCTGATCTAGGAGGTTTTTGGATGAAGAAATGGTACGCGGTAATCGGTGATCCGATTGCCCACTCCCTATCCCCGTTTATGCATGAAACATGGTTTGACGAGCATGGCATCGATGCGGCCTATATTCCGATCCATGTGGAACCGGAACATTTGGAAAAATCTTTTGAAGCCATGAAAACCTTGGGTATCAGCGGTTTCAATATCACCTTGCCGCATAAGCAGTCCATTGTGCCGTTTCTCGGCAGCCTGGACGAAAGCGCCATGCAGATGAATACGGTCAATACCGTGCATTTTGATGGCAAAGAATTTGTGGGTTCAAATACCGATGGCGATGGTTTTGTCCGGTCATTGCTCGTGCATCCGGTCGATAAGACAGCGAAAGTGTTGCTGATTGGTGCCGGTGGCGCTGCAAGAGGCATCGCTTTTGCATTAAAACGTGCAGGTTTTGCCGATATTACCATCACCAACCGGACATTCCGGAGAGCCGAGGAATTGGCTGCTGAAATCGGTGCCAGCGCTGTGACTCTTTTGGAATCTGAAGAGCGGCTGGCAGAATTCTCTGTTGTCATCCAAACCACTTCAGTCGGTTTGTCGACAGGGGAAGCGTTGCCGATTTCCTTGGAACGGATCAAGGCTGGGACAGTAGCGGCGGATATCATCTACACACCTTTGGTTACCCCTTTTTTAGAAAAAGCAAAAGAAAAAAACTGCGTGACAGTAAACGGAGTCGGCATGTTCGTCTATCAAGGTGCAATTGCATTTGAGAAATGGACGGGCGTTCAGCCGAACACCGAGAAAATGATTCAATTGATCACAGAAAAACTAGGAGGCACTTATGTTAACAACTAAACAAAAAAGCTTTTTGAGAAGCGAAGCACATCATCTTGATCCGATTTTCCAGGTAGGAAAAGGCGGCGTCAATGAAGCGATGCTTGTACAAATCAAAGAAGCATTAGAAAAACGCGAATTGGTAAAAATCAGCATTCTGCAAAACAATGAAGACGGCAAAGATGAAGTGGCGAAAGCTCTTGCAAAAGGCACCAAATCGGAATTGGTCCAATTGATTGGTCATACGGTGGTCCTTTACAAGCAATCGGTCAACAACAAACGAATCGAGCTGCCGGTCAAACGATGAAAAAAGTCGGGATATTGGGCGGAACATTCAATCCACCTCATCTCGGCCATCTGATTATGGCCAGCGAAGCATACCATTCAGCGAAACTGGATGAAGTGCGCTTCATGCCGAATTTTATTGCACCTCATAAAGATGTAGCGGGAGCCAGTGCTGAGCAGCGGCTGGAAATGACACGGCTGGCGATATCCGGCCATCCGCAATTCCGGGTGGAGGAATTCGAAATCAACAGCGGCGGCGTTTCCTATTCGTTTGATACATTGACAAAGCTGACAGAAAAAGAACCGGATGCGGAATTTTACTTCATCATCGGCGGAGATATGGTGGAAGGTTTGCCTTCCTGGTATCGCATCGATGATTTGGTGAAGTTGGTTCGCTTTATCGGAGTCAAGCGCCCGGGGTATAATACAGAAACACCTTATCCGGTTATGATGATCGATTCACCTGAATTGCTGCTGTCATCGACCATGTTGAGAGAACGTGCTGCTGTTGGGCGGCCGCTGGCATTTTTGGTGCCTGACAAAGTGGAAGCATTTATTCGAGAGGAGGGGTTGTATGGAGCCAAGCCAAATATTGGAGAAAGTTAAAGAACGGCTGCCTGACAATCGTTTTACGCATGTGCTTGGGGTAGTGGATACGGCGATTGAACTGGCAAAGGAATTCAATGTTTCTGAATCCAAAGCTGAAATTGCTGCCATTCTTCACGACGTTGCGAAGTTTTCGGATCGTGACTGGATGAAATCCATCATTGTCTCTGAAGAGATGGACCCGCTCTTGCTTGAATACCATGCGGAACTTTGGCATGCACCGGTTGGCGCTTATTTGGCAACTACCGAATTCGGAGTGGAGGATGAAGATGTCCTGAATGCCATCCGTTACCATACGACGGGGCGCGAAGCGATGTCTGACTTGGAAAAAGTCGTCTATATTGCCGATTTGATCGAGCCCAACCGAAAGTTTTCCGGTGTTGAAGAATTGCGACAATTAAAAGATCGGGGATTGGATGTTATGATGGAAGCCTCGGTTAAACATTCCATCGAATTTTTAGTATCAAAAAATCAACCGGTATTTCCGGATTCACTGAAGTGCTACAACTACTTCGTGCAACAGAAAGGGAAAGTGAAAGAATGACTAAAGAAACTTTACTGCAAGTAGCTTATAATGCTGCGGAAGACAAAAAAGCGGAAGACATCGTTGTCTTGAATATGGAGGGGATTTCGCTTTTGGCTGATTTCTTCGTTATTTGTACAGGGAACTCCGATCGCCAAGTCCAATCGATTGCAAAAGAAATCATGGACAAAGCACACGAAGAAGGCCACGAAGTGAAAAGTGTTGAAGGATTCGATTCAGCACGCTGGATCCTTGTTGACCTTGGAGATGTGGTAGCCCACGTTTTCCATAAAGACGAACGCTCGTACTATAACCTTGAACGCCTGTGGAGAGAAGCTCCGCAAATGGAAATATGAAATACGGAAAATTTGCCGCAGTCTATGATGGACTGATGGAAGATATTCCTTATGAAAAGTATGTGGAGTGGGTCGCTTCCCACGTCCCGTCCGGCAAATTGCTGGACGTGGCGTGCGGAACCGGCACATTGTCACAGCTTTTTGCTGAAATGGGCTATGAAGTGACCGCAAGCGATTTGTCTGAAGACATGCTGACGGTCGCCAATCAACGGTTTCAAGAGGCAAACCAGTCTATTCCGGTGCTTCAATTGTCCATGGACAACTTGGAAGGGCTTGCCGGTTTCGATATCGTCACGATTGCAATCGATTCCTTAAATTATCTGCAGAGCGGCAAACAGGTCCGGCAGACGTTCAGGGAAGCTTATGAAGCCTTGAACTCAGGAGGCCATTTTTTCTTTGATGTGCATTCCGTTTTCAAAGTGGATACAGTTTATATGGACAGTCCGTTTGTTTATGATGCAGAGGAAATCGCTTATATTTGGCATACCGAGCCTGGAGAGGCAGAACATAGTGTGATTCATGACATGACTTTTTTTGTCCGCCAGAATGGCTTGTTTGAGCGCTTCGAAGAAACGCATGAACAGATGACTTTCCCGGTGGATGTTTACATCAAGTGGCTGGAAGAAGCCGGATTTTCCATAGAATCGATTACAGCCGATTTTTCGGATCAGGCTCCAGATGAAGAAAGTGAACGCATTTTCTTTTATGCTAAAAAATAAACAAGAATTCTACTCAGCCTCCTGCACAATGCAGGGGGCTTTTTTCTATTTCGAAAAGGATGGACAAGTGAAATGGAATTAATATATAATTCAAACAGCTTCTATTTAATTGCCTTCTGAAGAAACGAGGAATGCCAGCTGAAACTTTCCCAGCTTCAGAATAAAACCGCATGGCTGTTGATCCCCGCTGCCGCCATTGCGCTGCTGTTGATTTATTTTTTATTTCCTCAAGGAAACCCTGAAAAAACTCCTGTTCCTTCTCTAGAACTGATCAACGCTGAATCCCCTCAGCAGACAGAAACTCCTGAAAACGAAGACCCTGTAATCGAATCTACTGTAATGATTGATATGAAAGGCCAAGTGGCCAATCCCGGCGTTTATGAGCTCGCGCCAGGATCCCGTATGCAGGATGCTATAGACGCAGCTGGTGGATTTACGTCTGAAGCCGACAGCCGCGCCATCAATTTGGCATTGATTGTTGCTGATGAAACCAGTTTATACGTACCGGCGGCCGGTGAAGAAATCGTCCTGCCCGCATTGGAACAGACAGCTTCAGCGGGCGGCAGCAGCTTGATCAACATCAATCAGGCAACTGAAACCGAGTTGATGGAGTTGCCGGGCATCGGCCCTTCCAAAGCCGCTGCGATCCTTGCTTACCGGGAAGAAGCCGGCAGCTTCAAAACACCGGAAGAATTGACTGAAGTCACAGGCATCGGCGATAAAACCTTCGAACAATTAAAAGAGTTGATCACTACTAAATAGCAAGCTCGACTAGAAAAGACGGTTGACGAAACGACTGCCTCTGCTACACTTATTTTAACTACACATGCAGGAGGCAATTAAATGAAGCGAATAACTTGGGATCAATTCTTCATGGCGCAAAGCCATTTACTGGCACTTAGAAGTACTTGTACACGTCTGGCGGTTGGAGCCACCATTGTGCGCGACCGCAGAATCATGGCCGGGGGCTATAACGGATCGATTTCAGGCGGCGACCACTGCATTGATAAAGGCTGCTATGTCGTTGATGGACATTGTGTCCGGACCGTCCATGCAGAAATGAATGCATTGCTGCAATGCGCTAAATACGGTGTCAGCGTCGATGGAGCCGATATGTACGTCAGCCATTTTCCTTGTCTGCAATGTACCAAGTCGATTATTCAGTCAGGGATTTCCCGCCTGTATTACGCCACTGATTACAAGAATCATGAATACGCCATCGAACTATTGGAACAGGCTGGTGTAGAAGTGGTGCAAGTGGTATTCGATGAGCGAAAAATCGACTTTTTAAGTGTCGAAAAGTCGGCTCTGTATATGGAGCTGCTGGAAAAAATACGTGAAAAAGGCGGAAGCGAAGAAGAATTGGCCCATTACAATGAACGGGTGAACCAATTATTCGGAGAAGTCGAAGTGTAACAGCCAATCTATTTTTGTACCTGGCAACTGCTACAGCTCTTGCCACATATGCAGCGCATGAAACACCGGTTCAACTCGTGTTCATGGCGCTGCTTTTTTGTTGGATGTGTTGGAAAAGAGAAAGTCCGATGCTTATTCTGGGTATCCTTTTAGTTGCCGGCGCAATTTACTTGCTGCAGGATTTCCGGAGCCAGGACCATTTTGATTACTCGCTTCCATATTCGGGCAAGCTGACATTCCGTTCAGGGGCAGCTGTCGATGGTGACAGCCTAAGAGGCTTTGCGGTGATCGCGGATGGGACGGTCGTCTATGCCCGTTATCGAATAGCTTCGGAAGAGCAAAAAAATCAGCTGGAAGGCCTGGTGGACCGGTCGGACTTTCTGGTAAAGGGGGTATTTGAGGTTCCGTCACCGCCTTCCCATCGTTATTCGTTCAATATGGAAGAATACCTGATCCACAATGGAGCTTCCCGGTTACTGGTTGTTCAGTCGATTGAAGGCATCAGCGAAAACGATTCGTGGCTTACAGGGCTGTTGGGGAGGCGTGATGCACTCAAGCGCCATATCCGTGAACATTTTCCCGAAAGCTTGTCAGTAGAAGCGGAAGCGCTGCTGATCGGGGAGCGGGAAAACATGGACCTGGAAGATCAACGCATTTATCAAACACTCGGAATTTCTCATCTGTTTGCCATTTCGGGATTGCATGTGGGAATCGCATCAGGGATGCTGTATTTCATCCTTATCCGCCTGCATGTCCGAAAAGAGTCGGCTACAGTCATTCTGCTCATCATTCTGCCGCTTTACGCAGTCATGGCTGGTGGTGCCCCTTCAGTTTGGCGGGCTGTCAGCATGGTAACTCTTGTATTAACAGGAAAGTTGCTTGGATTCCGGTTGCCTATTGCAAATGTTATGTTAACTAGTATGATTCTTTTGCTGTTATGGAATCCGTATGTCCTCTTCAAAATTGGATTCCAACTGTCCTATGGCGCGACATTCGGTATTATATACTCGCTAAAATTGTTGAGGGGAATCCAGTCTGCTTTGAAAACGGGATTTGTCATCACCTTCATATCTCAAGTGACCTTGTATCCGTTGCTGCTGTTTCATTTTTATGAATTGTCTCTGTCTGCATTCCTGGTGAATAGCCTGTTTGTCCCGCTGTTCACCTTGCTGATTCTGCCGATGAATTTTTTGCTGTTGTTTCTGACTCTGCTGTGCCGACCGGCGGCAGATTTCCTGTTTTATTTTTACGAACCTTTGCGTGGGCTGGTTGGGCAATTAATGCTGTGGCTGGCAGATTTGCCTTATCAATTGTGGAATCCTGGAAAGCCGGGAGTTCTGGCCGTCTGCTTGCTCATTGCCAGTGTTTATGTATTTTATTGCGCGGCAGAATTGGGGTTCCGTTGGCGCCAATTGCTGATTTTGGTTATTCCGGCCCTGCTGTTCACAGCGTTGCCTTATTTGGATCCACGTTTGAAAGTGACATTTTTGGACGTTGGCCAAGGGGATAGTGCAGTAATTGAATTGCCTTACCGGGAAGCGGTCTATTTGATCGACAGCGGTGGCTTGCTGCGATTCGATACCGAAGCTTTTAAGGAGAAGAAGCGGCCTTACGAAATTGGCAGGCAGGTTGTAGCACCCTATTTAAAGGGGAGTGGAATCTCTTCACTGGATCTGTTCATCATTTCGCATCCGGATGCCGATCACGCAGAAGGAGCAGAGGAGATTTTCAAGCTGTTTCCTATTGATCAGTTGCATTTGACGCCAGGCTCAGCGACGAATGCGTTGATGGTCGAACTGGCTCCTGATGCGGCGCAGACGGAAGTGGCATTTCCGGCTAAGGGGTCAAATTGGGCCGTAGGACAAACGCACTTTGCGTACCTGTCGCCGGATGATGAGGAGTACGAAGGCAATAATGATTCCTTGGTGTTGCTGATGAAAACGGGCGATTACCGAATTTTGTTTACGGGAGACCTGGAAGCGGAAGGCGAAGCGCGTCTGCTGGAGTCTTACGCACCTGATCTTGCCGGGCTGACAGTATTGAAAGTCGGTCATCATGGCAGCAAAACATCCAGCAGCGAAGGCTTCCTGGCTGCCCTCAAGCCTGCACTGTCGATATTTTCAACGGGTGCTGATAACCGTTACGGCCATCCGAGCCTGGAAGTGGTCGAGCGCTTTAGTGAATTGGAACTCCGTACATTGAACACTGCTGAAAACGGCACCATCCGGCTGTTATATAATGATGGACAGGTGGAGTTGGAGACTATGCGTTGACTGATGTATTGAGCAACAAAAAAAGGTTCCGGATATGAAACTCCGGAACCTTTTTTGATTTAATTACCGTGCAGCGAACTGTACAAGTCCAGCGATGATAAAGATAAGGGCGAAAAATCCAAAGGATACGACAAAGCCCATTCCCGCGTCGATTGCATCGTTACGTTTGGACTGTACATTCTGTTCAAATTCATTCATTGAAATCCCTCCTAATTCCTTCTAATTATAAGCGAAGTCTGAATAAAAATCTAGATTGAAGTGGACTTTAACAAACGAATTTCTGCGCTGACACATAACTGTCAAATACCCAAATGGGCAAAAATCCGATATAGTAGAGAGAGGGAGGCTGATACGATGATTACATCCGTGTGGAAATCCATACGCAGCGGGCAAATAGACCCTGTTTATCTCATAGTGGGAACAGAAAGCTATTTCATTGAAAAAACATTGGACTTATTAAAAGATAAATTAACGGACGGCGGGGAATTGGAACTGACATTTTTTGATTTGGATGAAGTTCCTGTTGACCACGTCATCGATGAAGCGGATACCATTCCTTTCTTCAGCGACCGAAAGCTCATAATCGCTCGCAATGCTTCGTTCCTGAAGGCGGCGGAACGCGGCAAGGAAAAGATCAATCATGACTTGAAGGCTTTGGAAGCGTGGCTTGAAAATCCACCGGGCAGTTCTGTGACGATTTTTGTTGCACCTTATGAAAAGCTGGATGAGCGGAAAAAAGTCACCAAGCTGATGAAACAGCATACCGTTCTGGTGGAAGCGAAATCTTTGCAGACAAATGATCTGGAAAGCTGGCTGATGCATGAAGCGAAAAGTTTTGGAAAAGGCATCGATTTGAAAGCGGCGCAGCGACTGATGGAAATGGCAGGCACCAATCTGACTCTGCTGTCTTCGGAAATTGAGAAGATGTCGTTGTACCTTGGTGCAGCGGAAGGCGATATCACGGTAGACCTTGTAGAAAGAATGACTGCGCGGACGCTCGAACAGGATGCCTTCAAAATGCTGCAATCTTATTTGGACGGCGATGTCAGCGGCGCACTCAGTGTCTATTATGATTTGTTGAGGCAAAAAGAAGAACCTGTGGCGCTGACGGCTTTGCTGGCTTCGCAGATTCGCTTCATGATCCAAGTCTATTACTTGCAGAAAAAAGGCTATCATGCGCAGCAGATCTCCAAACAATTGAAAGCCCATCCGTACCGCGTCAAGCTGCTGGTGGAAAAGCGCCAACAGATTTCCGAGAAGCGGCTGCTTCAAGTATTGGGGGATTTGGCGGCGATCGATCTGCAGCTGAAGACAGTCAGCGGCAACCGTGAGCGCATCCTGGAATTTTTCCTGATGAAGCGCGCGTCTCAAATGAAACGTTAACATGCATAGAAAAAAAGCCGGTTCCTCTGGAGGAACCGGCTTTTTAAAAGGTTTTACGCTTTTTTCATCAAGCTCGATTTTTTACGAGCTGCAGTGTTTTTATGGATCAAGCCTTTAGAAGCCGCTTTTTCCACCTGTTTAATCGCAGCTTTTACAGAATCGCTAGCGTTATCGTCTTTGTTAGTCAAAGCTGTTTCAGCTTTCTTAATAGAAGAACGCATTGCTGATTTCACATGTGAGTTTTGAGCGTTTTTAGTTTCGTTCGTGCGCACACGTTTGATTGCAGATTTAATGTTTGGCATATCTTTCACCTCCTAGACAATATGTAAGAGGGGAAATCATCCCAACTCTTTAATGTCTCTATACAACAAGAGTTATTTTATCAAATCGACGACAGGAATGCAATAGTTACGTGCAAAGAAGTTTCACTTGACACTGAAATGATTTCTGGGGCTTTCATTGCTCAATCCGTGCTGTACTGCTATAATTCATAGTAGTTTATTTAGGAGTGAAGAGAATGAATAATGAGGAAAGATTATCCCGTCAAAGCAAAATCCGCAACTTCTCAATTATTGCGCATATTGACCACGGCAAGTCTACGCTTGCTGACCGAATTTTAGAAAAGACGGAAGCGCTGACTTCCCGTGAAATGAAAGCACAGTCACTGGATTCCATGGATCTTGAACGGGAACGTGGCATTACCATCAAATTAAATGCTGTCCAGCTGAATTATAAAGCCAAAGACGGAGAAATCTATATTATGCATTTGATCGACACACCGGGCCATGTCGACTTCACTTACGAAGTATCACGCAGCCTGGCCGCCTGTGAAGGCGCTGTACTGGTTGTCGATGCGGCTCAAGGCATAGAAGCCCAGACTTTAGCAAACGTTTACTTGGCATTAGACAATGACTTGGAAATCCTGCCAGTTATCAATAAAATCGATTTGCCTGCTGCCGATCCGGAGCGTGTTCGCCAGGAAATCGAAGATGTTATCGGATTGGATGCTTCTGAAGCTGTATTGGCTTCAGCAAAAGCGGGAATCGGCATCGAGGATATTCTTGAACAGATTGTCGAAAAAGTTCCTGCACCAACAGGCGACCCGAATGCGCCGTTAAAAGCATTGATCTTTGACTCCCTTTACGATCCATACCGTGGCGTCGTCGCTTATATCCGGATTGTGGAAGGAACTGTGAAGCCTGGAGACCGCATCCAGATGATGGCTTCCGGAAAAGAATTTGAAGTGATTGAAGCAGGGGTTTTCACTCCTCATGCAACGCTTCGTAATGAATTGACGGTTGGCGATGTCGGATTTTTGACCGCTGCCATCAAAAATGTCGGCGATTCCACCGTCGGAGATACTATTACATTGGCCGATAACCCGGCAAAAGAAGCATTGCCAGGTTATCGCCGTTTGAATCCGATGGTTTATTGCGGATTGTATCCGATCGATACATCCAAATACAACGACTTGCGTGATGCGCTGGAGAAATTGGAGTTGAACGATGCCGCTCTGCAATTTGAACCGGAATCTTCCCAGGCGCTTGGCTTTGGTTACCGTTGTGGTTTCCTCGGCTTGTTGCATATGGAAATCATTCAGGAACGCATCGAGCGTGAATTCAACATTGATTTGATCACAACAGCACCAAGTGTAATCTACGACGTACACATGACGGACGGGGAAATCCTGAAAATCGATAACCCTGCCATGATGCCGGACGCGCAGAAAATCCAAATGGTTGAAGAACCTTATGTGAAAGCGACTGTCATGGTCCCGAATGATTATGTCGGCGCAGTTATGGAAATCTGCCAGCGCAAGCGAGGCAATTTCATGACAATGGATTATGTCGACGACACACGTGTCAGCATCATCTATGAGCTGCCGCTTGCTGAAATCGTCTATGATTTCTTTGATCAGCTGAAATCGGGAACAAAAGGCTACGCTTCATTTGATTATGAATTGATCGGCTACAAAGAGTCGAAACTTGTGAAGATGGATATTCTACTGAATTCTGAACAAGTCGACGCCTTAAGCTTTATCGTCCATCGTGATTTTGCCTATGAACGCGGCAAAGTGATCGTTGATAAGTTGAGAAGCCTGATCCCGCGCCAGCAGTTCGAAGTGCCGATCCAAGCCGCCATCGGCCAGAAGATTGTTGCACGCCAGACCATCAGTGCCATGCGCAAAAACGTTCTTGCCAAGTGTTACGGCGGGGATATCTCCCGAAAACGCAAACTTTTGGACAAGCAAAAAGAAGGTAAAAAACGCATGAAGCAAGTTGGATCTGTTGAAGTTCCACAAGAAGCATTCATGGCGATCCTGAAAATGGATGACCAATCAAAATAAACGGAAGAAAGGGGGCGGGAATTTCAGCCTCCTTTTCTTATTAGAAAAGAGGAAATAAAAATGGTTAAAGGATTGTATATCCATATTCCATTCTGCCACCAGATCTGCTTTTACTGTGATTTCAATAAAGTCTTTTTCAAAGACCAGCCCGTAGATGCCTATATCGATTCTGTCGGGAAGGAGCTGGCTTTATGGAAAGAACAAGGAGCACTTGACCAGCCGCTTGAAACGATTTTTCTGGGAGGCGGCACGCCAACTTCGCTGACACCTGTTCAGCTGGAGAAGCTGTTATCCTATATCCACCGCTATGTGCCGATGGCAGACGACTTGGAATGGACTTCAGAAGCCAATCCGGATGAACTGACAGGCGACAAAATGCAGGTGTTGTTTGACGGAGGCGTCAACCGTTTGAGCATGGGCGTCCAGTCATTTGATGAAGACCTGCTGAAACGGCTTGGCCGGACACACAGCAATACCGATGTTGGGCGGGCGGTCGAATCAGCGCGCCAAGTCGGCTTCAAAAACTTGAGTTTTGATTTGATGTACGGGCTGCCGGGCCAGAGCATGCAGCAATGGGAAGATACGCTCGCACAGGCATTCGCTTTCGACTTGCCGCATTTCTCCGCCTACTCGCTGATCATTGAACCGAAGACTGTCTTCTACAACTTGATGACAAAAGGCAAGTTGAATACTGTCACAGAAGATTTGGAAGCGGATATGTACGAACGGTTGATGAATGAAATGGACGGCCGGGGACTGAAACAGTATGAAATCTCCAACTTCGCGCGCCCAGGCCATGAGTCCCGGCATAACCTCCTGTATTGGGACAATGTTGAATACATTGGTGTTGGAGCAGGCGCGCATGGTTATGTAGACGGCGTCCGTTATTCGAATGCCGGACCGTTGAAAAAATACATGGAACCGCTGGATTCAGGCCAGCGTCCGATCCTCAATACACATGAAGTGCCGGTCCATGAAAAAATGGAAGAGGAAATGTTTTTAGGGCTGCGGAAGACAAACGGTGTATCGCTGCTACATTTCCAGGATAAGTTCCAAAAACCGATACAGGATGTATACGGCAGCATATTGGAAAAGGAAATCGAAAAGAAAAATTTGGAGATCGCCGGAGACTTTGTCCGGTTGACCAGAAAAGGCCGGTTTGTCGGCAACGAAGTATTTGAACAATTTTTATTGGCATAGGGGTCTTGCGTTGACAAGGGTCGTTATATTTGTTAATTTTAATGTAGTATTAGCACTCGGGTACTTAGAGTGCTAACAGAGGTGATGATCATGTTAACAGAACGGCAACTGCTCATCTTAAAGGTGACAGTGGATGATTATATTCAATCAGCTCAGCCGGTAGGATCGAACCAACTCTCCAAGAAGCCTGGGATTTCCTATAGTTCGGCAACCATCCGCAACGAGATGGCCGAGCTTGAAAGAATGGGCTTCCTGGAAAAAACCCATACGTCTTCCGGACGCATTCCTTCCGAAAAAGGGTACCGCTATTATGTCGATCACCTGCTGACGCCAAGGCCATTGCCGCAACAGGATATCGTGCAATTGCGTTCCATCTTTGAAGAAAAATTGACAGAGACTGAAGAAATCATTAAGCGCTCGGCGATGATTCTTTCGGAGTTGACCAATTACACATCCATTCTTTTAGGGCCTGATGTGCGCATGCATATCGTTAAGAAATTGTCGATCGTGCCGTTGACGGAAAATGCTGCGGTTGCGATTATCGTAACCGATTCGGGGCATGTGGAGAATCGCGTGTTTTCCATTCCGCCTGGTCTTAACCCATCAGATATTGAGAAGATGGCCAATATCCTCAATGAACGGCTGGTTGGCGTCTCACTGAACAACCTGCATCTGCGGTTGGAACAGGAAACGCTGATGATCTTGAAACAGCATGTTGAACACTATGGCGAATTATTCCATACGTTCAGAAAAGCGGTTTTATTGCCGCATGAAGATGAAAACGTCTTTTACGGTGGGAAATTGAACATCCTCAAGCAACCTGATTTTCACGATCTCCAGAAAATCAGAAATTTGATGGATGTTATGGAAGAAGCCAAGCATATTCCGATGATCTTGCCAGTGGGAAGCCAAGGCCTCCACATCCGCATCGGCTCGGAAAATACGCTGTCGGCAATGGAAGATTGCAGTGTCATTACGGTGTCGTACGATATCGGTGAAGAACAAACAGGGTCAATTGCCATAATCGGGCCAAAACGAATGGATTACAAACGTATTGTTTCCATATTGGACCTATTAAGCGGTGATTTATCGAAAGAGTTGACCCGCATGTTTAAAGGAACGTGAACAAAGGAGGAATAGACTTGTCAAAAAAAAATGAACCATTAAAAACTGAAGAACAAGATATGGCTGAAGAAGTGGAAGAAAAAGCGAAAGCGCCTGTTGCTGAAGAGGAAACAGAATTCGCGGATACAGAAACTCCGGAAGTTGACCTTTCCGCTGAGCAGGAGGAAGAAACGGTTGACGAAGCTGAAGAGCTGCGCAAACAGTTGGAAGCAGAACAGAACAAATATTTGCGCCTGCTTGCCGATTATGATAATTTCAAACGGCGTACGCAAATAGACAAAGATTTAGCCAATAAATTCCGCTCTCAATCCCTGCTGTCAGATATCCTGCCAGTTTTGGATAATTTCGAGCGTGCATTATCGCTTCAAACCACCAGCGAAGAATCGGCTTCTGTAATGAAGGGTGTCGAAATGGTCCAAAAATCCTTGATTGAAGCTGTCAGCCGCGAAGGCTTGGAAGAAATCAAGGCGGTTGGCGAACCTTTCGACCCGAACTTCCATCAGGCAGTCATGCAGGAAAAAGATGATTCCGCTGAACCGGGAACTGTCCTGCAGGAATTGCAAAAAGGCTATATCCTAAAAGGACGGGTTCTCCGTCCGGCAATGGTAAAAGTAAACGAATAAAAAATTATTGGAGGAATTCATAATGAGCAAAATTATCGGTATTGACTTAGGTACAACAAACTCAGCAGTCGCAGTATTAGAAGGCGGCGAGCCAAAAATCATTCCAAACCCAGAAGGCAACCGTACAACACCTTCTGTTGTCGCTTTCAAAAATGGTGAACGCCAAGTCGGCGAAGTGGCAAAACGCCAATCGATCACAAACCCGAACACCATCCAATCCGTAAAACGTTTGATGGGTACTCAGCAAAAAGTAACAGCTGAAGGCAAAGAATATACGCCACAAGAAGTTTCTGCAATGATTCTTCAATATCTTAAAGGCTATGCTGAAGAATACTTAGGCGAAAAAGTAACAAAAGCGGTTATCACAGTTCCAGCTTATTTCAACGATGCAGAACGCCAGGCAACAAAAGATGCTGGGCGTATCGCAGGCTTAGAAGTGGAACGCATCATCAATGAGCCTACTGCTGCAGCACTTGCATACGGTTTGGACAAAACAGATACAGATGAAACAATCCTTGTTTATGACCTTGGCGGCGGTACGTTCGACGTATCGATCCTTGAACTGGGCGACGGCGTTTTTGAAGTAAAATCAACTGCCGGCGACAACCGTCTGGGTGGCGATGACTTCGATAAATTGATCATCGACTATTTGGTGCAGGAATTCAAAAAAGAAAACGGCGTTGACTTGTCGAAAGACAAGATGGCGACACAGCGTTTGAAAGATGCGGCTGAAAAAGCGAAAAAAGATTTGTCTGGCGTATCGTCAACTCAAATTTCACTGCCGTTCATCACAGCAGGAGAAGCTGGACCTCTTCACTTGGAAGTTACATTGAGCCGTGCGAAGTTCGATGAATTGACTTCTTCATTAGTTGAACGCACAATGGGGCCGACTCGCCAGGCGTTAAAAGATGCTGGCATTTCTGCTTCTGAAATTGACCGTGTTATCCTTGTCGGTGGATCTACTCGTATTCCAGCCGTACAGGAAGCTGTTAAGAAAGAAACAGGCAAAGACCCGCATAAAGGTGTTAACCCGGATGAAGTTGTAGCTATGGGTGCAGCAGTCCAAGGCGGCGTATTGACTGGTGACGTTAAAGACGTTGTCCTATTGGACGTAACGCCATTATCTCTTGGTATTGAAACAATGGGCGGCGTATTCACTAAATTGATTGAACGCAACACGACAATCCCGACTTCAAAATCGCAAACATTCTCAACTGCTGCTGACAACCAGCCGGCTGTAGATATTCATGTATTGCAAGGGGAGCGCCCGATGGCAGCAGCCAACAAAACGCTTGGCCGTTTCCAATTGGCAGATATTCCGCCAGCTCCACGCGGCGTGCCGCAAATCGAAGTAAGCTTCGATATCGATAAAAACGGTATCGTCAGCGTTAAAGCGAAAGATCTGGGGACACAAAAAGAGCAGACAATTACAATTCAATCCAACACTTCTTTGACGGACGATGAAATCGAACGCATGATCAAAGAAGCAGAAGAAAACGCTGAAGCGGATGCTAAAGTAAAAGAAGAAGTTGAACTTCGCAACGAAGCGGACCAAGCTGTCTTCACAACTGACAAAACAATTACTGACCTTGGTGAAGTTGTCTCTGAAGAAGAGAAAAAACAAGCGGAAGATGCGCGCGACGAACTAAAAGCGGCATTGGAGTCTGACAACATCGAAGACATCCGTGAGAAAAAAGATAAATTGCAGGAGATTCTTCAAGGCCTTTCCATGAAAGCGTACGAGCAGGCAGCAGCAGCTCAACAAGCTACTCAAGAAGAAGGCGCAGCTCCAGGCAACGACGATATAGTCGATGCTGAATTTGAAGAAGTTAACGACGATAAAAAATAAGCAAGAACTTGAAAAGTCAAAGCAAAGCAACATGCTTTGGCTTTTTCAATGTCTTTGCATCAGTGATTTAAACCGTGTACAATTACAGTTGATTGCTAGAGGGAGAGTGACTTATGAATAAGCGAGATTATTATGAAGTACTGGGCGTATCCAAGTCCGCTTCTAAAGAAGAAATTAAAAAAGCATACCGGACCTTATCTAAAAAGTTTCATCCGGACATCAATAAAGATAAAGATGCTTCTGCTAAGTTCCAGGAAGTTAAAGAGGCATATGAAGTATTAAGCGATGAGCAAAAACGTGCACAATATGATCAGTTTGGCCATCAGGATCCGAACCAAGGCTTTGGCGGCGGCGGATTCGGCGGAGCTGAGGGATTCGGTTTCGATGATATTTTCAGCACTTTCTTCGGTGGAGGTTCAAGACGCCGCGATCCGAACGCACCACGTAAAGGCGATGATCTTCAGTACTCCATGACCATCGATTTCATGGATGCCGTATTCGGCAAGGAATCGGAAGTTGAATTGCCGAAAGACGAAACATGTGGAACATGTGACGGTTCTGGCGCTAAGCCAGGTACCAAGAAGAAGACATGTCCATACTGTGAAGGCTCCGGCCAGCTGAATGTGACGCAGGATACGCCATTTGGCCGTATGGTCAACCGCCGTGCCTGCCATCATTGTGAAGGCTCTGGCCAAATCATCGAAGAAAAATGCCAGACATGCCACGGCGAAGGAAAAGTGCGCAAAGTCAAGAAAATCAAAGTCACGATTCCAGCCGGTGTAGACGATGGCCAGCAATTGCGCGTTACTGGACAAGGTGGACCGGGGATCAACGGAGGACCAGCAGGGGATCTCTATGTTGTATTCCGCGTCAGACCGCATAAACAGTTCCAGCGTGAAGGGGACGATATCTATCTGGATATTTCCATCACCTATCCACAGGCCGCATTGGGGGATGAAATCGAAGTTCCGACAATTTCAGGTAAAGTGAAGTTGAAGATTCCAGCTGGTACACAAAGTGGAGCCCGTTTCCGACTGAAAGGCAAAGGCGTCAAAAACGTTCATGGCTATGGAACCGGAGATCAACATGTCATTGTCCGCGTCAAAACACAAACAAAACTCAGCGAGAAGCAAAAACAGCTGCTGCGTGAGTTTGCTGAAATCAGCGGGGATATTCCAGAAGAACACAGCAGCTCGCTGTTTGATAAAATCAAACGGACCATTAAAGGCGAATAAGTGAGAACCTGGACTGATGGGGAAGTTGCTGTCAGTAATTAATCCAGTTTCTGCAACCAGTAGACTCTTGCGTAATGCGGGAGTCTTGCTGATTGTGGAAGCGAAAAAGGAGCTGGACGGAATTGAAATGGTCAGAATTAGCAATCCATACCACGAATGAAGCGATTGAAGCAGTTTCCAATATCATGCATGAAGCAGGTGCCAGCGGAGTAGTCATCGAGGATTCGGAAGATTTGACGAAAGAACGGGAAGATCGTTTTGGTGAAATCTATTCGTTGGATCCGGAAGATTTTCCAGTGGACGGCGTGATCTTGAAAGCTTATTTGCCGGTCAATAGTTTTTTAGGCGAAACGGTTGAGGCCATTAAGTTGGCTATCAATAACCTGGTGGCATTTGATATTAATTTGGGCAAAAACGAAGTGACCATCAGCGAAGTGAACGAAGAGGAATGGGCGACTTCATGGAAAAAATATTATCATCCCGTCAAAATCTCCAAACGTTTCACAATTGTGCCGACATGGGAAACTTATAATCCGGTATCAAGCGATGAATTGATCATTGAATTGGATCCTGGAATGGCTTTTGGTACAGGCACGCATCCAACTACTGTTATGAGCCTACAGGCACTTGAAAAGACAGTTAAGCCGGGAGACCGAGTCATTGATATAGGTACGGGATCAGGAGTGCTGGCGATTGGAGCGGCTTTGCTTTCTGCCAAAGAAGTCTATGCGCTGGATTTGGATGACATTGCTGTAAAATCAGCAACAATCAACGTCAAGCTGAATAAAGTTCAAAACACTGTGACCGTAGAAGAAGGCAACCTGGTCGATAAAATCAAGGAACCGGGTGACGTGGTCGTCGCCAATATTCTGGCGGAAGTCATCATGTCCTTTACAGATGATGCGTTCAAGGTCGTGAAACCAGGTGGCCAGTACATCACATCCGGCATCATTGCAGCGAAGAAGAACAATGTCAAAGAAGCGCTCGAAGCATCTGGCTTTGTCATTGAAGACGTCATGATGATGGAAGATTGGGTCACCATCATTTCCAAAAAACCTGAATAACGGGGTGCCACGATGCAACGATATTTTATAGAAGGCAAAATTCCTGAAAATCGAATAGTGGCAATAACCGGCGATGATGCTAAGCACATCGCCAAAGTTATGCGCCAAACTGCAGGAGATTATTTGATCGCAGTAATGGAAGGCGAAGCGCACCTTTCAAAAATCGTCACGGCGGATTTCGATGTGGAAGTGGAGCTTGGCGAGAAATTGGAAACGCAAGTTGAATTGCCTAAAAAAGTGACCATTGCTTGTGGGTTGCCGAAAGGCGATAAGCTTGATTTGATTACACAAAAAGCAACAGAGCTGGGAATGTACGCGCTGCTGCCATTTGCAGCAGAGCGTTCGATTGTCAAATGGGACAGTTCCAAAAGCGGGAAAAAAATCGGCAGGCTCCAAAAAATCGCTAAGGAGGCAGCTGAACAATCTCACAGAACCCACATCCCTGAAATCCATCCCGTCCACAGTTTCAAGCAATTGATGGTCCAAGCTGAAACCTATGACACCGTTATCGTCGCTTATGAAGAAGAGGCGCGGGACGGGAACCGGACGCGGTTTGCTGAAATTTTAAAAGCGTTGTATGATAAAGATTCAGTCCTGATTGTCTTTGGCCCGGAAGGCGGCATTTCAGATTCTGAAGTGGCTGCTTTGAAAAACTTCGGGGCGGTTTTCACTTCGCTTGGTCCTCGGATTCTGCGGACAGAAACTGCGCCTTTGTACGCACTGGCCGCTATTTCCTGTGAGTTTGAATAGGAATGGGGCTATGCCTGTACAAGGCATCCAAAACGCTCAGAACAGTGATCGGCGGCATTTCCCGGTTGGGAGAACTGGCCTGATGAGTAACTGACTTTAAACAAGAATGGAGATTTTCTATTATGACGAACATTGCATCATATATCGACCACACATTACTAAAACCGGAATCGACCGAAAGCCAAGTTATCCAGCTTTGCAAAGAAGCAGCTGAATTCAAGTTCGCTTCTGTATGTGTCAATCCGACTTGGGTTGAAACTGCTGCAGCTGAATTGGCAGGCACTGAAGTCAAAGTATGTACAGTTATCGGCTTTCCGCTTGGTGCATCGACTCCGGAAACAAAAGCTTTCGAAACAACTGACGCTATTTCAAAAGGTGCAGGCGAAATTGACATGGTGTTGAATGTAGGTGCCCTTAAAAGCGGCAACACGGACCATGTGAAAAAAGATATCGAAGCGGTTGTCAATGCGGCAAAAGGAAATGCAATCGTGAAAGTGATCCTTGAAACATGCTTGCTGACCGACGAAGAAAAAGCGGCGGCTTCCCGGCTGTCCAAAGAAGCAGGAGCTGACTTTGTTAAAACTTCAACCGGCTTCTCAACTGGTGGAGCGACTGTCGAGGACGTAAAATTGATGCGCGAGACAGTAGGTCCTGATCTGGGTGTTAAAGCTTCAGGCGGCGTTCGCAGTCTGGAAGATGTTCAAGCGATGATCGAAGCAGGAGCAACACGCATCGGTGCAAGCTCAGGCGTTAAAATTATGCAGGGCTTAACTTCAGATTCCGATTATTAACTATTGACCTTTCTTTGAGAATACGATATAATTTTTGAGTATATAACACTTGTTGTTCTTCGCTTCAACGTGTGTTCGGAGGGAGGGAAAAAGAGATGACAAAAACTACAGTTCGTAAAAACGAATCGATTGAAGATGCTCTTCGCCGCTTCAAACGCACTGTTTCTAAATCTGGAACAATGCAAGAGGTAAGAAAGCGCGAGTACTATGATAAGCCGAGCGTGAAACGTAAATTAAAATCAGAAGCTGCGCGTAAACGTAAATTTTAATTGACATTAAGAAGTATAATCGACTTTTAAAAAATATGAACGACCAGCCTAAGCCGCCAACACAGTAAATGTGTTGGCGGCTTTTCTAATTGTCATATTTGTAAGCGCATTCTTTCGTTATTGGGCAGCCAATCATTTATAATGAAAATAGCTCAAAAAAATGAAACCGAATCCAGTTTCATCCGTATATATACAAACAGTAAATTTAACTTGCGAAAGGAGAGATCCCATTGAGCAGAGTCAAAGTCTATACAGGATTTGGACTTTTACTGTTATCTTTTCTGCTCATGCTCCCGGCGATCCAGGCGGACACTTCGACAGTGTATGTAATTCCGATCGAAGATGAAGTTGAACGAGGACTGCAAGCTTTTATCGAACGGGGCATTGAAGAAGCTGAAGATGCTGGAGCAGAGGCCATCATCTTTGAAATCGATACGCCAGGCGGTTTTGTGGATGCGGCAGACGGCATTGCTCGGCTACTCAATAAAACACAGCTGGAAACAATGGCATTCGTCAACCAAGATGCTTTATCGGCTGGTGCTTTCCTGGCCTTGCATAACGATGAAATCTATATGCATCCAAACGGCCGCATGGGCGCTGCGCAGGTGATCGACCAGGCGGGGAATGCGGCTGCGGATAAGGCGAACAGCGCATGGCTCGCTTCCATGAAGAATGCAGCTCAGACAGCCGGTCGGGATCCTGAGTATGCATTGGCAATGGCTGATGCTTCAATGGCTCTCCCGGAGCTGGGAGTTGCAGAAGGTGAGCTGCTGACGTTGGGAGCGCAGGAAGCTGAACAGGTTGGCTATTCGCAAGGGACTGTATCTTCTCTTGGCGAGTTGCTGGCGCTAAAAGGCTATGAAAATGCTTCGGTTGTTACAGTCGATGAAACATTTTCAGAAAGTCTAGCTCGTTTCCTGACCAATCCGATCGTTGTACCGATCCTTTTGTCAATTGCAGGCTTGGGTTTGCTGCTTGAACTTTTTACACCAGGAGTCGGGATTCCTGGGATTATTGGGCTGTCTTCCTTGTTGTTGTTTTTTTACGGTCACTTGGTGGCAGGCTTGGCAGGATACGAGTCCATCATTTTATTGGTCATCGGCTTCGGGCTTTTGGTGGCCGAGTTCATTATTCCGGGCGGTGTTGCCGGATTCCTCGGGATCGCCGCTATTCTTGGCAGCATTTTATTGGCTGGAGGCGATTTAAAGTCCACCGCCATAGCAGTACTTATTGCAATGATAGTAGCAACAGTAGGGATGGTGATTGTAGTGAAATTCTTTGGTAAGCGGCTGGATTTGTTCAAACGGATTATCTTGACGGATGCCACCGATACAGAAAGTGGATACGTATCGACTACAAATCGCCCGGAACTTGTCGGCAAAATTGCCCGGACTGTAACGGCGCTTCGCCCTTCAGGCACAATCAAGCTGGATGACGAGCGCATTGACGCCGTTTCGGAGGGCAGGTTTATCGACAATGGGAAAGATGTTAAGATAATCAAGGTAGAGGGTTCGCGCATAGTTGTTCGCGAACTTGAAAAACAAGAGGAGGAATAAGAGAATGGGAATTGAAGCAATTGGTTTAGGCGCAGCGATAATAGGTATCATCATTGTTTTGGCAATTTTCTTCACATTTGTGCCAATTACATTATGGATTTCAGCATTGGCAGCAGGCGTTAAAATCAGTATCTTTACACTGATCGGGATGAGATTGCGCCGTGTTATTCCATCACGGATTGTAAATCCGTTGATCAAAGCGTCAAAAGCAGGTTTGACAGTCAGCATCAACCAACTGGAAAGCCATTACTTGGCAGGCGGTAACGTTGACCGCGTAGTCAACGCATTGATTGCTGCGCATCGCGCAAACATTGAATTGCCATTTGAACGTGCAGCTGCAATTGACTTGGCAGGGCGTGACGTGTTGGAAGCAGTTCAAATGTCGGTTAACCCGAAAGTGATTGAAACACCATTTATCGCCGGTGTTGCGATGGATGGAATCGAAGTGAAAGCGAAGGCGCGTATCACGGTTCGTGCGAACATCGACCGTCTAGTCGGTGGTGCGGGTGAAGAAACGATCGTTGCCCGTGTTGGTGAAGGTATCGTATCAACACTCGGTTCAAGCACAAGCCACAAAAAAGTTCTTGAAAACCCGGACTTGATTTCTCAAACTGTTCTTTCGAAAGGCTTGGACTCAGGTACGGCCTTTGAAATCCTATCGATTGATATTGCTGACGTTGATATCGGCAAAAACATCGGTGCGGAACTGCAGACTGAACAAGCTGAAGCAGATAAGAAAATTGCCCAGGCTAAAGCTGAAGAACGCAGAGCAATGGCTGTTGCAAGTGAACAGGAAATGAAAGCGAAAGTTGTGGAAATGAGATCGAAAGTTGTCGAAGCGGAAGCGGAAGTGCCGCTTGCGATGTCCGAAGCGCTTCGTTCAGGAAATATCGGTGTTATGGATTATATCAACTATAAAAATGTTCAAGCAGATACAGGTATGCGAGAGTCCATTTCGAAAACCGGTATGGACAAATCCGACGATAAATAATCGGCGATAACCATAAGGGAGGTTTTTCGTATGGAAGCTCTCATATTTGGGCTTGTAATCATGGCGATTAGTGCTTTTTTCAATAAGAACAAAAAAGACTCGGCTGACGATGTTCCGAAACGCCCCGTCCCGACAAGATCATCCACTGTTGACGACAGGCGTTCTGGTCAAAAAACGTTTAAGCGAGTAGAAGATTATGCCAAAGAGATTTACGGGGAACTGCAGAAACAGCAAACCCAGCGACCTGAACGAACACAGCAAGTGAAAAAACAAGTGGAAGAAGTGGTAAATCGAACGCCTCTCCGGGAAGCGCGCCAGGAAGTCCAACGCCGAGTGTCGTCCCGTGAAGTGCAAGATGAAATAGAAGACCGCATCACTACTGGCGGTTTACGGTCAGTGAGAAATCAGCCATCCGTTGCACAGAAAGAAAAAGACGCAGATGACTTCCTGCCGTTGACTAATGAGGATGTCAGAAGAGGGATCATCATGGCAGAGATTTTGATGCCGCCCAAATCCAAAAGATAAAAGGTCGGCCAGTTTTTACTGGCCGACCTTTTATGTTTCTGATAACTTTATTATGTAAACAAAAAGAGCTGGAATAAAACTTTGGTTTACACAGAAAATCGATTCAAAATCCAGCGAAATTTACACATTCCGAGAAAACAAAATCTTATAGTTCGAATTATCTAATACAAATATTTTACAAAGGATTATCTTTAATGATAGAGTAAAAATAGCAGTAAATACTCGATTCCAAGGAGCGTCCACATGACAGAAAACAACCTACTAGAATTACATGTGAAAGACCCAAATGAAGCGGTTCAGCTGCTCGGGATATCAGATAACCACTTAACTTTAATCGAAGAAGCGTTCGACATCCATATTATTACCCGTGGTGACGTTATTAAATTATCAGGTTCCGAAGAGGGCAAGCAGACTGGAAAATTATTGATTGAACAATTATTGCGGGTGATTCGCAAAAATATCAATATCGATCAACGCGATATCGTCTCTGCCATCGAGATGGCCAAAAACGGAACGATTGAATACTTCGCGGAGTTATACGACGAAGAAGTGGCCCGCAATGCGAACGGCAAATCGATACGGGCGAAGACCATCGGCCAGCGGCATTACATCCATGCTGTACGCAGCAAGGACCTGGTATTTGGAATCGGACCAGCTGGGACAGGCAAGACCTATTTAGCTGTAGTGATGGCTGTCCAGGCACTGAAAAACGGCCATGTGAAAAAGATCATTTTGACACGGCCTGCTGTAGAAGCGGGAGAAAGCCTTGGTTTTCTGCCCGGCGACTTGAAAGAGAAAGTGGATCCATATCTGCGTCCGCTCTATGATTCCCTGCATGATGTACTCGGCCTTGAGCAAACCAATCGCTTTATCGAACGCGGCACCATTGAAATCGCTCCTCTGGCGTATATGAGAGGGCGGACACTGGACGAAGCTTTTGTTATTCTCGACGAAGCGCAAAATACCACTAAAGCACAAATGAAAATGTTTTTGACGCGTCTTGGTTTCGGATCGAAAATGATCATTACCGGAGACAAAACTCAAATCGATTTGCCGCGTGGAGCGGAATCCGGATTGATTGCGGCAGAAACAATTTTGAAAGGGGTTCGCAACATCCATTTCCAATACCTCGAAAGCGGGGATGTTGTCCGCCACCCACTGGTGGCCAAAATAATTGAAGCTTATGAAAATCAGCCAAGCTGACGGATGTGGAATAAAGGCGCGCGGGATGAAAATCCTGTGTGCTTTTTTATGTGATAGCCGCAGACTCGAATAGCTCTGTTCAATCTGTTGTCATAAGGATAGAGATAATTTCAAATTTTTAGAAATACACGGTGAAATCTATTTCTTAAGTTGTTATGATGGAAGTAGAAAAGCGGGGTGGGGGCATGCGTCAACGGGCACAGAAAATCTTTGATAAATTAGGCTACCGAAAAATAATGTTGGTGGCCATTTTATTGACCGGGCTAATCCTGTATGCCGCTTTAGTGGAATCGGTTCAGGGCAATACATACGACATCAACCTTTTTCAATTGTCATCGGAAACGATTCGCTCGGAAAAAACAGTGGAAGATCCGATTAAAACAGAATTGGAAAAACAGCGTTTGGCAGAAGAAGTTGCGCCAAGCTATCAGTTTATAGATGAAATTGCCGCCAATCAGGTGGCGTTGATCGAATCGCTGTTCGGCTATATCCTGGACGCAAAAGCTGCGCCTGAAAATGATAAAGAGCAACGTTCTCCGGATGCCATGATCTCGCAGTTGAGAGAAGACCTTCGGCTGATGGAGACCAGCGAAAATGGCTTGCGTTTGACGGATGATATGCTCCGGTCTTTATTGGCGTTGCCGGATGATAGCTTGTTGACCGTGCAACAGCAATTGGAAGCATTAATGGAAACCTATTTGAGTGAACCTGTTCGGACAGAAGAAGTGGCAAGGATTCGCACGGAAATCGAGCAGGACATCCGGCGCAATGAGCAATTTCCGGATAACGTTGTCCAAGCAGCAGTTACCATCGGCCGTTTCGGAATAATACCGAACGAACTGGTCAATGAAGAGTTGACGGCCAGCCAAGTGGAACAGGTCCGCAATAGTGTCGAGCCCACTCGTATTCTGCAGGGGCAGGTGTTGGTCCAGGAAGGCCAGGTTGTCGACCGGGAAGTGTACCGGCAGCTGGAGCTTGCTGGAATGACGGAGGAGCAATTGGATTATAAGCCGCTTTTGGGGCTGTTTATTTTCGTGCTGGTCGCCATGGGCCTTCTATTAGCCGTCATGTCCCGTTCAAAAACCGAAAGTGAACGGAAGAAAACCACTGAATTGCTGGTGGTTGCTGCAGTCATCGGCATCTCTTTGGCACTTATGAAACTATTGTATGCGGTCGGCGGCAATTTTGATTTTGTCATCGCATTTATCTTCCCTACCGCGCTGGCAGGAATGATTGTCCGTCTGCTGGCCGGCGAACGGGCTGCTGTTTATGTCACCATTTTAATCAGTGCAGCAGCAGGCATCATGCTCCAGAGCAGCTATTCGGCTTCCCTGCAAATTGATGTCGCGCTTTATATCCTGTTTGGTGGATTGGCTGCCATTTATTTGATTGAACAAGATGGAGGGCGTGGGCGTCTGCTGCAGATCAGCTTGGCAGTCGCATTGGTCAATATGCTGTTTGTCGCCATTTATTTGTTGATCGGCCAAACGCAGTATAGTTGGTCGGAAATCGGCTTTTATTTTACAGCAGCCCTTGTCTCGGGGTTGCTTTCCGGTGCTTTGGCGATTGGTTTGCTGCCGTTCTTCGAGTCAGCCTTCGGCCTATTGTCGACGATGCGCCTGATTGAGCTGTCCAATCCGAATCATCCCTTATTGAAAAAAATCCTGATGGAAACCCCTGGTACATACCATCACAGTTTGATGGTCGCCAATCTGGCGGATGCTTCCTGTGAAGCGATCGGAGCGAACGGCCTGCTTGCCAGAGTCGGCTGTTATTACCACGATATCGGCAAAACCAAACAGCCTCAATTCTTCATTGAAAACCAAGTGAACATTGGAAATCCGCATGACCGCCTGCCGCCAGAGAAAAGCCGTGATATCATTCTCGCACATGGCTTTCAAGGGGCGCAGATGCTTAAGAAACATAAAATGCCTCAGGAAATCGTGGATGTGGCAGCACAGCACCATGGCACAAGTTTGTTGAAGTTTTTCTATTATAAAGCGAAGGAAAAAAATCCGGATCTTGAAGAAGCGTCTTTCCGCTACCGGGGGCCGAAGCCGCAAACCAAGGAAATTGCCATCATTTGCATTGCAGACAGCCTGGAAGCTGCTGTCCGGTCGATGAAGGAACCAACATCAGAAAAGATAAAAAAATTGGTGGATGCGATAGTTGAGGATAAACTGAAAGATGGGCAATTCGAGGAATGTGATATATCCTTGAAAGAGCTGAAGACAGTAAAAGCGGTGATGTGTGAAACCCTGAACGGCATTTTCCACTCACGCATCGAATATCCGAAAGAAACCAATTGACAGGAGGAACTGCTATGATTGCAATCGATTTTATGGACGAGACGGAAAGCCTGAACCAGCAGGAACTGGATTTTGTGCAAAAAATACTGGAGCACGCAGCGAAAGAAGAAGGCTTGGGAGAAAGCGAAGTGTCGGTGACGTTCGTCACCAATGAAATGATCCGCGACATCAACCGTGAATACCGCGGAAAAGACCAGCCGACAGACGTCATTTCATTTGCTATGGAGGAGTTGGGCGAAGGGGAAACAGCCATTATCGGTTCACAGGAACCGCGCATGTTAGGCGATATCATCATTTCACTGGACCGCACAAAAGAGCAGGCAGCAGATTACGGCCATTCATTTGAACGGGAGCTGGGCTTTCTGGCCATCCATGGTTTTCTGCATCTGCTGGGATACGACCATATGACAGAGGAAGATGAAAAGAAAATGTTTTCCCGCCAAGAGGAAATCCTGGTATCACTCGGCATAACACGTGATTAAGATGAAGGCACGCAGATTTTTCCGCTCATTCCGTTTTGCGGCTGAAGGCATTAAAACGGCCTTAAAGCATGAACAAAACATTCGCTTTCATATTCTGGCGGCTGTTGTGGTAGCGGCTGCAGGGCTGGTGACGGGTTTGTCTCTTCTGGAATGGATGGTGGTCATTGTGCTGATCGGGGGCATGCTGGCCTTGGAGATGTTCAACTCAGCTATTGAACGTGTAGTGGACCTTGCGACATCTGAGCTTCATCCGCTTGCCAAGCAGGCCAAGGACATGGCTGCAGGTGCCGTTTTGGTATTTGCGGTGGCAAGTGCTATAATTGGATTACTAATATTTCTACCCAAATGGTTTTAAATTCGCAGAGGTGATAAACATGGAAAAAGAACAATTGATGAAGCAAGCGATAGAAGCACGTGGAACGGCGTATGTGCCTTATTCGAAATTTCCTGTCGGGGCCGCTTTGCTGGCAGCTGACGGAACAGTATACACCGGCTGCAATATCGAAAATGCCGGCTACTCTTTAACAAACTGCGCAGAGCGCACAGCCGTGTTTAAAGCGGTGTCTGAAGGCAACAAAACATTTACGGCACTTGCGGTGTCCGCTGACACTCCGGGCCCTGTATCGCCTTGTGGAGCGTGCAGACAGGTGTTAGCTGAGTTCTGCCCACCGGATATGCCGGTATACTTAACAAATTTAAAAGGTGACGTCCAGGAAACGACAATCAGTGAATTGCTTCCCGGCGCATTCTCAACGGAGGATTTAAAATATGCAGCAAGAGAATAACGGTTTCAAATCAGGGTTCATTTCAATCATCGGTCGCCCGAATGTAGGCAAATCGACATTCCTTAACCGTGTAGTGGGCCAGAAAATTGCCATTATGAGTGACAAGCCCCAAACAACACGCAATAAAGTGCAGGGAGTCGTAACCACCAATGAAAGCCAAATGATTTTCATTGATACGCCCGGAATCAACGAACCACGCCATAAATTGGGTGATTTTATGCTGAAAGTGGCTAAAAACACGTTCCGTGAAGTGGATGTGCTGTTATTTGTAGCAAGCGCTGTCGACCGTGTCGGAAAAGAAGATCGCTACGTGCTTGATATGCTGAAAGGCATCGACGTGCCTGTATTTTTGGTCATCAATAAAATCGACCAGGTACACCCGGACAATTTGCCGAAGATCATCGAATCTTACCGCAATGAATTTGATTTTGCAGAAGCGATTCCAATTTCAGCGCTGGAAGGCAATAACGTGGAGAACTTATTGGCTAAAATCAGCGAGCGGCTTCCGGAAGGCCCGCAATATTACCCGGCAGACCAAATCACGGACCATCCTGAACGCTTTATCATTTCTGAATTGATCCGTGAAAAAGCCCTGCATTTGACGCGCGAAGAAATTCCGCATTCCATTGCTGTGGTGATCGAGAAGATTGCACCGGATTCTGAGAATAAAGACATGATCCGAGTTCAGGCGACGATTATGGTTGAGCGCGATTCCCAAAAAGGGATTGTCATCGGCAAAAAAGGTGCGCTTCTGAAACAGATCGGAACACGCGCCCGCCAGGATATCGAAAACCTGCTGGGATCGAAAGTGTATTTGGAACTATGGGTCAAAGTGCAAAAGGATTGGCGCAATAAAGCGATGCATTTACGCGATTTCGGCTTTAGAGAAGACGAATACTAAGGAGTCGTTCCCATGCAAAGTCAAGTAGAGGGAATTGTCATTCGTACGATGCCTTACGGCGAAACGAATAAAATCGTCACTTTGTTTACTAAAGAAGCGGGGAAAATCACCTGCATGGCGAGAGGTGCGAAAAAACCGGCGAGCCGGTTGGCTGCAATTACCCAGGTTTTTACTCATGGCACATTTTCCATCTACAAAGGAAGAGGCATGGGTACGCTGCAGGCGGGAGATCCGTTGGAATCGCTGCGGCATATACGGGAAGACATTATGTCGACGGCATATGCCAGCTATGTGACTGAACTGATTGACCGTCTGACGGAACAGGACGAGCCGCAACCTGTCATTTTTGACATGCTTTATCAGGCGCTTCACGCCATCGATGAAGGCTATGATCCAGAAGCCATCACATTGTTTGTGGAATGGAAGATGCTGCAGCAGGCCGGCTTAACGCCGACGCTGCATCAATGTGCAAACTGCGGGGCAACCGAAGGGGAATTCGCATTTTCATTTCAAGAATTGGGCTTTCTCTGCCATCGCTGCTTCCACATCGACCGCTACATCATCCGTTTGAGCCCGGCTTTGGTGAAATTGATCCGTACCTTCTATTTTGTGCCGATTGAACGGGTGGGCTCCTTGACCTTAAAAAAAGAATCCAAGAGCCTGCTCAAACAAATCGTTCGCACCATTTACGAAGAAAAGGCGGGAATCCGCTTAAAGTCCAGGAAGTTTCTCGAGCAGTTGGAGCGGACGCCTGAATTTTTACCGAAAAAAGAAGAGTTGCCAAAAGACGAATAGTCTTTCGGCAACTCTTTTTTTTTGCTTTTAGTTGAAAATAAATAGAAAAAAATTCCAGGTGAACGAAACAGCATATTTTGCCCTTCATTACCTTTCGCTCTTTCTATTCAAAGTCATGAAGGTTATCAGATTAATTTTTTCCGATAGCTAATGATTTAATGGATAATCCAATTTTTTTTAATGATATGGAGCAAAACAACGGAGACTCCTGCGGGAACAGCGCAGCGACCTAAGAGAAATCCACTCGGGCAATAGCCCGAGTTAGTTCAGCGCAAGCCCGTAGGAAAGCGGAGTTGTTTTGCGGAATATCATGTTGAAAGATTAGAACTGAATATGCTTCTCGACATAAGCCTGCACTTCAGCGATCGGCATGCGTGTTTGTTCCATGGAATCGCGGTGGCGCACTGTTACTTGGCCGTCTTCGACAGAATCAAAATCATAAGTGATGCAGAACGGCGTACCGATTTCATCCTGGCGGCGGTAGCGTTTGCCGATGGATTGCGATTCGTCGTAATCGACCATGAAGTGCTTAGCCAAATCAGCGAATACGCCAGTTGCGCCTTCTGCCAATTTTTTCGATAACGGCAGGACAGCAGCTTTATAAGGAGCCAATGCCGGGTGGAAGCGCAATACAGTGCGTTTGTCGTCATTTTCAAGCTCTTCTTCAGTGAAAGCGTCCACCAGGAATGCTAGTGTAACACGGTCTGCACCAAGAGAAGGCTCGATGCAATAAGGAACGAAGCGCTCATTTGTTGCGGCATCGATGTAATTGAAATCTTCACCTGAATGTTCCATATGGCGCTTCAAGTCAAAGTCGGTACGGTCTGCGATGCCCCAAAGCTCGCCCCAGCCGAATGGGAATTTGTATTCGATATCCACAGTGGCATTCGAGTAATGGGAAAGCTCGTCCTGGTCATGCTCGCGCAGACGCATATTTTCTTCCGTCAAGTTCAAATCCAAAAGCCATTTTTTGCAGAAATCGCGCCAGTAAGCGTACCATTCCAAATCTTCGCCAGGCTTGCAGAAGAATTCAAGTTCCATCTGTTCAAACTCGCGTGTACGGAACGTAAAGTTGCCGGGTGTGATTTCGTTGCGGAAACTCTTGCCGATCTGCGCAATTCCGAAAGGCATTTTTTTGCGCATCGAGCGCTGGACGTTCTTGTAGTTGACGAAAATCCCTTGCGCGGTTTCCGGGCGCAGGAAGATTTCGTTTGTTGAAGCTTCAGTAACACCTTGGAAGGTTTTGAACATCAGGTTGAACTGGCGGATTTCCGTGAAATCTTGTTTGCCGCATGTCGGGCATTTCACTTCGTGTTCCTGGATCAGTTCGGCCATGCGGTCAAAAGACAAACCGTCGACGATCAATTCGATGCCTTTGGCGTCCAACGCGTCTTCGATCAATTTATCTGCGCGGTGGCGGGTTTTACAGCTTTTGCAATCGATCATCGGATCGTTGAAGTTGCCGACATGCCCTGAAGCTACCCAAGTTTTCGGGTTCATCAGGATGGCTGCGTCCAATCCTACATTATACGGGGATTCCTGGACGAACTTTTTCCACCAAGCTTTTTTGATGTTGTTTTTCAATTCAACACCAAGTGGGCCGTAATCCCATGTGTTCGCCAAGCCTCCATAAATTTCAGAGCCCGGGAATACAAATCCTCTGTGTTTCGCTAATGCTACTACTTCTTCCATTGACATAAAATAACCTCCATAAAATAAAAAATCGCACCCATCCTCGGACATCTTCATGTCCGAGGACGAGTACGTTAAGACCCGCGGTTCCACCTCGATTGACTGCAAAATGCAGTCCGCTTAAAATAAAAAGTAGCTCTGGATCGCCTTTTCCTGTAGTTGCAGGCTTTCACTTTCCCTGCTCGCTTTTTGTTACAGTACTTATTTATCCGTCATTGCCTGTGTTCAATTCTTTCATATTGTACCATGGCGAAGTTTTCTTCGCAATATCACGTTAATTAGTATATAATAATTGATATTGAGTATAACATATATATATTTTGAGGCGGTGAGTCCAATCGAACTCAATAAACGGCAAGAGGAAATATTGCAAATCGTAAAAGGCAATGGTCCGATTACTGGCGAACAGATAGCGGATCGCTTAAACTTAACAAGATCAACGCTACGACCTGATTTAGCCATCCTGACAATGGCAGGCTTTCTAGATGCCCGTCCGCGTGTTGGCTATTTTTATTCGGGCAAAAAACCGGGCCAGGATGTCACGGATACGATGAACAACATGAAGGTCAAGGATTTTCAATCGATTCCGGTTGTCGTCCGTGAAGACGTCAGTGTTTACGACGCCATCAGCCAGATGTTTCTTGATGACGTGGGTACGCTTTTTGTCGTGGACAAACAATCCTACCTGACGGGCGTATTGTCGAGAAAAGATTTGCTGCGCGCAAGCCTCGGCAGCCAGAACCTGACAAGCATTCCTGTACATATCATCATGACGCGCATGCCGAACATTACGTATTGCGCGAAAAACGAATCTTTGATCCAGGCAGCACATCGACTAATCAATCAGCAAATTGATGCCTTGCCTGTGGTTGAAGAACAGCCGGATGGCTTTAAAGTCGTCGGCAGATTGACAAAAACGAATATTACTCGTGCGTTTTTATCGTTATCGGAAAACCACGATCTGTGAGGTGCCAACTATGAATTCACTCCGCATGTTCATCGTCTCCGATTCGGTCGGAGAGACAGGGGAGCTGGTCGCAAAAGCTGCTATAAGCCAATACCTTAATAGTGATCAAAATGCCGTACTGAAACGTTTTCCTTATATTGATTCCATCGAACATCTTCAGGAAATCATCAAACTAGCCGTCGCCCAAAAGGCTTTTATCGTCTATACATTGGTTTCTCAGGAACTGCGCAACTACATGGAAACTGAAACAGCCAAATTTTCGGTGACAGCTGTCGATCTGATGGGGCCTTTATTGGATGCATTGGAAAAAGAGCTGGATGCACCGCCACTGCAGGAAGCAGGGCTCGTCCGAAAATTGGACGATGATTATTTCAAAAAAGTCGAAGCAATTGAATTTGCGGTCAAGTATGACGATGGACGGGATCCTCGCGGTATTTTAATGGCCGATATCGTCCTTGTCGGAATTTCAAGAACGTCCAAGACGCCATTATCACAATACCTGGCACATAAACGCTTGAAAGTCGCGAACGTGCCGTTGGTTCCGGAAGTCGATCCGCCTGAAGAGTTGTATCATGTAGATCCTAAAAAATGCTTCGGATTGGTCATCTCGCCGGACAAACTCAATAGCATCCGCAAAGAGCGGTTGATTGCACTGGGTTTGAATGATGACGCCAATTACGCGAAACTGGACCGGATCCATGAAGAAATCGGCCATTTCCACAATGTGGTGGATCGCATCGGCTGTGAAATTCTTGATGTTACCAATCGGGCGGTTGAAGAAACGGCTAACCTGATTTTAAGTAAACTTCAAAAATGATTTCAGGAAAACCACCTGCACAGGCGGTTTTTCTTTCTTTTGTGTGGATTTTTTAATAAAAACGTTTTATAATGAAGAATTGTGGCTAAAGCTTACTAATGGATAGTATAGTCAGCTTTATCTTTTTGTCGAAAAATGAAGGATTTTGTCTTTGCATCACGAATTAAATAAGTTAAGCAAACAAAGATGGTGAAAATAATGTCCAGTCGAGTTCCTGAAGAAGTGATTGAAAAAATCCGTTCCAGCACAGATATTGTGGATATCGTCGGTGAGTACGTACAACTAACCAAAAGAGGCCGCAATTGGTTCGGCCTTTGTCCTTTCCATGGAGAAAGCACACCATCTTTTTCTGTCACCGCCGATAAACAGATCTTTCATTGTTTTGGTTGTGGAGCCGGTGGCAACGTCATCACGTTTCTCATGGATATTGAAAATCTAACGTTTCAGGATGCCTTGTCAAGACTTGGAAGCAGGGCAGGCATCGAGGTCGATATACAGGCTCCAGCCGATTCCGGTCCGGTGCAGTCAAAAAGCGATCACCAATTGATTTTGATGCACGAGTTTGCTGCGGACATGTACCACCATATCCTTCTCAATACAGAAGAAGGCCAAGCGGCATTGGATTATTTGGAAGACAGGGGCTTTACGCGGGAAATCATCGAGAAGAACAGAATCGGCTGGTCGCTTCCTGAATGGAATTACATGGCATCTGCACTCAAGCGGAAGGGTTTCAGCGAAGAAGAATTGGAAGCGAGCGGTTTAGCGATCGCCCGCGAGCAGTCCAGTGGCTATTTCGATCGTTTTCGCGGCCGGATCATGTTTCCAATCATGAATGAAAGCGGCAAAGTCATCGCCTTTTCAGGCAGGGTTCTTGAGCATACGAAGCAGGATGCCAAATACATGAACAGCCCGGAATCTCCGATATTCCAAAAAAGCCAAGTACTGTATAACGTCCATCATGCAAGAGGCGCGATACGCAAAAACCGAAAAATCATTTTGTTTGAAGGGTTTATGGATGTCATTGCAGCGGGTAAAGCAGGGGTTAATAATGCTTTAGCGACCATGGGTACATCGCTCACTTCCCAGCACATCCGGCAGATGAAACGTTTTGCCCAGGAAGTCGTCATTTGCTTTGACGGCGATGATGCGGGTTGGGAAGCTGCTAAGCGAGCTGCCATCGCACTTAACGAAGATAATTTCAAAGTGGAAGTGGCAGTCCTGCCAGGCAAGATGGACCCCGATGATTTTGTTCGTGAAAACGGTGCAGAAGCCTTTAAGGAACAGATCATCGGAAAGCCGCATGCATTTATTGCCTTTGCCATGATGCACGCCCGCAGGCATAAGAATTTTCAATACGAAAATGACCTGTTGCAATATATACAAGAAGTGCTGCAATTATTAGCCGGTAGATCCTCGCCTTTAGAGCGGGATTTATATATAAAGCAATTATCAGAGGAAACCGGATTATCACAAGAAGCGATCCTACAGCATTACCGCAAATTGGAGAACAAGACCATCGAACGGAACCGCCCCGAAACACCGGCAGTGAAGACGGTCAAAAAAGAACCGAAACGTGTCACTTCATTGCACCGGGCGGAACGGATGCTCTTATCACATGCCTTGGCAGATCCGGCAGTCATGGATAAATTGGCGCTCGAAGACAACGGCATACCATTTGTCAGTGAAGAATTCCAGGCGCTGTACGTTCAATTGCTCGGTTTCTACGAGGAATGGGATAAAGCGGATTTCCATAAATTCCTGGAGACGCTGCAAGATGCAGAGCTCCGCAAACTGGTTATGGAAACGGCATTATCCGAACGCGATCCGGAACACGCGGATGAAGAAATTTCCGATTGTTTAAAGCATCTGCAAAAACATCGGGTCGAGCAGCAAATCAATCTAAAAATCCAGCAATCAAAAGAAGCGGAAAAACAGCATGACATAAAGCGCGCTTTGCTTCTTGCACAAGAAGTGATTGCTTTACGGAAATCATTGTAAGTTAATTCCGGTTTTTTTAAAGGAGGAAGTCACATGGCTGAGAAATCTGAACGCCAAACTGAAGTTGAAGCAAGCAATGTACCATTGACTACTGAAGGTCCGGAAGCAACTGTTGAAGAAGCAAAAAAACAGCTGATTGAAACAGGTAAAAAAACCGGAGAACTCAATTACGAGCAAATTGCCGACAAATTAGCGGTTTTCGAAATGGAATCCGATGCAGTAGAAGAGTTTATCGACCAATTGGAAGGGCACGGCATCGAATTGGAACGCAAATCAGATGACGAAGAGCATTTGGACCGTCTCATGAAGCCGACCGAAGATAAATTCGACTTGAATGATTTGAGTGTTCCGCCTGGCGTTAAAATCAATGACCCGGTCCGCATGTACTTGAAAGAAATCGGGCGTGTGGATTTGCTGAAAGCAGAAGAAGAAGTCCGTCTGGCGAAATTGATTGAGCAAGGCGACGAAGAAGCGAAAAAGCGTCTGGCTGAAGCCAACCTGCGTTTAGTTGTCAGTATTGCGAAACGTTATGTCGGCCGCGGTATGCTGTTCCTGGATCTGATTCAGGAAGGGAATATGGGCTTGATCAAAGCTGTTGAAAAGTTCGATTACTCGAAAGGGTTTAAATTCAGTACGTATGCCACTTGGTGGATTCGCCAGGCCATCACGCGCGCCATTGCCGACCAGGCACGGACAATCCGTATCCCGGTTCACATGGTTGAAACCATCAATAAACTGATCCGCGTGCAACGCCAATTGCTTCAGGATCTTGGCCGCGAGCCTTCACCGGAAGAAATCGGTGAGGAAATGGATTTGCTGCCTGAAAAAGTGCGTGAAATCCTTAAAATTGCACAAGAACCGGTTTCACTGGAAACACCGATCGGTGAAGAAGATGATTCGCATTTGGGGGACTTCATCGAGGATTCAGATGCACAATCGCCATCTGACCATGCTGCTTATGAATTGTTGAAAGAGCAGTTGGAAGATGTTTTGGATACGTTGACAGACCGTGAAGAAAATGTCTTGCGTCTTCGCTTCGGCTTGGACGATGGCCGTACACGGACACTCGAAGAAGTGGGCAAGGTATTTGGAGTGACGCGTGAGCGGATTCGCCAAATCGAAGCAAAAGCTCTTCGCAAATTACGCCATCCTTCCCGCAGCAAACGACTGAAAGATTTTCTTGAATAGGAATAATAGCTCGAGCCGCTTCCGTTTTT
This sequence comes from Planococcus wigleyi, assembly GCF_014836985.1. Classification (GTDB taxonomy): domain Bacteria; phylum Bacillota; class Bacilli; order Bacillales_A; family Planococcaceae; genus Planococcus; species Planococcus notacanthi. The sequence continues at coordinate 307,699 of NZ_JACSPU010000004.1, read as the reverse complement.
CCCGGAAAGCGGCTTTTTTATGATGAAGTCTGGTTAATTTCCTGTTAAAGCTTGAGTTTGCCTTAATTTTCCCTATATAATGAAAGTTGTAAGCGTATTCATGACAAAGGGGATGTACACAAATGGATTTCGATTTGACACAAGAACAACAGATGATCAAAAAGACCATCAAGGAATTTGCCGATAAGGTGGTAGCACCAGGGGCTATCGACCGTGATCGTTCCAAGGCGTTTCCGACCGAAATCTTCAAACAGCTGTCCGACATGGGGATGATGGGCTTGCCGTTTGACGAAAAATACGGTGGAGCTGGGGCGGATACCACCAGTTTTGCAATTGTAACAGAAGAATTGAGCCGTGCCTGTGCTTCTACTGGGATCACGTATTCTGCCCATATTTCACTTGGCGGTGCACCTTTAAATTTGTTCGGAACGGAAGAACAGAAAGAAAAATACCTGACACCCATCTGCACCGGTGAATCGTTCGGAGCTTTTGGATTGACGGAACCGAATGCCGGTTCGGATGCAGGAGGCACCGAAACCCGTGCTGTTGAAGATGGCGATGACTGGGTCATCAACGGATCAAAAGTCTATATTACGAATGCCAGCCATGCCAAGCATTTGGCGATTACAGCCATCACCGGCATGAACGACGGCAAGAAAGAAATCAGTGCCATCATCGTACCGACAGACGCTGAAGGCTTTACGGTCATCGATAATTACGAGAAGATGGGTCTCCATTCTTCCAATACAACAGAATTGGTACTCGACAATGTCCGTGTACCTAAAGAAAACCTGTTAGGCAAGCGCGGAGATGGCTTTAAACAATTCCTGGTGACACTCGACGGCGGACGTATCGGCATTGCGGCAATGGCTGTAGGGATCGCTCAGGCGGCATTTAACAAAGCCCTTGCCTATTCCAAAGAACGCAAGCAATTCGGAAAGCCTTTATCCGAGTTTCAAGTGACGCAGTTCAAATTGGCGGACATGGCGATGAAGATCGAACTGGCACGCAATATGGTCTATAAAGCAGCCTGGCTGAAAGATCAAGGCCGCCCGTTCACGAAAGAGGCATCGATGGCGAAACTTTATGCTTCTGAAATTTCCATGGAAGTGGCCGATGAAGCGATTCAGATCCACGGCGGCTACGGCTACATGAAAGAGTACGAAGTGGAGCGCTATATGCGTGACGCGAAATTATTGGAAATCGGCGAGGGGACTTCTGAAATTCAGCGCATGGTTATTGCACGCCAGATCGGCTGCTGAATAGTTTTTTTAAAGTCCCGCTTCCCGCGGGGCTTTTATTGTTCGCGATGCGTTAGTAGCGAGAAGTCATCGGAATATGTTTTATCAGGAAAGTATCTGGGTAAACTTCACTGTCTGCACGTAAAATAAAAATTAAATTACCGTTTTTGTCACAAAGAATGAAAAGTTATCTGATAAGACTTTTCGTTTGGCGGATAATACAGTACAATAATGAATGATACGAATAATATCATAAAGCAGAACTAGTAGAGGGAGGGGTAACGGATGCAAAAAAATGCAATTGTACCTTATATCTTAATCATGGCGTTCGGTATTGGTTTGATTTTCTTCATGTCCATTCAGGGAGTTAATAACGAAGCCGAAATCGCAGAAGAACATGCAGCAGAAGAAGGCGGCGGTGAAGAAGCAGCTGAAGGCGGCGAAGAAGCAGCAGCTGGAGATTTCGATCCTGAAGCACACGCGCAAGCAAACTGTATTTCTTGTCACGGTTCAAGCTATGAAGGCGGAGTAGGTCCATCATTGGTAGCTACTGAACTTGCTCAAGAAGACATCGAAGATATCTTGATCAACGGTAAAGGCACTATGCCAGGCGGGCTTGTTCCAGAAGCGAACGTAGCAGCAATGGCTGAGTGGGTATTATCACTCGAATAGCATCTAAAAAACCCTTAGTTCTTCTAGAGCTAAGGGTTTTTCTGTCAAATTAGGAGGATCTGAATGAATGCACAACAATTATCACATCGTCTGACCCGTGTTGCCCATCATGTGCCAGAAGGGGCTGTAGTGGCAGATATCGGCAGTGACCATGCTTACCTGCCCTGCTACTTGGTCTTGAATAGCATTATCGGGAAAGCTGTGGCGGGAGAAGTGGTCAGAGGCCCTTTTGAATCGGCCAAAAGACAAGTCCAGCAGGAGGGGTTGAACAGCCAGATTGAAGTCCGGCTGGCCAGTGGACTTGATGCGGTCCATCCTGAAGACGGCATAACCGCTGTCACGATAGCAGGCATGGGCGGTCCGTTGATCTGTTCGATTCTGGAACAGGGCAATGAACGGCTGACCGGAGTGGAACGGTTGATTCTGCAGCCGAACGTCCACGCCAAGGCCATCCGCGACTGGGCCGTCGCCAATCACTGGACTATTACCGAAGAAGAAATATTGAAGGAAAATGAAAAAATCTATGAAATTCTGGTGCTTGAAAAAAAACAGCCGCCCGTTATATTGACGCCAAAGCAATTATTGATGGGACCAAAATTGCTGGAGGAAAAAACAGCGATTTTCCATGAGAAATGGATGCGTGAAAGCGATCAATGGAAAAAAATTGTCGCTTCCATGGAATCAACAGCCCAAACTATGGAGATCATAGAGAAAAAACAGGAATTGGTGGAAAAAATACAGTTGGTGGAAGAGGTGCTGCAGCGTGAAAATTCCTAATGGCCAGCAGATCATCGAAGAATTCGAAAAGTGGTCGCCCAAGTATTTAGCGATGGAAGGCGACCCGATCGGTTTGCATGTAGGAACTTTAAACAAAAAAATCGAAAAGGTTCTGGTTACTTTGGACGTCAATGAAGACGTTGTCGATGAAGCGGTTGCCAAAGGTGCCGGGTTGATCATCGCCCATCATCCGCCGATTTTCCGTCCTTTGAAAAACCTGCAGACGGATTTTCCTCAGGGGCGCCTGATGGAAAAACTCATCAAATCCGACATTGCCGTCTATGCGGCACACACCAACCTGGACGTTGCACAAGGGGGCGTCAATGATTTATTAGCGGATGCACTTGGATTAAAAAATACGAGTGTGCTGGTGCCCACTTTTGAAGCGGAATTGGTGAAGATTGCAGTCTTCGTGCCGGAAAGCCATGAAGAGGCTGTTCGGGAAGCGTTCGGCAAAGCAGGAGCCGGCGCTATTGGCGATTATGAATACTGCAGCTATACTTTGTCCGGAACAGGACGTTTCCGCCCAACAGCAGAAGCGGATCCGTATATCGGAGAAGCGGGGAAAATGGAAGTGACCGCAGAATCAAAAGTGGAAGTGGTTGTCCGTAAACAAGAAAAAGACCGCGTCATTAAAGCGATGATTGCGGCACATCCCTATGAAGAAGTCGCATACGATGTCTTTACGTTGGAGAACAAAGAAATCGCAATGGGATTGGGGCGCGTTGGAACACTGGAAACGCCAATGACCTTAAAGGCATTTGCCGGTTGGGCTAAACAACAATTGGACGTTCCGTCTCTACGCATGGTCGGAGATCCGAATGCCACAATCAAAAAAGTGGCCGTGCTCGGAGGCGATGGCAATAAATACATTCAACAGGCCAAGCGCGCTGGAGCGGATGTCTATGTCACAGGCGATATGTATTTTCACGTAGCACAGGATGCACAGGCGATGGGGCTGAACATCATCGATCCGGGCCATCATGTGGAAAAAGTGATGATTCAAGGCGTGGTGGAGCATATGGCAAAGCAGCAGCCGACATGGCAATGTGAATTCCTGCCATCAGAAACGAATACAGAACCTTTCCGGTTCATTTAAAAGAAAAATCTAGAATGGTTTCAAAAAAACGGTGTCCATCGAAAAAATTTGTCTTTAAAACGACAAACTTTCAAGGTTGCAGTATTTTATTTGATGCTATACTAAACGTACAACTCAATAGACTTTGACTTTATGTCAAAGGGGAGTAGCTATAGGGAAACCTATTTCACAGTCGTCATTACATGGTTCGTAGCCATCGGTTGTGATAGCAAATATTTTGCTTAGCGAGACCTTTGCCTTTTATTAGGCAAAGGTCTTTTTTGTTGGCAAAAATTAGGAGGAGGAAAAAGGATGGAAGCAATTTTATTGGAGTATTTATGGGTATTACTAGTACTAGTGGCGCTGGAAGGGCTATTGGCGGCCGATAATGCTGTTGTCATGGCGGTCATGGTCAAGCATTTACCGAAAATACAACAGAAAAAAGCCTTGTTTTATGGATTGATTGGAGCTTTCGTGTTCCGTTTTGCGGCTTTGTTCATGATTACAATTTTAGTGGATGTGTGGCAAATTCAGGCTTTGGGAGCAGCTTACCTCCTGTTTATCGCCTTCAAGCATATTTACGATCAACGGAAAGGGAAAGAACATTCTCTTGAACCGGAAGCGACTAAGGGATCAGGCTTCTGGATGACTGTTTTGAAAGTAGAACTTGCAGACATCGCTTTTGCGGTCGATTCAATGCTGGCTGCAGTAGCGTTGGCAATGACATTGCCTCATCTGGGGAGTATGGAAATCGGTGGAATCAACGGCGGCCAGTTCGGCGTCATGCTGGCCGGCGGAGTGGTCGGTCTCGTTATCATGCGCTTTGCTGCTCATAAATTCGTCAAGTTATTGGCAGATTATCCACAACTGGAAACCACAGCGTTTGTAATTGTAGGCTGGGTTGGCGTTAAGCTGCTGGTGCTGACATTGGCGCATAAAGACCTTGGCATCCTGCCTTATGACTTTGCACATTCGACAGAGTGGAAACTGATTTTCTGGACAGTATTGCTTGGAATTGTTGCAGTTGGAGCATTCATTAGTATAAAGAAAAAGAAACAACAAGAAGCTTAACTCGCGACTTACTATCCGAATCAATATCCTAATTTATCTACGCATACAGAAAAGAAAAACTGCACATCACATATGTGCAGTTTTTCTTTTTGAGCTCTAACCATCATTTTAGGAATATTGATTTTCCATCTTAGTTATAGGTGATAAAGCGATCCAATAAGAGGACCGCCATTTTCATGGGATTCAGGCACTAGCGTAGAAGCGATCATTGCAATAAGGATGATTGCTGCAAACGATGAAATGACAGCTTGTATCGATTCGGAGGATTGGTACAGCAGCGGTTAACCGACAAGAGAACTAGAGTTTGGAAGCAAACAGAACCTGTCCCCATATGAATAAACTCTTTATCTTGATGTATCCTCCTTTTTTGAGGCTTACCGTATTGGATATTCCTTCCGGCAAGTAAAATAACAAGGCCAGACTCTCCACCCGAACATGCAGGTTTTTCCTTGCCATCGCCAAATCGTTTTCAGTGCATGCCAAGTGGGGGTCAGCAAGTTAATTTCGCATAGCCGTGGAACACAAAAAAGCTGCCCTAAAAGTCGGGAAACGACTTCTGGGGCAGCCTTTATTTTATTCGCCTACTGGATACGGCTCAATGCGATCCGAAGGTTTCGGGTGCTTGATTTTAGGAAGAATCTTATTAAGCGGTACAGAGCGTGTCAGTGCATGTGTGCTCGGATCTGCCGGGTCATAAAGATCCAAGAACTTCATGACTTCTTTGACAATCGGTGTCGGTGTAGAAGCTCCAGCTGTAATGCCGACAGTTTCCACGCCTTCAAGCCATTCCAATTTCAGTTCAGACAGGTCAGAGATACGGTAGGCTGGAGTGCCCGCGATGTCCTGTGACACCTGCGCCAAACGGTTTGAGTTATTGCTCATCGGGTCGCCGATGACGATCAATAGATCCGCTTCGCCTGCTTGCTGAGCAACAGCTTCCTGCCGAACCTGAGTAGCCAGACAGATTTCTTTATGGACTTCTGAATGCGGGAATTTTTCTTTCAGGCGTTCCATCATATCGACAACGTCCCATTGGCTCATGGTCGTCTGGTTGGTGACGATGATTTTCTCTGAGTCGATCTCCAGGCGGTTGACGTCTTCGACGGTTTCAACCAGGTGAACCATATCCGGAGCGACGCCGATTGCGCCTTCCGGTTCCGGGTGTCCGCTCTTGCCGATATAGACGATCTGATAGCCGTCAGCTGTCTTCTCACGAATCAAATCGTGCGTCACGGTGACGTCGGGGCACGTAGCATCTATCGACACCAAACCTTTCCGTCTGGCTAACTCACGGACTTGTGGAGAAACACCGTGCGCAGTAAAAATGACGGTGCCGGTTTCAACTTTCTCCAGAATTTCAAGCCGGTTGCTGCCGTCCAATGTAATGATGCCGTCTTCTTCGAACGCATCCGTTACGTGTTTATTGTGGACGATCATTCCTAGTATATAAATGGGGCGTGGCAAACTTTCATCCATCGCAGCGTTCTTAGCGATAACCATGGCATCCACCACTCCGTAGCAATATCCTCTTGGCGATATTTTCATAACCTTCATCAAGTACCGCGCTCCTTTCAAAATCATACATTCATTATAACGGAGATGGCGCAGCTTTACAAAAGTTGCATCGCGTAAAGACACCATTTTATGCTATAATGGCTAGAGCGTAAGGAGGGAATTTAATCCCATGACAAAATTCAACGAATATCCATTCAAACCCTTCCTATTGGAAGCGGTAGAAAAACTCGGTTTTACAGAACCGACACCGATCCAAAAGGAAATGATGCCCCATATACTGAAAGGCTCAAGTGCAATTGGACAATCCCATACAGGGACTGGCAAAACGCATAGTTTCATTATCCCGATCGTAGAACGTATCGACGTCAGCAAACAGGAAGTGCAGGCGGTAATTGCAGCACCGACGCGTGAACTTGGAACGCAGATCTACAATGAATTGCAGAAATTGGTTGTCGGATCAGGCATTGAAGTGAAATCGTTTATCGGTGGAACAGACAAGCAACGTTCAATCAACAAATTAAAGACTCAGCCGCATATCGTCATCGGAACACCGGGCCGTTTAAAGGATCTGGTTAAAGAAAACGCCTTGTTGGTTCACACAGGCAAAATCCTGGTTGTGGATGAAGCCGATTTGGCTTTTGATATGGGCTTTATTGAAGAAATCGATCAAGTAGCCGGCAAAATGCAGGAAGACTTGGAAATGTATGTCTTTTCAGCAACAATTCCTGAAAAGTTAAAACCGTTCCTGAAAAAATACATGGAATCACCGGTACACGTGAAAATCGGCGACAAACTGCCGACCGCTGACGGCTTGGACTTCTACTTGGTGCCAGTCCGCAGCAAAAAGAAAATGGATCGCCTGCAGGATGTCATGAAAGTGATCAATCCGTATTTGGCAATCATTTTCGTCAATACCCGTACGAATGCTGATTATGTCGCTGACCAGCTGGCAAGAGAAGGCATCCGTGTCGGCCGTGTCCATGGCGACTTGGCTCCACGTGAACGCGTCAAAATGATGCGCCAGATCCGTGACCTTGAATACCAATACATCGTAGCGACAGATCTAGCAGCGCGCGGAATCGACATCCAAGGCGTCAGCCATGTCATCAACTATGAACTGCCGGAAGACCTGGAGTTCTTCATCCACCGTGTCGGCCGTACGGCCCGTGCAGGAATGAAAGGCGTAGCCATTACCTTGTTCAAGCCGGAAGACGACGACGCAATCGTGCGCATTGAAAAAATGGGCATTCCATTCCAGCAAAAAGACATCGTCAAAGGCGAATTCGTCGATTTGAAAGAGCGCCACAGCCGGACGACCCGTACCAGAACGGCGAACGAAGCGGACGCGAAAGCGAAAACGATGGTCCACAAACCCAAAGCGGTAAAACCGATGTACAAGAAGAAAATGAAGTGGAAAATGGACGAAATCAAAAAAATGGAACGACGCAAAAATCGTAAAAAGTAAGGAGATAGTTTCATGCTATTAGGATCTCACGTATCGATGAGCGGCAAAAAGATGCTGCTTGCAGCAAGCGAAGAAGCTGCTTCCTACGGAGCGACAACATTCATGATCTATACGGGTGCGCCGCAAAATACACGCCGCAAACCGATTGAAGAGCTGAATATCGATGCAGGGCTTGCCCATATGGCTGCCCATAATTTAACGAACATTGTGGTCCATGCACCGTACATCATCAATTTAGGCAATACCCAAAAACCTGATACATTCGCACACGGTGTTGAATTCCTTCAAAAGGAAATTGAACGGACAGCGGCTCTTGGCGCAAAACAAATCGTTTTGCATCCAGGTGCCCATGTCGGAGCCGGGGCGGATGCGGGGATCGCTAAAATCATTGAAGGTTTAAATGAAGTCTTGACGCAGGATTACCCGGTCAATATCGCATTGGAAACCATGGCTGGAAAAGGCACGGAATGCGGCCGCAGTTTTGAAGAAATCGCTGCGATCATCAATGGCGTTACACATAATGACCGCCTGTCCGTGTGCTTCGATACCTGCCATACACATGATGCGGGGTATAACATCAAAGAAGATTTCAATGGAGTCCTTGAAGAATTCGACCGCATTGTCGGAATCGACCGCCTTCAAGTGCTGCACATCAACGACAGCAAAAACGTTCGCGGAGCGGGCAAAGACCGCCACGAGAACATCGGCTTTGGAGAAATCGGCTTTGATGCTCTAAACGGCATTGTCCATCATCCTGACCTTATGCACGTGCCGAAAATCTTGGAGACGCCGTATGTCGGACTGGATGCCAAAAACAAAAAGCCGCCTTATGCCTTTGAAATTGAAATGTTCAAAGCAGGCATCTTTTCTCCAGGCTCCATCGAAGATTTGAAATCTCCTCTATAAGCAGGAAGGCAAAAGGCGGAAGCTGAAGATGACCCCGATTTTAGGGTTTGTCTTCAGCTTCTTATTTTTCATTAATGCCAGCAAGGAAAGACATTTGGCAAGAAGCGGAAGCAACCCCTGTAGAAAATGGCACAATAAAGTTAATTAAGCTTAATCTATTTACATTAGCCATAAACTCTACTATAATTTCTTAAGGTAAATCGTAATCATTATTAATTAGAAAAGAGGCGACACAATGGTCGCGCCATTAATTGACATTAAAGACATCAGTTTTGAATATGAACAAACAAAAGCGCTCGATAATATTTCCATGAAAGTGGAAGAAGGCGACTTTCTGGCCATCCTGGGCCCAAACGGTTCCGGAAAATCGACGTTATTAAAAATCATGCTGGGGTTGATCAAACCGAGCAAAGGAAAGATTGAATTGTTCGGTGTGGATGCGAAAAATTTCAAGAACCGTGAATGGATCGGCTATGTTTCGCAGAAATCGAATTCCTTCAATTCCGGATTTCCGGCGACTGTAGAAGAAGTGGTTGCAGGGGGATTGGCCAAAAAGACCGGATTGTTCCATCGATTGCCGAAATCGTCTCATCAGCAAGTGGCTGAAGCGTTGAAGGCGGTCGGAATGGAGGACTTTATGGGCAGAAGCGTCAGCGAACTGTCAGGCGGCCAGCAACAGCGGGTCTTCATTGCCCGTGCGCTTGTTGCCAAGCCGAAAGTACTGATCCTGGATGAGCCGACTGTCGGTGTGGACCATCAGAATGTCCAGGCTTTCTATGATATGCTGGCTTCTCTTAACCGGGACCAGAACATCACTTTAGTGCTGGTGACACATGACGTCGATACGGTGACAGACCGCATCACCCATGTAGCCTGCTTGAACCAGACCATCCATTTCCACGGATTCAAAGAACAGCTTCACACGATGAGCGATGAACAGCGCGAAGCGTGGTACGGCCATTCTGTCCGGAAAATTCATCATATCGGAGGAAGCCACGCATGATCGATGCTATATTGTCTTACGAATTTTTACAGAACGCTTTTGCAGCGGGGCTAATCATCGGCGTTATTGCACCGCTTCTGGGCGTCTTTATCGTGGTCCGCAGGCTTTCGCTGATTGCGGATGCGTTAAGCCATGTGACACTTGCGGGAATTGCAGGCAGCTTGTATTTAAGCCAAAGTGTCGCTTCACTGGCGATGTTGAATCCGTTGTTTCTCGGAATTGCGGCATCTGTCGGCGGTTCGGTGCTGATTGAGCGTTTGAGAAGCTTGTATAAACATTACGAAGAACTGGCCATTCCGATTATTTTGTCTGCGGGCATCGGCTTTGGTGCCATCTTTATTTCTCTGGCACAGGGCTTCTCAAACGACTTGTTCGGTTACCTCTTCGGATCGGTATCAGCTGTCAGCAGGGAAGACCTGTCGATTGTGGCAGGGATTGCCGTCGTTGTTCTGGCATTCATCTATTTCTTTTTCAAGGAATTGTTTGTTTTGTCTTTTGATGACGAATACGCACGGGCTTCAGGACTGCCCGCGAAATGGGTTCATTTTATGTTCATGATCGTCACGGCTTTGGTCATTGCGGGTTCGATGCGCATCGTCGGCATCCTCCTGGTTTCGTCATTGATGACGATTCCAGTCGCAACAGCCATGCGCGTCACCAAAAGCTTTAAACAGACCATCATCATGTCCATCGTTTTTGGCGAAATTTCCGTCATCACGGGATTGGTTACCGCTTTTTATTTCGACTTGGCGCCGGGAGGCACGATTGTTGTTACATCCATTTTTCTGTTGCTATTAGTAATCGGCTATAAGAAAATCACGGTTTCACTTAATAAAGGAGCGATCGCATGAATTTATCCAATGCATGGACGATCTTGAAAGAGAACGGATTTAAGGAAACGTCCAAACGCAATCAGATTCTGGAACTGTTCGCCAATGACGAACGGTATTTGACGGCACGGGACTTGCTGGATGTTATGCAGAAGGATTATCCGAGCATGAGTTATGATACGGTTTACCGGAACTTGGCGACGTTTGTGTCACTCGGCATTTTGGAAGAAACGGAATTGTCAGGTGAACGGCATTTCCGTATGCAATGTGAGAGCGACCATCATCACCATCATTTTATTTGTATGGACTGCGGAAAAATAAAAGAAATACCGGTTTGTCCGATGGATATGCTGGGCGCGGCATTGCCTGCCTATGAAATTGCCAATCACAAGTTTGAAATTTACGGGAAATGCCCGGAATGCAAATAAAAAAGCGAGAGTGGGGAAAACCCACTCTCGCTTTAATTTTATATATTAGTTGCCGCTCAATGTTTTCTGGACGCTGAATTCATTCTTTACCCATTCATTGGCTTCGACCCAATCATAAACGCGAATGACCTTATCAGGAATTGGTTGGCGGTTATAAGGTGTATCGAATAACAAAACGGGAATGTCCAGTTCTTCAGCAATTTCGACAGCATTGTCATGCTTGTCCTCGAAGAACAGATGGACATTATGGCGTCGGGCTGTTTCGATTTTCTTATGGGAACCAATCAATTCGATATGGTCATAGGCAATGGCATGCTCGGCAAACCATTCAAACGTAACGTCCCGGACATTGTCGCCGCGGGCGGAAATGTAATACAGCTCGTATTGGTCTTTCCAGTCGTTCAGGATATTCTTGGCGTTTTCGGAAACGGGGGAAGCCGCGTAAATCCGCGGCTCGGAATCCCGGAACCAAGAATAGAATTCACCTTGCGACAAATGGGGAAGAGCTGCCGTCAAATCGTATTCCTTGATATCATCCAAAGTCAATTTGCTTTTGAACTTTTCATTTATGTGAGGGATCAGCGACGTTGGAGAAGTCACTGTCCCATCTATATCAATTCCAAAACGGTATCTCAATCTGCTCACAACCTTATGCTTGTTGTTGTTCCATTTCTTTTTCTTTCTTTTCTGCAGCTTGCTTCGCGAAATATTCTTCCGCCAATTTGTCGATTTCGATCTTCAATTCATCAACCATTGTTTCTTCAGGCACTTTTCGGACGGTTTTGCCGTGCATGAACAGCAAGCCTTCTCCACGAGCACCAGCGATGCCGATATCCGCTTCACGTGCTTCACCCGGTCCGTTTACTGCACAGCCGAGAACAGCCACTTTCAATGGCGCTTTGATGTGGGAGATGTATTCTTCCACTTCGTTGGCGATGGCGATCAAGTCGATTTCGATGCGTCCGCAGGTCGGGCATGAAATCAGTGTCGCTGCGTTTGAAGAAAGACCGAAAATCTTCAGCATTTCACGTGCTACTTTAACTTCCTCGACCGGATCTGCACTCAAGGATACGCGCAGCGTGTTGCCGATGCCTTTTGCGAATAGGGCACCGAGGCCGGCAGCGCTTTTTACTGTGCCGGAAAACAGCGTTCCCGACTCGGTGATGCCTAGGTGCAATGGGTAATCGAAAGCTTTTGAAGCTAATTCATAGGCTTCGACAGCTAAGCTGACATCCGAAGCTTTCAATGAAACGATGATGTCATGGAAATCCAGGTCTTCCAGGATCTTAATGTGGTGAAGGGCACTTTCAACCATGCCTTCAGCTGTTGGATAGCCATATTTCTCAAGGATTTTACGTTCCAATGAACCGGCGTTGACACCGATGCGGATTGGGATGCCTTTTGCTTTTGCCGCGTTGACGACAGCTTCCACTTTTTCGCGTCGGCCAATGTTGCCCGGGTTGATGCGGATTTTGTCTGCGCCTTGTTCAATGGCGATCAATGCCAATTTATAATCAAAATGAATATCTACTACTAAAGGAATATTAATCCGTTCTTTAATGGCGCCGATTGAATAGGCAGCACGTTCATCCGGGCAGGCGACGCGGACAATCTGGCATCCCGCTTCTTCCAAACGCAGGATTTCAGCTACAGTGGCTTCCACATCGTGTGTTTTCGTTGTAGCCATACTCTGTATAAATAATTCATTACTGCCGCCGATCGTCAAATCTCCGACTTTTACGGGGCGTGTCTTTGAACGGTGTGTCATTTCGCTCATGAAAAAATCTCTCCTTTTTGATGATGGCCTGTTCTATCGGCTCATATATCTTCGTCCGGCATACTAGTGAATACTCCAGAAAGTGCCGGCTCTTTTCCTGTACCTATAGCCATTTTAGCAGTGTCGCTTGCCAAAAGACAAGAAAGACGGCTGTTTCCTGCATTTCTTTACATAAAATTAACGTGGTTGGCGTTTCTGTTGCATAGGGGGCTTTTTCGGGTAATACCCGATCGCCAAATACAAATAGAGGATAGTCAGCAGGCTGGTAATCAGCGAGACGGCAAAACCGAGATCCCAAAAGCTGAGAATGAATGCCAATAATGTCGGAATTGTGACGCTGAGAGCGGTGGTTCTCCACAAGTGCCTGTATTCACCGCGGCGCTTTCTAAGGTTGAGGATTGCCACTGCCACCAATGCGAACAAACTGATTTTTATAAAATGGTAAAGTGTAGTGGAGACAAACAGAAAAACCAAAGCGAACGGATACAGGAGCCATTCAATTTCTTCCACGAACTCAACCAACCCATCGATATTGCCTGTGGCATCGCCCAAACCGAAGACCCATTCGGCAAATGAGACAATAGTTAAGATCGCGATAAAGACGAAAATAAACTGCATGATTTTGCCGATGGTCATAATACGGACGGCTGCCTGCTTTTTAGGTTCCATCAGGCTTGCCTTAAATAATTGATAAAGATTCACGTACATCTTCCTTTCATCTATAGAACAATCGTAACACGATAGAAGAAGAAAAAAACGGCGCTTTGTTACGGGAATGTAAATTTTCAATAAAGGTGTTTACAATTCCTTAGTGGACTATTCATAATAGGTTAGGTGTTCAAGTTAAATTTAGGAGTTGATCGGAAATCGTGGAGACGAACTGGCAAGAAATGCTCTTTACATTTTTTGGAGGACTTGGATTATTTCTATTCTCCATTAAATTTATGGGTGACGCCCTGCAAAAAGCGGCAGGAGATAGATTACGGGGAATATTGGATCGCTTTACCACTAACCCGTTCATGGGTGTTCTGGTAGGGATTGCGGTTACGATATTGATCCAATCTAGTTCTGGTACCACCGTAATCGTTGTAGGATTGGTCAGTGCCGGATTTATGACTTTGAAACAGGCGATTGGCGTAATTATGGGAGCCAATATCGGGACAACCGTCACCGCCTTCATTATCGGTCTGGATGTAGGCGCTTATTCATTGCCAATTTTGGCATTAGGCGCAGTTTTGATTTTCTTCTTTAAAAAGAATAAAATTCAAAATATAGGTGAAGTTGTATTCGGTTTTGGTGGTCTCTTCTATGGTCTTGAATTGATGAGCGATGGCATGAAACCTTTGCGTGAATCGCAAGCTTTCATCGATATGACCATCAGTCTAAGCGAAATGCCGATTCTTGGCGTAGTGGTCGGGACAGTCTTCACTTTAATTGTCCAAAGCTCGAGTGCTACGGTTGCTATATTGCAGGGTCTTTATTCCGAAGACGTGCTGAGTCTTGCAGCTTCATTGCCAGTGTTGTTCGGTGACAACATCGGAACAACCATAACCGCAGTCCTTGCAGCACTAGGTGCTTCTATTGCAGCCCGCCGTGCAGCAGCTGTCCATGTCTTGTTCAACGTGCTGGGAAGTGTTATCTTCTTGATTCTGCTGATGCCGTTTACCGCATATGTTGAATGGATCTCTGGAATCTTGAATTTAGAACCGAAAATGCAAATTGCTTTTGCCCACGGAACGTTCAACGTTGCCAATACGATCATCCAATTCCCGTTAATCGGAGCATGGGCTTATCTGGTAACTAGAGCAATCCCGGGTGAAGATGTAACAATTGAGTTTAAACCGAAACATTTGGATATCCACTTTATTGAACAATCTCCATCGATCGCGCTTGGACAGGCGAAAGAAGAAGTGCTTCGAATGGGTGAATTCTCCGTTCAAGGGCTTCAGGAAACGTATCAATACTTAAAAACGCAAAGCAAGAAACACGCTGAAACCGGTTATCAATTGGAAGATGCCATCAATAACCTGGATTCGAAAATCACCGATTACTTGGTCATGATTTCAGCGGAATCTCTTTCTGCGGCTGATTCCACACGCCACACAATGTTGATGGAGACAGTACGCGACATCGAACGTATCGGTGATCATTTTGAAAACATTATCGAATTGGTCGACTACCAAATCAACAACCGTGTCAACATCACAGCGGATGCGGTAGAAGATCTGGATGAAATGTTCACTTTGACGATCGCAACGGTTCAAAAAGCACTTTCTGCTTTAAACACAACAAGCCATGAATTGGCTCGTGAAGTAGCAGAACAGGAAGACCTGATTGATAAAATGGAACGCAAATTCCGTAAAAAACATATTTTGCGTCTGAATGAAGGAAAATGTACAGCGCAAGCTGGAATCGTGTTTGTCGATATCGTCAGCAACCTGGAACGTATCGGTGACCACGCTGTAAACCTTGCAGAAGCGATTTTAGGCAACCGTGCATAAAGAAAAGCGGAAGCGCCTGACTAAAGGAACGCAAGCTAAAAACGCGCCTTCCTGCCGCAACGCTTGCATGATCCGCATCCTGCGGACCTCCGACAGGCTTAAGGCAGTTTGCCGAAGCGGCGTTTTGTGCCGCACAGGCAAGCGGACTTAAGACCCCGAGGTTCTAGGCGCTGTTGCTGGACAAAAGAAATGCGGAAGCGCCCGTACTAAGTTTTGAACAGAATAACTGGTTTTAACCACGGAAAAGCTCTTTTTCATCCTGCTTTACATTTTAAAAAATGTAGGGCACGATGGAAGAGAGCTTTTTATATAGGGAGGAATACAGATGGAGATCATCGGCTGGATTGTCATTCTGCTTTGTTTCGTGATTGGTTTCATCGGTCTGGTTTATCCGATTATACCGGCGGTTCTGTTTATTTTTGGAGGTTTTGTCATGTACGGGCTGTTTTTCAGCTTTGGTGATTTGCCATGGTGGTTCTGGGCGATTCAAAGCCTGTTCGTCATTCTGCTGTTCGGAGCGGATGCCATCGCCAATGCGTTCGGTGTCAAAAAGTTCGGCGGCTCGAGAGCCGGTTTGTGGGGAAGTACAATCGGCTTGATCATCGGTCCTTTTATCATTCCGATTATTGGTATTTTGATTGGCCCATTCGTTGGTGCCATTATCGCCGAGCTTTTGTTCAATAAATCTTCGTTGAAGAAGTCCTTCTATTCCGGAATCGGTTCGGTTGTCGGATTTATCACGTCGGTTTTCACAAAAGGAATCATTCAGATTGTCATGGTCGCTATCTTCCTTTTCACTATTTGAGACGGACTGGTTCCACAGCCTGCTAAATCAGGTGAATTCAGTCAAAGGTCTGAATAAAAGGATTTGGCGTGCATTATGTTTGTATAGGCCAGATAATTTTGATAGGCTAAGAGAGTAGACCAATAGACTCAAGGAGGAATTTTATCATGGCATATGAATTACCGGAATTACCTTACGCGTACGACGCACTTGAACCGCACATCGACAAAGAAACAATGAACATTCACCACACAAAACATCACAACACATACGTAACTAACGTAAATGCGGCTTTAGAAGGCCACGAAGATCTTGCTTCAAAATCTGTGGAAGAATTGATTTCTGATTTGAACGCAGTACCTGAAGAAATCCGCACTGCAGTCCGCAACAACGGCGGAGGGCATGCCAACCACTCATTATTCTGGAAACTATTGTCTCCAAATGGCGGCGGCAACCCAACAGGCGCTCTTGGAGAAGCAATCAACAGCAAGTTCGGAAGCTTTGACGAATTCAAAGAAAAATTCGCTGCAGCCGGCAAAACCCGTTTTGGTTCTGGATGGGCTTGGCTAGTTCTTTCTAACGGCGAATTAGAAATCACTTCAACTCCTAACCAAGATTCACCATTGATGGAAGGCAAAACTCCATTACTTGGCCTTGATGTTTGGGAGCACGCTTACTACTTGAAATACCAAAACAAACGTCCGGATTACATCAACGCTTTCTGGAACGTTGTAAACTGGGAAGAAGTTTCAAACCGTTACGAAACTTCGAAATAATTGTCACGAATTGAAACTTTGCACACACTTTTTCGTCTGAAAAAGTGTGTGCTTTTTTTTATGTGGTGCTATACTGATAAGTGGATATTTTTGCGAAAGGAGAAACCGCCTCATGAAACCGCCTCAAAAAAGACGCGTTTCGCTTGCAAGAGTGAAATTGCAGTCCAATACCGTCTTTCGGATGAATATCCTCTTTTTCACTATCTTCCTCTTGTTTTCTGTATTGATCCTCCGTTTGGGCTTTCTCCAAATCGTTAAAGGAGAAGACTATGCGCGTGCCATTGCCAGGACTGAAGAAGTTCCTGTCAATACCAGCGTGCCGAGGGGGCGCATTTTTGACAGCGAAGGCCGGATTCAAGTCAACAATACACCGGTCAATGCCATTACCTATACGGCGATGCAAACGACCAAAAGAGAAGAAATGCTGACAGTGGCTAAAGAATTGGCTAAATTGATCGAAAAAGACGATGACAAAGTGACACTCCGTGATAAACAGGATTTTTATATACAAATGAACACAGAAAGTGCCAACAAAAAAGTCACGGATGAAGAAAAAGCGGCCATCGCCGCTGAAGACATTCCGGAAAAGGAAAAGCAACGCAAGCTTGATGCATTAGTCAGAGAAAAGATCACGGACGAAGAATTGGCTACTCTAAGCGCTGAAGACTTGGAAGTTCTCGCCATATACCGGGAGATGACTTCAGGCTACGCACTGGCCCCGCAGATGATCAAAAATGAAGACGTCTCGGATGAAGAGTTCGCCCGAGTTTCTGAACGGTTGACGGATCCGAAACTCAAAGGCGTCAACACGGTAACCGATTGGAAACGTGTCAAATCGAGTGATTTAACCATACTTGGCAGCACGACCACTCCTGAAACTGGAATCCCCGCCAATAAACTTGAATATTACCTGGCACGCGATTATTCACGCAATGACCGCGTCGGGACCAGTTTTCTGGAGCAGCAGTATGAAGACGTGCTGCAAGGCCAAAAGTCGGTTGTCAAAAATGTTACGGATGGCAGAGGCAGCGTCATCGAAACCATACCTGTAGATGAAGGCAAAGCAGGGAAAGACCTGGTTCTGTCCATTGACAGCGAATTGCAAAGTGAACTGGAAAAAATTGTGGAGGACAAGTTGTTGCAGTTGAAGGCCGGCCCAAGTTCTAAACTGGTCAAAGACGCATACCTCGTCATGATGAATCCACAGACCGGTGAAGTGCTTTCCATGGTAGGCAAACGCCTGGGCAAAGATGAAAACGGCAAACAGATCATCAATGATTATGCGTTCGGCAGTTTTACAGCTTCCCATGAAATGGGCTCGACTGTTAAAGGAGCTACGCTGTTGACCGGGTATTCGCAGGATGCTGTCGAATTGAATGAAGTTCAAATTGATGAGCCATTGAAATTCGCCGGTACAGCTCAAAAGAATTCCATTTTCAATACACGATTATTCAACCGTATTCCAATGACGGATTTGATGGCCATCGAACGTTCTTCCAACGTTTACATGTTTAAAATTGCCATGAAGATTGCAGGAGCGGAATACCAGTATAACCGGGGGCTGTATGTATCGCCAGAGAGTTTTGCAACTATGCGGAATTCATTCGCACAATTTGGTTTAGGCGTCAAAACCGGCATCGACTTGCCGAACGAAGCCACCGGTTATATGGGAGGAACCTCTCCAGGCGCCAAACTGCTCGATTTGGCAATCGGGCAGTTTGATACCTATACCCCTCTTCAATTGGCTCAATACATTTCGACAATTGCCAATGATGGATACCGTATGGAGCCTCATGTGGTCAAGGAAATCCGTGAAGCAACCCGGGACGGAGAATCACTCGGCCCGATCGAAACCATTATTGAACCCAAAATCCTTAACCGCATCAACAATTCGCAGGAAGAAATTGAACAGGTGCAAAAAGGGATGCGCAATGTGTATGTTGGCAGCTCAGGATCAGCGCGTGCGCAATTCAGTGATGCACCTTATACTGCCGCCGGGAAAACCGGAACCGCAGAAGTTTATTTCTACGAAAAAGACCACGAAATGAACGGCCAATATGCGATCAATATTGCACATGTCGGTTACGCTCCTTTCGACAATCCGGAAATCGCTTATGCCGTCGTGATTCCATATGTGACAACCGATCCGAAAAACGTCCCGAAGGCGAATAATGAAATTGCCCGGGCTGCAGCGGATAAGTACTTTAAATTGAAAAATAAAGAAGCGCAGGCAGCATCCAATTCAATAAAACCGCCGTACAGCGCTTCAGTTGAAGTGGAAGGCGAATAACCGCAAGCCCCCAGGAACGTCTCAGTATGAGAATTTTCCTGGGGGCTTTATTAATTTGGCGGAACTTCAATTTACAATTTCTTAACACAGCGTTTATATGTTCTCAACAATCAGTCTTTATAGTAGAGAATGTAAACAAACACTAACCTGTAGGGGGAAACAGCAAAATGAGAAACTGGAAATTCGCTATGGCATCAACAATTCTTGGTTCGGCAATGATTCTTGGTGCGTGTGGAAGCACGGATGAGAATTCGGAAAGTACGGATACCGGCACAGAAACGCAAGAAACCAGTTCAGATACAGCTGGAGAAGAAGCAGTAGTTGAAGGAACTGTGTCAGGTGACGGCTCTTCTACCGTTGCGCCGATCATGGAAGGCATTGTTGAAGAATATGCAGGAGCTCAACCGGATGTTCAAGTGACAGTCGGTACATCAGGGACAGGCGGCGGATTTGAGAAGTTCATCCAAGGCGAAACAGATTTCTCCAATGCTTCGCGCCCAATTAAAGAAGAAGAGGCTGCCAGCCTTGAAGAAGCGGGAGTTGAGTATACGGAGTTCCAATTAGCTTTTGACGGTTTGTCCGTTGTGGTCAGCCAGGAAAATGACTGGGTGGAAGATCTGACCGTGGAAGATTTGAAAAAACTATGGATAGAAGACGGCACTTCAAAAAAATGGTCGGACCTCAATCCGGAATGGCCGGATGAAGAAGTGGTCTTTTATGCACCGGGAACAGACTCTGGAACATTTGATTACTTCAACGAAGTGATTCTTGAAGATGAAGACCTTGTCAGCTCAGCTACACTTTCTGAAGACGACAACACATTAGTGCAAGGGATTCAGGCAGATCCAAACGCTATCGGATTCTTCGGCTATGCCTATTACGTAGCGAATCAGGATACACTGAAAGTTGTTTCGATTGATGGAGTGGAGCCGAACAATGACACCATTGAATCAGGCGAATATTCCCCATTATCACGTCCATTGTTCACCTATGCGAACAATGCAGCATTGACCGAAAACGAAGCAGCTTATGATTTCATGAAATATGCACTTGAAAATGCTGGAGCTATGGCAGAAGCAGTCGGTTATGTAGCTTTGCCGCAGGAAGATTACGACAAAGGCTTAGCAGATTTAGAAGCATTGAAATAAGAACAAGATCCAGTGTAGTTTAGTCTGAGGGTGAGCAGCCACTGCTCGCCTTTTGGGGTTGAAAGGGGATTCTATATGCGACCATCTGTGCAGGAAATGATCGCGCAGTCGAACGGCAAGAAAAACAAGAAAGTGATCGAAAAGATCATTCCAATTATTTTATTTCTCATCGCTTCAGTCTCGGTTTTGACATCCATCGGCATTGTTTTGACATTGATTGTGGAGACCGTTACATTTTTCACCCGTGTTCCATTTTTTGATTTTATCTTTGGCACCACTTGGCTGCCATTTTCCAATAAAGAAGCCCAATTCGGCATTTTGCCATTAATCGTCGGTACCTTGAAAGTAACGTTGATTGCTGTCATCGTCGCAGTGCCGATCGGCATTTCAGCTGCCATCTATTTGAGTGAATACGCCAGTGAAAATGTCCGGCGTATCCTGAAACCGGTTCTTGAAGTATTGGCTGGCGTTCCGACGATTGTCTATGGATTCTTTGCATTGACTTTCGTGACGCCGGTGCTGCAGGCAGTATTCCCGGAAATCAAAATTTTCAACGCCATTTCACCGGGGATCGTTGTCGGCATCATGATCATCCCAATGATTGCGTCCTTGTCGGAAGACGCCATGTCTTCTGTACCGAAAAGCATCCGTGAAGGGGCATTGGCGATGGGCTCGACTAAATTTGAAGTAGCCTGGAAAATCACAGTGCCAGCTGCGCTTTCAGGAATTATTGCATCGGTGGTTCTTGCGGTATCCCGGGCAATCGGTGAGACCATGATCGTTTCACTTGCGGCAGGTTCCACCCCAAGGCTTGATGGGGATTTTACCGGGTCGATCCAAACGATGACCGCCTATATCGTTCAGGTTTCCAAAGGAGACGCTGGATACGGAACGACCATTTACTATTCCATTTACGCTGTAGGATTCACGCTGTTTGTCTTTACGATGGTGATGAACATCCTTGCCGGCTACGTCTCGAAACGTTTCAGGGAGGAATACTGATATGAGATACATTGAACAACAGACCGTCGTCAAACGGATGAATGGCCGATTGATTGCCAACAGCATCTTCAAATACATCTTTCTGGCAGCGACGCTGATCGCCTTATTGGCATTGGTGATTCTGCTTTACCGGATTGTGACGCAAGGGGCGGGGCACTTATCGATCGAATTTTTGACCAACTTCGCTTCCCGCTTCCCCGAAAAAGCCGGCATTAAAGCGGCTCTCGTCGGATCCTTATGGCTGATGTTAGTGGTGGCGCCGACTTCCATCATTCTTGGTGTCGGTTCAGCCATCTATTTGGAGGAATACGCAAAACAAAACCGCATCACTACGTTTATCCGCATGAATATCTCCAATCTGGCGGGGGTTCCGTCCGTGGTTTTCGGTTTGCTGGGACTGACCATTTTCGTCCGTGCACTGGCACTCGGAAACAGTGTATTAGCCGCCGGTTTTACCATGAGCCTATTGATCTTGCCGGTGATCGTCGTGGCGTCGCAGGAAGCAATCCGTTCTGTGCCGGGTGAATTGCGTGATGCCTCTTACGGCATGGGTGCAACAAAATGGCAGACCATCGTCAAAATCATCTTGCCTGCCGCAATCCCGGGCATTTTGACTGGCAGCATTTTGGCGCTGTCGCGGGCAATCGGTGAGACAGCTCCTTTGATTGTCATCGGCATTCCAGTCATCATTCAGTTTTTGCCAGCAGGTGTCATGGATACATTTACCGCGTTGCCAATGCAGATTTATGATTGGTCCAGCCGTCCGCAGCAGGAATTCCAGACAGTGGCAGCAGCTGGGATCATCGTATTGATGGCCGTCTTGCTGTTCATGAATTCCATTGCTGTCATCATCCGCAACAAATTCGATAAACGTTATTAAGGCAAATTATGTGGAAGGGGTTCTGCAAATGACCACCATGGTTACTAAGAAACCACCAATGGAGAACACAATGACCGAGTCTGCAAAAAAGGCTGTCTATGAAACAAAGCAACTCAATCTTTGGTATGGCAGCAACCATGCCCTTAAAAATATCGATTTGGAAATTATGGAAAATGAAGTGACTGCTATTATCGGGCCTTCGGGCTGTGGCAAGTCGACCTATATCAAAACCTTGAACCGCATGGTAGAGTTGGTGCCTTCAGTGAAGACATCCGGCGAAATTCTCTACCGCGGACGAAATATCTTCAACCACGACTATGGAGTGGAAGAACTTCGCACGCGGGTGGGAATGGTTTTCCAAAAACCAAACCCATTTCCGAAGTCAATTTATGACAATATTGCTTATGGGCCGCGCATCCATGGCATCAAGAATAAGAAGATTCTTGATGAAATTGTCGAGAAAAGCTTGCGCGGGGCTGCCATATGGGACGAAGTGAAAGATCGTCTGAATGAAAATGCTTATAGCATCTCCGGCGGCCAGCAACAGCGGATTTGCATCGCGCGCGCCTTGGCAATCGAACCTGACGTTATCTTGATGGACGAACCAACTTCTGCGCTCGACCCAATTTCAACCTTGAAAGTGGAGGAATTGGTTCAGGAGCTGAAAAAAGACTATAGCATCATTATTGTGACGCATAATATGCAGCAGGCCGCGCGGATTTCAGACAAAACCGCATTTTTCCTCAATGGGGAAGTGGTCGAGTATGACCATACAGACACGATCTTTTCGAATCCTTCGGACAAACGGACGGAAGATTACATTTCAGGAAGATTCGGTTAATGACAGGAGGCGGAAATTTTGTCGGTACGTGAAAAATTCGATGTTGAATTAAAGACCGCACAGGAAGAATTGATTGTTTTGAGTACGATGGCGGTCAATGCCTTGAGCAAATCCATGGAAGCATTGGTGACGCAAGACGTCGATGCAGCGCTTGAAGTGATCGAAGACGATAAAGACATCAATCAGATGGAAGAGTTCATCAACGACCGGGTTATTTTATTGATTGCCAAGCAATCTCCAGTTGCCACCGATTTAAGGCGCTTGATTGTGACGATTAAAGTGGCTTCGGATATGGAGCGTGTTGGGGATTATGCAGTCAATATTGCGAAAGAGACCATTCGCATCGGCAAGCAGGAGTTGCTGCCGCAAATCGGGCATATTCAGCAGATGCAGAAGTTGGCTGTGGCCATGCTGCGCCAGGTCATTGATGCATTTGTCGAAGAAGACATCGTCAAAGCAAAAGAAATTGCCGAACTCGACGATCAAGTAGATGAATTGTACGGTGATGTGATTCGCAGGCTGATGCGTGAAGGCGGAGAAAACCCCGAGAAGCTCAGCCAAATCACCCAATTGGCGTTTATCAGCCGCTATATGGAACGGTCGGCTGACCATGCCACCAATATTGCGGAACAACTGTTTTACCTGGTCCGCGGACAGCATTACGATTTGAATAAATAAGAGAAAGCATTATCTGCAGGCTTAGCGTTCTTTTAAATGGCCTCTGCAGTAAGAACAGTTGCCGGGAGTAAAAAGCTCCTGGCAGTTTTTTTATTTAAAAGCTTCAATTTAGTGGGATTTTACAGTAGACTTTGCTTTGAAATATGCTATAATAATTAAGTCGTATAGATCACGCTTATTTATAAATGATCTTTGAAAGAATTAGGAGGGATACCGATGCGTGTTAACATCACTTTAGCTTGTACAGAATGTAGCGAACGTAACTACAGCACTGTTAAAAATAAGCGCAACAACCCTGAGCGTCTTGAAATGAAAAAATATTGCTCACGTGAAAAGAAAATGACAGTACACCGTGAAACAAAGTAATAACATTGATTGCCAAAACCTGCAGAGGTTTTGGCTTTTTTCTTTGTAGAGGAGATGGTGCTGATATGGAAAAAATTTCACAGCGAAAAAAAGTACTCGCTTTGCTCAATCAAATGACAGAAAAAGAATATAGAAGAAAGTCTGAGGCGATAATCAGCCGGTTATTGGAGGATCCTGCATTTTTAGCAGCGGAAACCATCGGCATGACCATTTCTGCATATCCAGAAGTTGACACACTCGATTTAATGGAAAAATGCTGGGCAGCAGGCAAAAAAGTGGCGGCCCCGAAATGCCATCCGGCTACGAGGGGAATGGATTTCCGGATCATCGACAGTTTGGATCAGCTCGAAGTTGTTTACATGAAGCTGCAGGAGCCGATTGTTTCAGGAACTGTGTACATAAAACCGGAAGAAATTGATCTGTTGATCGTACCGGGTGTCGTCTTTTCGAAGGAAGGTTATCGAATTGGCTTTGGGGGAGGCTATTATGACCGTTTTTTGGCCTTTTACAAAGGGGCGACTCGCTCTTTAGCCTTCGACTGCCAGATAGCGGATGCGATACCAGTGGAAGTTCACGATATGCCTGTACAGGGAATATACACCGAAAGCGGTTTGATTGATACGGGGGCGGTGGACAAATGAAAAACTTATATGATGTTATGCAGTTACTGAAGCGCTACGGCACGATCATCTATACAGCTGACTATAAAGCGGATCTTGAACTGATGGAAGATGAAGTCAAGGAACTGTATCGCATGCAGTTTATTTCGGCTAAAGAATTCGCATCGGCCATGCTTATTCTTCGCCAGAAGAGATCAGAATATGATAAGAAATAAGTTCGGTTAACGAAACTTATTCGTAGTTCATTCGTCTAGAATAAGGGTGATTACTTCATATGCTATTAAAAATCTCTTATACTGTATTATTATGATGCAATCTCAACTACTTTTAGTCAACCGAATAAGGAGGCTGTGCGGGAATGTTGAAAAAAGAATGGCCTAAGCATTCAGTACTGGCAATAGCCATTGTCGCAACATGGCTAAAAACATACATTGTTTATAAGACCAGTTTTTCGATCACCATTGACAATGTTTTGCAGGAATTCATCTTGTTTATCAATCCTTTGAGCATGCTGTTGTTCATCTATGGGATATCACTGTTCTTTAAAAGTGAAAAAGCCAAAAATCGTTATTTGATTGCTGTAGCAGCTATTACATCGATCGTCCTTTATGGAAATGTCGCCTTTTACCGGTTTTTCAATGATTTCATCACCTTGCCGGTATTGTTTCAGACTGAAAACTTCGGCGATTTGGGATCAAGTGCGGCTGCCAGCATTTTTTGGACGGACCTCTTGTATTTTGCAGACTTGGCCATCATTTTGCTTGCGATCAAATTCATTTCAACCAAAGCGGGTATAGCTGCTTCTACATCGGTCCAGCGCAAAGCCTATTATGTCTTGGCGCTAGCGGTCCTGTTCTTTAACTTGGGGCTGGCTGAAGCGGAACGTCCTCAATTGCTGACGCGCAGCTTCGACCGGGAGATGCTGGTGAAAAACCTGGGGATGTACAATTATCATCTATACGATATTTACATCCAATCCAAATCTCAGGCCCAACGTGCTTTAGCGGACGGCTCTGAATTGGTCGAAGCCAATAACTATGTGCGCGCCAACCAAATCGACCCTTCAGAAGATATGAAAGGCATTGCCGAAGGGCGCAACTTGATTGTTGTGACATTGGAATCACTGCAGAGCTTCACCATCAACAGTGAAATGAATGGACAGACCATCACGCCATTTTTGAATTCGCTGACAGAAGATGAAGATACGATTTATTTCGAGAATTTCTACCACCAGACGGGATTGGGGAAAACTTCGGATTCGGAGTTCTTGCTTGAAAACTCCCTTTATCCATTGAGTGGTGGTGCGGTTTTCTTTACGCACAGCGGGAATACCTTCAATTCCATGGCTGAAAGCCTCGGTGAAAATGGTTATTCAACAAATGTACAGCATGCCAATACGAAGAGCTTCTGGAATCGTGATATTATGTACGAATCGATGAATATCGATAAATTTTATGATATCGAAAGCTTTGAAATTGGCGAAGGCGAAGCGGTCAACTGGGGAATGAAAGATATTCCGTTCCATGAGCAATCGGTCGAACACATGACTGAAATGCAACAGCCTTTCTACAGCCGTTTGCTGACATTGACGAACCACCATCCGTTTACATTGGATGAAGAAGATAAATTGATCGATGAATACGATTCCAATTCAGGAACCTTGAACCGTTATTTCCAAACATCGCGTTATTTGGATGAGTCAATCAAAGTCCTGTTTGAAGAGTTGAAGGAAAAAGGCCTATACGAAAATTCGATTATCGTCATGTATGGGGATCATTACGGAATTTCCGAGAACCATAACGAAGCCATGACCCAATACTTGGGAGAAGAAGTGACGGATTTCACATCTGCTGAATTGCAGAAAGTACCTTTCTTTGTCCACATTCCCGGATATGGGGAAGGCTATGTTGACGATGAAGTCGGCGGCCAGATCGACATGCGGCCGACAATCATGAATTTGATGGGCATGGACACGTCGAAAGATATTCAGTTTGGCGGCGACTTGTTCTCTGAGGAGCATGAAGAATTTGTCATCTTCCGCGATGGACGCTTTGTGACAGATGAAGTCGTTTACGCAGGAAATGTCTGCTATGACAAAGAAACCGGTGAACCGGCTGAACAGGAACTGTGTGCACCGTATATTGAGCGGGCGTTTACCGAACTCGAGTATTCCGAGTCGATCATCAATGGCGACTTGCTGCGTTTCTACGATGAAGAAGACGGGCAGTTGACCACGATTCCAGACGTCGAACTGGAACAATAAAAAGAGAGAGCGCTTTGCGCCCTCTTTTTTTTTTGAATGAAAAAAGCCGAGCGTTTGACGGCATCGGCTTTTTCTTGATTAATGAAGTGCTGGTGGATAACCTTGCGTGATAAGTGTTGCAATAGTGAAGCCGCCAAAAATTACTAACGTCCCAAAGTTAAAAAGAAAACCGAGGATTTCTTTGTTTTTAAGCGTTTGTAATGTGCCGACAGCTGCAAGAATTGCAATAAGGCCAAAAATAACTAGTAACATCCAACTCATCGATGACACTCCCTTCAACTTAAACAGCCAGTGCCGCTTTGTTCTCTTTATATTGTAAAGATATTCCGCTGTTTTGTCGAGGACAAAAAGTGTCAGTATGTTGACAGTCCTTCCGGTGCATCATGGTATAATTGGGCAGAGGTGAAAGAAAATGCTGAAAATCGACCAAATGGAGCTGGGACCTGTCCAGACCAACTGTTACATCATCTCGGATGATCAGAAAGAATGCCTGATTTTCGATCCGGGAGAAGAAAGCGCAAAGATTCAGGCGCTGGTTAAAAAGAAAAACTTAAAACCGATCGCCATTTTGCTTACGCATGCCCATTTTGACCATATCGGGGCAGTGGATGATATACGGGAACATTATTCGATTCCGGTCTACCTCCACCATCTGGAAAAGGAATGGCTAAGCCGGCCGAATTTGAACGGATCTGGAAAATACGGAGCGTTGCCGGATTACCGTATCAAAGACGCGGATGTATTATTGACTGATGAAAAACACCTGCAAATCGGCTCATTCCATATGGACATCTTCCATACGCCTGGACATTCCCCGGGAAGCGTCAGTTTCTCTTTTGGAAAAGAAGGCTTTGCCATAGTTGGAGATACACTTTTCCGCGGAAGCATCGGACGGACAGATCTTATCGACGGCTCTGAGAAAAAACTGCTGCAGTCCATCCAGGACTCGTTGCTGACACTTCCCGAGCATATGATTCTATATCCAGGTCACGGCCCGGAAACGACGCCCGAACAGGAAATGAAGAGCAATCCGTTTCTTCGTGGATTGTAAGGCATGTAACTAAAAAATAAAAGGTGCATCGGATTTCTCCGATGCACCTTTTATCATTGAATTCGTATTGATTAGTGCCCAGCACCAGGAACGTGGATGAACGTAGAGTAATAAGTGAAGCCTACGAAAAATACTGTCAAATAGGCGCCAAAAATATACAAATACATGCGTTCAGAAATATTTAAGAATCCAAGAAGAACAAAAAATCCGGTGTTAGCGACCATTAATAAAGATACTTCAACCATATCGCCTACATAAAAGAGAACTGCAAATATACCAGTCCACCATCCCATTAACTTGAACATATTATTCATGGGTAATCCCTCCTTTGCCACAACACAATAATCTCTCATTCATTATATAGGATAGGCAGTGAATGTGTAAACAGCGAGTTGGTCTTTCTTTGTGACAAACACGTGTACGGCTGTTTTCATCATTGTCAGGATTCTCACAAAAATTTGTGGATCCGATTTCAGAAGCCGTGGCTGACTGCTTCAAATCTCGGATTTGGCGTGAATCCGGGGGGCAAAATTTTATTTTGGCCAAAACTATTCCTTTCTGAAAACCAGCTGGTTATACTATGTGGGAACAGAGAGGCAGCCTTTGTTTAAACCGAAACAGGAGGTGGATATGCAATCGATTATTGAACGCCGCTGCGTTGATCTTCTGCACGATGCGGCAAAAAACAAGACCACGGACATCCACATCAAACCCGAACCAACCTGCTATTCCGTCACTTACCGTTCGTTCCAAAGCCTGCGGCAAGTGACACAACTCCCCTTTGATCTGGATGATCGCATGATCGCTTATTTCAAATACCTATCCCTTTTAGATATGAGTGAAAGAAGAAAACCCCAAACCGGTTCATTCCAACTTCCCATTGACGAACTTTCCTATTACTTTCGCATTTCAACTTTGCCTTCCGTTTTGACGAAAGAGAGCATTGTCATTCGGATCATGCCGGACGATGCTGCTCAATCCCTCGAAAAATTGGCGGCTTTCCGTGACTCTGCCCGCATACTCGAAAAATTGTCCGAAGCTTCACAAGGACTTATTTTACTGACCGGGCCAACGGGCTGCGGCAAATCGACGACACTTTATTCGTTGCTGAAACATTGCGCCGATAAATTGAACCGCAACATCATCACGCTCGAAGATCCCGTCGAACGGAAAAACCAGGCAATTCTGCAGATCCAAGTCAATGAAAAAGCCGGCCTAAGCTACGCTGCAGGGCTGAAGGCCATTTTGCGGCACGATCCTGACATCATCATGATCGGAGAGATACGTGATGCAGAGACAGCGCAGATAGCCGTGCGCGCTGCTTTGACGGGCCATCTGGTCTTTTCGACCATTCATGCCAGGCATTCGGTCGGCTGCCTGCACCGTTTGCATGATTTAGGCGTGTCATTCGAAGACATGTCACAAACTCTGATCGCCGTTTCGGCACAAAAAATCATTCCGGTGTATTCGGATACCGGCCAATCGGAATCTTGCCATCGTGCTCTCTATGAGATTTTAGAAGGCGGCAGGCTGGAAGAGGCATTAGCATCAGCCGGCCAGAAAAAACACTACACGTTGCCAGACTCACTGACATTTGACGGCCAGATCAGGGAAGGGGTGAAAATCGGTGCAATTCAAGCTTCCTTTGCGCTCAGATAAAATCCGCCTACGTGATCGGGAACAGTTTTTGACGCGTTTGGCTGTTCTCATTAAAGAAGGATACCTGCTGCCGACAGCTTTGAGCTTATTGCTTCCGATGCATACGCCGAAGCTGGAGGAAACACTGAATGGCATAACCGATATTTTAAAAGGAGGCGGCAATGCTGCTGAAATTTTAAAGTTTCTTGGCTTTAAAGACCATGTGTTGTTTCCTGTGGAAATCGCAGAATATCATGGCCGCTTGGCTGAGTCGATCGACAGCATCGCCAAAAGTTTTGCAAGGACGGAACAAGTGCAGAAAAAGCTGAAGAATATTTTGATTTACCCGGTATCCCTGCTGATTTTCACTTCAGTATTGTTTTTGTTTTTCCGCACCAGTTATGTGCCGAATCTGACAGAAATGATGGATTCGCTTCAATCAGGAGAAGAAGGATCCGGAGTACCGGCCTATTTGCTTAGCCTCCCAGATTTTTTTATTGCCATCTTTGCGTTGGCGGCTCTGTCGGTTTATATTTTCAGGCAATTGCTGAAAAGACAACCCATTGAGCGGCAAATCGAATGGTTGCTGGCGGTGCCCGTGATTGGCAGCTTCATGAAACTGTATTGGTCGCATCTTTTGGCTCGTGAACTTGGTACATTGTTGCATAGCGGAATCTCCATGCAGGAATCACTCGAACTTCTGCAACGCCAGAATTACCATAAAATCATCCAGTTCATGACACGGCTGTCCCATGAAGAGCTGATGCTGGGGCAGACGTTTTCAACATCGCTGGAACATTTTTCATTTGTTTCCAAAGACATGCCGGCATTTGTGCAGCATGGTGAATTGACCGGCTATTTGGGGAAAGAATTGCTTCTCTATAGCGAAGTGCTGATGGAACAGATCGAACAGCAGACGCAGCGAATATTGCGCATTATCCAACCGAGTTTTTTTATCATGATCGCCATCTGCATTGTGGGTGCTTACTTGGCCATCCTAATGCCGATGTATAACGTGGTCCATACCATTTAAGGAGGAAAAATATGCGCTTATTGAAAAATCAAAGAGGGTTTACGTTAATTGAAATGCTGATTGTTATGCTGATTATTACAGTCTTGATTGCTATAGCCATTCCAAATGTCACAAAACAATCTTCTGCTGTAGATGAAAAAGGCTGTAAAGCTTATGTCCAGATGGTCCAAGGGCAAGTGGAATCCTATCGTATGGACATGAAGGCGGTTCCGACACTGGCGAATCTTGTAACGGAAGGTTATTTGAAAACTGGGGAGACGGAGTGTCCGAATGGCGATGCCGTGAATATTTCGGTTGACGGAGTGGTGACCTCTACTAAATCGTCATAAAGGAGAAGGGCTTTACCTTGTTGGAAATGTTGCTTGTCTTGATGGTGTTGATGGCGATCATTGCCATAACTATTCCTGGCTATCAGGCGATGTCGGTCAAGAAAGAAGAACAGCGTTTTTTTGAAATCCTGCAGCAGGATGTTTATTATGCGCAAAGCCAGAGTTTGGACTTGAAGCAGGTGGTGAAAATCGCGTTCCGGGAAACCAAAAGATCTTATGACATCTATATGGACACCCACATACCGGGCCAGACCAGGAAACTTCCGGATTCCGTCACTTTGAAAAAGACCAGCAATCTCACGGAAATCAAATTCAATGCCAGTGGGTCAGTGGTCCAGTCGGGAACGTTCCGTTTTGGCACAAGCAGCGGAGAAAAGACAATGGTTGTCCATCTTGGAGGAGGGAGAGTGGTGTTTTCTGAATGAACGAGGAATGTCCTGGGCTGAAACCATGGTAAGCCTGTTCATGGTGTTTATCATTTTTGGCAGCCTGCTGCCGGCCATGCTCAGTGTCCAACAAAGCCTGCAGGTGAAAAAAGAACGCGTCAGTGCTTTTGAAACCCTCCATGAAGCAGCGAGGGAAATACATTCGACTGGGGCATTGCGTGGCCGCCGCAGCGTAAACGGCATCGTCTACAGCTGGGAGATGGCAGACAGCCTGTGTGTCGATTACGCGGATTTTAGAGGTCAGCAGGAGCGGCTATGCAGCGAGTAAAGCTGCTGGATGAAAGAGGGTTTTCATTTCTGACATCACTTTTCGACTTATTAGTGTTGATGACGATGCTGCCGCTGATTGTCCTGTTTTATGGATTTGCTGTCAGTTTTACAGGAGATTTGGATCCGCACCGGCTCGAATGGCAATTGTTCACAAGCGATTTGCAGGGTTATTTGAACAGCAGCGACTCGCTTGAAATCATCAACGAAGGAAACGGGGTCCGTATCATCCAGATGGGAGAGGAGTATGATATTGAAATGTACACGGACATGATCCGTAAACAGAAAGACAGAAAAGGCCATGAAGTTATGTTGACGCGCATCCGCCATTGCAGCTTTTCTTTAAATGGTGACAAGTTGAAGGTCAAAGCAGAGTTTTCCACAGGCACCTTGGAAGAGGCAGAGTATGTTTTTACGCGTCCTTAAAAATGAAAAAGGTGCTATCTATCCGATTGCCATCGTCTTTTTCATGTCCGCTCTGGTTCTGTTATCCCACACGCTCGTCCTTTATTCCGTCCAATATAAAACATACGATGGTTTGGAAAATATGCATAGACATGCTACGATACAACTACTAATAGAAATAGAGCAAAATAAAATACCTGAGTAGAGGTAAGTATCGGGTGGGTAGGATGAACAGAATTTATTTGATTGGATTCATGGGCTGCGGGAAAAGCGCGGTCGGCAGAAGGCTAAGCTTTTTGCTGAAACTGCCCTTCTACGACATGGACAAAGAGATTGTCCGGCAGGTAGGGAAAACGATTCCGGAGATTTTCGAGCAGCATGGCGAAGAATATTTCCGGCAATTGGAAACGCAGTTTTTGCGAAATTTTAAACAGGATCATTGCATCATCTCCACCGGCGGCGGCGTGACCATGCGAAAAGAAAACCAGAAAATCATGAGAAATACCGGACTCGTGCTGTTTTTGGATGCGCCGTTCCGGGAAATCTGGCGGCGGATCCACAGAGATCCAAACAGGCCGATTGTCCGCCAGTCGACGCGAGAGGAAATTGAAGCGTTGCATAAATCTCGCTACAAAGCGTATAAACAAACTGCGCATATCACTATCCGGACCGAATTCCGGACGTTGCGGCAAATTACACAATACGCTGCATTTCAAGTAAATCGACTAAAAGGCGAATGATTTGATTTTAATTAATCAAATCATTCGCCTTTAGTCCTTTTAAGGAAAAAAGATTGCGCTTTCCTTGGATCAATGTTAGGATTAACTCAAAGTTATACTATTCTGTATAACGGATTGGACCAATCAATATTGATTTGGGCGGATGAATGTATGGGGAGAGAACGCCAAGGCGTCGCCGAAGGAGCAAATAACAGAAGTTATGAATCTCTCAGGCAAAAAGACTCATACAGGACGCATCTCTGGAGAATGCTGCATGTCAGCTACCAACGAGGAAAGCCATTACGGTAAACTTTCAGGTTCCAGGACAGAGATTTCCCTTTAAAGGGAAATCTCTGTCCTTTTTTCGTGTCTGCAGTCAGGTTTGGCCGGCCGAAGGAAGTTGAAGAATGAGGAGGAAAATCATTGGCACAGTTAAAACGTACACCCTTATTTGAAACGTATTCGGAATATGGTGGAAAAACGATTGATTTTGGCGGTTGGGAACTGCCTGTGCAATTTTCAAGCATCAAGGAAGAACATGAAGCTGTCAGAACCAAAGCAGGACTTTTTGATGTATCCCATATGGGGGAAATCTTCGTTACCGGACCTGACAGCTTAACGTACCTCCAGCATCTGGTAACCAATGATGTGTCCAAAATCCAGGATGGCCAGGCACAATATACAGCGATGTGCTATGAAGATGGCGGTACAGTAGACGATCTATTGGTTTATAAATTGGCGGATCAACAATATCTTTTGGTCGTCAACGCATCTAATATCGAAAAAGATTTCGAATGGATGGAACAGGCGAAAAAAGGCGACGTTACATTAGACAACGCATCTGATCGGTACGGTCTTTTGGCATTGCAGGGGCCTCTTGCAGAAGTGGTGCTTCAGCGGCTGACAGATGAAGACCTGTCATCGATCAAGCCCTTCCGTTTCAAACAGGATGTCGATGTTGCTGGTCAGACGGTGATTTTATCGCGTACTGGTTATACCGGTGAAAATGGTTTTGAGATTTATGCTGCTCCTGAAGCGTTGACTGTTCTATGGGACAAGATCCTTTCAGAAGGAAAATCGGATGGCGTTGTGCCAGTAGGTCTTGGTGCGCGTGATACATTGCGCTTTGAGGCTGGCCTTGCTTTATATGGCCAGGAATTGTCGAAAGACATAACGCCACTTGAAGCTGGCATCAATTTTGTCGTGAAATTGAAAAAAGAGCAGGACTTTATCGGCAAACAGGCATTAGCCGCACATAAAGAAGCAGGTGTTCCACGCAAATCAGTCGGCATTGAAATGATCGATAAAGGCATTCCGCGTCATGGCTATGCGGTATATGCAGAAGACCGTAAAATCGGAGAAGTGACGACCGGCACACAATCGCCGACTTTGAAAAAAAATATCGGCCTTGCCTTGGTTTCAAGTGAGTTTGCTGAACTCGGAATTGAATTGGAAGTTGAAATTCGCAACAAACGGTTAAAAGCGAAAACAGTAGAAACGCCATTTTATAAACGATCCAACTAATCTAACTTGAAAAGGGGACAGCACCTTATGAAACATCGTTATTTACCAATGACATCTCAAGACGAAAAAGAAATGCTGGAAACAATCGGCATCGGATCAATCGATGAATTGTTTTCCGATATCCCGGAAAAAGTTCGTTTCAAAGGCGAATACAACATTAAGCCTGCTAAATCCGAGTCTTCATTGACAAAGGAATTGGCACAGCTTGCTGCTCAAAATGCCGACACCAACCGCTATGCATCGTTTTTAGGAGCTGGTGTATACGACCATTACAAACCGATTATTGTGGATCATGTAATTTCCCGTTCTGAATTTTATACGGCTTATACTCCTTATCAGCCTGAAATTTCTCAAGGCGAATTGCAGGCGATTTTTGAATTCCAGACCATGATCAGTGAATTGACAGGTATGGACATTGCCAACTCATCCATGTATGACGGCGGAACTGCGCTTGCTGAAGCTGGAATGCTTGCTGCTGGACACACGAGACGCAAAAAAATCCTGGTTTCGCGTGCAGTCCACCCGGAATCGCGTGCTGTTGTCCGAAGCTATGCACTTGGCCAGTCGATCGAGGTTGTTGAAATTCCATTGAAAGACGGACACACGGATATGGACGCTTTGACGGAAATGATCGATGAAAACGTAGCAACGGTGATGATTCAGTACCCGAACTTCTTTGGACAAGTTGAAAACCTTAAAGCGATCGAACCGATTGTCCACGGGGCCGGTGCATTGCTATCGGTTTCTTCCAACCCATTGGCACTCGGTGCTTTGACTTCTCCAGGACAGCTTGGCGCTGATATTACAGTGGGCGATGCACAGCCTTTCGGCATTCCGGAAGCTTTCGGTGGACCTCATTGCGGTTATTTCGCTGTGACGAAGAAATTGATGCGTAAAGTACCTGGCCGTTTAGTCGGTGAAACGACGGATGAAGAAGGCCGTCGTGGATTCGTTTTGACGTTGCAGGCACGCGAACAGCATATCCGCCGCGACAAAGCGACATCGAATATCTGTTCCAACCAAGCATTGAACGCATTGGCTGCATCTGTAGCGATGACAGCACTCGGCAAAGTCGGTACACAAGAAATTGCGAAGCAAAATATCGTGAAGACCCATTATATGAAGCAGCAATTGAAAAAAGCAGGCCTTGAAATTGCATTTGAAGGCGCTCATTTTAATGAAATCGTTGTGAAAACGAAAGAATCCGTTAAACAGTTGAACGATCGTCTGTTTGAAAACGGCATGATCGGCGGTTATGACCTTGGATTGAGCTATAACGAATTGAGTGGCCATATGCTGGTTGCTGTTACTGAACAACGGACAAAGGAAGAAATCGATGCATTCGTGCAGGAAATCGCTGCCAAAGTGCAGGAAGTGGGGGCTACTCATGCATAAGGACAACCAAGCGCTAATTTTTGAATTGACCAAAGAAGGCCGCGTCGGCTATAGCCTTCCGACACTTGATGTACCAGAAGTGGATTTGAGCGAACTATTGCCGGCTGACTTGATCCGTACAGAAGCGGCAGAACTGCCGGAAGTTTCCGAACTGGATATCATGCGCCATTACACGGCGCTGTCTAACCGGAACCACGGTGTGGATTCAGGCTTCTATCCGCTCGGCTCGTGCACAATGAAATACAATCCGAAAATCAACGAAACAGTAGCACGTTTCCCAGGGTTCGCGAACATCCATCCGCTGCAGGATGAAAAAACGGTTCAAGGGGCTCTTGCTTTGATGTTTGACTTGCAGGAGCATTTGAAAGAAATTACCGGTATGGATGAAGTGACGTTGCAGCCAGCTGCAGGTGCACATGGTGAATGGACCGGATTGATGATGATCCGTGCCTACCACGAAGCGCGCGGTGACTTTAAACGGACGAAAGTCATTGTTCCCGATTCAGCGCACGGCACAAACCCGGCTTCAGCAACCGTTGCCGGTTTTGAGACCGTGACCGTCAAATCAAGTGACCAAGGACTAGTAGACCTGGAAGATTTGAAACGCGTGGTTGGAGAAGACACAGCAGCATTAATGCTGACAAACCCGAATACGCTCGGCTTGTTTGAAGAGCAGATTCTGGAAATGGCTGCGATCATTCATGAAGTCGGCGGCAAGCTGTATTACGATGGCGCCAACTTGAACGCAGTTATGTCTAAAGCACGCCCGGGAGATATGGGCTTTGATGTGGTTCACCTGAACTTGCACAAGACCTTCACCGGACCTCATGGCGGTGGTGGACCTGGTTCAGGCCCTGTCGGCGTTAAAAATGATCTGTTGCCGTACTTGCCGAAACCGGTACTGGTGAAAAAAGATGATGCTTATACGTTCGATTACGACCGCCCGGATTCCATTGGCCGAGTCAAACCGTTCTATGGCAACTTCGGCATCAACGTACGTGCCTACACGTATATCCGCTCTATGGGACCAGATGGCCTAAAGGCAGTTACCGAATATGCTGTACTAAATGCCAATTACATGATGCGCAGGCTGCAGCCTCATTTCGATTTGCCGTATGACCGTCACTGCAAGCATGAATTCGTCTTAAGCGGCCGCCGCCAGAAGAAACTGGGTGTCCGTACATTGGATATGGCGAAACGCCTGCTTGATTTTGGCTACCATCCACCGACAATCTACTTCCCGTTGAATGTGGAAGAAGGCATGATGATCGAGCCTACTGAAACAGAATCCAAAGAAACTTTGGATGCATTTGTCGATGCGATGATTCAGATTGCGAAAGAAGTCGAAGAAAACCCTGAAATCGTCCAAAATGCACCGCATACCACTGTCATCAACCGTTTGG
The DNA here is from genome assembly GCF_014836985.1 of Planococcus wigleyi. GTDB lineage: Bacteria > Bacillota > Bacilli > Bacillales_A > Planococcaceae > Planococcus > Planococcus notacanthi. The sequence continues at coordinate 270,577 of NZ_JACSPU010000004.1, read as the reverse complement.
ATGAAACAAAAGCGGCGCGCCAGCCTGTGCTCCGTTATTATAAAGCTGAATAAAGTACGATAATTTCCAGCTGTATCGTTCGGTTGCTGCAGGGAAATGAATAAAAAGCGTGGAAGCCACTTGGCTTCCACGCTTTTCTAATGGAACACTCTCAACATCGTCGCTTTATTGGGGAAGTTATGTTTGTCGACGAGATAACTACCCCGAAGCCTGTAAATCGCTTTGTGTGCGCTTCAAGAAGCCGCTAACCGCATTATTTAAGTGAGGGGTAAGATGGAGAGCTCTTGTCTACTATTTATTAGCCTAGCAAATAGAGAAAACCCTTCCGGTTAAGAAAGGGTTTTTGAAGCCTAGGATTTGGATTTGATTTTTCCGGTCCATTGCTTGAAACCGCCTTGAAGCTGGAACAATTGATTGTAGCCTTTTTTCTTAAGGAAAATAGCTACCCGTCCACTGCGTGCTCCGTTTTGGTCATACAGGTAAACCGGCTTGTCTGAACGGATTTCCTTATAGCGTTGGCGCAATTGCGTTTGCGGAATATTGCGCGCTCCCAGAATATGGCCAGCAGCAAAATCTTTCGGTTCGCGCACATCAATCAATTGTGCTCTGCGGTAGCCTTCGATAAATTGCTCCTGTGTCAGGTTAGTGACAGCTTTTTTGATGCGGAAATAAGAAATGACCGCGTAAATGATGATTGCCAATACGATGGCGATCGTGATGTACAGAAATTCCAATGTTCTTGCCCCTTTCTCATCTTCCTTTATTATAAGAGAAGAGATGACGGATATTCAATGCCAATGTTACACTAATTATCGGAAATAGGAGGCGATCTTGTGAAATATCCAAAATGGATTTTTATAAATTCCGGTGCCGGCAGTCCAGCGTTCAACATGGCGCTTGATGAAGCCTTGCTGGCATGGCATAGTGAAGGGCTTATTCCGCCCGTCATCCGTTTTTACAGCTGGCAGCCTGCTGCCTTATCGATCGGTTATTTTCAGAACGTAGAAAAAGAAATTGATATGGAAGCCGTCGACCGGCTTGGCCTTGGATTTGTCCGTCGGCCTACAGGAGGCAGAGGTGTTCTCCATGAGCATGAACTTACATATAGCATCATCGTCAGTGAAGATTACCCGGAGATGCCCGAAACCGTAACAGAAGCTTATCGCGTATTGAGCGAAGGGTTGTTGGAAGGGTTTAAAAATTTGGGGTTGGACGCCTATTTCTCGGTGCCGGATACAGAAGAAAAACGGGCCGATTTGAAAAAACCGAAATCAGCGGTTTGTTTCGATGCACCGAGCTGGTATGAAATGGTCGTAGAAGGAAAGAAAGTAGCGGGCAGTGCCCAAACGCGCCAAAAAGGCGTCATCCTGCAACATGGTGCTATACTGATAGATCTGGATACCGAGAAGCTATTGTCGGTTTTCAAGTTTTCCAGTGAAGCTGCCAAAGAGCGCATGCGCAGCAAAATTCCGGAAAAAGCAGTATCGATCAATTCGCTCCGTGAAAAACCAGTGACGCCGGATGAGTGTATCCGTGCGTTTAAAGCCGGTTTCGAACAGGCCTTGTCGATCAGTCTGGAATCCTATAATTTGACCGTACAACAATTGGCGGATGTCAAGGCTTTGGAAAAAATAAAATATGGAAATTCGGAATGGAATTTTCGCGCGTGAGAGTCTTTAGGCTCATTTTGTAGATTTCCAAAGCTGGAAACGTTGGTAAATAAAGCTTTTCATTGCTTCAATCATTTCCATCATAAAATTGTTATTGAAAAGAAGTTTCAACATATAGTATGATGGGAATTGAATTAATACTATATATAGTATCTAACTCCATATAACACAAAGGAGGAATTGTCAAATGGTTTCCGCCACACAATCCCAATATTCGTTGAATGCAAGAGCTTTAAACAAAGATATCGAATCGTTTCCCCAGGTACATGCAATTACTCCTGACATGAAACTGACGCATAAAGGTGTATCGCGCCTCGTGATGATCGACCGTTATTCCTTTAAGGACACGGAGAAGAAAACACTCAAGGCAGGCGATTTTGTTGTATTGACTGTCAAAGAAGATCCGAAATTCCCGGCGCGCGGCCTTGGCTACATCGTTTCCATCGATCACCAGGCCAATAAAGCACAGGTTTGGATCGAAGAAGATTACAGAAGTGCAATCGACAAACCGGAAGAGCAGCAGGTAGGCATCGTCAATCGCCCGATCGACGTGATTGAAAAACCGCTTGAAGTGTTTTACGAGCAGATCGCCAAACGCAATGCAACGGGGCTTGCCTCTGTAGAAGAAACAGCTGAAAAGCGCCAGGAATGGTTTGAAAAATTCTATCAGCAATTGGTTGGATTGAAATTCATTCCGGCTGGACGTGTCCTATACGGAGCGGGTGCTGATACGGACGTAACGTACTTCAACTGTTACGTAATGCCATTCGTGGCAGATTCACGTGAAGGCATTTCCGATCACCGCAAACAAGTGATGGAAATCATGAGCCGCGGCGGCGGTGTCGGAACAAATGGTTCGACACTTCGCCCGCGCAACACCTTGGCACGCGGTGTCAACGGCAAATCATCAGGTTCTGTTTCGTGGCTGGATGATATCGCTAAATTGACGCATCTTGTTGAGCAGGGCGGTTCACGCCGAGGCGCACAGATGATCATGCTGGCTGACTGGCATCCGGATATTGCGGAATTCATCATTTCGAAAATGCAGAACCCGCGCATCCTTCGTTATTTGATTGAGAACACAGAAGATGAGACCATCAAAAAATTGGCTCACGACAAATTGAAATTCAAACCTTTGACAGAGCAGGAAGATGCAATGTACCAAGGGATCCTGAATTACCGTGCGATTCCTGGAATGGGCGGATTCAATGAGAAAATCATGCGCGATGCTGAAACCAAGCTGCGTGATGGCGGAACTTATTCAGTCCACAACGAAGAATTCCTGACAGGCGCCAATATTTCCGTCACATTGACCAGCGATTTCATGACAGCAGTGGAAAATGATGCAGACTTCGATCTGCGCTTCCCTGCAGTAGAGTCGTATTCAAAAGAAGAGATGGCTGTCTACAATGAAAAATGGCAGGAAGTCGGCGATGTCCGTGAATGGGAACGCATGGGCCATGGCGTCCGTGTTTACCGCACGATGAAAGCACGCGAACTGTGGAACCTGATTAATATTTGTGCTACCTATTCAGCAGAACCGGGTATTTTCTTCATTGACAATGCCAATGAAAAAACCAATGCAGCAGCTTACGGGCAAAAAGTCGTAGCGACCAACCCTTGCGGCGAGCAGCCATTGGCGCCTTATTCTGTTTGTAACCTGGCTGCCGTCAACTTGGCGCAGTTTGCAGATCCGAAAACGAAGACGGTCGATTTCGAAGCGTTGAAAGAAACGGTTCGTGTCGGTGTCCGCATGCAGGACAACGTCATCGATGCAACTCCTTACTTCCTGGAAGAAAACCAGGTTCAGGCACTTGGTGAACGCCGTGTTGGCTTGGGAGTCATGGGGCTTGCAGATTTATTGATCTATTGCGATAAAGAATACGGTTCTCCGGAAGGCAACGAGCTTGTAGATGAAATCTTCAAGACGATTGCTACGGCTGCTTATGAAATTTCGACAGACTTAGCAGCAGAACGCGGCAGCTTCCCGTTCCTCATCGGCAAAACTGATGAAGAGACGGCAGCACTCCGCAAAGCTTTCACAGAAACAGGATTTATGCAGGGAATGCCGGAACATGTTCGCGAAGCAGTACTTGAAAAAGGTATCCGCAACTCGCATCTGTTGACGGTAGCTCCAACAGGATCCACTGGGACGATGGTTGGCGTATCAACCGGACTTGAACCTTATTATTCATTCACATACTACCGCAGTGGACGCCTTGGCAAATTTATCGAGGTGAAAGCAGACATCGTCAGTGAATACCTGAAAAACAACCCTGAGGCTGATGAAGAAAACCTGCCGAAGGCATTTGTGACATCGATGGACTTGGCGCCTGAAGCACATGCGGATGTTCAGTGCATCATCCAGCGCTGGATCGACTCATCCATTTCGAAAACTGTCAACGCTCCAAAAGGTTATACAGTCAAACAGGTGGAAGGCGTCTATGAGCGTCTCTACAAAGGTGGCGCTAAAGGCGGAACGGTTTATGTCGATGGCAGCCGTGATTCACAAGTCTTGACGCTGAAGGCCGAAGAAAACACATTTGAAGAAGAGCAACAGCCGGAAGAGACTGGCAAACGTCCGATCGTCTTGATCGACACAATTCAGGATCTCCGTTCAACCAATGTCACCATCGGTTCAGAAGTAGGCGATACATGCCCGGTTTGCCGAAAAGGGACAGTCGAAGAAATGGGCGGCTGCAACACATGCACCAACTGCAACGCTCAGCTGAAATGCGGATTGTAAAATGACCAGCGCGATGGCCGAATAGCCATCGCGCTTTTTTATGGTTTGTTTCTGGATGGTGCTTGAATTTTTGACTGCTTCCGCTTTTCTATTGTCCAGCTGCAGCGCCCAGATTCTAGGGTCATAAGCCATTCCGGCTGTGCGGCAAAGAGCGCCGCTTCGCCGATCTGTCTTATGCCCGTCGAATCTACACGGTCGCTTCCGCTTTTCTGTTAAAAAGTTGCTCGATTGTTCCGATATGTTAAAATAATGAAGAATGTGTCAGGGGAAGGGGAAAGCTGAATGCGTGTGCTGATCTTGAACGGCCCTAATTTAAATCGCTTGGGCAAGCGGGAGAAAGAAGCGTATGGAACGTTTACGCTGGAGGAATTGGAACAGGAACTGGTGGAGTTTTCTTATCACCATCATATTGAATTGATTTGCCGCCAGTCGAATCATGAAGGGGAATTGATCGACTGGATTCACGGAGCGGGCGATGATGGCCTATCCGGCATTGTCTTGAATGCTGGAGCATATACCCATACAAGCATCGCTATTCGTGACGCCATTGCTGCGATTCAAGTGCCAGTAATCGAAGTACATATATCGAATGTCCACAAACGCGAGGAATTTCGCCATCATTCCTACATTGCGCCGGTCACGATCGGGCAAATTGTGGGATTCGGCCAAGATGTCTACAAATTAGCATTGCATGCATTGATCTTAAAACAGGAGAGAGGATGAACACATTGAAACTTCAAAAATTACGTGCTGAAATGAAACAACGGGATGTGGAGGCGCTGCTCGTCACCAGTCCTTTCAACTTGCGTTACATCACCGAATTTACGGGTACTGCAGGGCTGGCGATTGTAACTGCGGAACAAGCGGTTTTCATCACGGATTTCCGTTATACAGAACAGGCTGGAGAACAAGTCAAAGAATTTGATGTAATCCAGGCTGAAAAAAACCTGATGGATGAAACGGTAAAGTCAGTAAAATCTCTGGGCATCCGTACGCTTGCTTTTGAACAGGACTATATGACTTATTCGACAGTTGTGCAATACAAGTCAAAAATCGACGCCGACCTGGAACCTGTCAGCAACTTGATTGAAAAGATCCGAATGATCAAGACACCGGATGAAGTAGCTATTCTGAAAGCAGCGGCCAAAATTGCAGATGATGCATTCGAACACATTTGTGGATTTATCCGTCCGGGATTGACGGAACTTGAAGTATCCAATGAGCTGGAATTCTTCATGCGCAAACAGGGTGCGACTTCGTCGAGCTTTGACACCATTGTGGCTTCAGGGCTGCGCTCAGCGCTTCCGCACGGTGTGGCAACGGATAAAGTCATTGAAAAAGGAGACATGATCACGCTTGATTATGGTGCACTCTACAACGGCTATATCTCAGATATTACCCGTACGGTCGCAGTCGGAGAACCTTCTGCACAGATGAAGGAAATTTATGATATTGTATTGAAGGCGCAGGAACTGGGCGTAGAGAAAATTGGACCAGGCATGAGCGGCATCGAAGCGGATGCCATTGCACGTGATTACATCAAGTCCAAAGGCTACGGTGAAGCATTCGGCCATTCTACTGGCCATGGCATCGGTTTGGAAGTCCATGAAGGCCCAGGGTTGTCATTCAGATCGGAAACGGTGCTCGAACCGGGCATGGCTGTGACGGTGGAACCGGGGATTTATCTGCCAGGAGTTGGCGGAGTTCGCATTGAAGATGATATACTGGTAACCGAGTCAGGAAATGAACGATTGACTAACTCCACAAAAGAGCTTCGCATTTTATAACAAACGGAGGAACTATTATGATTTCAGTAAACGATTTTAAAACAGGTGTCACAATTGAAGTGGATGGCGGAATTTGGCGCGTTATGGAATTCCAACACGTAAAACCAGGCAAAGGCGCTGCATTCGTGCGGTCGAAACTTCGCAACTTGCGTACAGGAAGTGTCACTGAAAAAACTTTCCGTGCCGGTGAAAAAGTCGCAAAAGCACAGATTGACAACAACAAAATGCAGTATTTGTATGCCAATGGCGATATGCATGCCTTTATGGATACAGAAACCTACGAACAGATTGAGTTGCCTGAAAAGAACATTGAATACGAATTGAAGTTTCTTCAAGAGAACATGGAAGTCCAAGTGATCCAATTCCAAGGAGAAGTGCTTGGCGTTGAGTTGCCGAACACGGTAGTTCTGGAAGTGGCTGAAACTGATCCGGGCATCAAAGGCGACACAGCCAGCGGCGGATCAAAACCAGCAAAACTTACAACGGGATTGACTGTTCAAGTGCCATTCTTCATTAATGAAGGCGACCATTTGATCATCAATACAACAGATTCTTCATACGTTTCAAGAGCTCAATAATGATGAAAAGACCTCTAACAAAGAGGTCTTTTTTTAAAAAGTCAGATTAAGTGTTTCAAAATAGACTGAAAAAGTCTAAAATAGAAGAGTAGTTGAATAAATACATAATTAGGGGAGTCGGACGAATATGAAAATTCAAGAAATTCGCGAAATTATCAAATTGGTGGATGGATCATCTATTGAAGAGTTCTCTTATGAATTTGAGGGCGTTAAAGTCAAGATGAAAAAGAGTGGTTCAGGCAAAGTTCAGCCAAGCGCCAGCTCATCCATCCAAACATCCCCAGCATCAAAAGCAGTAGAAGCACCAAGTGCTCCAGCACCGGCAAAAGAGCCGAAAGCTGAAGAACTGGTATCAGAAGAAGCACCGGAAATTCCAGCGGACAACGAGTCGGAGTACCACAAAATCCTTTCTCCAATGGTCGGTACGTTCTACGAATCTCCATCACCGGACGAAGATGCTTATGTTCAAGTGGGAACTAAAGTTACTGCAGACCAAGTAGTCTGCATCGTCGAAGCAATGAAGTTATTCAATGAAATCGAAGCTGAAGTAGATGGGGAAATTGCTGAAATTCTTGTAAAAGACGGCCAGCTTGTAGAATACGGCCAGCCTTTATTCCTCGTGAAAGCAAACTGAGGAAAGGGGAGATGGCGATGAAGACGATGAAAAAAGTATTGATTGCAAACCGTGGAGAAATCGCGGTACGGATCATCCGTGCCTGCAAGGAAATGGATATCAAAACGGTTGCTGTATATTCTGAAGCCGATAAAGAGGCGCTTCATGTTGAACTGGCAGACGAAGCGTATTGCATCGGTCCAAAATTATCGAAAGATAGCTATCTGGACTTTTCCAATATCATGTCGGTTGCGAAACTGACTAATTGCGATGGGATTCACCCGGGTTATGGCTTTTTAGCAGAGAATGCGAGCTTTGCAGAACTTTGTGAAGCTTGTGACATCATGTTCATCGGCCCGACAGCGGATGCAATTTCCCGTATGGGTACTAAAGACGTGGCACGTGAAACGATGCGCAAAGCGGGAGTTCCAGTTGTTCCAGGTTCGACTGGCATTGTAGCCAGCGAAGAAGACGGATTGCGCATCGCTGATGAAATCGGTTTTCCGGTCATCATCAAAGCGACAGCAGGCGGCGGCGGTAAAGGAATCCGTGTGGCACGCACACGCGAGGATTTCATCACCGGCTTGAATATGACGCAGAAAGAAGCGGCAGCGGCTTTTGGCAATCCGGGAGTTTACATCGAGAAATTCATCGAAGATTTCCGCCATATTGAAATTCAAGTGCTTGCTGATTCCCATGGCAATGCGATTCATTTAGGCGAGCGCGATTGTTCAATCCAGCGCCGCATGCAAAAATTGGTTGAAGAAGCGCCATCACCGGCTTTGTCTCCTGAATTGCGTGAAGAGATGGGCGATGCAGCTGTAAAAGCGGCTTTGGCTGTCAATTACCGCGGAGCGGGCACAGTGGAGTTCATTTTTGATGCGGTCAACCAGAAGTTCTATTTCATGGAAATGAACACGCGCATTCAAGTAGAGCATCCGGTAACGGAAATGATTACTGGAATCGACTTGATCCAGCAGCAATTGCGTGTGGCATCAGGCGAAACACTCGCTTATAAACAAGAAGATGTTACGTTTAAAGGCTGGTCGATCGAATGCCGCATCAATGCGGAAAATCCAGCTAAAAACTTTATGCCTTCAGCGGGCAAAATCGATATGTACTTGCCTCCGGGCGGTTTAGGTGTCAGAATTGATTCAGCTATGTATTCAGGCTATACGATTCCGCCTTATTATGATTCGATGGTTGCCAAGCTGATTACTTTCGCTGATACACGTGAAGAAGCGGTAGCGAAGATGAAGCGCGCATTGGACGAATTTGTAATTGAAGGCGTGTTTACGACGATTCCATTCCATTTGAAATTAATGGATCACGAAGTATTCAAATCAGGAGATTTCAATACGAAATTCCTGGAGAAATATGACGTGCTGGGATCTTAAGGAGGAAGTTTTCAAATGGCTGAAAAAACAGCACCTTATGTACGAATGAAATCACACGGAGCACAAGACCTCGGCAACATCGAAGTGGCTCCGGAAGTTTTGGAAATCATCGCCAGCATTGCAGCAACGGATATTGAAGGAGTCGCCAGTATGCGCGGCAACTTCGCTTCCGGAGTTGTTGAACGCTTGGGGAAAAAAGTGCATGGCAAAGGCATCAAGACAGACCTATCAGAGGAAGGTCTTGCCATTGATGTTTATTGTGTCATCAACTATGGTGTTTCCATACCGAAAACCGCTCTAAAAATTCAGGAGCAGGTTCGGCAGACGCTTGAAAATATGACGTCTCTTCAAACACAAGAAGTGAATGTCCATATTACCGGCGTCAATTTCGAAGCACAAGCAGCGGAATGATCAGTAAGGCTGTCCTGGAGTCCTGTTATGGCTTCAAGGACAGCCTTCTCTTTGTTTTAGCTGGCCGCTCCAGACTGAATCCGGCAGCGCAATACCCCTCCAGTAGTCGGTGCTGGGCTATTGACCGAACATTTCAAACATGGAAGTTCAGCCCGAATACCTGTATAATGGGTGATAATTAGCTGTGAAAAGGAGATCGGATATATTATGAAACGACACGAAGCACGCGAAAAAGCGCTTCAGACCTTATTTCAATTAGAAGGTACTGAACTGACGATTGATGAGGCCATGGATCATGTAATGGCTGGAGAAAATGATAATTTCTATAGCTTGTTGGTACAGGGCACCCACGCCAATATGGCGGAAATCGATGAAAAATTGGTTGGCCATCTTGAAAATTGGTCACTCGAACGTTTGCCGAAAATTGAACGGACCATTCTGCGTATGGCTATTTTTGAGTTGGGCTATATGGAAGATGCCCCATCACGTGTGGTCATGAACGAAGCGATTGAACTATGCAAAACATTTGGAGACGATAAATCCAGCCGGTTTGTCAATGGTGTCCTTTCTAAATTCACAGACGAAACAGCAAATTAATTGGAGGGATTTACGTGGCTGCAAAATTGATAGATGGAAAAGCGGTAAGCCAGAAAATTAAAATGCAAGTGAAAACACGCGTAGAAAAATTAGCGCAACAGGGAATTGTCCCAGGGCTGGCCGTAGTGCTGGTCGGGGAAGATTCTGCGTCCCTTACATATGTGAAAAACAAGAAAAAAACGTGTGAAGCACTGGGAATGCGATCGGACCTTCATCAATTTCCGGATACATTAACTGAACAAGAGCTTTTAGCGAAAATCGATGAATTGAACAGCGATCCGGGAATTCACGGCATTCTGGTCCAATTGCCGTTGCCGCAGCAAATTGATGAATTCAAAGTCATCACGGCCATCAGCCCAGAGAAAGATGTGGATGGGTTCCATCCGATTTCTGTCGGCAATATGATGATCGGCAAGGATGCCTTCCTTCCTTGTACACCGCACGGCATCATGGAGTTATTGGCCCATTACGGCATCGATCCCGCCGGCAAGCATGCGGTGGTCATCGGCCGCAGCAATATCGTCGGCAAGCCGATTGGACAGTTATTGCTTCAAAAAGATGCAACCGTGACGTATTGCCATTCGAAAACGAAAGATTTGGCGAATTTCACAGCGCAGGCGGATATCCTAATTGCCGCGATCGGCAGAGCTAAATTCATTGACCGAACGTTCATCAAACCGGGTGCAGTCATCATCGATGTCGGCATGAACCGCGATGAAAACGGCAAGTTGTGCGGTGACGTCGACTTTGAGGATGTTCAGGAAACGGCTTCTTTTGTAACACCGGTACCAGGCGGAGTTGGGCCGATGACGATTGCCATGCTGATGGAAAATACGCTTGAATCAGCTGAAAAAGGGTTAGCAAAGACAAAACAGGCATAAGCATGTAAAATAAATAGCAATAGGGCTGTTTTTCGAAAGAAAGACAGCTTTTTAAATTCACAGACAGGGGTTGAAAGTGTGTCAACCGACCCGTATTTAAGTGTCAAAGCGTTAACCAAATACATAAAAAAGAAATTTGATGCCGATCCTCACCTGCGTGATGTTTACGTTAAGGGTGAGCTTTCGAACGTCAAAATCCATACCAGCGGGCATATTTATTTTACGCTGAAGGATAATGCGGCCCGTTTGCCAGGCGTCATGTTTTCGGCAAATGCCAAATCGGTCAAGTTTAAACCTGAAAGCGGCATGACTGTGCTGATCCGCGGAGATGTCACGGTTTACGAAGCATCCGGCCAATACCAATTGTATGCGCAGTCGATGCAAGCGGACGGCATTGGCGATTATTACTTGGCTTTTGAACAGTTAAAAGAAAAACTTGCCAAAGAAGGCTTGTTTAATGCCTCCTATAAAAAGCCGCTGCCGCGTTTCCCTAAACGGATTGCAGTAGTGACGGCACAGACCGGCGCTGCCGTTCGAGACATCATCATCACGCTTCACCGTCGCTACCCATTGGCAGATGTCGTGCTGTATCCGACACTGGTACAGGGAAGTGGTGCGACGCAATCCATTGTCCAATCGATACAGGCGGCCAACAAAGGTGATTTCGATGTCATGATTGTCGGACGGGGTGGCGGGTCGATTGAAGATTTATGGGCATTCAATGAAGAAGCGGTCGCACGGGTGATTTTTGATTCCCGAATTCCGGTCATTTCTGCCATTGGCCATGAAACCGACACGACCATTGCAGACTTTGTCTCGGACCTACGGGCACCAACGCCGACGGCCGCTGCGGAACTGGCTGTGCCAAGCCAGGCGGAACTGCTGGAACGCATAGCGAGTTACCGCAGCCGCATGTACCGGATGGTTTCAGGAAGCGTCAATCAGCAAAAAATAGCCTTGAACCGGTTAGCGACATCATTCCCGTTGGCTTATCCTGAGCGCCTGTACCGGCCGTTCATCGAACGTGTCGAACGCGCTGCAGAATCCTTGCAAAGGGAATCCCTGCAGCATTTGAAGCGTTCTCAGGAACGCCATAAAACACTTGACCAGCAATTGAAATCGCGTATGCCGCTGCAGCGGATCCGCCAATCCGAAACGGAAGTGGCGGAACTGGCGAGACGGCTTGATTACCAAATGAACCAATTGCTGAAAAACCGATCGCAGCAGCTGTCTTCAGCAATCCGGACGCTTGATGCACTGAGTCCATTGAAGATTATGGACCGTGGCTATTCGATTCCTTATATAGAAGGAAATGTCGTCAAAAGTGTAACGCAGGTGAAAACAGGCGATCGTCTGACCATTGCCATGCAGGATGGAACTGTAGAAACCACTGTCAATGAAATAAATCCAGCAAATGAAGGAGACTAAAACGATGGCTGAAAAGAAAATCATGTTCAATGATGCAATGGAGCAACTTGAAGAAATCGTCCGCCAGCTCGAACAAGGAGATGTGCCACTGGAACAGGCACTGACTCTCTATCAAAAAGGCATGGAGCTTTCGAAAGTCTGCCACGATAAACTTCAGAATGCAGAAAGCCAATTGGTGACCATGATGAAGGACGGCAAAGAAGTGCCGGCTGACATAGAAATGGATGGGAATGCGAAATGAATCTGACTGAATTCCGAGCTCATTATGAACCGCTTATCCAACAGGAAATGGCACATTTAATTTTGTCTTTGTCAATTCCGGATTCCTTAAAGGATTCCATGCATTATTCATTGCAAGCGGGCGGAAAACGCATCCGCCCGATTCTGCTGTTGGCTGTACTTCACGAACTGAGTGGTGAAGAACATCCCGATGCATTAAAAGTGGCAGCTGCCATTGAAATGATCCATACATATTCGCTCATCCACGATGATTTGCCAAGCATGGATGACGACGATTTGCGCCGCGGCATGCCGACCAACCACAAAGTATTTGGGGAAGCTGTAGCGATTTTGGCAGGAGACGCGTTGTTGACTTACAGTTTTGGCATTGTCGCACGCCTTCAACACGTTTCCAGTGACGATAAAATACGTTTGATTGACTTGATGAGTGTTTCTTCTGGAGCTGAAGGAATGGTCGGCGGCCAGATATTGGATATTGAAGGCGAAGAAAAGAAATTGACGCTGGAAGAACTGGAACAAGTCCATCGATTGAAAACTGGGGCTTTGCTGACCTACAGCATTTTGGCTGGCGGCATTTTAGCGCAGGCATCCAACGAAGAAATTATGGCACTCAGCCGATTTGGCGAACACCTTGGCCTTGCGTTCCAGATTCAAGACGACATACTGGACGTTACCGGTACCTCCCAGGAACTGGGTAAAACTGCCGGAAAAGATGAAACGAGTGAAAAAAGTACGTATCCAAGTCTGCTGACATTGCCGAAAGCAAAAGAAAAACTCGATTTTCACGCATCAGAAGCCATTAAGGCACTTGAATCGCTGGAAGGCGAAAAATCATTGCTTCTGCAATTGACCCAATTGATTGTCCAAAGAAAAAGCTGAATTGTGAGGCTCTGATTTGTACATTCGCTGTAGACTGATATAATATGAACAGACAGTCAGAAGGAAAAATTTCAATAAAAAGGTGCGTGATGGCAATGGATCTTCATTCGATTACTGGTCCATCTTTCTTAAAAGAGCTGACAACTAAGCAGCTTGAAGTATTAAGTGAAGATATTCGACGGTTTCTAATAGAGAACTTATCAAGAACAGGCGGACATATCGGTCCGAATCTTGGCGTGGTGGAACTGACAGTTGCGCTGCATAAAGTATTCGACAGCCCGTCTGACAAATTTATATGGGATGTGGGACATCAATCGTATGTCCATAAAATCCTGACAGGAAGAGCTGGCCAATTTGATACTTTGCGCCAATTTAAAGGCCTTTGCGGCTTCCCGAAACGCAATGAAAGCGACCATGATGTTTGGGAGACCGGACACAGTTCAACTTCATTGTCGGCAGCTATGGGAATGGCAGCAGCCCGTGACATCAAAAAAGACAGCAATCATGTCATTCCGATCATCGGTGACGGAGCGCTTACGGGCGGTATGGCTTTTGAAGCATTAAATCATATCGGCCATACGAAAACGGACATGATCGTTATCTTAAATGACAACGAAATGTCCATCGCTCCGAATGTTGGAGCGATGCATAGCATGCTTGGCCGTATGCGGACAGCAGGCAAATACAACAAAGTCAAAGACGATCTTGAATACCTGTTGAAGAAAGTGCCGGCAGTCGGCGGGCGATTGGCGTCAACGGCTGAACGTGTAAAAGACTCGTTGAAATATTTAGTGGTTTCCGGTATGTTTTTCGAGGAAATGGGCTTTACATATTTGGGGCCGATTGATGGACACGATTTGGAAGAATTGGAAGACAACCTGCGTTATGCCAAGAAGACGAAAGGCCCTGTCCTGCTTCATGTCGTTACGAAGAAAGGCAAAGGTTTCTTGCCGGCTGAACAGGATACAATCGGCACTTGGCATGGAACAGGCCCTTACAAGATGGAGACTGGCGATTTGGTGAAATCATCTTCAAAAGCTCCTTCATGGAGCGGCTTGGTGGCAGAAACTGTCCGCAAACTGGCACGCACTGATGAACGGATTGTGGCTATTACACCGGCAATGCCGGTCGGTTCGAAATTGGAAGGTTTTGCTTCCGAATTCTCAGACCGCATGTTTGATGTCGGCATCGCGGAGCAACATGCGACAACGATGGCTGCAGGACTTGCAACACAGGACATGAAACCATTTTTAGCGATTTACTCGACATTCCTTCAACGTGCCTACGATCAGGTGGTCCATGATATCTGCCGCCAGAATTTGAACGTCTTTATTGGAATTGACCGTTCGGGGTTGGTCGGAGCTGATGGCGAAACACACCAAGGTGTATTCGACATCGCCTTCCTGCGCCATTTGCCGAATATGGTCATTATGATGCCGAAAGATGAGAACGAAGGCCAACATATGGTCAAAACTGCCATCGATTACAATGGCGGTCCTATTGCCCTCCGCTATCCGAGAGGCAACGGTTTAGGTGTGCCAATGGACGAAGAGCTGAAAGCATTGCCGATCGGCTCATGGGAAGTCCTGCAAGAAGGAACCGATGCCGTAATCCTGACATTCGGTACCACCATTCCGATGGCCTTGCATGCGGCCGAACAATTGCTTGAACAAGGCATTTCGGCACAAGTGGTCAATGCCCGGTTCATCAAACCAATGGATGAAGCGATGCTGCATACTATTTTCGAACGGAATATCCCGGTTGTTACGATTGAAGAAGCAGTTCTTCAAGGTGGATTCGGCAGTGCCGTTCTGGAATTTGCGCAAGAAAATGGCTACCGCGAGACTGTCATCGATCGTTTGGGAATACCGGACCACTTTATCGAACATGGCGACGTCTCTGAATTGATGGACGAAATCCATCTGAACAGTGATGAAGTTGTACGTGTCGTAAAAAAATGGACACAATCCAAAACGCAGGCAGGTTCAACTATTCTATGAACAAACCAAAAAAAGAGCGAGTAGATATCCTGTTGGTTGAGCGGGGTATTTGTGAAACACGCGAAAAAGCAAAACGTGCCATTATGGCAGGAATCATCTATTCAGGATCTGAGCGGATGAACAAACCGGGGGAAAAAATTCCGGAGGACGCACCGCTTCAGATGAAAGGCAATGATTTGAAATACGTCAGCCGAGGAGGCTTGAAGCTTGAGAAAGCATTGCAGCAGTTTGATTTGTCGGTTGACGGCAAATTGATGCTGGATATCGGCTCATCGACAGGCGGCTTTACGGATTGTGCCCTTCAAAATGGCGCCAAACATTGCTACGCGCTGGATGTCGGCTATAATCAATTAGCGTGGAAAATTCGGCAGGATGAGCGGGTCACAGTAATGGAACGGGTTAATTTCCGCCATTCCAAACCTGAAGATTTCGTTCAGGGTCTGCCGGAATTCGCCACGATTGATGTGTCCTTCATTTCTTTGCGCATCATTTTTCCAGTCTTGAAACAAGTTTTGGTGCCAGGCGGAGACGTGATTGCGCTTGTGAAGCCCCAGTTTGAAGCCGGCAGGGAGAATGTTGGGAAAAAAGGCATTATTCGCGACCCGAAAATCCATCAGGATGTATTGGTCAAAGTGGGCAAGTTTGCAGTCGAATCAGGATTTCATGTGAAAAACATGTCGTTTTCACCGATTACCGGAGGAGAAGGCAATATCGAATTTTTATTCCATCTTCAATCCAGTGCTGAAGGCCAGGAAATAGCCGGAGTTTCCGAAACGTTGATTGATGAAACAGTCAAAGCAGCACATGAATTGTTGTAAACACATTCCAAAAGGAATGTGTTTTCTTGTCTAATGTATGTTATAACTGTAGAATATTAAGTATATGGAATAATTATTCATTCAAGGGGGAACACCATGAATAAAGGACAGCGCCACATTAAAATACGTGATCTTATTTCGAATCGTGAAATTGAAACACAGGACGAGCTGGTGGATTTATTGAAGTCAGCGGGTTATGAAGTAACGCAAGCGACTGTATCGCGTGATATCAAAGAATTGCATCTGGTGAAAGTCCCATTGCAGGATGGACGCTACAAATACAGCCTGCCAGCAGACCAGCGCTTTAATCCTATGCAGAAACTGCACCGTGCTTTGACGGACGCTTTTGTCAGCATCGATGGAGCCAGCCATTTCCTGGTTATGAAAACATTGCCCGGTAATGCCCATGCAATCGGTTCACTGATCGACCATTTGGACTGGGAAGAGATTCTCGGGACCATTTGCGGCGACGATACCTGCCTAATTATCTGCAGAGATACTGAACATCGTGAAATTCTAAAACAGCGTTTAATCGAAATGCTTTAAGAAGAGGTGAACGGATATGCTTCGGGAATTAGATATACGCAATTTTGCCATTATCGACGCCCTGACCGTCAGTTTTTCTGAAGGGCTGACTGTTTTGACAGGGGAAACCGGTGCCGGTAAATCCATTATCATTGATGCCGTGCATCTTTTGGCCGGTGGACGGGGAAGCCAGGAATTTATTCGTCATGGTGCCAAAAAAGCAGAAATAGAAGGTTTATTTTCTTTGGACGACGATCAGCATCCGGTCTTCCGCAGATTAGAGGAATTCGGAATCACATGGAGTGATGGCGACATTTTGCTGCGCCGGGAATTGAACGATAAAGGAAAGAATGTTTGCCGCATCAACGGCAAACTGGTAACTATTTCCATTTTGCGCGAAGTCGGAGCTGCGCTCATCGATATCCACGGACAGCACGAAACCCAGGAATTGATGGATGAAAAACAGCATTTGTACCTGCTGGACCAATTTGCCGGCAAAAGCCTGGCTAAGTCCAAGGAAAGCTATCACCATACTTTCGATAAATACACCAAATTGAAGCGTGAGTTTTCTTCCTATACGGAAAATGAACAGCAGATTGCCCAGCGCATCGACTTGCTGACTTTTCAGCTGCAGGAAATCGAAGCAGCGGAGTTGGTCATCGGTGAAGAAGAGGAATTGGTGGCAGAACGCAAAAAACTGCAGAATTTCAATAAAATCTACGAGTCGATCTCAGCTGCCCATGAAGCGATCCAAGGTGAGAGCAAAGGGCTGGACTGGATAGGTTCTGCCATGTCAGAACTGGAGCATGCTGCATCGGTGGATGAAACGTTTACCGGATCTTCCGAGACTCTCTCTGGAGCATTTTATCTGATTCAGGACACAGGAACGGAAATCAAGCGCATTTTGGATGATATGGAATTCGATCCTGCCCGTTTAAATGACATTGAACAGCGTCTCGCTGTCATTCAATCGTTAAAAAGAAAATATGGTGCATCCTTAGAAGACATTTTGCTGTATCATGAAAAGCAGACAGATGAATTGGATAAATTGGTCAATCGAGATCAGCGCTATCAATTGGATCAGGAAAAGCTGAAGGAATTGACCGATGATTTGCGAGTCGAAGCCGAAGAGCTGACGATTCTGCGCAAAAAAGCTGCGAAAAGCCTCGGCAAAGCCATCATGGAACAATTGAAGGAATTGCATATGGCAAAAGCCTCGTTCGAAGTGAATTTCGGGATTTTGCCGAATGGCCGATTCGACAGGAATGGCCATGACTCAATTTCCTTCTATATTTCCACCAATTTGGGTGAACCGCTCAAGCCGTTGACGAAAGTAGCTTCAGGCGGCGAATTGTCCCGTATGATGCTGGCTTTGAAAACCATTTTCTCCAAGCACCAAGGAATTACGTCCATTATCTTTGATGAAGTGGATACAGGTGTCAGCGGCCGGGTCGCTCAAGCGATTGCCGAGAAGATTGCAGCGATCTCTGTGCATTCCCAGGTCTTGTGCATTTCCCATTTACCGCAAGTTGCTGCAATGGCAGACCAGCATTTGTTTATCGAAAAGAAAGTCGACAAACAGCGGACGACCACTGCGGTCACCGAGTTAGATGGACGCGAACGAACAGAAGAGATGAGCCGGATGCTGTCAGGCGCTGAAATAACGGACCTGACACTGCAGCATGCAGAGGAATTGCTGTCGCTTGCAGCCGATCGTAAGCTCTTGATGAAATGAGCCGGTCCGGCAGCCGGGTAGTAGGGCCCGCTGTTGGATTGTAAATGTGAAAACAGAAGAGTCAGTCACCAAGGAGAGAGCCAAATGGATAAAATTAAAATCGCAATTGCAGATGATAATCGCGAATTGGTCGGACTGATGGAAGATTATTTAAATGCACAACCCAATATGGAAGTGGTGGATGTTGCCTATAACGGCAAGACCTGCATCGAGATGCTGCAAAAGCAAACGGTCGATATCTTATTGCTGGACATCATCATGCCCTATCTGGACGGTATCGCTGTTTTGGATGCGCTCAAGGAAAATGGGGATTTGAAAGAGATTGACGTTATTATGCTGTCTGCTTTCGGACAGGAATCCATCATGAGCCAGGCAGCCGATTACGGGGCTTCCTATTTCATTATGAAGCCTTTTGAAGCCAACCGCCTGGCCGTACAAATCAACCATATCATGAATGCGCGGAGCAACGCGGCAGGACCGCCTGAAGGCCGTTTGACGCAAGAAGACCGAATTACCAATATGGTCAAAGAAATTGGCATCCCTCCTCATTTAAAAGGATATAGTTATTTGAAGGAAGCCATCACTTTAGTATTAGAGCAGCCAGAGGTACTCAATAAAGTCACGAAAGTACTGTATCCTGGAATCGCCTCTAAATTCGATACAACATCAGCGCGGGTCGAAAGATCGATTCGCCATGCCATTGAACAAGTGTGGAATCGCCACGAAACCATTGACCACATCGCCAAAATTTTCGGATACAGTGTAGCGCATTTAGAATCGAAGCCGACTAATTCTGAATTTATCGCAATGGTCGTAGATAGTTTGCGGCTTGAAATGCGAAATGAATCAGACCAATAGAATTTTTTAACTTTCTTATCGCTTAAACAGCGGCAAGAAAGTTTTTTATTTATCTGGAGGATAACGCCGAAGGTCCCTTGCTGCACTTGAATTCGATGGAAATACGCTTACTTTTAGACAGGAAATCCAGGTTTAGCTTCTGTGGATTAGAGGAAAAGGTTAAGACGCTGCTTTATTGCAAGCAGTAGAAGACTTCAATGAAACGATTACAGCAAAATGGAAAGAGGCGAATGCACGTGCAAATGATCAGGCAAATTGATGACTACTTTTTGGGCAATGGAGAAGGGACAGTTGTCGACCGGCTGTATTTTTACGGGGTATATTGTGCAACTTTAGGCATCGCATTTTTTACCATGCTGTCGTTAGTATAGATGTCCAGGCATGATCCATAGGAAAAGCAAGCCAGTGAGAATATGCTCATTGGTTATTTTTTATGGGAAAAAGCAGAACAACGTGTTATATACATAAAGGAAAAAACTTGCCAAATACATGGAAAATCGATGAGCTATTTGGTATAGTGGTACTTATTGCGCTGAATAAAAAAATGAAATTTGCTGAAGGAGTTTTTGCATGATTAAACGGAGTGTCTATTTGGTTTCCGCTATTATTTTAATGGCTGTTATCGCATTTGGAGCATTGAAGTTTTGGGATAAGGACAAACTGTCCGGCAGTTCGATATCTGCTGAAACTTCTTCGGAAGAGGCGCTTGAGACAAGCGTCAAAAAGGTGGAAGGGCTGGAATTTGCCCAATCTGTTCCAGAAGATGCTTCAGAAGCCACAGTGATGGCCATGATGCACAAGATGACCCATCAAAAAGTTATCGCTTCTGAAAAATGGGGAATCATCCAAATGGACCAAGAATCCATTTCCAAAGCAAAACAGCTTTTGCAGGCATCTGATTTCAATTCCAAAGAAGAGTTGCTAGAAATCATCAACCGGTGGGAAAAAGGCAAATTCGATCAAGTGGATGATGACCATAACTTCATTTGGGAACTCCAAGGCGGCAGCATTGGCCGAGCGACAGGCATTTTGACAGAACAACAAGAACAGCAATTCATTGAAAATAATTTCAGCAATTAAAATTTCGGAATCCGGCCTGAAGCCGGATTTTTCTTGTTCCCAGCTTTAAATGTAATATCTTACATAAGGTTAAATGAACAAAATCCAAACCCGTAACAAGAAAACAACAACCGGCAAGGCTTTTAGTCTGTTGCAATAAATGTTAAAATGGTTGGGAAACTATTTAGAAGTCAGCTGGATTGGCAGAATATGATCTTGTTGAGTTAAGCGGATTTCAAAAATGGAAGAGGATGATTTAATGTCTGAAGTCAAAGTGTATGCACACCGAGGCGCTTCAGGATATGCACTGGAAAATACATGGTCAGCTTTTTACAAAGCCTGTGAATTTGGTGTTGGCATCGAATTGGATGTCCAGATCACCAAAGACGGCGTTGTTGTCGTTTACCATGACGATAATCTGCGGCGCTTGACTGGCGTCGATGCTGGAATTGAAACGCTCGATTACGAAGAAATAAAGGATCTGCCTGTCGGCCGGAGGTGGCTGCGCAAATTTCAGCACCATCAGATGCCGCTGGCTTATGAAGTTTTTCAATGGGCAAAGAAAAAGAACATCCCGTTGAATATTGAACTGAAAAGCTCGTTTGCGAAAAATGCCAAGGGGCCACAGATACTCGCTGCTATGCTGGAAGGGATGAAAGAGATCCATCTGTCCTCCTTTAATGCAGAGTTATTGAAGGAAATGAAAAAGTTGATGCCTTCCACGGAAATGGCGTGGATCATCAAGAAAAATGTCCAGTTGTCCCGAATTAAAGAATTGGAATGGGTGGATAGCATTCATCTTCATAAACGGCTTCTTGCAAAATCCGTTAAAGCAGATGTGTTGAAACTTGATAAGAATGTCCGTTTATATGGAGTTCTGGGGTCAGAACCCCTTATGAAACGATTGGATCCGCAATTGGTAGGAATCATTACCAATTATCCGGATCGTGTTAAACGAAAAATTGCGTCTTCCCTTATCGGGTAGACGCAATTTTTTTATTTCTGGAATCTTTTCGACACGGTTCCTTTTTTTCGATCACGGTTCAGCAGGAAACCAGCAAAAAAGCCGATTCCGAGAACCACAAAAATAGTTCCTAAAGTAAATTGAATCCAAAGAGCCGGATAAGGCTCGAGCAATTTATTGAACAAGGTATCGCGCATCAATTTGATGCCGTATGCCGCCATGATTCCAGGGATCAGCAAAATAATAAATGCTACTAAACGTCCCATAATTCCACATCCTTCTTCATCTATTGTTTCCAATTCGGTTAAAGTTGTCAAGAAATCCTTCCTGCGTTACCCTTAAATTATATTGCAATTACTTGCAAAACATCGGAAATGAGGTTGAACTATCTTGCAAAACGTATTGATCATTGGAGGAGGCGTTGGAGGATCAGCTATCCTCAATACGCTAATGGAAACGGATTACCTGCATGTCTATGGAGTTGTGGATTTAAATCCGAATGCTTCAGCCATTAAAACAGCAGCATCCCGCGGCATTCCAACCGCTGAAGACTACGCGAAATTCGACAAGCAACAGGTGGATATTGTTTTTAATGTAACGGGAAGTGATCAGCTTTATCAGGAATTGAAGGACTATTATTTGGAGAAAACGGTTGTCATTCCGGGGAGCTTGGCAAATGTCTTTGTCCGGCTGCTGGAAGAGAAAGAGCATTTCATCACGCAACTCAGCAAAGATAGCCACAGGGAAAAAATCATTTTCAATTCCATAGAAGAAGGCATGATCGGCATCGATAAAACAAGCCGCATCACTTTTATCAACAAAAGCGCAGCAAGAATGCTGGGGGTGCAGGTGGAAGAAACTATCGGACGGCACATTCATGAATTCATTTCACTCAGCGAATTGCCAAGAATCTACGAAACCGGCCGGATTGAACTGAATAAAGAGCTGGAACTGATGAATGGAGCAACGATTGTCACCTCACGCTTTCCGATGATCGATGAAAATGGAGAGACAATCGGTGCATTTGCAGTATTCAAGGACATTACGGAAGTGGTGTCGCTGGCAGAGGAAATTACAGATTTGAAGGAAATACAGACCATGCTGGAAGCCATCATCCAATCGAGTGACGATGCCATTTCAGTCGTTGATGAGAAAGGCAATGGCTTGCTGGTCAACCCTGCCTATACGCGAATTACCGGATTGCAGATGGAAGACGTCATCGGCCAACCGGCCTCTGCGGATATTTCGGAAGGGGAAAGTATGCACTTGAAAGCGCTGCAGACCCGTAAACCGGTTCGGGGCGTCAATTTGAAGGTGGGCCCATCAAACCGGGAAGTCATCGTCAATGTCGCTCCAATAATCGTCGACAATAAATTAAAGGGCAGCGTCGGGGTCATTCATGATACCACCGAGATCCGCTCATTGATGAAAGAGTTGGACCGCGCCCGCAGCATCATCCGGACATTGGAATCGAAATATACCTTCGATGACATCATCGGCTTGTCTTCGGAAATGCAATTGTCTCTTCAGCAGGCGAAACTGGCGGCACAGACTTTGGTGACGGTTTTGCTGCGCGGGGAATCCGGTACAGGCAAAGAACTTTTTGCGCATGCCATCCATAGCGCGAGTGAACGGAAATTCAACAAATTCGTGCGTGTCAATTGTGCAGCGCTTTCTGAAGAATTGCTAGAAAGTGAACTGTTCGGTTATGAAGAAGGGGCGATTCCCGGCATCAAGACTGGAGAAAAGCGCGGGTTGTTCGAAGAAGCGAATAACGGCAGTATTTTCCTCGATGAGATCGGTGAATTGTCTTCTTCGCTGCAAAGCAAGCTGTTGCGCGTGCTGCAAGAACATGAAACGTTGAGGATTGGCGGCGGCAAACCGATTCCTGTCAATGTCCGTGTTATCGCTTCGACAAATGCCAATATGGAAAAAGCTTTGCTGGACGGCAAGTTTCGTGAAGATCTTTACTATCGCCTTAACCGGATGCCGATCCTCATCCCGCCTCTGCGAAACCGCAAGCAGGACATTCCAAGAATCGTTGAACGGCTATTGCTGAAGCTGAACCAGGAATATGGCCGAAGTGTTGAGTCTGTGTCAGACAAAGCTCTGCAGTATTTGCGCGTCTACGATTGGCCGGGGAATGTCAGAGAACTAGAGAACGTCCTCAGCCGCGCCATGATTTTTATGCAGATGAACGATAAAGTGTTGACCGAAGAACATATCCCTTTGAATATGCTAAAAGTTGCGGAAGCCAAAAATGAAGTCGTTATCCAGTCTTCGGCCCCGCTTCAGGAACAGTTGGATACAGTTGAACGAGGAATTCTTCACCGTGCATTGCAGCAATACAACGGCAATAAATCGAAGACAGCCAAGCAATTGGAAATCTCTTTGCGGACCTTGTATTACAAATTAGAAAAATACGGTTTAATGTAACGACTTTGCAATTTATTGCAGGGTTTTGCAAGAATTTGCAATAAAATATGGTTAAAACTGCAAATAAAACGCTTTCATCTCTTATATATCCTCATTTGTTCTGTTTTAATTAAGAAGAATGAGGTGAGCATCAATGGCCACATTAACACAATTGATCGAAAATGTTCCAACAGATTCAAATCTCACTGTCGCTGTTGCTGCAGCTGCTGATTCGGCTGTCCTGGAAGCGGTGAGTATGGCCGTTGCCCGAAACATGGTGCGTTTTCGCTTATACGATGATGAATCGGCAACAACAGCAATGATGCGGGAGCATTTCCCTCAATTGCTGGATCATCCGGATATTCAGCTTCATCATGTCAGCAGCCTGGAAATGGCTGCTGAAGAAGCCGTGAAATCGGTGTACAGAAATGACTCCGATATCTTGATGAAAGGCCAGATTGCAACCGCCATACTGCTGAAAGCAGTGTTGCATCCGGATTACGGCTTAAGAACCGGAAGAGTCATGTCCCAAATTGCCGCTTTTGAAGTAGCTGGATTCGACCGGCTGATTTTCGTCACGGATGCGGGCATGAACATCAATCCGGACTTACCTCAAAAAGTACAAATTATCCAAAATGCTGTCCAGATTGCACGTTCAGTCGGAGTAGTTATGCCGATTGTCGCGCCATTAGCAGGAGTGGAAGTCATCAATCCGAATATGCAGGCCACGCTGGATGCAGCCGCATTGACCGCAATGAACCGCCGCGGCCAAATAAAGAATTGTATCGTGGACGGCCCTTTCGCCCTCGACAATGCAATTTCCATTGATGCAGCCAAACATAAACGGATTGCCGGCGACAACGCCGGCAAAGCCGACATTCTACTGGTTCCTACTATTGAATCGGGCAATATCCTGTATAAGTCGCTGGTATTCTTTTCAAATGCAAAAGTCGGCAGTATTGTTGCGGGTGCGAAAGCGCCAATTGTTCTGACGTCCCGTGCCGACAGTGCCGAAAGCAAATTATATTCATTGGCTTTGGCAATTTGTTCATCATTAACATAAGGAACAACTACTAGGAGGAATTGAAATGGAAATTTTCAGCAGAATGGAACAACATGATTACGAACAATTAATTTTTTGCCAAGATAAAAACTCAGGGCTTAAAGCCATTATTTGTATCCACGATACGACGCTTGGACCGGCACTTGGCGGCACGCGCATGTGGAATTATGCAACTGAAGAAGAAGCAATTGAAGACGCAATCCGCCTAGGGCGCGGAATGACCTATAAAAATGCTGCAGCTGGCCTAAACTTGGGCGGCGGAAAAACAGTTATCATCGGTGACCCGTTAAAAGACAAGAATGAAGAAATGTTCCGCGCTTTCGGACGCTTTATCCAAGGGTTGAATGGCCGTTACATAACTGCTGAAGATGTTGGAACTACAGTTGCGGATATGGATTTGATCCATGAAGAAACAGATTACGTTACTGGGATTTCGCCAGCTTTCGGTTCTTCAGGCAATCCATCTCCTGTTACTGCATACGGGGCCTACATCGGCATGAAAGCTGCTGCACTTGAAGCTTTCGGCGATGATTCTCTTGAAGGCAAAACAGTTGCAGTACAGGGAGTAGGGAATGTTGCTTACCCGCTTTGCGAATACCTTCATAAAGAAGGCGCGAAATTGATCGTTACGGACATCAACGAAGAAGCAGTGCAACGTGCAGTCACTGCATTTGGCGCAACAGCAGTTGCACCAAATGACATCTATTCACAGGAAGCGGATATTTTTGCACCATGTGCAATGGGCGCTATCATCAATGATGACACGATTCCCCAATTGAAAGTGAAAGTGGTTGCCGGTTCTGCCAACAACCAATTGAAAGAAGAACGCCATGGCGATGAACTTGAAGCACGCGGCATCGTTTATGCTCCTGACTTTGTTATCAACTCTGGCGGCGTCATCAACGTTGCGG
The DNA here is from genome assembly GCF_014836985.1 of Planococcus wigleyi. Taxonomy (GTDB): domain Bacteria; phylum Bacillota; class Bacilli; order Bacillales_A; family Planococcaceae; genus Planococcus; species Planococcus notacanthi. The sequence goes on along the minus strand of NZ_JACSPU010000004.1, from coordinate 245,002 downwards.
ATGAATTGTATGGCTACAATAACGAACGTGCAATGAAACGTGTAGAAACAATTTATGACAGCATCACAAAAATCTTTGAAATTTCTAAACGCGACAACGTACCAAGTTACATTGCGGCAGACCGCATGGCTGAAGAACGCATTGAGCGCGTCCGCAAATCACGTTCGCAATTCTTAAGAAACGAACACAATATTTTAAGCAGAAGATAAACTTCAATCAGCAGGAGGTTTCTTTTACGACCACTGTAAAAGAGCAGCTTTCCTCTGAGAAGTTTCCCATAAACACCGCTTCGGCTGCTTTGGGCACCGCTCCCGTGAGAAGCCAGGCATCTGATGCCTGGCTTCTTGCTTGGCTTAAACAGCAAACTGCCGGAAGCATTGCTCGAAAAGAAAGAACAGTTTATAAAAAGGAAAACCAATAAACGTTATTTTAGAAAGAAATGGAGGGGTGGATGTGCAAAAACAGCAAAATCGTATCCTGGCCATCAACCCTAAAACCACTTCGACTAAAATAGGTGTTTTTGACAACGATATCTTAATTATGGAGAAAACCATTCTCCATACGGCAGAAGATTTAGGGAAGTCCGCTGATATTTTCAGTCAATATCCCTTCAGGAAACAAACCATTCTGGAGGCGTTGGACGAAGAAGGCATGAATGTTTCCAAGTTGTCCGCGGTCTGTGGAAGAGGCGGCTTGCTGCGCCCCATCGAAGGTGGAACCTACACGGTGAACGAACAGATGCTTGAGGATTTGCGGCAAGGCTATGCAGGTCAGCATGCATCCAACCTGGGAGGAATTTTGGCTTCGGAAATTGCAGATGGGTTAAACATTCCCGCATATATCGTCGACCCGGTAGTGGTTGATGAAATGGAGCCGATTGCCCGGATATCCGGTTTTGCGTCCATTGAACGCAAGTCCATTTTCCATGCACTCAACCAAAAGGCCGTTGCCCGGCGATACGCCAGCAAAGTTGGACGCTCTTATGAAGAGGTCAACCTGATTGTCGCTCATATGGGTGTCGGCATCACGGTAGGTGTACATCAAGGAGGCCGCGTTATTGATGTCAACAACGGTCTGCATGGCGATGGTCCATTCAGTCCTGAACGGGCAGGGGCCGTACCGGCAGGCGATTTAGTGGAATTGTGCTTTTCCGGACAGTTTAACCGGCAGGAAATGATGATGAAGTTGGTCAGACAAGGTGGATTGACGGCCTATCTGGATACCAATGATGTCGTGAAAGTTGAACAACGCATAAAAAAAGGTGATTCTCAAGCGGATTTGGTTTATCAGGCAATGGCCTATCAGATCGCCCGCGAAATCGGCGCTGCCAGCGCGGTATTGAAGGGGCAAATAGATGCGATCATTTTGACTGGGGAACTTGCGCATGGTGAAAGCTTTGTTAAAGCAATCACAGAACGGGTCAACTGGATTGCCGATGTGGACATCCAGCCGGGTGAAAATGAGCTTCAGGCTTTGGCTGAAGGAGCGGTCCGCATATTGAATGGGGAAGAACGGGTCAAGCATTATTCATTTTAACCAGAGTAAAGACTTCAATCAGCAGGAATTGATTTTCCATGGATTGAAGTGGGATAAAGGAGGAAGAAATCATGGCTCAAAATTATGATGTCGTCATTCTAGGCGGCGGGACCGGCGGTTATGTAGCGGCCATTCGGTCGGCACAACTCGGTTTAAAAACAGCGATTGTTGAAAAAGGCGAACTGGGCGGCACATGCTTACATAGAGGCTGCATTCCAAGTAAAGCATTGCTCCGCAGTGCGGAAGTCTATTCAACAACAAAACATCATGCGGCTGACTTTGGTGTTGAAACCGGCGAAGTTTCACTGGATTTCGCACGTGTCCAACAGCGCAAGCAGGGAATTGTCGATCAATTGCATGCAGGCGTACAGGGATTGATGAAAAAAGGGAAAATCGATGTCTATGAAGGCATCGGCAGAATTCTTGGACCATCCATTTTTTCTCCAAACGCGGGTACCATTTCCGTTGAGATGAAAAATGGAGAAGAAAATGAAATGCTGATTCCAAGCAATGTCATCATTGCAACCGGATCACGCCCCCGTACATTGCCTGGGCTGACAATTGATGGCGAATTCGTCATGAGTTCCGACGAAGCTTTGAAAATGGAAAGTCTGCCAAAATCAATCCTGATTGTCGGCGGTGGTGTCATCGGCATCGAATGGGCGTCCATGCTCAATGATTTCGGCGTTGATGTAACCGTTATCGAATATGCAGAACGAATCATCCCGACGGAAGATAAAGATATCTCCAAAGAAATGTTGAAGCTATTGAAGAAAAAAGGCATTAAGTTTGCGACAAGTGCAAAAGTGATGGCGGATACATTGGAAACAGGTGAGAATGGTGTAACGATCCAGGCAGAAATCAATGGCAAGAACGAAAGTTTTTCCGCTGAAAAAATGCTGGTTTCTGTCGGCCGTCAGGCGAATGTCGAAAATATCGGCATCGAAAATACGGATATCATCATTGAAAACGGCTTTATCCAAGTGAAAAAAACTTTCCAAACAAAAGAATCCCATATCTATGCAATCGGTGACGTGATCGGTGGGCTGCAATTGGCGCATGTTGCTTCGCATGAAGGGATCACAGCGATTGAACACATCAAAGGCAACAACCCGCACGCCATCAATTACGATTTGGTTTCACGCTGCATTTATTCCAATCCGGAAGCAGCAAGCGTCGGAATTACGGAAGATCAGGCAAAAGAAAAAGGGCATGACGTCAAAGTCGGCAAGTTTTCTTTCAAAGCGATCGGTAAAGCATTGGTCTACGGCGAATCTGATGGATTTGTCAAAATCATTGCCGACAAAGAAACGAACGATATCCTGGGAGTCCATATGATTGGCCCGCATGTCACAGACATGATTTCTGAAGCAGGGCTGGCCATGGTTCTGGACGCGACCCCGTGGGAAATTGCGGATACGATCCACCCGCACCCGACTCTTTCAGAGGTCATGGGAGAAGCGGCGTTGGCCGTTGACGGAAAAGCAATCCATAGTTGAAGGAGGAAAAAACAATGGCTTCAAAACACGAAGAAATCGGTTTAACAAATGATGATTTATTGAAAATGTACGAAACGATGTTAATGGCACGCCGTGTAGATGAACGCATGTGGCTCTTGAACCGTGCCGGGAAAATTCCTTTTGTGATTTCATGCCAGGGGCAGGAAGCGGCTCAAGTGGGTGCTGCCTTCGCTCTTGACAACTCAAAAGACTATATCGCTCCTTATTACCGTGATATCGGTGTGGTCCTGCATTTTGGCATGACGCCAAAAGATTTGATGCTGTCGGCTTTTGCCAAAGCGGAGGATCCGAATTCAGGTGGACGGCAAATGCCTGGCCATTTTGGGCAGAAGAGCAACCGCATCATTACCGGTTCTTCGCCTGTAACGACTCAATTGCCTCACGCAGTAGGCGTAGCTTTAGCTGGAAAAATGAAGAAAAAAGACTTTATTACGTTCACGACGCTCGGTGAAGGCTCTTCCAACCAAGGTGATTTCCACGAAGGGATGAACTTTGCCGGTGTCCATAAATTGCCGGTCGTCATCATGGTCGAAAACAATAAATATGCGATTTCGGTGCCGGTTGAACGCCAATTGGCGAGCAAGAATGTTTCGGACCGTGCAATCGGTTATGGCATGCCAGGTGTGACGATTGACGGCAATGACCCGATTGAAGTATACAAACATGTCAAAGAGGCTGCCGACCGTGCGCGCCGCGGCGAAGGCCCTAGTTTGGTCGAAACCGTTTCCGAGCGGATGACCGCCCACTCATCAGATGATGACCATCGCCAATACCGCTCAGCAGACGAATTGGCTGCGCAAAAATCGACGGATCCAATCCTGACATTTGGAGCGTACTTGAAAGAGCATGGCATCATGGACGACGAGCTTGAAAAAGACATCAACGACCGAATCATGGTAACAGTCAATGAAGCGACTGATTACGCTGAAAATGCACCTTATGCAGAACCTGAACATGCAATGAAATATGTCTATGCCGAAGAAGGAGGAGACGAATAATGGCTATTATGTCTTATATTGATGCCATCACGCTTGCCATGAAAGAAGAAATGGAACGTGACGAAAACGTCTTTGTTCTTGGAGAAGATGTCGGTAAAAAAGGCGGCGTCTTTAAAGCGACGCAAGGCCTCTACGACCAATTCGGTGAAGACCGCGTCTTGGATACACCGCTTGCGGAATCGGCGATTGCCGGTGTTGGAATTGGCGCAGCAATGTATGGCTTACGGCCGATTGCAGAAATGCAATTTGCGGATTTCATTATGCCGGCTGTCAACCAAATCATTTCTGAAGCATCCCGCATCCGTTACCGTTCGAACAACGACTGGTCATGTCCAATCGTCTTCCGTGCACCTTTTGGCGGAGGGGTACACGGAGCTCTTTACCACTCCCAGTCAGTGGAAGCGATTTTCGCCAACCAGCCTGGATTGAAAATTGTCATTCCTTCCACTCCATATGATGCAAAAGGCCTTTTGAAAGCAGCGATCCGCGACGAAGATCCGGTTATGTTCTTCGAACACAAACGGGCATACCGCTTGATCAAAGGCGAAGTGCCGGAAGAAGACTACACCATTGAAATCGGCAAAGCGGACGTTAAACGCGAAGGCGAAGACATCACTGTCATTACTTACGGCTTAGCAGTTCACTTTGCGCTGCAGGCTGCCGAACGTTTGGCAGAAGACGGCATCTCTGCACATATCCTCGATTTGCGTACGATTTATCCGTTGGACAAAGAAGGCATCATCGAAGCCGCTAAGAAAACCGGCAAAGTGCTATTGGTCACAGAAGACAATAAAGAAGGAAGCATCATCGGAGAAGTAGCGGCAATCATTGCTGAAAACTGCCTATTCGACTTAGACGCTCCAATCAAACGTCTTGCTGGGCCGGATATCCCGGCAATGGCTTATGCGCCAACCATGGAGAAATTCTTCATGATCAACCCGGACAAAGTAGAAAAAGCGATGAGAGAATTAGCTGAGTTTTAAAACGAAAAGCGTAAGTGCCCGCCAACAGAAGCTAACCTAAAAGCGCGACATCGTGTCGCAACGGTTAGCTGACCTGCATCCTGCAGGCCCTCGACAGGCATAAGACAGACCAGCAGTGTGGCGTTCTTTGCCACACAGCTGGGTTGGCTTATGACCCTAGAATCTGGGCACTGAAGCTGGACAATAAGAAAAGCGAAAGCAGCCGTCAGCAGAAGCTAACCTAAGAACGCGACATCGTGTCGCAACGGTTAGCTGACCCGCATCCTGCGGTCCCTCGACGGGCACTGAAGCTCCAATAGAACGATCAAACACCATCAAGTAAAGGAGGAACTCCCTTGGCTATTGAAAACATTAAAATGCCTCAGCTGGGTGAAAGTGTTACAGAAGGCACTATAGAAAAATGGATCGTCCAGCCAGGCGACCATGTGAATAAATACGATCCGCTTGCTGAAGTCAATACAGACAAAGTGACTGCGGAGGTTCCATCTTCGTTTACCGGCACAATCAAGGAATTGATTGCTTCAGAAGGCGAAACTTTAGCGGTAGGCGAAATCGTCTGCACGATTGAAACCGAAGGCGGCGACGCGGCTCCTGTAAAAGAAGCAAAACCTGCCAGCAGCGAGAAAGCGACCGAAATGCCGGCAGCCGGCGCAAAACCGACGGAAAAACTAGAAGGGACGAAAGGATCTTCGCAACCGGTTAAAACTTCAGGGGCGAAAGGGCGCTACTCACCAGCTGTTTTGCGTCTTGCTCAAGACAATGACATCGATTTGTCACAAGTTGAAGGCTCTGGCAACGAAGGGCGCATTACACGCAAAGATTTGATGGCATTGATCGACAGCGGCAATATTCCAAAAGCGGGAGAAGCTCCGGCGGCACAACCTCAGGCTCAGCAGCAGGAACAGCCACCAGCACCTAAGGAAACGCCTGTCCAGGAAGCTCCGAAAGCAGCAGCTGCACCGATTGAAAGTGCTCCGGGAGATATCGAAATCCCAGTAACCGGCGTCCGCCGGGCGATAGCTGCGAATATGCTGAAGAGCAAACACGAAGCACCGCATGCATGGATGATGGTCGAAGTGGATGTCACCAACCTTGTCCAGTACCGCGACTCCATCAAAGGCGAATTCAAGAAAAAAGAAGGCTTCAATATTACTTACTTTGCTTTCTTTGTCAAAGCTGTGTCACAGGCATTGAAAGAATTCCCGATGATGAACTCGATGTGGGCTGGAGACAAAATCATCCAGAAGAAAGACATCAATATTTCCATCGCTGTCGCTTCAGATAGTGCTTTATTCGTACCGGTCATCAAGAATTCTGATGAAAAATCAGTGAAAGGCATCGGCAAAGAAGTTAATGAATTGGCACTTAAAGCACGCTCTGGAAAATTGAAATCCACGGATATGCAGGGCGGTACTTTCACCGTCAACAACACCGGATCGTTCGGTTCTGTTCAGTCTATGGGAATCATTAACCACCCACAGGCAGCTATCATGCAAGTGGAATCGATCGTCAAACGCCCAGTCATTATGGACAACGGCATGATTGCTGCACGCGACATGGTCAATCTTTGTTTGTCACTGGATCATCGTGTACTTGATGGTTTGGTATGCGGCCAATTCCTTGCGCGCGTCAAAGAAATATTGGAGAATATGTCCAAAGAAAATACGTCTGTATATTAAGAAAAGCTGGAGTCTTCGGACTTCCAGCTTTTTTTCCTCTTTAATGTCTGTCGTGAGTCGGGTAAAATGAAACTAGAAAGCCTTTAAGGAGGGAACAGTTTGACAATCGAATCGATGAAAAAGACGAAATTTCCAATCCGTACATATACTGAATGGCAAGAAGCGGCAGTAAAAGCGATTAAAGGCAAGCCGTTTGAAGAAACATTAAAGACCCCCACAATTGAAGATGTAACACTGGAACCTCTTTATACCAAAGACATGCTTGAACAATTAGGCAGCTATATCACAGCTCAAACAGCAGCTGTCCAACAAGGAAAACATCAGCCAAATTGGCTCGTGTCCCAGGAAGTGATGGCGGATTCGGCGGAAGAATATTTGGCCTTGATGAAAGATGATATCCTTCGCGGCAATGAAACTGTTGTCTATAAAGGATTCCGTAAGTTTGACTGGACAGATGCCCAATTGGCTGAATTGGCAGAAATGATTGTCCAATATCCTTTGTACTTTAAACTGACAGGGGACGATAAAGACATTCTGCGTGTTTTCGATTTTGTAACTCCAGAACAATTGCCGAAACTCAAAGGGGTTATTTTCTCTGAAGAACCTGTTGAGGCACCGGCAAGTATTCGTACACAGGTTGTAGACACGATTCCAATCCACCATGCTGGCGGAACCGTGATCCATGAACTTGGAGTCGCACTCAGCATCTTGTCTGAGCGTATGTCAGAAGACAATTTCAAAGAAAGTGCTGAAAATAGCTGGATCCGCTTTGCGGTGGATACACAATTTTTCCAGGAAATCGCTAAATTGCGTGCCTTCCGCGTATTATGGCAAGCCTTCAGTTCTGCATATGGCGAAGAAGCTCCGACAATTCCATTGTTTACGGAAACGTCTGTCCGTTCCTACTCTAAACTGGATCCTTATGTGAACTTGCTGCGTGCAGGAAATTCTACATTTGCATCAGTATTGGGAGGAACCGATGCCCACAGCGTACATCCACATGACTTTTTGACAGAACCGGATCCTTCAAGCCGGCGCATTGCCCGCAATGTCCAATTAGTCATAAAAGAAGAAGCCCATGTGTCGCATGTGATCGACCCAGCAGCAGGCTCTTACTTTATCGAAACGCTGACAAAAGAATACGTTGAGGCAGCATGGAGCTATTTTCTTGAAATTGAAGAAGCTGGCGGCTATTCAGAAGTCATCAAATCAGGCTGGCTGACAGATGACATCCAGGCGAAATGGGTGGAGCGCGAAAAAAATGTGGCTACCCGCAAACAATCGCTGATTGGAACCAATGTCTATGCCAATCCTCAAGAGCCGGTAAAAGATGCGAAAATCGATGATGGCCACCTTGAATACATGACAGCGAAACGTCTGGCGACGCCATTTGAAAATCTACGTGCCCAGAGCAAAGTAACAAGTCTTAAGTCAGCAATCATCCTTATCGAACCATTGAAGAAAATCAAGCCTCAAGTAGATTTCGTTTCCGGCTTTTTAGCAGTTGGCGGAATCGAAGCATTAGTCAGCCCGCATTTGGCTACGGCTGAAGAAGTTAATCAATTTCTAGCTGACGAGAAAATGGACTATGCCATCTTGTGCGGATCAAAAGAAGCTGTATCAGCACTTGTGCCAGGATTGGACAGTCAAGCCAGCATCGATCTTGCAGGCAAATATCCGAAAGAGCAATTAGCAGAATGGGCAACCTATGGCATTAAAGATACCGTGTATTCCGGCAAGCAGATGACCGCGAAACTGGAGAAAATTCTCGCTCTAGGAAAGGAGGCGCTATAAGATGGCTAAACCCGATTTTTCAAAAGTCACACTCGACCAATTAGCTATTGCTTCACAGACAGTTCAGCAGCAAAGCGCCTTTACCACCAATGAAGGCATTGACATCAAACCGACATATACAAAAAAGGACATAGATTTCCTTGAAGAAAGCCTGCCTGGATTTGCACCGAATGTCCGCGGACCTTATCCGACCATGTATGTGTCGCGTCCTTGGACTGTACGCCAATATGCCGGTTTTTCAACAGCGGAAGAAAGTAATGCGTTTTACCGACGCAATTTAGCGATGGGGCAAAAAGGCTTGTCTGTTGCTTTTGACCTTGCGACTCACCGCGGCTATGATTCCGATCACAAACGAGTTGTTGGAGATGTCGGCAAGGCCGGCGTTGCAATAGACAGTGTTGAAGACATGAAAATCCTATTCGATGGCATCCCATTGGATCAAATGTCCGTATCGATGACAATGAACGGCGCCGTAGTGCCGATCATGGCATTCTTTATTGTGGCAGCAGAAGAGCAGGGTGTGTCTCCGGAACAATTGGCCGGAACCATCCAAAATGACATTCTTAAAGAATACATGGTCCGCAATACGTATATTTATCCGCCGGCCATGTCGATGCAGATCATTGCAGATATTTTCAAATATACATCCGACCATATGCCGAAGTTCAACTCCATTTCGATTTCGGGCTATCACATCCAGGAAGCTGGAGCAACCGCCGATCTTGAATTGGCCTATACACTAGCGGACGGGCTTGAATATGTCCGTACCGGGCTTGCAGCAGGCATCGACATCGATCATTTCGCGCCGCGCCTATCCTTCTTCTGGGGCATTGGCATGAACTATTTCATGGAAGTTGCGAAAATGCGTGCCGGCCGTGAGATCTGGGCGAAAATGATGAAAACCTTCGATCCGAAAAACAGCAAAGCTTTGGCATTGCGTACGCACTCCCAAACATCCGGCTGGAGTTTGACGGAACAGGATCCATTTAATAATGTCACCCGTACCTTGATTGAAGCGAATGCAGCAGCTATGGGGCATACACAATCACTGCATACCAATGCGCTCGACGAAGCGATTGCCTTGCCGACTGATTTCTCGGCACGCATCGCCCGCAATACACAATTGTTCCTTCAGGAAGAAACCATGATGACGAATGTCATCGATCCATGGGGCGGCTCTTATTATGTCGAATCGCTGACCAAGGAATTGACGGAAAAAGCTTGGGCATTGATTGAAGAAGTTGAAGAATTGGGCGGTATGGCAAAAGCCATCGAAACCGGCTTGCCGAAAATGCGCATTGAAGAAGCAGCGGCGAAAAAACAGGCACAAATCGATTCCAATGAAGAAGTGATCATCGGGGTTAACCGTTATCGCCTGGACCAGGAAGATCCGATTGATATTTTGAACATCGACAACACGATGGTCCGCAAAACACAGATTGAACGCTTGGAACGCATGAAAGCAGAGCGTGACAGCGATAAAGTGGCAGACGCGCTGGAAGCATTGACAAAAGCGGCACAAAGCGGAGAAGACAATATTTTGGCTTGCGCCGTTGAGGCAGCACGTCACCGTGCCTCATTAGGTGAAATCTCCGATGCCATCGAGAAAGCATCCGGAAGACATAAGGCGGTGATTCGTTCAGTGAGCGGAGTTTACAGTTCGAATTTCTCTAACCAGAAGGAAATGGAAATCGTCAAAGAAATGACGGAAGACTTTATTGAAAACGAAGGACGCCGCCCGCGTATCCTGATTGCCAAAATGGGGCAAGACGGACATGACCGCGGAGCGAAAGTCATAGCAACAGCGTTTGCTGATTTAGGCTTTGATGTGGATATCGGGCCATTGTTCCAAACGCCGGCTGAAACTGCACAACAGGCAGCAGAAAATGACGTCCACGTTATCGGCGTAAGTTCGCTGGCAGCTGGGCATATGACATTGGTTCCGGATCTGAAAGCGGAACTGGCGAAAATTGGCCGCGAAGACATTCTGATTGTGGTTGGTGGAGTTATACCGGCACAGGATTATGAATTCCTTCGCAATAATGGGGCCAGCGCAATTTTCGGTCCGGGGACAGTGATTCCGGTAGCGGCACAGAAAGTCATCGAAGAGATTTACGTGCGACTTGGTTACGAGGAAGTGGCAGACTGATGAGCCGCAAGAAAAATTCCAGGCATGTGATGGAGGGTGTTCAAGCTGCACATGACGGCATGAAAGCCTTGCCTCGGAAAAAGTTCAAGAAACCGGCTGATGCAACCATGGATATCCAGGCTATTGCGGCTGGAGTCCGGAGTGGTTCGCGTCTGTACTTGGGCAAAGCGATCACTTTGCTGGAAAGTTCGAGTGCCGAACATAAGAAAAATGGCCAGGAACTGCTCAACCAATTGCTGCCATTCACCGGCAATAGTATCCGCATCGGCATCACCGGTGTTCCCGGTGCCGGGAAAAGCACCTTCATAGAAACGTTTGGTGAAATGCTGACTGGGCTTGGGCATCGGGTCGCCGTTTTGGCGATCGATCCGAGTTCGTCGCTTACCGGCGGCAGCATTCTTGGAGACAAGACGCGGATGGAACAATTGGCTCGAAATCCCAAAGCATTCATCCGCCCTTCCCCTACAGCAGGAACACTTGGCGGTGTCCATAAAAAGACCCGCGAAACGATGTTGTTATGCGAGGCTGCAGGATACGATGTCATCTTGGTGGAGACGGTTGGGGTTGGACAAAGCGAAACACTGGTCCGTGGAATGGTCGACATGTTCCTGTTGTTGGTGTTGACGGGTGCCGGAGACGAATTGCAGGGCATGAAAAAAGGCATCCTGGAGTTGGCGGATGCCATCATTGTCCACAAAGCGGATGGGGAAAACGCCCAGTTGGCGAAAAAGACCGTTTCAGAATACAAACAGATGATGCATTTCCTGCAACCGGCCACGGACAGTTGGAAAACGCGTTCGCTTGCGGCGTCCTCTGTGGAAGAAACGGGAATTCCCGAAGTCTGGAAAATGGTCAAGGAGTTCGAAGATACGGTGAAAGTCAGCGGCTACTGGAAAAAACGCCGTCAGGAACAGACCAAGGACTGGTTCCGCTCGATGATCACGGATGAACTGCATAGCCGTTTTTTCGATCACGCAGAACGACGCCAATTGGTCAAAACATTGGAAACGCAGGTGTTGAACGACGAATTGACCGTGGCACAGGCAATTATGCAACTGTTTGAGTAAGCTTTTTTGCAAGTGGGATAAACACCTGCTATGATAAAAGAAGCGACAATAAGGAGTGATATTTGATGAGCATGGATTTTAATTTTCTGATGAACGATATAGCTACACAAGCCCGCCAGGAATTGATTGATGGTGGATACACACAGCTTGAAACACCTGAAGCGGTGAATGAAGCATTTTCTCAAAAAGGCACAAGCCTTGTCATGGTCAACTCTGTATGTGGATGTGCAGGCGGCATCGCCCGTCCAGCAGCCTTGCATTCGATTCATTACGACAAACGCCCGGATAACCTGTATACGGTTTTCGCTGGTCAAGACAAAGAAGCGACAGCTCAGGCACGTGCGATTTTCGGGGACGATCACTTGCCATCATCTCCCTCTTTCGTGTTCATGAAAGATGGAAAAATGGTTGATGAAATTGGCCGCCATGAAATTGAAGGCCATGACCCAATGTCTGTCATTACGCATATCCAAGCCATTTTCGAACAGCATTGCGATGAAGTTTAAGAAGGAATGCCTCTTTTAGGGGCATTTTTTTCATGCCGAAATTTGGAGGGGGAAGATGAAGCTGAATTTGAGGTCTTATTCAATTGGCTACCGCACGATGAAGACTGCTTTAGGTGTGGCAATCGCTATAACCATGGCACAATGGCTGCAGTTGGATTATTATGTATCTGCCGGCATCCTGACCATCCTCTGCATACAACCGACCAAAAAGAAATCGATACGGGCCGCTTTTTCCCGATTTATTGCGAGCATTATCGGGATTGCCTACGCTTTCATCTTTTTTGAAGGCATCGCCTATCATCCGGTCATGCTCGGCATTCTGATTGTGCTCTTTATTCCTTTATTGGTGACATTGCGGTTTCAGGACGGCTTTGTCTCGAGTTCAGTCATTTTGCTGCATTTATATGATGCAAAAAATTTGAATTTTGATTTGCTGACCAATGAGTTGATTTTGATGCTGGTTGGTTTCGGTACAGCATTGGTGGTCAATATGTACATGCCGAGCATTGAGAAGAAACTGGATAATTACCGGCACGAAATTGAAAATTTATACGCTTCCATTTTCCGTGAAATCGTCATTTATTTGCGGGAAGGTGAATCTGGTTGGAGCGGCAAAGAATTGATGGATGCCAGGAAATTGCTGGAGAAGGCGAAAGCGCTGGCTTACCAGGATGTCGAGAATCACATCACCCGACATGAAAATAAATACTATCATTATTTTGAAATGCGGGAGCAGCAGTTGGAAATCATCGAGCGTATCTTGCCGAAAATCACCGCACTGCCTGTGATTGTAGACCAAACAGACCTGGTCGCGGATTTCCTGGAAGATTTGGCGGAACACGTCCACTCCGGCAATACAGCATACCGCTATATTTCGAAGCTGGACATCGTGAAAGAAAATTTTGCCAAGCTGCCATTGCCGGACAGCCATAAGAAATTTTTGGCCATGGCCGAACTATATCAAGTCATTCAGGAAATGGAAAAGTATTTGGAAATCAAGCAGTCATATAAAGGCTTTCATACAAGAAAAGCGGAAGCAGCTGTCAGTAGAAGCTAACCTAAGAACGCGACTTCCTGTCGCAACGGTTAGCTGACCCGCATCCTGCGGGCCTCCGACAAGCGCTGGAAGCCTTACCGGTAATGGCGTTCTTTGCCATTGCTGGTAAGGCTGAAGCGACTCGAGTGGCTGGCTGCTGGAGCTGGACAATAAGAAAAGCTGAGGTGCCCGTGTAGCTCTGCAGGGCATAAGACGGACCGGCGAAGCGGCGCTTTTTGCCGCACAGCCGGGTTGGCTTATGACCCAAAGAGCTGGCTGCTGGAGCTGGACAATATGAAAAGCGGAAGCAGCCGTTTAGATCTGTTTGCTGGAGCAGGATTGATACATTTTCAACCATAAAAGACAGCTGGAGCAAAAAGCTCCAGCTGTCTTTTATCACTCTATTAAATTACAAAGCTCAATCCCATCAATAAACTGGATAACAGCATGATGGCAATCATCGCGTAGACGATAAACTTACGGAAAGCTGCGTTTCTCATTAATAATAAACTCCTTTATCAATCAAATCTTTGAATGAATCATACCATATTTCCCAACATATTTGAAGAGAGGCAGATATAGAATTCACAATATTCGCTAAGAGCCTAGAGTTTTTGGCTCTGTATCTGTACAATAAGAGAGAAGCTAAAAAAGGAAGTGAAAAAAGGATGAAGAAAGTAGACCATATTGGAATCGCTGTACGGGATCTGAATGCTGTCCTCCCTTATTATACGGACACACTTGGGCTTCCGCTTATGAAGATCGAAGAAGTTGAGTCGCAGAAAGTGCGGGTTGCATTCATCGATGCCGGCAATGTCAAATTGGAATTGTTGGAAGCGATGGATGATCAGAGCGCCATTTACAAATTTTTAGAAAAAAAAGGTGAAGGCATTCACCATATCGCTTTTGGTGTCGAAAACATCGAACAGCGTATGGAAGAATTGCGCGACAAGGGCGTCCGCCTTTTGAGCGACAAGCCGAACCCTGGAGCTGGCGGAGCCATGGTGGCATTTTTGCATCCGAAATCATCGAATGGAGTATTATACGAACTTTGTGAAAAAGAGTGATTGGGAGTGATTGGCGAAATGGACATTTACGAAAGAATCAATGAATTGTATGACCGCAAGCGTGAAATTGAGCTTGGCGGAGGCGAAGAACGTATAGACAAACAGCATCAAAAAGGCAAATTGACAGCACGTGAACGTATTGATTTATTGCTTGATGAAGGCACATTCGTTGAATTGAGTCCTTTTGTTGAGCACCGCACAACAGATTTCGGTATGGCTAAAGGGCCTGGCGAAGGAGTTGTCACTGGTTACGGTAAAGTAAACGGCCGGCCAATCTATTTATTCTCACAGGATTTCACGGTTTTTGGTGGAGCACTTGGAGAAATGCATGCAAAGAAAATCGCCAATGTAATGGATTTGGCAGCACGCAATGGCGCACCGTTTATCGGATTGAATGATTCAGGCGGAGCACGGATTCAAGAAGGCGTCTTGTCACTTGATGGCTATGGCCAAATTTTCTACCGCAACTCGATTTATTCTGGCGTCATTCCTCAAATTTCTGTCATTATGGGACCATCTGCCGGCGGTGCAGTATATTCGCCTGCAATCACTGATTTTGTTTTCATGGTTGATAAAACCAGCCAAATGTTCATCACAGGACCGAAAGTCATTGAAACGGTTACGGGTGAAAAAATCTCCTCTGAGGATCTTGGAGGATCGAGAGTACATACTGCAATTAGCGGAAACGCTCATTTCCGTGGCGATTCAGAACAGAAAGTACTGGAAATGGTACGCCAACTGATCAGCTATCTGCCACAGAACAATACGGAAATGCCGCCTCGCCTGGAAGGTGGAGAAGAAGACGATTACCGTCCCGACTTGGCTGACGTCGTTCCTTATGAAGCGATCCGTCCTTACGATGTACGGAAAGTGGTTGAGCAGGTGGTCGACAAGGACAGCTTTATGGAAGTGCAGCCTGAATTTGCGCGCAACATCGTGATCGGCTTAGCACGCATCAAAGGCGAAACGGTCGGCTTGATCTGTAACCAGCCGAAAGTGATGGCTGGCGGACTTGATATCGATTCATCCGATAAAGCAGCACGCTTTATCCGTTTCTGTGACTCGTTCAATATTCCATTGATCACTTTTGAAGATGTTACTGGATTCTTCCCAGGCATCAAACAGGAACACGGCGGCATCATTCGCCACGGAGCGAAAATTCTTTATGCTTACTCGGAAGCGACTGTGCCTAAAATGACGGTGATTTTGAGAAAAGCTTATGGAGGCGCTTATGTGGCGTTGAACTCCAAATCGATCGGTGCCGACTTGGTTTACTCATGGCCGAATGCTGAAATCGCGGTTATGGGGCCGAATGGCGCTGCGAATATCATTTTTGCACGTGAAATCGCTGCAAGCGATAACCCGGAAGAAACACGCGCAGCAAAAATTGAGGAATACCGCGTGAAATTCGCCAATCCTTATGTTGCTGCAGCACGTGGAATGGTCGATGATGTCATCGATCCACGCGAAACACGCATCAAACTGATCCAGGCATTGGAAATGATGCGCAATAAAAAAGATACACGTCCAGCTAAAAAACACGGCAATATGCCGCTTTAAGAGAAATAGAAGAGGTGCTAGAAATGAACAATGAAAGACTGATGAACGAGTTTCTGGAATTGCTGCAAATCGATTCAGAAACCAAACACGAAGGCGAAATCGCTGCCATTTTGCAGACCAAACTTGAAGCGATGGGTTTCCATGTAGCAGTAGATGAATCAGCGGCAGTGACGGGGCATGGCGCAGGCAATATCATTGCAACTTTGCGCGGCACGTTAAGCCAGGTTCCTGCTATCTACTTTACGGTCCATATGGACACGGTGACTCCTGGAGTCGGCGTCAAACCTGAAATCCGTGATGGCTATGTCTACTCGGATGGAACGACCATTCTGGGGGCTGACGACAAAGCCGGCATTGCCGCTTTGTTTGAAATGATCCGCACTCTTCAAGAACAGCAAATCGACCATGGGGATATTCAATTGGTGATTACAGCTGGAGAAGAAAGCGGATTGGTCGGCGCCAAGGAATTGGATTCATCTCTATTGATCGCCAAATACGGTTATGCCGTGGACAGCGATGGCAAAGTGGGCGGTATTGTAACAGCTGCTCCGAACCAGGCAAAATTATGGACGACCATCCATGGCAAAACGGCCCATGCCGGCGTTGCACCTGAAAAAGGCATTTCTGCCATTACAATTGCAGCCAAAGCCATTGCTAAAATGACGCTTGGGCGCATCGACGAAGAAACAACGGCCAATATCGGACGATTCGAAGGCGGACAAGCCACCAATATTGTTTGCGATGAAGTGAATATTTTATCGGAGGCACGTTCGATCAGCGAAGATAAATTGGCGGCACAGACTATCCATATGGAATCCGTTTTTGAACAGACGGCTGAACTATTGGGTGGACGTGCTGAAACGGAAGTTAAGCTGATGTATCCGGGCTTCCATTTTGATGACATGGATCCGGTCGTAGAGATTGCCCAGAAAGCAGCCGCGAAAATCGGTCGTCCTTCTCCGATTCTCACAAGCGGAGGCGGAAGTGATGCCAATATCTTCAATGGTTTTGGCATCCCGACCGTCAACCTATGTGTCGGATATGAAGAAATCCATACGAAAAACGAACGCATGCCGATTGAAGAGCTTGAGAAATTGGCTGAACTGTTGGTTGAAATTGTCAAAGAATCAACATCAATCGAATAAAGAGCGCCTTCAAAAAAGAGAGAACAGGATGTATGTTCTCTCTTTTTTTGATACACTGAAAGAAAACGGAAAGAAGAGCGATTTTCATGGCCAGCCGAGTTATTTTTCATATCGATATGAATAGTTTTTATGCCTCTGTCGAACAATCGCATAATCCTGAACTGAAGGGAAAAGCGATTGCCATTGCCGGGAATCCGAAAGAACGGAGAGGCATTATCGTCACCTGTTCTTATGAAGCGCGCGCGCATGGGATCTACACGACCATGCAGGTACATGAAGCCAAGCGGAAATATCCGGAACTTTTGCTGCTGCCGCCGAATTTCGAGCGTTACCGGGCAGCATCCAAAGCGATGTTTGAAATTTTGCGTTCCTATACCGATTTGGTGGAACCGGTTTCGATAGATGAAGGGTATGTGGATGTGACGGAATTGACAGAGCAGCGCCATGCATTGGAAATTGCGGATGAAATCCAACGGCGTCTGCTAAGTGAATTGGATCTGCCATGTTCAATCGGCATTGCACCGAACAAATTCCTGGCCAAAACCGCATCCGATATGAAAAAACCCATGGGCATAACTGTTTTAAGGAAACGGGATATTCAGGCAATGTTGTGGCCTAAACCAGTAATTGATATGCATGGCATCGGCGATAGTACGGCAGCCAGATTAAAGGGCTTGAAAATTGAGACCATTGGAGATCTGGCAACAGCAAATGAAGGCCTGGTCAAGGAAAAAATGGGCAAAAACGGCATCCGGCTGCAAGCTCGTGCGAACGGTTTGGACGATCGGCTGGTGGATCCGGATTCCATTTACGATACCAAAAGTGTCGGAACATCCACAACCTTGCCGATTGATGAAACGGATGAACAGAATCTAAAGGCATTGTTCCGCCAGCTCAGTGAAAAGGTGGCCAATCGTTTGGAAGCGAAAGAACTGGCGGGCCCAACTGTCAGTATTCAGACCCGCAGCTCCGATTGGAAAAACCGATCACGCAGCGTCACGCTGAACAATACCGTTTGGAAAGCAGAAGACATCCACCGGAATGCCTGGCAATTGTTCACACGGCATTGGAACGGAGAACCCCTGCGGCTAATCGGAGTTACAGTATCGAACGTTGCGGACAAAGGCGATATGACCGAACAATTATCAATCTTTAATTTTCAGGAACATGCCAAGGAAGAGCCGATTCTCGACTTGATGGCACAACTCGAAAGCCGTTTCGGCAAAAGTGTCCTCACGCGGGGGACAAAAATCAAAAAAACGAATTACGACTCCAAAACAAGCTTCAGCAAGGATTTTTTGGATGATCACGACCACGAGAGAAAGTAGGGGAAGCATGCAATTATTATTTCTGGGCACAGGTGCCGGAATGCCTTCTAAACAGCGCAATACATCTGCACTGGTTTTGAAATTACTCGAAGAGCGGGGAACTGTGTGGTTATTTGACTGCGGAGAAGCGACACAGCACCAGATTCTACATACGACGGTGAAACCGCGGAAAATTGAAAAGATTTTCATTACACATATGCATGGCGACCATATTTTCGGTCTGCCTGGCCTTCTGGGATCCCGTTCTTTCCAAGGGGGCGATGAGACACTGGATATATACGGACCTGCTGGAATCCGGGAGTTTGTTGAAATGGCTTTGGCGCTCAGCCGAACCCACTTGGCATACCCGATTGTTTATCATGAACTGGCAGACGGTTTACTGTTTGAAGATGAGTTGATGGTGGTGGAAACGCGCTTGTTGGACCATGTGATTCCGTCCTATGGTTTTCGGATCACGCAAAAGCCGTTGCCGCCTAAATTATTGATTGCAAAAGCTTTGGCGCTGGGCGTTCCAAAAGGTCCGCTGCTGGCAAAGCTGAAAAATGGGGAAGACGTTGAAACAGCTGAGGGGCATTGGGTCAGAAGTGCGGATGTAACAGAACCGGAAGAACCCGGTTTTGTTGTCACGATTCTCGGGGATACCCGTTTTTGCGAAGCAGCAATAGAATTGGGGCGCGGTGCAGATGTACTGGTGCACGAAGCGACCTTTGACGGAACCGCTAAGAAAATGGCTGCTGAATACGGCCATTCAACGGTCTACGAAGCGGCGGAAACGGCTCGTGCAGCAGGAGTGGATACGTTAATCATGACGCATATCAGCGCACGCTTCCTTCCGGAAGACGAGCGGATGCTGTTGAAGCAGATGAAGGAAATTCATCCGCTTGGATTTATTGCACATGATTTTTCGGAATTCGAGTGGCTGCAGCAAGCTAAAAAAATAAGGAAAAAACAAGAAAGCCGTTTCTAAAAGATGGCTTTTTTTGGTTGCGTTAAAATATTTAATGGAAATAATAGAACAAATGTTCCCGTTGTGCTAAAATAAAGGTACAGCTGTATGAGGGCGGTTTGGCCATTCCCCAGGAAAGGGGGTGGTAACATGACCATAGCAGAATCATTCGGTCTCGTGTTTACGAGTATCGGGATAACGATCAGCGCTCTGACACTTGTCGTTTCCATGATTTTGGTCATCAACAAAAAAAAATAACCGTCCCATGTGGCGTGGAATGACGGTTATCTTTTAAGCCTATATTCCAGCCAACCGCTCTCGTGGCGGCATACAGCTGGCCGAATGCTCACGCATTCGGTTTTTTACGTTACCCTTAGTATACTAAATCTCAAACATTTTGCAACCGCCTTATACCCAACCGCGTTTATAAGGCACTGGAGCCTCTAAATCGGCGTCAAGTTCCTGCGCAGCTGTGTACGCCCAATAAGGATTACGAAGCAATTCACGGGCTAGGAAGACCAGATCCGCGCGTCCGTTCTGAAGGATTTCTTCTGCCTGCAGTGCACTGGTGATCAAGCCGACCGCTCCAGTAGCTATTGGAGTCTGCTTTTTGATGGTCTCTGCAAACGGCACTTGGTACCCAGGATGGACGGAAATTTTTGCAGGTACGACCGCGCCTGAACTGACATCGATCAAATCGACGCCTTGTTGTTTCATCCATTGGCACATTTCCACGTATTGTTCCGGTGTCATGCCGCCATTGCTGTAGTCATGGGCGGAAATTCGGACGAATAACGGACCGTTCCATACTTCATTGACAGCATCGATAATTTGACGCAGAAAGCGATAGCGATTTTCTGCATTGCCGCCGTATGCGTCGGTGCGCTTGTTTGTTAATGGGGATAGGAACTGGTTGATCAAGTAGCCATGTGCGGCGTGGACTTCGATGACATCGAAGCCTGCGGTTTTGGCGCGGATTGCTCCTTTTTTAAACGCTTCAATGGTTTCTTCAATATCTGCTGGAGCCATTTCTGCCGGTTTTTTATAATTCTCGTCGAATGCCAATGCACTCGCTGAGTGGATGGCGCCTTCAACTCTTGCTTTTCTTCCGGCATGTGCCAATTGGATGCCGGTTTTTGCCCCGTGCTGTTTCATCAGGCGGACAATTTCTGCTTGCCCTTCTATATGGCGGTCATCCCAAATGCCGAGGTCTTGTGCTGAAATGCGTCCTTGTGGCTGGACAGCCGTCGCTTCGGTGATAATGAGTCCGACGCCGCCGACTGCTCGGGTTGGATAATGGATGCGATGCCAGTCCGTCACCATTCCATCTTCCTTATCACTTTGGTACATGCACATCGGCGCCATTACAATGCGGTTTTTAAAAACGACATCTTTAATTTCAAACGGTTCAAATAACTTAGCCATCAGACAACCTCCTCTATAGATACAACTGTAAATTATACAGAAGAGTTTACTTAAATTCTTTTCCGAGCTCTTGGGAACGCTGGGAAGCTGCTGTCACACAAGCTCCAATCGTTTCCTTGAAATGATTTTCCTCGAGTGTCTTGAGGCCGGCTGCTGTTGTACCATTCGGGCTCGTCACTTTTATCCGCAGTTCCGCGAAATCTTCCTGTTGGAGCATTTCGGCTGCACCGGAAAAAGTTTGGCGCACCAATTTTTTTGCATCGGCATGGGATAATCCATTGGCGACTGCCGCTTCTGTCATCGCTTCTGCGAAATAATAGATATAAGCAGGGCCGCTTCCGGCAACGCCTGTCACTGCATGCAATTGTTCTTCTGCTACAACGGTCACGCTGCCGATGGAAGACAGGAGCTTGCGCAATTCATGCTGTTGTTCAAGCGACACGTGTTTGCTCCAGGCAACTCCAGTAGCCGACTTGCCGATTTTAGCAGATGTATTCGGCATAGCGCGGGCAACCGGGAAATTCCCGACATGCCGTTGGATGGTGTCGATGGATACACCGGCTGCGACTGACAAGATGACGGTATTGCCAACCAGTTTATCTTTAATTCCGCTTAGCGCTGCTTCCACATCTTTCGGTTTCATCGCCAAGAGGATAAAGTGGGCATCTTTCAGTTCCGTTTTCTCCGGACAGACGATATTGACGCCGTATTCATCACTCAAAAATTCCAAACGGTCCTGATCGGATCGGTTCATAACGGAAATTTCTTCCGGTTTCATGATTCGTTTATTGATCCAGCCATGGATCATCGATTCGGCCATAGAGCCGGCTCCTACACATACGATTTTCATTCGACTCACCAACTTTCTTCATAATAAAAAGCGCAATCATCCCTGTTGTTACAAGGACGAAAACGCTTTGTTTCCGCGGTACCACCTAAGTTTGCCATAAAGACACCACTCGATGTCCATAACGCGGACAAACGGCCGTGTTTTCACGGCAGCTCAAAAGCAGGTTCCACAGAGGAGAGGGGGTGCGCATTTCAGCAAAAGCTGCACTCTCTTTACTCCATCACTCCGTGTACTGATCTTTATCTTCGCTCACATATGATAGTGAATTATAGAGGATAAATCGGCTTCTTGTCAAATGCCTGAAAGAAGTGACGGCATTCCGTTTTCCATGTATGATGGATGAATAGCGATTCATTTAAAGGAGATGGCCATATTGACTTTACATAAGATTATTATTCCGACACCCTTTGCGGTAGGAGACGTCAATTCCTATCTATTAAAAGGGGATATGCTGACGTTGATTGATGCTGGTCCGAAAACACCGGAAGCCTGGATGGCCATTAAAGCAGGATTAAAAGAATTTGGTGCAGAACCAGGTGACGTAGAACAAGTTGTGTTGACGCATCACCATCCTGATCATGCCGGGTGGGTGGACGGCTTCGAAAATGCAAAATTATATGGGCATCCTTACAACGATCCTTGGTTGCGCCGTGACCAAAATTTCTTTGATTATCATGATGCCTTCTATTTGGAGCGGTTAAAAGAAGAAGGGGTTCCAGGCGATCTGGAATTTTGGGTCAAGAAGATGAAGCGCCCCTTAAATCTGATGGGGAGCCGTCCGCTTGATATGTCCATTAATGAAGGCGATACGCTGCCAGGCCACCCTGAATGGCAAGTCCTTGAAACATTGGGCCATGCACAGAGCCATTTGTCTTTTTGGAATAAAGAAACGCATGAAATGATCGGTGGTGACCACGTTATAGCCAAAGTTTCCTCAAATCCTTTGATTGAACCGCCGTTGGATCCGACACAAGGGCGGCCGAAATCGCTGCTGCAATACAATGCATCTCTCAGCCGCTTGCTGAAAATGCCGGTGGATGTAATCTACAGCGGGCACGGTGAAGAAATCCGAAATGTTGATGAATTGATTACAGCCCGCCTCACCAAACAGCATCAGCGGGCCATGAAAGCGTTGGGGATGATCGGTGACGAAGAGCGTACTGTCTATGGGCTGACAAAAGAGTTGTTTGCCCATGCCTACGAAAAAGAACTTGGCCTGACGCTATCGGAAACCATCGGGCAAATCGATTACCTGCTGGAAGACGGTCTGATTACAGAGCGTTTGGGTGAGGATGGAATTTTCTATTATAATAAGGTATGAATTGAAAATTCGCGCGTAGCGATATGTTGGTTTTCAGGCGTAAGAAAAACGCCAATCGGCTCATTGCTGACAATTGCAACTATTCCGTACAACAGGTAAAATTAGCTGGTCGATAGGTTTTGGCATCACGAAATTACAGGAAAAGGATTGGGTCGTTTTGAAAAAATGGAGATTATTTTTAGCAAGTGTCCTGTTATTGGCAGCATGTTCAAACGAAGAAGCTGAGCCGGCTGAAAAAGAACAAGCCGATCAAGCCGAGATGGCTGTCGAACAGAAAAGCATGACAGAAGAAGGTTTTATTACACAGATCAATGAAACCGATATTTTAATCAACAGTATTTATTTCAGCATTCCCGAAGATGTGAAAGTTCAATTTAGTGATGGCGCCGAAGCGACGGAAGCTGAAGTGCGGGATATACGAACTGGAATGAAAGTGAGCCTGGATTACCAGGGGCCTCTTGAAGAGTCCTTTCCAATGCAGGGAGAGGCGGAAACGGTGACGATTCTGACCGATGAGGATTCAGCCAAACAATCGGAAGCACTTGAAGCATTCATTACCAAGGAACAATTGCCGCGCCTGATCATGATGGGCCAGCCCATTGTCCGTGATAATGAAATCGGCTTCCTTTTCAACAATATGGAATCAGGGGAAATTTCCGAAGTGCGGATCGATCTCGAGACATATGACTATACAATTGACGGAGAATAAAGTAAATTAAGAAAAAGAAAGCAGCTGCGGCTGCTTTTTTTCATGAAAAATTATAGTTGTATCTCTTGCGCTGGGCAAAAATCCATGATATAGTTTGTATATTCATTTCAAACATTGCATAAAAATACATTGGAGGTTTTCATATTGAATAAAAAGATTGTACTCGCATACTCAGGTGGATTAGATACATCAGTGGCCATTCCGTGGCTGAAGGGACAAGGCTACGACGTCGTCGCTGTTTGCCTGGATATCGGGGAAGGAAAAGATTTGGACTTCATTAAACAAAAAGCGCTTCAAGTCGGAGCGGTTGAAAGCTATATGATCGATGCAAGAGACGAATTTGCAGAAGAATATGCATTAATATCATTGCAGGCGCATACGCTATACGAAGGCAAGTACCCGTTAGTATCTGCGTTATCGCGTCCATTGATTTCGAAAAAATTGGTAGAAATCGCTGAAGCGACAAACTCTACTGCTGTAGCACACGGCTGCACTGGAAAAGGGAATGACCAGGTACGTTTCGAAGTATCCATCAAGTCATTGAATCCGAACCTTGAAGTGGTAGCACCTGTGCGTGCATGGGCTTGGTCACGTGATGAAGAAATCGCTTATGCAAAAGAGCATAACATTCCGATTCCGGTTAATTTGGACAGCCCGTTTTCTATCGACCAAAACTTATGGGGCCGCGCAAATGAATGTGGCGTATTGGAAGATCCATGGGCTACACCGCCGGAAGAAGCTTATGACATTACTTCTTCACTTGAAAACACCCCAGACACAGCAGACATCGTCGAAATTGAATTCGTCAATGGCGTACCGACTCAATTGAATGGCGTTTCGTACTCATTCTCTAACTTGATCCTTGAACTAAATGAAATTGCCGGCAAGCATGGAGTGGGAAGAATTGACCATATCGAAAACAGATTGGTCGGCATCAAATCGCGTGAGGTCTATGAAGCTCCTGCTGCCATGACATTGATTGCTGCGCATAAAGAGTTGGAAGACATCACATTGGTAAAAGAAATGGCTCATTTCAAGCCGGTTATTGAGAAGAAACTGACAGAATTGATCTATGAAGGACTATGGTTCTCTCCATTGCGTGTTGCGCTCGAAGCATTCTTGAAAGAAACACAGGCTTATGTCAACGGAACTGTACGTGTGAAATTGTTTAAAGGACATGCAATCATTGAAGGCCGTAAATCACCTAATTCTCTATACAGTGAGCAATTGGCGACTTATTCTACGGATGATACATTCAACCATGAATCTGCAGTCGGCTTTATCGAATTATGGGGCCTTCCAACAGTTGTCAACTCGATGGTCAATAAAAAAGAAGTTACAGTACCTGAAGATTTGAAAGAGAAGGTGAAAGCATGACCAAACTGTGGGGCGGCCGTTTTCAAAAATCGGCCGAACAGTGGGTCGATGAGTTCGGCGCTTCAATTTCCTACGATCAAAAATTGGTGATGGAGGATCTGGAAGGCAGTACGGCGCATGTAAAAATGCTGTCTGCCTGTGGCATCCTTCCGGAAGAAGATGCAAATCTGATCTTATCGGGTCTTAAAACGCTGAAACAAAAAGCGCAGGACGGCGATTTAGAATTCAGTGTATCGAATGAAGACATCCACTTAAACTTGGAAAAGCATTTAATAGATGAAATCGGACCTGTCGGCGGCAAGCTGCACACTGCAAGAAGCCGAAACGACCAGGTAGCGACTGATATGCATCTGTATTTAAAAAACCGCGTCCAGGAAATCATCGAAGCCATCACGGCGTTCCAGGATGCTATTGTGGCACAAGCGGAAACGCATGTAGAAACGGTTGTTCCGGGCTATACCCATCTTCAGCGTGCCCAGCCGATTTCCTTCGGCCATCACTTGTTGACGTATTTCTGGATGCTGCAGCGCGACAAAGAGCGGTTGACGGAATCGTTGAAGCGTATTGACATTTCTCCGCTTGGAGCGGGAGCGATGTCGGGCACGACTTTCCCGATTGACCGTGAATTGTCAGCCGAGCTATTGGGCTTTTCAAACGTTTACCAGAACAGCTTGGATGCTGTC
Organism: Planococcus wigleyi; assembly: GCF_014836985.1. GTDB lineage: Bacteria > Bacillota > Bacilli > Bacillales_A > Planococcaceae > Planococcus > Planococcus notacanthi. Next base: position 219,323 of record NZ_JACSPU010000004.1, on the reverse strand, counting down.
AGCGACCGTGATTTTATTTTGGAGTTTCTCAGCAATGCGTCCATGCTGATGATGCACATGTCCCGTTTTGCGGAAGAAATCATTCTGTGGTCAAGCGAAGAATTCCGCTTTATCGAGCTGGATGATACCTTCTCAACGGGATCGAGCATCATGCCCCAAAAGAAAAACCCGGATATGGCGGAGTTGATCCGCGGTAAGACAGGCCGTGTCTACGGCAATCTGTTTGGCTTGCTGACTACCTTGAAAGGCCTTCCGCTTGCTTACAATAAAGACATGCAGGAAGACAAAGAAGGGATGTTCGATACGGTCCATACGCTGATGGGGGCGCTGCCGATTTTCGAAGGCATGATCCGCACCATGACCGTCCGTACCGATTCCATGGAAAAAGCCGTTCATTCGGATTTCTCCAATGCGACGGAATTGGCGGATTACCTCGCTGCCAAAGGCATGCCGTTCCGCGAAGCGCACGATGTAACCGGAAAACTGGTTTTCACATGCATCCAGCGCGGTTATTTCTTAAAAGACCTGCCTCTTGCAGATTTGCAGGAAGCAAGTCCATTGATCGATGAAGACATATACAATACGTTGATGCCGAGAACTGCAGTAGAGCGAAGAAACTCACTGGGCGGCACTGGTTTTGAACAAGTACATCATCAATTGGGACTTGCCAAGCAGCTCATCGGGTAAAAAGTCCATCTCTATAAAGCCGTTGGCGGTTGGTACCCGCTGCCGGTCCATAAAAGCCGATTTTCCTCTTCCCCTATGGAAAATCGGCTTTTATTTTTTTTGCCTTTTTTTCTGAAGAATGATTGAGGTATACAGAGAAAAAGAAGTTCAGCCGCAAGACTGATTTATTTTGCAAATCGAAATATTCTCTTTCCAATAGTTAACAGGCTTTGGTAAAATATATGAGATAAAAAATATCGGTACCAGCTGAATTTGTCTATGTTTTGCATGAACGGCAGGCAAAAAAAGTCCCATTATTCACGTAACTAAAAAATGGCTCAGTGGGTTATGAGTAAAACATTAAAAAGCAAGGGGCAAGATGCGATGAAAGTCTTTTGGGAGCTAGGCTGGTTTTTCAAAGAACGCAAAAAGCAATACACATTGGGGATCCTGCTGTTGCTGATGGTGGCATTTCTTGGTGTATTGCCTCCGCGCATTATCGGATTTGTAGTGGACCGCATCAGTGAAGGCAGCTTGACGCCGGAATACCTTGCGACATGGTTGGCCATTTTGGCTGGCGCCGCTTTAGTGATGTACGTGCTGCGCTACATTTGGCGTCTGTTGATATTCGGTTCCTCCATCATTTTGGCACGTAATCTGCGGGCACAGCTGTTTCAGCATTTTACACAGATGTCTCCGGCTTTCTATCAAAAACGTCGTGTCGGTGATTTGATGGCACATGCCACCAATGATCTGCAGGCGGTGCAACAGACAGCGGGTGCGGGTGTACTGACGCTGGTCGACTCCATCGCGACCGGCGGCTTCGTCATCGCGGCCATGGCACTCACCATTGATTGGAAATTGACTTTGATTGTGCTGTTGCCGATGCCGTTGATGGCTTATATGACCAATTATTACGGAAAATTGATGCACGAGCGGTTTCACGGGGCACAGCAGGCTTTTTCAGGGCTTAATGACAAAACCCAGGAAAGCATTTCCGGAATGAAGGTCATCAAAACCTTCGGCCAGGAACAACAAGACATCGATGATTTTAAAAGTTTATCGGAACGTGTGGTGGAAGAGAATATCCGAGTGGCGCGTGTCGACTCTTTATTCGATCCGACAATTTCCGCGATTATCGGCATCTGTTATTTTCTGGCCATCGGTTTCGGCTGTTATTTCGTCGTGAATGGGGAGATGACCATCGGAGATTTGGTCGCTTTTACTGCCTATCTCGGGCTTTTGGTATGGCCGATGCTGGCATTCGGCTGGCTTTTCAATATTGTGGAACGTGGTCGTGCCTCTTATGACCGAATTCAGGCATTGCTGGCAGAACCGGTTGATATCGATGACCGTGAAGATGCCATTGATGAAGAGCCATCCGGCGACTTGGTTTTTTCTATTGAGCAATTCAACTTCACCGGTGACGAGCGGGCGGCGCTCAAGGATGTCCACTTCACTGTCAAACAAGGTGAAACCTTAGGGATTGCGGGCAAGACCGGTTCCGGAAAATCCGCGATCCTGCGTCTGCTGCTAAGGGAATTTGACGACTATAAAGGGTCAATTCTCTTTGGAGGTATAGCGATCGATTCCTATAAAATGCAGCGTTTGCGTCAAGCAATCGGCTATGTCCCGCAGGATCATTTTTTATTTTCGACAAGCATTGCCGGAAATATCGCTTTTGCGCAGCCAAATGCCGGTCTCCGGGAAATTCAGGAAGCTGCATCATTGGCCCATATTCATGAAGACATCGAGAACTTTACGGAAGGCTATGAAACAATGGTGGGAGAGCGCGGCGTGTCGTTGTCTGGTGGGCAGAAACAGCGGATTTCGATTGCACGGGCATTGCTGAAAGAGCCGGAGCTGCTGATCTTGGATGATTCGCTGTCTGCCGTGGATGCCAAGACAGAAGAAGCGATTTTGCAGTCACTGAAGACGACACGGAGCGGAAAAACCACCATCATCACTTCACACCGTTTAAGCGCCATCCAACATGCCCATCAGATTTTGGTGATGGACAAAGGCACCATTGCGGAAATCGGTTCGCATGAAGAATTGATGAAGAAAAAAGGACATTATTACGAAATGTATGAGCTGCAGCGACTGGAAGCGCTCGTCGAACAGGGAGGCGAGTTGTAATGCTGGCTAAAGAAACCCAAAAACAACAAGAACTCACCGGACGGGACCAATGGATTGTTTTTCAGCGTTTGCTGAAATATTTGGCACCGCACAAGAAAATGCTGATTTTGGCATTGGGGCTGTTGATTTTGACTGTGCTTGGAGATGTCCTTGGGCCCTTGCTCATTAAAATATTCATCGATGATTATTTGACGCCTGGAAGCTTTCCGACAGGGCCGATTATAGGATTGGCAGGCGCTTACTTGTTCATTCAAACATCCAATGTCATCATCAGTTATTTTCAGCTGCTGAAATTTCAGGAAGTGGCATTGAAAATTATCCAGCAGCTGAGGATTGATGCTTTTGCGAAAGTGCATGGGCTCGGCATGCGTTATTTCGACCAGACTCCTGCCGGCGGAATCGTCTCGCGTGTCACCAATGACACCGAAGCCATCAAAGAAATGTTCGTCACCGTTCTCATCGGCTTTATCCAAAGCACTTTTCTGATTGTCGGCGTCTATATCGCCATGTTTTTCCTGAATATCCGGTTGGCGCTTATCACCCTTCTGCTGCTGCCGATTCTCGGGTGGATCATTTATCTGTACCGGAAATACAGCTCAGTATTTTATCAGGATTTACGGGAGCGTCTCGGGCAATTGAATGCCAAATTATCCGAATCGATCCAAGGAATGGGGATGATTCAGGCTTTTGGCCAGGAGACACGATTGAAGGATGAGTTTAATAAGATTAACGATAAACATTGGCAGGCAGGCAAACGTAATATTAAAATTGACGGTTTGCTGCTGCGGCCGGCGATAGACCTCGTATATGCATTGGCGCTCATCATGCTGCTCAGTTATTTCGGCATCACCTCATTTTCAAATACGGTAGAAGTTGGTGTCATCTATGCATTTGTGACGTATATCGATCGCTTTTTCGAACCAATCAATCAAGTGATGCAGCGGCTGTCAATTTTTCAGCAAGCGATCGTCGCAGCTTCTCGCGTCTTTTTGCTGCTGGATGAACAGGAGAAAGCACCCCGGCAGTTTGGCACTGCTGGTGAAATCACAAATGGCGAAATCGAATTTCGCAATGTCAGTTTTTCCTATGATGGCAATAAGGAAGTGCTGAAGAATATTTCCTTTAAAGCTAAGCCAGGGCAAACGATCGCTTTAGTCGGCCACACCGGCAGCGGAAAAAGTTCCATCATTAATTTATTGCTGCGTTTTTATGAATTCGAAAAAGGGGAAATCCTGATTGACGGCAACTCAGTAAAGGAATATGAAACAGATGAACTGCGCAGGAAAATGGGGTTGGTGCTGCAAGATCCTTTCTTGTTTTACGGAACGATTGCCAGCAACATCCGGTTGTATGATCAAACACTGACGAACGATGAGGTCCGAAAAGCTTCAGAATTTGTACAGGCGAACCCGTTTATTGAAGCTTTGCCGCAAGGCTATAACCAGCAAGTGACAGAACGGGGCTCGACATTTTCGAGCGGCCAACGTCAATTGGTGGCTTTTGCGCGGACCATGGCAACCGACCCAAAGATTCTGGTGCTCGATGAAGCCACCGCGAACATTGACACGGAAACTGAAGTGGCTATTCAAGCCAGTTTGGAGCGCATGCGGCGTGGACGAACGACGATTGCGATTGCGCATAGGCTCAGCACCATCCAGGATGCGGATTTGATTTTGGTGCTGCATAACGGCGAAATCGTTGAGCAAGGAACACATCAGCAGCTGCTTTATCAACGCGGACTGTACCACAAAATGTATTTGCTTCAGAATGGTATTGTTGAGTGAAAATGAACGGCTCAGGCCGTTCTTTTTATTTCATAAATTTTATCCAATTTTAAGTAATGCTCTTTTTTACTTACTATGTAGTAAACTACCAAAGGTTTTATCCTAAAACCTAAACACGTCAACAAGTAAAAAACAGTGGCAAAACAGAAAAAGAGACATTCAGCAGGGGTTTAAGCTACCGAAGAGAACAATTAGGCATTTGTCCACAAAGATTTCACAGGCGCAAGGGCGGTGTTTCGCATAAAAATTTGGTAAGATGGGAGAAGTATAGGAAGGAGAATTACCAGTGGCATCTGATATCAATTTATTTTTGGCTTTTGGAGCCGGCTTTTTAAGTTTTGTTTCACCTTGTACTTTGCCTTTGTATCCTGCATTTTTATCCTATATAACAGGTATGACCATGGATGAAATCAAAAACGATAAAAAAGTCATGCAACGCCGGGGCATGTTCCACACCTTGTTTTTCCTTTTAGGGTTTTCAACAATTTTTATAGCCCTCGGATTCAGTACTTCATTTTTCTATGAATGGTTTATCCGATATGATGAATTGATTCGACAGGTAGGCGCAATCTTCATCGTCTTATTCGGATTGATGATTGTTGGTGTCTTCTCACCGAAATTCCTTATGCAGGACCGCAAGTTCTCATTTAAAAACCGGCCTTCCGGATTTTTTGGGACATTTGTTATCGGATTGGCATTTGCAGCTGGATGGACACCTTGCACAGGGCCGATTACAGCAGCTATTTACGCTCTTGCTGCCACAAATCCAGGATCAGGTGTCTGGTACATGCTGGCTTATGTTTTAGGGTTTGCGATTCCATTCTTCGTCCTATCGTTCTTCGTGACACGTATGGGTTGGCTGCGCAAGCATAACAAGAAAATCATGAATATTGGCGGTTACATTATGATTGCAGTCGGAATTCTGCTGTTCTTCGACGGTTTGACGTATTTAATCCGGATCATGAGCCCAGTCTTTGGTGATTTCCAAGGATTTTAAAACAACAACTAAGTAGGTGAGCAAGATGGAAATCATTTCTGCGATAGAAGAATATCAATCAAAAATTGCACAAGAGCAGTCATTTCTGTTATTTGTAAAAACGGAAAATTGCTCGGTCTGTGAAGGGTTGCGCCCGCAGGTCGAAGCGTTCGAATCCGATTACGGGCTGCCTTTCTATTTGGTTAATGCGGCAAAAGTGCCGGAATTGGCAGGACAGTTGATGCTTTTTACTGCACCGGTTATCCTGTTGTTCCGTCAAGGGAAAGAAATTCAACGATGGGCGCGGTTCGTGCCTATCGATGAATTGCGCCACCGGTTAGATGAACTGGAGGAGAGTTTGAATGTTTGATCAGATTCCTTCAGAAGTCTATTTGATTATCACTACCGCGGGGGCATTCGCTATGGGGTTATTGGCCATGTTTGTCCGTTCGAAATCGGCAAAAAAACCGGCATCGGTCAAAAAAATCATTCTGCCGCCTTTCTTCATGTCGACTGGTGCGTTGATGTTCATTTTCCCAATCTTTCGTGTAGCACCTATACAGATTCTCGAAGCATTAGGTGTCGGTATTCTTTTCTCGACTGTCTTGATTTGGACTTCGAAATTCGAAGTCCGTGATGGTGAGATTTATTTGAAACAATCGAAAGCCTTTGTTTTCATCCTGTTTGGGCTATTGCTTCTGCGCGTAGTTGGAAAAGTGGTATTAAGCTCTAGCATTGATGTCGGCGAATTAGGAGGCATGTTCTGGATTCTGGCATTCGGAATGCTTTGGCCATGGCGTTTGAGCATGCTTTGGCAATATAAAAAAATCGCAGCAAAAGGTAAAAGCGCTGTTCCCATCTAAGGGAGCAGCGCTTTTTATTGTTCAAAATATTGCTCGTAAGGGCTTACGTCAATCTTGAGTTCAGCTAACTTTTTCCGCAAAAACTTATGGTCACGCTTTGGTGTTGCCAGGATGTATCCACGGATAATATGTTCCAGTTTCATCTTTTTAGCTTTTTCTTCAAGCAGAACCTGTCCGATCCTGCCCGCGATTTTCTGTTTTGCAACCGGACGGAATAAATCAGGAACAGGTTGCACCAGCTCATTCAACATCGCTTTTTCTTCATCCCCCCATAAATGGATGGTTTTATCGACATAATATTCTTCCCAGTTCAAATCTGAAAGGCCATCTTCCTTTGGCATGGACTTGAGGAACTTTCTGAACATGAAATATCCGCCAATCGCGAATAACCCAACCAGCACCACAACCCAAAATAGGATAAACCATAAAAACCAGCCACTCAGTTCCATATTGTTTCACCTCGTTTTTCCCATTACTTCTATTATAGAAGGGTTTGAAAAGAAATTCATTAAAAATGTATCTCTTTTTTTCATCTGTGTCTATATAGCGAATGAAAGGAGGTGGTAAACATGGCCTTTAGTGATTTTAAAAACGCCAGCATCCGTTGCACTTACGAAAACGGCTTGGATGCCAACGGCAAAGTAAAGAAAAAGATTAAAGCGTACCACAATGTGAAAGAAACAGCAGCCACAGACAACATTTTCGGAGCAACAGCTGTACTGGCAAATTTCGGAACAAGAACGTTGATGGATGTCGAGAAACAATCGACCATCACGATCTACCAATAATCGGCATAGGGGGAATGGAAAATGGCTAAAACATTGGAATTGATTTTTACAACCACTGCTGGGAAAGACGTCACTTTGACTGTAGAAGAGCCACGGGAAAATATCAACGATGCAGAATTGCTGGCAGGAATGCAGGCAATCATCGCTCAGGATATTTTTGAAGTGGAAGGTTCTTCATTCGCATCGGTAAAAGGTGCGCGTGTGGTTGAACGGAATATTGTAGAGTACGCAGTATAAGCAAGAAGCTCTCCTGATTTGGGAGAGCTTCTTTTTCAGTAGAAAGGAGTGAAACTATGGCTGAGTGGATGCAATGGATCCAAGAACTCGGATTCCCCATTTTTGTGTCATTTTATTTGATGCATCGTGTGGAAACGAAACTGGTCGCGATTCATGACGCATTGATTACATTAAAGCTGTCCTGACTTCACAAATTCGTGACAATGGCAGCGCGATATGTATTGTGCGGATTCTGCGCTTTCGCTATGATAAGGATGACGGAAGAGTGGAGGGCATTTTATGCGATATACTTACTTTTTGGCTTTGCTCAGCCTGGTTCTGCTGTTAACAGCATGCGGCAGTTCAACAATTGAGGATTTCTCCTATACAGACCATCGGGGAGAACCGGTGTCTCTTGAAGATTTAAAAGGAACGCCATGGCTGGCGACTTTTATGTTCACGAATTGTGAAACTGTCTGTCCGCCAATGACTTTCAATTTAAGCGGGATTCAGGAAGAGTTGGAAGCTGAGGGAATTGAAGATTATAAAATAGTAGCGTTCAGTGTCGATCCGACTGTGGATACGCCTGAGACGATGCAAGATTATTTAGCGAAGTATTCGGTTCCTGATGAATCAAAATGGCACCTGTTGACGGGGTATACACAACCCGAAATAGCTGAATTTGCGAAAGATAATTTCAGTTCTTTTGTCAAAAATGATCCTGAAAGTGATCAGGTCATTCATGGTACCGCTTTTTATTTAGTGGATCAAGAAGGAACCGTTGCCCATAATTACGACGGTTTTGAAGATGTGCCGATAGAAGAGATCAAGGAAGACTTGCGCGGATTAATTGAAGGGAAGTAAAAAACCGGTCAAAGACCGGTTTTTTCTTTGCCCAAAAGATCTCTGATTTCGAGAAGGATTTCCTGAGTTTTGTCCAGGACTTCCGGTTCTTCGTCGGCAGGTACATCTTTTTTGCGTTTCAGTTTGGTGAAAACGCGGATCACCATGAAGATGGAGAATGCAATAATAAAAAAATCGATGATAGCTTGGATAAATAGCCCGTAATTCAAGACTACGTCATTGAAGGTATAGCTCCAATTCTCCACGCTGATTCCGCCGACCAAAATCCCGACCAGTGGCATAATGATGTCTTCCACCAAAGAAGAAACAACTTTCCCGAAAGCGGCACCGATAACGACTGCTACTGCAAGGTCAAGGACATTTCCTTTTAAGGCGAACTTTTTAAAATCTTCCCACATAGTATTCACCTCCTCTGTTCATTTGTTTAGTCTATCAGAAATATTCTGAAAAATAAAGAAAAATATAAGAGTGCTTTTGAAAGAGCACCGGTGTATGGAACGATATAGTCTGGAAGCTATGTTACACTAAAAGATATAGATAAAAAGCAACTTAAATCATTAGGGACTCGTCTCTATTGATTGTCAGTATTTAATCAAGCTTTAACAGCTAGCTATTTCCGCTTGGAAAAGTGGAGTTATGTTGTCTGTTGAAACGGGATAATAGGTGTGTGTAAATGAAAAAAAAGAAACTACCCATGAAATGGAAGCGGAAAATCGGTTGCCTGATCCTTTTGGTGCCAGGAGCCATTGTCTTAGCGACACTAGGAATCCTTGTTTTTATGCTGGCCAATTCGGCTTCTGTGTTCACTACGCTCAAAGAAGCACCAAGCCACTTGATAGAGATGGAATTTCCAGAAGAAAATATTCCGCTTTACAAAGATGCGGCTGAAGTATATGGCATTCCATGGACGTTGCTGGCTGCGCATCACCGGATCGAAACAAGATTTTCGACAATGGATCCGTTGCTGTCTCCAGTAGGGGCAGAAGGGCATCTGCAATTTATGCCTTGTACGTTTGTGGGATGGAGACATCCGACTTGTTCTGGGAAAGGCCAAGGGGAGATCAGCGAAGAAGACAAGACCAACCTCGAAGTAATCGCTTATTATGGCGGTTATGGAGTTGACGGCAATGGAGACGGCATAGCAGATCCTTATAATTTAACGGATGCACTGTACAGTGCAGCCAACTATCTGTCCCTAAATGGAGCAGCGGATGGGGATTTGGAAAGAGCGATTTTCCAGTACAACCATAGTGAGGAATACGTAGCAGATGTTCTTCATTATTATCATCTTTACGAAGAAGATTATAATTGACGGCAAAAAAAAGAGTGGACATATGTCCACTCTTTTTTTATTAGGCTCTACGGCCTTTTCTCATAGATCCCATAATCAGGCTAAGAACGAATACGAAGATCAAAGCACCGATTAATGCAGGGATAATAGCTACGCCCCAAATGACAGGACCTAAATCTCCTAGAATCAATCCACCTAACCAGGCACCTATGATACCTGCGATGATGTTACCGATAATGCCGCCTGGAACATCCTTACCTAAAATCATTCCTGCGATCCAACCGATGATACCGCCCATAATAAGGTATAAAATAAAACCCATTTTTTCCAGCTCCTTTTAATGTAATGAATAAGTGCTACACTCTAGGTATAACCGGAATCAGGACGTTTGAAACATAAAAGAGAAAAAAAGTTATAAAACGTGTGCGCCCAAGGTAGTGCTGAAGTGGCGCAGGGCCCAATCATGGCCAGCTTGATCAAAGCTTGCAACAGCATTTTCATGAATGAATATTTTATAGCCTTTGTTATAGGCATCGACCGCAGTATGCAGTACACAGATATCTGTACAAACGCCTACGATATGGATTTCTTCAATTTTTCGTTCCCGCAGCAGCAATTCCAGGTTGGTACCCGCAAATGCACTGTATCTGGTTTTGTCCATCCAAATGATCCGGTCGGCATTGGCTTTATAGACTTCTGCTAGGCGGCCATAAAGTTCTCTTCCGGCAGTTCCTCTTATATTGTGGGGAGGAAAGAGTTCTGCTTCCGGATGAAAGGCGTTGGTTTTTTCATGAAGATCAACCGGCATAACCACCAGCTCTTTTTCAGTCAAAAATTCTTCTGTCAGATTGCAAATCGCTTCTTCAATAGCCTGTCCTGGTTTTCCGCAGGTTAAGGCTCCATCATCTGCTACAAAATCTATTGTATAGTCGACAACCAATAATGCTTTCTTCATAAAATCACTCCAATCCTTTTTCTTGATTATAGCTAAAAGCAGGAGAAAGAAACAATGCTTGCCATCTTCATTCGAATTCAGTATAATCAGACTATTCATAAGGGAGGGGTGGTCTTGATGCAATACGAAAATGTTGAGAAGCTTGACAGACAAGCTTTAATATTTGTGGTCCTTCATACATTGCTTATTTTTAATTTTGCATTGGATTTCGGTTTCTTGACATGAAGCGAAACAAGCAAAAGCCTATCCCGTTTTCAATGGGATAGGCTTTTTTAATGGGTGCCTCTTTTCAGGCGGACCAAAGAATCTTTTAGGATTCGGGATGCGGAGTCGAGTGAAACTCCTAAAATTTCCTGGATTTCTTCCAAATTCTTATGCTCCACAGAGTAAAGGTAATATACATAAGCAAAACGAATATCACCTGACCTCATGGGCATGCCGACAAACGAGGAAAGGGCTTCGGTGTAATCGGACAATGAACCCATCTGGAACATGGTGTATTCATTTTTCACTTTCGAAGATAACAGGTAGGGCGTACCGCGAAAGACGGCGCGTTCAATTCCATCCAACATAACAGGGATTTCTTTGTCTGTGAATTCAAGGCGGCATTGATAGCCGTCTTTTTTCTCGACTGCCAACGCCAGCTGACCATCTCGGTCATCAAAGTTATCGATATCAATAGCCACCATATCCCGCAGGCGGAGGCCGCGCAGGTAAAGGATATATAAAATCTTAGCATTTAATGAAAGGTGATCGGCTTCGAGCACCGCGTCTTTCTTTTTCAGCAGGTCTTCGTAATCCAAGTGAATATCGGAAGGGGTCAAATCCAGTTTTCTGTTGAATTTGAACTTGGGCATAAAATCGTTGGGAATGCGTCCGATCTGCCACATATAATCGAACCATCTTCTTATATAGATCAGTTTTCGGTTCAGTGTGCTGTCTTTGATGCCGGCAGCGTGCTGGTCCTGCAGAAATTGCTGAATATCGGAAGGACGGATTTCGTGAGGTTCCACCGGTCTTTTGTACGTATGCCTAAGAAAAGCGAAGAGCGAGCGGATCAATTGGACTTCATGGACAACCGTGTTGGGGCTGATGCCGTTGTCCAATCGGAATTTCTCGTAACCATAAGGCATAAAGCGTCACCTCTTCTAAGGGATTTCCTTAAATTATACCATTAATACAGGTAAATAGAACGTATTTTCCCTTTCGTTCCTATTTTGAAGAAACCAATCTCATTTTTATTCTTTCTATAGAAGGGAAAAGAAAATCTATCGCCATAAATGTATATAAACCATTCGATTTAGGGTATGTTAATAAGGATAGGCAATTAGAGGAAACGAAGGTGCATACTGATATGTTCAAAGAAGACAATGCCAAAATCAGGAACCAGATTCTGCAGGCCGTAGAAGGGATGCCTGATGAAAAGCTGAACAGAAAACCGACACCTGAAGAATGGTCACCTATTCAAATCTTGGATCATCTTCAATTAATGGAGACAACTGTCGCCAAAGGCGTATCCCGTGAGCTGAAAAAAGAAACTGGTGAAAAAGCGGTGAAAAAACCGATTGCGTTGACTGTCAGCCGTTCTTTTAAAGTGGATGCTCCGAAACACGTAGTGCCCACCGAAGACTTTGTTACACTCGAAGAAATGAAAGAACGCCTGAATGCTTCCCATAATTTCCTGTACGAAGTGTACAGCCAGGCTACGCCTGAACAGCTGAAACAAAAATCAATGCCGCACCCGGTCTTTGGGAAAGTACCTCTGGTCCAGTGGTTTCCATTTGTGGGCTTACACGAAAAGCGCCATTTCAAGCAACTGCAAGAGACCTTAAGCAAACTCGATTGAGTCGAAAGAAAGTCATTCGAAAAACTTATCACATTGTATAATTTTAATGTAATTTACTTATGCTCAAGCATTAGGTATGATGGAAGAGGAGAAAAGTGCTGTCACGAGCCTTTTCAGAAGATTTAAAGGAGGAACACACAAATGGCAAAGAGCAGTTTGCACAACAGCCGCACTTCTTTTGAGCTAAATGGCAAAACGTTTAACTATTATCGTTTAGCAGCATTAGAAGAAGCAGGGATCGCTAAAGTATCACGCCTTCCTTATTCAATCAAAGTCCTATTGGAATCCGTATTGCGTCAGCACGACGGGTACGTAATCAAAGATGAGCACGTTGAAGAATTAGCAAAATGGGGCAAAGACGCTAACAAAGAAGCTGAAGTTCCATTCAAGCCGTCACGCGTTATCCTTCAGGATTTCACAGGCGTACCAGTAGTCGTTGATTTGGCTGCACTTCGTTCAGCTATGGCTGAAATGGGTGGAGACCCGAACAAAATCAACCCTGAAATTCCAGTGGATCTGGTTATTGACCACTCGGTACAGGTTGACAACTACGGAACACAAGATGCACTACGCATTAACATGGAACTTGAATTCGACCGCAACGCTGAGCGTTACCAATTCCTTAGCTGGGCTCAAAAAGCTTATGACAACTACCGTGCAGTTCCACCCGCAACTGGTATTGTTCACCAAGTAAACCTTGAGTATCTTGCAAACGTTGTCCATGCTGTTGAAAATGCGGATGGTACTTTCGAAACATTCCCTGATACATTAGTCGGTACAGATTCACATACGACAATGATCAACGGAATCGGTGTTCTTGGATGGGGCGTAGGCGGTATCGAAGCAGAAGCCGGTATGCTTGGGCAGCCTTCATATTTCCCGATTCCTGAAGTTATCGGAGTTAAAATGACTGGCGAACTTCCAAACGGTGCTACTGCAACCGATTTGGCGTTGAAAGTTACACAAACTTTGCGTAAAAAAGGTGTTGTAGGTAAATTTGTTGAGTTCTTCGGCCCTGGTGTTACAACATTGCCACTTGCTGACCGTGCAACGATTGCCAACATGGCTCCAGAATACGGCGCAACTTGCGGATTCTTCCCAGTTGACGAAGAAGCGCTTGACTATATGCGTTTGACTGCACGTGATGCAGACCAAATTGCTGTCACTAAAAAATATTTGCAGGAGAACGGCATGTTCTTCACAGTTGACAACGAAGATCCGATCTACACAGACCTTGTGGAAATCGATCTTTCTGAAATCGAACCTAACCTTGCTGGACCAAAACGTCCACAGGATTTGATTCCTTTGTCTCAAATGAAACCTGAGTTCAACAAAGCTGTAACAGGCGAAGAAGGACCACACGGTTTTGCACTTGATGCAGCTGAAATCGCGAAAACAGCAACAGTTAACTTCAAAGACGGCAAAACTGCCGAAATGAAGACGGGTGCATTGGCGATTGCGGCAATCACGTCTTGTACAAACACTTCTAACCCGTACGTAATGCTTGGTGCTGGATTAGTAGCGAAAAAAGCAGTAGAAAAAGGATTGACTCCACCTGCTTACGTGAAAACTTCATTGGCGCCGGGATCTAAAGTCGTTACAGGTTACTTGAACGATTCTGGTTTGTTGGACTACATGAACCAAATCGGCTTTAACCTTGTTGGCTACGGCTGTACAACATGTATCGGTAACTCGGGTCCATTGCTTCCTGAAATTGAAGAAGCGATCTTGGACAACGATCTATTGGTATCATCTGTATTGTCAGGTAACCGTAACTTCGAAGGACGTATCCACCCACTTGTTAAAGCTAACTACTTGGCATCTCCAATGCTTGTTGTTGCTTATGCACTTGCTGGAACTGTGGATATCGACTTTGAATCTGAGCCGATCGGCAAAGACAAAGAAGGAAAAGATGTCTTCTTCAAAGATATCTGGCCTACAACTGAAGAAATCAAACAAGTCGTTAAAGACACAGTTACTCCAGAATTGTTCCGCAAAGAATACGAGCACGTATTCAACGAGAACGAAGCATGGAATGCGATTGAAACTAACGACGATTCATTGTATGAGTTCGATGCAACATCAACTTATATCCAAAACCCGCCATTCTTTGAAGGTCTTTCTAAAGAACCGGCACCGATCCAAGCACTATCCGGCCTTCGTGTAGTTGCGAAATTTGCAGACTCTATCACGACTGACCACATTTCACCAGCTGGTGCCATCGGCAAAGATACGCCAGCAGGCCTATACCTTCGTGAAAACGGCGTAGAGCCACGTAATTTCAACTCTTACGGATCTCGCCGCGGTAACCACGAAGTTATGATGCGCGGAACTTTCGCTAACATCCGTATCCGTAACCAAGTAGCTCCAGGCACAACTGGCGGTTACACAACTTACTGGCCAACGGGCGAAACAATGGCGATCTACGATGCTGCTATGAAGTACCAGGAGCAAGGCACAGGACTTGTTGTCTTGACTGGTAAAGATTACGGCATGGGCTCTTCACGTGACTGGGCTGCTAAAGGTACATTCCTTCTAGGCATCAAAACAGTTATCGCTGAAAGCTATGAGCGTATTCACCGTTCAAACCTTGTGATGATGGGTGTTCTTCCATTGCAATTCGTCAATGGCGAAAGCGCGGATTCTCTTGGTTTGACTGGCCGCGAAACAATTAGCGTCAACTTGACTGATGACGTGAAACCTCGCGACGTCCTTACTGTTACAGCTACTGCTGAAGACGGTAAAGTGACTGAGTTCAAAGTATTGGCACGTTTCGATTCTGAAGTCGAAGTGGATTACTTCCGCCACGGCGGCATCCTGCAAATGGTGCTGCGCAACAAATTGCTAGAAGTATAAGATTTATTCATGTGAAGGCTGCCGGGGAATTCTCCGGCAGCCTTTTCTGTTACATAAAGAATGAGATTTCTTGTATACTAATGTAGAGGTGAAATGGACATGTACATAAGTGAAAAAGAAATAGAAATCCGTTACGCAGAAACCGATCAAATGGGTGTGGTCTATCATGCCAACTACATCATTTGGCTGGAAATTGGCCGTACAAAGCTCATTGAAGACCTGGGATTTACCTATGCAGGTATGGAAAAGGACGGGTATTTATCCCCCGTAACAGACATCTCCATCCAGTATAAGGCGGCACTCCGCTATGGACAGAAAGCTGTTGTCCGGACGTGGGTCGAGGAGCATGGCCGGTTGCGGACCAAATATGGCTATGAAATTCTCCATGAAGATGGAACGATCGCCGCTACCGCAATCTCTGAACATGTCGTGGTCAAAAAAGACAACTTCCGACCAGTGTCCATCAAAAAGATTTATCCCGAATGGCACGCCAAATACGAAGAAATCAAAAAGCAGGTGGCCGATGGCGTTCGGAATTAAAAGGGACGAATTGAATCGCTGGAAACAGGATGTCACGGACGGCCGAATTGCTTTCTTGACGCATTACTGGGTGGATGAGCGTTTTCCCGGCTGCAGCACCGTGACGAAAGTGGGTTGCTGCGACATGGACAAATTGGAGGAATGGGGCAAAAAATACGGATTGAAACGGGAGTGGATGGATTTGCGGGGAGATTACCCGCATTTCGATCTTTTCGGCGATCGGCAACGGGAAATCTTGGAGACTGAAGGTTATCTGGAGCAATTAAACAGATTTCATCGGTAAAAAAACTCTTTATTCTACTCGAATTGCCGAAAGATGTGCGGACGAAAAGACTCGTGATTTTCGGGGGAATACGTGTAGCAATATTATTCAACTGATAAATTTTGTTGCAATTCCCAGGTTTTGAACATCTAAACCAGTCTGGAATTTGTCCGGAATACATCGAAAAAGCTGCCGTCAACTGTCAAAATCAAGACAGTTAACGGCAGCTTTTATGTTTATATGCATGAGAATGTATAAAACAACCAACTATTCATTCATTTAAGCGTTCTGTTTAGAGTATGAATAATCAAGTTCGTGCAGGTCATCATTAACCGTGACCTGAAGATCGTGTCCATCAAAATACCAGACATCGCTTTGTTCAATAAAGTAGGTGACTTGGTCTTCCTCCACCTGAACAGCCATTTCATGGGGCTGATCTTTAGTGACGCCCAATGAAAATCCGGGCTGAAGCTTGCTTGCACCTCCGTAGCGGACAAAAAACCTTACCGACTCACCGGGAGACACTTCCATTTCTTCCTTAAACCAATTGAATGCGTCGTCACTGATTTTGATTTGCATATGGCACGTCCTTTCGCAGATGTTACCAGTTGATTTTTGGTTCTGTACCCGCACGGATTCTGGAAATATTAGCCCGGTGGCGGAAAATGATGAAAATCGCTAAAATGTAGATGACGACCATAAACAAGTAATCACCGGTGATCACTCCATAGATGGTGGTGTAGATGATGAACACCACGGCCAAGATGATTGAAGACAAAGATACCATTTTAGTGATTTTCAATGCAATCAACAGCACTGCAACTGCCATGATGAATAGTGGCCATTGGTAGCCCAACAGAATGCCGCCTGAAGTTGCAACTGCTTTTCCGCCTTTAAATTTGGCGAATACAGGATAGATATGGCCAATGACTGCAACGACCCCGAATATCAATGGATGGATATCAGTAGCAATGTACAGGGGAATCAATGTAGCAGCGGTCCCTTTCAGGATATCCAGCAGCGTAACGACAATGCCTGCTTTTTTGCCGAGAGTCCGGAATGTGTTGGTGGCGCCCAGGTTGCCGCTTCCTTTTGTGCGAATATCGGTATTGTAGAATAACTTTCCGATCCACAGAGCAGATGGAATTGAGCCGAGCAGGTAAGCTAATAGAATAGGAAGCAATGTACTCATGATAAACTCCTTTAAAACAACCTTATTTTGTAGTATCAGTTTACCATGACTGAAGATCTTTGAACAATAGATGGCAGATTATTCAACAGGCAAGACGAAATCGTGTATGATAGAATAAAAAGGACAGGTGATCATCTTGAACAATCCTAGCCGTGAAGAAATCAAAAACGTACTCGACAATGCGAAAACCATCGCTGTAATCGGGCTCAGCCCTAATCCGAGCCGAACATCCTATATGGTTTCGGAAGCTATGCAACGGGCCGGTTATCGCATTATCCCAGTTAATCCGCAGACAGATTCCGTACTGGGCGAAAAAAGTTACGCTTCTTTGAGTGATATTCCAGAAAAAGTGGATATCGTCAACGTTTTCCGGCGCAGTGAGTTTTTGGTAGATATCGCTGATGAATTTGTGAAAATCGATTGTCCAGTTTTTTGGACACAATTGAATGTAGTGGATGAAAATGTATTTAATCGATTGGCTGATGCAGGCTATACGGTCATCATGGACCGCTGCATCAAAGTGGAACACGCCATTTTGAAATAAGGCATTACCGCTAAGAGCGCCCAGCGCTCTTTTTCTATGAAGTTTGACAGATGGCCATAGAATAGAATACGATTAAGAGAGAGAATTATACGAACAGATGTTTGTTGGAGGGAATTAGATGGCTAAAATTCAAAGCACGGCATACAACGAAGAAGCGATCCAAGTACTCGAGGGCTTAGATGCCGTCAGAAAACGGCCGGGAATGTATATCGGTTCGACGGACACACGCGGACTTCATCATTTAGTCTATGAAATTGTTGATAACTCAGTTGATGAAGCGCTTGCAGGCTACGGAGACAGAATCACCGTTACGATCCACGAAGACAATAGCATCAGTGTCCGGGATTATGGACGCGGCATGCCTACAGGAATGCACCGCAGCGGCAAACCCACACCAGAAGTGATTTTGACGGTTTTGCATGCTGGAGGGAAATTCGGGCAAGGCGGCTATAAAACAAGCGGAGGCCTGCACGGAGTTGGTGCGTCAGTGGTCAATGCACTGTCCAAGTTTTTGGAAGTCACTATTTACCGCGACGGCAAAAAATACCGCCAACGTTTTGAAAATGGCGGCAAGCCGGTCACCACATTGGAAGAAATCGGTTCAACGAAAGAAACCGGTACAGTCATTCACTTTTTGCCGGATGACGCCATTTTTTCTGTAAGCAAATACAATTATGAAACATTGTCAGAACGTCTTCGCGAATCGGCTTTCTTGCTGAAAGGACTGAAGATCGAGCTGTTCGATCAACGGACAGAAGCCAAGGATGTTTTCCATTACGAAACCGGTATTGAGGCATTTGTCTCTTATTTGAACGAAGAAAAAGATGTGCTGCATCCAGTGGCTTATATCGAGGGGCAGCAGGATGAGATGGAAATCGAGTTTTCTTTCCAATTCAACGATGGCTATTCCGAGACGATTTTGTCATTCGTCAATAACGTCCGCACTCGTGACGGCGGTACACATGAAACCGGCGCAAAAGCAGCGATGACCCGAGTCTTCAATGATTACGCAAGAAAAATAAATCTCTTGAAAGATAAAGATAAGAACCTGGAAGGCTCGGATATCCGCGAAGGATTGGCAGCTATCGTTTCTGTCCGTATTCCCGAAGGGATGCTGCAATTTGAAGGACAGACGAAAAGCAAGCTGGGTACGAGCGAAGCACGGAGCATCGTCGATTCGGTCGTGTCCCAAAAGTTAATGTATTTCCTGGAAGAAAACGCCGATCTCAGCGCATCTCTGGTACGCAAAGCGATTCGGGCATCACAGGCTCGCCTGGCCGCCAGAAAAGCACGAGAAGACGCACGAAACGGCAAGAAACGAAAAAAATCGGATGCTTTGTTATCCGGTAAATTGACGCCTGCCCAATCCCGAAATGCTGCAAAAAATGAATTGTACCTGGTGGAGGGAGATTCGGCCGGCGGCTCTGCAAAACAGGGGCGCGACCGGACATTCCAAGCGATTTTGCCGCTGCGCGGGAAAGTCGTCAACACTGAAAAAGCAAAACTTGAGGAAATCATGAAGAACGAAGAAATCTCGACCATTATCCATGCCATCGGCGGTGGGGTATCTTCGGATTTTTCAATCGACGACATCGCTTATAACAAAGTCATTATCATGACGGATGCCGATACAGATGGTGCGCACATCCAAGTGCTGCTGCTGACGTTCTTCTTCCGCTACATGAAGCCTTTGATTGAAGCAGGCAAAGTCTTCATCGCCTTGCCCCCACTGTACAAAGTCTCCAAAGGCATCGGCAAAAAAGAAGTGATCGACTATGCATGGACAGAAGCCGATCTTGATGAATCCATCAAAAAAGTCGGAAAAGGCTATATGCTGCAGCGTTATAAAGGTCTGGGTGAGATGAACGCAGACCAATTGTGGGAAACCACCATGAACCCGGAAACACGGACGCTGATCCGCGTAACCATTGAAGACAGTGCCCGTGCAGAACGCGGCATCACGACGCTAATGGGTGACAAAGTGGAGCCAAGACGCCGCTGGATTGAAAACAATGTCGACTTCGGACTGGAAGAAGACAGCAATATTCTTGAAAATGATTTGATTCACGCTGAGGAGGAACTTGTATGACACAAACCGAACGATTTCAAGATTTGCCACTGGAAGAAGTAATCGGTGATCGGTTTGGCCGTTACAGCAAATACATCATCCAGGACCGTGCACTGCCGGATGCCCGTGACGGCTTAAAACCCGTTCAGCGCCGGATTTTATATGCTATGTACCACGAAGGCAATACCAATGATAAAGCGTTCCGGAAATCAGCAAAAACTGTCGGTAACGTTATCGGTAACTACCATCCACATGGTGACAGTTCGGTTTATGAAGCGATGGTTCGCTTAAGCCAGGACTGGAAGATCCGCCACATGCTCGTTGAAATGCACGGCAACAACGGATCGATGGACGGCGATTCGCCGGCTGCAATGCGTTATACAGAAGCACGCCTGTCAGCGATTTCATCTGAATTGCTGCGGGACATCGACAAACGCACCGTTGACTTCATTCCGAACTTTGATGATTCGGATATGGAGCCGACCGTTCTGCCAGCACGTTTTCCGAACCTTTTAGTCAATGGATCAACTGGTATTTCTGCCGGCTATGCGACTGATATCCCACCTCACGCCCTTCACGAAGTGCTGGATGCGGTACTGATGCGCATGGACAATCCACAGGCAACCGTTGCTGAATTGATGACCGTCATCAAAGGACCAGATTTCCCGACAGGGGGCATCATCCAAGGGGTGGACGGCATCCGTAAAGCTTACGAAACCGGTAAAGGCAAGATCATTGTCCGCTCAAAAGCGGAAATTGAACCATTAAAAGGCGGAAAAGAACAAATCGTCATTACGGAAATTCCGTTTGAAGTCAATAAAGCCAGTATGATCAAGAAAATCGATGATCACCGCTTTGACCGCAAACTCGAAGGGATTTCTGAAGTACGCGATGAATCCGACAGAACTGGCCTGCGTATTGTCATTGAACTGAAAAAAGATGTTCAGGCTATTGGCATCCTTAATTATTTATACAAAAATACCGATTTGCAGGTCAGCTACAATTTCAACATGGTGGCGATCCATAATCGCCGGCCAACGATGATGACCCTGCAAACGATGCTTGACGCCTATATTGAACACCAAAAAGAAGTCATCACCAAGCGCTCGGAATTTGATCTGCAAAAAGCAAGCGACCGCATGCATATTGTGGAAGGCTTGATGAAAGCTTTGTCGATTCTGGATAAAGTGATCAAAACCATTCGTTCTTCAAAAGATAAACGGGATGCTAAAAACAACTTGATTACATCGTATGATTTCTCTGAAGCTCAATCAGAAGCGATTGTGTCGCTGCAATTATACCGTCTCACCAATACGGACATCACCGATCTTCAAAAAGAAGAGCAGGATCTGAAAAAACTCATCGCTGAGTTGACCGGCATCCTGACCAGTGCAACCAAGTTGAAAAACGTCATCAAAAAAGAATTGGCAACGATCCGCAAGAAGTTCGCCGAACCGCGCCGTTCAGTCATTGAAGACAAAATTGAAGAAATCACCATTACACGCGAAATCATGATTCCGAGTGAAGAAGTGGTCGTGACGGTTACGAAGGAAGGCTATGTCAAGCGGACCAGCACCCGTTCGCATGCGGCTTCCAACGGCAAAGATTTTGCGATGAAGGAATCGGATTATTTGTTGTTCGAAGGCAATTTGAACACTCAGCATACGATTCTGATTTTCACTACAGCCGGGAATTTCGTTTACCAGCCGATCAACGAATTACCGGACATCAAATGGAAAGACCTCGGCCAGCATTTATCAAGCATCGTCCAATTGGATGCGAATGAATCGATCCTTGCCGTCTGCCCATTTGAGAACTTTGATGCGGATGCCAGTATCCTGACCGTATCGAAATTCGGCCAGGTTAAACGTTCAGCTTTAAAAGACTATCATATCCAGCGGTATTCGCGTGCCATTAAAACCATGAACTTGAAATCTGGCGATGCCATGATATTCGCTGGATTGGTGACAAAAGAGACGGAACTGTTCATCGGAACCAACCAAGCATATGGTGTTCGTTTCCCGATGGATGAAGTGCCGCTTACTGGACTTCGCACCGCCGGAGTCAAAGGCGTCAACCTGAAGGACGGCGATGAAGTTGTTTCTGCTGTGATGATTGACCCGGAAGTGAAACAGGAACTTGTGCTGGTGACCCAACGGGGAGCAGCTAAGAAAATGAAGCTTCAGGAATTCGAAAGTGGCAGCCGCGCGAAACGAGGCGTAGTGATGCTGCGCGAATTGAAATCAAATCCTCATCGTGTCGTCGCCGTTATTGGGGCAACCGGAAAAGAAGAGATTCTGCTTGAAACAGCTAAAGGAATACGAATTCCATTGGTTGCCAACTCACTAAAAAATGTGGACCGTTATTCAAACGGATCATTCATTGCTGATGAAGCGACAGACGGCAAAGTAGTTGCAGCTTACCGAATTGAAACAAAAGAATAAACAAATTAACCCACTCCTTTGAATGTAGGAGTGGGTTTTATTCATTCATTCGATAAGGTATAGAAATGGTTAATTATTCATTTGGAATCCATGAAAAAGCAATGGGGAACAAATGGATAGAGAAGTGATTAAAGATGAATATAGGGAACTAGAGGGAGGCCTGAATTTTGTTGAAAGAAGGTGTGGAATTTCATAGCAAGCAGTCATGAAAAACTTTTCAACAAATTGTCGCAATCTTCTAGACATTATGACGCTGTGATGTGTTAGAGTAGTGAGATAAATAAAAATAAGAAGGTGACATCTATGACTAAGAGCAACATCAAAGAGCTCGACAGAGAACTTACATTAGCCAGAGTATCCGTGGAAGAAATTATGGTAGCCAACCAAGCGCTCAAAGATGTCGTCATCAAGACACCTTTGCAGAAAAACGAACTGTTGTCTGCACGCTATGACTGCAACGTCTATTTAAAGCGTGAGGATCTGCAAGTGGTGCGGTCCTTTAAATTGCGCGGCGCTTATAACTTCATCCGCAGCCTGAGCCCCGCAGACCGTGCCAAAGGTGTGGTTTGTGCCAGTGCAGGCAATCACGCGCAAGGCGTCGCTTACTCATGCTTTGCGCTTGGCATTGAAGGCAAAATCTTCATGCCCCTGACGACACCTCGCCAAAAAGTGTCGCAAGTGGAACGCTTTGGTGGAGATAAGGTATCGGTTGTTTTGATCGGCGATACTTTTGATGATTCATTCACTGCGGCAATGGATTATTGCACAGTGGAAGAAAAAGTCTTTGTTCATCCGTTCAATGACAGCCGCATCATTGCGGGCCAAGGAACGGTCGCGGTCGAGGTGCTGAACGATATGCAAGAACCGGTGGATTATATGTTCTGTGCGATCGGTGGAGGCGGATTGGCGTCCGGAGTGGGTTCCTATTTGAAGGGAATCAGCCCTTCGACGAAATTGGTTGGCGTGGAACCTCAAGGTGCTGCCGGCATGAAAACGTCACTTGCCAATGGGCAAGTGACGCGCCTGGATACCATTGATACATTTGTGGACGGTGCTGCGGTTAAACAGGTAGGCGATCTCTCTATGGCGATCTGCACGGATGTTTTGGACGATATCGCTTTGGTTCCCGA
This sequence comes from Planococcus wigleyi, assembly GCF_014836985.1. Lineage (GTDB taxonomy): Bacteria > Bacillota > Bacilli > Bacillales_A > Planococcaceae > Planococcus > Planococcus notacanthi. The sequence goes on along the minus strand of NZ_JACSPU010000004.1, from coordinate 195,899 downwards.
AGGCAAGGTCTGTACGACGATTTTGCAGCTGTATAATGAAAATGCCATCGTCGCGGAGCCGGCAGGAGCTTTATCTGTCGCCGCGCTTGATTTTTATAAAGACGACATCAAAGGCAAGAATGTGGTGTGTGTGATCAGCGGCGGCAATAATGACATCGAGCGCATGCAGGAAATCAAAGAGAAATCCTTGATTTATGAAGGCTTGAAGCATTATTTCATCGTCACGTTCCCTCAGCGTGCAGGAGCGCTCCGTAAATTCATGGAACAGGTCCTGGGCGAGACGGATGACATTACGCATTTCGAATACACGAAACGGACAAACCGCGAAGAAGGGCCGGTGCTGGTCGGAATCGAACTGAAATGCCGTGAAGACTACGAGCCGCTTGTTCAACGCATGGCGGAAAACGGCTTCCCTTATAAAGACCTTAACAACGATTCGATGCTGTTCAATTTATTGATTTAAGGATTGCGCCAAGTACCCGCGAATCCGGTAAAAAGGGTGTTCAGCCTAGGCTGAACACCCTTTTATCGTTTCAGGATTAAAATGGTATAGTAGAAAGAACTTAAGAAATGGGGTGGCGCATATGGAAAACCGCTGTTTGTGGGCGCAAAGCAATGCACTTATGCAGGCTTATCATGACGAAGAATGGTGCAGGCCGAGCTTTGATGACCGCTACATTTTCGAAATGCTGACACTTGAAGGCGCACAAGCAGGCTTATCCTGGAATATTGTGCTGAAAAAACGGACAGCTTATCAGGAAGCGTTCCATCATTTTGACCTTTCCTATTGTGCAAAACTTTCAGATGAGGATTTGGTGTCCATTAAAGAGAACTATGGGATCGTCAAACACATCGCCAAAATTCAGTCTGTCCGCAGCAATGCACGGGCGATATTGGATCTCCAAAAAGAATGGGGAAGGTTTGCTGATTTTCTATGGAGCTTTACCGATGGCAAGCCGGTCTACAACAATTGGACAAGTGATGCACAGATTCCTGCACAATCGCCTCTGTCCGTTCAACTGAGCAAAGAATTGAAAAAGCGCGGCTTCAAGTTTGTTGGTCCCGTTACAACCTATTCATTTATGCAGGCGATCGGAATGGTTCATGACCATATTGAAAACTGTGCATATCGGCTGGTTGAATAACGGCTGGAAACTTGAATGACGAGGCATGAAGTGAGCAGCGGAAAAAGGAAATCCTTTTCTGCTGCTTTTTTTATTTCTAGAAGGAATTTCCAAAAAAGAGGCGAATAAAGGAAATAGCCATGATGTAACGAATGAGCAGAATAGTTTAACTGCAGTGGACTATATTCGGCCAACGCCCGACTTTTAGGTTGGGCAAGGAAGAGATTTCTTGTTTGCCGTTAAGAAAAGGGTTTTCAGGATCGTACGGGCAGTCAGGGAAAACCACGCCAGATTCATCTGCCAGGTTCAACGCGGTAGCTAAAACTCTTCCTACTGTGGAAACGCCGTGGTATTGACAATTACCGAGAAATCCATCAACTTACCATTCCTCTTTTCATTTGGTGTATCGCTTTTCAACACCGTTTGCAATTTGTTCTTCTAATCCTACTTTTTTCCACTAGAGCTTATAAGGGTTCTGCGGTAAACTGAATCATAAGGAAGCCTAATTTTTCCTGTTATCTGGTTATTGGAGGTCTTATTGACAAAAGTTCGCTTCCATTCTCATTTATCAGTAAAAGAAGCTGGTTAATTTACCTTCTATCCAAATAAGACCATTATTTAAAGTGTAAGTAAACTGTTTTTCATAAGGATAACATTAGAGTTGGATACCGGTGTTTAAGCCATAATCTATTTGGATTTAATCGACAGAAAATTACGAGCAAGTTGTGAAGGGAGATGCACCATGTTGAATTTAAAATACTTGGATCTGTTGGCGCAAAAATACGATAGTGAAGAGAAAGTGGCGACTGAAATCATCAACCTGGAGTCCATCCTGGATCTGCCGAAAGGGACGGAGCATTTTGTAAGCGATTTACACGGGGAGTTTCAGGCATTTCAGCACGTATTGCGAAATGGTTCCGGCAATGTCAAAGTGAAAATCAAGGACTTATTTAAAGAGGAACTGAGTGAAAAAGAACTCAATGAATTTGCGACATTGGTCTATTACCCTGAAGAAAAGCTGCAATTGATCAAAAGCAATTTCACCAGCAAAAAGGAATTGCAGGAATGGTACATAGAAGTTATTGAGCGGATGCTGAAACTTGTTTCATATGCGTCATCCAAATACACGCGCTCAAAGCTTCGCAAAGCCTTGCCGAAGCAATTCGTCTATATCATTGAAGAGCTGTTGTACAAAACCGATGAATTCAAAAACAAAAAAGAGTATTACGCCAAAATGGTTGAGCAGATCATTGCGCTTGGCCAAGCCGATAAGCTGATTATCGGGCTTGCTTATACAACACAGCGATTGGTTGTGGATCATCTGCATGTGGTGGGCGACATTTATGACCGGGGGCCGGATCCGCATAAAATCGTGGACACGCTGATCGACTACCATTCCGTCGATATTCAATGGGGAAATCACGATGTTCTTTGGATCGGGGCTTTTGCAGGATCGAAAGTGTGTCTTGCGAACATCATCCGCATTTGTGCACGTTACAACAATCTGGACATCATTGAAGACGTCTACGGCATCAATCTGCGGCCGTTGCTGAACCTGGCCGAAAAATACTATGAGGACAATCCAGCGTTCCACCCGAAAAGAATTTCAGGGGAAACCATGACGGCACAGGAACAGCTGCAAATCACCAAAATCCACCAGGCCATTTCCATCATCCAGTTCAAGCTGGAAAGCCCGATCATCAAGAGACGTCCATGTTTTGCTATGGAAGATCGTCTCCTGCTTGAAAAAGTGGATTATGATAAAAATGAAGCCACCATCCACGGGAAAACCTATCCACTTGAAAACGGTTGTTTCGCTACTGTCAATCCGGAAAAACCGGATGAATTGCTGGAAGAAGAAGAGCAGGTCATCGATAAATTGCTGTTCTCACTCCAGCATTCTGAAAAACTGGCAAGGCATATGAATTTCCTTATGAAAAAAGGCAGCCTTTATTTGAAGTATAATGGCAACCTGCTGATCCATGGGTGCATCCCGCTGGATGAAGAAGGCAATATGGAGAAGATGGAAATAGATGGGAAAAGTTATGCCGGCCGTGATCTGCTGGATCTGTTTGAAGATTATCTTCGCCATTCCTTTGCCCATCCTGAAGAAACCGACGATTTCGCGACCGATATGGTCTGGTATTTATGGACTGGCGAATATTCCTCGCTTTTCGGCAAAAGGGAAATGACGACGTTCGAGCGTTATTTCATCAAAGACAAAGACACGCATAAGGAACGGAAAAATCCGTATTATTATTTGCGTGAAGATGAGGACATGTGCCGTAAAATGCTGGAGGAGTTTGATTTGAATCCGGACCACGGGCGCATCATCAATGGCCATACGCCAGTCAAGGAACGCGACGGCGAAAATCCAATCAAAGCGAACGGCAAGATGCTGGTCATCGACGGCGGATTTTCTAAAGCCTATCAATCGACCACCGGAATCGCAGGCTATACGCTGTTGTACAATTCATATGGCATGCAGCTGGTCGCGCATCAGCTCTTCAATTCGAAAGAAGAAGTCCTGCAAAAAGGGACCGATGTCTTGTCGGCGAAACGCCTCGTCGATGAAGAGCTGGAACGCAAAAAAGTACGAGAAACGAATATCGGTGAAGGCTTATTGCAGGAAATCTTCAATTTGAACAGCCTGCGCGAATACCGATATATGAAATGATCTATTATTGAATGGCATACAAAAAGGAAGAGCTGCAACAACGGCTCTTCCTTTTTGATGTGGTTTATTAATAAAACGTAGATAATTAGGCATTTCACCCTTTTACAGAACTGTCTGTGCGAACGGATTTTCGTTTCAAGGCATAGCGTTGTTCGAGATTAGGTCCAAGCTGAAACAACAAGACGCCTCCGCTAATCAGCAGGACGCCAAGCAAAGACTGCCAGGTGAAAGGCACTTTTTCCAGGCCGAACCAGCCGAGTGTGTCCCACATGAGGCCGAAGAAAATCTGCGACACCATAATCAGGGAAATGGCGCGGCTGGGTCCGAGAAGCTGGACGCCTTGCGTTACACAAGCGACAACGCCGACACCGAGAATGCCACTGAACCAGAACCAGGGCTGTGCCTGGAATTCGAACAGGCTACTGCCTTCAAAAGCGAGGCCGGCGGCGAGTGAAGCCACAAATCCGAGGAGCAGGACAAGGGCTGTAGTAGACCAGACGCTGACCTGTTTTTTGACGTTGGCGTTGAATGTATTTTGAAGGCAGACAAATGCCCCGCCAAGCAATGCCAGTAATATGCCGATAGCCATATACATATCTCCTATTCGTAAATATTTTGACCCGCCTCGACGAGCAGGGAAGAGCGGTCAAGGACAGTGATTTTCCCGCGCTTCTTCGTGATCCATCCGGCTTTTTCGAATTGCTGCAAGACGCGGTTCAAATGGCGGTAACTGGTACCGATCAAATCGGCTATATCGATAAGCGACGCGGAGTCGAGTTGTGGCTGCTTTGGCGTCATCGACAATAAGTAGCTCGCCAAACGCACGTCTACAGGATAAAACAGATTGAAATTCATTGCCTGCGATTTCATTTTGAACTTCTGTGTGATGGTCCCCAGAAGGAATTGAAGCCAAGGAACATGGTTCTCCATTTCTTTACGTAAAACCTCATAGGGAATCCGGATGACCCGTGAATCCGTGACAACTTCCACTGTATTGATTAACGGGCATTGCTGAATGTATTCAATGTCACCAACCAGATCGAAAGGCGTTTTAAAAGCCAGAATCAGGCGCTTCCCTTCAGGAGACAGCATGGAAATCTTCAGTTTTCCTTCCACCAGCAAATACAGTGACTGTGAAATGTCGCCTTGAGACAATAAGCAATCTCCTAGTGCCAAGTTTTCCAGCTGCATTGACCGCTGGACACGTTCCGGGAACACGGATGCTATTCCGTATTGATTGAGGTAATCATGGATGGTTTGTTCTCGATTTTTCACCATTTAAGAACGACAACTCCCACGATCATCAGCAGCAGCCCGGCAATCTGCGTTACACCGATCCGTTGTTTGACCATGTCAAACCAGCCTTTGGCGTCAACCAATACGGCTGTTAGCAATTGGGCAATCAGGAAAATGCCGATGGTCAGCGTCACGCCCATTCTGTGGACAGCAGTCATGTTGGTGTAGAGCACGATGGCGGCCAGCAGCCCGCCGGAAGCGTAAAGAAGCGGCACGTTTTTCAAGTTCCAGTAAGATCGGTCACGCAGCACAATGACAATCAATATTGCCAGCACAAAGCCGGTGAACTGCGTCAACGTGGCAGCTTGCCAAGTGCCGATGCTGTCGCTGATTGTGGCGTTGGCGACGCTTTGGAAGGTCAGGAAGAACCCACCCGCTAATGCAAAAAAGATTCCTTTCAAGCGCTTCACACCCTTTCTTTGGCTATAGTTTACGATATCAAAAAAAAGGACATATGTCCTTTTGGGTGCAAGGAAAGATTAACTGTTTTGCAGAAAGTTTGATTGGAACATAATCAGCGAAAAAATATACGATGAATTTTTCAGATGAATCGATTCTTTATGTTTATAATAGAAGAACACAGCCTATTTGAAGGAAAGCAAGTATTCAACTACAAAAAAGTTGCCGAGTAAGAGCGGGTGAAAAAACAATTAAGGTCATCTTTATGAAACAGGCTGCTAAAAAGGAGGAAATGCTTTGTCACTATCTGTCGGAGATATCATTACATTCGAACGGACATTTACGAAAGAAGACATAGAATTATTCACTAAGGTTTCTGGGGACTACGGAAATCATCACCTGACGCCCGACGAAGAAGGCAGGCTGGTTGTGCAAGGTCTATTGACAGCCACGTTGCCGACAAAAGTGGGTGGAGATAACAATGTACTGGCACGCACCATGAACTTTGAATTTCTGCGTCCCGTTTTTTCTACAGATACCATTCGTTGTGACGTGAAAATCGATCGCTACGATCGATTGGAAAACAGGCGGACGGCGATAGAAGCTTCCTTCAGCTGCAAAAACCAATTTTCTAAAGAAGTGTTGATCGGTGGATTTGCAGGCATCATTCTGCCTGTCTAACGGCAGTCAGCTTAACAGAATTGCGACTAACCGCAAGTTCAGCAGAAATTATTTAGCCGCGAGAAATCATTTATGGTAAGCTACTGACATAATGTCTTGACGGAATAGAGGGAGTTGCATCGGGAAGCTGCAACCCCGTTTCCCGATGATCAAGAGCGGAGCGAATAGCCATGTTAAAAGAACAAACAAGATATTCGAGGCTGGCTGAATTGACGAAAATCATCAATACCAAGCTGGAATTGAACGACATGCTGCAGCATGTCACTACAGCAATATCTGAAGAAATCGTCCAATGCGATTCTGTCGGAATTTATTTGCCGGGTGAAGATGGAGTATACAGAGGGGTGGCTGGTAAACCTGACTTCATCAATAACGAGATGATTACTGCACAACTGATCGATTTTGAAGCAGATGCATTTGCTAGACAAGTCATGGAAACTAAACAAACGATTTATATTCCGGATACCTCCATTGATTCGCGTCCGGATCCAAGGTCGGTGGCTGCGTTTAATATCAAATCACTGCTAGGGCTGCCAATTATTTATGAACAGCATTTATACGGGCTGATTTTTTTGTTTGATTGCGGAAAGCGGATGAATTTGACGGAAATTGAGATCCAAAGCATAGAAGCGTACGTCAATATGGCGGCTGTCGCTATTCAGAATGCCAACAACTTGAAACAGAAGGAGTACTTGATTGCGGAGAAGCAGCTGTTGCTTGATGCAAACCGGGAACTATCCATGTGTTCAACCATTTCGGAAACCTTGGATACGTGTTTTCATTATTTGGGCAAGACGGTAGATTGCAATAACGTCGCAGCTTTTCTTCGCGACCCGCAACAAGAAGGAAACCTCAGTTTCAAGAAAATGGGCAAAGATTCCGAGTGGTCTGAAGATGAATGGAAAAGAGCGCTTGAAGATATTCAAACCAACCAACAGACGGACCATGTGATTCATGAAGTCATGGTCAACCGGACAGTCAAATTTATCCCAAGTGAGGACAGATGCAGGCTGCTGTTGATTCCGATGATTTCCAAAGGAGAGGTCTTCGGATTTATCGCCATTGCTTGCCTGATGGAGACGCTGCAAGCCGATGAAAAATCACAGGTCCATTTAGCGCATTCCATTGTTGATGCTACAGCGCTGACTTATTCGAATCTAACGTATATGGACCAGCTGGAGCTGCGTGTGGCGAGGCGGACCAATCAGTTGGCGACTGCCAACGACAAAGTAACGAGTCTTATTGGAAGCATCACGGATGGATTTTTTGCACTCAACAAGGAATGGGAGTTCATTTACATCAATGAACATCAATACCTGCCTAAAGGAAAAACTTTTAAAAATGTACTCGGGGAAAGCATTTGGACAATTTACCCCGATACACTTAATCCGGTTCTGCATGAGGAACTCCATCGGGCAATGGTCGAGAGAGTCCCTGTCCAGTTTGAAGTGTCTTCAGCAAATGGCTGCTGTTTTGAAGTGGTTGCCTATCCCTTTGATGACGGTATTTGCTGCCTGTGCAAAAATACCACCGAGAAGAAGAAATATGAAATGGAATTGCAGCGTTTGTCGAACCTCGAGCTGATCGGCCAGATGGCAGCCGGAATCAGCCACGAAATCCGAAATCCGATGACCACCGTCCGGGGATTCCTGCAATTGCTGACAGGTGAGCAAGGATTAGAGAAATACAATACGTACTTTGATTTGATGATTGATGAACTCGATCGCGCCAACTCGATTATTTCTGAGTTTCTATCCATCGGCAATACACGTTCTTCGGATATGAAAATGCAGAATCTGAATGCCATTATCTATGACATTGCACCTCTTTTGGAAATCGATACTTTCAATCAAAATAAGGCGATTGAATTCTTTACACAGCCGATTCCTGAAATGTTGCTGAACCGGGATGAAATCCGCCAATTGCTCATTAACTTATGCCGCAATGGCTTAGAAGCCATGGAGCCGGGCAAGTTGCTGACAATCCGAACGTATATGGAAAATGAAAATACACCTGTTCTGGAAATCCGTGATCAAGGCGGAGGAATAGACAAGAACGTATTGAAAAAAATCGGCACACCTTTCTATACCACAAAAGACAATGGAACCGGACTGGGCCTTGGGGTAACCTATGCCATCGCCGCACGCCACAACGCGCAAATTGATGTTAACACGAGCGATGAAGGGACCGTGTTTTTCGTCAGATTTCGACAGGATGGCTAGATGAGGAAATTTGTACTTTGATAACAGGAACTGCTGGATGCCAGATTGATGATAAAAGAAACAGCAAAAGAGGAAGAGCCCGTTTGGGTTCTTCCTCTTTTGGATATCGTAAATTAGTGCCTGGATCAAGGCATCAAAAATGGCGGTGAACCCGGACTGTGGCCTGAAGCGAAGTCCAGCAATGGAATCACATAGGCAATGGCGATTGAAAGTGTGGCAAGCACCACCCATATCGACCAGCGGTCCATGAATAAAGGCGAAGCGTCTTTCGGATTGTAATCCTCGCCGATCGGAAAATCAGTATCACCTTTTGGTGCGAAAAATGCCAATTGAATCCAGATATAGACCAACAGCAGAATGCCCACGAACAGGATAACACCACCCATGGCCATGAACATTTCATAAAGCGCCCAGTCAGAAGCGGCACTGTGGCCGTTATACGTCGTATTCGCAGTTCGGCGCGGGCTGCCAAGTAAGCCATTGGCATGCATGGCACCCGACATAAGCAACATGCCGCAAGCCCAAATGATGGTTTGGGCGATGCCCAGTCGGTTAAGGTTCCTCGTCAGTTTTCTTCCGGACAGATATGGAATCAACCAATAGGATATGCCGAAAAAAGTCAGCATGACCGTCGTGCCGACAGTCAAATGCAAGTGGCCGGTAACCCAGATCGAGTTATGGACCACTTGGTTGACCTGGTTGCTGGCATTGATGATGCCACCAAGCCCAGCGGGAATATAAGCAAGCATCGCGACAATCAAAGCGAAAAAGCGTGCATCGGACCAAGGCAAAATTTTCCACCATCCTAATAAACTCGTCACGCCTTTTGCCCTTCCGGAACGCTCCATGGTTGCGAGCATTGCAAAAGCTGTCATAAGGGAAGGGAAGATAATCATAAACGTTTGGATGACATGCAAGAATTTCAATTCAACCGACAGTCCCGGGTCGAGGATCTGGTGGTGGAACCCACCAGGTACATTGGCAACCACAAGAATGACGACTGCGACACGTGCCAGTGAATCACTGAACACTTTTCCGCCAATGATTTTCGGCATAGAGACATACCAGGCAGAAATAGATGTCAGCATCCAAATGTTGACGAGTGTATGGCCGAACGCCCAAAACAAAGTACGCCCCATCATTGGATCGATGGTCGGCACCCATCCGAATGCCCAAGGAATGACCATTCCGACGACGAATACAGCGATAAAGAGAGAAGCGAAAACCCACAGAACAAAAACAGCATTCGAGAAGAAGGCAAATAGTGGAGTCAGCACGCCCGGATTTCGTTTTCTCCAACTCTGGTAGGTGATGAACATCCCGATGCAATTCAACAGGATTCCAACGACCAGAAGAGCCAGTCCGATGTAAAACCATGGATGTGCCTGCATCGGTGTATAGAATGTGTAAAGAACGTTAGCGTCGCCAGCCAAGATGAAAAAGGCGGCGATGATTGTCCCAGCAGTCATTAGTGCAAATCCGGCCCATCCGAAAGCAAGTGTCTTATCGGCGAGACCGCCCAGTACACGCGAAGTTCCTGCGTACAAGTACCCGATACTGAAGAAAGAACTTAATACCAAAACCAATAGGACTCCGTGAGCCGTTAAAAGTGCATAATAGCTGATCCAGGAAGGCAGTTCCAAAAATCCGCTGCGGACAAATCCCTGCAACAAGCCTGCTGCTCCGCCGACCAGCAAAGCGATAAAAGCGATGGACAAATTAGCAATGGACAAATGGAAATCCCGCTTTGAGATGCCGGCTGCGACATCTTCATTTACGGCTGCCCCTTTATGGCGAGTGTGTATATCGGTGATATGCGTCATGGTTTCCCCTTCTTTCTGATGGAATTGATTCGGGTAAATCAGAGCGATCTGCATTTGTTTAGTTGACTGTAATGGTATTGGCCATGTATTCATGCCCAAGGCCACAGTATTCGTTGCATAAGATCAAGTATTCACCAGGCTGATCAAAGGTATGGCTGACTTTCGAGATATGGCCGGGCACCACCATGACGTTCACATTGGTGTCGGTGATCTTAAAGCCATGTGTGACATCCGGAGAGGCCAAGGTAAAATGCACCGTCGCACCAGCGGGTATTTCCAAGTCTCCAGGCTGGAATGAAAACATTTCAGCTACAATGGCGATTTCGTATTCGTTGTCGCCAATCTCCTTCAGTCCGGCATCTGCAAAGATTTCCGATTCTTTGACAGTTTGCGGATCAATCATCTCAGCATGGCTGGGCGGACCCATTTCAAGGTAAAAAGTTTGAATCGCTAAAATGGCCAAGAATACCAATAAGATAAGAGAGCCGATAATTAACCATAGTTTTTCATAACGATGGATATGCATGTGTGACAGTCTCCTTTCTAAATTCGGGAGTAAACCGTTAATTTTAATTGCGCTCCAAGAATAATAAGAATACGCTGAACCAGGAGATAAGCATAAAAACCGCGATAATCAAAACGGATACAAAAGTGCCGCTCAAGGAAGTTTCATCGTATTTCTTACGTGTGTTGCTCTTTCTGTTTGTAGAAGAAGAATCAGTCATTTTAAGCTCCTCCTTTCCTAATATTTACATTAGAGAACCGGCTGGCAAGTTCTTTAAGGCACAACTAAGCGGAAATAATATTATTAGAATTATCTGAATTTTATCAAATATATACACTCTTTGGAAGGGGAATCTGCTTTCTTTTTGAGTTAGCACGACAAATAAGTAAAAGGAAAAGCTAAAAAAGATTTCATTGATTGTTTATCATACCGAAGTCCATCCCACATAACCTTGACCTGCGTCAAGGAAATCCTGTCATTTTTATTTTCTTAAAATTACTGGGAAACCGGCTTTTTCGGTCAATTTGGCCATAAAAAAGTAGTACAGCTAAAAGTTGATGCAGGTCAATGCTATCGATAAGAAATTTGGGTATACTACAGTAAGCAAGCAGAAAAACAAGCTTGGAGGAGATTCCTATGCTAGTAATCATGTCTCTCGTTCTCATTGTTACAGCCATTTTAATGCTCATCATTTCCGTTGAAGTCAGCGGGGCAGATGACAAGTTGTAAAGCAAATTGTTAAGCTTTGGATTATTGCGGGAATGAAAATGAAAACGAAGAGATCTCGCTTATAAAAGCGAATCTCTTTTTTTGTTTTAAAAGTAAACTTTCAACGTGAGCAAAAAAATTAAGTAGTGCAATTTATATTCTTAAAAATGGTATGATTATTCCAATTAAGCGCTCGACTGACGTCATTAAAACTGCTGAGAAATTGTCGACAAGAAAGCTCGCCTTGTAATAATACAGAATAGAGAAGCGCTGAAGTGCGAAGGCAAGCTTCAGGTAAAGGGGGTGGCCAGATGAAAGAAAAATTAGTATTCTCGTTTCTGGTCGTCCTGACGACTGGGTTGATGGGGTCTTCGTTTGTGGTAGCCAAAATCGGCTTAACCTACATATCGCCTTTGTTGCTGGCAGGTCTTCGTTTTGTCATTGCTGGCTGCATCATGCTGCTCTTTGTGCGTTTGTTCAAAAGAAAGCAGCCTGCCAACAAAGGCGAATGGGGCAAGCTGATCCTGATCGGCGCCATCCAAACAGCCGGCGTCATGGGATCAATCTTTTTGAGCCTGCGCACTATTACGTCCGGTGAATCCGCGATTTTAACTTTCATGAATCCCTTATTGGTGGTATTGATCGGCACTCTGGCACTGGGCATCCGGTACCGAGTGGTTCAATGGACAGGTGTGCTTTTGGGTTTTGCCGGGGTCTTCATTGCCATGGGAAGCCATTTGACGATTGAAATCGGTACGTTTCTCGGATTTTTGAGCGCTGTTTTTTGGTCGGTTGGGACATTGATTATCAAGAAATGGGGTGGGCTGTTCGATATTTGGGTCATGACTGCCTATCAGATGTTTTTTGGCGGGCTTATTTTGCTGGTCGGGTCGGTTTTCCTGGAAACGTCCCGTCTGGTCATCAATTCAAGCTCCATTTTGATCTTGTTATGGCTGGCCATCCCGGCTTCAATCATCCAGTTCACGGTGTGGTTCTACCTGCTGCAAAAAGGTGATTCCGGAAAAGTGAGCGCGTTTCTGTTTTTAGCTCCTTTATTCGGCATCCTGTTCGGCTGGCTGGTTCTTGGAGAGCAGCTTGGATTGCCTTTACTAATTGGAGGAAGCTTGATTTTTGCAGGGATTTTCCTGGTGAACTGGCCGGAAAAACAGTTGGCGGAAGAAGCTGCTGCATGATAAGGGCTTGAACACAAAAGGCAGGTACATAACGTGATCGATACAAAATAAAAAACAAGCGAGAAAGGATGCAAACGGTGTTGGTAAATATCATTGGCAAAAAAGTGAAACTTGAAAAAGCAACAGCAGCCCAGATGGATCGCATCTATTACTGGCGTTACGAGGAAAAACAGCAGGAAGCGAAAAAGTGGAATGGGCCTTACATTCCGGAACCCTGGCTGAGTAAAGACCAGCACCGAAAACAATGGATGGAAGAAGAGGAAATCACAAATGGCGTTCCCGCTTCGCTCGTCATTACAGCAGATGAGAAAACGATCGGCTACGTCGGAGCTTATTGGATCGACCGCCATACAGATTGGGTGGAGACAGGCATTGTCATATACGACACCCAGTACTGGAACGGTGGGTACGGCTCCGAAGCCTACCGGTTGTGGATCGATTTTTTATTCGACTCCACAACACTTCACCGTCTTGGCATGTCTACCTGGTCCGGCAATGAGCGGATGATGAAAGTGGCGGAGCGGCTGGGCATGAAAGAAGAAGCGCGGATTCGAAAAGCACGCGTCGTGGATAGCAACTACTTCGATGCCATCAAGATGGGGATGTTGCGTGAAGAATGGCCAGCGCAATCATAAATGCAAAAAAGGAAAAGCGATGGCCTTGGAGGCATCTGCTTTTCCTTTTTTTATTAGGTAGAATACAGCCTGAAATTATTCAGACAGCGAAATATGTAAAGACTGCCAGCAATATCGATGTAATGGTCATTGCAGCGAGCGGCAGCATGGCACGTTCACGCAAATCGCGCAAGCTGACCGTCAATCCAAGCCCAACCATCGCAGCCGTCAGGAGCCAGGTAGTCGCTGTCGATACAAACTCCTGCAACTCTTGCGGGAATGGAATCGATTGGCCAAAAACATAGCTGCCTAAAACGCTCAATAAGAGAAAGCCGAGAAGAAACCAGGGGAACTCAATTTTTGCGTTTGTTTCCTGATTTTTGTCTTTTCGTTTCATCAGAAAAATGAAAATCAAGCAAAGAGGAACGAGCAGGAAGACACGCCCCAATTTCCCCAATAACGCCATTGCCAGACCGTCTTCACCAGCGGGCGCTCCGGCTAATGCCACATGGGCAATTTCGTGCAGGCTGATGCCGACCCACATGCCGTATTGGACATCATCAAGTGGCAAAAACGGACGAAGAATGGTGTATGAAATAGCGAAGACCGTGCCGACAAGGGCGATGATGCCGACACTGATTGCCGTGTCTTCGTCTTTAGCTTTGATGATCGGGGCGATTGCGGCAATCGCAGCCGCTCCGCAAACTCCGGTTCCCACACCAAGCAACAGGGAAATGGTCTGATCGGCTTTAAAGTGTTTCGCCAGCCACACCGTCAGTAAAATAGCGAAAGCAATGACAACCATATCCCGCAGCAACAAGCCAAGTCCATCACTCAGTATGATATCGATGTTCAGTTTCAATCCATAAAGAATGATGGCGACCCGCAATAGGCGTTTTGAGGAAAACACAATGCCGGAACGAATGGCATTCGGATAACCGGAAATCTGCCGGTAAAAAACCGCAATGATGATGGCACAAGCAAGTTGGCCGACTTGGTTGAAGCCAGGGATTTGAGCCAATAAATAGCCGAGAAAAGCCAAAAGAAAAGTAAATAGCACTCCGCTAATCCAGGCAGCAGTTGGTGATAAACCGGTGGAATTGGATTGTGCAGGTTTATTATAATGTGCAGACATGATGAAACCTCCTGCAGTTAGTATAAAAAACTTCTATACATTAGTAAAATAACGATCTAATATGATTATCATAAGCAAAAGCATATAAATGATTGGAGGATAAAGATGGATCAGCGCTTGGAAGTATTTCTCAAGGTAATCGAAAAGAAGAATTTTTCGAAAGCGGCAGAAGAGCTGCACATGACACAACCTGCCGTCAGCCAGTATATCCGTTCATTGGAAGAAACAACAGGCGTCAAATTACTGGAACGGACAAACAAATATGTGCGGCTGAACAAAGCTGGAGAAATCGTTTACCACCATGCCATCGAAATCAAAGAGCTTTACGCGAAAATGAATCATCTTCTCGATGATCTCACCAATAAAGCAAGCGGATCGATTGCCATTGGTGCCAGCTATACATTTGGAGAATACTTGCTGCCGCAAATCATCGCAGAAGCAAAAGAGCAATTTCCGGATATCAAGCCAACTGTCACCATAGGCAACACCACTACCATTGCCGGGCTCGTCCTCAGCCATCAATTGGATGTCGGCATTGTAGAAGGCCATTTCAAAGGAGTTCAGGAGTTGAAGACTGAACCTTTTGCTGAAGACCGGATGTTCGTAGTCGCTGCTGCTGATCACCCTTTGTTGCAGCGCACTAAGCCCATAAAAGTAAAAGAGCTGATTGAAGAAACCTGGATATTGCGGGAACTCGGTTCAGGGACAAGGGAAGCATCAGAAGCTGTCTTTAAGAAATTTTCGATTTTACCTCCGTCCCTCATGCACTTCAGCAGCACACAACCCATTAAAGCCATGGTCGAAGCGGGAATGGGCATCAGCTTGGTTTCCGAGTGGGCGATTCAAAAAGAGCTGCGCTACGGAGACTTAAAGGTTCTGAATGTGGAAGGTCTTCCATACACCAGGGATTTTTCGATCGTGACAAGATCGCCTTTCCAAACAAAAGCCCTTTCTGCCTTTCTGGATTTGCTGAAGAACCATAAAGAACTGACAGACTTCAAAATTTTGTGATCTGCAGGAGTTTTATTTATTCGCAGTGATGTCTGGGAAAGATGAAGAATGAATGTACTGAAAAGTATATAGAATTGCAAAGAAAGAAGATGCTGCCAATACTGCATCTTCTTTTTATTTCCTTTTCAGCCGATTTTCTTGAAATTCGTATCTTGCAATATTGTAAGGTAAACGTCATCTGGAACAAACGATAAAGTGAATAGCCTCTTTTATACTAAAGTTACTAAAGTGCTCCGTGAGCAAGAGCAGCTTTACATAAAATGTTAAAGGCAACTCATGAAAGAACGAAGAGAGGAGAGATTGCATTGAAGAAAACCTTATCAGTATGCGCCGCAGCAATCATGGCAGGGGCATTAATGTCTGGCTGCAGTTTTTTTCAAAAAGCGAATGGAATCATTTTGTACGGGGATGAAGTGAAGGTAGCCGAAGCATTGGAACAGGAGAAGGATGAGTTGATCGACGAGAGCCAATATCCGATAAAAATAGTGGCCGAAGCAGGCGAATGGATGATGGTTTTGAGTGAAGAGACAGCTCAAGCTATTGCGGACAAAGAATTGTTGAGAAAAGTCACCACCGGAGATAAAACAGAAGCCATCTCATCGGTTGCAAAGCTTTCTGAAGGGGAGGCCGTCGTGTATGCAAAAACCGAACAGGAACAATTGAACTTGGATGGCCAAAACCTAAAGGCAAGCTATGGCGGCAACTCGATCATCGGTGATGGCAGAGCATACGTCGAGAAATTTTTGATCGTCGACGATGCTGATTGGCCGAAAATCGAAGGAGAAGAAAAGTTCATGGCAATCATGGAATACAAAAAAGATCCCAGCATCAAACTGATGGACTTTGATGTAGACGACACCCAACTGGTTAGGGTAGTGGAATAAACAAGCATTACGCAAAGGTTTAGGAATTTATTTTTTATTAAAAGGGAGAATGGAAATGTGTGGGTTTACGGGGTTTATTGGGAAAACAGCTGACATGAAAACAGATTTGACGAATATGATGGATCGGATTATACACAGAGGTCCTGATTCAGCGGGAGAATTTATCGAAGGCGATGCAGCTCTCGGCTTCAGGCGTTTGAGTATCATCGATTTAGAGACCGGAGGACAGCCTTTTCATAACGAATCCAATTCGTTGGTTGCGATGGTTAACGGCGAAATTTATAATTTTTTGGAACTCCGTAAAGAGTTGATGGACAAAGGGCATGTTTTTGAAACAGCGTCAGATTGTGAAGTGATTCTTCATGGCTATGAAGAGTATGGAGAAGCCATTCTGTCCAAATTGCGTGGCATGTTCGCTTTTGTCATTTGGGACCGGATAAACAAGAAACTAATTGCAGGGCGGGATATGTTCGGCATCAAACCGCTTTATTATGGGAAAATGAAGGATACGTTCTTTTTCGGATCTGAAATCAAAAGTTTTCTTCCGCATCCAGGTTTCCAGAAAGCGTTCAATCAAGACGCTTTGTTGCCTTATCTTTCATTCCAGTACTCTGTTTTGGATGAAACTTTTTTTAAAGGGATATTTAAATTACCGGCTGCCCATTATTTGGTCTATGAAAAGGGAAAAGTTACGCTCCAGAAATACTGGACACCTGATTTTCAATCAAGCGACCGGAAACTGGAGCAGCTGGTGGATGAAATCGATGAGACCATTCAGGAATCCATCCTCAGCCACCGTGTCAGTGAAGTGAAAGTCGGATCATTTTTGTCGAGTGGCGTTGACTCCAGTTATGTGGCTTCCGTATTAAAGCCGGACAAAACGTTTACAGTAGGATTCAGCGACCAAAATTTCTCGGAAATCGACAATGCGAAACTATTGTCAGATGAACTGGAGATCCAAAACAACCATGCCGTACTGGATGCGGATGCCTGCTTTGGGCAATTGGAAAATATTCAGTACCAAATGGACGAACCGCATGCAGATCCATCGATCGTGCCGCTGTACTTTCTGGCCGAACTGGCCAAAAAAGACGTCACCGTCATTCTATCGGGGGAAGGAGCAGATGAATTGTTCGGTGGTTATGAAGCCTACGACATGACACCGTTGATGAAAAAGTATGGGAAAATCCCGAGCATCGTCCGTAGACCGGCAGGAAGAGTTGCTTCCAAACTTCCCGAAATGCGCGGCAAACAATTTTTGATGCATGCCGGTCTCCCTGTAGAAGAATGGTTTATCGGACAAGCGAATATATTCAGTGAGACGGATGCGAAAAGGATCGTCAAAGAACCGTTTCAGCACGGTCCGTCCATTAAACAAATCGTTACTCCCTATTACGATCAAGTAAAAGACAAAGACAATTTGACCAAAAAGCAATTTCTGGATATGAATCTATGGCTGGTGGGCGATATTTTGTTGAAAGCCGATAAGATGAGCATGGCCCATTCACTCGAGGTGCGTGTGCCTTTCCTGGATAAAAAAGTGATGGCTATCGCAGAACAGGTTCCTTCCAAATACCGGATCACTAAAACGGAAACAAAACATGCGATGCGCCTTGCCGCACGGAAAGCCCTTCCTGAATTTTCTGCTGCCCGCAAGAAAATCGGTTTCCCGGTGCCGATCCGCAATTGGATCCGGGAAGAACGATTTTACCGCCAAATTCAAGAGTATTTCTTAAGTGCGGATGCTGCCGACTTTTTCAATACAGATGAAATCATGCTGTTGTTGAACGACCATTACGAAGGGAAATCCAATAACGGCCGTAAAGTATGGACAATTTTCACTTTTCTGATTTGGTACAAGCGCTATTTCCGCCTCGAAGAACAAGTTGTAGCTCATCGTGAACCGATGTTGGTCGGTGCAGCAAACTAAAGATTGCCATACCAGTCATCTTATCTGTTGACTGGTATTGTTGTATGCCGATAAATAAGGAATAATATAGAAGACCGTTTAATAGCGGTAAATAGATAGATGATAGATACCAGCCAAGGGAGCGCTTTAGTTGAACACTCACAACACGGGAGAAAGAATTATTACAGCTTTAAAAAGAAAGATCGTAACGGCACTTGTCAGTAGTTTGTTGTTCGCCTTTATTTTTTCAGTAGCTGGCGGATTTGATTTTTCAGTAAATGGATTCGCAAACATGTATTACTTGAATTTCATGTTTGCTGTTTCCTATGGATTGGCTGCTTCTCTCTTTAGTGACTGGATCAGCAGAAAGATTAGCAAGAAAACGGTGACACGTGAAATTATTTCGCTCGTTTTCCATTGTTTATTTGGATCCATCTTATTGGTGATGAGCCTGGTGTCCGCTATTTCCTTCTTTACAGTGGACCGGTTATTGACGAGGGTGAAAATCGGATGGGCTACGGTTATCATTGCATTAGCTGCCGTAGTGCTGGTTTTCGTCATTTTGCTCAACAAATAGCAGTAAAAAAGCAATAAACGGGAAATTAAAACTCATTGATTGAATAGAGTCCGGCGCAAGCGATTCGTTAATGCTTGTGCCGGGCTTTACGTATAACTAACAACTTAATGTGCGAAATAACTTTTCGATCTGTTAAAGGGATCGGATTCGGTTTTGCTATTGATTGATTGCTTGAACGGATTTTTAGTAGAATTAGGAGAAAGAAAGGAAGTGCCTAAAAATGGAAATGAAAATCTTCATTGTAGAGGACGATCTGGCCATTTTTCAATCATTAAAAGAAAACTTGGAAAAGTGGGGCATGCACATTTCAGGACCGGAAAACTTTCAAGACGTCATGTCTGATTTTAGGGGAGATGAACCACACTTAGTCATTATGGATATCCAATTGCCGGTTTACGACGGGTTTCATTGGTGCCGTGAGATTCGTTCGATTTCGAAAGTGCCGATTATTTTCCTGTCTTCACGCGATCACCCAATGGACATGGTTATGGCGATGCAGATGGGAGCGGATGACTATGTTCAAAAACCGTTTCACTCGGATGTCCTGCTTGCGAAAATACAAGCCACATTGAGAAGAGTGTATTCTTATGGAGAAGAATCTCCTGACACCATGGAGTGGAACAGGGCATTGATCGATTTGAAACGCGGCATGATTCGTTTGGATGGGCAAGAAGAAGAACTGACCAAAAATGAATTTTTCATCTTGACTGTTTTGGTTAAGGCAAAAGGAGAAATCGTCTCCCGTGATGAGTTGATCCGAGCTTTATGGGATGATGAACGATTCGTAAACGACAATACCTTGACGGTCAATATTACACGGCTTCGCCAAAAACTGGCGAATCTGGGTTTAGGGGAAGCGATACTGACGAAAAAAGGGCTGGGTTATGTAGCCGGTACTTCATGATGGAGGGATTTTATGTTTTTCAGCTATATAAATGATATGAAAAGCTGGATATTCTTTTTTTTCCTGTCTCTCTTGTCAGCTGATTTGTTGCTGTGGTTGGATCCAGGAATTGACGTGGAAATTTCTTCGCTGGTTTACGTAAATGCATTACTGCTGATTGCTTTTATTGCATTTATCAGTTGGCGGTATTACCGTGAGACAGCGTACATTCGGCAGTTGGCATTACTGGAAGAAGAAACGGAGACTGACTGGTACGAAGCCTTGCCTGACCCAATATTTGAGCGCGATGAACAGGTAAACGACATGTTGCAAAGTGCAGGCATTTCGTTCTCTAAACAATTGAGTGTAGTTCGGCAAAATACGATTATCCAAGATGATTATATCGCCGGATGGGTTCACGAAGCGAAAGCCCCGCTTACCGCCATGAAACTCGTCATTGATGCAAACCGCAAGGATCCGCATATGCGCAAAATCGAAACAGAATGGCTGCGCATCTTTTTATTGGTCGATCAACAATTATACATATCCCGGCTGTCCTCCTTAGAATCGGATTATGTATTGGAGAGAGTTCCTCTTCAAGAAATCATAGCCGCAGAAGTACGGGAGCTGATGTCTTGGTGCCGGGAAAAGAACTTGGCAATTGAAATGGAAGGCTTGGAAACGAACGTTGTGACCGACAGGAAATGGTGTCGTTTTATAGTACGCCAGATTTTGTCGAATGCTGTGAAATATAGCCCAAGAGATGGGACCATCCATATTGCAGCACGCACAGAAGCCGCAGGACATTGCATTCTGTCCATCAAAGATCAAGGAGCAGGCATACCAGATCATGACATGCCGCGTATTTTCGATAAAGGTTTTACAGGCGGAATGGGGAGGCTCCACAACACTGCGACCGGCCTTGGTCTTTATTTGGCTAAAACAGTGTCTAACAAAATCGGCATCCGGCTGTCAGCGGTATCTACAAAAGACAAGGGAACGATTTTAGAAATGGGGTTCTCACTGGAAAACGATTTTGATCAAATACGCAGGTGACAACATTGTCACTTTGTACACCCTGTTTGTCATGCGAATCAAACGACTGCCGAATTTTTACGCGGTAGTATAAGGATATAAGAAAACAGGGAGGTAAAAAGCATGGCACTTTTAAAAAGAAAATCAAAAACTACTGATCAAATCTCGAAAAATACGGTCTTATATGCTCAAAACGTCCGAAAATCATTCGGTTCGAAGGGCAATGTCCAGCAAGTATTGAAAGGAATAGATCTGCGCGTAGAAGAAGGCGAATTTGTTGGGATCATGGGCGCTTCCGGCGCCGGCAAAACAACCTTGCTCAATATTCTTGCGACGATCGACCGGGCCACGGAAGGGACGATCCTCATCAGCGGTTCGGATATTTCGAAGATGAAAGATGCCGCCATGGCAGCTTTCCGGAGAAACCAGCTGGGCTTTATCTTTCAGGATTACAATTTGCTGGATACCTTGACCGTTAAGGAAAACATTTTGCTTCCGGTATCACTCGGCAAAATGAGAAAGAAGTTGGCGGAAGCGGAATTCCGTACAATCGCCGATATTTTGGGAATTGCAGATCTTGCTGATAAATATCCGCATGAAATCTCAGGCGGACAAAAGCAACGTACTTCTGCAGCGCGTGCACTGATCAATCAGCCTTCAATGGTCTTTGCGGATGAACCGACTGGAGCGCTCGATTCCAAATCCGCTTCATCGTTGCTTGGCACCATGGCAGATATCAATGAGAAGCGTGGCGTAACGATTATGATGGTTACCCATGATCCACTGGCTTCAAGTTATTGCAGCCGTGTCGTGTTTTTGAAAGACGGCAATATCTACACGGAGCTCTATAAAGGAGATAAAACGAGACAAGCTTTTTTTCAGGAAATTTTAAATATACAAGCTGTGCTCGGAGGTGAAAGCATTGACGCTCTTTGATCTCGCTTTCCGCAGCATGCGCAAAAACATCAAACATTATTATTTATACTTTTTCGCACTCATTTTCAGTGTGGTGCTGTACTTCGTTTTCGCTACGTTGCAGCACGACCCTGCGGTTCTTGCACAAAACGAACAGATGAGTACGGCTTTTCTGGCAGCAGGAATCCTGCTGATCTTCATTGCCGGCATCTTTGTGGTCTACGCCAACTCGATTTTCCTGAAAAGAAGAAGCCGGGAAATTGGGCTTTACCAGTTGATTGGATTGAAAAAAAGAGTCGTTGCACGACTTTTGGTTATTGAAAATTTCCTGCTGGGCATCACAGCACTTATATTAGGGATTATTGTGGGAATGTTGGTATCACGTGTTTTCCTATTGCTGCTCATGAAGCTGATCGGTTATGACCTGATGATCGATGTTTCGTTTTCAATGACTGCTGTCATTCAAACCGTTTTTGTTTTCATTGGAATTTTCATGTTTACGACCATTCAAATGATTTCCACCGTTTACCGCAACACCCTCTTGTCCTTGTTCAACACAGAAAAAACCGGAGAGCACCCGAAAAAACCGAAAACCAGAAATGCAGCTTTTCTGGCGATTCTCGGCATCGCCTTAATCGTTTTAGGTTATCTCATTTCGGACAATATGCTGAATGATTTATTTCTTTTTAATATACTGGCTGTATTAGCATCAATTGGTGTAGGGACCTACCTGATTTTCCGCGTCACCATCGGTTGGGTATTTTACAAAATCCGTGATGGAAAAGCAGGCCATCTAGGCTTATCCAACAGTTTATCTTTGGCTCCATTGATGCACCGGTTAAAAGGGAATGCGAATTCGTTGACCATCATCACGATTCTTTCGGCCATGACATTGACGATGCTTGCTGGCGCTTATTCTTTCTACTATGCCACTGAACATGAAACCCGTTCGCAAATGCCTTTCGACTTCATTTTTGAAAAAAATGAAACAGAGGCTACTGAATTGAGCAAAGAGTTTGATGAAAAAGGAATTTCATATACCCATGGGGCCATTGACTTGCTCGTGTTATTCGGTCGGATGGAAGAAGGGGCGATGCCTGTCCCGAGCAATGAATTGTATATCGCCATTGTCAGCGATAAGCAGTTGCAGCAAGCTGGAAGTGACATAGAAGCTCCTGCGGATGGATCGGCAATTTTCTATAGCACTTCATCGATTTCCATGTTCAGAGATGTGATAGAAATGCCGTTGACACTGCATTTAGCTGATGACGAAAAGACCACAATCGAAATCGCAGAATATGCGGAAGGCAACAGCATCAATGGGACGATGCTTTACTCTCAATTAGTGGTTAATGAAAGCACCTATGAGCAGTTAAAAGATCAGTTTACAGCGACAGGCCAGGCGGAAATGAGCCGGGTAGATGGATTTACCATTACCGATTCAGCGGATCTGGAAGCGGCGTCTGAGATTTATGTGCAACGCTATAATACAAGTGGGCACATTGACTATTATTCAGCTTACCAGAGAGCGATTGAAACGAATGGACTGTTGATTTTCATATCGGGCTTTTTAGGACTTGTATTCTTGATCTCGACAGGCAGTATTTTGTACTTTAAACAAATGACGGAAGCTGAACAGGAAAAGAAAAGCTATGGCACCTTGCGCCAGCTTGGATTTAGTGTGAAAGATATCATGCGCGGCATTATCAAAAAACAGGTTTTTGTTTTTGGCTTACCGCTTGTACTTGGATTAGTGCATGCCATCTTCGCCATTAAAGTGCTGTCTTCTTTCTTCCAATCAGACATCGCCTTTGCAGCTTTTGTTGCTATGGCCATGTACACATTTATTTATCTGATCTTTGCTTTCTTGACAGTCGGCTATTACCGGAACACCGTAAAAAATGCCTTATAAGCATTAAAAGACGAAAGGAGTCAGCTCCTTTCGTCTTTTTTATTTTGCATCTCTTGTAATTGATTAATTCATGTGAGGGATTCACCGAGCAGTTTCACAAACGGACTTTTCAAATTAAAAATAAAAGGCAACATTTTTTGGCAAATTATGAACGATAATCTTTTCTTTTCGGCTTTATGTGGAGGTATACTGGAAGTGAGTTTGAGCTAGCATCAGTTACTGGCCAATAATATGAGGCGAGGGATAGAATGTCGAATTTCGAAAGCCATCGAACAATAACGAAACAAAAAGGACAGGATGCATTAAGAAGCAAAAAAAGAAAGCTAACGAAAATACTGTTTTATTTAGTGATGCTGATCGTTGGCTTAGGGGTGGGGATTTTAGTGTTTACCAATATCTATCCGACTTTTGGGAGCAATCCAAGCAAGGAACAAAAAGAAGTTTATGAAACCTTTGCGAATTATGAAGAGGGCAAATTCATTAATCTGCCATCGGAAATCGTGGCTGCTGGCAGTCCCATCACAAAACAGGAGCCCAACTCAGCCAGTGATGAAAGGAGCCCAACCGGCCAAATTCCTCTATCGGAAATCGATTGGGACCAAATCAATGCTGAAGAAGACAGCCTGACTTGGTTGGGGCATTCTGCTTTTATCCTGAGTCTCGATAATAAGAAAATTTTAATTGATCCCATGCTGGGACCGGTAGCTTCACCGGTTTCTTTTATCGGGCCAAAGCGCTATAGTGACGATCTGTTGGATACGATCGAAGAGATGCCTCCTATCGATGCCGTCTTTATCACGCATGACCATTATGACCATTTAGATTATCAGTCCATCAAACGACTGAAGAGCAAGGTTGCCCATTTCTTTGTCCCTTATGGAGTCGGCAATCATTTGGTGAAATGGGGCGTTGAAGAAGACAAGATTACGGAATTGAATTGGTGGGATGAAACTGAGTTCCAAGGATTGACGATTGCCTTGGCTCCAGCCAAACATTTCTCCGGAAGAGGGATCTTAAATCAAAATTCCACGCTTTGGGGCGGGTGGGTGATTATCGGAAACAATACCCGTTTCTATACCAGTGGCGATGGTGGGTATGATGCACATTTCAAAGAAATCGGAAATAAATACGGACCTTTTGATATCGCTTTAATTGAGGGTGGCCAATACGATAGCCGCTGGCCAGATTCGCATATGCAGCCGGAAGAATCGTTACAGGCCAGTATCGATTTGAAGTCCGAAAACATGATGTTGATGCACTGGGGAGCATTTACTCTTGCGCGGCACAGTTGGTCGGATCCGATAGAACGGGCAGTAAAAGAAGCGGAAGCCAAAGAGGTGAAGCTCTTGACGCCGAAAATAGGAGATACGCTTCAATTGAATGAAAGCCTGTCGATTCCTGTTAGCGGCTGGTGGGAATAAGGACGAAAAAGCCATAATGCTACTGGAAAAAGGCAAAGAGGAAGGCAATGCTAATCAGCACTGCGCTTCCTTTTTCTCTTTACAAATAGACTATCACGAACATTTTTCTTTTATCATTTATCCTAATAAATAAGGGTGAAGCAATTGTTTCATCTGTCCATAGTGAGCACAAACGGACAGGATGGCGCATACGGCATTTGGTATGATCAGGATAAGGGGGGAATGGTTATGGGATGGGTCGAATCGTTGCAGCGTGCCATTGATTATATGGAAAAGCATCTCGACGAACCGGTGACGATTGAGCAGATTGCCAAGCAGGCAAATTCTTCTGTGTTTCATTTCCAGCGGACTTTTTCGATTTTGACGGATTGTTCAGTAGCTGACTATTTGCGCAGAAGGCGTCTGACTTTAGCTGCCCAGGAATTATCAGCCACTGACCAGAAGATTATCGATATCGCTTATAAGTATGGCTATGATACCCCTGAAGCTTTTTCAAAGGCGTTTCGGCGGCAGCACGGGGTGTCTCCGAGTGAAGCCAGAAAGCATGTGGGAGAGCTGCAATCATTTAACCGCCTGTTAATCCAGGTGAATTTGAAAGGGGTGGACCCGATGAAATACCGCATTGTGGAAAAGGAAAGCTTCCTGGCAATTGGGGTGAAGCGAGAATTCTCATTACGGGATGGAGAGAACATGACGGGCATATCAAAGATGTGGATGGAGTTAAACGGAGATGGAACGAGTAAAGAGATTGCTGCACTGAAAGACGGAGAGATTGACGGCTTGTTGGGTATCTGTACGGACTACCAGGATGGCAAGACGATGGACTACTGGATTGCTGCCGAAAGCTCACAGCAAGTACCGGAAGGCTTTATGCAGCTGAAGGTGCCAGCGGCTAAATGGGGTGTTTTCGAAGTGCGGGGAGCTATGCCTGATGCCATTCAAAAAGTATGGAAACAAATTTTTTCAGAGTGGTTCCCATCCAATCAATACGAGAACGCAGGCAACGCTGAGATGGAAGTTTATCCTGAAGGAGATCCATACAGTGATGATTATGTATCGGAAATCTGGATTCCATTAAAACGAAAGATGTAAGGGGAAGGAATTGCCAGGGGCTATTCAGAAATTTAAAGATGGTTGTACAGTGGATAGATCATTTTACAATCATCTTTATTTATTCCGTTAAGAAAGTTTCATTACACCGGCGTCTTGATTAATGCGATTTATTTACTAATGATGATTGATAACTTGTAATTTACAAAATCACTCAACCCTATCAAAAATTCATCCAGTCTTTCGTTGGAGGGAAATTTGCATTCCAGGAGGTAGCAACTGTCTCCGCTAATTTTATAGTTCTGAATGACAAAAGGAGTTTGTGCATTTATATAGGAAAGATAGGGCTCGTGGTGGTTGCTTTTCATGATTACACTGATCATTGCATGTACAAAGTAGCCCATCTTCAACTGGTTCACTTTAATGGTATATCCTTCAATTATGCCCGCAGTTTCCAATTTCAACACCCTTGCAGAGGTGGCGGGGCTGCTTAAATGAACTTTTTCACTTAACTCTTTCATGGTGATTCGGCTATTCTGAGAAAGTTCGTCTAAAATTCGCAAATCCGTTTGATCCAAGATTTTTTCAATTCCTTTCGTTTGTAAAGTCAAAGCGGCAAAAGACTTTATTTAATCTATATAAATTTGAATTGGCTATAGTATACAATGGTTGAACACCAAACAAAAGGAGTTGGAATTATGAACATCCGCCACATTCGTAACGCAACCTTGGTTGTAGACTATGCAGGAAAAAAGTTTTTAGTAGATCCATTTTTATCAGAGAAAGGAACGCTTCCGCCTTTTCCGAATTCAGCAAGGCAAGACCAGAAAAATCCGCTCGAGAGCTTACCCGTATCCATTGATGAAGTAATTGGTGGAGTAGACGCCGTAATTGTTACGCATACCCATTTGGACCATTGGGACGATGCAGCAAAAGATGCGTTGCCGAAAGACATGAAATTGTTCACACAAAATGAAGAAGACAAAACCGAGATTGAAAGTGCTGGTTTTACTAACATCGAAGTTCTTCAGGAAGATACGGTATTTGAAGGCATCCAACTGATCAAAACAAAAGGGGAACATGGGAGAGGCGAGATCTTGAAGATGGCCGGCCTTGTATGCGGCGTTGTCTTTAAGCATGAAGATGAAAAAACCCTTTATGTAGCTGGAGACACGGTATGGTATGAAGAAGTACAGAAAACCATCGCTGTCCAGAATCCGGAAATTATCATAGTAAATGCAGGAGACAACCAATTCCTTCAAGGCGGTTCACTTGTCATGAATAAAGAAGATGTTTACGAAGTGCATAAAGCTGCCCCGAAAGCGAAGATAATTGCTGTTCACATGGAGGCAGTCAACCACTGGACATTATCAAGAAAAGAACTGAAAAAATTTGCTCAAGAAAAAGATATGTCTTCAAATGTATTTGTACCAAATGATGGAGAATCTTTTTCATTTTAAAATAACATTCAATGAAAAAAACAAAAAGCCTATCTAATTTTATAAAAGAAAGAAGAAGCTCAAATAAGAAATTGCCCTTAAAGGTGGAGTTTCAGTTATGAGCTAATTGGCTGGCGTGAGCCCGGAAGTGTACCGGACTCTTGCTGGTCATTTTTTGCTTATCCACTACTTTAATGTGTCTAAACCAGCTTCAGCAGTTGCTGTTTTCGAAGAACTTTTATTTCTGCATAAAAAAATACACAAACACCTTTACATACTATAGGGGGGGTATAGTATATTCATTTTGAGAAGTTGATCGTGCAACTGGATGTCATAGATATAAAAAGGAAAGTGAGGGTCTATAAACTAAGAGTACGGTAACCTGAATGGTTCATATTCTGCCACAATCAACGGCGGTAATACTGACGCCGTATGCGTAGCAGGCGATTAGAATAAAAGTACTTACTTCATTATTCGCAGCATTGAGAAATACTCTTGCATATTTGCCGGCAACAACAGCGTCGGTGTCTGCAGTGGGATCCGAAAAGTCGGGTCTTACCTCAGGTCTGTACAATACGTTTTATCAAATAGGATCTGCAATCGGATTGGCCGTTATGGTAGCGGTTGCCGGAGCGGCTTCAGCTTCAAGTGGTTCCGCTGATCCGATTGCGGCGTAAAATGTAGGATTTCACCAAGCGTTCTTTTGGTCAGCAATAGCAGCATTTGCGGGTGCGGTACTGTCACTCATATTTGTACGTACTCCTGAGTTGGCACAAATTCCGGTAGAGGAATAAACGATAGATGATTTCACTTTCAACATAAAGAGTAGATTTCTAAACGAATCAGTTGCTTTGACATAAAATTGTTATTTTTGTATTATACGGGTACAGGGTATATTGATTCGGGAGGCTCAAATTATGGGAGAGAACATTAAAACTACAGTGCAACCTAATAAGCAGCAATTATTGAACCGGTTGAAACGGGTTGAAGGGCAAGTTCGGGGAGTTCATCAGATGGTGGAAAATGATCGCTACTGTGTGGATATTTTGCATCAAGTCAGCGCCATTCAATCTGCGATGAATAAAGTATCTCTCGCTTTATTGGAAGACCACACACACCATTGTGTAGCCAAAGCCATCAAAGAAAATAAAGGCGAAGAAGCGATCAGTGAACTGATGGATGTTATGAAAGCCATGACCAAGTAAGAGAAGAAGTGAAATAATCTGAAAATCCGAAATAGGCGGATCAACTTCAAGAAAGTCAAATCTTAGGGGGAATAATGATGAACGAAACGTTGAAAGTAAAAGGCATGTCTTGTGGACATTGTGTCAATGCGGTTGAATCGAGCGTAAGTAAACTGCAGGGGGTTTCATTGGTAAAGGTGGATCTTAATCAAGGTGAAGTTGCCGTGGAATTTGATGATGGTAAAACATCAATAACTGAAATTCATGAAACCATTAAAGAACAAGGATATGAAGTGGTATAAGAGTGCTGAACAGCACTCTTTCCTTTTAAATTAAATATACCCCTATGGAGTATTTAGAGGAGGGATAGGAAATGGAAAAGAATAAAAAAAATCATTCTAATCACGATTCTCACTATGAAGACACGGATCACTCTGAACATGTTGGGCATAGTTACCATGAAACTCAAGTAAAAGAGGGCATTCATGATCAAAGCAGTTCATCTCAGCAACACAATCATCATGAGCATTCCAATGATAGCGGACATAAGGGTGGACACCATCATCACGGTGATTTTAAAGGGATTTTCTTAAGATCACTGCCGATTGGCATCATCATTCTGTTATTGTCGCCGATGATGGATGTTCGGCTTCCCTTTCAATTCACTTTTCCGTACTCGGATATTTTGGTCGCTGTATTGGCAACCATCTTATTGGTTTATGGAGGGAAACCATTCTTTCAAGGTGCAATAGGCGAATTCAAGCAACAAGCTCCGGGTATGATGGCCTTGGTTTCGTTAGGGCTGTCGGTTTCATATCTGTACAGTATTTATGCAGTACTTGCCCGCTATGCGACGGGCGGCCACATCATGGATTTCTTCTTTGAATTCGCTTCGCTGCTCTTGATTATGCTTCTTGGCCACTGGATTGAAATGAAAGCTGTCGGTGAAGCAGGAGATGCGCAAAAATCACTTGCTGAGCTTGTGCCAAAAGATGCACACGTGGTATTGGAGAACGATTTGATTGAGACGCGTCCGGTCGCCGAGTTGAAAGTTGGAGACCTTGTCCGGGTTCAAGCTGGCGAAAACGTTCCAGCTGATGGCCTCATCAAAAGAGGAGATTCCCGCATCAATGAAGCTTTATTGACGGGAGAATTCAAGCCTGTTGAAAAAGGAATTGGAGACACAGTAATCGGCGGTTCGACGAATGGAGAAGGGGTTTTGTATGTAGAAGTGCTAGAGACGGGCGACCAGTCTTTTATTTCCCAAGTTCAAACCTTGATTGGACAGGCTCAAGATCAGCCTTCAAGAGCTGAAAATTTAGCTCAAAAAGTAGCCGGCTGGCTATTTTATATTGCAATTGCAGCGGCCCTCATCGCTTTTGTCGTCTGGTTGTATATTGCAGACATTCAAACCGCTATTCTCTTTACAGTCACCACGTTGGTTATCGCTTGTCCGCATGCACTCGGCCTGGCGATCCCTTTAGTAATTGCACGGAGCACCAGTTTGGGTGCAAGACGCGGGTTGTTGGTGAAAGACCGTGAAGCATTAGAGCTCGCCAATAAAGCCGATGTGATGATATTGGACAAAACAGGCACATTGACGACTGGGGAATTTAAGGTATTGAACATGGAAACATTGAATGTCCAACATACCGAAGCTGAAATCGCAGCAATCATGGCAGGTATGGAAGGGGGATCGAGTCATCCTATCGCCCAATCAATTGTCCATTACGCTGAGAATCAAGGTATTCAGCCTGTCCGTTTCGATTCGATTGACGTCGTGTCAGGAGCGGGTGTGGAAGGCAGCGCTAATGGCCGCAACTATAGATTAATCAGTCAGAAGACATTTGGAAAAGACGTGGCGATGGATGTTCCGAAAGGGGCTACATTAAGTATATTGGTCGAAGACGGAAAACCAATTGGTACGGTCGCATTAGGTGATGAATTAAAAGAAACGAGTAAAACACTGATACAAGCGTTGAAACATTACCACATACAACCGATTATGGCTACGGGTGACAACGAAACAGCTGCCCAAGGGGTGGCCGAAGAACTGGATATTGAATACAGAGCGAATCAATCCCCACAAGACAAATATGAGTTAGTTGAATCACTAAAGAATAATGGGCAAACTGTAATCATGGTAGGCGATGGCGTAAACGATGCACCCTCTCTCGCAATTGCAGACGTTGGTGTAGCAATCGGAGCCGGCACTCAAGTCGCTATCGATTCCGCAGATGTAATTTTGACGCAATCGAATCCAGGCGATATCGAATCCTTTATCGAATTGGCCAATAAAACCACCAGTAAAATGAAACAAAACCTTTTGTGGGGCGCCGGTTATAACTTTATTGCAATTCCTGTAGCTGCGGGAATTTTAGCCTCCATCGGGATTACGTTGGCTCCTGCGGCAGGAGCGGTTCTGATGTCAGTGTCAACCGTTATCGTCGCGATCAATGCAATGGCGTTGCAACTAAAGAATTAAATCTGTTTGATCTAGTTTTGATAACTGGAAATGAGAAATGGTGCCTTCCAAAAGTTGAATTGCTTTAACTTTGGAAGGCACCATTTTGCAGTAAACTAAAGTCCAATAGAGGTGTGAAAGCTTTGAATGATTGAATCTTATTTATCGGTATCATGCAAGTAATTATACGCAGTCCATTAAAAATAATGAAGCTGTTAATTAAGTATTATCTCTCTGTTTTTAAGGCTTCAGTTTTTACTAATCCCATATGCCAACCATTTATGAAGAAAGATTGTAATAGCACATTATGGAAAAAGAATGCGGACAACGATAGACACATTCTGCTCATAACGTTGTCAGAATACTAGCTCATATAAGGAAGTGTCATTGATAATAAATCTTTGAAATAATATAATTTATGTAAGAAAGCGCTCTCAGTCGAGGTTGAATGGAAATTGCTGCATAATTAAAAGGAGTGTTATGACAAAAAATTCTGTACAGGCTGCAAGGCAACATTCAAGTTTTACTAAAAGGAGCATTCATCAGATGGAACTACCACGGGGGAAAAGTTATATTCGAATTGACCAGGTCAGCCAAGAAGATATAGATAAGTTGATTGCCAGGGTTAACAGCTGTTCGTGGCGGCAAACGTTTCATATCCAACCCGTTTCTGGGCTTCTCAATGATCCCAACGGTTTCTGTTTTTATCATGGTGAATATCACTTGTATTATCAATGGCATCCGTTAGGGCCTTTTCATGGCTTGAAATATTGGTATCATACCAAATCAATAGACCTCGTAAACTGGACGAATGTCGGAATTGCGATTAAGCCTGATGAATATTTTGACAGCCATGGCGCATATTCAGGAAGTGCCGTTGAGCATAACGGAAACTTATATTTGTTGTACACAGGCAATACACGAGATGAGAATCTTGAAAGGCATCCTTATCTGTGTATAGCCTTAATGGATGATGACGGGAATATCATTAAATCGAAAAAATCAGTTCTTGATAAAGTCCCAGCGGGGTATACAGAGCATTTCCGTGATCCGAAATTATGGAAAGAAGACGACAAGTTTTATGCGGTAATAGGCGCGCAAAGAACCGATAAAACAGGCTGTGTCTGTTTATTAAGTTCATCTGATTTGCTGGAATGGAATTTTGAAGGAGAGCTGGCCACAAACTTGGACCACTTCGGTTTTATGTGGGAATGCCCGGATTATTTTGAAATGGAAAATAAGGGTATCCTGGTTTTCTCTCCGCAGGGACTTGATTCTATTGGGGATCTGTACCAAAACATATACCAGGCGGGTTATGTGCTGGGTGAAAAGGTTGATCTGAAACGGCGGGTATTGACTCACGGAAGTTTTATTGAACTTGACCGCGGTTTTGATTTTTATGCTCCGCATACAATGAAGGATCCGAGCGGCAGACGTCTTATGGTCGCTTGGATGGGGTTGCCGGAAATCGAATACCCCAGCGATATCAATGGATGGGCCAACTGCTTGACCATCATGAGAGAATTATCGCTTCGCGACGGAAAACTGATACAAAAACCGGTTTCTGAACTTCAGTCACTCCGGAAAAATAAAGTCGAAGCAGAAGATGAAATTACAGATGAAAAGAAAATGTATGAGGGAATCTCAGGGGTCACTTATGAGCTTATTTGTGAGTTTGAACAAAGAGACGCCCTGGAATATTGCATAGAATTCCGTGCTGGTGCTGAAGAAAAAACGGTGATTAAATATGATGCAGCCCAGGGCAAAATTATAATGGACCGTACACTATCGGGCAAAGTGATTGGAAGCAAGTATGGAACAGTAAGGAAGTGCCAAATTGTGGGAGATGTTCGCAGGTTTCATTTGTTTGTTGATTCTTCATCGGTAGAAATTTTCGTGGACGATGGAGAAGAAGCGTTTACCGCCCGGATTTTCCCGGAAATTAGAAGCCAGGATATTCGGTTTTATGCAACTGGCGGTACTGCGGCGTTCAAAGCAGTGAAGTGGGATTATTAATAATTGAGAGTCTTCAGCGGATGATGTACTGAATTTGCATGAAAATGGAGAGCATGGCTTTTCATTTTATAGAATCTTTCCACAGATTTTCTTCTTGGAGCCACAGAAGTATATGCCAACTGGTTCCAAAAAAATTTAAGTGAAGATAGGGGAGCAAAATATGAAGAACCTAAAACCATTTTTAATGTTTCAAGGGGGTATTGCGGAAGAAGCTATGAATTACTACACATCCCTCATAGAGGATTCAGAAATTAAAAACATCACTCGATACGGAGCTGAAGGGCCGGGTGAAGAAGGAACAGTTATACAAGCTGTATTCTCGTTAAAGGGGCAAGAATTCATGTGCATTGACAGTCATGTTGACCACGATTTTACGTTTACCCCGTCTTTTTCCATCTATCTTACGTGTGATACCGAAGAGGAAATTGACAGCTTATACAATAAAATGATGGAGAATGGCAAAGCACTTATGCCTATAAACAACTATGGATTCAGCAAAAAGTTCGGATGGCTGGTTGACCAGTTCGGCGTATCTTGGCAGTTGAATTTGCCGGAATAATCTGGTTGTAAATGGAGTATGAAACATCTTGTTAGCGAGCGCTAATCTAGCAATAAAGATTAGCGCTCTTTTTCGGATAATAAGAATTTTAATTAAGTAATTTGAGGAAGGTGTATTATTGAGAAACATCATAACTCTTTAAACGAAACAAAAATAACAGCCGGTTTTACACCATCACAGAAGTCGCGGCGCTACAGGAGTCTATGACGGTCAGAAAAAGCAGTGACATAACTTTTGAGAATGCTGTTCAAGAAGCTGCTACGAGCTTAAAAAACTGAATCTGCCATAACGCCAGAAAACGGCGTCACAAGACCACCGCGGCGTCATAACAACATTGCGAAAGCCGTTATCTTCAGGAAATTGGAAGGTCTTGAAGAAGAGAACCGAAGTTTGAACGAAGAGATGCGAAAACGGGACTCTTTGTTAGTTGGAGGCCTTGGAAGAAATGAAGCATAAGTTGGATCGAAAAGAAGAGCATCAGCAGCCGGCCGCACCAGTACCGTCCATGCAGGAGGAAGAAAGCCCAGCTGAGCCAGTAACGCCCAAAAAGACAATCGAAGTTTATGAGCGAGGATTTGGAATAAATAAAAACTGCTAATGTAGGTGAAGTGAATGTAACTTAAGTGCAGTTAAGTTACATTCACATTCGCTAAGTGATGAATAAGGGCGGGGAAGAAATGAAAAGAGAAGACAGAAACTTCGCAGAGAGAGCTTTAAAAAAACTGCTTATTGGAAGTCAACTTGATGGTTTCCAATTTGGCATTGGTCCAGGGATAGTGCGTGTCTGTTTTTCCCATTACTCTGAGCCAGATCCAGACCAGTTATGGTTGAACATCGAAGTAAGGAAAATTGCGATTATTTCAAGTGATGAGCAATTAACCACGATTTCTAAAGAAACCTTAGAAGAACTCGACGATGAAGAGTCGTTTCAGCTGCTGTTGAGAAACCGGAGAGAAAAAGTGAAAGATATTTGGCTCGGAGAAGATTCGCCGCATTTATATATTTCGCTTGAGTCCGGAAAAGTATTGTATGTAAATGGACATGATGAAAACTATGAGTGTTGGCAAGTTGGAGATAATCATGGATATGGGGATGGTGACTGGTTGATTGTGGCTGTTCCAGGTAAAGAAATCGCCATATGGAATCCTGAAGAGTTTAAATAAGATCAGTTAGGAAGAGAAAGTGAATGTAACTTAATGTGAATTAAGTTACATTCAAAGATATTTAATACTTTAAAGCTAGAAGCCTAAAAGTGCAGTAAGTGAAAAAAGGGGGGAAATTATATGGAAAGTATTTTTCTTGTTATTGGTGTATACCTCGTCCCAATTTTGAGTATTATATTTTGCCTTAACCTTGTGACTATAATCAAAAAGGTGAAAAAGGACGAGCAAACAACGGTTAATACAATTTGGCTCACAACATCGTTTGTATTAATTACATGGAGTATCGCTATTATGGCTTCTGTAGGAGTCTAATAAAATAGCTAGAAGTGAATGTAACTTATTAGCAATTAAGTTACATTCGGAACCTGTAAAATAAAAGAGTTGCTGATTTCAAAAAATCAGCAACTCTTTTGGATGCATGCTCATTTTTATAGCTGGAATAGATAAAACGAAAAGAAGATTAGAAATATAGCCAGGACTGTAAGAATTCTGCTCGTTCTTTTACTGATCTCTTTGTCCAAAAATGAAAGTTTTACAAAAAAAGCACTTAAAATATAAGCTGAAACACCTGCTAAAATAGCGCCTATTAACGTGTGGAATTCATAAATATATTCATCAATGGAAATGACAAGAATAATGGAGAAAGCAACAGAAAAGCCAGTTAAGTGGTACTTCAAGTTATATTCTTTCTCGGCATTCAAATTCATTTCGCCCCTTAGTTCAACAAGTTTATAATTACTATACTAATTAAATTCCAGTAAAGTTTCATTTTTTTAAAAAAGAGGAATTTATTAAAAGGTTTTTGATGCTTTTGAATGTAACTTAATACTAATTATGTTACATCCAAAACCCTTATTCCATAAACTTTATCAGAAAACCTGACGTAACTCATTTCAGTAGAAATGATGATACATTCAAAAGGTTTTAAAAATCGAATTTTAAAAGGATAAAGGTTTAACTATCATAAATTTTATCGGAAGTAATCAGCTGTATCTCATATAATATAACTAAAACAAAAAGAGACAGTCCCAAAAGGTCATGAAAATTATGACTCTTAGGGACAGTCTCTTCCTTTTTTTATCCAACGCTCCACTTTATATCAATTCCCTATTTCTGTTATAGGAGCGCTTCAGAGAAACGAAATTTATGAAAAACATCATGAATCCTGCCTATGTTGAGAATCCTAAAACTCCAAGCCATTCGCTGATACTGGCTGGCGCCCCACTTATGATCGGATATACTAAAATGAATATAGCAGTAAATCCGGCAGATTTCATCACAACTACTTTTAATTCTTTTTTATATTCCTGTTTAGTTGCAATATTTGTAAATTCGATGCCCGATGTGATATACCTTCCTAAAATGTAAATCACGAATAGACCAATATGCAAAAAAAGAACTGTTTTAGTATCAAGGTTAATGAATCTGCTGCAAACGAATGTGACAATAAGGGATGAGAAAAGCAGGATTGCCCCTTCTGAGAAAAAATGCAATATTTTTTTCTCTTTGTATTCATCATCTGGCAGTAAGAAAGATATTCACGATTTCATCATTACTCGACCTCCCAAAATAATTCGTCTAAGGTTTTCCCCAATTCTTTTGCGATGGTCATACAAAGATGGAGACTGGGATTATATTCTCCTTTTTCAATCAATCCGATTGTTTGCCTTGTTGCTCCGACTTTTTTAGCCAACTGCTCCTGAGTGATTGACAATTCCATCCGAGTTATTTTCACTTTATTTTTCATCGATCCACCTGCTTTTTGCAATATATATCTAACATATGAAATTTATATATTACATCAGATGTGGAAAATGTCAACTTCTTATAACCTTCTTATTTTATCGAAGATGGAAATTGAGTGAAGAACAGTTAACATATGAGGGATTATCGATAGTTTTTCTCAACTTCCTGTGCAAAATATAGCTTCAAATTCATGCAAGTTCTCTCTTAAACTGACAGATTATGAAATATCATCGCTCCAAAAATTGGCCGGTAAAGACTGCAACCACCATAATCGAATTAAAAAATGAATCATGGAGTCTTAAACGAAGGTTTTTTCTGTTATGGTGGCACATTTTATTTGTATACATCTAACGCTTAATTATCGTAAATAATGGAATGCTAATACGATCCATATTTTCGAACCTAAGCTTTTATTCGTTTTATATATAACTTATCAAGCTGGAGGACAAAATTCGGCTTCGTCTCGATTCCTGCAACGGGGAAGAGAAAATAAAAAAAGAGTAGCCGCAACTATTCCTTTCTAAAATGACTATTAAAATAATTGCCCCGACTCCAGTATAAGCAACGGGTCCTCTAGATATTATTCTCAGGAGTTATGTTGGATTCTCTAGTACTGAAAAATAGGCATGTGAAATATGTGGATTTTTTACTTAAACAAATTATTCAACTCAACTGTACCAGGTTTAACTGTCCGGCTATCAAGCTGATTGGATGTAGGAGTTCAGTTTTTTCTGTATTGATGTATAGTTGGTTGTAAATAAAATATAAGTGTTTTCCTTAGTGATGATAACTAATCTATCGGTTGTGCCATATG
Organism: Planococcus wigleyi; assembly: GCF_014836985.1. Taxonomy (GTDB): domain Bacteria; phylum Bacillota; class Bacilli; order Bacillales_A; family Planococcaceae; genus Planococcus; species Planococcus notacanthi. The sequence continues at coordinate 158,540 of NZ_JACSPU010000004.1, read as the reverse complement.
GTGTTCCAAGTCTTATTGCCTGTTTTTCTTTACCGCCATAAGTGTCATCCGTGGTAACTGCTAAAATATCAGCTATTGGAATTGTGACCTTTGTTAATAGCCATCTAATCACAACATCAGAATTAACTTTTTTTACAAATATCTCAAACAAAATATCCCTCCATTCAGTAATTAACTTATTTTAACATATTCTGATAATTTAAACTCTTGATTCATTCATTTAACTCTAAAACATCTTACTCCAGTAGATGAAGGGTGGAGAAGTGCTGCTCAATAATAAGATCCATGAAAAGAATCATCTGTAACTCAAAACGTTATTAAATTATTGGAAATCCTGGATTATCCCAAAAGTATAACCAGCCAAGCGAAACAACTGGTACAGCATGTCACCGATATACACGAATGGAAGGAGTGAAGCAAGGTCTAAATAATTCGGATTTCAGCTAGGGCGATTGAAAAAGCAAAATCAATATGAAAAATCAAAACGGAAATTATTAAATCTATGCAGTAAAAAAGTGGGGTCTTCTGTGAATAAAAAAAGATGGGTAAATATTTTTTGGGTGTTGTTGGTAATATACATGGTTTATTCTGTGTCTATTAGTAATGAGCCCTTATGGGTTAGAGTTCTTGGATTAGTCATTGTTATGATGTGGGGGGCGCTAACGCCAATTATTGGTAAGAAAAGAGAAAAAAATGAGATATAATTAGACTATAGTTAGGAGGAATTGAATTGAAAAAACATGGCATGATGTTAGGTGTTTCAGCAGTCTTATTATTGTCTGGATGCGGAAGTACAGAAGAACCGGAAACCGAAAGTCCTCAGAGCGAAGTTCGAGAAACACAAACTTCATCAGAAAAAGTTACTGCTGCAGACGATGAGTCAGAGGATGAAGTTACTTTGGAATCGCCTTACAAAGAAATTAAACAACACTTTGATCAATGGGAACTTCCAGAGGGAGGAGAAGAAGGAGAATTTGTTAATAGCATAACTTATGAAAATGGCTATACGTTTGATAAGGATACGAAGGCCATGATGGCTCGCAGCTGGGGAGAAAATGGAGAAGAACCTGAAGCGACTGAAGAGCAAGAGGTCGGCATTATAATGGGGCATCTTCTTGACGCTGCCGAAATTCCATCACCTGAGAATCGGACAAAAGGAAATGCTTCAGGCCAGACTGAACCTATAGTGCAAAAACTGCAAGAAGTGAAAGAGCTGAATGACTTTGAGCCATTAGAAGAATGGATTCTCAAAACGGAAGAAATCTATAAAGGCTATGATGATCTTGAAGATGAAGAAAGAGCGGTTGTTTACACGAAAGGCTACGAAGAGCTTCAAAAAATGGCCGATTTAATTAGTAAAGATGGAAAGGAACAGGGCAGTTGAGGAAAATTATTTTTGCAGCACCTTTTGTCATTCTTGTTTCTTTGGCGACTGTCATCGCTTGGGTGAACCTTGCTGCGGTAGAAGAGGGAATCCCAGAAGATTATTCCAAAGAAGACACAGAGGAGTTTAATGGGGAAGAATACATAGAAACAGCGTGGATTCATTGGAACTTCGGAGGCGGTTTCGCTGACGAAAATTATGAAAAGAATCTCACCTTTATTGCGCTTAGGGCGATTGACGCTAAACAAATGGAAGCGCTGGGATTGAGTAGTGAAATAGCAGAACTTCGAAAAATATCAGGACTGATAGACGGAGAATTAGGAATGTTATCAGAGAAAGAAAAAGAAGCTTACTTTACTGTGTTTGAAGAGAAACTAGATGCGGTATACGAGTCAATAAACTAACAAAAAGGGAACCTTAGTTGGCTCCCTTTTTGTTAGTTTCCACGTCATTTGGTTAGATTTCCGAATCTCGGCTTCATTAGCAGATAAATGGATGTATCAAAGGTTTCAAAGTTGTTTGATCAAGCTAAAGCTTTAATATTATTATAGCTGTTTTTAGTATAAACATATCCTTCTAGAATCAATCTAGCGGTGCGAACGACTTTTATATTCCCAATGTGGCCAGCAATTAAATCTACTTTCGTTTCAATGATTCCTGAAGGATGGCCTAGGCGCAACACGGTATTTTCGACTTGGATAACATCATTTAAAATGGTATCTGTTAAAAACGCTCCTGCTGTTGTGCAAATAGCGCCAGTGATTGCTAATGCCTGATGAGGTTTTTGCATGGACATCATTCGAATTCGGCAATCCATATCATCTGCTTTCCTTTCAACATGGTTAATATCCAGATAATTTTCTGGAGGTGCGATAATTGTGAGTTTAGGAACAGCAGGTGATTTCACAGTAGCTTCTTCTTTGGTTGAAAATAAACAAATTTCAGCTGCAGCTGAACGGATTTCTTCTAATTCTGCCAGTTTTTCAACTGTAAATTCATGTGGCAGTTCAGATCCCGTCAAGCCTACATCTTGTGCTTTCACAAATACCAAAGGATTGGCGACGTCAATGATGGATACTTCAAGAAGTCCTTTCTTCGTTTCCAACAAATCAATCGGATTTCCACTTGGGAACAGTTTTCCAGTAACAGCGCCTTGTGCATCTGTAAAGGATAAATAGATGGGTGAACCAGTCCCTGGAACACCAGGAATCGAGCACTGTCCGTCTGACTTTACTTGTCCATTCTCCACTTCGACTTCAGCGATGATTACCTTCTGTGTATTCGTATTAAAGATTCTTACGACAGTCACTGGTTCCACTGCTGCAACCAGCCCTTGCTCTATGGCATACGGACCAACCGCGGAAGAGATGTTCCCGCAATTTCCCTTAAAATCGACCAACTGATTTTCGATACTCACTTGTGCAAAGGTATATTCCACGTCGATTTCTTTCATCTCCGACTTCTTAATGATTGCAGCTTTGCTCGTTAAGGAGTTTCCTCCTCCAAGACCATCAATTTGCCGTTGGTCAGGGCTTCCCATAATATCCAATAAGAAATTGTCCCAAAGCTTACGGTCCTCCGGCATTTCACTATAATTGATGAATATTCCTTTACTAGTTCCGCCGCGCATGACGGCAATCGGTACTTTCATAGGATGAACCACCTTTCTGAAAATTCTATTGCTTCTAAAAATAGAATATGGTAATTTAGATCATAAGTGAAATAGATATTTTAATGAGTATCCTATAAAAATAACTTATAACACAAAGGGGTGATTGAAATGGATGAAAAAGATTGGGAAGCCATGCAAGTTTTATATGAGGAAAAAAATATCAGCCGAGCTTCAGAACGTCTCTATATTTCTCAACCTGCTTTAACGTACCGCTTAAAAAACTTGGAGAAAGAAGTAGGGACAAAACTTTTCTTTAAAACGAAAAAAGGGATCGAACTGACATCTGAGGGAATCTATTTAGCGCACTATGCTGAAGAAATGACGACAAAACTTCAAAATACGAAAGATTACCTTCAAAACATGCAGCAGGATATCCGGGGAACAATCCGTTTAGGCGTTTCAAGTAATTTCGCTCAATACAAATTGCCTCCATTATTGAAGGAATTTTTGACTATTTATCCCAATGTCCAGTTTAGTGTTAACACCGGATGGAGTGCAGATGTAATGGGGTTGCTTAATTCTTCGGGCGTCCATCTGGGAATTTTACGTGGTGATTACAATTGGACGGGATCGAAAACATTGTTACAGACAGAGCAATTATTTTTAATCTCCAAAAAAGAAGTGGATATGGAGAAAGTGCCGGAACTGCCTTTCATCAATTACAAAACGGATAGTTCATTAAAAGACATCATCAGCAAGTGGTGGCATAACCGTTATATCGAACCACCGATGGTCACTATGGAAACAGACAGACAAGAAACCTGCAAAGAAATGGTTAAAAATGATTTAGGAATCGCTATTTTGCCGGAAATTTGCCTTCGACCTTCCGATGAACTTTACAAATACCCTCTGTATTACGAGAACGGAGAACCGGTCACGCGGGACACCTGGTTAATGTACAATCAAGAATTCCTAAAACTATCAACTGTTCAAAAATTCACAAACTTTCTTGATACCCACCCCTCCTTTTAAAAAGTTTGTTGATTTTACAATTAGAGATTAGATTATAAGTTTTTTTGTTCATTTCTAATAAGATTTATCTATTTTACTTATTTGATTAGATGAAATATTCTTATAACTAATTCGAAAAGCAAACGGCCAAGGGTATTATGCTTTGGAATAATTGTAAGCGAATACATTAAAAGGGGGAATTACTATTCTTACATTTTTAGGAGTATCGATGGTTGTTATATTTACGTATCTAATTATGGCGAAAAAAATGTCGCCAGTTGCGGCATTAGTAGTGGTTCCGATATTCTTTGCACTGACAGGTGGATTTTGGTCAGGGCTAGGGGATATGATGATGGAAGGATTGAAACAGGTTGCTCCTTCCGCGGCTTTATTGTTATTTGCGATTTTGTTCTTCGGCATTTTAATCGATGCCGGCTTGTTTGATCCACTGATCAACAAGGTCATGAAAATTGTTAAAGGGGATCCAGTAAAGATTGCAGTAGGGACAGCCGTAATTGCGATGATTGCTTCTTTGGACGGCGATGGGACGACTACCCATATGATTACCATCTCAGCGATGTTAGCGCTATATCTGCGCTTAGGCATGAATCCCTTGGTTTTAGCGACAATTTCTATATTATCTGTAAGTATCGTTAGCGGCATGACACCCTGGGGAGGGCCGGCAACACGGGCCATCGCATCGCTTGGTTTGGATGCCAACGAATTCTTCATACCCATACTTCCTACGATGTTAGGAGGGATGCTCAGTATTTTAGGAGTAGCTTATCTCATGGGCAAAAAAGAACGTGCCCGTCTTGGCATCATAAATGTGGAAAAGGTTCCAGTCTCTTCAGAAAGCATGCTTCAGGTAGCTGCTACTCATGCTGTGGAAAACGATTTGAAAAGGCCGAAACTAATCTGGCTCAACTTGATATTGGCCGTTACAATTATGACAATATTGATCATGGGCTTATTGCCAGCGCCAATCAGTTTCCTAATCGGTTTTGTCATAGCAGCAACCATTAATTACCCTAATTTAAGTCTTCAAAAAGAACGAATTCTTGCCCATTCTGGAAATGCCATTACTGTCGTAGTTCTGGTTTTTGCAGCCGGCATATTCTCCGGCATTTTTTCCGGAACCGAGATGGTTGATGCCATTTCAAATTCTTTGATTTCCATCATCCCAGCTTCAGTTGGTTCGTACTATCCGCTGATAGTAGCAATTACCAGTATGCCATTTACATTTGCACTTTCGAATGATGCCTATTATTTCGGCGTATTGCCGATCTTGGCAGAGGCAGGAGCCGCATACGGTGTCAGTCCGCTGGAAATTGCCCGGGCCTCCGTACTCGGTCAGCCAATCCACTTCTTGAGCCCGCTTGTGGCATCCACGCTATTGGTTGCAGGAATGGTTCAAAAAGATATTGGTGAACTTCAAAAATTTGCATTTAAATGGGCTTTTATCTGCTGCATCGCTATCATTGCAGTGGCATTTATCACCGGAGCAATCTAAAAAAAGGATCCAGCCATTCATGGCTGGATCCTTTTTTTACTTTTTACTCTTCTTTGTCGCTGTCTATAATAATTTGGGTAATCAGCTTCGCCAGTTTCATGACTGTGTGGAGTCGCGTATCGTTCAAAAATTGGGAGCTGGGAAATGGGTCGAGGTAGTTGACAATCCCTTGGAAATGATAATCTCCTACTTCCGGAAGCATTTTCTTAAGGGCTTTTCCGGGAACTAGAGGGCCTTCCTTGAACAGGACATCTCCGACTTGTTCTTTCGTTCCAAGACTGGCGTCAATGCTAATCAAGATTGGATTTTCGTTTTTCTTGTGAATGTCTTTTAAAGCAAGTTTTAAATTAAACGCATGAACCGGTTCCTCTAATGTGCCATGCACAGGACGGGAAATCCCGTTTTCCAGCATCATGCTGCCGATTAATGGGCCGAGAGAATCGCCGATATAACGGTCAGAACCGATACACAAAAAAACTACCTCGCGCTGTTGCTGTTTCGCTTTTGAAAAGATTTCCTTCAATTTTGATTTCAACAGAGTCATTTCTTCTCCATGGGTCTGTTCATTAAAGTGTAAAGGTGCATTTATGGGCACTTGTAAATGTGAGTTTTTATATTTCCGAAAAGTATGCATAAACTCATACCACCCTCGATTAGATTTGCCGGACTGACTATGACTTCATTATAGCTTTAGAACTGTTTGGATGTGTAGAAAATTGCTTTGTTTTTCAAAAGAGGTTTTAAAAGATAAGTAAATGCTATTAAAAAAACAAATTAAGATATAATTATTTTATGATTAAACATAGATATTTTCGATTTTATTTTCTGACAACTTGACTCTATTATAAAAGTAGGAAGAATATTAAGGAGGAATAACAATGACAGAGAAAACGAATGGGTATGATGTAGTGGTTGTAGGAGCGGGGAATGCGGCGTTATGTGCGGCAATTTCAGCACACGAATCGGGAGCGAATGTCCTGGTTCTGGAAAAAGGTCCGAAAGAAAAAAGAGGAGGCAATTCCTTTTTCACGGATGGAGCAATCCGATTTGCCTATAATGGGCTGGATTCCATAAAAGAGATAGTTGCAATCACAGAAGAAGAGGCGGAAAAGATTGAAATGCCGAATTACAGCGAAGAAGATTATTACAATGATCTCATGCGGGTGACCGGAAACCGCAGCGAACCAAGTTTGGCAGGCCAACTCGTCTCAAAATCATATGAAACAATTGCATGGATGAAAGACAACGATATAACATTTGAATTGATTTATGATAATCAGTCGTTCGAAAAGGACGGCAAACGCCATTTCTGGGGCGGGTTGCCGGTAAAGACAGCGGACAAAGGGGTTGGCCTGATCAAGCAATTGAACGAGCGTGTCAGCAAACTTGGAATCGACGTCTGGTACGAATCAGCGGCAGTTAGGTTGAAAAAAGAAGCAGGCCAAATTACTGGGATCCTCATCAATCAAAAAGGCGACGAGCTGACAGTCAACACAAACTCTGTGGTGCTGGCTTGTGGCGGATTTGAAGCCAATAAAAAAATGAGAATGGAACATTTAGGGGAAGAATGGGAGGCAGCCATAGTTAGAGGAACGGAATTCAATACTGGTGAAGGACTTTCTATGGCAATTGAAGCTGGTGCAGCCACTTTCGGCCAGTGGTCAGGCTGTCATTCAATCGGTACAGATTACAATGCCCCAAAGGTCGGAGACTTCACTAAACCGGGAGATATCTTCAAAAAACACTCATATCCGCTTGGAATTATGCTGAACAAAGAAGGCAAGCGCTTTGTTGATGAAGGAGCGGATTTAAGAAATTACACCTATGCCAAGTATGGCCGAGAAATCTTGAAACAACCTGGACAGATGGCAATCCAGATATTCGACGCTCAAGTAAAGCCGCTTCTGCGTAAAGAATATGTTCTGGAAGAGGCATCAGAATACAAAGCGGATACGCTTGAAGAATTGATTGCGCAATTGCCGGTTGACCAGAAGCAATTTTTAGAAACGATCCAACAATACAACGAGGCGGTTCAAGAAGGTGAATACAGCCCGAATGAAAAAGATGGAAAAGGGACTACCGGCATCACACCGCCAAAATCGAATTGGGCACTGAAAATTGAACAGGGACCGTTCTATGCGTATCCGGTCACTTGCGGCGTAACGTTCTCCTTTGGAGGACTGCATGTGAACCCGAACGGTGAAGTATTGGGTGAAAACGGAGAGATGATTGATGGATTGTTTGCAGCAGGTGAAATGGTTGGTGGTATTTTCTACGACAACTACCCTGGTGGATCCGGGCTGATGTCCGGTGCCGTATTCGGGAAAATTGCGGGAGCCACAGCCGCATCCCGTTCAAAAAAATCAAAGATAACTGTATAGAAAATCGCAACGATAACCCCCTGGCTACTATATAGCTAGGGGGTTATCGTTTTCAGAAGGATTTATCTTATTCAACTGAACGATCTGCTGATTCCGCTTCAGCAGGAGTATAGGTACGTGTCAAAAAGTCGATGAAGTTCTGGACCGCAGGATATAAAACTTCCGTTTCTTTGTAAATCAGCCAAGTTGGCCGGTTAAGTGGCTGTTCGTTTCCATCTTTCAAAACTACCTTGTGGAGGTCCGTCATATCCGTCACAGCCAGCTCGGGTACAATGGCGTATCCCAACCCTCTGGAGACGAGCTTCGTGCACGTTTCGATATTATCAATTTCCATATTAATAGCCGGAGGTTGTGAATAATTGCTGTACCACCAGCTATCCATGATTTGCTGGAGTTTGGGATCGGTCTTGAAAACGATGCGTGGTTCTTGGGGCAGGCCTGTTAAATCAATAGGATCTTTTGAAATGATGCACAAACTTTCCCGATTCAACAAAACTTTATTGTTCTGCCAGTAGATATCGCCTCGCACAATTCCAAGTGCAATATTGTCTTGCTCGATTTCCTTCAGCACTTCATAGCTCCAGCCGGTAAAAACCTTGAACTGGATGTTGCTGTATTTCTCGGAAAACTCCTTTAACACATCAGGCAGGATGAAGCGGGCATAATTACTGGAAACGCCTAAGCGAATCATTCCAGCAGATTCTTCAGTAGTATTCAGCAAATGATCTTTTGTCTGTTGGAGCTTTACAAGCATTTCTTTTGCGTACTTTACAATGTATTCGCCTTGAGGAGTGAACTTGATGCCCTTTTTGTCGCGCCATATGAGTCGAACACCGACTTCTTCTTCCAATTGATTTAATCGATAAGTAATGGCGGGTTGAGAGGTGAACAGTTTATTCGCCGCTTTAGTGATATTTTTCTCTTCATATACCGTTGTAATGATTAGCCAGTCTTTTTCATCCATATTTATCCCCCCTACAGAAAGTATACTCTAATTAAAGAAATCAAATTCTAAAATTGAATCTCTCTGAGAGTTTCGCTTTCAGCCCAGTTGTAACTAAGCATTAAAAAAATTAAGTTTTGAATTACCTAAACTGCCGAGAAGGAATTTTTAACATCGTCTTTATGGTAAACCGGCATAATTTTTAACATAAGCAGTAAGCAATGGCGCATACTATATAATAAGAAACAATTGCAAGTTCTTCTCAAATTTCTTTTAAAAAGAAAGGAATTTTCCTTGAAGATGATTTCAGAAAGATATCGGTTCTCATAACGAGGATATCTCGTTATTTGAAACATAAAAACCGTAATTAAAAGGAGAAATCGATGTTACTCAATTACTTGAAAGGATCCTCTGCATCCGTGCTTTCTTCTATCGCTGTCATGTTCTTATTTATGATTTTGTTCGGTTCGGACTTCAGCTTAAGCGACGCATTATATGGATTTTATTCATATCTCTATATAGCCACATTTTTTGGCTATATCGGAGGGGTAGTTGCAATCGGAGTCGTTAGCCACTTCTCAGACAAAGGCATTTTCAACAAGCGCCTGCTCGCTGTTTTTGCCATTGTCGGCCTCTTGATCGGGTTGGGCCTTGAATGGTTAACCGACTTTGGTGCATCGCCGTTCTTCTTGATAGGCGGCGTCGTGGGATCCCTTGCATTTTTAGCAGTACAAAACATACAAAGCAAACTGATCGGGTGGAGCATCGTAATCCTACATTTCGTGTTTTTCTTTATTTATCCTCTTGTTGACACGCACCTTTGATTATTAAGAATTGGAATAGAAATGTGGCTTTGTCTGGTGTTTGGCTAGTAAATGCCGAATCGGGAATTCTATTGGACTTCAAATTAGACGAAAGAAGATGAGAATCTGTGAAATATTCATTTCAAGTCATGACACAACAACAGGCACAACAAATTGCCGATCTCTGGCATTCTTAAAAGCAGGTCTATTCGTTCAGGCATCTGCGGTTAAGAAAATACACAGATCTAAAAGCCCGGTTAACTTAAACGATAAGTTAGCCGGGCATAGAAAAGTATTATGATAAAGAATACAGGCTCATATCATTTCTTCATTTCCGATTTTCTTCTCATTTACTTCTTTTATTGCCCCGAACCACTAAAACATCGCAAGGGCTGCTGCTGACAATATGTTGCGATACGCTTCCCATCAGATAATGTTCAAATGCATTCAAGCCTTGGGCGCCGCATACAATTAAATCTGCATCTAAACGGTTCGCATAATCACGCGAAATGACTTTTTTAGGAGAACCCGGCGTGATATAGACATTCACTTCCGGAATGCCAGCTGCTTCAGCTTCTTTTTTGTATTTACTAAGAAGTTCTTTTCCATCCTCGAAGATTTCATCATCAATATCCGGAACGTGTTTCGTCATCGTAGTGTAGGCTCGGGTATCTACAACGTGAAGCAGATGGAGAACGGCATTATGCCGTTTAGCCAACTCAATCGATTTTTTAAATGCCAGTTCCGCTTCATGTGAACCGTCCACAGCTGCCAAAACATTGTTGTATTCCAGTGTCATACTTACGCCTCCTCGTTTTTTCACTCGCTCCTATAGTTAATTCTTCACTTCTTTAATAAAACCTTTTAAAACTGAAAATTCAATTAATTTAAATGAATTAAAGAGTTAGAAACATGATTTTTAAATGGTGCTGAAGATTTTAGCTATACACTAAAAAAAACTTACAGCCCAAGAAAAACAGGGGCTGTAAGCTTTTAGTATTTTTTGAGGGATTAGGCAGTCGGTATGCCGCCCGTGATGCTGTAGATCTGACCCGTTACATAGCTGGATTCGGGAGAAGCCAGGAATACATAAACGGATGATAATTCCACAGGTTGTCCTGCACGTCCAACAGGAGTTTCAGGTGTACCTTTTCCGAATTCCGGAATGTTTTCCTGCGGTTGGCCGCCGGAAATTTGAAGAGCAGTCCAAATTGGTCCCGGAGCAATGGAATTGACGCGAATGCCTTTTTCCGCCAATTGTTTCGATAAGGATTTTGTGAAACCGATAATTGCGAATTTCGTCGCTGCATAATCGACCAGCATCGGGCTCGGATCGAATCCTTCCACTGAGCTGGTTGTGATGATGGAAGCTCCTGCAGGAAGGTGCGGAAGCGCTGCTTTTACAGTCCAGAACATGGAATAGACGTTGATCTGGAATGTTTTCTCAAGTTGTTCAGTAGGCAAATCCAAAATATCCTCGACTGCTTGCTGCTTTCCGGCAACCAGTGCCAGGATGTCCAATCCGCCAAGTTCGGCGTTTGCCTGTTCGACCAGTTTCTGGCAGAAAGCCTCATTGCTCAGATCTCCTGGAATCAAGACGGCTTTACGACCTTCGGCTTCAATCAGCTTTTTGACTTCTTCTGCATCAGGCTGTTCCACCGGCAAGTAGTTGATCGCAACGTCCGCTCCTTCACGGGCATAAGCGATTGCAGCTGCGCGGCCGATACCAGAATCGCCACCGGTTACAAGCGCTTTCCGCCCAGCTAGTTTGCCGGAACCGACATAACTTGTTTCACCGCAATCGGGCAGGGGATCCATTTGATTTTGAAGGCCTGGCGGCTCTTGAAATTGTTTTGGGAAATCATCTGTTGTGTATTGTGTTCTAGGGTTCGGCAAGTTTGTCATCTAACTCTCTCCTTAGTGGTTGATAATGGATAGTTTCTTTCTTTATCTACCACTTAAAAATAAGGCGAAACATAGATCGCTAAATGTAAGCGTTTTTAAATATAAAAAGGCTAAAACCGGCAATGGCGACTGTTCATGATGCTTTCGCATCGGACTTTTCATTGCTTTTTTATATCAGAAGATAAAGGAAGAATGGTGGTTCTACAAAAAAGAAAAAGAAGACCGATGATTGAAAACAGGATAAACGCAAAAGGATAGGAAATGCCTTCGACCAACATGCCTGCAGCTATAGAACCATCGGACTGGCCAATTCCCAATGAGAAAAATGAAATACTGACGCCGGTCGAAGGCGAATCAGGAAATTGTCGGGTACCCCAGACGATAAAGAGGCCAGTCATAAAAATAAACGATACGCCAAAAAGCAGAGCCGATACATAGATAGCTGCAGAATGTGATAGAGTTAAACCGAAAATAGCGGCTGATACCACCAGCACACCTAATTGGTAGGAGCGGTGCAGTCCAATTGAGTGGATGATGGTTCCGGCTATGCCTTCAATAATGCCCGCACCTCCCATAATGGTCCAAAATCCTACACTTTCACTTACTGATAAGTCGTGAATAGCGGTAATATAACTTCTTGAGAAGGTCCAATAAATTGCTGAGCTGAAACCGACCCCGAAGGAAGCCAGTATCAGAAAGCGCGCCTTAACCAATGGCTTAAATTTGAATTTAATTTGCTTGAACATTCGAACTCTCTGATTTTCTTCTTTGATTGAATAACTGTTCCACCAACAAATTATTAAAGCAATGATTGCGAATAAGACATAACTCCATCTCCACTGTTCCCCAAATGCCAAAGCTACAGGACCGGTCAATAAAATACCGAAACTCGTCCCCGTATTAATCCAGGTGTTTCCCTTATCCTGCAAGTCAGAACTCATCGATTGTGCTACCACTTGGCTAAAAGCCGGCGATACCCATCCGCTTCCTAAATCGTTCGGCAATGTCCACTCGTTTTTTATGCAATTAAATGTATCTTTATTTAAATTATAGCATAAAATTCCAACTGATTCAGATTCGTTAGTCCGAGTTAGATATGGCTCTTGCATTTTTTTGAAAAAGGTGTAGAATTCCTAAATAGATATCAGATGTCCATAATGGATATCTGAAGTAGATGAAAAAGAGGTGCTAGATATGCAATTGACAAAAGGGGTAGAGCAAGCATTTTGTATTATTGTCTTGCTGGCCACACAGGAAAGCAGCGCACCGCTCGCTTCTGATGAAATCAGCAAAAGACTGGGCGTGTCGCCTTCGTATATGAAAAAAATCATTCGAAAATTGGTTGTCCAGGGAATTGCGGTTTCGGTCTCTGGAAATAATGGGGGCGTTTCACTTGCGAAGCCTGCAACTGATATTACCTTGCTGGATGTCATCGAAGCGATGGAAGGGCCGATTCAAATGTATCCGGATACTGGGTTGATCGGCTTGGCATTTCATGACGGAAAATATGCGAAAAAAGGACAGGAACTTCTGCGTAATGTGTTTGCGCAAGGAGATCGTTTGCTCATTGAGTACTTTTCTAATTTGACTGCAGCGGATTTGCTGAAAGAAGGACTTGGAACGGCAAACTTGCCGACTTTAAACTGGAACCGTGAAACTTTAAGTGACGTAATCGGTAAAGAACAGGATGATGACAAGTGAACATGCTTAGATTGGAATGGAAAAAATTGTTTTCCAAACCGCTGTTATTGGGAACAATGATTGTTATGATGTTTATCCCAATTATTTATGGAGGGTTTTTCCTTGGATCGTCCTGGGATCCTTACGGTAAAACTGATCGTTTGCCGGTGGCTGTTGTGAATGAAGACACAGCTGCAGATTACGATGGCACTACTTTCGCTGTCGGGGACGAATTGGTCGGTAACTTAAAAGAAAATGAAACACTGGACTGGCATTTTACAGATGCCAAAGAAGCTGAACGCGGCATGAATGACGGAAAATATTTTATGGTGTTGACCATTCCGAAGGATTTTTCAACAAATGCGGCGTCCATTATGGATGATCAGCCGAAAGCCATGAATTTGCAGTATGAAACCAATCCTGGCCGAGGCTTTTTCATTGAAGCTGTCAGCAAGCAGGCGACCATGGCCATTAAAGAAGAAATCGCAGAAAATGTAACAAAAGAATACGTAAAAGCAGTATTTGCGCAAATTGAAACACTTGGTGAAGGAGTAGGGCAGGCAGCTGAAGGTGCCGAACAGCTCAATGAAGGAACTGTTGAGCTCCAGGATGGCAATAAGGAACTGACTGCAGGGCTAATGGAATTGTCAGAAGGCAGTTTGACGTTCAAGGAAGGGGCCGAGCAGTTGGAAATTGGTGTTGGTCAATTTTCAGCGGGAACAACTGCACTGCGCAAAGGGGCAGACCAGTTGAACAAAGGAATTTTTGAGTACACTGAAGGCGTTGGAAGACTTCAAAGCGGAGTAGCTGGACTGGCTGAAGGCACAGCCGAGTTGAACAGTAATGGTTCTGCATTGGTTCAAGGGTCCGTGAAGTTGGCAGATGGCCTAGGTTCGCTGGTTCCTGGAGCTCAGCAGCTGAATGATGGATTGTCGGAAACTCAGCGCGGTAGTGAAGAGCTGGACAATGGCCTGCACGAATTGCAGTCACAAACCAGTCAACTGGCAGACAGCTCTTCAGGCATACAGCAATTGGTTTCGGGTCAAGCCGCGCTCAATGATGGACTTGCAGAATTAGCTGCAGGAGGTTCGGCATTGAAGAATGGGTTAAACGAATTGAATGATGAACTGCCAGCGGCTGATCAAATCGCCAGCTTGCAGCAAGGGCTCACCGCCATTCAAGAAAGCCTTGGCCAATTGAACAGTGCAGTTTCTGCAGGAAGCGCTCAGGATGCATCCGGACTGCAAACGAATTTAGCTGCAGCTCAACAAAGTTTAGAGGAACTGCAGCCAGTTTCTTCCGCCTCAGCAGTGGAAGCTTTACAGGCGTCTCCCACTTTTGTCAGTTTGACCGAAGAGCAGCAGGCAGAGCTGTCAGCTGCTGTCAGTGGCAGTATGGAAGAAAAGTCAGCAGTGCAGCAAGCTACTCTTGAAACACTTAAGAATAGCCTTGGAGCGGTGTCGTCCGATTTAAACGATCACTTGATTCCGGCTTTTCAATCACTCGGTTCATTGCCGGGACAAATCGCCGAATTGAATAATGCGGTAGAGCGTATCAATCCACAAGCGGTACAGGCACTCGGTGGTTATGCATCTCTCCAGGATGCGCTTACTGGCAAGTTGATTCCTGGCGCAGCCGCTCTTGCTGCAGGTGCAGACGAAGCCAAGCAAGGCAGTGGGGAATTATTGGCCGGTACAGAGAAAGCAACAGAAAAACTGCCGCAACTGGCAGATGCAGTTGATCGTTTGGCACAAGGCAGTTCTTCGTTGACTAAAGGCGTATCGTCTCTTGCTGATGGTTCAGCTGGATTGGTCGAAGGGGCAAGTGCCTTACAGCAAGGCTCGCAGGAGCTTAAAAATGGAACTGCTGCTTATGCAGAAGGGGTGGCCCAAGCAGCGGAAGGTGCGGGGCAACTTCAACAAGGTACCAATCAGCTTGCTGCAAATTCCGAAA
Organism: Planococcus wigleyi; assembly: GCF_014836985.1. Lineage (GTDB taxonomy): Bacteria > Bacillota > Bacilli > Bacillales_A > Planococcaceae > Planococcus > Planococcus notacanthi. The sequence continues at coordinate 143,355 of NZ_JACSPU010000004.1, read as the reverse complement.
ACCTGAATTCCGGTTCCAGCGATTTGGCGGATGGTGCCAATCGTCTAAATGAAGGCATTCCAGCACTTTCCGGCGGAGCGGGCGAACTTGCCGGCGGTGCAGTTGAATTGCGCAACGGGGCAGGGCAACTAAAAGAAGGATCAGGTGAACTGGGAGCAGGTCTTGGCAAGCTATCAGAGGGGTCATCTGAACTCGCTGCAAGTTTGGGCGAGGGAGCAGAAGAAGTAAATGGTACTCAGCTGAATGATGCCAATTTCAAAATGCTGGCTGCCCCGGCAACAGCTACAGAAAGCCAACGCAGCGAAGTGCCGAACTACGGCCATGCATTGGCTCCGTATATTTTATCGCTTGGCCTCTTTGTTGGCGCTTTATCGTTCAATCTGGTGTTTCCAATCAATGCGCCGGCAGGGCGTCCGACTTCCGGTACCGCTTGGTGGCTCAGCAAGTTTTCGATTGGCTTTGTCCAGGCGACCGCTGCTGCATTGATTGTCGATGCCATCATGTTGTTCGGTTTTCACCTTCAAGTGGAACATATCGGAGAGTTCATCGCAGTTTCTGTGATCACCTCACTTACTTATATGTTCCTGATCATGTTCTTGGCAATCACATTCGGTAATCCAGGCCGCTTTATGGCCATGATCTTGCTCGTCGTTCAATTGGGTGCGAGCGGTGGCATGTTCCCGGTAGAACTGACCAATGGATTTTTCCAGAAAGTCCATGACTTTGTTCCAATGAGCTATGCGCTTCTTGGTTTCCGGGAAGCTATGTCTTCCGCTTATGGAAATGAAACGTTTATGATGAGCATATGGGTGCTCGGTGGGTTTATTCTGGTCTTCAACGTGCTGCTATGGCTTGTTCTAAGCATCAGAAGCCGCAAAGCATTTAGGTTGGCAGAAGAAAATTAATCGAAAAAGCCTCTTTTGAACGGCCGTGTAAATCGGTGTTCAGGAGAGGCTTTTTTGTGTAGATTAAAGTCTTTTGCTAGCAATAGAAATCAATCTTCAAAAAGAAAAGAATATTCAATCATTTGATGTTTCCGCTGGGTTTATTTGGTATATTAGAAGGAGAGAACCAACATCTTTTTCGGATAGGTGATAGATGTTTCGATTGGAAATAGATCAGAAAAAAATGGCAGCTTTAAAGGGACAGGAAGAAAGGTAAACAATGGGGTCGGGAACATTGCAGGGAGGCAAAAAATATGGATTTGATATTTATTCGTCATGGCCAAGGAGAGCATGCGAGTAATTTGCCGGACAGTCTCGGATTGAGAAATCCTTCGCTAACCAGCAAAGGAATAGACCAGGCGGAAAAATTAAGGTCTGCACTGCCTTTGACTGCTGAGGATGTTGTGGTTGTCAGCCCTACTCTGAGAACGCTCCAGACTGCTTCTGTGTGGAGCGGAAATGTGGATTGTATTAAAGTTGTCCACCCGTTGGCGGCGCCCCGGATATTTCCTGCCCACGCCGATGCTGTGACATCTTGCTGTGATGAGCTGCTTGATGCAAAAGCTATGCAAGAGGAATTTCCAGCCTTTCATTTTGCTCGAAATTTGGATTCTTCGTTGTGGAAAACAGGGATCAATCTGCTGACAGAATATGAATTCAGCTGCTTGGCCGAAGACTTTTTTGGCTTTTGCCGAAGTTTTCAACGAAAGAGAATCTACATTATTACACATGATGGGACCATCACTTCTTACCGGCAACTCATATCAGGGCGATTGCTTACAAGACAAGATTTTCTGGCTGAGACAGAATCATTCAGGTTAGTTATTGGCTAAGAAGCGGAATGGCTTGGCCAAGCACTGGACGATTTATGTCATTTTCGTGGACAAAGAGTGTCGGCATCAAGCTGTCGGCAGCCAATTGCTCACTGCACTTAACCAAATGCAGATAGAAAGTGGAGCATTAGAACAATTAGTATCTGTACAGGAAGGCATTCAAAAAGGAATTCCATTTTATGAGGCGTGGGGGTTATATACAAAGTAAAGCGAGCATAAACCACGAGTACCGGTGAGCAGCAAGTCTCGCTGCGCTATTTAAGAGATTTGTAAACCTTGGGAGCTATTGCTTTGTTCAGCCTCTTCATGGTGTTTTATCTTTAGTTTTATCTAACTGTAAATTGAGGAGAACTGACATGAGAGAGAAAAAAGTTCGGGGGATTAAACAGAAGACGGAAAACATGGTCAAACGGATTAAAGAAAACACAGCGGTATTTCCAACGGATTTCTATAATGGATACTGGCATATGCATTTGCCGGTTCACCAAGGTTTTATCAACTCCGATCAAACACCTCGGAAAGTTAAACAGCTTTGTATGCAAACACTTATAGAACGGGTGGCATACCTTAAAGATCTAAAGCCTTATGACCAAGTGGAATACCGTGTTGTAGCTTCAATTGATTTTCCGAGTTTGTGGAATTCACAAATCATTGTTTTCAAAGGGAACGAACATTTCCAAGATTTCTTTATCCGTGAGGATGAGGACCAGAAATGGATTCCGCTTCCGGAGACTCGAAATGTTCGGGCAGAATGGAATTTGGACGTTCCTGAAGACTTATCCATTTCCGGTTTCAAGGAAATAATCGATGATGAAGAAGGCTATTATGAAAATGAAATTTGGTTTATCGGTGATAGTAAATAAACGAAATTTAAATGAAAGAAGGAGAAAAACGATGCCAACGCATGGTTTTTCTCCTTCTTTCGTTCTGCTCTCAGTTAAGCTGCCTGGTTTTTAATTGTAAATCCGATAATGATCGTGGTCTGATGTTTTCGCCTCGTAAAGAGCCATATCTGCGTATTTAACCAATGATTTTTCATTATCAGCGTTGTCGGGGTATAACGAAATGCCGATTTCGGCTCCAATTTTAATTTCACAACCGTTAAAGAGCAGGGGAGATTCGAGTGATTTCAGTATTCGCTTTGCTGTTTGTTCGGCCACTTCGACTGAATCAAGTCCCGGTAAAACAATCCCCATTTCGTCACCGCCCAAACGGGCAACCGTGTCGCTAGATCGGATGCTGGACTCTAGCCGCATCGCCATTTCCCTGATGACTGCGTCTCCTGCGTCGTGTCCGAACCGGTCATTGATTTGTTTAAACTTGCGGCCATCCAACATAAGTACCGCCACTTTTTTTCCGGTGGCATCGGCTTGGAAAATAGCTTTCTTTAATTTGTCATCAAAAGTCCGGCGGTTGGGGATACCGGTTAAATGATCATAAAATGCCATCTTCTCTACTTTGTCCTGTAGCCTCTTGCGTTCTGTAATGTCCCTTGCAATCGTGAAGAATTGCTTTAATTCCCCATTCGACAAGACTGGGGTGGGGGATATCTCCATCCAGACATAATGTCCCTTCCGATGCATACACCTCACTTCTACTGTGGTAGATTCTCCTCTATCAATGAGGGATGCGACACTTTCAATTAAATTACAAGTATCCTCCGGATGAACGTTCGTAGTAAAAGGGCTTCCGATAAAGATTTGATCCGAGTATCCCAACACTTTTTCGCTGGCGGGCGATACGTATTCCACTTTTCCGGAAAGGTCGATCAATGTAATGATGTCAAAAGTGCTTTCTGTAATCAGCCGGTATTTTTCCTGGCTTTTCTGTAGTTCCTGTTCTGCTTTTTTTAATTCGGTCACATTTTTATAGACGATTGTCGCGCCAATGACTTTTCTATCCGAATTTCGGACTGGGGAATAGGAAGAAATGATATTCAACGGTTTCCCGGTTTTGTCGATGCGCAGTGTATCATGAAACTTGACCGTTTCTCCGTCCAATATCCGTCCTATAATATGGTCTTGATCAGATCTCATATGAGATGGGATGATTGTTCCTTTTCCAGTTTTCATTTCGTCTTCTGTAAAGCCGAATGTTTCTTCAAAGGCTGGGTTTACTTTTAAGATATCTCCTTTTGTATCAATATAAAAGAGGGGATCGGTTGAGTTTTCCCAGAAAACTTCGAGCTCTTCTTTGGCCTTTGTCAGCGCCTTAGCAGCTAAATTTTTTTCAGTGATATCGGTGATGATGCCGTGGATTCCAAGCATTTGACCATCTACGATCAGGGGGATATTCAGGACCTGCAAATCAATCAACCCGCCATTTTTCTTATGGAAAGCCATTTCATAACGTTCCGGCTGTTCGCTGTTAATCGCTTTGTAAAAATAGTCGCGTACTTTTTCTATTTCTTCAGGCATAACAATCGACAAAAATGAATTTGCCTTTAATTCCTCAAACGAATAACCGGTGATGTTTTCGGTGCCGGCATTGATGCTTTCCAGATTGCCGGTCCGGTCAAATGTGAAAATTCCATGCGGATGATTATCGAATAGCGATTTATACCGCTGTTCATTCTCACGCAACAAACGCTCTGTTTTTTTCTGATCTGAAATTTCTTTGGCAATGGCATAAATTCCATTCACTTGATTTTCAATGATGATGGGAATGGTATTCACTTGAAAGACAGCCTTCTGCCGTTTTTTTGTATAGATCACCGTTTCAAATTCAACAGAAACTCCGGTCAGCGCCTTTTCAAAATGAGAGAGCGTGTCCTCTAAATAGCGATCGACGACCATTGAAACAACGGACTGGCCAATCAGCTCTTTTTCAGAGAACCCTGTAACTTCTGTGACTGTATGGTTGATGCTGATGAAATTTTTGTCTTGATCAAATTCAAATACCGCATTTCCGTTGTTTTCGACCAGTGAGTTCAATCGTTTTCTCTCGACATCGATTTCCCTTTTAGTCTTCAGCAGAGCTTCCTTTCTCTGTTCTCTTTCGGTGACGTCCCGCACGACAGTCATTATATACTGGCATTGATCAGGTTTGACTAGTACCGGACTCAACATTATTTCACCGATAAAAAACCCATTGTCTGTTTGAATCTTTTCAATAAATTCTCTCGGTTTTTGCGCAGCTGTTACTTCTTGGTGTTGTCGGATTATTGCTTGACTTTGCTCAGGAAGGAAAACTTCTTCAATCAGACAGCCGATAATTTTCTGTGGGGGCATGATAGCCAACGCTGCTGGATTAGCGTAAAGATAACGATAGGAATTTCCGTCTTTCGCCATCAGGAAAATGGGGTCTTGAATCAAATCAAAAAGAGCAGTGGAAGCTAAAATATCCTGTCCCAGCTCTTTTGACAAATATTTCATCATTATTGATCTCCTTCCAATCATAACTTTTCTTCTTTTATGTATGGATAGTTTATGCGCGGGGGTCTATTAGACTAGTTCTCCAAGATTCTTAAAAAGTAATTAATTCCCATGTAATTTAAGTTTACTAGATTAAGCAACAGCAAGATAGGGGTTTCTAAAACTTAATACAATAATTTAGAATATTTAGAAGGAGATTTATGGCAATAAAAAAACAGGTAGATCAGCTGCGATACTGTCTACCTGTTTGGTCACGTAACATTTTTTACTGGATTGTTTGTCAATAAATTCCGGAAAGAATCATCCCGATGGAAGCATAAATGATCACTGTTGAATAGATAACGACCATATGCACCAAAGAGAATAAAAACATTTTATCCGCCCAAACTTTTATGCCATATTTCTGTGAGCCGAAGAGACTCAAGCCCAGCCAAAGGAGTCCCATGACAAGAGAGACCAAAGTTAAGCCAAGGCTTAATGGCAGAAACAGCAGGCTGGAAAGCACCAATAAGACTAAATAAATATTGGTTTGGAGGTAAGTGCGCTTTGCGCCTTTCGCAACTGGAAGCATCGGAATATTTGCTGCTGTATAATCCTCTTGCTTACGAATGGCAATTGCGTAAAAATGGGGCATTTGCCAGATCACCATAATCAGGAATAACGCCCAGCAGGCAGGATGCCAGATATCAGGTGCTACAGCGGCCCAGCCGATCAAAGGAGGCATAGCGCCTGAAATACTTCCCACTTCCGTGTTCCAGATTGTCCGGCGCTTTGTCCACATGGTATAAGGCACCACGTAGAAAAACACGCCGAGAAATCCGAGAAATGCGGTTAGTGGGGAAGCCACATACAATAAAGCCAAGCCGATAACCAATAACAGAATTGCAGCCCATAAGACTTTTTTGATCGCTATAGATCCTGTTACCGTCGGGCGGTTTTTGGTCCGGTTCATGACAGCATCGATGTCACGGTCGTAAAGATTATTGAACGAACCAGCTGCTGCAATAATAGCTGCTGTACCTATTAAGGCTAAAAGGATATTGCCGATATTCTCTGTAAAGCTTTCTTGGTACGTATACAACGCGAGCATCAATCCTGCGAGCATGGGAATCAAATTCGATTTGATAATTCCTGTTTTCACGACTTGTGCCCATAATGTTTTCTGAGATGGTGCAGTTAGTTCTATTTTCATTTTCAAACTCCTCTTATGTCCACGACTATTAATATACCTCAGCTGACAGGCAAATTTCCATTAAACCAGCATTTTTGCTTAATCATTTTTGAACATTTCAAGTCAATCACAAAAGATGTGGAAATTTGCTTTAATTTTAGCTGACATTTGAGTTGAGAATGAAATAAATTCAATCGTCTGGAGCGGGCGGATTTGACAGGAGAAGCTTGTCTGGAGTTTATTTTCAAAGACATACCAAAAAGCCTCTTCCTAACTGGAGGAAAGAGGCTTCTGGAAATGAAGCGTTTTAGAAATTGAAATGGCTATCATTCAAATCCCGACACATCAGACGCAATCAGTAGCTCACTGACAGTGAGAATTGAACTCTTTAATTGTCTTCATCTTCTGGGTCTGGGATGCGGACCACCAGTACATCGCAGGGACTGCTTCTGACAATGTGCTGGGAAACACTTCCGAGCATGAACCGTTCCATGGCATTGATTCCGGATGCACCGCATATAATCAGGTCTGCTTCAACTTGTTTCGCAAAGTCTCTCGCAATGACCCTTTTAGGAGAACCTGAAGTGACGATGTTGTTTACATTTTCCACTCCTGCGTCCAAGGCGATGGCTTTGTATTTCTCCAATAGTTCTCTGCCATACTTAAAAGCCTGCTGTTCAGTATCGACGCCATGAAGTCTGATAGGTGTATAAGTACGGGGATCTGCAACGTAAATTAAGTTCAAATTGGCATTATTTCGTTTGGCGATGCCGATCGACTTTTTGAATGCCAGTCCTGCTTCGTCCGAACCGTCAACTGCTACAAGAATCTCTCTGTAAGCTAAAGTCATGGTATTCCCTCCTGTCAATTTGTGTAGTAATAAGTACTTCTCCATGAGATAGCTGAACTCCTGCAGTTGAACGGCATAAACAGATTAGTTAAAGAGACTTGGCAAGGGAGACAGTCAATATGTTTCGAAAGTCAAGAAATGGATGATACAGTTGAAAGAGAATTCCTGTTTATTTTGAAGTGGTTGTTGGAGTTTGGACTGGTACATAAGAAAAAGAGCTTTGGGTGAATCAATAATGACGGGAGGACATCATATGTTTGCGTTTGTGGAAAAATACGGAGCTTTTGCAATTGCGGCCGTGTGTTTGATTTCGGTCATTACGTCTTGGGGAAATAATGGAATATTGACAGGGATTTTGATAGCGGGGGCAATTATTTGTCCATTTATTGGACTATCAAACTTAAAAGATGGCAAAGAACGTAATAGGTAATCAGCAAAGTTCGTCATCCGACCGACAATCCAGGAGGTGAGTAGCATGGGTAGAAAATTGAAGTACCTGCTGATTTTTATCGCTGGAATGATCGCTTATTTGGTGATTTCAACTTTATGGATATAGGGGAAAAGAAAAATAGATGAAACTTGCAGTTTACTCATTCGTATATTTAGTATCAACTATAAATTTAGGGAGCGGTTAACATGAGAGTCAAAACATTTGTTGGATGGAGCGAAAATAACTTAGATCAAAAAGTGAATGGATTTCTCGAAGATTCCACGTTGGAGATTGTGGATATAAAATTTGCAATTCATTTCTTTTTCTTCAGCGCAATGGTGCTCTACAAATCCACAGCTTATTCAAAAGACTTGTCTAACTAAAATCATGAACGTTTATTGAAGACAGAAAGTGTTCCATAAACTACAGCTATACAAAGTAAAACAAGTCCGAATGCATTCGTAATCAAATCGAAATCCAGTTCATTGACCGAACTTAAAGTTTCTCCATCTTTTCCAATTGAAATCATGGTCCATCCGTTATAGCTGAGGAGAAAATAGGATAGCGTCAAACCTAAAATCAAGCCTATAACAATCGAGATCCAGCCTTTTTTCATGGATAATTCCTCCTGATCGACTAAACTTTATAGTAAATTAAAATAATGTAAGGAGGCAGGGGATGCAGCAGTTTACTTATCGAGTCCGCAAAACGTTTCAGCGGCCGAAAAAAATGACGCTAAGAGACGAATCGGGACAAGCGTTGTTCTTGTTGCACCGAATGCGCCATCATTTATAGCAGGGATTTTCAATGTGCTGCTGAGTTCCGGTTTGCCTTATACATATATAATTACACAACTGGACGGAAAACCCTTTTACAGCACCGAATGTTCGTTTCCCGGTTTTGGTTATCGTATTTTTGACCACCAATCCCAGAAATCCGGACGGGTCGCAGGACACCGAGTTCAATTGTTAGAAGTGGCTTATTCCTTTAACTTGGACACCCGAAGCTATTACTTTGAGAAAGACTTTGCAGGAACTGGCCGTTTGAAATGCGAGGATACAGAAATTGCGGCTGTGTCGATGTCCAATTTAATTGTTAGCTCTGAGCTTGACGTGGTCCATGTCGAAGCGGTAAATAAGGAAGTGGCTTCTCTAGCCGCCGTTTTGTTTCACACCTTTTTTTATTACAACGCATAGGAGATAAAAATTAAGCGTGCAAAAAATCCACCCTGTATCGGATATCCGACAAAGGGTGGATTTTTGTTAACTAATTAATACTCTTTTACATCCGGCATAGAAGTTGGAGAATAGGTAGGATTGATTTTTTCGGGAGACTTGCGGTTTTTGATCATATTCACCAAACCGATTGCCGTATTGCTGTATTGGTTGACTTCCGCGATATTGCGTTTATCCCGATCCACTCGAGTCGTAATATCTCCTGTAATAGAGCGGACGGTTGCATTCAAATCAATAACTGAATTCATGGTGCCTTTAGCAGCATCTACCAAAACCCCGATTTTTTCAGATTTTACTTGTACATCTTCTTTTAATTCATTTGCAGTATGCGATAAAGTCGTTGCTTCCAGGTTAAGCTTATCCACACGCTCTTTCAAGTTGTTTGCGGAACCTTTCATTTTTTTCATCGGTTCCTTGATTCCTGAAATCAGCATAACGACGCCGACGATCGCGATAATCAGGCCCAGGACGAAGATTCCGAGCGCTATGTACAGCCATATTGTTGAATCCATGCTGTTTTCCTCCTTTAACTTTATTGATGTCTTGATATGCTATACCCGTTATATCCTGCCGCTTAACCCATCAGTGGATGGTTTTTGCCCGTATACCAAAGGTTTTTGAAAGAATGGCGATTTACATAATGAAATAAACCGTTGTTTTTATGAAAATTGCGCCAAACAGCCATTATCCTTTTGCAAGTTGCTCTTTTAAATGCTTCTTGATGGCCGCAATGTCCTCTGAAACCGAAGCGGCACGCTGATCATCTTTCTGGAGTTTTTCAAGTGAGCCGGCTAACACATCTTCTGCACTGGCGAATGGAATGGCGGTGACGCCATCACAGTCTCCGACAATGATATCACCTGGCTGAATCGAAACGCCTCCACAGGAAATTGCTGTATTGATCTCTCCTTGGCCCGCCTTATTGCCGGCCGCAATTGTGGTGCCTTTACAGAAAATCGGAAAATCCAATGCTTTGCATGCCTCCAGATCCCGAATGGCACCATCCACAACAAAACCGGCGATGCCCAGGGCCTTGGCCATGCCGATGACAAAATCACCTGCGACCGCACGTGACAAATCACCTTTTGCATCAATGACGATAATGTCCCCAGGTTCGGCTGCATCTAACGCTTTCATAACACTGTAATTGTCTCCGATAGGCATTTTGACGGTAAGGGCTCTTCCGCTGATTTTGTAGGTGTCCTTAAGCGGTTTAATGGATGGATCCAGATTGTTCATCCCTTTCATTGCATCAGAAATTGCAGTGGTCGGAATGGATTTGAATTGTTCACTGATCGGTTTATTTGTCATATTGATCATCACTCCTTCGCTTAATGGGGCTGTATAAATAAAAGCATATCGCTGAAAAGAAGATAAGTAAAATTGAATCTGTTAATGAATGCCGATAAGTTATTGTTATGTTCTGTTTATTTTCTTTAAGATACAGTCATATATCGTGTGATCTGCTCAAAAACTTTAGCAAGAATAATCAAATATTCCTTTTCTATTTCCGATATCATAATTTTGAGGTGAACAGGATGCAGTACAGTGAAGTTACACAGAAAACCATCTCCTATATTGAAGGGAACTTGACGGAAGAAATTCAGCTCAATACCTTCCCGGCTGTAATTGGGTATTCAAAGTTCCATTTGACTCGCATTTTTAAGAAAGAAACAGGCAAGTCAATTGGTGAATACATCCGTCTGCGTCGATTGTCGATGGCGGCAATGCTTCTATTGCATAGCGATGAAACGATAATGTCGATTGCTTTTCTGTTTCATTTTCAATCTCAGGAGGCTTTTACCAGAGCTTTTAAGGAAGTATACGCCGTGCCGCCGGGAAAATACCGAAAGTTGATGAAAATTGTACGAATGACGGAGGAGGAGAAAAACATGAATACACACGAACAAATCAAAGGATGGAGTTTAAGCGGATCTAATCCGGAATTGTATGGACTTGTTTCAGATTCAACTGTGTGCCATACAGGAACACAGTCAGGATTGCTCTACGCAAAAGGAAATGCAGATGGACAGCACTTCGCTACGATGATGCAAGGCTTCCAAGCCCAGGAATATAAAGGGAAGCGGCTGAAGCTATCCTGTTTTCTAAAAACAGAGGATGCGGATAAGTGTGGAGCTTGGCTGCGGATAGATAATGTCAACGGCGATACAGTTCAGTTCGATAATATGGATAATCGATCCGTACAAGGAACGACCGATTGGAATCATTACTCACTTGTTTTGGATGTACCGGAAGATAGTGCTTCCATCCATTTTGGCGTCTTACTGATTGGAAAAGGAAAAGTTTGGGCAGATGGCTTCCGCTTTGAAGTTGTGACAGACAAAGTTCCTACGACAAACATGCTTTTAGAGGAACAACTTCCAGCGCAGCCGACTAACTTAGACTTTAGTGAGTAAGGCCAGAAAAACGATGATAGAGAGAGGAGGTAAGACTGATAAGAGACCACCTCCTCTTTAATTTGCCTTATAGATAATTTTTCCGAACGCTTTTTTAGGAATTCTAATACGAGTAAAACAAATATAGAAGATTTCTGAAAATTCTCCTTATCTTCGAAAGGCACAGGTATAATTGGTATACAAATAGCTTACGCAATATGTAAAAGAGGAAGGTGAATGATGGAACTATCTATAAAATTAATAAAAGAGAGTGATGCAGAATCCTTACTTGAGTTTGAAACTGAAAATCGGTATTTTTTTGAACAAATGGTCCCGAGCCGAGGAGACGATTATTATACATTCGAGGTATTTAGAAAAAGACATCAAAAACTGCTTATCGAGCAAGAGAACGGCTTTGCTAAATTTTATCTGATAAAAAATGATTCTGGGGGAATTTTAGGGAGAGTCAACTTAGTTGATATCGATAAGGTAAATAACAGTGCAGATGTTGGATTTAGAGTAGGAGAACCGGACGTGGGAAAAGGCATCGGAGACAAGGCATTAAAACTGCTATTAAGAACCAACTTACCCGTAAGGCAAATACGTGGAAAAACCACAACTGTTAATCACGCATCCCAAAAGGTCTTAGAAAAAAACGGGTTTAAACAAGTCGGCATAAGCAAAGAAGAGTTCGAAATGAATGATCAAAAGGTGAGGTTTGTCCATTATTTGTGGAGTTAACAATTGATAAAGAATTCATTAACTCGTTCCTTTATTTAAAATAGAAATTAACTTCCATATATAAATCAGGTTAAGTATTTATAGTGACAGGAGAGCGTATTAAGAATGTAAAGTTTCTCATCAGTCGGTAGTTGGAGTAGTAACTACTAACGATACAGGATCCAGGAGGCGAACAGAATGAAGGTTGATGGGATCAAGCATTCCGAGTGGGCTGATACCAAATTCACTTTGCATTTGATTTCACAGATTCTGGGGAAAATAAAACTGGAAACTGCCCAACAGGAGCCGCAGTGGGCGCATGTCGGACTGTGCTTAACAACTGATGGATTTTCGACAGGGATGCTGTTTCAAAAGAATACAGCTTTTCAACTGGATGTAGACATCCGCAACAGCCAAATCCTTATCAATGTGGACGGCAACGTCCGATCCCTGGAATTGAAATCCTCCAAAGCCATAAAGGATTATTTTGAAGAAATAATGGAAGCGTTGAATTCAAATGGCATCCGCGTCACGATCAATCCTAAACCGCAGGAAATGGCCTATCAGAAAAACTTGAACGAAGACAGCACTCCCTTAACTTTTAATCGCCAGCAAGCGATGAGGGGGCTGCAACTATTCCATTTGGCACAGCGTGAACAACTGAAGTTTGTAGGCCCGCTCAGATGCCGGAAAGTGAAACCTCAACTGTTTTGGGGAACATTTGATGTGTCTTTGTTGATTGTCAAAAACAAAATGGACCCATTTCCGGAAAACAAAATCATCGAAAAAGCGGCTTTTGATGAACAGATGATCGAATATGGATTTTGGTTGGGAGATGATAAAGTCGATGTTCCGACTTTTTTTGTGCTGCCTTATCCATTCATCTATAAAGACTTAAATTTTGACGCCCTGAAACCCAAAGAGGCTTACTATGATCAATCAGTGAGTGAATACTTTCTCAGTTTAGAAAATGCCTTTAGTTCTGATGGTGCAGGTCAGCCAATACAGGATTTTTTTCATTCCAGTTTCGATATTTTGTCTCGGGAACTCCTGTGGGCAGACAGCGCCCATTATTTCATTCCCTTGAAGATGAACAAACAAAATGATGCCGATCGCACGGATAAGGGGTAACAAAGCTGATTAATACTGCTGAATTGGCTGTGCTATAAAAGTATGGCCTGTTTTTAGGATGATTATTATTAGAAAATTCGATAATTTTTCGTGTACAGGAATGGAGTTGGTTGATATACTAAATAATGGAATAAAAAAGGGGAGTTGGGTATGAAAATAATGGGGCAGGCTTTGTTGGGAGCGGCCATCTTCCACATTCTTTATTTTTTGGCGTCGCTTGCAGTCGGCTATGTGAAAACCGTCACCTATAGGCCTAATTTTTCGAGCGCGTGGGAAAATACAGGGGATCTGCAGAGTACCGTGTCTTTTGGGACTGCAAATTCTCCTGTTTTCTATATGGGAACGTTTTTGGCAACGGCTCTTGTCTGCGGACTGATGTTGATCGCTTATAAAAAACTTACTTCTTTGCCTTGCCGAATTGGAACGGAAGGCAAGCGCCAACCTAAAAGATAAATGCCGATAAGGAGGTCCGCTTGATGAAAAAGAAGCTGTTACTGACTATGCTGATCGTTTTATTGGCCGCATGCACTTCGGACGATTCGATCCTCAGCTTCAGTGAAGTCGAAACCGTGCCGGAAAATTTAAATCAGCTGATCAATCCACATGAACCCCTGCAGCTCATCTATGAAGGTGAACAAACAGCCTACGTAATTTATCAATCTGCAGGAGATCTTCTTACCGATATTGAAGAACAGGACGACACACTTAAAATTTTGATCAGTGAAGCGGACGGCAGCAGCATTCCTGCAAAGCAGCATGTCTACAAGCTGACTTTGGATGATCACCATGAAGTGATTGATGTCTTCATCAATGGAAAGTCAACAGCATTTGATCGCGTGTCGACTCTAGGTGAAGAAAATTAAAAAGAAAAAGCCCATTCCTATGCTGACTTTACAGGTCGTCACAGGAATGGGCTTTTGCATGTCAGAAATAACAATCTGTATTTCCGTTCTCTATTCATATAGATCTTTGTAGCGCTTCATAAATTTCCGGTCAATCCGTTGCTTCATTTTCCAAGGAATCTTGCCGTGCAACGGCCGTTTTCCGTATGTCAGAAAAGCTTCACCTTCACCGGTCGACAAGATGGAGACAAATCGCTTTTGCGGAACAAAGGGCAACAACACATTTTCGGAAAGTCTATTCTTTAGGTTTTTCCATAAAATCGGGCCTTGGCGGACCGCATAAACGCCATTTTTGGCGAGAACCGGATAGCGGTCGATGGCAACACAGTCCCCGGCTCCAAATAAATCAGGGTGTTGGATGCTTTGCAGCTTGTCGTTGACCAGCAAAAATCCGCCGGCATCTGTGGCTAAGCCGGAAAGGCTGAAGAGAGCTGCGCTTTTCGGACCCGTCAGCCACAATACGCCTGATTTGGGATAGATTCTGCCGTCACTCGCCGTAACGCTGATGCCGTCGATGGCTTGTACAGACACGCCTGTGATAAATGGCAAAGCTTTTTGTTTAGCGACATTTTCAATTTTTCTTGAAGCCGCTTTACCTTGGCTGTGGAGGAGGGAAGCTGAACTGAATAATGCTACATTGGCAGGGAGCTTATTATGCTTTCTCCAGGCCAGAATGGAAAATGCCAATTCCACTCCCGAAGCCCCTCCTCCAACGACTGCAGGATGCGCCGTGTTTCTAAGCTGAAGCAATTGCTCCGGAAATCGGTAATTCGGTTTGATTGAAGAAACAAAATCTGCCGCTGCCTGTGGAACATCGCTTTGCGAACCGATATCAAACGATGCCAGGTCATAGGGATAAACCGCTCCGTCTGCACCTGTAAGTTCTTTAGCCTGGGCATCGACAGCGATAATGGTATCTTCAATAAATAACGCACCGACGTGCTCGCTCAGTTTTTGAATATCGATGCGGATCTCTTCCTGGCTATAGATTCCTTCAGCATATCCTGAAAACATTCCGGAATAATATTGGTAGGGGGAAGGGGAAATCAGGATAACGCGGCAGGATTTCGGGAAATCCGTTGTCAGTTGTTCGAGACAGTGCAAATGTGCATGTCCGCCTCCGACCAGCACAAGATTCTTCATCCATTTCTTCTCCTGTCTATTTCAGAATGCGCCGGGCTTCGGCCATACGCTGGCAGATCGTGATGATTTGCACAGCGAAAAAAAATAAAGTAATTGCAGTTAAGTATGTTGAAAAAATAATCATTAGGGTAAAGAGAATAAAGCCTTCTGTTCTTTCAGCCAAGCCAGCCTGGTAATAGAACGACTTCATCCCTTGTTTATCGGACAAAGCACCTACCGTCAGGAACACGGTCATGGCAATGATGATGGAGACACTCAGCAGCAGCAATGCCCACATCGATTCGGGATAACGGAATGCCAACCCCACGATTACACTGATTTCCACCAAACGGTCAAAACTGATATCCAGCAAGGTCCCCCATGAAGATGGTTTGGTTTTGCGTGCCATGGTGCCGTCAACGACATCGAGGTAGCCGGAAAACCAAAGAACAAAAACAGCCCAGAAAGGCTGGTCCAGGTAAATGAAAACACCTGAAGACATGCCGATAGCAAAAGCGATTTTTGTAACGCTGTCGGCCGTGAAACCCTTTGACAGCAAGAAATCAGCCGACTTTTCTACGGACGGTTGAACATGTTTTCGAGCGTGAGTATCCAGCATTAAGTTCACCTTTTTCATTTTCAAGTTACTTTCAGTATAGTATATGTTCCTGATTCAAACCCGTAATCCCACTCGAAGGCGAAGAAGGGGATTTCATTTTTTCTCGCGATCCGAGTCTGATTAGGAGTAAGTTTTTTTAGTAGTTTGTTAAGATGATACTAATTTAGAAAAAGAAAGGAAATGGTAAAGATGGTAAAAAAATATGATATCGCAATAATTGGAGCTGGCGCAGCCGGTTTGACAGCTGCATTTACAGGAGCGGGATTCTCGAAAAAAGTGGTTTTGATCGACAAGAACTTACCGGGCGGAGAATGTACTTGGTCAGGCTGTATTCCAAGTAAATCGCTGATCAATACGGCAAAAGAAGTCCATCATGCCAAAAAATATTCACCCAACCTCCAAATCGATACATCAGTCGTCCTGAAAGATATCCAGGAAGTGATACAGAAAGTTTATGCGGGGGAATCACCGGAAGTGCTGAAACAATCCGGCATTGATTTCATCAACGGCTATGCCAAGTTTGTGGGTCCGCATGCAGTAGAAGTGGATGGCGAACGCATTGAAGCGAAGAAGTTTATCCTTTCCACAGGCTCTTCACCGATGGTACCGCCAATCGAAGGACTGGATAAAGTGTCGTATTTGACGAATGAAACCATCTTTACCCAGAAATCATTCCCGAAATCCATGACCATACTCGGCGGTGGGGCCATCGGCGTCGAAATGAGCCAGGCATTGAACCGCATCGGCGTGAAAGTGACGCTGGTCGAGAAATTCGAACGAATCCTGCCGAAAGATGAAGAAGAATTGGTCTTGATGATCCAACAGCGTTTGATCAATGAAGGCGTAACGATCCATACGGGTGCTACTGCTGTTAAAGCTAATCAACAAGGCGGTCAAATCGATTTGACAATTGAAAAAGACGGCAAAGAAACGACGGTAACCGGAGAAGGGCTTTTGGTGGCGCTTGGGCGCAAAGCCAATGTCAAAGGCTACAATCTGGAAAAAGCAGGCGTTGAATACGATTCAAAAAGCATCCAAGTGGATGACCATATGGAAACTACCGCTAAAGGCATCTATGCCATCGGTGACGTCGTCGGACCTTACCAGTTGTCCCATATGGCCAATGCGCAGGGCATTACGGCTACGCAAAACGCCATCTTGCCTATCAACAGAAAAATGGATTACGAGCATGTGACGTGGTGTACATACACGGATCCAGAACTCGGCAGATCCGGTTTATCCGAAGAGGAGGCGCGCGAAAAACACGGCGACTCGATCCGGGTTTATGAACACGATTACGCTGACATCGATCGTGCCAATACCAAAAAAGACAGCATTGGCAAAGTGAAAATCATTCTGGATAAAAAAGGTTACATTTTAGGGGCGAGCATTCTCGGTGATCGTGCCGGGGAAATCATCAGCCAGATCCAGACCATCAAATCCCTGCACATCAACATGGGCAAACTGTCTGGTGTCATCCATCCCTATCCGACTTACAGCGAAGTGCTGGTGAAGATCGGTAAGAAAGTCTATGTCGATAACTTGTTGAACCAACCGGTCGTCAAAACATTCAACAAAGCGAAAGCTGGAGAAATTCCAGCAGAAAAAGTCGCCATTTACGGAGCGGCAACTGCAGCTGGGATCGGCATCGCGAACATGGCCATCAAAAACAACGTTAAACCGAAACTCGGCGTAGAAAACGGCCGTCTGAAAGAAATGCCGTCAACACCAAACGCCGTGTCATCCCAGTCTAGTTCTAAAGACAAATTTGTTCCTGCGTGGCCATATAATGGCACGAAAAGCCAGGCGAAAAAGAACTTGATCGGCATGTTGAAAGGCTATGAAGGTGTGACGATCGCCCAAAACGACGAAAATTACGTATACGCTGTCGCGAAATCCAAAACGATGCGCTTTAAAGACGACATCGAATTTTATTTTAACGATGCTGACCAACGAATCGAATTCCGTTCAGCTTCACGAATCGGCTATTCAGACGCAGGCGTCAACCGAAAACGCTACGATGAAATGAAAAACCGGTATTACAACATCTCGGCGCATACGCGCAATTCATGAAAAAAGGCACCGCTCCAAAAATCGGGAAATGGTTGCTGGCAGCCGCCGCCATCGTCCTGATTATCTGGTTGAGCCGTTCCGTTTTTGATGTTGACGCAAATGGCCTCCGCCGCTGGATTTTATCATTCGGCTTTTGGGCACCGGCCATCTATATGCTGATTTATACCATCAGGCCATTGGTCTTTTTCCCGGCATCGGTACTGTCGATTGCTGGCGGCCTGGCGTTTGGCGCCTGGCAAGGTACGTTCTACACCATTATCGGAGCGACACTCGGAGCTATGCTGTCCTTTATTATCGCAAAATCAGTAGGGAAAAGCCTGGTCCGCAAAGAATGGACTGGGAATGCCGGGAAAATCCAATCGCAAATGGAACAAAACGGCTTTCTCTATGTTCTGTTGTTCCGCTTTATTCCGGTCATCAATTTCGACTTGATCAGCTACGCAGCCGCATTCGCGAAAGTTCGTTTTGGATCTTTTGCCTTAGCGACATTGATTGGTATCATTCCAGGTACCTTCGCCTATAATTTCTTAGGGAGCAGTTTTATCAGCGGAAATCCACGGATTATTATTTTGGCGGTCCTGGTTTTTGCCGTTTTGACCGCAGTTCCGATTTTGATTCGCAATAAATGGAATAAAAAGCAATAGCTCGACGAATAAAGTGCATTTTACTAAGCGTTTAGGAAGTGGAAAGAGTGAAAAAGTTTACATTGTTAATGCCAGGTTTGGTGGCACTTACACTAGCTGCATGTTCTGATGAATCCGGAAGCGGAGCAGCAGAAGAAACAGAAAACCTATTGACGGACGACTGGGATGAAGTTTCTGAAGCTGGGATGGGACAGGAAGTCAATATGTACATGTGGGGCGGAAACGACAACATTAACCGCTACCTCGATGAATGGGTGGCTCCCCGGTTGAAAGAAGAGCACGACGTGGAATTAACCCGTGTGCCGGTAAATGATGCACAGGACATCATCAATCAACTGGTCGACGAAAAAGCAGCTGGCAAAAACGAAGGCAGCATGGACATCATTTGGATCAACGGCGAAAATTTTAAAGCGGCGAAAGACAATGAGTTGCTGTGGGGAGATTTCAGTGGCCAATTGCCGAATTTCAATGACTATGTCGATGCAGAAGCACCGGAAATCGCAACCGATTTCGGGGAAGCAGTCGACGGACTTGAAGCCCCATGGGGCAAAGCCCAATTCGTTTTTGTCCATGACGAACTGAAGTTGGAAAACCCACCGAAATCAATGGAAGAACTGGCCGAATGGGTCAAAGAAAATCCTGGCCAATTCACTTATCCCGCGTTGCCTGATTTTACAGGAAGTGCATTTATCCGCCACGTGCTCTATGAAACGACGGGCGGTTATGAACAATACCAGCAGCCTGCCGCAGACATCGAAGACTTGGAAGCACGTCTGGAACCGATGTGGCAGTACTTGAATGAAATCGAGCCTTATTTATGGCGTGAAGGAACAACTTATCCTGAAAGCCTGGCCAAGCAAGATCAATTGTTTGCGAGCGGTGAAATCGGAATGACCATGAGTTATGATCCGGCGCTAGCTGCCAGCGAAGTATTGAAAGGGCGATTCCCCGAATCCACGCGCACATTCGTGCTGGAAGGCGGAACACTGTCCAATACGCATTTCCTTTCGATTCCCTTCAACTCTTCCGATAAAGCGGGTGCAATGGTGGCCATCAACGAAATGATGTCGCCGGAAGCCCAAACCGCTAAACTGTCTCCTGAAAACTGGGGAGATCTGTCGGCGTTGGATTTGGAGAAACTGTCTCCTGAACAACAAGACGCCATGAATAATGTGGACATGGGCGAGGCAACTCTTCCATTAGAAGACCTGGAAGAACACCGCCTTCCTGAATTGTCTGCAGATTATATCGAAATTATCGAAAAAGGGTGGATGGAAAATGTGGCAAAAGAGTAAGCCTTATCTTTTGCTGCTGCCAGCCATCGGCACCATTGTCCTCCTGTTTTTTGGAGGACTTTTTGATGGGCTGCTGAAAAGCCTCGGCTATTTTCCGGCAATCGGGGAAACCGGTTTTGAACTGACCGCCTATACGGAGTTGTTCCGCTCTTCTGCGTTTTGGGAATCCTTATCCTTGACCGTGCGTGTGGCCGCCTTGTCGTCTCTGATTTCAGCCGTAATGGGTGCAGCCATTGCAGTGTCGCTTTTTATGCTGAATGAATCTGCAAAGTCGCGAAATACACAACTCTGGCACCGAATGTTCCAATTGCCGTTAACCATACCACATCTGGTCGGCGGCTATATTATTGTGCTGCTCTTTATGCAAAGCGGTTTTATGTCAAAGATTTTCGCAAACTTTGGATGGATCGGGGAAATCCAGGAGTTTCCCGTGCTGGTCAATGATCCATTCGGCTGGGGCATTATTTTAACCTATGCCTGGAAAGAGGCCCCTTTTGTATCTTTGATGATTTATCCGGTGTTGTCTCGGATCCACCGGTCGTGGCGTGATGTATCCCGTGTCTACGGTGCGGGAAACTGGAGTTTTATCCGTGAAATTGTCCTGCCGGCGATCTTGCCGGCATGGACGATTGCGGCATTCATCGTTTTCGTTTTCACGTTTTCTGCTTTTGAGGTTCCATTCCTGTTGGGAGTAACGTACCCAAGCATGTTGCCGGTCTATTCGTATCAACTTTACACAAGCGGTACATTGGCGGACCGGCCGGAAGCGTTAGCTGTGAATATCGTCTTGGCGGCTTTAACCATTTTGTTGGGGCTGGTCGTTTATTATTTCAGCAAACGCTGGAATGTAATGAAGGGGTGGGATTGATGAATAAGAAACCATTCTTATTGAAAACCACTTTATTCATTCTGTTATTCATAATAATCGGGTTGCCATTCATTCCGTTGGTACTGTCGAGTCTGTCGTTTGGCTGGCAATGGCCGCACATTCTGCCTGAGTCATTCAGTTTCCGTGCCTGGGAATATGTGCTATTTGGAAGCTCCGGTACGTGGCAAGCCGTTTGGATGAGCTTATTAATTGCATTTACCGTCACGGCTGTGAATATTCTGCTTGCAATACCCGCTGCCATTGCTCTTGTTCGCCATCAACTCCGCGCCAAATGGCTTTGGGAAGCGATCCTTTTTGCACCGATTGTGATTCCGCCTTTTGTTGCAGTGATGGGCATCCATTTGACGTTTCTGAGATTGGGACTGACGGAAACCATCTGGGGTGTAGTCCTGGCACATATCTCACCGACTTTGCCTTATGTGGTGCGAGCGATCATCATCAGCTATTCCACTTTGTCAGTTGATTGGGAAAATCAGGCACGCATGCTTGGGGCTGGCCCGGTTTCACGTTTTTATTATGTAGTGCTGCCGCATCTGTTGCCAGGCATTGCTGCGGGGGCCAGCTTAAGCGTCCTGATTTCTTTAAGCCAGTACTTGATTACCTTCATCATCGGGTCCGGCCAAGTGGTGACGTTGCCTATACTGTTGTTCCCGTTCATCAGTGGTGGGGATCCGGCAGTTGCTTCCGCTTATTCCTTGCTGTTTGCGGGCATCGCCATCGTGACTTTGACCGTAATGGATACCGCTTTGAAAAAATACTATCAAAACAAGAAAACCGCCATAGAGAAGGGCTAAAGGAGTGGGACGATGAGCGATCTGCGCATCATCAATCTTGAAAA
The DNA here is from genome assembly GCF_014836985.1 of Planococcus wigleyi. Classification (GTDB taxonomy): domain Bacteria; phylum Bacillota; class Bacilli; order Bacillales_A; family Planococcaceae; genus Planococcus; species Planococcus notacanthi. The sequence continues at coordinate 121,889 of NZ_JACSPU010000004.1, read as the reverse complement.
ACAATACAGCCAGACGCCAAAAAAGAAAAATCCGGCATTTTCTTTGAAGCCGGTCGATCTGACCATAAACGAAGGCGAGTTTTTTTCTCTGCTTGGCCCTTCTGGGTGCGGCAAAACAACGCTTTTGAAACTGGTGGCAGGCCTGGTGCAGCCGGACGCAGGCGAAATCTGGATAGGAGACGCCAATATAACGGCAGTTCCACCCGAAGCCAGAAGATTCGCCATGGTGTTTCAGCAATCCCTGCTGTTTCCGCATATGACAGTGGAGGACAATGTGGGCTTCGGTTTAAAAATGCAGAAAATCGGCAAAAAACAGCGCTTGGCCCAGGCGCGTGACATGCTTGTTCATGTCGGGCTCGACGGGTTCGGCAGCCGCTTTCCGGATCAATTGAGCGGCGGCCAGCAGCAGCGTGTAGCGTTGGCAAGAGCCTTGGTATCCAACCCGCGTGTCTTGCTGATGGATGAACCGTTCAGTGCCTTGGATCCCGGCCTTCGGGAAGAAATGAGGGACCTGCTCAGCCGCATCCATAAAGAATTTCGTTTTACGGTGCTGTTCGTTACCCATGACCGTGAAGAAGCTTTCCATTTGTCCGACCGAATCGGAGTCATGAGCGAAGGACGTTTGCTGCAGGTTGGAAAGGCGAAAGACATCTATGAACAGCCCGAAAGCAAGAAAGTTGCCAGATTCCTTGGACTGAAAAATATCATTGAAGGGAACGTTGCAAACGGCCGCTTCGCTTCAATGGATCAGGCCATTGAATTTCCGGTAGGCGAGAGCATTAAGTCAGGTGCTTCCTACATGGTATTGCGCCCGGAAATGTTGAAGGCAGCCCATCGCCATGACTTGCAGTCCCCTGATTCCTTGTACTTAAGGGGAACGATACAGCAGCTGCGCTTTAACCACGGATTCTATACAGCAACCGTACAAGTGGAGGGACATCAATTGGAAAGCCATTTTTCCAACCAAGAAGCCGAGGGCATGGCCGTCGGACAGGAAATTCTGTTGGTGGTTGAGCTGGATGCAATTCATTTAACTTCTGAATAAGTTTATGAATAATAATGAATAAAAGCCGGTACTCTAAATGAGTGCCGGCTTTTATTGATATTCGTATATATTCACTCAGGGTTTTCGAGACTGCGAAAATTCAATGGATAATTTGTTGGATGATATTATTTGTTATTCGTGAATAATTTAATGAATAGAATTATTTGTTCTCGCTCTAATTTAACAGCAGTTATTTCCCGCTCCGGCAATGGTGAATGTTAACGGCCGGCTGCTGCAGACGCCTGTTTCAGGCAAATCCAATTCAACGCGCACTGCTGCTTCGTAATCGCCTGAAAGGTGGGCAACGACAGAACGGGCTTGTTCAAAGCCGGTGGCCATCAAGAAGGTAGGCGCCCGTCCGTAGCTTTTCGCACCGATAATATAGAAGTTTTTTTCCGGCTGGCGCAGTTCCCGTTCGCCATGTGGCCGCACCGTGCCGCAGCTATGGACGTTCGGGTCAATGAGCGGCGCCAGTGCAGGCACACTTTCAGAAGCTGGATCAAATGCATAGCGGATCTCACGCAAGAAATCAAAGCTTGGGCGGGAACCGGTATTGGCGATTACCCGGTCGAATGGGCCAAGCTCCAGTTCTTCGCCATATCGAAATGCTGTCAGTATGGCCAGGCCATTGCCTAACTGCGCGGACTGGATAAAGCAGGATGTCAGCACATCGATTTGCCCAGCATCCAGCAATGCTTTGACTCGTTGCCCAAGTGCTCCACGCTCCGGCAATTGGTCAGCGTCTCCGCCGCCTAAAGCCTCTTCAACCGAAGATTTCCGGACAATCCATGTAATCTGCGTTTCTGGAAATGCCGCTTTCAGGCCGACCAAATCCAACAAGGAATTCAAAGCGGAGTGGCCGCTGCCGACTACCGCAATCCGTTTGTTTTCATAATGCTTTTGGTCCTCTCCAAGAATCGCTGGAATACCGTAATCCACTAATCCTGAAGTTTTGTCCGCCACACCGCCAGACACGATCGGATTGGGGTTTTGCCACGTACCGGTTGCATCGATGACTGCACGTGCCAATACGGTCCGGCGTTCACCGGATCCGATTTCGATAAGCAGTTCGAATGGTTTTTCTTCACGGCCGGCTGTTTTCATTTTATCCAATCCTTGCCGCTGCACATGAACAACTCGGCTGTTCAAGTGGATAAAAGGCTCCAGTTCCGGCAGTTGGCCAAGCGGCTGGAGGTATTGCTGGGCGATTTCCCGTCCATAAGGCAGCCGGTCCGGATCCGGCAAAGCGATTCCATGCTCTTTGAATAAAGCTTTGGAAGCCGCGTCAATATTATAGCGCCATGTGGAAAACAAACGGACATGGCCGTATTCAAGAAAATGTGTCCCAAGTCCGGAACCGGCTTCAAATAAGACGAATGGCTGCTTGTACTGGACCAGCTGAGCGGCCGCTGCTAACCCTGCAGGTCCGCCCCCGATAATTGCTATGGGTAAAGTGGTGGTCATTTTAAAGGACTCCTTTTATTTTAAAAATTGATGATCCTATATCGCTTTCTGTCCATGCAAAACATCATTGGCTGAATCGGACATTCATGTCACGTTGATGAGGGAGCTGTACAGCTGCTTAGGGAGCAGGCGTTCCATTTCAACGGATTCCAGCGCGTAATAGCTCCATGTTCCTTTGGTTTCCTTAGTCAAAAGGCCGGCATTCAACAGAATCTTCAAATGGTAGGATAGCTTTGATTGAGGCATTGCCATCTCTTCAACAAGATCGCAGACACAGACAGAACCTTTCTTTCCGATCAGTTTCAGCAATTCCAGCCGTTTCGGATCGGCCAGAGCTTTGAATTGTATGGCATAGGTTTCATAATCTGCAGGAGCTCTGAGTTCTTTTTCCAGCTGGTAAGCCATGCTTAACACACCTTTCATTAAATCAATTTTATTTGATGAATCAAGTATAGAACTCTAAACAGCTGTTTTCAAGCTTTAAATCAAATTTTCTTGATTTAAGGATTGAATCTTTATCGCAATTGACTTATATAACGAAATGGTTATATACTGAAATCAAAGGAGTGGATCTTCATGGAGACTTTAGCAAAAACAACTGCAGCTGACGTCACGGCTTGCCTGAAAGCCGTCAGCGATCCCACACGCCTGCTGATGATGAAGCTGGTGGAGACCAATGAACTATGTGTCTGCCAGTTTGTCGAGATGTTCGGCATGAGCCAGCCGGCCATCAGCCAGCACCTGCGTAAGCTGAAACAAGCAGGACTGGTGAAAGAAAACAGAAAAGGGCAATGGCGCTTTTATTCCTTGAACCAGGATTCGGTGCATGCGCCGCTGCTGCAGAATATTTTGAGCCATATTGAAGAGGCAGACCCCCAGCTATTAGCGCTGCGCGCCAAAGAAGCTCCAGTGGATTGCTGCTGATAAGAAGAGAATCGCAGACAAAAATAAGCGGCTGCCAAAAGCTGCTCAATTGAGGAGAACCTAATTATGCCGAAAAAAACGATTTATTTTTTATGTACCGGAAATTCCTGCCGCAGCCAAATGGCTGAAGGCTGGGCGAAACAACATTTAGCTGGAGAGTGGGATGTTTACAGTGCCGGCATCGAAGCTCATGGCTTAAATCCGAACGCGGTAAAAGCCATGAATGAAGTGGGCATCGACATCTCAACCCAAACTTCTGACATCATTGATCCAGAATTGTTGAATAGCGCGGATTTCGTTGTGACGCTTTGCGGCGATGCAGCCGATAAATGTCCGATGACTCCGCCTCACGTCAGACGTGAACATTGGGGCTTTGAAGATCCAGCGAAAGCACAAGGGACAGATGAAGAAAAATGGACAGTGTTCCAAACAGTCCGTGATGCAATCGGCACCCGTATCGAAACTTTTGCCAAAACGGGAAACTGAATGTTAAAGGAGAATGTCTGATGACTAAAGTGACGATATACGATCCAGCTATGTGCTGTGATACCGGTGTTTGCGGTCCGGTAGTAGACCCGAAACTGACTGCAGTGGCAGCCGCTGTTTTTTCGTTGGAGAAAAAAGGCTTCGACATCAAGCGGTTTAATTTAGGGACTGACCCTGCTGCTTTTGTGGAAAATAAAACGGTCAATGCGCTATTGTTCGACAAAGGTGTCGAATCGTTGCCGCTCACAATCGTTGATGGGGAAGTGGCTAAAACCGGAGAATACCCGACTGCCCAGGAATTTGCTGCCTGGTTCAAAGTGGAGGAAACGGAATTGCAGCCGGTTAAACAACCCGGGATTCCACTGAACGTCAAAATTGCATCATCCGGTGCAAAATGACCGGCGATATCTTTAAACCGGCTGATATCAGCGGAACACCATTTTTGTTTTTCACAGGCAAAGGCGGAGTCGGCAAGACTTCCACTGCGTCTGCTACTGCTGTCGCTTTAGCGGATTCCGGCAAACGGGTACTGTTGGTAAGTACGGACCCGGCTTCCAACCTGCAGGACGTTTTTAATGTGGAACTGACCAACGAACCACAGGCGATAGAAGGGATCCAGAACTTGTTCGCCTGCAACCTCGATCCGGAAGAAGCGGCGCGCGCCTACCGGAATTCAGTGGTGGGGCCTTACCGCGGCAAATTGCCGGAAGCGGTCATCAAAGGGATGGAAGAGCAGTTGTCCGGTGCCTGCACGGTAGAAATCGCGGCATTCGACGAATTCACCAAGCTCTTGGCCGACAAACGCGTCATGGACGATTACGATCATATTCTTTTTGATACGGCACCGACCGGCCATACCTTGCGGCTCTTGAAGCTGCCGACTGCCTGGAGCGGATTTTTGGATGAGTCCACACATGGGGCGTCTTGCCTCGGGCCGCTCGCTGGACTGGATGCCAAAAAGGAACTGTATGCCAGTACTATGGATGCATTGTCCGATCCGAGCCAGACTGCATTGATCCTGGTGGCGCGTCCGGACACGGCTTCGTTCAAGGAAGCTGCCCGTGCGTCCCAGGAGCTTCAATCCATCGGCATCGAGAATCAGCTGCTGATTTTGAACGGTATCTATTCTCCGAAACAAAACGAAGACCCGGTGTCACAGGCGTTTGCCCTTCAGCATCACCAGGCTTTGCAGCAAATGCCTCAAGCTTTGAAGAACTTGCCGGCACACAGACTGCCGTTCGTGGCATTCCCATTGACCGGCATCACGAACTTGCGGCGTTTGTTCACTCAACCGGATTGGCGTCCCGAACCACTGGAAATTGGGGAGCAACTGCCAGCCGGACTTGAACAGTTGAAGGATTTAGTCGACCATTATTCAGTGAACAATACACGTGTCATTTTGACAATGGGCAAAGGCGGAGTCGGCAAGACAACGGTTGCATCGCTGCTTGCGGTCGGTCTGGCTGAAAAAGGCCATCCTGTGCACTTGACGACAACCGATCCTGCGGCGCATTTGGCGGACCGCTTTGAAGGAACCGGCGGTGATCGGTTGACGGTTTCCCGCATCGATCCGGAGCTTGAAATCGAAGCCTACAAAGCACAAGTTTTGGCAGCGGCAGGTCCGCTTGACGAGGAAGCACGAGCTTATTTGGAAGAAGATCTGCGTTCACCGTGCACCGAAGAAATTGCAGTGTTCCGTGCGTTCGCGGAAGTGGTGGCTAAAGCGGACAACGAAATCGTCATCATCGATACGGCGCCAACAGGGCATACTTTATTGCTGCTGGATGCGGCACAGACCTACCACAAGGAATTGGCACGCTCGACTGGAGAAGTTCCGCAAAGCGTCCAAAACCTGTTGCCGCGCCTGCGCAATCCAGAAGAAACCGATGTTCTGCTCGTCACCTTGCCGGAAGCGACTCCGGTTTTTGAAGCAGCTCGCCTGCAGAAAGACTTAGAGCGTGCAGGAATCGTTGCGAAAAACTGGGTCATCAACCAAAGCCTGGGAGGGACAGGAACAATGGAAGCTCTTCTGCAAGCCAAAGCCCAAAGTGAATGGCCGTGGATTCAAAAAGTCAGCCGTGAGCTTGCTGCGCGCACGGCGCTGATCCCATGGCAGGCACAGGACAGCATCGGCTATGATAAAATGAAGAGACTCATCACAACAGAAAAGGGGATTTTTTAATGAACATCACACAACCGGCAAAAGACATGCTGTTGGAATCCATGAAAGAAAATGCAGCACAAGGCATCCGTTTTTATTTCGCGGGGCAAGGCTGTTGCGGGCCGCAATTCGGCTTGTCGATGGACGCGCCGGAACAAGGCGACGTCATCAAGCAAATCAACGGCATCCAAGTTGCGCTTGACGAACGCGTCAGCACGATGGTGGAAGAAGTGTCGCTTGATTTCAAAGACGGCGGACTGGTGCTTGAAGGTCTTCCTGAAAACAATTGTTAAAATGGCCATAATGAATTTCCAAACCGGAAGCCCGATAAACGGAGCTTCTGGTTTTTTCTTTGGTCGTCCGAATTGTCGAGCGATTCCGAAAACTGTATTGACACAGTTAAGGGCACTACCTATACTTGATATATAACAGTGAAGCAATTTACAGACGAAAGGGGATTTACTTATGCTGGCAACTTTAACACCACTCGATTGGAAACGCCGTGCAGTCAAATACTACCCGGAGAAAATTGCGGTCATCGATGGAGACAAGAAATTTACATACAAAGAATTCGGAAACCGGGTGGACCGGCTTTCCATCGCCTTACATAATGCCGGCATCAAAGAAAAAGAACATGTGGCGGTCATGCTGCCGAATAACCATGCGATGCTGGAATGCTTTTATGGCATCCCGCCGCTGGGAGCAGTCATCGTCCCGCTCAATTACCGCCTGTCGACAAAAGATTTGGCGTACATTTTAAAGCATAGCGATGCCAAAATGTTGATTGTCGATGCGGAATTCGGCAAATTGATCGAAGAAATCCAAGACGAACTGCCGATCGAAAAGTACATCATCGTTCCGGTAGAAGGCTGTGAATCAGCGATCAAAGGCGTCGATTACGAAGAATTTATCGGTGAAGTGCCGGAAGATGCCAAAGTTCCGACGGTAGAATTGGATGAAAATCAGATGCTGTCCCTTAACTACACAAGCGGCACGACATCCAATCCGAAAGGGGTTATGCAGACCCACCGCACGAATTACATGAATGCGGCAAACTTCCTGCATCACTTGGAAATCAAATACGATGATGTTTATTTGCATACCTTGCCGATGTTCCATACAAACGGCTGGGGCGGCGTCTGGGCAATTACGGCTGCGGGCGGTACTCATGTCTGCTTGCGCAAAGTCGATCCGCCATTGATTCTTGATCTTTTCGAGAATCACGGCATCACTTCACTTTGTGGAGCACCGACAGTCGTCAATATGCTGGTCAATGACCCGAAAGCGAAAGAAATCGAACTCAAGCAAAAAATCCGTATGGGAACAGCGGGAGCGCCTCCTGCGGCGGCATTGATCGCCAAAGCACAAAGCATCCTCAGCTTGAATATGATGCATGTGTATGGATTGACGGAAACGTCGCCGTTCATTCTATACTGTGAATGGAAAAATGAATTCAATGACCTCGATCCTGAACAACAGGCTTCCATCAAAGCACGTCAAGGCATCGAGCTGGCATTCAACGGGGAAACCAAAGTCGTCAACCAGGAAGACGGCGAAGAAGTTGCATGGAACGGCAAGGAACTGGGAGAAATCGTCACTCGCGGCAATGTCGTAATGGCCGGTTATTACAAAGATCCGGAGAAAACGGCAGAAGCGATCCGTGACGGCTGGTTCTATACAGGCGACTTGGCGGTTACTCATCCGGATGGCTTTATCGAAATCCAGGACCGGATTAAGGATATGATCATTTCTGGAGGCGAAAACATTTCTTCTACTGAAATCGAAGGTGTACTGTACAAGCATCCGGCTATTGCCGAAGTTGCTGTCATCGCGGTTCCGGACGAAAAATGGGGAGAAGTCCCGAAAGCCATCATCGTCCTGCATAATGGGGCGGAAGTGACCGAAAAAGAAATTCTGGACTATACCCGTGAAAATATGTCCCGTTTCAAAGTACCGAAATCCGTAGATTTTGTAGAAGCCTTGCCAAAAACGGCAACGGGCAAACTGCAGAAATTCCAATTGCGTGAAATGTACTGGGGCGGCGGCAAAAAAGTAAATTGACCGACAGCCAACAGGCGAAGAGAAATCTTCGCCTGTATTTTTATTGGTTGTTTAAAGATTCGGAAAGTTTGATTGACAGCTAAGATCTGCATTCCTATACTAAAATAGACAAGCTTTACCATAGATGGAACGGAAGGGGATTGGGAGATATGATTGCACCATTAACACCGCTCGATTGGAAACGCAGAGCCATCAAGTATTATCCGGAGAAAGTGGCCGTCATCGATGAAGAGAAAACGTTTACATATAAGGAGTTCGGAGACCGGACTGACCGGCTGGCTTTTGCCTTGCATCAATCAGGAGTACAGCAAGGCGACCATGTCGCTGTTATGCTGCCGAACACCCATTATATGCTGGAATGCTTTTACGGCATCTGCCAAATGGGAGCGGTCATGGTGCCGCTCAATTACCGGTTGACCGCCAAAGACCTGGAATACATCATCAACCACAGCGATGCGAAGACTTTGATTGTTGATGCCGAATTCGGCAAGTTGATCGAGGAGATCCAGGACAAGCTGCCGATTGAGAAATACGTCGTGGTGGAAGTGGATGGCCACGAGTCGAAGATCAATGGCGTAACGTATGAAGACTTTATTGAAGTGAATCGTGATTTCTTGCTTCCGGAAGTGAGGATCGACGAAAACCAGATGCTGACGTTGAATTACACGAGCGGGACGACATCCAATCCGAAAGGGGTCATGCTGACGCATCGCAGCAATTACCTGAACGCCGCGAACTTCCTGTATCACTTGAAAGTGGAGCATGATGACGTCTATCTGCATACTTTGCCGATGTTCCATGCCAATGGCTGGGGTGGTGTCTGGGCGATCACCGCAGCTGGAGGCACCCATGTCTGCCTGCGTAAAGTCGATCCCCCGCTGATTTTGGAGCTGTTCGAGACGCATAAGATTTCCATCTTGTGCGGAGCGCCGACCGTCGTCAACATGCTGGTCAATGAACCAAAAGCGAAAACCATCAATATCATCACTAACCCGCGTATGGCAACAGCAGGCGCACCGCCTGCTGCTGCATTGATTGGCAAAGCGCAGGAATTATTGGGCTTGAACATGATGCACGTTTACGGGTTGACGGAAACTTCGCCGTTCATCCTTTACAACGAATGGAAAAAGGAATTTGATGACAAAACGCCGGAAGAACAAGCAACTATTAAAGCACGTCAAGGAATCGAGCTGGCATTCAACGGCGAAACCAAAGTCGTCAACCAGGAAGACGGCAAAGAAGTCGAATGGAACGGCAAGGAGCTGGGGGAAATCATCACCCGCGGCAATGTTGTCATGAGCGGCTATTACAAAGATCCGGAGAAAACTGGGGAAGCGATTAAAGACGGCTGGTTTTACACAGGGGATCTCGCTGTAACGTATCCGGACGGCTATATTGAAATCCAGGACCGTATCAAAGACATGATCATTTCTGGAGGAGAAAATATCTCTTCGACGGAAATCGAAGGCGTGCTTTACAAGCATCCGGATGTCTTGGAAGTGGCCGTCATCGCGGTTCCGGACGAGAAATGGGGAGAAGTGCCGAAAGCCATCATCGTCCTGCAGGCGGGAGCGAACGTCACCGAACAGGAAATCATCACTTATACGCGCGACAATATGGCGCATTTCAAGGCACCGAAATCCATCGAGTTCGTTGAGGCGCTGCCGAAGACTGCAACAGGCAAGCTGCAGAAATTCCGCTTGCGTGAAATGTACTGGAACGGCCCGAAAAAAGTGAATTGATCGGGTTGAATGAATAAACCAAAACGTCCGCAACTGCTGAAAAGCAATTTGTGGACGTTTTTTCGTTCTCAGAACGTCTTTAGCATAGCTATGGTTAAATAGAATAAACAAGTAGATATAAGAGTAAGGAAAAAAGGAGGGACAAGATGACTCAATATTTTTATTTAGCGTCCGATCAAGTTTTATCTCCAGGAAACGGTTCACTGGAAATTACGGAGGCACCACCAGAGATGATTCAAGGTTTTCGTTTTCCTGTGCAAAGAGAAGTTTATAACGGCATAACAAAGCCATGGCAATTAAGAGAAATGCATCAATACATCATGAATCACCTGAATCGCTATGAGAAATGCACAGTTCAGGTGCCCCAATTGCTGAATTCGAATAAAGTGGACATGCGAATTCACAAAGAAACATTATTGAAAGTGGCGGAATTTAATCATCCTCAATCTTTATTATTGGCAGAAGGGGAATCTGTGACCATCAGAAAAGGATAACATGAAACTCAAAATCCTAGAATCGCGACAAAAAACAGTGTAAACACCAGGCTGAGGACTGAAGACTTTATCCAGCTGAACTTCCCGTTGATTCCAAGAAGCATACTGACAACAAAGTGGATGAATAGAATAGCTGAGAAAACAACAGCCATGGTTAAAAGTTGATAGAACATTGATTTTCACCGTCCTTTGATAAAAGAAAATTGAGTAAAGTTAAATCTAAAACAGATTCGAATGGGGGCATTAAATGTTTACTTTATTAGGTGAATTGGTTGCAGGGGTCTTCGGCATCGTTGGCTCAAGTGAAACCTTGAATACGAAAAAAATCAATCGGAATATAGAAAAATTGCTTGAATCCGAGTGGTTCAGTGAACTCTAAACGAACAAAAGATACCGCCATTTGTTTTTCGCGAATAAACGGATCAGATACCATTTGCAAAGCTCCAGACGTGCACAGAACATCATTCGCAGCGAAAAAGCGCAGAAAAAATTAGTGTTCCTTCTTGAGAAAGAATCAAAACGCTAACTTACTTGGTGTCTACATGATATGTAGAATAATTAAGTAACTCAATTTAGTTATTTGAATTTAAAAAGAAGGAGGGTAACGGAAATTTCCGATATCCTCCTTTTTTCTACTTATTCCTGCGCCAGATTCGATAAATAGTTTCTGCCTTCGAAAGCAATCCAGGCAACTGCAGCCAGCAACAGTCCAGACAACATAAAGACGGCACGGATGCCGAATAAATCAGCAAGTATCCCCATCAACAGTGAGGCAACTCCGAATGTACCGGTACCGATGGCTCCGAGCGTTGTAAATACTGTCGGCAGCCGTTCTGGTTGAACACTTGTCTGGATGACGGTCTGTTGCGGGATGTTCTTGAGCTGGCTGAAAATACCGACCACAAAAGAAAAGAGCAACGCCAGCAACGCGATATCGTTCCATCCAAATAAAAAGGTCGCCAGGCTGCTGAAGATGGCACCGCCAAAGATGAATCGGCTGAGATTCTTCGCAATGCAATCAGAAAAACGCAGGCAGAAAAGGCTGCCAGCAATCAAACCAAGGAAGAAAGAGCCGTTGATGAAGCCCCACCATTGTTCTTCTGCGCCAAGTGCCTCGCTGACAAATACATAGAGGATCGCTGCAATCCAGACAGCGCCGGCAATGGTTTCCAGTATATCCATCAAGGCAATGCGTTTCAGCACTGGAGAGGCCGATACCGTCTTCCAGCCATTGCTGATTTGCTGCCACTTTCCATGCTGTACCGCCGGTGTGAATTCAACGGCCTGCAGACTGATTAGCAGCAGGCTGGACAAGAAGAACAATCCGGCTGTTATCCAAACCAATTCAGTTGCCGTCAGCCAAATCAATAGCGAGCTGCCGACAAACCACATGGCCGTCTGGATCAGCTGAGTAAGCGTTTCGGTGAGCCCGTTGGCTTTTAAAAGCTGTTCTCTTTCGACATAGATCGGAATAAGGGAACGTGTGACGGGATTTGCACAGCCGTCCAGTATGGCCACCAGACTGATCAGTAAAAACAGCCACGGGTAATTGCTCAGTGAAAGAAACGGCAAACCCAACGCCAGTGCAATCAACAGGCCTGTTTTACCAATTTGAGACCCGGCAAGCAGCCACTTTAAATTGAAGCGCTGCATCAACATCGGCGTCAAAAGATTCGAAATGAACATCGAACCTGTGATGGCAAATGGTACGGCAGCGGCTGCAGTGGCTGAACCGGTCAACTCAAAAATCAGGTAAATGATACTGACGATGTACAGCACGTCACCGATATTGGCTACAGATTGCCCGGTTAATAAGTAGTTAAAGTTTCTATTCAGTTTCATGATGGATATCCCCCAACTGTTCATTTTGTAAATACTGTCTACAAGAAGGGGCTCGTTAAATTGGACAATTAGTCATCTTGAGTTTTCCTTTCTGGCCATACAAAACTCTGGGGGATTAGAGTTTGGTGAAATGTTTGATTATTGCCATTATACCTTATCAAGCTGGAAATTAAATGGCGTGTTAAGAAAAAAATGGATATAGTGGAAGAAAGAATCTTTTGTTCTTTGAGTAACTGGTACAGTTAGGAGGTCTGTTACATGAAATCGATCATTCGCTTATTGATTATGGTTTTACTGTCCATTATCGGTTTTTATCTGGTTTTGGCGGTCTTGATTTTTACGGTCAGTGATAGCGATGAAGTTATTCTCTATGCATTCGCGGTTGTCATTATTACGTTTCTGATTTTGATTCTTAACCAATTGGTCCGGATCACCGAACGGCTCAATCAGATAAAAAATAAGTAATATTAGGAAAGGTATGGTTATGTCACATAAAAAGCTACCATCGAAGCTCTGATAACAGCTTGTTAGATATTTAATCAAAGCAAAAAGAAGCGGCTCATGACTAGAGACATATCCTAAATGACTGAGGAATCAGTTCCTATTAATGGGCGCTCTTGATTTAATATGTGCTCATGGAGTAAGGTCGCCCTTAAAGGCTATTTGTCCATTACTAAAATGAATAATAATGAATAAAAATATTATGTACAAAGAGAGGTTTTCGAATTGAATAAAGAAATCATTAATTATTGGGATGAATTTCGAAAAAGTCAAGATCCAACATTGCCAGTGGAAGTGGAAGCTTTTCAATTTGGAGCGGATGCAGATTGGTTAGCGGAATTGGTTATGGATGGCAAGAAAACGGCTACTTGTTCAGCTCATGTGTTGTATGAATTGGAAGGCGAGGCAATACCTCACGTTGGCCAGTACAATATCGTTCTCAATTCAAAAGAAATGCCTGTTGCTGTTATCCGTATCACGGACGTCTCTTTGGTTCCGATGAACGAAGTGCCGGAAGAATTTGCGCTGGCAGAAGGCGAAGGAGATTACGATTATTGGTGGACCGCTCATAAGCAGTTTTTCAGCCAAGAGTTGGAAGTACACGGTTTAAGTTATGTAGAAAATCTTTTGCTTGTTTGCGAACGATTTGAAGTTGTTTATAAATAGAAAGTCATCATTATTTATATCAAAAAGGGGGGATAGAAATGGACAAAAAATTAGCAATATATATAGGTTTTGGCGCTATTATGGGTTTCTTTTTTGGGGGAATCTGGCAAGCCATCGCAGCAATGGCTTTGATCTATATTGCATTGCGTATGGATGAGCTGATAAAAGCTTTGACCGAGAGATCTTAAGCAGCCGTTGATTTGGGAGATATCAATTAAATAAGCAGGCATCAAAGAAAAATGCACCTGAATAAATGAAGCATTCCGTTATTTTGGAGCTCCATTTATTCAGGTGTTTTTCTATTTTAAGTATATCCAAAAACGTGCCAATTTAGGAAAATGACAATAAGGTGTTTTTTATTATAAATGTAATTAACTACTTAAGGATTTATTTTGAAATCAAAAACCGCCACCAAGAACTAAAACGAAAACCAAAAAATACAACAGAGAAAACGCAAAAATGTTCTGCTTTTCCTTAAAAAATAAAGAGGGAGTGGGTCATCCAGCGGCGAATAGAGGACTTAAGTTATTGCCGACAAGAAAAAGAGGAGGAAGGAACATGGGAAAAGTATATTTCGGCATGATTGTTTCGCTTGATGGGTTTATTAACGACCGCCATGGCAAGATAGACAAGCTTTACGAAACCTACCAGCCGCATTATGAATTTCCGGGTGCTGTCGTCATGGGGCGCAATAGTTTCGACATGGCCAGTGATCCGGATGGCTACGCTGACCACTATGAGTTTCAAGTGCCCTTGTTTGTATTGACCCACCAGCCGCCGGAAAAGCATCCGAAAGAAAACGGCCAATTGACTTTCACTTTTGTGACCGATGGCATTGAATCGGCCATCAGCCAGGCAAAGACAGCTGCAAGTGGCAAAGATGTACTGGTGTTTGGAGCAAATGTCTGCCAACAGCTGCTGCAGGCCAATTTGGCTGATGAGCTGCAGATTTGCTTCGCCCCTGTACTGCTGGGGGAAGGGACACGGTTTTTTGAACATTTGGAAGACCTCGACATTCAGTTGAAAAAGATTCGCACATACGTTGATGACGAGCAAGTAGAGATTTGGTACAAAATCAGTCAGCAAACAAACTAACATCAATCGCTATTCATTCATGCGGATGTCCGCATACAATAGAACGGAAGTGAGGATCATTCGAAAAATTGAAGCGGTCTCGGCATTGGTTTATTTACGCGAAGATGTTCAAGTTAAACAAGGGATCGATGACTGGCGTGGTACGTATGCTCAAAAAGCTTCACGGATTAGCGGAGTGCTTGAATACCGGCAGCACCATTTTGATCCAAATCAAACCGGTCTTTGGCCAAAACTGGCTGGAGTCGAGACAGCAATCAGCTCTCTACACCGAATTGATGGGATGGAAGAGTATGTATTAAAAGCCAAAGCAGCTAAACAGCACCGGAAACTGACCGAACTGTATGGAGAAAAGGTATTTGCTGAAACGATTCATTTTCAAGCCACTTTGAAAAACAGCCGAACGTTGCGGCATCCCACTAGCCAGTCACCGACAGGGTATCGGCAAATTGTGTTAATCCGCCGAAAACCTTACGTCCGGCTGAAGGATTTCCGGTCATATCTTACCAAGAGTCTGGCACCTTCACTCAATGCAGTATCCGGATTTTCAGAAGTCCGTTATCAACTTTTTGAACCTGCCCAAAAGGAACGTCAGGAGTATGAAGCAGTGCTGGTTCTTGGTGCGGCTGATGCCACCGCATTTCAAAAAGCGCTCTGTTCAACCGCTTTTTTGGCGACACACGAAGAACAAGTAACATACTGTGCAGCGATGCATGCTTACCCGGTTGCCGGATCCTATGTATTTACTAAAGCCGGCAGGGCGACGCTTCCGCAAATCAAACCCGAACCAAAACCAGCTCTTGAGCCTGTGCGCCGGAAACTGCCTCCGGCTCCACCGCGTGCTGCACAAAAATCCAGTCGGACACCTTTTCCGCATGCCTGGCGCATTCCGCTCAGCGGCTTTGGTCCGGAAGATGTCGTCATTGACGAACAAGGCCGTATCCTTTGCGGTGTAAAAGATGGGCGCATTTTGCGTATCGATCCGGAACGGCATCTTGAAGAAACCATTGGCGATACCGGCGGCCGTCCTTTAGGTCTGGAACTGTTGGCGGATGGGCGTTTGCTGATATGCGATGCACACAAGGGTTTGCTTCGATTAAATATGGAGACGGGTGAGATTGAAACGCTGGTCCAATATGTCAATGGATTTCCTCTCCGTTTTTGTTCCAACGCCACAGCCGAAAAGAATGGCACGATTTGGTTCACGGAATCCAGCAGCCGCTATGATTTCGAGCAGTATAGGGGCGCTCTGATGGAACACTGTCCGTCCGGGCGGCTATTCCGGCGGGATCCTAGTGGCCGCGTAGACATCGTTCTGGAAGGCTTGCATTTCGCCAATGGCATCACACTGACTACTGACGAACAAGCGGTGATCTTTGCGGAAACGGACGGTTACCGGCTCAACCGGCTATGGATACGTGGAGCGCTTACTGGAAAACGGGAAATCCTGGCCGCTAATTTGCCGGGCTTTCCGGATAATGTCTCCTGTATCAGAAACGGCATGTTCTGGGTGGCTATGATGACGAACCGCAATGCTGTTTTGGACCGTCTGGGCACAGCGCCTGCGTTGTTGCGCAAGCTGCTTTGGCGAGTGCCTGAAAGCCTGCAGCCAAAAGCCGCAAAAACAGCCTGGACCATGCTTTATGATGAACAGGGAAACTGCCTGCTCGACCTGCAGAGTTCGTCAGTGAATTATCAAGCCGTGACCGGAGTGGCGGAGTCGCGTGGCATGCTGTATTTCGCCAGTATTGAAGAAGATGCACTATTGGCAGTAGAATTGCCTACTTTTAAAAAACAATAGGTCTTTTCAGTTTATGACGAATCTTTATCTTAAATGGCAGAAAAAAATGAGCAATTAAAGCCATTGTTTTGCAGCACCTGTTACACCTGCGGGCTGAATATTGTATAGTTAATAAGGATTTAACTAGAAGCGAAAGGTGTTAAATGAATATGTTGCAAAACCCCACAGGAAAAAAGCGGCTCGGACTTGCCTTGATCCTCAGTATGCTGGGCATTCTGGCGCCGCTGAATATCGATATGTATCTGCCCGCTTTTCCGGCCATCGCAAATGAACTGGACGCACATGTCTCGCTTGTCCAGCTCAGCTTGACGGCTTGTCTGATCGGACTCGCCGCCGGACAAATCGTTGTCGGACCATTCAGTGATGCGGTCGGCAGGCGCAAACCATTGATCATCTCGGTGATCTTGTTTGCGCTGTCGTCGGTACTCTGCGCGGTGGCCCCGAACATCGAAATGCTGATTGCTGCACGTTTTATTCAAGGGTTTACCGCATCAGGCGGGGTGGTCCTTTCCAGAGCGGTAGTCAGTGACGTCTTTACCGGCCGTGAAATGACGAAATTCTTTGCGCTGCTGATGGTTATTAACGCAGTTGCTCCCATGGCCGCACCAATAGCGGGCGGCGGCATTCTGGCTTTGCCGTTTGCCGGTTGGGAAACCATCTTTTATTTTCTCGGCTTGCTCGGTGTCATCATGGTGGTTGTGGTCATCTTCCGGCTGCCGGAAACATTGCCTCCGGAAGACCGGATGCCAAGCTCCATCGGGCATTCCATCCGGACGATGGGCAGCCTGTTTAAGGAGCGCCCGTTTATCGGCTATGCCCTCGTGGTCGGCTTAGTCCACGGCGGCAGTTTCGCTTACGTTGCCGGAACACCTTTTGTCTATCAGGAGATTTACGGCGTTTCGCCCCAAACTTTCAGTGTGCTGTTTGGGATCAACGGAATCGCGATGATCATCGGGAGCTTTATCATCGGCAAGTTCGGCGGCATCGTTTCCGAGCATCGGCTTTTGCAGGGAGCAGTCGTTGTCGCATTTACTGCAACTTTGGTGCTTCTGGTTATGACCATCATTGAAGGACCGCTTGCTTCACTGGTTACGTCGATTTTCATTTACATGATCGCAATCGGCATGATCTTCACCAGTTCGTTCACTTTGGCTATGAAAGGCCAGGGGCACCGGGCAGGGAGCGCCAGTGCGGTCGTGGGCATGCTGCCGTTGGTTATCGGGGCTCTCGTATCGCCGCTTGTCGGCATCAACGAAACCTCGGCTGTTCCGATGGGCGCGATTCTATTCGGCACGTCTGTCCTTGGCATGCTTGCCTTTTTCGGACTGACGGGACATAAGCAGAAAATAGCATTGAATAAAAAATAGGATTTATTCAAGGAAGTATATGATTTGCTGAATTGAAACAGGAGCGGATGAATTTTCTTCCGCTCCTGTTTTCTAATTTATTGATGAATCAGACCGCTTTTCTAAGGAGAGTAGCCCCGATATTGCCATTAATTTTAACTATTTCCATTTATTTTACTTTTTCTTGTATTACTGGAATGCCAAAACCGATATAATGGGATAAGTGATTTTCAACAAACCTCTTGGAGGGAATACCTGCATGAAGAAATTATTCAATTCACGAAAAGTGAACTTAGCGACACTATTTACCTCGCTTGTCGCCGCTTCAGTTGTACTAACCTTACTGATACTTACAATTTCGTCCTATCAGTCCGACAAGGAGTCTTTGACTGATACCTATCTTTCTTTAAATTATTCCAAAGCTGAAAAAATGAGCCAATCCGTGGAATCCTTGTTTGGTTCCATGAGAACCAATTTGGAAACCACCGTCCGTTTTTTGGAAGCGAATGAAAATTTGAGCGATGAAGAGATTCATGAAAGCTTAGAACTTCTGCGGGTGAGCAGCGGTTATTTCAATTCCCTTTCCTGGATAGACGAAACGGGTGTGATTCGAGCGATTAGTCCAGTCAGTATTGGAATAAAAGGAGAAACCATTGCGCCTGGGCTGTCAAAAGATGCCTTAGATGCAAGAGAGCCCAGTCTGACTAGCCCTTATACAGGGTTATCCAACCGGTTGATCATGTTGATGAGTCAGCCTATTTACTCGAAAGATGGTACATACAGGGGAATGATTGGCGGTTCAATCTTTCTTCAGGAAGAAAATGTGTTGAATCAATTGCTTGGAAATGATGCCGTGGAGCAAAATGGCTCTTACTACTTTGTGGTGGGACCAAAAGGAACCTTGCTGTTTCACCCTGAGCGCAACTTAATCGGAGAAAGCGTTTATGAAAATCCAGTTGTCCGCAAATTAACACAAGGAAAGAGCGGCATGGAGCACGTAACCAATACAAAAGGAGTTCCTATGCTCGCTGCTTATAGCCATGTTTCCGAACCGGGATGGGGCATCGTTCAGCAAACTCCTTATTCATTTTTGCAGGCTTCGTTAATTGAACAATTGCTGCAAATGCTCAAAAACATGTTATTGCCGTCTTTATTCCTCCTGTTGCTTTCGGTATTTATTGCGCGAAAATTGGCTGCCCCTTTTACTCATTTAGGCAATTTGGTGGATCAATTAGCAGAAGGGAAGACCGTGTCCCAGCCGCTTAAAGAAACGCTTATAAAGCCTCATTGGAACCGTGAGGCCGATCTGCTGACGAAAAGTGTCGCTGTTGCTTTTGAAACACTCGAAAGGAATAACCAACGGCTCACGGAGTCTGCCCTAACAGACACGCTGACCGGGTTACCCAATCGAAGAAAATTGGATGAAGTGCTGACTGAATGGTCCAGCGAGGACCGGATTTTCTCTTTGCTTGTCTTGGACATTGACCACTTTAAGTCGATCAATGACTCCTATGGCCATCAAAAAGGGGATGAAACCTTAAAAGAGCTGGCAGCCGTGGTTCAAAAAATCATCCGGCCAGATGATTATTGTTTCCGCTATGGAGGGGAAGAGTTTGTCCTCCTTCTACCGGAAACCAATCGTTTAGCAGCCTATCAAACAGCGGAACAGATTCGGAGAAAGATTGAAAAGACCTCATTAATTCCCGACAAAACTGTCACGGTTTCAATCGGAATCTCGGAGTTTCCGACACAGTCCCGATCAATGGCTGAACTTTTTCAGATGGCGGATCAAGCTTTGTATAATTCAAAATCCAAAGGAAGAAACCGAATTACGATTTCCGATGTTCCTGGATGAACGATTCGGCTGAACCTGCCATATAAGCATACTGATCAACAGGAATGAGTACCGGCAATCTCGAATTGCCTTGCTTATAATTTCAAGAGGAAAAGCAGCGGACAGCACCGTAGCTTTTCCTCTTTTTTCTTTTTTTGAAAAAGTACTTGAATTATTTATATCAAAGAGATATGATTTAAATCGTAACCATTACTATTTAAAGGTTGAACTTTTAGCATTTCATGATGAAAGGGATGGATAAATGGAGAACAAAATACCGATAACTGTATTGAGTGGTTTTTTAGGCTCAGGAAAAACTACCTTGCTGAATCATATCCTGCACAATCGTGATGGGTTGAAGGTGGCTGTGATCGTGAATGATATGAGCGAAGTAAATATTGATGCTTCATTAGTGAAACAGGGAGGGTTTTCCCGTACAGATGAAAAATTAGTGGAAATGCAGAATGGCTGTATTTGCTGCACGCTTCGGGAAGATCTGATCATGGAAGTCGAGAAACTGGTGAAACTGGGAGACATTGAGTGCATTGTCATCGAATCTTCTGGAATCAGTGAACCGGTGCCGGTTGCCCAAACCTTTACGTATGCGGACGAGACCATTGGCATCGATTTGTCGGAGATTTGCAGGTTGGACACGTTGGTCACCGTAGTCGATGCAAACAGGTTCTGGCAGGACTTCGCTTCAGGGGAAACTCTGCTTGACCGAAAAGAAGCCGCGACAGAAGACGATGAACGGGAAATTGCTGATCTGCTGATTGACCAAATCGAATTCGCCAATGTGCTGATTTTAAATAAGACTGACTTGGTTCCGGAACAGAAAGCAGAAGAACTGAACGCAGTCCTGAAAACCCTCAATCCCGCAGCAAAAATTGTGCAAACCGTACATGCGGAAATCGAATTGGCCGAAGTGCTGAATACCAAGTTGTTTAATTTTGAATCGGCCAGCCAAGGGGCAGGGTGGATTAAGGAATTGAATGAAGAACATGTCCCAGAGACGGAGGAATACGGAATTGCATCGTTTGTCTTCAGAAGCCAACAACCATTCCATCCAGAACGATTGATGAACTGGATCAGGGAATGGCCGATTGAAGCTATTCGCGCCAAAGGATTTTTATGGATTTCTACACGCAGCGAGGATGCTGTTTTGCTTTCACAGTCAGGTCCTTCCTTAAGCATTGAAAGAGCTGGGTCTTGGGATGAAGAGTACGGAGTGAAGATGACGGAATTGGTCTTGATCGGCATCAGGATGGACCAACAGGCAATTACGGACTCCTTGACGGCTTGTCTGCTTACGGAAGAAGAAATGAAACAGGATTGGATGAGCTTTTTTGATCCGTTGCCCGCTTTTAAAATGGAGGTTCATGGAATGGAGGAATGAAAAATGAGAGTCAATATTACATTAGCCTGCACTGAAACCGGTGACCGCAATTACATAACGACTAAAAACAAGCGCACCAACCCCGAACGCCTTGAAATGAAGAAATACAGCCCGCGCCTCAAGAAAGTGACGTTGCACCGGGAAACCAAATAAGTTTGCTGTCGGGCTACACATCATGTGTATTTTTGGTAAGATGAAGGAGGAAACCAAATGGCTAAAAAATCTAAAGTCGCAAAAAATAATAAACAACGCAAACTCGTCATGCACTATGCAGAACTGCGAAAACAATTGAAGGAACAAGGGGATTACGAAGGTTTAAACAAATTGCCGAAAGACTCTGCAGCAACCCGTCTGAACAACCGCTGTGCTTTAACGGGGAGACCCAGGGGCTACATGCGGAAGTTTGGTTTGTCCCGCATCGCTTTTCGGGAACTTGCCCATAAAGGCCAAATTCCAGGAGTGAAAAAATCCAGCTGGTAATCCTAGATAATCCTGGAGTTGCGATTGAATCTATAGGGAAGCGGATCAAGGAGGTGTGGGAAGTGAACGAACGGTTAATGGAATTTTTATTGAGAAGTGAGGTAGCGAAACTCTCAGAAAAAAAGAGGCGCCTCTATCAATTCGTGATTGATTCAGAAGACAGTTTGGCTCAAAAGGCCAATACAGCCGATGAATTCCGACAGCTTTTGGTGCAGCATTCCCCTTACGATTTGGCAGCAAAACGCTTCAATTTGTCTTATGACCAACTGCTTCAATCAATGAATGACATTGAAACAGAACTGAATGAAAAAATAAGCATTCGATGCAAAAAAGTGAAATGGATCGATTATTCCAATGCTGTTAGTCAATCCTCTAACAAGGATGACAATAAACGAGTGTTTTTATTTCTTAACTAAACCGGGTTCGATTTAGGAAGAAAATAGTGAACATGATCGACGCTGTTTAACAACAAAAAGAGAGAAGAGGCTATTGGAGCCCATCTTCTCTCTTTTTGCATGAATCGTGAAATGTGGCCGCTCAGGAATGAAAAGATGGAAACTTGTAGAAAAATGAGTTTCCATCTATATTGAAAGCAGCCGATTAATCAAGTTGTGGCTGCCTGTTGCAGAAATGCTTCAGTCGAGAGAACTTCCGCATACATCCCTTGGAGTGCACCGACAAACGCATAATGAACCTCTTTAGCTGAAACGACTTTATCTTGATATGCCAACTCTTTTGTTGCGCAAGCATCTTCAATCAACGTTGTTTCATAGCCCAAATCGACAGCCGCACGGACCGTTGCGTCGATGCACATATGTGTCATCATTCCGGCTACGACGATTTTGGTTATGCCTTTTTCTTTTAATTGGCTTTCCAATTCTGTTTGCAGAAAGCTGTTCGCGAAATGTTTAACAATAACCCTTTCGTGTTCCAACGGCTGAACCGCTTCATGGATGTCAATGCCTTCTGTCTCTGGAAGAAAGAAGCCCATTGCAGGGGAACTTGCTATATGCTGAACATGAATAATGTTTTCTTTCTGGTTTTCTCTGAACCATTCCAGAATTTTAGCCGCATTGGCAGCTGCGCTTTCAGGATTGCTCAACTCCATCTTTCCATTTGGAAAATAGTCTTTTTGAATATCGACAAGTATTAATGCTGTGCTCATTTTTCCACCCCGTTCATCGTTTTTCCTACATGTTCATCATATACAGAATCTATATTATTATCGATAGGCTGATGAATTACTTTTGCCTTATATCATTTCACCATGAAAGGAATCGACTATGGAACTCAACAATATTGATTTTCAAATCCTTCGCTTACTGTCAGAGAACTCACGGATTCAATGGAAAGACTTGGGCGAAAAAATCCATATGACAGGACAGGCAGTAGGCAACCGCATCAAAAAACTGGAAGACAACGGAGTCATCAAAGCTTATTCGCTGATAATTGATGAAATGAAGCTGGGATTTTCTTATACGGCATTCATGATCATTTACATGAAAACAACCAACCATGA
Source organism: Planococcus wigleyi (assembly GCF_014836985.1). GTDB lineage: Bacteria > Bacillota > Bacilli > Bacillales_A > Planococcaceae > Planococcus > Planococcus notacanthi. Next base: position 99,035 of record NZ_JACSPU010000004.1, on the reverse strand, counting down.
GAAGTTCAACGACTTTATCAACGAACGACAAGAGGTGGTTGAAGCGCACCGGGTATCGGGGGAAGGCTGCTACCATTTAAAAATCAAAGTGGCTTCTCAAGAACAATTAAATCTGCTCTTGAATGCCATTCTCGATTATGGGAATTACACTTTGTACCTGTCCATTAAAGAGATCAAACAACGGATTTCAATAGTTGATTACAAATAGTTCCGTTTTTACTGTCCGCATATTGGCATAAAAAATGACTAACTTTTCATAATCCATTTATTAAAGACTGAAATTCTTGTTTAATCAAGGATCTCAGTCTTTGCTAATTCTTGGAACTATTCTTTAGGTTTTTTTCGAAGCTTGTACAGTTTACTCGGCGGTCATGTTCGAGAGTCTAACGGGTAAGTGTTTATTTATTATGCATTATTTCTTTAATCAAATACAGTTGGCTTTGTTGGGGTTCGTTCGAATTCGAAGAGCAGTTGAAGCTGTGATTCCACATTTCGGTTCACTGACAATTCAGGCAAACCGTCTTCAGGAAAGAATTCCACGCCCTTAGTTTCTACTCCATTCGTCGCTTCGCCACCCACGATTTCACATTGAATAAAGAGCTTGTAATAGTGAAAAGGCTGAGGGGGGTGGGGATGCTTGTTCATATCCAATAGGGCCAGCATTTTTGTCGGAACCACAATGAAGCCCGATTCCTCTTGGATTTCTTTGGCAATATTTTCAGCAGGCGACAAGCCGACGTCACAAAAACCTCCGGGCAAAGACCACTTATTGTCGATGTTTTCCCTCACCATGAGAATTTTCCCTTGGTGGAAGACAGCTCCCCGCACGTCCATTTTGGGCGTCTGGTAGCCTTTTTCAGTAGCAAACAGATCTTTGATTTTTTGCATTTCAACGCCTGTGTGTTCCTCCATGATCTCCACGCTGATTTGCCTCAATTCTTCAAATCGCTCTAAATCGAAGACATCTTTCGAAAAAGTCAGCCCTGATTGGGAAAGCGACTGGATGCGCTTAGCCCATTCCAACCATTTAAGACTCATAAAGAGCACCTCCCTCTGGTGATGCCGGGGATTCAGAGACTGTTGGATAAAAAATAGCTTGGGTTTTCTCCAAAGTGAATATGGGTTGATTGAAGTTCCTGAAGACGGGTTGATAAGGTTTACCGCTGACAGGCGATGTTTTTGCTAACGCATTATTAAAATCATTCGCTTTTATGATAACCACCATCCTTGGCTTTTAAAATTCACTTCATAAAATAAATTAGGACTTATTAGTTTGAATTGTTTGCTTATTAATTATCCTAAATGAGTTCTCTTGGTTTTTCCATTTAACTGATTTCATTTGAAGATATATTATGTTTATGTAAAGGGGGCTTTACACGAGGCAGGAAGTAAAGTATACTTTACGTAAAGGTAGCTTTACTTAGGAGGGAAGATATGGAACATCGCATTAAAGAACTGAGAGCGTCATTCGGTTTTACACAAGAACAGCTATCTGAAAAGCTGGGCGTTTCAAGACAAACAATTATTTCGATCGAAAATGGCCGGTATAAACCTTCTTTGGAACTTGCGTACAAAATAGCTAAGTTATTTCAACTTCGTATTGAAGATGTATTTATTTTTGAGAAGGAGAGTGAATAGAGATGGAATGGGATCAAATCCTAGGATTTGCGGGTCTATTGGTAGGAGCTTCTGGAGGACTTTTGGGACTATGGTGGGGACGGAAGAAAGCAGCAGAAAACAGGGGCCTTGATGAGAGGTATGCAAGTATTATGACAAGATCTTTTTCAAGCGCCTGGAAAATAACGTTAATTTCCATGTATGCATTGTTCGTATTATTGCTTTTGGGTGTTCAGCTAGCTGCTTTGCCACTATTGAGCATACTATTACTTATTCATTTATTTGGTTGGACCTGTTCAACTTTTTATTATAATTTCAAACTTTGAATATGAAAGGAGAGTAAATGCGCTTTGAATGGCATCAGCTCTCCTTTTTTCTGTTCTTTGCAAGCAAGACTACCTTAGAAAAATCTTTATTTAGTATTCCTGCAAATAACTCTCCCAATACGAAATATTCATCCTTTTGGACGAGGTACATAATTCTTCAGAATTGTATGATATTGGTAGTATACAACACAAGGGACACTCAATCATAAACTGCTTTAAGATTTCCGAATGGAGAGGGGGGAAGAGCAATGATCAAAGGGCTGTATGAAGCGCATCTGCCGGTAAAGAATCTTTTAGTATCCATCGAGTTCTACAAAAGCTTGGGGCTAGAAATAGCTTTTCAAAACGAGACCTTAGTCTTTTTCTGGATTGAAAAGGGACGCAGTTGGTTGGGCTTATGGGAAACGGATAAAGTGGAGACACCTTACCATCCATCGCTCAGGCATGTCGCTTTCCAAGTGGAGAGTGAGGAGATACACAAGGTCAAAGAATGGCTTGAAGAAAAAGGAATACCCATCAGAACAGCGTTCGGATTTTCTCCTGAACATCAGCCGTTGGTATTGCCAAATTTTCCGCATGCCCATGGCGCCATTTACTTCCACGACCCAGACGGCAACTCACTTGAATTGATCACGCCATTGAAAATAGATGCCAAAGAGCGATTCGAAATGATGTCGTTGACAGAGTGGACTACCACTTAAGACTGTAGATGCTTCACTACAAGTACATAACATACCTAAGTTAGAAGGATGGGGAATATGAAAAATTACATTTGCACTACCTGTGGTGTCCAAACTGCAAGCTCAGCAGAAGTGCCAAACAACTGCTCAATCTGTACCGAAGAAAGGCAATATGTTAATCCAAAGGGTCAGTCTTGGATAACTTTGGAAGAAATGATTTACTCCGGAAATTATAAAAATGTGCTTTCTTTAGAAGAAGAAGGCCTCTTTAGTATCTCCACCTCACCTAGTTTTGGTATTGGCCAAACAGCTTATTTAGTTCAAGGTAAAAATTTCAATTTATTATGGGATTGCATAACGTACATCGATTCCGAGACAATCAACATGATAACGGAAAAAGGTGGAATTGATGCCATTGCGCTATCACACCCCCATTATTATTCAACTCAAGTGGAATGGGCTGAAGCCTTCGATGCATCAATCTATATACACGAAGACGATCAGGAATGGGTGACCCGAACAAGTGAAAAAATCATCTTTTGGTCAGGAGATTCACTCGAATTAGCCGCCGGATTGTTTCTCCATCGTATAGGTGGTCATTTCAAAGGGGCAACTGTCTTGGAATGGAAAGAAGGATTTAGCCAAAAGGGTGTTTTACTGACAGGGGACATTGTACGCGTTGTAGCAGACCGGCACTGGGTAAGTTTCATGTATAGCTATCCCAACTTCATTCCATTGCCTGCCTTTACCGTTGAAGGAATGGCTGCTCAGCTAAATGAACTCAAGTTTTATCGGCTATATGATGCTTTTCATCGAGTTATACGGGAAGATGCAGGAGAAGCTGTTCAAAAATCAGCGAAAAGATATGTGGATGCCTTGAATGGTTCGCTCTTCAGTACGTAATAAATATATAGTCTTTAATGTATTTCCAAGCCTGCTAAAAAGAAAGGGACACCACATGAGCGAGATAGATCTTAAACAGTCCATACACATCATACCCATAACGGATCAGCATGAAGAGGAAGCAAGACTACTGATTCTGGAAGGATTAAAAGAGCGATTCGGTTTTCTTGATCCATCTTATAATTCGGATTTAACCAATATAATTCAGAACTATAGCCAAAAAGGTGATTTGTTTTTAGTCGGCCTCCACAACAATACCATGGTCTGTACAACCAGAGAAACGTCCAAAACTGGACGGATTCAGCGTATGTCTGTGAAAAAATCCTATAGAAGTGCGGGCTTAGCTAAATTAATGATTCAAACGTTGGAGACAAGCGCAAGTAAGGCTGGATATGAACGGATTGTATTAGAAACCAATAATGATTGGCACAGTGCCATTGAATTCTATAAAAATTATGGGTATCAATTGGAGAGGAAAGATGAAGAACGCAGTTATTTTTCAAAACAGGTGCAGGCATAAAAAATAGAAGGAGTCGCTATATGACATTATTGAATCGACTGAAAAAGGGAGATAAGATTGGCATCTTTTCACCGTCTTCTCCCATCACCCATTCTTCACCCATTCGTTACGCACGTTCAAAAAAATTTCTTGAATCAAAAGGTTTTGAAATTGTGGAAGGCAGTCTAACAGGCAAACGGGACTTTTATCGTTCGGGTACTATTCAAGAACGAGTCAGCGAGTTGAATGAGCTAATTCAAAATCCAGAAATCAGCTGCATCATCTCGACGATTGGCGGAACTAATTCGAATGCCCTCTTGCCCTATATAGATTACGAAGCTTTTATGAAACATCCTAAAATAATGATTGGCTATTCTGACGCAACTGCAATTTTATTGGGCATCTATGCACAAACAGGGATTCCTACTTTCTACGGTCCAGCTCTTGTATCTTCGTTCGGAGAGCATGAACCTTTTCTGAACTATACATATGAATACTTTTCCGAAATGCTAGTGAAAAAACAACAAGTGCCTTTTGCTATTCCGATGCCTCCGTATTGGTCTGATGAGCCGGTGAACTGGGAAGTCAAAGAAAGAGAGAAGGAACAGCGCACGAATGACTGGATCTGTGTAAATGAAGGGGAAGCAAAAGGTAAGTTGATTGGCGGGAATTTAAATACCCTGTTGGGCTTTTGGGGAAGCAAGTATATGCCGTCTATCGAAAATGGAGATATCTTGTTTTTAGAGGATTCCATGAAATCAGCTTCTGTTATAGAAAAAAGTTTCAATTTATTAAAAGTGAATGGCGTATTTGACCGCGTATCGGGAATCTTACTCGGAAAGCACGAATTATTTGACGATGAAGGCACGGGGCGGAAGCCGTATGAAATCTTGCTTGAAGTTCTAGGGGACAAGGATATACCGATACTGGCTGACTTTGATTGCGCGCATACCCATCCTATGTTGACGTTGCCGATTGGGAGGACGATTACTTTAAATGCGACGGAAAAGACGGTTCAAATTATGGAACAGTGGATTTTATAGATTTTAGTTCATATAAATAGATGGCTATAACACAGGGAAACGAATCTAACGTATGTGCAGTTAAGTTCCATTTGAAATCAGTTAAAATATTAAGCATATCGTTTAGGCATGAATGACATTTAAGGAGTTTGTGATGAAAAAAAATATAGGTTCTATAATCGTGATTTTGGCATTGATCGGCTTTTTAGTTGCAACATTTTTTCTTCAGTATGAATATTTATTTCTCACTCGTATTGCTTCACTTATCTTCGCACTCGTTTATTTAGTAATTGAAGTGAAGCAAGAGTATTTCTCATCAAAGAAGCCCTTATTTATTTTCTTTGGTGTCATTAGCATCTTAGGTATATCGGTATGCATTATACTTGATGAGACTTCAGCGACTGATGGATTCAATGCCAGAAGTTTTATGGTCCTGGTATTCGTATTCATTCTTCTGGTCGTTAGTTACAAAGATTTATATAACAAAAACGATGCTGCAAAGTAATTTCAGTTCAACTTTAGTTTTATAAATTCTTTGATTTGAATGTAACTTATTGTGAATTAAGTTACATTCAAAACATTAGAAAATGAGTATTCACGCGGTAATTAATCATGCTGCTAAAAAGGATGGGATGTAGTGAATTGGAATAAGATTAATAGCTCTACAGACATTGAAAATTTCATGGATCTCTTCGGAGGATTTCACGACAGCTGTTTGAAAGAACTTTATATGTCGACGGAGACTTTCGTTGATGAAGACCTCTCCATGAGTATGTCGGTCAATCTAGATACATGCGTCCGTATTTTATTCCAAAGACAAGACCGAGATCCCTCGGCCATCGAATTGCTCTTTAAAGGGGTCACTCACTTTCATATACAACCACGTTCAGAAGACCAGGACTCAATCATCTATGGAGCAAAACTAGTACTAGAAGAAGGACAATTCTATTGGGCAGAGGATGAAGAATGGCAAATTAATTACCCGTTTCTTCATCCTGTAAGCTGGATCTCTGCTAAAGAGCTCCACTGGCGCGGTGTTAGCCAATGGATGGGCAAAGAGCAACGATATGGCGTAATTAGCAATGAAGAAAACTTGTAAGTAATGTGAATTCTGAATGTAACTTAATGGTAATTAAGTTACATTCAAATTAAGAGAAAACAAATGTTTAACAGTTAGTCTATATTTGATTTTTTTGTGTTCTTTAATTTCTTGTTTGTATATAAAACATAAACAGCATTTAGAATGAACAATACTATTGCGGATATTAAAAAGCCAAGTATTCCAGGTATATTAGGCCCCGTTATTAAAAAGAAAATAGTAGCTAAAACAAACGCAGTAAAGCCAGCCATACTCATTTTCCAACGAGAATTATCTAGTCTCGACATACCAACGCTCCCCCTCTCTCTCATACAAAGAGTAGTTATCTCAAAATTACTAGTTCTGAATCCTTAAGTTGGACTAGCTTAGGATAATTATCTTTAGTATACCTGAAATGAATAATATTTTTTAAGAATTCTGAATGTAACATAATCCTAATTAAGTTACATTGAGTTTCTTGATTCCACTGGTTTCATGAGAAAACCAAACCGATTCGAAATCCTCAGAAAAAAAGATACATTTAAAAGACTGCACTATCAGGTTTTTAAGCATGGTTTTCAAAAGGATCTAGGTTTACTTATAATCAGATGAGAAGAAGAGAAAATTATGGCGCCAGAGACATATCGGTTGCCGAATCGCATACATTTCTTAAGGGCTGAGAAGCAGCGGTCAGTCTCGTCGACAAACTAAGTTATCAAACCAAAATGAATGCATTATCACTAGGAGCGGTTCTTGTCAATCTGTCGATTCTGCTGTCGCTATTCAACATGGAAACCGCAGATGGGGTCGAGCACCTAATAGGCTTAGCAACAACTCTTGCTTTTAGCGTATTCAGTATTCTGCCACTCCTTCGCCGTATGTTTAATTGATCGATTCTTGTCTTATCGACCTTGTTATTGCTATCAGCATTCAGTTTTATTTATGGGCTGGCTATTGGAAAAATTACAGCACGATAGACACAATCAAAACAATGATACTACCTTGTACGACTTACATATCGAAGAGAAAAGAGAGGGATTGCTATCGAATTAGCTACTGTTCTGCGTAAAAAAGGAATAGTCGTCCGTGAGTTTGAAAATATCGGACGAGAGTACAGAGAGAAATGGGTTGATGCTTTTTCTGATTCTCAATTTGATCAACGTCAATATTTCTCTGAGTTTTTATGGTATATGTTTTCTGCTGAAAAAGTAGATTGTTTGATTAGAAAAGAAGCAGCTCATTCGTTCGATAAAGTGAACAAGCATTATTGCTATATCTTCTTTCAAGAATCCGACGATGTTTTGGAAGTGGAATACGCATCTTCCCTGAATGCAAAAGATTTATTGAATGTGACAGGCGAATACTGCGATGTCTATGTTGTAGACAAAGGATTTAATTGGACGTATGTGATTCCTCATGAAAGAGACTGGGGTCCATATTTTTATCGAAGAAAGTCTAATGGCCGATGATTTTCAAAGAGTCTTCATGAAAAATTTATTGAGTGGGACGATCAAAGCTAAATTTGAGATAGTGAACGCAGTCTTTGAAACTGCTGACTGCTATTGGGATGAATGTCTTCCAGGACTAGAAAATGCCTTTGAAATTTCCGAATAAAACCTGTATAGAAATAAAACTTGAATGGGTCCAACTGATTTTTTGAGGTGATATATTTTCTTTTAAAACTCAGTGAGATTCGGTTTGACCTACTCCCCAATGGTGGTATAAATACTGTAAAGAGCTGGAAGCCCATGAATCGTCCCTTGTTTGTACGAGCACCACCTATATGCTTGCCCCACAGCCAAGGGGGAGTAGCTGGAGGAAAACCTCTTTCACAATCGTCAGGACATGATGATGCGTCATCATCGGTTGTGATGGCAGATACGAATGCTCAGCGAGACCTTTGCCTAATTATTTAGGCATGGGTCTTTTTTGTTTGAAAAGAAGGAGGAAACTGCAATGGAAGTGATGGTCCTGCAATATGCGTGGATTCTGTTGGTGCTGGTGGGTCTGGAAGGATTGCTTGCGGCAGACAATGCAGTGGTCATGGCGGTTATGGTCAAACACTTGCCGAAAGCGCAACAGAAAAAAGCCTTGTTTTATGGGTTGTCGGTGGCGTTCCTGTTTCGGTTCCTGGCGCTTTTTGCGATTACGCTGCTCGTCAATGTCTGGCAGATCCAGGCACTCGGCGCGCTGTACCTGTTGTTCATCGCGGCCAAGCACATTTACGATCAGCGGCAACAGCCGGGGCTTGGGCCGGTGGTTGAAAAACCCCGCAGCCGATCAGGGTTCTGGACCACAGTCTTGAAGATTGAGGTTGCAGACATCGCGTTCGCGGTGGATTCGATGCTGGCGGCTGTAGCGTTGGCTCTAACGCTCCCTCCTTGGGGGGATTTCACCATCGGCGGCATCAATGGCGGTCAATTTACCGTCATGATCGCGGGAGGCTTGATCGGGGTCATCATTATGCGCTTTGCGGCCCATAAGTTTGTCCAACTATTGGAACGCTATCCGCAGCTTGAAACAGCAGCCTTCGTTGTCGTCGGCTGGGTCGGCGTGAAATTGGGTGTATTGACCTTGTCCCATGAAAAGATCGGGATACTGCCGCACGATTTCCCGCATTCCTTGCCCTGGACAGTTGTCTTCTGGTCGGTCATGGTCGGCATTGTCGCAGTGGGTGCTTGGATGGGGAAAAAACAGAACGACCGAGATGCCGCGAAGTAGCTGAAACCGTTTGCCGCTGGACTGGTTCTACGTGGTAAACTGGAAGTAAGAAAATTCAGTGTTCTAAGAGGTGAAGCGGCATGAAAAGCATGGGATTACTCAAAGCACTCCGTCTGACGCACAGCGCACGGGCGTTCACTCAAGAACAGCTCCATCACCTGCAGCAAGAGCGCCTGATGCATCTGGTGCAGCACGCCAGACAGCACAGTCCGTATTTTGCAAAACGGCTCGTGTCAATCAGCGGACCGATTCAGTTGTCTGACTTGCCTGTTACCCACAAGAAAGATCTGATGGCGAATTTCGATGATTGGCTCACCGACCGCACCGTCTCCAAGCAGGATGTGGAGCGCTTTATGGAAAACCCGGACAACATCGGCCGGAAACTGAACGGCCGCTACTTGGTCAATACGACGTCCGGTTCTACGGGGCATCCGGCGATTGTTTTGTATGACAAGACCACGATGAATGTCGTCTCGGCACTTGCGGTGCTGCGCGCGGTCGCCAAGCGGGAAGATTTGAAGGCGTTTCTGAAGAACGGCAAGCGCACAGCCGGATTGTTTGTCGACGGCGGCTTTTATCTCGGCAACGGCACCGTCCGCATGAATCAGCGGCGCATGCCTTGGAAAAAAGACCAGATCATCATAGATGTGCGGCAAGACACCGACAGCATCGTCCGACAGCTGAATGAGTTCCAGCCCGCGCTCCTCGGCGGCTACCCGACGGCACTGGAACTGCTGCTGCCGGAACAGCGGAGCGGCAAGCTGGCCATCTCTCCGGTACTGATCATGGCGGGCGGTGAACACTTGAGCGACGAATTGCGCAGAGAGCTCAGCGAAGCGTTCGGCTGCACCGTCCAATCGACTTATGCCTCTACGGAAGCGGGCGCCATCGCCTGTGAATGCCGGGAAGGGCGCTACCACCTCAACGAAGACTGGCTGATCGTCGAAGCGGTGGACGCGGAATTCCGTCCGGTCGCTGACGGGCAGCAAGCGGAACAGCTGTTGATCACCAATTTATTCAATTTCACGCAGCCATTCATCCGCTACGTGCTGACCGACCGCGCCATTATTCATAGTGACCCATGCCCGTGCAGCAAAAAGACGCGGTGGATCGAACTGGAAGGGCGCACCGATGACATTTTACGGTTTTCCGGTGGCCAACGCATCGCGCCGCTCGCCTTGCAGTCCGTACTTACGAAAATCGAGGCCATTGAGCGTTTCCAATTGATCCAGCGGAATGAAGACTCTCTTGAACTCCGTCTGCAGGCACAGGACCCGGAACAGGCATTTCATGAGGCAAACGAAAAACTGCAGGGGTTTCTTCGACAACAGGGAATTCACGTCAATGTGACGCTCGCCAAGGAAACGCCTCAGGCTCATCCGAAAAGCGGGAAATTCAAGCACATTTACCGTTATCCGGCCTATCCGCCTGAACCGGTGGACTGAACGGAAAAGAGAGGGAGGCTGCACATGAAGAAGTTTTTTGGTTCCTTGTTTGGCGGTTTGGTCCTCGGTTTGCCTTTGGCTTATTGGTGGATCGGCTATGACAGCATCACTTACAGCCAATTCAATCTTGCCGGAGTCGACGAAGTCATCGTCCGGGAAATGGATTTCGACTTCGTCTTTTACGCTTCATTACTGGTCGTGGCGATTGCGGCAGCCCTTTTCATATTCTGGAGCTGGGTGGAGAAAAAAAGCGAAGAACGTTTTTACCGCAATGATTCCGGCAACTCGAAATAAGTCCAAGCGCTCCATTGCTGGCAAGTGGCAAAGGGTGCGCTTTTTTCATGCCTGACGTTTAACTCTTCCCGGCTAGAGGTATGTGCAAGAGAAAAGGGGTTGCGCCCCAATTGTTGAAAGCGAGGGATGTCCATGTTTGACAGGACAGCAGGAAGCTATGTCGTTGAGTTGCTGAAGGAGTGGGATGTCGACCATATCTACGGGATGCCGGGAGACTCCATCAATGAATTTATGGAAGAACTGCGAAAAGAAGAAGCCATCCGCTTTATCCAGATCCGGCACGAAGAAACCGGGGCGCTTGCGGCGTCTGCGTATTCCAAATTAACCGGTAGAATCGGCGTTTGCCTGTCCATTGCCGGTCCTGGAGCGGTGCATCTGCAAAACGGCCTGTACGACGCCCAAAAAGACAAAACACCGGTGCTGGCGATTGTCGGGCAAGTCAGCAGTGACCTCGTCGGCACCGACAGTTTCCAGGAACTGAAAATGGAGTCGCTGTTTGAAGAAGTGGCCGTCTATAACCGCCGCGTCCAAAACGCGGAACAGCTGCCGGACATGCTGAATCAAGCCATCCGGACCGCTTACGCCGAAAAAGGGCCGGCGGTGCTGATCGTCTCTGATGACTTGTTCGGCACCAAAATCAAACGCGACAAAGTGCTGACGTCTTCTGCGTATGCCATGCCGACCATCCGTGCCCATGAAGAAGACCTGCAGGATGCCCTGCGTTTATTGAGGGCGTCGAAGAAACCTGTCATTCTGGCAGGAAAAGGCGCGGCCCACGCCAGAGCCGAAGTGCTGGCATTCGCTGAAAAGCTGAAAGCGCCGCTCATCGCATCGTTTCCGGCAAAAGGCATCATTCCGGATAATCATCCGCATAACCTCGGCCAATTGGGGCAGCTGGGCACAGAACCGTCGGAACAGGCCATGAAAGAAGCGGACCTGTTGATACTGGCAGGCACCGCGTTTCCGTACCGGGAGTATTTGCCGGATGACGTGCCGGCCATCCAAATCGATATTGACCCAAAAGTGATCGGCAAGTATTATCCGGTGTTGGTCGGGCTGGTCGGTGAATTGGCTCCGGCTGCCGCCTGGCTGACCGCCAATCTGAAAGACAAAGATGACGGGTTCCTCTTGAAGTTCCAGGAAAAACGGGCCGAGTGGCACAAGACCCTGCAAGACGACATGGCGTCAGTCACCGAACAGCTGCAGCCGCAGCACGTCATCGCAGAAGTCCAGGAAATCCTGGAGCGGGACGCGGTGGTGTCTTTGGACGTCGGCAGTGTCACGTTGTGGAGTGCGCGTTATTTGCAGCTGACGGACCAGCAGCTTGTCGTGTCGGCATGGCTTGCGACCATGGGCTGCGGGCTGCCGGGTGCCATTGCCGGCAAACTCGCCTACCCGGACAAGCAAGTCGTATCTTTACTTGGGGATGGCGGCTTTTCGATGGGGATGCAGGACTTCGTCACCGCCGTCAAATACCGGTTGCCGATGATTCTCGTCATCTTCAACAACCAGAAAATCCAGCTGATCGAACACGAACAGGAAGAAATGGGCAATGAAGCGACACAAGTCGAGTTGGCGAACATCGACTTTGCGGCATTCGCCCGTGCCTGTGGAGGGGAAGGCTACACGGCAAAAACACGGTTTGAACTGAAAGACGCATTGGCCAAAGCCAAAAACAGCCTCATCCCGGTAGTCATCGACGTGTATGTCGAAGACAGTGACCCGCCTTCCTGAACAGGAAGGAATCCATAAAAAAAGGCAGCCCGCTGAAAAATAGCAGGCTGCCTTTTCGGTTGTGCGACCTCATTTCATGTTCTTCTATCACTGGCAATGTAGAGGTTCGATCGATTCGTCAATGTCACTCAAATACGGGATGGATTGAACAGACGAGGCAAATCATGCAATTCTGCGGGCAGCGGCCGGCTAAAGTAATACCCTTGGCCCTCATTGCACCGTTCGCTTTGCAGGAATGCCAACTGGGCTTCGTCTTCAATGCCTTCAGCCACCACTGCCATGCCCAATCGATGCGCCAGTGAAATGATAGTGGACGTGATCGCTTTGCCTTTCAGTTCATTGTTGATGTCTTCGATAAAGCTGCGGTCGATTTTGATGCGGTCAAATGAAAACTGGCGCAAATAACTGAGGGACGTGTACCCCGTCCCAAAATCATCTATGGACAAGGAAATGCCCAGTTCTTTCAAAGCGCAGAGGCTTTGTTTCAAGGAGTCCGTCTCTTCCAGTAAAATGCTTTCCGTCACTTCCAGTTCCAGCCACTTGGCATCCAGTCCGGTTTCTTCCAAAACGGATTTGACCGTTTGGACAAAATTCGGCTGATGCAGTTGGATGGTGGAAATGTTGACGCAAATTTTGATGGGAGGGTGTCCCTGATCTTGCCAGGCTTTGTTCTGCAGGCAGGCGGTATAGAGGACCCAACGGCCGATGGCGACAATCTGGCCGCTTTCCTCGGATACGGGAATAAAGTGATCAGGAGGCACCATGCCGAGATCCGGGTGGTTCCAGCGGATCAACGCTTCCATTGCGCTCAGTTTGGTGTTGGGCAACGCGACGATCGGCTGATAATAGAGAACCAATTGCTGTTTGGCGATGGCCGTTTTCAGTTCCCGCTCGATGCTCAATTTGTAAGCGGACCGTTGATCCAGTTCTTCGGAATAAACCGCGTAGTTATGGGTTTTGTGTTTTTTGGTATAGTACATGGCCGTGTCCGCTTTCTTGATCAGGCCTTCCACACTTTCTTTCGAGCCACAACTGAAAGCGATGCCCACGCTTGCGGAGATGGACACGGAATGGCCCAACACTTCAAAAGGTTCCGCCAACGACTCGTTCAAGCGTTCCGCCAGATGGAAAACCCGCTCTTTTGCGTGATTCGGCAACAGCACCGCGAATTCATCTCCGACAAATCGTCCCACCGTATTCGGGCTGTCTACAGTTGCCAACAGACGCTGGGCAATTTCTTTCAAAAACGCATCGCCGAAGCGGTGGCCGAACGAATCGTTGATGAATTTGAAGCGATCCAGGTTCAAGAACAGCACCGTCGGTTGAGGTTCATGGGGAAGTGACGCTTCAATTGCCTGTTTCAGCCGGTCTTCAAATAATTTGCGGTTGGGCAAGCGCGTCAATGGATCGAAAAACACCAATTCTTCCAACAGGTTCTTATGGTTGGCCGCATCGGTGACGTCTTTCGCAATGCCATAGGCGCCGACAATCTGTCCACCCGACTTCATGGGGAAGTTGGTCACCAAGAGGTTCCGTTTTTCGCCATCTTTACGAGTGATGGTGAGTTCATAAGTTTCGGCAACTCCGCGCAAGGCGTTGCCAAAATGAAGGAGGGCCACTGGCAAATCTTCTGAAACAATCAATGGAATAAAAGACAATTGAAGCAGTTCCGGGATTGAATAGCCGGACAGGGTTTCACATCCTGGATTGGCTGTAATAAAATTCCCTTCCAAATCGAAAGTGAAGACCGCATCCGGATTATAAGCGAACAGGGAATTTAGCCTTTCTTCATTTTCCGTTAAACGCAGGGCAGCTGTGATTTCTGCGGTGACGTCTATGACGGTTCCAAACAGGACGTCTTGTCCATGGAGCCTTTTCTTGGTTGAATGGACTTCCACATGCATCATTTCTCCGCTGCGTTTGTATACGCGGAGCCGGTAACGCGCATAGGCATCCAGCGAACCGGTATCCGCCACTACCCGTGTCCGGATAATGGGCAGGTCTTCCGAATGTACAAGGTCCGGTAACGTGACGTCCCCGTTCAACAACTCTTTTTCACTGTAGCCGATGAGTTCACAAAAGTGCTGATTGACATAGCTGTAAGACCAGCCAGTTAATATATACATGCCGACGGGCGCTTGCTGAATCATGCCATCAAACAAGTCTTTATAGAGTAAGCCATTTAAAGAAGAAAGGTCTGGGACCGCTTCGTTGTCGCTGTTTTTGCCATCATTTTTCATTGATTTGTTCCTCCAAAATTTAAACTGATGACCAATAATATCTGCAAATTCGCTGGTGTACAATTCCAAAATATAATTTCTTGTTATTTATGATAAAGCAGTTTTCAAAGAAATTCCATTTTTTATTTAATTTCCTCGATTCGGTCAGCGGTTTTACAGGCGATGCGATATTGTCGAGGAGTCTTACCGACTGCTTTTTTAAACGCTGCTTGGAATTGAGTGGCGCTTTTGTAGCCGGTCGCCTGGGCCACTTCAGCAACCGGCATATCGGTGGCGACGAGAAGTTGCCTCGCTGCGTCCATACGGCAAGAGATGAGGTATTGAAGGGGGCTGATGCCCGTTACTTGCTGGAAAGTGCGAGCCAGCTGATATTTGTTCAAGTTGAAACGGCCGGCGATGTCCTTGAGCGTCAAGGAGCGGCTATGGTTTTCTTCCATATAGAGTTTGATTTCCTGGATGGTATGTTCCCGGTTATGGAGTGCAGTCGCCTTGCGGTTTTCCATGGATCGGCTGATCAGTGCCAGTATCAGGCCGATCAAGTGACGCACCGCTTGTTCTGCATGCGGCTGCGTTTTTTCTTTTTGCAGACGGACAAACAGGGCTTTAAGCGTGTGCAGGTCGCTGATTGGAATAACAGGGGGCCAGTCAGAAAAGGAAGGGGCAAGGAGAGTGTACCCACTAAAAGCCAGTCGGTATCCGCTTTGCTGTTTAGAGGCTGGATACCTCAGCTCATGCCAGGTTCCAGGCGGAATGACTAGTACGCTGCCAGCAGGAGCTTTGCAGCTTTTTCCTTCTAGACGACAGTGCACAGTGCCTTCAAGCACCAACAGCAATTCTACGGTTTCGGAATGCCGGTGGAGCGGCTGGTTAAGAGATTGTCCATGAGTACTTTCAAAAGGTTCAACTGTATAAAAGAAGAGAGGATCTGTATTTATTTCCGTGGCTTTCGACAAAAGAATCGCTCATTTCCATTTTCTTTTAGTATAACAAGAATTAATAAGTATTTCTGTATAATACCGGTAAAATTTAAAAGAAATTAAAAAACGCCACAAGAATTGATAGGAAATTCTTGTGGCGAAGAATACTAAAAGAAAATATTTGCTGGCGAAGAGTGCTAGAACTGTTTGCGGTTGTCATAATCTGCCCGAAGCATGCCCATCAGGATTTCATCGGAATAGCGGTGATTCCAGTAAAGGGATTGCCGCAATGTGCCTTCCTTTTTAAAACCTGCTTTTTCGTATGCTTTTATTCCCCGTACATTATGGGAATACACTTCTAATTCCAGGCGGTTAAGCTGGAGTTCTTCAAACGTAAAAGCCAGTGCCAGCTGGGTGGCTTCCGTGCCATAGCCTTTGTTCCACGTATCCTTGCTGTGCAAGGCGATCCGGAATCCAGCTTTTTTGTTGTGCAAGTCTATGTCCAGTATGGCCAGATCTCCGATCGTTTCACCTGACTCCAGGGAGCAGATCGCAAAGTCGCGGCGGCTCGGATCTTGGCTGAACCGTTTATAGCTTTCACGGATTTGATCAAATGTGAAAGAAGTGCGGGTGCCTGTCATGTATAAGAGTTCTTCATCTTGGCATGAGCGGTATATGCTTTCCATGTCTTCGTCTTTGATGGCCCTTAAGTAGACCAGAGTGCCTTTTTTCATAATGATTGCTCCTTTAATGGGTAAGTGGATATTCAACTAAGCAAGATAGGTGAGTGCACGTCATCTATTTTAACCTTTGACTCCTGCTTTTTGCGACCGTTTCTGGGTTCCAGATACGTAAAGGAGTGGGGAAGGTCAGTAAAAGCTGTGGAACCGTTCAAGGAATGAATTGAAATCGTACATATAGTTATCAGCTACAGCAAATCAATACGGTTTTATAGGTGTATTTTTATTGGAAAATCGTGAAAAGAGGTGTTTATGGTATGAATATTCAGATAAATGGAATAAAATCAAGGTAATAAATGCGGTTATCCCGTAAGTAAGTGATTCTTTAAATAAAGAAAGCAGGTGAGAAATCGTGAAGGAATTGTGGATCAATCTGCCAGTCAAAGATTTAGAGAGATCCCGGGAGTTTTTCAGTGCGGTTGGGTTTAACGTCATGGAGCCAGGACAAGCCGGCAATGAAATGGTTGGAATGGTCGTCGGGGTTCATCAAGTGCATGTCATGTTGGTTTTGGAGGAGCGGTTTAAAAGCTATTCGCTCAATGCATTAACGGATACCAATCAGTCGACGGAAGCATTGTTTTCAATATCAGTGGATACAAAAGAAGAACTTGATGAGACGATCGGCAAAGTGAAACAAGCAGGCGGATTCGTATTCAGTGAGCCGGCGGAACAGAATGGATTTTACGGTGCAGCATTTGCAGATATGGACGGACACCGATGGAATTTGCTGGTGATGTGACGATTGACGTGTAATCAAAGTTTCATAAAGTTCGTGAGATGATAATTTTCATTTCAATCGTTGTAACTGGATCTGTAGAAACAAAATTTGCTGAAGAATTTTTATGGAAATAAAAAAATTCTTCAGCATACAAATTCAACACGTAAAATTAAAAAGATGTTCAAACATGCGCAGAAAACACACAAAAGCTGAAATCCTTGAAAAAAGCCAAAAACGGCTCGTTTCTATGAAAAAATCCATTTCGTCTCACTGTCATGAGTATACTTAATTAGTGAAACGTTACTTCCGATAATTTATATTATGTCTACTTAAATTGAAATTCAAGAAAAGAGGCTTTTTCGCTACCGGCTCTTCTTCTGTCTTTGCCATCCTTGTACATATTACATAGTCTTTCAAACTTAACGGATCCCACGCATCCATTACTCCAAATATCCCCTATGCAATCATCCGTTGTAAATCAGTTAGCGGTACTCAATGTTGGTATCGCTTGTTTAAACCCGGCAACTTTCAGCACATGCTGCTCAATTGCTCCCAAACATCTACAGGCATACTAACCGCTCATCTAGTCCAGTTGTATCTGTTCCGTTTCAATCTATTTGTTATTGGCACTTGGCGCACGCTGCATCAAATGCTTTTGGCCGTCTGGTTCTTCAGCAATAACAAACGCGTTTTCGCCCTTCACAGAATAAACAGTCGTTCCTGCTTCAAAAACATTGGATTGATTATTTGCTGGGAAAACGTCAGCAGGAACTTTCTTTGTGATTGTCCCTATTATTTTATCCATCTCATAGCCATCGAGCGTTTCTTCCGTGCCTCCATACTCACTGTCATTCATTACGACAATCATCGCGTAGCTTCCGGTTTCTTCGCTGCAAGCAGCTAGCATCAAACTCAGCATGACGATAGAAAAAATTCTCTTCATATACGGCGCCTCCAGACCTTATAGCTCAATATTTTACGAATGTCGTAATGCTAGGCTCTGAAAGATAAAGTCGATGGCTTAATTCGGTCACCCAGTTGTCATGTGTCAATTGATACAAGCCGGATGAGTCCCGGTATGTATGGCTCCCTACATTTATATGGATCGGTTCCGGCCGCTCCAATAGTTTTTGCTTGTATTTGCTGAATCCATGCTGATTAGGGACGCTGTATATTTCCAACACGTCACCTGTTTCCATGTATTTTTCAAGATACAGCAAAAAATCCTCATGTTCCAACCCGTAAGCTTCATACAAATAAGGAAGCGTAAACAATCCTCCGGTTTCTTCAAGCCAATAATCATCTAGGGGTTGAATAGAAAAAGACAGAAACTCCTCTTCTTTTTTAAAGTCAGTTTGGTCTTGCTTGTCCTGCATTTCTTGCGGAATGGCAAATGGCCGTAATGAAGCCAGAAATGCGATGGATGACATATTGGCCACTCTCCTAATTATAAAGGGTTATTTAAAGGCGATTAAAAAAGCACTTTATAAGTATACGGGCGATTGAGTCATCCGTTTCAACGAATCTCTTAGAAACAGCATAAAAAAACACCCAGCCAACTGCTGGATGTTCATTTGAATTATTATTTTATCCCCTGATACGCCGGAGCATTGACGTTTACTTCTTTTTGATCCAACCGGTAACTGATGAACGACAAACCGGATGCAATCAGTGCACAAAGTCCGCCCACCCAGGATAGATGAATCAAACTGCCATGTGCAACGACATATCCGCCGAGTGTCGCTCCCAGTGCAATGCCGATATTGACGGCCACAGGCGTTAAAGACGAAGCGAAGTCTTTGGCAGCCGGAAAATACACCGCCGCCAAATTCATCAAATACAGCTGAATCGTCGCGTTCATGACGTAGATCATGATAGCCATCAATAGGATGCTGACGAGTCCGGCAACCGTCGATTGCATGGTAAAGAACAGCGATCCTAAGATGATGGCTTGAACGATAAAGACAAAGCGCAATTTGCTGATGCCGTTATGGCTGGCAATTTTCCCTGCCAATACATTGCTGAGGATGGAAAACGCGCCGTACGCCAAAAGTATTATGCTGATATACGCTGTCGGAATTCCCAATCCGTCTTCCAGAATCGGTGTGATATAGGTATAGACAGTATAAGTACCCGCAATAGCGAACGCCGGGATAAAGAACGCCAACACCATCCGCGGATTCGTCAGTAATTTCAACTGTTCTTTAGCGGATGCTTTTTCAACCGGCAAGTGTTTCGGGATAATGAAAATGCTGATCACCAGACTGATGACGCCCAAGAGCGCTGTAAACCAGAAAGTCAGCTGCCAATTGCCGAGCTGCCCAATAAACGTCCCTAAAGGCACCCCCAAAACGTTGGCAATGGTGAATCCGGCAAAAATGAGGGCAATGATCGACCCTTTCTTGGCTTCCGGCATGGTGTCGCTTGCGATGCTCATCGATAAGGCAATCAACACACCGCTGACGACGGCTGTTAAGATGCGTGACAAGACCAGGAGTTCATAAGAGCCTGACAAAGCGCTGATGATATTTCCGGTGATAAAAATGATGATGAATAAAAGCATTAATGGATATTTGGGAAACCGGCTGACGTAAGCCGTAAGCAGCGGCGTGCCGATGGCATAGGCTATCGCAAATCCTGAAATCAATGTCCCTGCCGTAGCCAATGTGATATTCAAATCGGTCGAGACTTCTGTCAAAAGCCCAACGATGACAAATTCGCTGGTCCCCATCACAAAGGTCAATAACGTTAAAGTAAATGCCAATACCTTTTGTTTCGTATTCAATAGATTTTTTCGCGCCTGTGCGGCCATAATACAATTCACTCCAATACTTTTTTGTGTGGTGCCCTTCCCTACTCTTAGGTCAAAAAGTCTGGAGTTTAAAATATAGATATATCTAGAATAATCGATATGTAAATCAGTCAGAGATCCGCTTCCAAAAGAATCAAATCTCCTGTTTCACGAACTCTGCAATTTTAGCCAACGTCTCTTCATTGCGTCTGTAATACGTCCACTGCCCATACCGGACAGCTTCCAAAAGCCCTGCTTTTTGCATAAGTGACAAGTAATGCGAGACCGTAGATTGGGACAAGTTCACTTTGTCCTGAATATCCCCAACACAAACCCCACCTTTAATGCTGACCTCCTTCGGCAAATTGGCCTGTTGTTTCGGGAAGTTCTTTTCGGGATCTTTCAGCCACTTCAGTATATCTAAACGGGTCTTGTTCGACAAAGCTTTAAATACGTCTAATTCATTTAAATTATCCATAGCCGCATTGTATATCGATTTAATTCGATATGTCAAACATGGGAACCTACGGAATGTGGATTGTGTATGCTTTGACTTTCTCAAATCAGGCGATTAATAAAAAAACGCCGCCTAAAAGGCAGCGTTGAGTCATTCTATATCTATTCATTATTGGTGAGTGCTTGATGGAGTCCATCTTCATAGCCGTCCAAATACTCAATCTTCCCGATTTTCCCTTCTTCAGGGACAGTGGCACTTCCTTCGAAATTGTAGTCACTCGATTCGCCGTTTCCATCTGTGTACGCTACTTGGAAACTAATATCGTATAGCGTTTCTTCGGCTTCGTTTTGAGTGATTTCAATAGCGGCAGGAATCAACTCATACTCTTGTTCAAAGCCAGAGTACATAAAAGCCGGCGTGGAATTGATAAAGTGATCATAGCCGTTCTCTGTAAAATAAGAGGCATAAGTTTCTTCCATATAGCTCATTAACGCCTGATATTCAGGTGATTCCAAGTAGGCTTCGTAATCATCCATATACTCTTCTGAAACCTGTGCTTCCATCGCTGCATTCAGCAATTCTTTATATTCTTCGTCTGGTCCATTGAATTCCTCTTCAATAACGGATCGGATGGCCTGTTCGTTTTTATCTGCAGCTTCTTTGGCTTCCGCCCCGTTACTTTCTTCAGTATCGCCGGTGGAACATCCCATAAGCAGGAAACTGACAATCAGTAAAACTATAAAACCCGCAACATTCTTCCGAGGTGCTTCTTCGTTCTTTTTAAAAAAATACATAAAATCCCTCCTCATCTAGTTAGTAAAGTTAGGTCTTGGTAATACTACGAATGAAAAGAAAAACAGTTTCAATTTTCTTGCAATTATTTTACAGAGCTGTTAATTCGAGTGGTGAATCAAGAGAAGATGCCGAGCGGAAAAAAGAAAAATCCGCTAATTCAACTGCGAATTAGCGGATGCCCCCAAACACTCTCTAAACAGCTTATTGCCTATGTATTGCTGAAAATCAGGAGTACTATGCCGGTAGTACTCGTTCCAATAGCTGATCATTCTGCAATAACTTCTATAAAACACCTCTTTGTTTTCCAGACAAAAGCACCGAATCCGTTCTGTATCCTGTTCTTTCAAAAAACCATAAACCATTTCCAGTATCTCTACAACGTATTCATCACAGATTTTCACGATATAAGGAATTGCCCACTCTTCATAATCCATTTGCAGCAAGCAGCGCAGATGCTTTTGGCGTACAAAGCCGTTGTCACTTCTTGAATAGATGCAATGCAAGATCATTTGTTGCTGAGGGCTTAACTTGGCGGCCGCTTTATCTGGAATGTCCGTATAGTAGATGCGATAAGGAAACTGAATAACCTTGCCCTTATGAACATAGTGAAGAGGTTCTTGAGGCAGATCGATAGCCACATCTCTATTCGTTTTACTGGCAATCAACCGGGTTACGGCAAGCAGGTCCTCTTTCACTTGTTTAGGAAAGCCCTGATCCAAAATACAAGCTCCTCCCTGCAAACTATAATTTAATTATCAGTTTATCATATATACAGGCTAAGCTTCTTTTCTTCTTTTCCATGCGACCAGGCCTAAAATTCCTTGGATAAAGAAAAAACATGGCACTATCGCTAAGTATTGAAATTCAATTTCATTAGTCAACAGATAATAAATAAAGTAAATTGATAAAAAGATATAGAGGAGGTTTCCGATCAAATCAATCATCTCTAATACCGGCTTCGATTTGCCCATGGCGTAGCACTCCTTTTTAGTTAAACGCTGCTTTTTCTTTTATAGCGTTTTTACTGCTATATAAAAAATGTGCATAGCAAGAAAATCTTCCGATGTTTATATAAAACTAGTATACCTAAGTTTACTGAGTATTAAAATTTTAAATCATAAATATATTTTAAGACGATTTTTGCAAATCAAGATACCTTGCTGTTCCTTATTGACTATCGAAATTGAGCGGCCAAAAAGCCAATAAAAATAGAAGAGCATATACCCTTCTCAGGATACATGCTCTTCTAGGCATTGCTTCGCTTCATATCGCGGATGGCCTGGATAGATAATCGCACCAACAGGATGACACACAAGAACAATCCCGTATAAGCGGCAGTGTTCAAGTAGACGGCGTATTGGGTATTGATGAATTGCGCAATCGCGAGCAAGGCGGCTGACACCAAACCGAAGGTGATGCCCGACATCAGCAGCACGAACCGGGAAAACAGTTGAAGGATGAAATTGGCATTGTGCTTGTCGGAAAACACATCGTGGTGCAGGATGATTTTGCCGGATTCCAGGCGTTGGACCAATTGATCGGCACGTTTCGGCAATCTCATCATTTCTGGAATCAGCAAGGCCAGTTCTTCTTCGATTTTCTGTTTGGTTTCGCGCGGTTCGGTAAAGGGTTTCTTCAATACCGCAGTTTTGTATTTCTTCGCGAAGACCTTGGCTTCCGTGAACATATCAAACTTCGGATCGATGGTATGGAGTGTGCTGTCCAGGCTGATCAGCGAACGCAGCGCCATGCCGACCGATGGATAGAACGCCAAACCGAATTCACGGACGATATCAAACATGGAATGGATCAGTTCTTCCGTCGGGATCTTGTCGACATAGGAAATCTTCAACAGCAATTGCCCGATGGCCTGTTCAAGCTTTTGGCGATCAATCTGGCTGTTGTCTTCCACAAGCGCAGTGATGGCGTCGTAAATGACTTCTGCGTCATTTTGCTGGACACCGATGATGAAGAGGTTCAATCCATCCTGCTGCGGAGCGGCAAGCCGTCCAACAGCACCGAAATCCAGGAGAATCGGCTGTCCGTCTTGTTCATCGATGAAGATATTGCCCGGATGCGGATCGGCATGAAAGATTCCAGAAAACAGCATCTGTTCAAAAAAGGAAAACAGCACCGTCCGACCAAATTCTTTTTGTTCGACATTAAACTGGTCAAAGACGTCTTGTCCTCGGGAAATGCTCTTCCCTTTAAAATACTGCATGACGATTAAGTTGTCATTGCTGTATTCCCGGTAAACATGGGGAATTTTCACCAGGTAATCGCTTTTTTTGAGTGCATTGGCCACTTGAATGGTATTGCGTGTCTCAATCCCGAAATTGATTTCTTCGCGCAGCCCGTTCGCAAAACCGATGGCGAGTTCACGGAAACCGATATTTTCTGCCCATTTCGACTTGCTGGTGACCCATTCGGCGAATTCAACGAGAATGTCTAAATCATTTCGCATGATTCCTTTCACTTCAGGACGCAACAATTTCACCACTACGTCTTCCTGCGTTTTTCGCAAAACAGCCCGATGCACTTGGCCGATGGAACCGGCGGCGAGCGGCTCCATTTGAAATTCTGAGAAGACATCTTCAATACTTGCGGATAAGGAATTCTTCAGAATGTCGGTGACTTGGGCACTGGTCAGGGGTTTGACATCCTGCTGCAGCGTTTCCAGTTCTTCGATGAAGACGGGCGAAAACAGCTCGGTACGGGTGGACAATACCTGCCCGAACTTAATGAAGATTCCGCCGCTTTGTTCCAGCGTATCGCGGAAAGCAATTGCGAAATCCCGGTTGCTTTCCCTGTGGCGTGCATAGCGGATGGTGCGGGAAAATCCATTTCTTACAGCGATTTCAAGTACCTGGCTGAGGCGCTTTTGACGGCGCCACCGATGTCTGAGCCGTTGAATGATGAATTTTTGGCCGGTGATGCGTTCTCCCCGTTCCCCGAGTTCTATTGGATCGAACAATTCGAAAAACAAGTAGAACAGCATCGAAATCAGCAGCATGCTGCCGATCCAGATGATGGCACTCGCGTCTGTAACCGCAAAAGCGATGCTTTCAGTTAAAAAATCCGTATAGCGTAGATATGAATACCAATAGACGAATGTCGTCAAACTGACCCCCAGCAGTACAGAAAGGATCCTTTTCGTAAAATTGACTTTTGAACCCATCAATCGGCCGCTGACATAATAGATGAATAGTGCCACTGCCAGTAATTCCACTAACATAATCAAATAAGTCATGAAGGGCTTGCTCCTCTCGTCCTAAGACTGCAACAGGCAGGCTTTATGCCTTCAGTATACCAAAACTTCACCCAGGGTTCTGCCCTCCTGCCAAAGCAAATCCGGCATGATTCACCATCAGATTTTTGTTTGGACGGGTTCCGGCAGCTGTTGGAGCAGAGCGAGCAACCCGTCTGGATAAAGCGTGGTTTTTTCTCTTGCCAATTCTTCCAGGCTGACCCATTTCGCCAGCGTCATCGTATTTCCTTCCACCACATCAAAGGATTCTTGAAGATCCTGTTCAGCTTCCGCAAATTCCACTTCGTAGATCAGGGAGATTTCATGGAAAACCTTTTTATTTAATGTATAGATATTTTCGAGTACATCCATATACTGGACAATGCGGATGTCTGCATCAATCTCCTCTTGAAACTCCCTTTGCAGCGCCGAAGCAGAAGACTCTCCCATCTCGATTGTGCCGCCCAGCGGCCGGTAAAAAGGGCCGTCTCCTTTTGAATGGCGGACGAATTGCTGTTCCAGGAGAATCGCATTTCCTTTTCTGAGAATGCCTAATGTGTTTGCACGCGGCCGCAGTTGCTGGTTCTTCTTGCTGATATAATCAAAAACGACTGACGTGACAATATGGATGGTGTCCCATTCCCTTTTCGAAAACTGGATGATCGGATACGTTTTTTGAAAAAGCTGTTGATTGATTTCGCCTGGGGTCTGTCCCTTTTCGTAAAGATCGATGATTGCTTGTTGCAACTTTTCCAGATGCTGCAACTTTTGCTCCAGCAAAGCGCGTCCGTTTTCCAAAAATCCGGCATGGCTGCAGAAGACCGATGTGAATGGCAAGGCCAATAAGTTTCGCAATGATGCCAAAATGAGCGGGACCGACTCCGTTTTCATCATGACGCGCGTTTTAGGAGACACGAACAGGTCTCCAGTAAACAGGCGACCCGATTCTTCATGAAACAACGCAACGTGGTCGTCTGCATGCCCGGGTGTATGGATGACCTGCCATTCAAGTGAACGGGAGCGGATGCGTTCACCAAGCGGCAAGGCGTTAAAGGCGCGCCGATTGCCCCAGGTGACTTTTCTGTATTCCGGGTATTCCCCCTCTTCTTCCGTAATCGCCAATCCCAGTGGATGAAGAAAAAATGGAACTTCAACATGTTCCTGAATCCATGCAGCGTTTCCGGTGTGGTCTTCGTGGTGATGCGTTAAGACCACCTGGTCAAATGAATGGTCACTGAAAAATGCCTTTAATTCTTCTTGAAGTTTCTCTGCGCCGGTATCGATCAGCATGCCGTCTACAAGAAAAACAAATACTTTGCTGCGGGTCTCTTCCAAAATTCCTTCTACACACAAAACCTGTTCTTTTTCATAGACCTTGATCATGTTCCAATCCCCCTATGGATGACATGTAGCCATGTTCATTTCCTATATCATACAAATACAACCATCGGCTGTCACGAAAAGCCTTGTTTTTCTGCTATTACTTTGCACGGTTCTTTTAATACATGTTATATCTTGTTTCAGTTGGGGCTATTTATTGATTTTTAGTTTTTTCTTGTAGACGTTTTTGAACTTATATGTTAAATCCTTAAGTAGTTTGTTACATATCTATCAAAAAAGTGCTCTCTTTCTGTTTTTAACATATCGACAGATGAAAGCTCTTTTGTTTCTATTTTGTTTATTCTGCTAAATAAGAAACCGCTCCTGTATGACTGCTGTCATTCGCTTTTAAGATTCCGCCTCTAAAAGGACCCGGTCCATCAATTCTTTTGCCTGCTTTCTGCTGCTGTCGTTCGGATCAAGCTTCAGCAAAGCCCTCCCCGCCAAATTGATACCTGTATTGGAACCACTGTAGACAAATAAGGTTTGTTCATCGCTGATTCTATTTAATGTAAAGCTCATGGATATCCGGAATAGACCGCCTGCCACAAAACTGAGGTCTTTGCGCTTATCATTCGGCAAATCCTCGTAAGCGGTGATTTCCATGACATAGCTGATCAACCGGTTGCCCATTTGGTTTTGCTGCGCATATTTGGAACCCACTTGGTTAGGCGGTCCTTCGATTAATTGGTGTTTCTTCAGCTGTGGCATAATGGTTTGCAGCCGTTCGTCCGAAAACAGTGCCCAGACTTTGTCGATAGAAGCATTAATCACCCGTTGCTCATTCCAATGCACCATTTCCCCGTCCTCCTAGAGTTTCAAAGCCTCGTCCCGCACCCGCTCCATGAACGTCTGGACGGTCTGCTGGCGTCTTTTCTTGCTGCCCGTCAGCAGCATCGCCTTGCCCATTAACCCTTTGCCTTTGTTCGTCCCTTCGTAAATGAACTTTGTCCGGTTTTCACCGTCTTTCAATAGCGTAAACGAATAAAACACATCAAAACTCTGGCCCATCTCAAACTGGGTTTGCTTGAGTTTTTTATCGGGCGTATCTTCATAGCCGACCGTCTCGACAATATAGGTTTGGAGCTGGTTCCCTTCATGGTAGCTTTGGGCATGTTTGGCACCCAACTGGTCATTGTCGTTTTCCAACAGAATATGCTCTTCCACTTTGGGCATCAATTTTTTCACGTTGTCATCCCGGAACAAACTCCATACTTTTTCGATATTGGCATCAATCACCATTTCTTCTTTCCATTTCACCATACCGGTTCCTCCTCAACTGACGTTCTCTCTTTGCCATTATGCCATTCCTTCTGGCAACTTTCACTTTTCGGGTTTAATGTGCCTGCTTGAAATAATCACCAGCAGCTTTATAATAAGGAAAGGAACGGAGTGAAGAAATGAAGACACCAACCATTTTGATTTTATTCATCATCGCCATGCAATTGATCACTTCAGCAAATGCTTTGATTTTTGACGGCATGCTGGGCGATATCGTCTTCTGGTTCAATTCAGCCTTATTCATGGGAGCGATGGCTGTTTACGTCTACCGCATGGACAAAGAAAAAAATACAGCGAAAAAATAAAAAGCAGCAGGACGAAAAATCGTCTTGCTGCTTTTTTAAAAGCTGCCGGCTTAACTGCTGCTCAGCGAGTGTTGAAGATGGCTTACCTGATTGTAATTTTGGATGATCCAATTGTGTTTGTCGAAATGGATATGGCTAAGGCAAGCATTCAACAACCGGGTTTTACCCGAGCCGATTTCACCGTTCGACAATTCACCGAGTATGGCATTGATGACGCCTCCATGGGACACCAGCAGCACACGCTGTTCAGGAAAGCGATCGTTGATGATCTTCAATCCTGCAGCGAGCCGTTCTGCGAAAAGCTCATTGTCTTCCTGGTTGGGATAAAACCGGTTTGGAAATGTCAGCGCACGTTCTTCATAGGTCATTCCTTCAGCGTCCCCAAAATGTTTTTCCGCAAACTGTTCCATTTCAATCAGCGGCAAACCCAGGGTTTCGTTGATGATTTCAGCAGTACGCCGGGCGCGCTGCAGCGGACTCGTGATGATCAAATCCCAATCGGCACCAGTTAAATACGCCCCGCATTGCGCAGCTTGGCGTGCACCTGCTTTATTCAATGGAATATCGGCCGTCCCTTGAATCTTCCCTTGTGCATTCCAGTCCGTTTCCCCGTGCCGAACCAAACATACGGTGGTCATATTTAGTCACCCCTCTAGTCACAGTTGATATTTCTCCATTTTACCATAAACTCAGCCTACGTTCATCAGAAAAGACGAGCCGGCAAACTGTATCGCCCCTTTTACCCCTTCTGCAGATGGTACCCAAGTATTGCCCCATAGTTGTTTCGAGAGATACTGCTGGAAATGCCAAAGGTTCAGTCATCCTATCTTTATTCATTTACATTTATTGCAGTAGTGATCTTTCTAATTTGCTTTCTTTTTCATTGTTTACATGTTTTGAACTTTTTGTGTTTAACCTTATGTAAGTAATTACATTTATAGTTATGAACACCCTCTCGCTTTTGTCTTTGCCCTAATAAAAACCCTCCGCTTCCCGCCAGAGGGTTACTTATAATTCTTTAATCCTTCAATTCGATAACGAAAGTGGTCATATCCTTTATTTTTCCATCTTCTTCGTTACCCAATACGTAAAAGTCACAAAAAGCGTAAATTTTTGGTTTATCCCCGTCGCCTTTCTTGATCATTTTTCCTTTTAGCGCCGCTTCCCTGCCATTAGTCAAAGAAAGTTCAGTCGTACAGTTCATATTGGTATAGCCTTCTTCTACGCCGAATGCCACATCAAGAAACGCTTGCTTGCCTCTGATCGGTTCGGATCCAACGATGGTCCATACTACGTCTTCAGTAATACTTGCTTCAATGAATTCCCGGTCACCTTGAAAGAATGCTTCATTAAATTGGCAGAAAAAATCCGTATCTCTTGCCGTTTTCATTCTTAGCCGCTCCTTCCACTTAACGTTCCTTTCGTATAGTTTCTTGTGTCTTGTCGGCAAGCAGCATGCCTGCGGATGAAATCTTTCCTGGATGGTCATGCGCCAAAACAGTCATTCCCCCTGAAAATGATCCACTGCATATGGTGACTCCTGTCAGTGTCCTGTCAGTGTCCTTTCACCTCTTTCTAATCCATTTTGCCAACCGGCTCCGCCCTGTAGGTGTTATTGTATTATTCAATACCCATTTTGCAGGAGAATCATACGCAAAATCACAGCGTTAAAGCATTTATTTTGCGGAACGGCAACCAAATAAAAAAACCGCTTCAGGACAGAAATCCTGAAGCGGTTAATCATTATGCGGCAACTGCCACACGTTTTTTCAATGCCCCGGCAACAATCGCGGTGACAACAGCACCTATAAGAATTGCAAGGACATACATCAAGATGCTGGCCACGCCGCCGTCGACAAGGCCGATGACGAAGACACCGCCGTGAGGTGCACGAAGCCCGATATCAAACAGCATGACCAAGGCGCCTGTAACAGCCGCTCCGGCCACTGAAGCTGGAATGACACGTGCCGGGTCGGCTGCAGCGAATGGAATGACGCCTTCAGTAATAAAGCAGGCACCAAGGACGTAAGCCGTTTTGCCGGCTTCGCGTTCCGGTTTGGTGAATTTGTTCTTGAACAAAGTTGTGGCAATGGCCATGCCCAGCGGCGGAACCATTCCGGCCGCCATGACCGTCGCCATGAAATTGAAGTTTTGCGCATCCAGCATTGCGATGCCGAATGTATAAGCTGCCTTATTGATGGGACCACCCATATCGATGGCCATCATGCCGCCTAACAACAAGCCGACGAGCACCAGGTTCGTGCCGCCCAGGCTTTCAAGAAACGCTGAAATCGCTGTGTAGACTTTAGTCAGCTGCGGGTTGACGAGCATCATGATGATGCCGGTGATGGCAATCGCAAAGACCGGGTAAAACAGGACCGGTTTCAAGCCTTCTAAGGAGTTCGGCAGTCCGGCAAATACTTTTTTGACCAATAGCGTCACGTAACCGGCCAGGAACCCGGCGATCAATCCGCCAAGGAATCCGGAACCGCCGCTCGCTTCTTCAACACCCGTAACTGTGATGGCAATCAATCCGCCAATCATACCTGGTGCAAATCCGGGACGGTCTGCGATGCTCATGGCGATAAATCCGGCAAGTACCGGAACCATCAGGAAGAAAGCATTGCCGCCGCCGATGGTATTCAGCATAGCCGCGAATTCATTGTATTCAGGACTGTCAGGATTTGACGCGTTGATGCCCCAGAAAAACGAGATGGCAATTAGGATACCGCCTCCGACAACGAACGGCAGCATATTCGATACCCCGTTCATCAAATGCTTATAGAAGCCGCCTTTGGTTTCGCCTGCATCCGCTTCGTCTTTCGACTTGTCATGTTTGTAGGTGGGGGCATCGCCCGTTACGGCGCGGTTCAAAAGAGTATCCGTTTCATAAATGGCTTTGCCGACACCCGTCTGAATAACCGGTTTGCCGTTGAAACGGCTCATTTCCACTTTGGTGTCTGCCGCCACGATGATGGCATCCGCTCCAGCGATGTCTTCATCAGTCAACCGGTTCTTGACGCCGCTCGATCCGTTGGTTTCCACTTTCAAAGCGATGCCCAGCTCTTTCGCGCGTTCGTTGAGTTTTTCTGCAGCCATGTACGTGTGCGCGATCCCTGTCGGACATGCCGTGACGGCCAGGATTTTTTTCTGTGTGCTGTCAGCGGGAATGTTTTCTGCCGCTTCTTCCGGTTCTTCCAGAGAAGCTTCTTTGGCGGAAATCACTTCCAGCACTTCCTGCTTGGACTGGGCTGCCAGGATATTGGTGCGGAACTTGTCATCCATCAGGAAAGTTGCAAGACGGGACAGCGCTTCCAAATGGTCATCATTGGCGCCTTCACTGGCAGCGATCATGAAGAACAGATTTGCTGGCTGGCCGTCGAGCGATTCAAAGTCCAGCCCTTCAGACGAACGGCCAAACGCGATGGCCGGCGATTTGACCGCAGCTGATTTGGCATGCGGAATGGCGATGCCGTCGCCGATGCCCGTTGTGCTTTGGCTCTCGCGCTCCAGGATGGCTGAAATGAATGCGGTTCTATCCGCTAATTTGCCGGCACGTTCCAGTTGGGAAGCCAGTTCTTCAAGCACTTGTTGTTTGGTTGTAGCGGATAGGTTTAGGATAATGGTTTCTTCAGTTAACAGCTGCGTAATTTTCATGGAGTCACACCCTTTTCTTCGAATGGATAAATCTCAACTTGGCCCAACAGGTTTTCAACATCTTCAAAGCGGCAAAGATCGGACCGGAAAGCGGTGGCGGAGCCGCTTGCCACTCCGTATCGGAAAGCTTCCAGTGGATCGCGTTGTGCGGTGTAGGAAGCAATGAACCCCGATACCAGCGAATCACCCGAACCGACGGTGTTGACGACTTGTCCTCGTGGCGCTTTGGCCAGCCAGGCACCGTCTTGGGTTACCATAAGTGCCCCTTCGCCTCCCATGGATACGATGACATGGTCCGTATTTTGGTCCACCAGTTTTTTGGCGTAGCGGAAAGCTTCTGCCACTGTGCTGATTTTCACATCGAACAATTCGCCCAGCTCCTGTTGATTAGGTTTGACCAGAAAGACCGGAGCGGCCAGAAGGCTTTTCAATGCAGGCCCTGAAGTGTCGAGTACAAAATGCACTTGATTGGCTGCACAGATGTTCGCGAGCTCCAGGAAATAAGCCGAATCAATGGAACCGGGCAGGCTGCCGGCTAAAATGAACCAGTCGCCTTCTGCCATCAAACGAACTTTTTCAGTTAACGCATCCAGCTGATCGCCGTTCAATTCAGGGCCAGGCCCGTTCAGTTCGGTTTCCTCGTCCGATTTGATTTTGACGTTGATGCGGGTGATTTCCGAAGTTTGGATAAAATCAGCATCGACCCCTTCATTTTTCAGAAACTCCTCTATATAATGCCCCGTAAAGCCGCCGGCATAGCCGAGTGCTTGATTGGAGACGCCGAGGCGCTTTAAGACGCGGGACACGTTGATGCCTTTTCCTCCCGGGTAATAGTAGACTTCGTCAGAGCGGTTCAGTTTTCCGCTCCTGAATTCGGGTACATATACTGTGTAGTCAATGGATGGTGTAATGGTACAGGTGTAAATCATCGGTCCACAACCTTTACTGTTGTCTTTTTTTCAAGCCCAGCATTGGCTTCTTTGGAAATTTCATCTACAATTAAAGTGGCGCGGTCCAAATCCATAATCTTGGCAAAACTGATTTTATTGGCTTTGGAGTGATCAGCGAGCGCATAGGTTTTTTTGGCCAGGGAACTGGCCAGTTGCTTGACAGCTGCTTCTTCGGGGTCCGGTGTCGTATAGCCGTAATCCGCATGGAATCCATTGATTCCAAGAAAGCAGATGTCGAAGCGGTAGTTCTGCAAAGCTTGGATGGTATGGGAACCGACAAAGGCGCCGGTTCTTGGTTTCATCAACCCGCCGGTCAAGTAAGTGGTGATGCCTTGGTCGTTCAGGGCTTCGACAAGCGTTAGCCCGTTCGTGACGACCACCAGATCCTTGTCTTTCAGAAACGGAATCAGTTGAAAGGTCGTGGTACCCGCATCCAGGAAAACGCTGTCTCCCTGCTGGACAAAAGAAGAAGCAAATTCCGCAATCCTGATTTTTTCATCCAGGAATTGCGTCGATTTGTCTTTGATGCTGGGTTCCAGCAGGTTTTGACCCGGCAGAATCGCTCCGCCGAAAACGCGTTCCAGTTTTCGAGACTGTTCAAGATCCGTCAAATCCCTTCGGATCGTCGATTCTGACGCACCTGTCGATTCCACCAGCTCCTGGATTTTGACGGTCTGTTTTTCATCCAACAGCCGCAAAATGTAGGCATGCCGTTCGTTGGTCAACAAGTAATCACCTTCTTTTTAATAGAGTAAAAGTTCTGTTAAATAGATACTACTTGAAATCGCTTCCACAATCAATCATAATCGTTCATAAGCAATCAAAAACGTACTTCTCTTATGGTTATCCGCTCAAAAACCGTCATGAACGGCATGAACGGTCAGAAGAATGCTAAAAAACGATTGCACTTACAAAAGGAGGAAATCAATCATGGTCGAAAAACAATTCACAATTACAGATGAAGCAGGTATGCACGCACGTCCGGCTTCCGCATTGGTTGGAGCCGTATCAAAATTCAAATCAGACATCACAATCGAACATAAAGGTAAAAAAGTGAACCTTAAATCAATCTTGGGTGTTATGTCGCTAGGCGTTCCTAGTGGTTCAGTAGTCACCATCGCAGCTGATGGAGAAGACGAAAACGAAGCCATTGAGAAAGCAGCAGCCGTCATGCAGTCTGAAGGGATTTCAACCCCATGACAAAAACAATGTCCGGAATTGCAGCATCGAATGGGATAGCCATCGCTAAAGCTTTTCGCTTGGAAAATCCGGTATTGAATGTTGATAAACGGACAGTTTCGGATATCGACAGCGAATTGGAACGAATGACTTCTGCATTGGAAAAATCCATTGCGGAACTGGAAGTGATCCAAAAGAAAACGGCTGAAACGATCAGCGATAAAGAAGCGGCGATTTTCGGTGCCCACTTGCTGGTCTTGAGCGATCCTGAACTGGTCGGACCGATTACAGAACGAATCACCACTGACCACGTCAATGCAGAGTTTGCATTGCAGGAAACTACAGACATGTTCATTTCCATGTTTGAGGCGATGGACAATGATTACATGAAAGAACGCGCTGCGGATATCCGCGACGTCAGAAAACGGGTGTTGGCTCACCTCTTGGGTGTCACCATCCAAAGCCCGAGCATGATTTCCGATGAAGTCATTATCATCGCGGAAGATTTGACGCCTTCTGATACCGTTCAGTTGAATGCCCAGTTCGTCAAAGGTTTTATTACGGACATCGGCGGGCGCACTTCCCACTCGGCAATTCTGGCACGGACGCTGGAAATCCCGGCAGTGGTCGGAGCGAAAACCGCCATGGCGGATATCCAGAACGGCATGACCGTCATTGTGGATGGATTGGATGGAACGATTTTAATCGATCCGGAAGACAGCGTCATCGAAGAATACCAAAACAAGCAAGCGGCTTATGACGAACAAAAAACCGAATGGGCCAAAATGAAGAACGAAGCGACGGTTTCCTCTGACGGCCAGGCCGTTGAAATCGGCGCCAATATCGGAACACCAAAAGACATTGCCGGCGTCCTCGATAATGGCGGCGAAGCAATCGGCTTATACCGCACGGAATTCCTGTATATGGGCCGCGACCAGTTTCCGACGGAAGATGAGCAAGTCGAAGCTTATGCCAGCGTTTTAAAAGGCATGGAAGGCAAACCGACCGTTGTCCGCACCTTGGATATCGGCGGCGACAAAGAGCTGTCTTACTTGGATCTGCCAAAAGAACTCAACCCGTTCCTTGGCTTGCGCGCCATTCGTTTATGCCTGGAAATGCCGGACATGTTCCGTACGCAGCTGCGTGCGTTGCTTCGTGCCAGCGTCCACGGCAACTTGAAAATCATGTTCCCGATGATCGCGACGCTGGATGAATTCCGCGAAGCGAAAGCTTTGTTAGTAGAGGAAAAAGCGAAACTTCAGGCTAAAGGCATTGAAGTAAGTGAGTCAATCGAAGTCGGCATCATGGTTGAAATACCATCAACCGCTGTCATGGCGGATACGTTCGCCAAAGAAGTCGATTTCTTCTCGATCGGCACCAACGATTTGATCCAGTACACCATGGCCGCAGACCGTATGAATGAAAGCGTGTCGTATTTGTACCAGCCATTCAACCCGGCTATCCTGCGCCTGGTGAAAATGGTCATCGACGCTTCTCACCGCGAAGGCAAATGGACCGGCATGTGCGGAGAAATGGCGGGAGACGAAATCGCCATCCCGATTCTTCTCGGCTTAGGCTTGGATGAGTTCTCAATGAGCGCTTCTTCGATTCTAAAAGCACGTTCCCAGATCAGCAAGCTTTCCAAAGCTGAAATGGCACAGCACACAGACCGCATCCTGGCGCTCAGCACTTCCCAGGAAGTTGAAGATTACGTCACCAACCTTTCCAATAACTAAAAACGAGCCGAGGGAAAATTCCCTCAGCTCGTTTTTTTTGAATTAAAATGGATTAGTCGCCCATTGGCTCGATGTCGGAATAAAGATCCGAGGATGCAGCTTCAATTGCGCAACCATATATTCCGCCAGATCCTCTGGATGCATGAATTTCTCTTTTTCCTCATCGGTCTCTCCTTCTTTATACGTCAAATCCGTCACCACACGGCTCGGCGTCAAAGCAAAGACACGGATATTATGTTTGCGGACTTCCTGAGACAATGATTCTGTCATGCCGAGTACACCAAATTTCGAAGCACTGTAGGCGCTCGAACCTGCTGTCCCCCGCAAACCTGAACTGGAAGAAATGTTGATGATGTCTCCCCCGTTCTTCTCTATCAATTGGGGCAGTACCGTCCGAGTGACATAATACATGCCCATCAAGTTCACATCGATGACTCGTTTCCATTCTTCCGGCGCCAACTCCAAAAATGAGCCGTATTTGCCGATGCCGGCATTATTGATCAATATATCGGCTGTTCCAAGTTCATCTGTCAACTTTTCAATGGCGGCTTCCACTTGCTGAAGGTCAGAAACATCTGCCACTGCATAAGCCACACGGCCTCGCAATGACTTGATCTCCGCCGCCAACTTCGTTAAATCCGCTTCTGTGCGGGCGATCAAACCGACGTTGACGCCTTCATTGGCCAAAGCCAGCGCCGTTGCACGTCCAATTCCTTTTCCCGCTCCTGTTATAAAAGCCGTTTTCTCCGTCAGTAATTGCATAGCCCAAACTCCACCTCTCAAAATATGTTCCAGTTGATTTTTATAAAATTCTTTACGGCGAACAAAACAGCTAATCCGTAATCAGTTCGTATTTCCCCTTTACCCTTAATAGGCAAATGAATAAACAGGACCAAAAGAAAAAATATTCCACTTCAAGGGGTTTTTCATTTTGAATAATTCATTCAATTCAATCCCGCCTTTTACGAATAATAAATATTCATCTTTCGACCCTATTGAATAAATTATTCATAAATAGATTTTGAATACATA
This sequence comes from Planococcus wigleyi, assembly GCF_014836985.1. Lineage (GTDB taxonomy): Bacteria > Bacillota > Bacilli > Bacillales_A > Planococcaceae > Planococcus > Planococcus notacanthi. The sequence goes on along the minus strand of NZ_JACSPU010000004.1, from coordinate 63,291 downwards.
GAAAGACGCAGAGATCTTTCCCCTGCGTCTTTCTATGATATGAATAATTATTCATCTGTGTAGCATGACAGACTTATTCATTGGAAGCCGAATTTTTTTTGCCTGTTTCGGCTGTGTCTTCGTACTGTTCTTTCTGGCGGTCCTGTTTGTCTTCAGCTTCAAGATCTGGAAACTGCTGTTCAGGGGTTCCGGTGAATTGTTCTTTTTCTTGTTCTTTTTCATCTTTATTTTTTCTATCGTCTTGTGCCATTTGTCTCCACTCCTTTTAGCCATTGTTATTCTTAAGATACCCGCTCTCGGTTTCTTTAATCCCAGGACCGGTTTCTAACCGGCTGTTTTGTTAAACCGAAGCATTCCAAACATAAAAAAACCTGTGCATAAGCACAGGTTCATCGTTGCTGTTTTGCTAATGTATCCAAAATCCCCATGGAACTGACTTGCATATCCAAGCGGATATACGGATAAACTTCGTGGTCGTCCGCTACGTTTTGAGTCCTTAAATAATCTTGAACCCGGTTAAACAACCGTTCAGCGAGTTCTTCAGGCGCCAGTCCTGCAGTGTAGGCGGCTTGACCTTCTTCAACAAATACCTTCAGCCATCTTTCGGATTGGCGAAGTGCAGCTTCGGGTTGATCGGTTTGGCTAAAATGGCCATAGTAGATGGCGTCCAGTTTGGCATTTGACATGCGTTCAATGGCATCTTGCATAGCTTCGGGATTAAATTGATTGGGCGAAGTGGACGGCAGATAAAGATCGATGCCTTCCCTTACCAATTGATCGTAGCGGATGCCCACTGTATCGCCTGCGAAAATTCCGTTGCTGATTGGATCGTATATACTGAAATGGTGATTGGCGTGTCCTGGGGTATCCCAGAATTCAAGCGTACACGCTGCACCAATCTCAAGGCCCTCTCCTTCTGTCTTGATGAGCAGACGGTCTTCTGGAATAGCGACAATCGGAGCAAACAATTGGTCGAACTGTTCTCCGTACACCATCTGTGCACCAGCAATCAGGCGGCTCGGGTCTGACAGGTGCCGTGCACCTTTTGGATGCACCACCACTTGTGCGTTCGGGCAATCCTGAAGCAATAGCCCGGCCCCTCCGGAATGATCCAGATGAACGTGGGTGACGATTATGTATTCGACGTCTTCCAATGTGAAGCCTAAATCAGCCAGCCCTTTTTTGACATGTTTGACTGAAGGGCTTGGCCCGGTATCCACTAGAGTCAAGTGCTCTTCATCAATCACGTAGGTACCGGTGCGTTCCGGCAACCCCAAATCAAATCCATCGATCAAGTACATGCGTTCATTTAAACGAATCGGTTGTTTGTCTGCCACTTTATCCATCCCCTTTGAATTCATTGTCTCTGCTTTTATGAATTACAAGAATATTCTACCATTCATTTTAAAGCTTGGAAGCTTTTTTGGTAAAATCCACCTCTGGGTAGTAAGCGTTTTTCACTAACAGGTTTGGTCCGAGACATTTGACTGCTGGACAATGGCAGGCGATCGAACGGGCTAAAGGACGATCAAGCCAGCTATCGAGCATCGCCGGGAGTGAATCGGTCTGAATGTTGCCCATCGGCGGAGTGTCCCCGAAATCTGTGACGATTACCTCCCCTGTAAAGATGTTGACATTCAGGCGGGAGCGGCCGTCCGGATCGTTGCGCACTGAGACGTTTTTGCTGCTTCGGATGCGTTCTAATAAAGCCAATTGCTCCGTATTGTCGCTGCACGGATAAAAGGGCAATGTACCGAACAGCATCCAGGTGTTATCATCCCGGGTATCCAGCAATTCATGAATGGCCGTCCTGGTTTCCTCTAGTGACAGCACCTCCAAATTTGAAGCGAAATCACTGGGGTACATTGGATGAATCTCATGTCTTGCGCATTTCATTTCTTCAACGATTTGTTTGTGGATAGATGCCAAATGAGGCAAAGTCCGTTTGTTGAGCATGGTTTCTGCCGATACCATCACTCCAGCTTCAGCCAATGCCCGGCTGTTGTCGATCATCCGTTGAAACTGCTCGGCGCGGCGCTCACGAGTCGGCTTGCGTTCCATATGAGCAAATCCGCCATCGACAAAATCATCTACTGTCCCCCAATTATGTGAGATATGCAGCACATCCAAATAAGGGGCGATCAGCATATAACGGTCAAGCGGCATCGTCAGATTTGAGTTCATCTGCGTCCGAACGCCGCGTTCGTTGGCGTACTTAAGTAAAGGCAGCACGTAGCGTTCCACGGATTTTTTTGAAAACATCGGTTCCCCGCCAGTCAAACTGATGGTCCGCAAATGCGGAATTTCATCCAGCCGCGTCAACAGCAATTCAATTGGCAAAGCCTCGGGATCTTTATGTTCCAACATATAGCCAACCGCGCAATGTTCACAGCGCATATTGCATAGATATGTAGTGGTGAATTCAATGCTTGATAGTGTGGGCTTACCGTGCTGTGCAATATCGAGGTAAGCCTCCCATGGGTCATTCAATGGATTCATCGGCTGTCGAGCCTGTAAGTTTTGTGTCATATCCTCAATCTCCTATTCGCTTATTGCGCTATTAAGTATGCGCCTAGCTAGAGAATTTCGCAATACGCCGCTCCGCAACAATAATTTAGCACAACAATTTAAATGGAATTCCTGTCAAGTTTCACAGCTCAATTTTGCATTTCAAAAATATGTTGCGTAAAGTAATCAACAAGAGCCTCATCTATTAAAACTGGAGGTGCACAACTATGTCCCCACAGAAAGAAACTCCATCGCAATGGACAAAAGAACAAGTAAAAGCAACACTTCCCGAAAGAGACCCCAACAGCCACAAAGGCAGCTTCGGCACCGCGTTATTGATTGCCGGCACAAAAGAAATGCCGGGCGCTGCACTTCTTGCAGGACTTGGTGCAATGCGGAGCGGCGTGGGCAAGCTGGTCATTGCGACAGAAGCGGAAGCAATGGCAATGATCGTCCCTCGGCTGCCTGAAGCGACCTATGTGCAGAATGGCATGCAGCGAATTGCCGAACAGCTGGCTTCAGTTGATGCTTACCGGGCAGCGGCAATCGGTCCCGGCACGGAACCGGATCGCATGACTGAAGACGCATTGAGTGTGTTGCTCGAGAGCTCGATGCCACTGATTGTCGATGCCGGCGCGTTGAGCAGACGCACTTACGCTGAGCGCCAGGCACCGGTCATCCTAACGCCGCATCCAGCTGAATTTTCCCGCATTACAGGAGTGGCAGTCGATGAACTTCAAAAACACCGGGCGGATTACGCTGCTGAATGGGCGGAGAAATTAGGCGTTGCCATCGTTTTGAAAGGCCAAAACACGGTGACCGCTTTTCAGGATGGCGAGGTTTGGATAAATCCCACCGGCAACAGTTCATTAGCCAAAGGGGGTACCGGCGACACATTGGCAGGCATAATGCTTGGCATGTTATGCTGCCACAATGACTGGAAACATGCCGTATTGAACGCCGTCCACATGCACGGAGCCTGTGCGGATGAATGGACCAAAACCCGCTCTCCGCACACGCTGCTCGCTCACGAATTGGCAGAGTTGCTGCCGGAAGTCTGGGCCGCATTCGAATCTTAAATTCCATACAAAAGCGGCGAGGAATCAATCTCCTGCCGCTTTTTACTGTTTTATGAAATCGAATGATCTTGTTTGATTTTCTCCAATAGCGCATCACAGCCGTCACTGACGAGCCCAAATGTCTCTTCAAAATCTCCCGTAAAATAAGGGTCTGGTACATCTTTTAAGTGATCGGTCAAATCCAGGAAGCGCAGAATTTTCGGATGGTCGGGCTGGCCCAGCATTGAGCGGATGTCTTCAATATTCGTTTGGTCCATCCCGACGATATAGTCAAAACCGTCAAAATCGTCCGTTTGCAATTGGCGCCCTTTCAAACCTGTAGCGGAAATGCCGTTAGCTTCCAGGATTTTCAGTGTTCCCGGATGTGGTCTTCTGCCGATATGCCAATCGCCCGTTCCCGCTGAATCCACTTGCACTTTCCCACTCAGCCCCGACCGCTCCAGCCGATTTTTAAAAACGGCTTCAGCCATAGGCGAACGGCAAATATTGCCCAAGCACACAAACAATACACGAATCATCTAATCCCCTCCTAATTGCGTATAGCTCTCGTGAAAGCCATTCATGTTCTGCTATTGTATCATCCATCCCACTCCTCCAGCAGCATTCGACGGCTGACCAGAAAGGAAGAAAACTTTGTTAATCACCAAAAAGGGTTTATGGTTGCCCCAATGCGGAATACTAGTATAAACACCGAAAGCGAGGAATCCATAATGGCTGCAAAAATCGAAGCATTGCCTTCCACTCAATCAAAAGTCGCTAAAGCGACACCTGACCACATCAATGAAAAGATTGAGCGGGAAACTGAAGCCCGCATCAACACATTCAAGCGCAAGGATCCTGAAGCAATCAAACAGCGGATTTCTGAACTGGAACAGGAATGGGACACAGAACGCGTACTGGAAGCCACGATGGCGTCTTTTGCACTTTCTTCTTCCCTACTCGCTCTCACTGTCAATAAGAAATGGGCTTATTTCACTGGAGCCGTCAGCGTCTTCATGCTGCAGCATGCGCTTCAGGGCTGGTGTCCGCCACTGTCCATGATCCGCCGGCAAGGCGTCCGGACGATAAGTGAAATCAATTTGGAAAAAGAAGCATTGAAAGACTTGTTGGAAGATGAGCACTATCCTATCTAAATAACGGAGCAGAAAAACAGCCAGCCCCTACTCTGCATAGGGACTGGCTGTTTGTTAACCCGTTTTAACGGGCAATAAGACTTCGATTGGATGCAGTGACAATCAGTGGGCTGAAGAAAATCCCCACTGATTGAGGCATCTCTTTATACCGGCTGTCAGATTTTATAATGACGTCTGCCGGTTGGTTTGTTTCGTTCAATTTTTCCTTTGTAAATGACCCACGACAAATAAAGTATGCCCATAATATTCAATGAGAACAAAATGACCTGATAAAGAGCCAAACTCCGATACGCCATTATTTCTACGTAACGGATGCAGTTCATCAAAAAAATCAATACCGGCAACCATAACCAATTATTCGAAATTGACTCTTCCTCCCTTTTAAGGCCGACCGGCTCCATCTTTGAAAGCTTCTAATCGCCTCAAGTTCTTATTTTAGCAAAAAAACAGGAGAAAGAAAGAGTTTTTTATTACAAATATTTCAGAGGCTTGTATTAATGGTCATATTTCTAAAGAAAAAAGCAGGCTGCGATAGCCTGCTTTTGCTTATTCGACGGTGACAACGGTCTGTACATCTTCTTTTCGATTCTTTCTGGCCTTGCTGTAGAACATCACGATAATGATCGCCGTGAGGACCAGTCCGACTGCAAATGACAGGTTCAAGTCCAAGTTAAACCCGATTTTCTGGTTGAGAATATAGACGAAGACCATATAAGTGATGAAGATGGCCGGCGCCATGGATACCAGGTAATTTTTAGCTTGGATATAAAGGTACATGGTAGCGATCCACAAGGCGATCGCTGCTGTCGCCTGGTTAGCCCAGGAGAAATACCGCCACAGCAGGTTAAAGTCGATTTGCGTCAGTACAGCGGAAATGATGAATAACGGAATAGCAATGGCCAGTCGTTTCACCATTTTTGTTTGATCCACTTTGATGTAATCCGCTATAATAGACCGTGCTGCGCGGAATGCCGTATCGCCTGATGTAATCGGCAAAACGATGGCGCCTAGAACTGCGATTGTACCGCCTACCGCTCCAAGAAGAGTCATGGACACTTCATTGACGACCGCTGACGGCGTACCTGAATTGATCAGCCCGCTCAATGTCTGGCCATCGAAAATGCTCATGGCTGCAGCTGCCCAGATCATAGCGATGATCGCTTCTGCAATCATCATGCCGTAAAAGATATAACGGCCCTGGGATTCTTTTTCCACGGTCCGGGAAATGATCGGCGACTGCGTGGCATGGAATCCTGAAAGTGCTCCGCATGTAATCGTGAAGAACAGAATCGGGAAAATCGGCAGATCGCCTGGATGCATATTGGTGAAGTTGAGTTCCGGTATCTTGTATTCAGAAAACAACAACGCAATTCCGACACCTAGCGTTCCGACCAGCAGCACCGCACCGAAATAAGGATAAAATCGGCCGATAATCTTGTCGATCGGCAGGATTGTCGATAAGAAATAATAAATGAAAATAATAACGATAATGATGCCGACCGCTACTTTGCCGTCCAATAGAATCGACAAGAGCGATGCCGGTGTGGTGACAAACACCGTTCCGACCAACAGCAACAGCAATAAGGCAAAGACGTTGACGATATGGCGGGAAGCAGCACCGAGAAACTTGCCGGCAAGCTCCGGAATATGCGCGCCTTTGTTGCGGATGGAAATCATGCCCGTCAAGTAATCGTGGACAGCTCCTGCAAAAATTGAACCGATGACAATCCACAAGAACGCTACCGGACCATAAAGCGCCCCCATGATCGGACCGAAAATCGGGCCGGTTCCGGCGATATTCAACAGCTGGATAAGTGCGTTTTTATGTTTGTTCATCGGCACAAAATCCACACCGTCCGCATTAGCGTGGGCAGGCGTCTTTCTTGCTTCAATCGGATCGAACAGTTTTTCGATAAATTTACCGTATGTAAAATACGCCACAACCAGAATGACGATGGAAATCAAAAATGTAAACATTGGGCACCCCTATTCTATTTTTGCAAACGCTTTCTCAGTATAATAAAAAAAGACCATTCCTTCAGAAAACTTTACTCTTCCTTCACCAACACCTCTTCCCTTCAGTTCTATCGATTGGATTTTACTAAAAATAAATTAGAATCGTTTCTATAATAAGAACATAGTATATATTAGTATTTTAATTCCAACTAGTCAATCTTTATTGAAAATTACTAGAAAATCTTTTCACTTCTATATAATACAAAGAAAACGCCTTCCGAATCACGGAAGGCGCTTCAAGTTCACTTCATAAATTCAACGATTCCTGCCATCAAGCCATCCGCCAGTGGCAGATTAGGACTGCCATAGCTTGCCATGTTTTCCGCGGGGTCGGAAGAGGCATTTTTCAGGACGTGGTTCATGCCGTCGACAATGAGCAGGTCTCCTTCTTTACTGGCCGCATAAAGCAGCTCTGCGTCTCTGACCGGCACCTGCAGGTCGGTAGTCCCGCCGGCAACCAACACAGGCATTTCAAGCTTTGCCATTTCTGCCTGCGGGTCATATGCCATCCAGGAGATCAGGTACGGCTGGACAGATGGACGAAAAATACTCGCCAGTTCCGGACTGACTTGTGCCACGGTCTGTCCGTCTTTCAATTTACTGATGATTGTTTTCGCCTCATCCAGGAGGGTTTCCGGCAACTGTGCTGTTAACTGTTCCATCAGGATTTCATCGGCAGGACGGCCAACACCCGCTAGAGAAATGAACGATGCAGCCTGTTGCCGTTCGGCGGCGATCATCCCGATCAACGAACCTTCGCTGTGGCCGATGACTCCAACAGAAGAAAACATGTCTTGAGATTTCGCATAGCCAATCCATACAGAAGCATCTTCGATATAATCATCAAACCGCAGATCTTCTTCTTTGACGAGAAGTCCGATATTGTCGCCGACTCCGCGTTTGTCATAACGGATTGTGGCAATTCCCTGCTGTGCCATTTCTTCCGCCACCATCTTCAAGCCATTGTTTTTCCCTGGAACAACCATGGAATTGCCATTTTTATCTGTTGGCCCGGAGCCCGACAGCATCAGCATGACCGGAAACGGCCCTTCGCCCTCAGGTGTCAGAACCCTCGCAGTCATGCTGCCGCCTTCGACTGCTATCTCAACCGGTGTGCCAAGCTCTTGTTCAGCAACATCAGCAGCTTTTGACAGTTCAAAAGGGAAAGTTTGCCCTTGCTGAGTAAATAAGCCGGAAATGGTGTCCCCATTGAATGCTCCTTCAAAGACTAACTGCTGGTTTTGTATATTCATCTCGAAGTGGAGATCTGGATCCGTAAAATCAATCGCCGTCAACGGGAAATCACTTACTCCTTGTACAGGAATTGAAATGGCACCGTTTTGTGAATCAAATGTCACCGAAATCGGCAATGGCTGATTGGGGACTTGAATCGTCCCTTCCCAGTATCCTTCAATTTTTTTCAACTGCCCTTCCTCCTCAACTTTCTTATTTTCTTCACTGCATCCGAATAGCAGAAGCATGAAGACTGCCAGTAATGCATAAAATCTGTTGTTATTCATTCTTCCCCTCCCTTTCTCTAAATTGATGGCTGCCTTTATTATCTTCAAGACAACAGAATCCATCAATGCTTTCAGGCAAAATAAAAAACACAGGAAAACCCTGTGTTTTATTTTTTTGAAGGATGAATTGAAAATCCGGTCGTGGACAAAGTTTGCAGCAGCAATTCATGCATAAGTTTATAGCCATCTTCGTTCGGGTGAATCGAATCCAGCCAAATGGCAGGATTTTTGCCCATTGCATTTGTTTTGGAGACGATGACGCCTTTTTCACCGATGGCCGTGTTCCAGATCCGGAACAGCAAATTGGTGAAGCCGAAATACTGCACTTCCTTTTTCATCGAGTTGTACAGATTGTTTTGGACAATGATGACTCCATCATTGGCTTTGCGAAGCATCGCATAGATTTCAAGCAAATTTTGGCGGTACGTGCGTTTCAATATGGCGAATTGGCGAACCAACCCTTTAGCCCCACCGTCCCGGAATCCGCGAAGCAAATCGTTGCCTCCAATATTCAGCAACACGAGATCTGCTTGTTGGAGCGGTTTTTGCCAGGAACCCGTTTGCATTTTCTGGACCAACCCGCTGCTTGTCAGCCCGTTGATGCCCAAATTAGTGATGCGGCTTGCGGGAAAGGTTTCCTTCAAATGATTTGTGATGCCGCCTTTTGTGCCGTAGCCATAGGCCACAGAATCACCTAAGATGACGATATTTTCTATATCAAGAGCTGTATTTTGTTTTTTTGAAGCGAAAAAAGGTGCTCTAGACAAGGCACCTGATCGAAATTTACTCAATCTGCTGCACGTCCTTTCTTGCTGTTTATCTCTCTTATTTTAACATATTTTTGCTTGTGAGGCCGTATACAAGTCTTCAGTGAAAGTGGATTTTTTTACATTTTTAACCGAAAGCTTTATCATAAAAACAAACTTGTATTCTCCCTATTCATGACTGATTTTTCGAAGGAGGGCTTTTTTGGATATCCTATATTTAGTTATCGGAATTCTGCTGATTATCGTATGTATTGTTGATTTTATTTGGACCACTTTATGGATTGATGGCGGTGCAGGACCGGTTACCGATTGGTTTTCTTCACTCATTTGGAAATCCTTCAGGAAATTAGCCGCTGGGCATTCAAAATCCTTGAGTTTGGCAGGCCCTTTCATTTTAAGTGCCACTTTGGCAATGTGGATCGGCATGCTGTGGGTCGGCTGGACATTGGTTTTCGCCGGATTGGACGGATCTATTTCCCCTTCACACGGCAATGACCCGATTTCCTGGTTTGATCGCATTTATTATGCCGGTTATTTGATTTTCACATTGGGCAATGGTGATTTCAGTCCGAATGAAGGCATGTGGCAAATCGTCTCTGTACTGGCCACCGGTACGGGTATGCTGTTTATTACATTCGGCGTCACATATTTGATTTCCATTTTGAGTGCAGTCACTGTGAAACGGTCTTTTGCTGCCAGCATCCACGGCATCGGCGAGACGCCCGAAGAGCTTGTTGCAAACGCATGGAATGGCAGTGATTTCCACAATATCGATTCGTTGTTGGACACCTATTCAGAACAATTGAGTTCGTTGACTTCACAGCATATTGCTTATCCCGTGCTGCATTATTATCATGCTGCCAGCAACGAATCCTCAATGCCTACAGCGGTCGCCGTTTTCGATGAAGCACTCAGCGTCATGAAATTCGCTGTACCTGATCAACATCATCCTAACAGTCTCTTGATGAAAGAATCGCGTTCCAGTATCCAGCATTACCTGGAAACGCTCAATAAGTCTTTTTACAGGCCTTCAAAACAGGTACCGCCTTTGCCGGACTTGCCGTTTCTTCAAGAAGCAGGAATCCCTATCTTGCCGGAAAAGGACTATAAAAAAGCATATGAAAAACTTGAAGAGCGCCGAAGAAAATTACTGGGGGTCATCGAGGCAGATGCACGACCCTGGCCAAAACAGTGAAAGAGGTTTTATCAAAGGAGTGAGTCAAATGATTTCAGACTGGATACAAACATCAACCCATACCGTGGTCTTTACCGGAGCCGGCATGTCGACAGAAAGCGGACTGCCTGACTTCCGTTCAGCGAATCAGGGTTTATGGCAACAAAAAGACCCAAGCCGAGTGGCCAGCGTCCAGGCATTGAATGATAATGTCGAGGAATTCATCGATTTTTACCGAAAACGCGTGCTTGGCGTAAAAGAATATGAGCCGCATGCGGGCCACCAGATTTTAGCCGAATGGGAAAAACGGAGCCGCATCCATTCAATCATCACTCAAAATGTCGATGGGTTTCACCAACAAGCAGGCAGCCACAAGGTTGCAGAACTTCATGGCACACTCCAGAAAGTCCATTGCCAAGCATGCGGTATGTCATACAGCAGCGAAGATTTTCTGGACGGGTCATATCATTGCAGTTGTGGCGGCATTTTGCGCCCGTCCGTTGTGCTGTTCGGGGAAATGCTGCCGGAAGCGCCATTTGAAATGGCATTTGCTGAAGCAAGCCGGGCAGAGTTATTCATCGTTCTCGGTTCTTCGCTGTCCGTCACCCCGGCCAACCAGTTCCCGCTCATCGCCAAAGAGCATGGTGCAAAATTGGTCATTGTCAATCAGGAAGCCACACCGCTTGATGGCTATGCAGACCTGGTCATCAACAACCGGCAAATCGGGGACGTCCTGGATGAATGGAATCGATTTTAAGGTATTACATCATCTGCGGCTAAAGCTTAAAAGCTTTAGCCGTTTTTTTGTTTGGAAGCCTTGTCGACTCTATATCAGCAAATTCGATAGCCGGTTTAGATGCACGGAAGCAAACATTGGTATAATGACTGAGTAGACAGAAAATTCGTTCTATCGAAAGGGGCTAACCGATGATCCATCAAATACCGCTCGATTCCAATCACTTTCATTCTTCATTTAATAAAAGCTATAAACCTATCCTCACAGTCCAGTCAGGAGATTCTATCCAGTTGAAGACCCTTGATATCGAATGGGGTTATTCGTCAGCTGAAACTGAAGAACGGACGATTTTCACTTCACGCGAAAACGAAGAAAAACGTGCCCATCCGATCATCGGCCCCATCGCAGTTGCCGGTGCCAAACCGGGAATGGTGCTTGAAGTCCGCATCAATCAGTTGGTGCCTGGCTGGTATGGGCGTAATTGGGCAGGCGGCATACCGGCTTGGCAGAACGATAAACTGGACATCACCGACAATGAACGGCTGCAGGTGGATTGGAAACTGGATGCAGCAAGGATGACTGGAAGCTGCAGACTTGGCGGCCAGGAATTCAATGTAGGCTTGTCTCCTTTCCTTGGGCTTATGGGCTTAGCCCCGAAAGAAGCAGGAACTTTCCCGACAAAACCCCCTGCCTATTTCGGCGGCAATATCGATTGCAAAGAGTTGGTGCGCGGCAGCAGCCTGTTTCTTCCGGTCTCCGTGGAAGGTGCTCTCCTTTCACTCGGGGACGGCCATGCGCTTCAAGGTGACGGCGAAAGTTCCGGAACGGCAATCGAATGCCCGATGGACATGGTTGATATTACCTTAACCCTGCATGAAGATATGCAGTTGTCTATGCCACGTGCCCATACGCCTGCCGGATGGATCACATTCGGATTCCATGAAGACCTCAACGAAGCAGCGGCCGTTGCCTTGGCTGAAATGGTGTCGTATATGGAACAGTTTTATGGCATTTCACGCACCGAAGCCACAGCATTATCAAGTGTCGCCGTTGATTTGCATGTCACACAAGTCGTCAACGACGTCAAAGGCGTCAAAGGCGTTCACGCTATTTTGCCTCATGGCGTGCTCCGCTGAATGATCTTTCTGAAACTTTTGGTTGGGCGCCCCGTAAATATAGAAAGAGGTGATGGAAATGTTCAGAACAAAACCGATGATGATAGTCATCATGTTACTGGTTTTCGCTTTGTTTCCAGTCCAGGCGTTGGCTGTCGACTACTCGATTTCTGATGTGGACATCAATGCGCAAGTAAACGCAGACGGAACGGTAGATGTGACGGAAAGCCATACTTATGAATTCGAGGGCGATTTTAACGGCATTACGCGGGAAATTGTGCCAAAAGATGGGACATCGATCCAGAAATTCAGCGGCTTTGAAAACGGCAAGGAATTGAACGTCGAGCGCGACGGACATCTGTATAAGGTCTTCCGTGAAGGCGACGACGAAACCGTTACCATCGAATTGCGCTACGAAATCCAGGACGCTGTGGAAAAGTTCGAAGACGGCGCTGAGTTCTACTGGCCGTTTTTCGATGAACGCAATGAAAGCGATTATGAACAGATGACGATTACGCTCTTCCCTCCTGCCCCTTCGGAAAATACGGATTTTACAGGATACGACGAAGCTTACGGGGCAGGCAGCCTGCAAACGGATGGTGCGGTCCGCTTTGAAATGGGCCAAGTTCCGGAAGGCTCTAATGGGGATATCCGTGTCGTCTTTGATGCAGCACTGTTCCCCGCCTTGCCTCAACAAGATGGATCCATACGAGAAAAGCTGGCTGAGGAAAAAGAGCTTCTGGAAGAAGAAGCTGCCGTTTTTGCGGCAAGGCAGGATACCGGCGCTTCCATCGGCAATGGATTAATTCCGGCGGCAGGCGCATTATTGCTGGCGCTGACTGCCTGGGGATGGAATCGTGCACGGAAAGCCAAACAGCAGGCAAAACCGGATGCCGAGACTTTCTTTGTGCCTAAACAAAAAATGAGCATTCCGGCCACATTGTATTTCACCAAGTCCTCTATTCTGACGCCCGCTGTGACAGCAGCCGCCTTGATGGAATTGGTGCGCAAACAGAATGTGGAACAACTTTCAGAAGAACAATTCCGACTGATTGACCGGAATACAGAATTCGCCCATGAAGCCACATTGATTGACTTGCTGTTCGACAAAGTGGGTGATAGCGAATACTTCAGCATCAAGAACTTGGAAGAATACACAAAAAATGAATTGAACCACTCTTCCTATAACGAATCCATCACAGCCTGGCAGCAGGAAGTTGCCGAGGAAGTCAAACAACATGATTTGTACAGCAAACACAAAGGGCTGCGCTGGACAGTCGGTATAATTGGCCTGGCCCTCTTTGCGGCCGCAGTCGTTTTCGGAATACTGGACCTGTTGCCGCTGATGTTCTTTTCCCTCCTCATCGGCATCGGTTTTGTCGCTTTCTGTTTCTATTCACCGATCACGTATGATGGCCATGTCATCCGCGCTGAATGGAAACAACTTCGGACAGCAATGGAGCAACTGGACCAATCGCAATGGAAGCAGTTGACACAGGATGAAAAAATGCGTGCTTATGCATATATTCTAGGTGCGGATGAAAAATCGGCAAACCAGAAAACGCAAAGCTTCACCAATGCCTATAGCGAAACGGCATTTGCAGATTTCGGGTTGTTCTATAATCCCGTGCTGTTGACAGGTGTTTTCTTTGCTGCCACTTCCAGTACCAGCACATCAGCCAGCAGCACAGTCTCTGCAACTGGCGGCGGAGGTGTTGGTGGAGGCGGAGGCGGATCGGGCGCTTTCTGAATAAACAATTCGAACGGTTGAGAGTTTCTCAGCCGTTTTTGTTTTGCCCCCCACTTCTTAGGGAAGTAGAAAAGAGACGTTATTTTATGCATATGGAGGAACAATGGATGATAAGCACAAGCTCAGCTTTATTGACGAAAGAAGATTTCACAGCACGAACGGACTTGCCTGAATGGCTATTGGCCGAATACAAGACGTTTCATGAAACCGTAACCGACAAAACCTTTCCTTGTTATTTCGGAATGAGCGGAGAATTGAAAGGGGAATTGCGTTACGCATACATCACACAAGACGATTGGAGCAATTTGCCTGATGCAGTTGAAGCGTTCCTGACCTTATTCAACGACCCGAAACACAAGCGCCATGGTCTATTCGTATTTGTTGAACCTTTCAAAGAAGAAGGTTCACTGGAAACTTACCGCCAGCAATTCTGGGATATCCTCCAGTATTTGCATGACGAAGATGACATGGAGTGGCCAAAAGAAGCTCCACGGGATCCTGACCATTATTTATGGGATTTCACATTCCAAGGAGAGCCGATCTTCATTTTCGGGAATACCCCGGCTTACAAACAGCGAAAAACACGCGACCTGGGAAATGCCATGGTTCTTGGGTTCCAGCCACGCCGCATCTTTGAAGGGCTGAAAGGAACCGAGAAAGGCGGCGTCATGTCACGCGAAAAAGTCCGCCAGCGTGTTGAAGCCTGGGACCACTTGCCGACACATCCCGACATCAGCCATTTCGGAGATCCTGAGCACAATGAATGGAAACAGTTTTTCATCGGAGACGACAGCGAACCGATTCAAGGAAAATGTCCATTTACACATAAAGAAATGAAATAAATGGTGAATAACTGAAGAAGAGCTGCACCGGCATATTTTACCGGTGCAGCTCTTTTCATTGCGGTTTAAACAGTCTCCCTGTTAGGGTAAGACTATATTGTAAGCTTGCGGAGACACCTTCCCGCATTTTTGAAGAACACAGATCATTAAAGCTGTGCAGTCGTTCTCCGTTCATATAACTGGACTTCCCTGTTGACATCAAAAGCGTCGTCCTGGTTGAGCGTTAGAATATCAAACAGCCGTTTAACGGTTTCCTGTCCGAGGTTCTCAATACTATCGGGAGTTCCTACACTTGTTAACCCAATAGCTGAATGGCGGCCGATTTCCGAATTGCCGATGCCGACAATGCTGATATCTGTGGGAATTTGATAGCCCGCTTCCTGGTAAAAATCCAAAAGCTGTATGGCAATTTCATCTGTTGCTGCAACGATCGCGGTCGGTTTTTTCTTTAAAGCTTGAAGATCTTCATACACTTTTTGCAAGGAAGCTTTGTCCGTTGCGGAAATCACCAACCGTTTTTTGCGGATTTTGCTTTTCGCTTCCTGAAGAGCCTGGATGAACCCCAAAAAACGTTCTTTATAAGCAGGATTCTTCAAAGGTCCGCCTACCCAGGCAATTTCCTGATGGTTGGCATTCAGAAGATGGCTCGCAGCCAGATAACCGGCATCCACATTATTCACTCCAATCGAGTGTTTGGCATTTGAATAGCTGGAATTCAATAATACAAACGGCACATTCGCATTGGTCATTTTTTCATGAATCGCATCATCAAGCAAGACAGAAACCAGAATCATCCCTGCCACGTTACTGGAGAGAACCGTTTTATAGACATCCTCTTCGTTTTCGTCGGCCATGAAATGAATATCCACTTGGTATCCTTGCCTTTTTGCATAGCTGATGATCATTGGAGCGCTGCCGATAAATATCGGATCATCCACAGCTCCTGCTATCACACTGATCGTATTGGTTTTAGCCGCAGATGGAACTGCTTCTAAGATGCCGTCAGCTGAATAGTTTAATTCACTGACGGCAGCCATCACTTTATCGTACGTTTCTTTTTTTACTTGATCCGGTTTATTCAAAACACGTGAGACAGTCGTCTGGGAGACACCTGCATGTTTTGCGACATCAGTAGTTGATACCAAATCCATCACCCTGCTTTCTATTTTTTGTGGATGGGTAACTCCCATACCATAAATTCACTTGCATTCATTTAAATTTTAACTTCTTATTCACTATACCACGGCATATCAATTCTTACACCAAATGAATTGATTTGGTTGAATATTCTTCGCGCAGTTGTAATCAATAGGAATAACCCACTCGAAAGGAATGAATAGCTATAATGAATAAAAATGAATACCTCAAACGTTTTAAAGCATCAACCGAACAGGAGCAATACCTGCAGAATTTGGCAGAGCTGCAGTCTTTGCATATGCAGAATGTCCCATTCGAAAACTTGGATGTTATTCGTAGAACGCCCATATACTTGAATCTTGAAAGTATTTACGACAAAGTGGTCAATCAGCATCGTGGCGGTTACTGCTATGAATTAAACGGCTTGTTTCACTGGCTGTTGAATGAATTGGGTTTTGATGCGAAATTGATTTCGGCCACTGTGCAAAAGCCTGATGGCAGCTGGTCGAAAGCTGACACCCACGCGGCCATCTTAGTGGAGCTTGATACGCTTTACTTGGTCGATGCAGGTTTTGGAGATTCGACCATCAGCCCGATCCCTCTTGGCGGTGAACGGCATACCGACCACAGCGGCACTTACCGGGTAGAACAAGTGGATGATGTATATTATGACTTGATCCGGGAAAATGATGAAAAGGAAAAAGTGCTGTACCGGTTTTCTACAGAAGAAAAACGATTGGCCGATTTTCATGAAGGCTGTGTCTTTAACCAGGTTTCAGAAGATTCCCCTTTCACCCATGACGATCTTGTCACACGTGCGACGCCGGATGGCCGGATCACATTATCCGGCAGCCAACTGACACGCTCTGAAAACGGCAAGAAAGATAAAACGGAACTGTCGGCCGATGAAAAAAAGAAAGTTTTGAAAGAAGAATTCGGCATCAATCAAGAGGCACTCGAAAAGCAGTTGCATTAGTTTAAGCGATAAAAACAAAACGATCCCCGCTCAGCAAAATAGGAGCGGGGATCGTTTTGTTCTATTTAAATGCTTCCGGATAAACGGTTTTGGCTACCAGTTCAACCGCTTCACCGATTCTTGGCCCCGGACGTGAAGTAATATCAGAATCCACGAAAAAGACCTGATCGTTCTCAACGGCGTCAATGCTGTTCCAACCTTCACGTGCTTTAATCTCTTCTATGGGATCTTCCGTATAAGAAACTGTTGTTGCAATGATTTTCGGATTCCGTTGAATGACTTCCTCTTCAGAAATCTGTGGCCATCCTTCTAGATCGCCGAACAGGTTTTCAACATTGGCATGATCTAATATTTCCTGCTGGAACGTTTTTTGGCCGGTGGTGTAGATTTCAGGAGATGGGCTGATTTCAACATACAGTTGCCTTTTCTCTTCTACGTCGGATACTTTTTCTTGGACTTCCTCAATTTGCTGCTGGATAGAGTCTATTACTTCTTCTCCTTTATCTTCAAGGCCCATGACCGTAGAAATCTGTTCGATGTCCCCGTAGACATCTTCAAAGGATTCAGCCGATTCGATAACAAAAACTTGGATGCCTGCAGCTTCTAATTCTTCGTAGCCCGTAGGCCCACCTGTTGAATAGCCGATGACAACATCTGGATCCAATTCAATGATGCGTTCCGCATTAAAAACCACAGAGTCGGACACACGTTCAACTTCAGCTGCTTCAGCTGGATAATTATCATAATCCGTAGCCCCAATAATTTTTTCTCCAGCTCCGATTTCATAAAGGATTTCGGTGTTGCTCGGTATTAATGACACGACAGTGGCAGGCACTTCATCAAATTTCAATTCGTTATCCAAATCATCTGTTACCGTATAACTTGTTTGCTTTTCAGATTCGCTTGTTGTTTCTGTGTCGGATGTTTCCGATTGGCATGCGGTGAGTGTGAATGCTAATACTCCAATGGATAGGTATTTAAAATAAGTAATTTTCATTAATTGTTGGCCACTTCTTTCTTTTTGGGTCTAGTTGGATAGGATTTGCTGATAAATGGAATTTCTTCTACTCCCTGTTGCTGATTGACATAGACAGCCATCGTAAACAGCACGTTCGCCAATAAGTTTGCATAATCAAAGAGGATTTCCGGTACATCCCGTTCCAGGCTGACCTTATGCAAAGCACGGACAGATTTTTTCGCTTCGCTGCGGCATACATGCAACACACAAGCTGCTTGAGTCCCTTGCGGCAAGACAAAATTACCTATTTTCTCACCAATAAAGTTTACATAATAATCATACATGCCACTTAACTCATTCAAATCTTCTTCATTAACTGCTAGCTTCCCTCGAACTGAACCATTCAGATGATATACCTTTGGCTGGAGAATCTGCAGATCCCGTTGAACAGCTTCCACTTCTTTCATCAGCGACAACGCTTCGCCAATACGTGTCGTCAGCGAATCGGTTCTGATTTCAAAGTCGACGGTCGCAGCTGATTCACGCATAAACGGATAGCACAAGTAACGCATGTCTTTCTTCATCTTTTCACCTCTTTTTCATATGGGTGAAAATCACAGCATTGAACGCTCCCGAAAACAACAAAAAGCCGCCCTCAAAAAGAGGGCGGCGCCATAGCTATTCAGAGACATACTCCAGCAGTCAAAAATAGAAAGGTTGCCGTATGATTCCCTTATCTTCCGAAGAGTAAAAATACGTTCAAAAAAAGGTAGGTCTCCTGGCTTGTGCATCGTTTTACTCTAAGAACCTTCCCGTTCAATTGACATAGGTCGTTTGAACAGTGGCATTTTCTTATTTCATACGCACTTACAGTTGCGGAAACAGCCCCGGAATCTAACCGGGTTCCCTGTTATACTGACGAATCAGCACCTTTTTTCTGCATGATTATTCACTTGTTTTCAGTGTAGCACAGTTCAGACAATCAAAGACATAACAAAATTCAATTATTCCTGGTTTATCATCAGCTTCACTTTTCTCGGCTCGGCAAAAACAATTCGTTTATGCCATCTTAAATAAGGCGCATGCTCGGCTGACACGGGAACCTTCAAGTTTTTCCGCAATCTGTAGACTGGATAGTCTTCCTCCGGAATACGGCTTGAAATATGGAGTCTGCCGCCTCCGGTAAATGCGATATAGCCTGCAGAATAAAGTGATGCATGGTTGGCGCAAAGTAAAATGCCGTTGAACGGATCCAAACGCTCTGAATCTGAACTGTCTTTCCACGGTTTGGCATGGGTCGCTGTAAGCACCTCTTCAATGGCGATGCCGCAAATTGGACATTCCCCGTTCCAAAGCGGCAACAGGCTTTCCCGGAACTGCTCTTTGCCTCTGCGCATTTTCGTTTTTATTTCCAGTTCAGCTTCTGCAATCAGGCTAAGCAATGGATTATGCGCGGTCTTTTTGATCACTTCCATCGATAATTCCAACTGCTCCATTTCCAAGGTAAAGACATTCAAAGAACTGATCAATTCCAGAAATTTCATCGCCAGCTCTTCGTTGCAGGGATAGAGATAGCCAGAATTGCCGTTTGCATCTTCCTGAAAAGCCGAGTATTTCGTTGGCAGCAAAGGCTCGATTTCCTGAAAAGACCCCTTGATCGATAAAGGGACATCCAATTCGCGATAAGCTGTTCGTGCGATAAATGCAGGTTCGCTGCCTCCCTGCTCATCTGCATGCTTCGGTTTTGTGCCTTTATGGAAATCTTCCCGTATCCGGCTGATTGCCACTAAAAATCCTTTGACGTAATGAAAAACGAGGTCGCCTTTTTTCAATTCCTGCATGCGGTTCCAGGAATGTGGCACCATGCCTGATTTGTCGACTTGCGGCGTCCAAAGGACACCCGCCGCACATTCTTCCTGATACGTATCTCCTTGCATAACAATATAACTATTCATGAATTGCCTCCTATTAATGGTGATGCTCAAATTCATTCGATCTTATGTAATGGTGCAGATTATTCGAATCCAAACGCTTACCTCTAGTTTAACCCAAAACAAGAGCTTTTGCCGGGGAAAAAAGAAAAGCGAAGGCAGCCGTTTAGCTCTGACAGGCATAAGACGCACTGGCGAAGCGGCGCTCTTTGCCGCACAGCCAGAGTGGCTTATGACCCGAGGAGCTGGCTGCCGGAGCTGGACAAAGGAAAAGCCGAAGCACCCGTGAAGCCCTAATTAGCACTGGAAACGTTACCGCTATCCTTCTTCCACCGACTCACTTTTCCGAGGTGCCGTCGCTTTATACCATTGGTAGCAAAGAATGATGATGAGGACCAACTCGACGAAATCGCCCCCATAGTACATCACCTGCCCTCCTGCCTCCCCTTGATCTCCCGGTACACCAGCCGGCGGATCTGCATAGATTCTT
The DNA here is from genome assembly GCF_014836985.1 of Planococcus wigleyi. Classification (GTDB taxonomy): domain Bacteria; phylum Bacillota; class Bacilli; order Bacillales_A; family Planococcaceae; genus Planococcus; species Planococcus notacanthi. The sequence continues at coordinate 43,159 of NZ_JACSPU010000004.1, read as the reverse complement.
TTAGCCAAAATTTTGTGTGCGGCCAATGAGACGATGAGGATAATTGAACGGAAAAGAAAACTGAGTCGGTGAGCTGTAATATCGATGTAAATGATGGATGCCGTAAACAGGTAGCCCGCCAAAAATACGTGTAGATGGACGATCAGGTAAACAATTGAGGATTGGTGCATCCATTCAAACAAACTGGTCAGGTATAATACATACAACCCACCAATATTTAGAATCAGCGCAGTAATGGGATTGCTCAACAGCTGAAATGGCTTGCTTTTCAGTAGCCAGGATACTTTTCTCGCTAATGGAACGGGCAACGACCTCAAGAGCAGCTTCATCGGCATCGCAAGAACCAACAAGAGCGGTGCCAGCATGCCAAGCAATAGATGGGTCCACATATGGCCAACGAAATTTCCCTGTGCAAATTCCGCCAGCGGACCTGTAATGACCAGAGCAATAGAAAAAATACCGAAGCCCCATAAAAAACAGCGGTACAGCGGCCATGGCCTGAATTTCAGGCTCGTTAAAGCAGCGGCTAATGGGTAAAATAAAAATGCCAAAAACAGCACTACAATGACCATGGCTTCCAGACTGTCCATTCCTTGTTGCATATCGTGTTCCACCAATACACCCCCATCCCGCATTCCATACTGATTGATTTGCCTTTCTCTCCTCTACCCGGTTTGGCAACCTGCTATGTTTCGTTTCAACAGTTCATTTCATAAAAAAAAGCCGTTGCTGAAATGCAATGCGGCCATCTTGCTGAAGCTGTCTTTAATTAAATACCTCTTCAACTTCTTTTTCTTTTTTTTCTGCGAAAGCAGTAACTCGGTTTCTGCCATCACGTTTGGACTGATATAAAGCTTGATCAGCTTCATCAATCAGCTGGTCCAAAGTTTTATGATAGGAATTCAAAGATACGCCCATGGATACCGTCAATTTGCCTTCAGGCTGGAGCTCTTCACCTTCAAAGTGATATTGTTCAATTTGGTCACGGACTTTTTCAGCGATCCTCATCACTTCATTGTCATCGTAAGGATCCGTGATGCAGAAAATGAATTCTTCCCCACCATACCGTGCCACATAATCTTTTTTTCGTGTATGGTCCCTCAACAGCTGGCCAATCGACCGAAGCACAGCATCGCCTTTTTGATGGCCATGCGTATCATTATAAGTTTTGAAATAATCGACATCGAGCATAACTATAGCGATGGGTACATACTGGGACACCAAGGTTTGCGTTTTATTCTTAAAAAAGCGCATATTCGGCAGTTGTGTCATGGGATCCTGATTAGAATAAAATTCCAGTTCTTTGCGGACAAGTATATGGTGATTTTCACCGTTCGCAATTAAGCCCATTGCCAAAACAGCGACCATGGCAAAAAACAGCATTGAAAGGGTGATCGGCACAGTTGAAGGTGTAGTCAATAGCATCGAAACTGATTTGAGGACTTCGAAAACCAACAAACCGAGAAGCATTTTTTTGATATCCAAAATGGCAAAAAATTTATTGACTGTTTTTTTATTGCGGAACAGGCTGCCGATGATGACCGGCAAAATCACCGTCTGTAAAATTCCAGCTATCGCTGTAGGTCCGCCCAGTGAATAGCGGTATATAGATGGAAAGATTGCAGATAGTATCCCTACTTTCCAACCGCCAATATAGGAAATGAAATAAAGGGGCACTTCCCTTAAATCAAGCCGCATGCCTTCATGAATGTAAGGATTATACATCACTGAAAAAGTCAAAAATCCCATGAATAAAATACTGAGTGCCAATAAAAGCGTTGATTCGGTCAAGTTGGGGAATAATAATTCCTTCGCTTTTAAAGCGAGATACATCAATGCGATGATCAACGCCATGTTTTCAAGAAAGAAAAAAAGTAATGACTGCATTTATCCAACTCCTTACAAAACCATATCCTCAGTTTACAATTATTACATCTGAAAATATAGGAAAACCACGAAAAAATATACAAAAACCTATTTAAAAGTGTTTGCTTTTCGTTATTGGAAAGATTGCGCCTAAAACAAAATAAAACTTTCTGCCTGGTCTAAAAAAACGGCCGATTAGAGAGTTTCCTTTGTCTGCTACAGCAGTTTTGCCATATAGTATTCATTGGCATAGCGTTCCTCCAGCCATACGGAATCACGCTTCAGCCCCTCAATTTCAAAGCCTAGTTTTTTATATAACCCAATAGCTGGTTTGTTATGCTCAAGCACGGTCAATTCAATGCGACGAATTCCTTTCGCGTCAGCCCATTGATCCAAAGCTTGAAACAACTCTGTGCCTCTCCCTTTCCCACGTTCGCTTTGCCGAATACCAACTGCGATGTAGACTGAATGCCGCTTGCGTTTAACGCTGTCGCCGATTGCAAACAAATAGCCGGTTAATTCAGCTTGTTCTTCTGTAATCAACACCACTGAATCTTCTCCCATAGCGTCAAGGCGTTTCTCCAACTGCTCAGCTGTAGTCTTGCGTTCTCCTGGCTCAAACAGCATAAGATCAGAATCCTCTACATGCTTCATGAGTTCCGCCAATTGAAAGGCATCCTCAGGAACTGCTTTTCTGACGATCATAGCTATTCTCCTCCTACTATTTTGTGTTCTAAACAATTTTTGGTTCGGGCACTTGTTCGTTTTTAGGCTTTCTGATAAACAATCCGGTGTAAACAAGAGTGTGCCGATCATCAGCAAGACGCCGATATAGACGGACATCATGGTCGGAATAAGAAAAGCACCGATGAGGATGGTCGAGCGCGCCAACAAATCTGCTCCGCTGAACGAAATGTTGGAAAAAGCGGAATACGAACCCCGTTTGTCTTCCGGTATCATATTGGCCATTTCTGCATTGCGGACCGGCGAATAAACCAGTTCGCCTATAGTGCCGATGAAATTGAACAGCAGCAACAAGTACCAGCTATTCGCTGATGTAATCGTCACATACCCGACGCTGTATAGCAATAGGCCCGTCAATAAGACATGCTGTTTGGAAAAACGGTCAGTGAATTTATTGACGATGAATGTCAGGCAGACGACCAGCAGCATATTTTGGATATTCAACAAACTCAACATCCGAACCCCTGCCACTTCAAAGTCCCCAATAGTGAAAGCATCAAAGCTTTCTGCCAGCCGGACACCGATGTAGCTGTTCAATGAAAATTCTGCTGAAAAAATGAACATGGAACCAATCACCACTTTGACAAATGGCCTGTCCCGAAATGCGACTTTGTAATTCTGCAGCAGATCAATCACTACATTCGAATGCTGTTTTTTCAAGGTCTGGACGCGTTCATCTTTCAACCAGAGTTGATAAGCGATTGGCAGACTCGCTGCCGTGGCTGTCAATAAAATAAACAGTTCAATTTGATGATTGAGATACAACAAGCCGCCAAGCGCTGCCCCAATCGCCATCGACAGGTTGATCATCCAATAATCGATGGCATAGATCGCTTTCCGGTTTTCCGGTGTAGTCGAATCGATGATGATAGCGTGCATGGCTGGTCTGCCCAGGCTGCTGGTAACAATAAAAACAACGTATGCAATTGCAAATAAGGCAATCCATTTGCCGCTTGGCAATAAGCTGATGGACATCAGCAAAAACATGGCAGCGCTCAGCGAAGACGTAATCACCAGTACCCGTTTGCGTTGAAATCGGTCGGAGATATAACCGCCGACCATGTTGACGAAAAATCCGATAAAGACGGTGATGATCAGAAAAGTCCCCGCCCACACCTTGTTCATCTCCTGGGCAAAGAACAAGGCCATGAAAGGCATAACTGCAGATGAAACAGCCCGGTTAAAAAATGAAGTGATTAAACGTACTTTAATATTTTGTGGATAGTCTTTCCATTTCATCTTGTCAGCCTCCTTTGTCTTATGTATATTAAACTAGACGAAAGATACTAAAAATAGACAATTTTAAAACTAATATCCACTTTTAACGGGAGGAATCATGGAAAAGACTCTTTTATCTTTATGGAAAGTTGTCCCCACCGGTTATATTAAGCAAACGCAGATTGCCGATGCACTCAATTTGAGCAGCAAACAAACGACGCGTTTATTGCGGAAATGGTCGGACGAAGGCTGGTTTACCTATACATCAGGCCGTGGACGGGGCAATACCTCGCACCTGCAATGGCACCGGAATGTAGAAGAGGTGTACGAACAGCAAATCATTCAGCTGATTGCAGAACAACCGGCCGAATCAGCCAGCCACTACCTTCTATTGGATTGGTCGCCGGCAGTGAGGCACCGGTTAATGCATCTATTCCGCTCTCATTTCGGTTACAGCCAAAATAATGCAAGCGAAGTGGACAAGCTGATCATCCCGAGAAAATATGCTTTATTGACGCTCCATCCAATGAAGGCGGCAGATATCCAAAGCGCCAATATGGCCGCAAATGTCTACAATCGTTTAGTATCAGTAGACGATGCCGGAAATGTTTCTCCAGAACTGGCACATAGTTGGGACCTTACAGACCACCGGCTTCAGCTTTACTTGAGAAAAGAAGTCCAATTTCATGATGGAACGTTTTTAACATCAGAAAATGTGATCGATTGCCTGAATCGCCTGCGCCTGGATGGTTCATACGCCGATTTATGGAAGCCCATTACTAAAATCAACGCGCTATCGCCTTATGTGCTTGAACTCTCTTTTCCAGCTGGCTGCAGCTATTGCCTGCAGATGCTGGGCATGATCAATGCCAGCATTTATAAAGAAACAACTGACCAAATCATCGGTACCGGCGGCTTTTATGTTGCGCACAACGACGAATTGAAAACCACATTAAAAGCATTCAGTGAATATTTCAAAGAACGCCCTTTACTGGATATCGTAGAATTCATTCAAGTGCCGGAGGATTTCGACTTTACCTACCGTTCTTCAGCAAATGAAGCATCCGAAGAGACTTTTCAAGTAGAAAGCGATTCAGGTTTTGGTGTCGTCATCATGAATGCATTCAGAGACTCCCCGATCAGCCGACAAGAAGTGCGCGATTATGTCCATTACGCCATTGCTAAGCACCGGCACACAATCGGCCAGTTTCATCCGCGGGCTTTGCCGAATCATCACGGCTGCCTGGCCGGTCAAAAACAATCCTATACGGTGCCGCAAATGGATCGTCCAGTTCTTGATCAGCCGCTGGTCATCAAAGCTGCCAACTACACGAATGGCGCTACTCGTTGGCTAAAAGAAGCGCTGGAAAGCGAAGGCATTGCTGTTGAAATCCAGTGGCTGTCTTTTCAGGATAAGCTGTTGGACATTACGAAAGATCAAACGGCAGACTTGTTTATTCACGGGGAAGTCTTCGAAATGAACCAGGAATTCTCATTTTTTTATTTTCTTTCAAATGGTTATTCCCCGATGACTGCCATTATGAAATCGCAGCCTCAGTTTGACCGTTATCTGCCCTTGTATGCGGAGACACCGTTCGAGGAATGGACAGCATTAAATCTTGAAGTCGAACGGAACTTATTGGAAGCCTCCATCATGGTTCCGCTGTATTACGAAAAACGGCAAATTCCGTTTTCCATTGATTTGATGAACATATCCATCAGCCATTTCGGTTATGTGGATTTTTCCAAGTTATGGGTGCGGCCAGTTTGTGAAGAATAACAAAGATGGTGTGCTGTACACAGAATTGTGTACAGCACACCATCTTTTTAATGGGGGGTATCCGTTGAAGGGATGTATGTCAGGCAATAAAGACAAGGGGCAGCTATTTATAGTGAATGCAGACTGGTTGAAAAAATAAGATACAAGCTAAGTGACAGCACATTGAACAGCACAAGATTGAAACGCAAATCTCCTTTTGCACCAATCAATGCGGCGACGACTCCCAAAGCACTCAAAGCACAAGGCAGATGCAGATGAAGGCTCAATAAAAATTCAAGCGGCCCATGGAACCAGTGAATCGCAGCCAATGTCAGCGGAATCATGGTCAGAAGAAAAAGGGCTGCTGAGATGCACGATAAACAATTCCCATTCATAAGAACACCACCTTTACTGGTTGTCGGCATTGGCAAATGAAATCAAGTTAAAGAGAATTTACAATTCGATGGCTTTTAATGCGGCTGCCAGACGTTCAGCAAATTGTTTGGGAAGTTCCCGGGATTCCATATAAAGACTGTAGACATCCAGTTCCATGACCAGGCGTTGTGTATAATTACTGGGCAATGAAGACCCTTGGTTAATCAAAGCTGAAGAAAACACAGGCAGTTCTTCAGGCAACAGCAGAATTTCAGCTTTATTCAGCATCTTTCCTTGCTGGTGGAGGTCTTGAAATGTTATTTCGTTGTTAATTTTAAATAACATTTTGTATTCCCCTGATGTGATGGCCAGATCCCGTTGTTTAGTCACGATGTAAAGATCTCCTAAGTCTTCCACTGGGGCTTCCAAGGTTTTTTTAAGAATTTCAGCCACCGTTTCTATCGGTTGTGCACTAATCATTTACTCCGTCCTTTCGTCGTCCGCCCGTATCGGCGAACAAAATACTATTAAAAATTAATTCATTAATTTCGTTAAATTTATCGTAAAAACAGCCTTTTAACCTAATTAATTTACTTTTAAATTGAAATTTAACGCTTTTCGTAATACCCATAGACTACAATGGATTGTACAAATTGTAAACAATTTAACGTTAATTTAGTAAATTTATATCAGCCATTTTTATCCAAAAATCCATATTTTAATGCTTATGACATCTATTCTTCTATATTTATATATCTTTGTTTCAATGCCTAATGCTCTCTAACCTATATCTCTTAGGTATATCGACAGCTTATTTAATTTCCAGTGTTATACGGCTAAACTATTAAAAAAGGAAGTGAATTTCATCTTTTTTTCTAGTCTTCTCTTACCTAAAGTAAAAAAAGAACCTGTCAAAGGTTCTTTAAGGTTAAAGCATATTTCTCCAGCAAGTCTTTTAAAGCCGGCCGTTCATTGCCATTTCGGCCAACCACAGCCTCCGCGGTGATCAATGAATTCAATACTGCTTCTTCAACGGCTTCACCTACGGCTCTGAACGCTTCATCTATATCTTCTTCATGAATCGTTTCAATAGCCAGGAATTGCTTAGGCTTCTGATGCGGAATTTTATTGGCGGTTGAGAAGCCGAGGACGATTTCGCCACTGCCATTGGTGATAATCGAGCCCGTCCGTGACAGTCCCGTCACTGCCCGTTTCAGGATGCGGTTCAGTTGCCGTTCGGACAATGGAAGGTCAGTAGCGATAACCACCATCACCGAGCCCTTGTCTTCTTCTTTATGGGTTTGAAGAATGTTTTTCTTCAATTCTTTGCCGATTGCCTTGCCGTTTATCGTCAAATCACTCAGCATTCCGAAATTTGACAGCACCAATGCGCCAAGCGTAAACGTGCCCTGTTCCAGCTCCACAATGCGCGAAGCCGAACCGATGCCGCCTTTCAATGAATAACAAAGCATCCCTCTTCCCGCTCCCACTGCTCCTTCATCAAACTCAATTGCGGTATTGTCCAGCGCTTGTCTCACATCTTGTTCTTTGACAAAACGCCCGCGCACATCGTTCAGAAACATATCGTTGCATTCGCCGATGACCGGATTCACTGTCCCCGTCGTGTTGCCGATATCCGGATTTTTCTCCAACATATAATCGATGACGGCATTGGCTGCAGTTCCGACATTCAATGTGTTCGTCAGGACAATTGGTGTTTCCAAGGTACCGAGTTCCGCTAGTTGGATGGTTCCCATCGTTTTGCCAAAGCCGTTGATGACATGGCTTGAAGCAATCAGCTTGTCGTGAAAGAGATCTCCTTGATGCGGCAGAATGGCCGTCACTCCTGTCTGCATATTTCCGTCTTTTAAAGTCACTTGGCCAACTGTGACGCCCTCTACGTCTGTTATGGCGTTTAACCTCCCAGTCTTCATCGTGCCGATTTCCACGCCGTAATCCCGAATTCGTTTTTGGTTATGCAATTCCCCACCCCTTTTGCTTTTTCCCGTGCTTTTCATGTTTTTAAATTAAATCCTGTCCCCGCATTTTCATGAATTCTTTTTCCTGCTTTTTCTTGTAGGCTTCTTGTCCATTAATCCAAACTCCGCATAAGAAAAAAACTCCCAAAATCAGTGGAATAACGTCTCTTGAAAAGAAAGCCAAATCTTTATCGATCATCAGCCAAATGAAGAATACTGCAAATGCTGCCGGCAAAATACCTCCAGGCCACACCCGCGCTTGTTTAGATAAGAAATATTGAACGACTAAAATGATAATTGGCAATGCCAGATCGATTACGGTCCCCATGTTTATTCCTCCATACTCTCTTTGTATTTGTCGACGATGCTTTTTGCCACTTCCAAATCGATTTTGTCATCGATAACCAGCTTCATGACAAAAGTCGAAAATAGCTGCGAACCTTCTTTTTCCTGCAATTCGATGTTCTGGATGATCTTATCCAGCCTCAAGCGCACCGTCGGATAAGAAACTCCGTATAATTTTGCGATTTCTTTTAACGAACCGGATCCCAGAATGAACTTCTTGATAAATTCCATATCTTCAGATGACAATGTGGAAAACCATTCAGGCACCTTGTTATTCAACATCTTCACTCCTTTCAGCTGTTATTGCCTACTATAAAGGAAAACTAAACATTATTCAACATCATTTAAACATTATTTAAATTTATATTGATTTTATTTTCACTATTGTTATCACGAGACTTGTAAGTCATTTACATATCTTAATCAAAACGGAGGTAATTGGATGGACAAACCAGCAGTAACGCTGCAGCTGATCAACTTGAAAAAGAAAATCGGCAATAAGGAAATCATCAAAGGACTCGATTTTGAAATCCATTCCGGTGAAGTGTTCGGATTTCTTGGACCGAACGGAGCTGGAAAAACGACGACTATCCGAATGATGGTGGGCTTGATTGATATTACGGAAGGAGATGTGCTGATTGAAGGAAAAAGCATTAAAACCGACTTTAACAATGCCATCCAGCACGTTGGGGCGATTGTTGAAAATCCCGAAATGTATCCTTTTCTGAGCGGGTGGAAAAACCTCAAGCAATATGCGCGCATGGTTCCCGGCATAACGGACCACCGCATTCATGAAATCATTTCCCTTGTCGGCTTGGAAAAGGCGATTCATGAAAAAGCCGGCCGCTATTCACTTGGTATGCGGCAACGACTGGGCATTGCCCAAGCACTTCTCCACAAGCCCTCCATTCTGATCTTGGATGAGCCGACAAACGGTTTGGATCCTTCCGGAATCCGCGAAATCCGCAAGTACATCCGTGCACTTGCAGAGCAGGAAAACGTGAGCGTCATCGTATCCAGCCATCTGCTTTCTGAAATGGAGCTGCTGTGCGACCGGATTGGCGTCATCAAAAATGGACAGTTGGTTGCATTAGAAGAAGTGAAAACCACCGAAAACTCTACAGCGCTGCAGGATGTGTTTATCGAAGCAGAACCCCTGGCACAAGCAAAAGAATATCTGGAAATGCAGCTTTCGACAGGTATCCGCCTCAAAGGAAAAGAACTGATCCTATCGCTTCAAAAAGAAGAGATCCCTTCCATCTTGAAGAAAATGATTGGCCAGGGGTTTGATGTATATGGGGTCAATGTTCTCCAGTCGACCTTAGAAGACAAATTCTTTAATTTGATAGGAGAGAACAGCATTGACTAATTTAATCCATTTGATCTGGAATGAACAAATCAAATTGTATGCCAGAAAATCCACATGGGTGATGTTTTTCGCACTGGCCATCCTGGTACTGGCTTCAGGAATCATCAGCAGGTTATGGGACAGCGAGTTCCAGACTACGGAATATGGTACGAACTGGCAGGTTGAACTTCAGGAAGAAAATATCCGCTTGACTTCAGAGATGGACAACGATGAACTCAGCAAACTTTCCAATCCCTTTCAATTGGAAAAAAATATGTACCATATTGAAAATGAGATCAAGCCATTGCCTTATGACGGCTGGCAGTTTTTATATGACAACTCATTTTTCACCACTCTCATCAGCCTGTTCACCATCATTATTGCTGCAGGAATTGTTTCGAATGAGTTCAAATGGGGAACCATCAAACTTCTGCTGATCCGTCCGATATCGCGTTCCAAAATTTTATTGTCCAAATACCTAACGGTTCTCTTGTTCGCATTCACACTCATCTTCTTCCTCATAGCCATCAGCCTGCTGACTGGTGCTTTGTTCTTCGGCTTGAATAATCCCACTCAAACCGTTGTTCTTGAGCATGGGATGGGCTATGCACATGGCAGCCTCTTAAACGTAATTTTGAAAGATTATGGTCTAAGCTTAGTCACCTTATTGATGATGGCGTCATTTGCCTTTATGATTTCAACAATTTTCAGAAGCAGCAGTATGGCAATCGGCTTAGCGGTCACATTGATGCTCGCCGGCAATTCCATCGTTCTATTTGCATCTCACTATTCCTGGGCCAAATACATCTTGTTCACCAATACCAATCTTGGCCAGTACTTCAATGGCGCAGAACCTATGATGGAAGGAATGAGCTTAAGCTTTTCCGTCACCATCTTGTGCATATACCTGGCTTTGTTCTTAATGGCTTCTTGGGTTGCTTTCACTAAACGGGATATCGCAGGCCATTAAACAACAAGAGGCAAGACCGGCAGTTTCGGTCTTGCCTCTTGTTGTCATGCGTTTTGCTAGTGAAGCTCTGTATCTTCCGACTCGGAAACTTCTTCCAAGACCAAGCTCGCGTTGTCGTCTGTCTGGTCTCTTACTGCAAGATCTCCCAAGGAAACAATACCTACTAATTGGTCATTTTCTACAATCGGAAGCCGGCGGATCTGGTGTTCTGCCATTAAATCAGCTGCGTCTTCAATGGACATATCTTTAGTTCCAGTGACCATTTCTGAAGTCAAAATCTGTGAAACCGGGCTATCCAATGAAATCTGGGAAGCGATTCCGCGAATGACAATGTCCCGATCCGTTACAATTCCAAATAATCGCTTGCCGTCACTGATGGGAATGGATCCAACATCCAGCTCCAGCATTTTAGAAGCAATTTCCTGAATCGACATTTCCGGAGCGCATGTCTCAACGTCTGTCGTCATGATATCGGTAATTTTCATGAATAGATCCTCCTCTATAGATTGTACTGCTTATGCCCAGCTATCTGTTTCCATTTGGCAACTAGTCTGACCCGTCCATCGACACTTCGCCAATCCTCCCCTTTCCGTTCTTCTACTAATCCATATCCATTTTTATAAAAGTAAAACGTAATTTCTGATAAAAAAACAGGATTTACACTACTTTTTACCACCTCAAATAATAATGGCAACATGAGCGAAAACAGACAAAAACCTGTTTCCGTTCTGGTCAATTTGTTGCTATGATGGTGGAAAAGAAAGACTATGGATACTTTGTTGAAGATTTCAACTGGGGAATCCTGAAAAACTTCTTCTATAGAATAGGAGGTGCCATAATCGCTTCTTTTCTCTTGGCATTAGAATTTCTAATCCTGTTACTTGCCAATCTAGCGGTCGGTGCGGTCGGTTTTATTCCCAGTATCTTGATCACCGCTGTCAATATAGATTCGTTCGGCCTTTATATCGGTGCAGCTTTAACGTTTTCAGGTGAAATATTCGGTGCATGGATCGGTTTTTACCTGTACCGTTATGGATTTGCAAAAGCAGATCCCGAATGGCTGCGACACCCTTTTTGGAAGCGATTCACATGCCAGTCAACAAAACGGATTTTCAGTCTGGTGATCCTGCTGCGCTTGCTGCCATTTATGCCGTCGGGCTTCGTTACAGCCGGTGCAGCACTTACCGCCATCAACGGAAAGCATTTTGGGATCGCCAGTACAATCGGCAAAATTCCGGCTGTGATACTGGAACTCGCTGTTGTTTATGGAGTTATCCAAACCGTACCTAAGAACATCCAAGCCATGCTCTCTGGAGCCATACTTGCTGTCTCAGCAATCGCCTGGCTGAAATCAGCCAAACAGAAAAAAAGCCTTCAATCGAGTGATTGAAGGCTTTTTATGTTGTTTAGTATACTTTGTCTCCATTAAAAATGGAGTTTTTAACGATCACATAATCCACGTTGCGGATGGCCAGGAGCTTGTCTCCTCCAGCGTAAGAAATCGAAGATTGAAGATCTTGTTCCATTTCCACCAACGTATCTTTCAATGAACCTTTGTATTCGACAAACATCTTCTTGCCCTCGACGTTTTTCTTTTCACCTTTTTGGAATTCAGAAGCTGATCCAAAATACTCTTTCAGCAGCTTGCCGTCCTGGTTGATGGTTTCACCAGGTGATTCCTCATGGCCAGCAAAAAGAGAACCGATCATAACCATTGATGCCCCGAAACGGACCGATTTTGCAATATCGCCGTGTGTCCGGATGCCGCCGTCCGCAATAATTGGCTTGCTTGCCGCTTTTGCGCACCAGCGAAGTGCTGCCAGCTGCCAGCCGCCTGTGCCGAACCCCGTTTTAATCTTAGTGATACAAACTTTTCCGGGTCCGATGCCCACTTTCGTCGCATCCGCTCCAGCATGTTCCAATTCGCGGACCGCTTCCGGCGTCCCTACGTTTCCAGCAATCAAAAAGCTGTCCGGCACCAATTTCTTGATGTGCTGAATCATATCAATGACTGCGTTGGAATGGCCATGAGCGACATCGATCGTAATGTATTCCGGTGTGACTTTTTCGTCCGCCAGCTGCTGGACGAAATCATATTCTTCCGGTTTTACACCTACACTGATGGATGCAAAAAGACCGCGTTGCTGCATGTCTTTTGTGAACGCCAAGCGTTTTTCCGGTTCAAATCTATGCATAATATAGAAATAATTATTTTCCGCTAAAAATCCCGCGATTTTTTCATCTACGATTGTCTGCATGTTTGCAGGGACAACAGGCAGCTTAAAAGTACGCCCGCCAAATTCAATCGACGTATCACATTCTGAACGGCTGTTAACCACCGCTTTTGCAGGAACTAGTTGAATATCTTCGTAATCAAATACATTTTCCATTAATAACACCCCTATACACGAATGATATATCTATATATCTAAATAATTGTTCGTCCATAAGATAATGTACTTTATTTCCGGCAAGATGTCAAAGAGCAAAATAAATTTAATGCCGAAAGTGGTTGACGACTTTTTATTCCTTGCGTATCAATAGGTTCAATTTTGGCACATAAAGAATCAGGAAAACAGATCTGCCAAGACTAAACAAGATGAAGGCCAACCATACTCCATGGTTTTCTAAATACGGTACGCCTGCCGCCATTGCAATCAAAAAGACAATTAAAGAAAGCAGCATGGAATTTCGGATTGGAACGGTTTCGGTTGCCCCCGTAAATACACCATATAGGACAATACCAAAACTCGAAACCAAAGGAAAGAACAACAGCCAATCGCCATAGATATATCCTAACCGGATCACTTCCGGAATCGAGGTGAAAAACGAGAAAACCGATTCTTTGAAGATCCAATAAAGCATTAACAGCATTACCGAAGAATAGAAAGCCCATTGAAACGACAGTTCCAAATTCCTTTGAAAAAGCTTTCTGTCTTTCGAACCGACTGCTTTACCGGAAAGAATGCTGGAAGCGTTGGAAAGGCCATCAAAAAAATAAGCCATCAAATAATGAATCTGCAGCAGAACAGCATTTGCAGCCAAAATTTCCGTTCCAAAATCTGCACTTTTGTATGTAAATAAATTAAAAACCGCAAGCAGGCAGATCGTCCGGATAAAAAGATCCTGATTGACCGCCATCATCTTTTTGATAGATGATCCGTCTGCCATCAACTTAATTGATGGCCGCTGGAACTGATAAGAGGTGCCGCTCCAAATGATCCATAAGCCGACAACGCAGGCTATCACTTCAGCTAACAATGTGGCAGCGGCAACACCGGAAACGCCCCACCCAAAACCGAAGACAAAAACCACATCCAAGAGGATATTCAGGAGATTCATAAAAACCTGGATAAAGACTGAAATTTTAATACGGGACATGCCAATCAGCCAGCCCATAATGACATAGTTGACCAACGTAAACGGAACGCCCCATATGCGAATGCCGAAATATCCGGATGCCAACTCGGCCACATCTTCTGCAGGATGAAGCAAACTTAGGGCTATGTATTCTATCGGTTTTTGAAACACTATAAAGCCCATTCCCACCACAAGCGCAATAATCAATGGCCTGATGAAAGCAAGCGTACCCTGAAGCTTATCGTCAGCTCCGTTTGCCTGTGCAGCAAAGCCCGATGTTCCAATCCGCAGGAAACCGAACAGCCAATAAAGTGTATTGAAAATTACTGTACCAATGGCAACACCGCCAATATAAGCGGGATTTGGCAATTGTCCGACGACTGCTGTATCAACGGCTCCGAGTAAAGGGGTAGTGACCGTTGACAAGGTCAGCGGAATCGCTAAGGCTAAATAATTGCGATGATTCATGACGAAGCTCCTAACACTTTAAATTAAGATAGATGGGAATACCTATTGAGGGTCTTTATAAAAACGGACTCCGTCTATCAATACATGGAAACCAATTCTTTCGTATAGGAATGGCGTCTAGGCGAAAAAAGTTCTTCAGTTGGAAAAGCATCAATCATGCGCCCTTCCTTCATGACCAGCAAGTGTTGGCTTAGCGAAGCAACAGCTGCCAGATCGTGTGAAATGAATACATAGGACAATGAAAATTGCTGGCGAAGTGTCTCCAGCAGCTTTAGCAAGGAGGCCTGTGACAGGACATCCAGGCTTGAAGTCGGTTCATCCATAATGACGACATCGGGTTCAATGCTGATAGCGCGGCAGATTGCCGCACGCTGCTGTTGGCCACCGCTCAATTCATGCGGATACCGGTCAGCCAGGCATGCTGGAAGTTCAACAGCCTGCAAGAGCTGATGGACGTACTGCTCATTGCTCGTATAGCTGAAATGCTGCATTTCCTTCTGGCTGCCAAATTGCAGATAAGGATCCATCAAAGAATCCCGTATCTTTAATTTTGGATTGAGTGAAGCGGAAGGATTTTGGAAAACGGCTTGGATCTGCTGCCTGAATGGTTTCAGTTCCTTTGCGGATAAATCTTGCAGCAGTTGGCCGTTCAATGAAATTTCACCTGAATCAATTTTCTCCAATTGCAGCAAACAGCGGGCAAGCGTACTTTTGCCGCATCCGCTCTCCCCGATAATTCCGACGCATTGGCCTTTTTCCAAAGAAAATGAAACGTCATCCAATACCTGCCTGCCAGTTGAAAATGTTTTCGTGACACGGCTGATGTTCATTACCTCCATCTTTTCCCCTCCGTCCGTTTATTCTCCAGCCTGACCAAAGCTTGGTATTGCTTCGAGCAAAGATTTTGTGTAGGCATGCTGAGGAAACTCCATAATCTGTAACCGGTCTCCCTGCTCAAGTATGCTGCCTTCTTTCATCACTAAAACTTGATCTGCATAGTTAGCTGCATGCCGCAGATCATGTGTGATATGGAGAATGGCACAGCCCGTCTCTTTCTGTAAACGTTCCAGCAATTGCAGGATTCTGAATGAGGAGATGCTATCCAGAGCGGTTGTCGGTTCGTCAGCGATCACCAAAGCGGGTTTCAGCAACAGTGCAAGAGCAATGGCTGTACGCTGCAGTTGGCCACCGCTCAGCTGAAAGGGATAGCGGTCGGCGAATTCCTCTCCAAGTCCGACAGAAGCGAGTGCCTGCCGCCTATTTTGAAGTCGTTGAGTCTTTGACACTTGGAGATGGGTTCGCTGATACTCCTCAAAATGCTTGCCGATGGTCATAAATGGCGTAAACGAGTTTTGGTATTCCTGGAATATATAAGCGATTTGCTTGCCGCGTATGGCGTTCATTTTCTTTGCAGTCATTTTAAGGAGATTACTGCCATTAATTAGGATTTCTCCATCTGCTTTCAGATTCGGCGCCAGCAATTGGCCGATAGCTGAGGTTGCCATGCTTTTCCCACTGCCGCTTTGGCCGACGATGGCCAACCAGTTTCCCGGTTCTACAGTAAACGAAATTCGTTTCATAATTTGTTGGGTTGCCGCCTGTATCGTCAGTTCGTTAACTTCCAGTAAATTCACAACTGCACTTCCTTTTTCACATCGAATTTGTCCCGTAAATAATCGCCTGAAACATTGGAAATGAGCACCACAGTCACAATCGCCAGTCCAGGATAAATCATTAACGAAGGCATGGATTGAAAATAAGGGCGGGCATCATTCAGCATAGCTCCCCATTCCGGAGCTGGAGGCTGGGCACCAAGGCCGATATAGGACAATGAAGAAATCAGCAGGATGATTTTGCCCAGGTCCAGGCTGGCAAGCACTAAGACATTGCCGATGATATGCGGGAAAATATGTTTGCGCATAATCTGTCCGTCGCTCAATCCATTGACTTTCGCCATGGCTATATATTCTTTTCCCCGCTCATTGACTACCGTGCTTCTGATAAGGCGGGCATAATTGACCCATTTGACAAAGACGATGGCCAGTAAAAGGTTTTCAATACCCGGTCCCATTAGTCCGCTTAAGACAATCGCCACAATCGTATCCGGAAAAGCGAGAAATGCATCTGCAATGCGCATCAGGATCCGTTCTATTATCCCGCCTTTATAACCGGCCACCAATCCGATCGGCAAACCGATCACCACTGCTGCCGCTAATGCCATGAAGGCATATCCTACAGTCTGCTGTGCGCCCAGAAAAATCCGTGTCATTACGTCACGGCCAAGATGGTCAGTCCCAAACGGATGCAGCAGGCTCATCGGCGATAGCCGCGAATTCAGATCTACCATATCCGCATCATGTTTCAGGAAAAGAAAAGTATAGGCTGCAAGGAAGCCCACCAGGATAAAAAGCGTAACCAACATTCCGGCTTTCCAATTCCGCTTTCTGATTTTCATTTTCAAAACGGCCATTAGCTTTCCTTCCTTTCCTGCATTCTGATTCTAGGATTTAAGTAGCGGTATGAGATGTCAACCAGGCTGTTGACAATAAATACAATGACGGCCATCAGGAACAGGTACCCTTGAATGACCGGGTAGTCCCGTGCTCTGATGGCTTCCACCACCATTTTGCCGATTCCTGGGTAGGCAAAAATCACTTCGATGACGACTACACCGCCGATTAAACTGCCTAGACTGACGCCAAAAACGGTGATCACCGGCGGCAAGGCAGCCCGCAAGGCATGGAAGAAAAAAATCTGCACTTCGGAAATCCCTCTCGAACGAGCCGCTTTTATGTAATCATTGCTTAAAGCATCAATCAAACTGGAACGCAGCAATCTGACATATACACTCGTAATGGCAAGGCCCAGTGTAACCGACGGCAACAATATGGAAACAAATCCATCACGCCCCATAGTCGGAAGCATATTGAGGCGCACTCCAAAGAGATCGATCAATAACAGACCGAGCCAAAAACTTGGAACCGCTGCTCCAAACAACGAAATCCAGCGGCTTACTTGATCGATCCAACTGTTCCGGTATATAGCCGCCAAAGAACCTAAAGGAACTGCAATGAGTAGCATGACCATTAGCGCACCCACAGTCAGTTCCAATGTTGCCGGAAGCCCGCTCAGGAGCATTTCCAAAACGGGTTGGTTGGTCAGATAGGACTTCCCAAAGTCCAGTTTTACAAAATCCATGAACCAATTACCATATTGCACGAGAAGCGGTTCATTAAATCCCATTTCCTCTCGCAACGTCTCTACTTGCGCCGTTGTCACGGACACATCATCAACACGAAGAATCGACAATACCGGATCTCCAGGAGCCAACCTGGCAAAAAGGAAGCTGACAAAGGTGACCGCTATCAGAAAAACCATCACTTCGGCGGCTCTTCCCATTAAAATACGCGCCATTTACTTCACATCCAACGTATGGGTCAACATATAATACTCGCTTCGTGACGTTACCCAATTCTCTACTTTATCTGCGTTGTAAGCGACCAATGTATTGGGATGAAGAATAAATGAATTGTAAACTTGTTCATCTACATAAAGTGCAATTTCTTCAGCGATGGCCGAACGCGCTTCTTGTCCTACTGTCTTATTCAACTCGTCAATCAGCGCTGTCAATGCAGCATCATCCGCACCGCTGAAATTCAATGCGCCATGCGGATGATAAGTGGCATTCAAATAATAGCCTGCATCTCCACGAGGCGCTGTTAAGTTGCTGTAAGTCGCCAAATCCCAATCGCGGTTGGCGGCCATGTATTCTTCGGGAACCTCAATTTGCTGGATATCCACTGCAATACCTAATTGCTTGGCGTCCGATTGAAAGACTTGTGCAATCAGCGGCAAATCCGCACGTGCACTATAGGTCAATAAGGTAAGAACCAATGGTTTTCCTTGCTTTTCCATCACACCTTCTTTTATCTCGTATCCGCCTTGTGCTAAAAGATCTTTCGCATATTCCAGTCCCGTTAATTTTTCAGGATAATCCGGAGCAAATGAAAATGTTGAGGGAAACGGGCCTTCTGCCACTTCAGCATGTCCCTTCAAGATCGTTTCAGCAATCGATTGGCGATTAACCAGCACATCAACTGCTTTTCGGACATGGATATCTTTCATCGTTTCCCGTTCCAGGTTCATCGTCATTTGGTGGACACGGAAAGTGGAAGTGGATTCCACTTTGATGCCTGGCAAAGCTTCCAGAATCTCCAGGTTTTGGACTTCCGGACGAAAAACAATATCCGCATTCCCCGATTCAAGTGCCAGCGACCTGGCATTGGCGTCTTCGTTAAACGAAAACCTGGCAGCCTCTAACTTGGCAACCCCATCCCAATAGCCGTCGTACCGGACCAAATCCACGGCTGTACCGGGTATAAACGACGAAACAGCAAACGGTCCTGTGCCTTCCGGTTTGTTGATAAAATCAGGTTCGGTGACGTCGATAATTGAAGTATTCGGATGGACCAATTCAGATGGAAATTCTGGAAACGGTGAAATTGTCTTTATTGTCAGCTGTAAGCCATCCGCTTCAATCGTTGCTATGCGGAGCGCATTTTTGATGGCCACGTTGTCCTTTATGGAACGCTCTAATGATGCTTTCACCGCTTTCCCATCCATCGGGTTGCCATTTTGGAATGTAACGCCTTTTTTCAATTGGATGATCCATTCTTGTCCATCTTCACTTTCCCAACTTTCAGCAAGCCACGGCTCCAGCTTCAGCGTATCGTCATTCAGATGCACCAAAGTTTCCGTGATTCCTGCTCGAAGCGGTACATAACTGCTGTCCACATTGGGATCAAGTGACCGCGCCGCAAAATTGAACAATAGTTCGAGCTCTTTCGGATTGTCACTCTGCTGCCCTTCTGTAGCCGATGTACAGCCGGCCAATACGAATAAAATCATAAGCAACAGTAAACCCACTTCTTTTTTCACGTTCTCTACTCTCCTCAAATAAAAGTAATCATTACGATTTACAGAATAAAAAAATAATAGTTTTGTGCTTATTGCGCCTATCATCAACTGCATATTCGCATTTGTTGATTCCTCGAGCTATTGAACCCCAGGCTCTGCTCATACCTTCTGTTTACTATATACTGTTTAAATCGTAAACGTTACGTTTTATATAATATCGTTTTGTTTCTTTTATTGCAATCTAATTTTTAATCTTTTTTAGAATTACATATTCATGAACTACATTTCGAAGCAACCCCCCCTCGGATGCAGCTATTTTTTGGGAAGCCATCACAATCTTTTCGATCAAATTGTACATAAGCCAGATTAAACCAGCCATCCATCTGCTTTTGTTCAGCAATCCTCACTTCCGGTTTTTTATAAACAGCCTTTTTGATGTGCCATAAAAAATATTTCAATAGCTGACATAAACTAAAAAAAGGCTGTTCCAATAGCCCGCTTGTGCAGCTTTGGAACAGCCTTTCATAGTTTTCAAGTCGTTTTTATTGTTTGCGGAAACGCAATGCCAGGGTTGTAGTCAATCCAGCAAGCATCAGGCCAGCCAAAATCCACAAGTATGGAATCGTGCCGGAATCAGCTGTGCCGCCCATACCCGTTGCAGGCATTTCTGAAGGCATTTCTGTGGAACTGAACTCTTCCGGGAACTGGTCAACAATCGCCGCTGACAGTCCCGCTGCCGGCATAGTCATATGCGCGTATGCTTCACGAATCGAGCTGTAAGCTGTCTCGTAATCCCCCGCTACATACGAATCAAAAGCCACAAGCAATTGATCGACGTGTGCTGTCAAACCGGCTTCAAAATCCGCTGCCGGAATGCGGCCTTCGGTCGCTGCATCCAATAAGGCAGCCTGTTCTACGATATAGGCGTCAAGATCCGCTTTCGCTTGTTCCTGCGCTTCTGCATCACCTTCACCGGTCGCTACCACATAATCCACAAAGTAGCCGATGTGTGAATTCCAGATTTCAGAGAATTGGGCTCCAGCTTCTTCGCCGTAAACAGATCCTACTGCTGCAGAAAGATCATCTGCATTGGCAAGAAGTGCTGCTGAAGCCTGGTCGAAACTTTCAGCGCCATCCGCGCCGTCCTGCATCGCCATCGCTGCAAGCCCTGCATGTTCTGTAAATGTCATATTCAGCTGTGCACGAAGATCAACTGCAGGTGTATCAGGATTTGTTCCTTCAAATACATCCGGGAATTGATCTGCAATCGCAACGGACAAACTTTCAGCAAACATGCTCATGTGGTGGATAGATTCGCGTTCGCCCGTGTAAGCCGCTTCAAAGTCACCCGCTACATAATCATCAAAAGCCATAACCAACTGATCCACGTGCATGTTCAAACCTTCCAGTACAGCATCAGCTGGCAATCTTCCTTCCGTTGCCGTATCGAAGAAAGCTGCTTGCTCCTGTTTGTATTCTTCCAGTGAAGCCAATGCCTGGTCTTTCGCTTCTTGGTTGTCCTCACCTGTTGCTACTACATAGTCCACGAAATAGCCGATGTGGGAGTTCCAGATTTCAAGGAAAGCTGCTCCGCCTTCTTCTCCATAAACAGAAGAGACTGCTGCTGCGATATCATCCGAGTTGGCTAAAAGCGCTGCTGAAGCCTGGTCGAAATCTTCTGCTCCATCCGCTCCTTTGCGCATCGTTTCAATTGCTAAAAAAGCATGTTCCGTCAATGCTGTATCAAGAGTGATGCGCAATTCTGCTGCAGGTGTTGCAGTGCTTGATTCCATCGCCGATTCACTTGATGCCGAATGGCCACCGTGGCTATCCGCCAATGCTGCTGTTGGTACCAATAAAGCCAATGATAGTGGAAGTGCTAAAAGACATTTATTTAATTTCATGTTCATCTCTCCTCTTTTTTTATAGTTTCATAGACATAACGGAGAGTGTTTTCATTTAGATCACATTTTTTTAAAAAAGAATTTAAATAAAAAAACTGGCCGCTAATGCGGCCAGTTTAAATCTCTGAACTCAGTACAACTTCACCTTTCGGCAATTCATTCCCTGCCTCGGGCTCGAGCGTAATGGCGATGGTATCCCATTCTGCTGAGGATTCTTCTAGTTGATAATAGCTGGCCCCTTCACCGTTCGGATTAGGAGAGAATGCGCCGGCTGGTATCGGTTTGTCATCTTTGATCAGCCATACCTGGTAAACCTGGCTGGCATCCAATTCGGCCAATTGGTCGGCTTTCACCACAAGGTTCAATGCTCCTTGTTCTTCTATCATTGCCGCCGTTGCGGTTCCGGAAAATGCAGCACTCGGCTCTAATTCAATTGACTGTATCGCCGTTTCCGGTTCTTGATTCTGATCTGATAATTGCATGAATGCATAAGCATTACCCAATAATGAAGCAAGCAGGACCGCTGCAATCAGTGGCTTCCCGATGTGAAACTTTTGTTTAGGCTTTTGAATCGGTATGGCAGCCATTTCTGGTTTTAATGCTACAGGGGAATCGTTTTTTTCTGGTGTCCCTTCGAATACATTGGACAGGATACGTGATTTCATGCCTGCCGGCGGTTCCATTGGATCTGCAAGATAAGGGAGCTGGCCTGTCGCTTCAACGATTTCCTGGCATTCTGTACAGGATGTTAAATGTTGTTCAAATTGGTCCGTATCATTTTTTGATAAGGTTCCATTCAGATAGTCAATTAGTTGATCACAATCCATATTAGTCATCATATGCCCCCCTTCCCTGCATTCCGTGCAGTGATGTTTTTAATTTCTTTAATGCCAGTCGTATTCGGCTCTTAACGGTCCCTAGCGGAATGTCACACATGTCCGCGATTGTTTCGTGTGTATGGCCTTTGAAATAAAACAAATCAATCATTTTTTGCTGTTCACTCGATAGACGCTGGACGGCTGTTTCAATTTGGCCTTTCTTTTCCTTCCATTCCACCTGCTCGTCAACAGGCAGATCGTGGCTGGCCATTTGCATCGCCTCTTCAATCGGAACAGAAGGCTTTTTGCGTTTCCTGATTAAATCGATGGCCGTATTCTGCGCCATTCTGAAGAGCCATGATGTAAACTTGCCTTTGCTTTCATCGTAAATCCCTTTGCCCCGCCAAATCTTGATAAACACTTCCTGCAAGGCTTCTTCTGCCAGTTCGCGATCTTCCAGCATCTTGTAGAGAAAAGAAAACAAGATTTTTTCATAGCGGTCGTATAATTGCTCCAATGCCGCTTTGTCCTGTTCGCTGATTCGCATATATAAATATGTATCGGTACTTTTTTCCATCCCCGGTCTCCCTTTTTACATATTTCGTAAGTCTACTTTACTATAGTTGGCGCTCCAGGAATATCATTTCTTCTTACGAAATTTAAATACGCTCCAATACGGCCAGTTGATACTGAATTGTATATCGCCATATCGCTTTTTTTGTCCTTAAGCTGCTATTACTTATAAAACGCATTAAAGGCAAATTTAGTTCACTTTTTTGAAAATCCGGGAATACATTAGGTAACAAAAGATTAGTGACTGGAGGAATTTGCATGAGGTATAACATCACTGCTGCAACTGGAAACCTGGGCTCCAAAATAGTCGAAGAAGTACTGAAGCATATTGCTCCTGAAAAGCTGACACTGACGGTTCGGAATCCCCACAAAGCGGCACAGTTCCAACAGCAAGGTATCCAGATCAGACAAGCCAATTACCGTTCCGAGCAAGAACTTGCTTCAGCTTTCAAAGATACAGATGTCCTTATCTATATTCCGAGTCTGACTTTTCCAAGTGTTTCCCGAATTATGGAATTTGAAAATGCCATGATAGCAGCTGAAAAGATGAACGTGAAGCAATTTCTGTTTATCGGATTTATGGCGGATCAAGGCAATAACCCATTCAAGATGAGTCCATTTTTTGGCTATGTCCAACGCCGTCTCGCTTCCGGAACTGTGCCTTACACATATATACGCAATGGCATGTATTCCGATCCCTTGCCGCCTTACCTGCCTGAATTGGCAAGACGGGGAAAGATCCTTTATCCAGTGGCGGATGAGCGGATATCGTTCATTTCAAGAAAAGACCTTTCAACTGCCATTGTCCAGATTGCCTTGAGAGAAGACTTGCATAACCAAGAACATACCTTAACTGGAACCAAAGCCTGGTCTATGGAGGAGCTGGCGCAATTGTTCACGAAAATCAGTGGTTCGCCGATTGTTTACGCTCCATTGTCCAACGATGAATTTGCCTCAACTTACGATGAACCAAAAGGCTTTGGCTCTGTACTTGCTTCTTTGTATCAGGCCGCTGCTAAAGGACTGATGAGTGAAGTGACGGATGATTTTGAACGCATCACAGGGAAACCTGCGGAAAACCTTGATTCTTATGTAGGACGGGAATATCGAAAATTGATGGGCTCCCATTTTAAAAGACCAAACAGCCGGATATAGCTGTTTGGCCTTTTATCATTCTATGTTATTACTCGATCAGAATCTGATGCCCTTCTTCTGTTTTTTTGTCTTCTTTGGATTTTGGCACCTGCAACATCAAAACGCCGTCTTTGAAGGATCCGGAAATATCATCTTGTTCCACTTCACCAACGTAGAAACTGCGTTTAAAAGAACCATAGGAACGTTCTTTCCGGATATAATGGCCTTCATTTTCGGTTACTTCTTTGTTTTCTTCTTTCTTGCCTTGAAGCTGAAGGTACCCGTCTTTGTATTCAACCGAGATGTCTTCTTTTTTGAAGCCTGGAAGGTCCACTTCCACTTCATAATGGTCTTCTGCGTCTTTTATATCTACTTGCGGATAATTGGCTTCTTTGAAGAAACGGTCGAATACATCCACTTCAAAATTACTGTCAAAAAGGCTCGGGAAAAAATCTTCCCGTTTTCTTGGCAAAAGTCTCATCTTTAAACTCTCCCTTCGGAAAAATTTAAACGAATTTACTTCGACACTCTCTAAAACCCGTTATATCCTTTCCTATACAAGCAGAGCCTTTCTGTTACACCACCTATCCCTCCTTTAGTTTCAGTTTACCGATGGATGAGTGAATTATTACTCTTTCTAATAATAATTATAGAAAATGGTGTTTTATTGTCAATTAAAAGCTTTCAAGATTACGGGTAGATTCAGACTTTTTACTGCGTGTGTCTATCATAGATATATTCCCGTATAGGAATCCTCGCACGCTTTGATGTCTTCAGGAGTACCTTGGGCAATAACGCTGCCGCCCGCAGCTCCGCCTTCCGGTCCGAGATCGATGACCCAATCGGCTTGTCGGATGATTTGCGTATTGTGCTCTACGATGATTACGGTATGCCCTTCATCCACCAGCTTATTGAGCAGAACCAGCAGTTTTTTGACATCGTTCGGGTGAAGTCCTGTTGAAGGTTCATCTAAAATATAAAGCGTTTCCCCTTTTGCATGTCTGTTCAGTTCTTTCGCGAGCTTCAGGCGCTGGCCTTCTCCACCAGATAAAGTCGTCAAAGTCTGCCCCCACTTCAAATAACCCAGACCCACTTCGCTAAGGAGTTCTATAGTAGAAACAATTTTGTTTTGGCCTATAAAAAAATCGACGCTTTCCTCAATGCTGGCATTGAGAATGTCTGAAATGGATTGCCCTTTGTATGTCACAGCCAATACTTTCTCCTTGAAACGCTTGCCCGAACAAACCGGACAGACTACTTCCAAATCCGGCAGGAAATACATCGGCGTGAATACAAAACCCATTCCCTGACAATGTTCGCAGCGTCCTCCTTCTGTGTTGAAGGAAAAATGTTTGGCGGTCAAGCCGCCTTCCTTAGCTTGAGGCAGTTTTGCGAACAGGTTTCGGAACAGTGTATAGACCTCTGTATAGGTCGCCACATTGGAACGTTGCATACGCGTCAAACTGGATTGATCAACTGTCACCATCCGTTTAATCCCTTCTTTGCCCGTGATCTTGTCATATCCATCTTTCACATGGCCTTCTTCTCCACTGGCTGCCAATATGTCAAAAAGCAAAGATGATTTCCCGGAACCCGACACTCCTGTCACCGCATTAAAACAGCCCATCGGAATAGACACCGTTATATTCTTCAAATTATTCTTGTGAGCGTTGTGAATGGTAATACTCTGGCCATTTCCTTTTCTGCGCATAGTTATCTGCGCCTTTTCTTCCTTCAGATAAGCACCCGTCACCGATTTTTCTTGTTTCATCAAAACTGGCAGCGTACCTTCTCCAACAATCTCACCGCCGTTTATTCCCGCGCCAGGACCCAAATCGATGATCCAATCCGCCTGTTTCATGACATCGATGTCGTGTTCTATGACCAGTACCGAGTTCCCCAATTCTCGCAATTTTTTTAAGACGTCGACCAGCCCTTGTGTATCCTTAGGATGCAACCCCGCAGTCGGCTCGTCCAATATATACAAAACGCCTGTTAAACTGGAACCCAAAATAGTAGCCAGTCTCAGCCGTTGTGCTTCTCCGCCGGATAAGGTGGCTGACTGCCTTTCCATCGACAGATAACCAATCCCTACGTGAATAATGCGCTTAATTTTTTCTGACAATTCAAAGACAAGTGAAACTGCAACAGATTCGTCATTCCGCTTAAAATCTCCAGAAATTTCCTCGACCCATTCGAGTATCAATTCCAATGAAGTGTGAGAAACGTCAGAAATCGTTTTTCCACCTACCGTGACTTCACGGCTCTGCTTTTTCAGTTTGGTGCCTTGGCATTCCGGACAAAGCTGCTGAAAGAAAAAGTCCGCCTCTCCCGAGTTACCGCCTTTCTCCCGATACCTTCGCCACATCCCAGTCAAGACGCCTTCAAACTTTCCTTTGGCGACCGTTTTAGGAGGCTGCACTTTCGGATAATTCTTGGTGAACCTTTCATCCTCTACTCCGTAATACAGCAGATCCTTCTGAACGGTCGTCCATTCCTTTATCGGCAAGTCTTTGTCGAGCGTGAATCCATAATGCTTAGCTGCTGCCATTGCTGAATTCCCGTAATAATCAGTGATTGCAGAATTCCAAATGACTACGGCACCTTCGTTCAGGCTTTTCTCGTCATCAATCACCTGTTCCGTTCGAATCCCTAACTTTTTCCCAAGTCCCGAACAGGCTTCACAAGCCCCTTCAATTGTATTAAAAGAAAAATGGGCTTTTTTCAGGTTTGCCATTTCGTAGCCGCACGCTGAGCAGAACATCGTCTCGCTTTCCTCGTCCAAGTCTTTGGGTTTTCTAATTTTTTCATGGCAATTCGGGCATTCACGAACGCCCAATTTTTCATAGATGATCCGCAGGTACGTATACATATCTGTCACCGTGCCGACCGTTGACCGCGGATTTCGGTTGGTGGATTGCTGCTGTCCGATGCCGATGGATGGAGACAGGCCGCTGATTGATTCCATTTTGGGTTTATTGATGAAATTGGTGGTCATGCCATTCAGTTCCATGTATTGCCGTTGGCTTTCCCGTTGTATGATGTCCAATACCAATGTCGATTTCCCGGAACCCGAAGGCCCTGTAATCACTACAAATTGCTGTTTGGGAATCGCTAAGGATACATTCTTCAAATTATTCTCAGAAGCCCCTTTAATATGAATATAATCCGTCACGTCCAACGCCTTCTTTCTGTTAGTAGCGATAACTTGCTGCAGCAAGCATCATTATTGAATACAGCGGCTTTCAATCGTTAAAAACAGCCCCTTATAGTAAGAAGTCACTTTGTCGACTTTCAAACCGGAATTGGCCACCAACCAAAGCGTATCGCGGTCCAAATGGCAGCCGTCACAGAGCTTTTTCCATAATGGAGTCAAGGCTACCTGAGTTTTCCCAAAGATTTTCTGATCCATTATAACGTGCTCAAACATTAGAATTTTCGCCCCTGGCTTGCTGACCCTCTGAATTTCTCGCAGCGCCTGTTCAGGATTGGGAATGGTGCAAAACACCAAGGTGGCCACTACCGTATCGAAACTATTATCCGCGAAGGGAAGATTTTCAGCGGTTGTCTGGTATGTAGCAATCGGGATTTGGGCTTTTTTGATTCGCTTGATGGCCTGTCTGCTCATTGCGGGATTCGGCTCGATGGCGTCAACCCGTTCAACGTTCCGATAATAACGGAAGTTCACTCCTGTCCCAAATCCGATTTCCAATACCCGGCCTTCCGCTTTCCGTACTAAACCGCTACGGATCTTTTCAAAGCGCATCTTCTCCAGCGGCTGCATCGCTGTATCGTACAAATGTGGAAACAATCCGGCCACCGTTCATCAACTCCTCTTTCCAAATTCACTATTGTATATAGGATTCGACTCTTTCTTTGTTATTCCCTTGTATTGGCTAATTGATTGTTTATCCATAACTGCTGTTTGACTTAATAAAAAAATACAGCCACAATCAGGTGGCTGCATGTATAAACATCTATTATTTTTTTGTATTGTCGACAAAAGGACCATATTGGCGGCGCTGGTGTTGAACTGATAGCCATTTGAGCGTCGAGAATTCTTCCAAGACCCACTCGCCGTTAAAGCGGCCGAGCCCTGAATCTTTTTCTCCTCCGAACGGCATATGCGCTTCATCATTGACCGGCTGATCATTGACATGAATCATGCCCGTGTGAATCTGATGTGCAATATTTGTTCCGTGCTCGATATTCGCTGAATGCACAGCACCACTCAATCCAAATGGATAAGCATTTGCCATGTCAATCACTTCTTCATCACTGCTGAACGGAATTAAAATTGCAACAGGACCGAAGATTTCGTTTTCAGCCAGTGGCATGTCGTTAGTTACGCCAGTCAACACAGTCGGTTCGAGTACATTGTCTTTAGCGTTGCCGCCGAGACGCACTTCTGCTCCTTGTTCGACACTTGCGTCAATGTCTTTGAGAATGCGGTCGACTTGGTCACGGTTGATCAATGGACCAACTTGTGTATCCTGCTCTGCTGGGTTGCCGAATTTTAATTTACCGGCACGGGCAATAAACTCTTCAGCAAATTGTTCGTAAATGTCCTGATGAACGAAAATACGGTTAATGGCCATGCAAATCTGTCCCTGATGATAGAATTTGCCGAATAAAGCAGAATCGACCGCTTGGTCTACATCGGCATCTTCCAATACAATAAAGTTATTATTTCCACCAAGCTCAAGTGCTGTTTTTTTCAACGCGCCGCCAGCAAGTTCCCCGATACGTTTGCCGACAGGCGTCGATCCGGTAAAGGAAATCAAGCGAGGGGTCGGATGCTTAACGATATCATCACCGATTTCAGATCCCCGGCCGACTACCACGTTCAACAAACCTTTAGGCAATCCAGCCGCTTCAAAAATGCTGGCAAACAACAGCCCACCGGTTACAGGTGTATCAGTAGCCGGTTTGATGACCACCGCGTTGCCGATTGCGATGGCAGGTGCGATTGAACGAATCGCCAAGTGCAATGGGAAATTCCAAGGGCTGATGATGCCGATGACGCCCAGAGGATTTCGGTAGACCCTGTTTTCCTTGCCAGCATGCTGTGAAGGGAGAATCTTGCCTTCCATACGGAAAGGAAATGTTGCAGCTTCCTTTAAAATGTTAATGGATGCCCCGAACTCGACAGTCGCTTTGATGACTGTGCTGCCGGCTTCCTTGACCAGCCAATCGATGATCAGTTCTTTGTTTTCCAGCATGACTTCCAATGCCTTTTCAATGACTTCGCGTTTGGTTTGCGGCAATTCTTTAGCCCATGCTACCTGTGCTTCAGCAGCCGCCTTGTATGCAGCATCCAAATCGTTTTTGTCTGCTGCCTGAGTAGTTACCAGCTCTTCCCCTGTAAAAGGGTTCGTGTTTTTTATTTGGCTGTCGCTTGAGCCTTTTATCCATTCACCATTTATATAGATCTTCGAGAAATCGGTTTTCATTTGAATCGTCTCCATCCTTGTTTCGATTTACCCCGCTTTAACGGTCATTATGGAACAACTAACATCCAGCGGGGATAAAGAACCCCTTTGATTGAAGGTTCTCTTTAAGGCTGTTGTCTCGGGCGAATCAGAATCTCGTTCACATCAACATGCGCCGGCTGCTCTACAGCGTAAGCAATAGCGTTGGCGATGTCCTGCGCATTGAGCAATTCCATTTGGCCGCCTTCTTTAAAGGCATTCAACACATCATCGTCGGTGATCGTATTCGTCAATTCTGTGGCTACTGCACCCGGAGATACAATAGTCACACGGATTTCATGTGACGGGTCAATTTCCATACGCAACCCTTCCGATATGGCGCGCACTGCAAATTTGGTTCCACTATAAACTGCACTGCCTTTGGAAATTGTATGGCCGGCTACTGAAGAAACATTTAAAATATGGCCGAACTTCTGTTTTTCCATAATTGGCAGGACTGCAGCGATTCCGTAAAGGACGCCTTTGATGTTGACATCGACCATCCGATCCCATTCATCGACTTTCAACTTATTCATGAACGACAAGGGCATCAAACCGGCATTATTGACCAATATATCAATTTTTCCATATTTCTCAATTGCCCGATCAGCCAAGGCTTTCATTTCATCTGCAGAAGTTACATCCGTTACCTGATAATCTGCTTTTCCGCCAGCGGCTTCGATTTCTTCTTTCAGTTCTTTCAACCGCTCTTCACGTCTTGCAGCGAGTAAGATGGAATAGCCGCGAGCCGCTAATTCTTTAGCTGTTGCTTCTCCAATCCCACTGCTTGCTCCTGTAATAATTGCTGTTTTTTCTGTTGTCATATCCGTTCATCTCCGTTCTTTTACTTTAGACTTTTTTCCAAAAAACAGTCTACAATAAATGGGTCTTATCCTCTTTACCCACACCATGGATATTGTTAAACAAGCAGACGAAAAATTAACCATCTGCCTTAAGCTTGAATATGCTATAATTTCCCTAAAGATGGGGGTGTTTTTATGCGTAAAATTTCACCGGAGGAAAGGCGGGTCATGCGCCGATCCTATGCTGAAAAAATAATGGAAACTGTTCGGACAAAAGGATTCATTACATTGACGATTCAAGATCTGGCTCGTTTAATGGGAATCAGCAGAGCTTCCCTGTATAATTTTTTCGCATCAAAAGAAGACATCATCCTGGAAGTCACCGAAATCTATATTGAGTATTTGAAAAGAAGCAACGATTTCATCAGCAATCCCCGCTATCCCTATAGCCAGCGGTTGCCAAGTGTATTTGAACAAGCGGCTTTTTCTACTGTTTATGCTTCAGAAATTTACTTGAATGAATTAAAGATAACCTGCCCTTCTTTATATGAAAGAAAATTGGAATTATCAAATGAACGGATTTCCGCCCTCCATGCTTTTTATGAAAATGGGATGATTGATGGGGATTTCAATTTACTCAATCCGGCATTGATCGTGGCACAGGACGATGCCGCGCTAGGTAAAATACTGAACTCTTCGTTTTTGTCAGACGAAAACATGCCATTGGAAGACAGTATGTACGGCTATTACAAAATCATGAAACATCGTACTTTTGCGTCCGCCTCCTTAAAAGCCACTAAAGATCCCTACATCGATAAAGTGGTGGCCACTATCGTCGGACAGCTCACAAAAGACCATTCTGCAGAACTTCAAAAAAATAGTTAAATTGGACTTGCCCCTCTTTATTATGCCGCTTAAAAGCTTTGTCACAGATTTGTGACAAAGCTTTTTTCTTTCATTAACGGCCAAGCAATAAAGTTTGGATTTTTAATCTGCTGGGAATAGAATTGAAACAGTAAACACATTATTGTCATTGTCGAGTAATAAATGTTTTAAAATTCTGACAAATAGATTATAATTACGTTCAACTACTTAAAAAAGGAGATGGTGAAAATGAACTTGGACTCGATAAAAGGCTCAAGCATGATCGTTAAGATGGCGCGTGCGTTAGTGGAGGACGGTTGGTCATTTACTCCCAATGAATTTGATGTCATCGTAAAAGCAGAACATAAAGACACAGGAGAAGCCATCTCTTTTAATTCAATAGGCAACCTAAAAAGATGGATGTATGAAAAAGCGCTCAGCTATTGATATGAAATCCCAAAAACCCTCGCAGACCACAAAGGTCTGCGAGGGTTTTTGGGAGTCGCTTCATAGACAATCTGCTTTTTTACACACTTCTGCATTGATGCCCTGCATTTTTAGAAATTCAACGATTTCACGCGCTGTTTTCGGTTTGGGATTAGCATAAAATAAGGTTCCGCTCATTTTCATCAACCTCCAAGACTTATTCATAGTCTCAGTATACAGAACAAATATGAACAAACTATTACCAAATTGAAATTTGTTCAAAATTTCCTTCTTAAATAAACGCCAAAATGCTGCCTGAGCAATAAATTTCTTATAGTTAAGCAACAAATAGGCACTGATTCCCGCTAGTGCCTACCTATTCCGACTTCATAAAATCGTTTTTTTCATCTGAGCGGATCGCCGTTTCCAAACCTGAAACTGCCTAATTCAGCTTACTTCACTGAACAGATCCATAATCTCGTCTTCTGAAGTGGCGTTCAAAATCTTGTCGATGTTTTCTTCTTCTGAACAGACAATTGCAATGTTCGATAAAATTTCCAAATGCTCGTTGTTTTTTCCGGCGATGCCGATCAGGATTTTCGCGATGTTGCCACTTCCAAAATCGATCCCTTCCGGAACCGTGACTACGGATATGCCCGTTTCCAGCACATTCGCTTTCGCGTCTTCCGTACCATGCGGTATCGCCAGGCTATTGCCCATAAAAGTAGAAGCCATTCCTTCACGCTCCAGCATTTTGTCTACATAACCAGCATCCACATAGCCATTGTCCACCAGAATTCCTCCTGTGTAACGAATGCCTTCTTCCATAGTAGACAGTGGGACATTTAGTTTGATGTTTTCCCGTTTTAATACGGCTTTTGCCATTTCCATCACTCCCGTCAGAATTTTAACTTAGATGACTGGTTATTTTTTCAACCGCTGTGCCAGTTTGTCGTATTCTGGACTATTCATGAAATTTTCGACAGAAATATGCTCAGCCTGCGGCAATTTTTCTTTGGCGCGCGGTGTCAGATCTTTATGAGTGACGACAATATCCGCATCTTCCGGCAATTGGCTGATGGCGGTATTGGTGACTGGAATATCAATATTTTCTTTTTTGAATTTGTTCTTCAATAAAGATGCACCCATCGCGCTCGACCCCATGCCAGCGTCACAGGCAAAAACGACTCGCCGTACCTGATCGGCTCTTTTCATGCCCGGATCCGACGTTACCACAGCACCTTCCTGCAGGACATCACTGTTGGCATCCGCTGTCGGACCTTGCGCAGCCTGAGGGGCCAAATAGCCGGCTGCTGCACTTTTCTTGCCTTTCATCTCTTCCATTTTGCCTGTAGCAGCCGATAGATCTTCTTCCACGTCTTTAGTCGTTTTCAATATGACTGAAGCAATGGTGAACGACACAGCAGCTGCCACTATTACCCCGAGAACCACTGCCACGTAATTGCCTTGCGGCGTCAGCGCTAGCAGCGCGAAGATGCTGCCGGGTGACGGAGTAGCGACCAAGCCTGCATCCAGTAGAACGAATGTGAACACACCGCTCATCCCCCCACCGATGACCGCCAGCAGCAAAAGAGGCTTCATCAACACATAAGGGAAGTAGATTTCATGAATCCCACCGAGAAATTGGATGATGGCTGCTCCTGGTGCTGAACTCTTGGAAATTCCTTTTCCGAAAATCATGAAGGCAAGCAGGACGCCTAGACCTGGTCCAGGATTCGTCTCCAAAAGAAACAGAATGGATTTGCCGTTCGTTGCTGCCTGCTCTACACCCAATGGACTCAATAAACCGTGATTGATGGCATTGTTCAGGAATAGTATTTTCGCTGGTTCAATGATGATGCTCGCCAGTGGCAACAAGCCGTTGTTGACAATGACTTCCACCCCGGCAGCTAGGCTGTTTGTCAATGAATTAACAATTGGCCCGACTCCTTTCAATGATATCCCCGCTAGAATTGCGGCTAAAATACCGGCCGAGAAATTATTGTACAGCATCTCAAATCCTGCACGTATTTTATCCAAGAACAACCGGTCAACCAATTTCATGAGATATCCGGCTAACGGCCCCATGATCATGGCACCTAGAAACATCGGAATATCAGATCCGACGATGACACCCATGGTGGCTGTCGCTCCGACTACGCCCCCGCGGAAGTCATACACCAACCGTCCACCAGTAAAACCGATCAGCAAAGGCAGCAAGTATTTAATCATGGGATCAACCAAGGTCGCTAAATCTTCGTTAGGCAACCAACCATCAGGAATAAATAATGCCGTTATGAGCCCCCAAGCGATGAACGCGCCAATGTTCGGCATGATCATTCCACTTAAATGACTCCCGAAGCGTTGGATCCGTGCACGATTCTTACCTTCAGCCATATAAATCCCTCTCTTCTGAAATTAATCATTCCAAAAAAACGAAGCCATACATAGAGAAGTTAAAAGAAATTTCGTTTTTTCCAAACTGCTGATCTCGACTATCGTTACATCGGTTCTCACCTCTTTCTGGGAAAGGAAGAAAAGAATGCTGAAAACAATAGAACTTTACTTAGATGGTAGCATATTACCATGATTAGATGTTAGTTTTTTCTGAATAATCAATTTAATTAATTATCAAAGACTTTCCTATCACTAATAACGGAACGGCAGCCATGACAAGCGGATTGTCATGGCTGCCGTTCTGTTTTATAAATTTATGTCTTCTTTGCAGATGGAATTCAAATGATAGATAACCATTTCCTGCTGGCGTTCCCGGCTGGTTTGGTCCGGCCTGACCATCGCATCCAATACCATGCCATCCAGTAAATAGATCAATCTGTCAGTTTCGTACGGAACATTCAGGTCCTTCTTCAGCATGTTCAATAAGATCAAGTTGGACATAATGTTTTTAATGGCCTGCAATGCTCCGTCCTGCTGTTCATTATAAGCTGCTTGTTTATGGTGGGCACGAACTTTAAAAATCAACCTTACTTTCGCTTCTGTTTCCAGTTCACTATCCGTTGGCAAGAACGTCAATAGCACATTGATGATCTTTTCCAAAGGCGGCAGTTCTTCCTGAAATATTGAGGCAGCAGCATCTGTCAAGCGTTCATACACCAGCGCTTCCGCATAAAGCATAAGTTCCTCCTGCGTAGAAAAGTAGTACCGCATTGCACCTAACGACAAACCGGCCTCCTTTGCAATTTTTCTTACAGATGCACTTTCCCTTCCTTGCTCCAGCATGATTTTCCACGTGGCCTGTGCAATCAACTGCTTACGCTCGATCGGATCAATTAGTTTTGGCATATTTCAATACTATCAGAATAATAATAATTTTCAATCTTTTTAACACAACTGTATTACACTATTTTTTGGACCGCTATATAAACAGTACAACTGTATCATCAAAATAGTAACAACTTTCAGAATTTGTGGATAACCCTTTTTGGCTGTGCGCAACTGTGCACAGCTGACTGTGGATGAAGATAATCTACTTCCGCAGCATACGAATCATAAAGAACAGGATGCTCCCAAAAATGACTGCCAGAAAAACGGGCATGAAGAATGAACCCAGACCATCCGCTTCTCCCAGAGCCACACGAATATTTTGAAAGTTGATCCAGCTGAACAAGATGACAATTTCATTCTTCAGTACATTGATCATCAATCGCCCATTTTTATATTGGGCTTCGGCATTCTCTTCTGTCAGGTTCAAATAATTATAGGTATGCGGATATTTTTCAAGTACTGACATGCCGATCCATAATGCCGCTCCGATTAATGGAAGGAGAAATAATTCTTCTTTTCCTCCCCAACGGTCGACTTGTCCCGCCCCATCATAATGGCCGGGCACTTGGTCAGGCAATGCACCATACTGAACAAATAAATACACCAACATCGTTAAAAATACCAGCACTGAAACAGCATTTAAAAAGCTCCCGAAACCTGTACCCGGAATATCGATTTTCGGTTGTTCCTTCAAAAAAGTCCCCTCCCCTCTCCATCTTTTTTTTTAAAAAAACTCCCAAAGTCAGATATAGCAAGCTGTTCAGCACTGCACCTCAAAAATCCGTTTGTTTCTCCTTCCAAAAAACCAATTGAAAAAACTGAGCGATGTACAGCTAGTCACCTGTATTTTTTGCATCCAGACTAGCAGTGACTGCCTAAAAAGTAGTTTTACAAACTAAAGTCTGGCACCCTTCTTCTTCGCTTCCTTCACTTAACAGATCAGCAAAATAATCTCGCGGGTTTTCTTTAAACACTCTGATTGCAGAAAAAGTCCTTCAGCTTTTCAGACTTTTGCCTAATCCAGTAAAACTCTTTTGTCCAGTTTGTTCTATGTATAATTTCAGGAGATATTGGAACCTTGTCGATTCAATGCCTGTCAGTATCATTAAAGAATTCCCACCGATTTTTTATCAGCATCCCCCATTTTCCAGACATCCCCTTGTAAGTAAATTAATTTACATTTTTTGAACTTACACCCTCTAATTCCATCTAATATATATTATACTATAAGGAAAGCATTGATTTTTCAATCAGCTTGAGGAGGTGCCATTATGTTCAAGAAATTTTTCAGCAATTTTTCAAAAACCAGACCCGTCGCTGTTACTGAAGCTTCAAGGCCAACAATAGATACAGAGAAAATCTACCTCTTTGACTCTAACCAGCAGGAACTTGACCGGATTATTCAGCTACCGGCATTGCCTGGTAAAGCGCCTGGCTATGTCTATTTTGTTCAGGAATATATGACCGGCTCCTTCAAAATCGGCAAAACCAAACACATCGACAGACGGATGAATGTCTTCAACGTCAAATTGCCTTTTGAAAACAAATTGATTTTCCTTATTAAGACGGCTGATCACCATCAGACCGAAAGTGCCTTTCACCAACACTTTTCCGCTAAACGCCTGGAAGGTGAGTGGTTCAATTTAACTAGAGAAGACCTGGGATGGATCAAACGAGGCATTTACACTGAAAAAATCCACAAAACCATTAATTCTCCTGCAGAAGTGATCAAACAACTTTCCGCCAATAAAGCCAAAACAGATGAAAAGCCGTTGACTCAAAAACAAGTGGAATACGCAAAAAACCTGGTACTCAAATTAGAGCCGGACTTTGAGCTCAATGCAGAATATGTAAACTGGACGCAAAAAGACTTGAACCGCTTAAGCGGTTATTTCCGTTTTAAAAACATCGGTGCTTTAAATAATCTTGTGGAAAGCGGTGTGCTCAAATCGAAATGATTTTCCGGGGTGATTTGGGGCTTCGGCGTTATGCCCAAGTTCTATGAGGTGCTATTGACCATTCCTGGTGAATTCTTCTCCGTTAAAGTCTGACACTGAAGTGGAACATACCAGCCAATTGACCAACCGGTCGATCACAACACTTTAACAATAGTTAAAAGCTTAGCCTTGGAACAAGCTGCCTTCCCATCACCGGAAAGACAGCTTGTTTCTTTCTGCCATCATCCAGAAATCAGCTGTGACTTTATCTGCTGAACAGCACCATATATACCAGCAGTTCTTGTGTTTCTAAAAATTGC
This sequence comes from Planococcus wigleyi, assembly GCF_014836985.1. Lineage (GTDB taxonomy): Bacteria > Bacillota > Bacilli > Bacillales_A > Planococcaceae > Planococcus > Planococcus notacanthi. Next base: position 6,275 of record NZ_JACSPU010000004.1, on the reverse strand, counting down.
TCAATCTCCGAAACAGCTGTTTCCAGCGCCTGTTCTTTCGGGTAACCATAGATTCCTGAAGAAATAAGCGGAAATGCGATCGACTTGCAATCTAAAGATATTGCCAGCGCCAATGAATTCCGGTAGCAAGAACGCAATAATTTCTCTTCTTCATGCGCACCGCCCTGCCACACTGGTCCCACAGTATGAATAATGTATTTTGCTTGCAAGCGGAAGCCTTCTGTGAAAACTGCTTTCCCTGTCGGACAATACCCAATTTCATCACAGGCCTGTTGTAACTGTTCCGCACCTGCTGCCCGGAAAATCGCTCCACAGACACCACCTCCCATTTGAAGCGCTGAATTGGCCGCATTAACAATAGCATCCGTTTCCATTTTGGTAATGTCGTTTTGGACTATTTCTAATGGCATGTTCATGATCCCCTTTCTGTCCTGTCTATTTTGGATTGAAACACTTCTGCCTTGGTAATCCGACTAAGAACGCCCGTTATAAGTACTTCTTCACCTGATGCCTTTCATTCCCCTTTAACGAACCGATCACTTTTCTTTACCATAAACCTTGCCCCAAAAGATGTAAAGCCTCTCTTTCCGATATTATCCCTGTTGATTCTAGCTGACGGCTGTAGAGGAAGGCGCCTCTTTTCGTTATACTGATAATAGAGATTAATGACTACGGCTTTGAAGATTAAAGACCGTCAAAGGAGCGCCTCCATGAACGAAATGACACCAAAGAACCCATTCAAGAAATCTTTTTTCGATTTGAAGGAGCTGGTCGACAGCATCCACGAAAACCTGCTGTGTCCAGTCACTATTGAAGATACGAATCATCGCCTCCATGCTTACAGTTCCCATGAAGACGACACCGATGCTGCTCGGATCGGCACCATCATTTCGCAGCGCGTACCTGAAAAGGTGATTAATCGGTTATGGAAAGAAGGAATTATTCCAAAATTGATGCAGTCGGACGCTGCGCTGCGCATCCCCCATATCGAAGACATTGGGCTGCGTGACCGGGTAGCGATTGCCATTCGGAAAAACAATGAAATTTTAGGCTATATTTGGGTCGTCGAAGGACCTCGAAAACTCATGAATGAGCAATTGGACCTCTTGAAAGACGCAGCAAGTGCTGCGACTCCTTTGATGGCGAAGCTGTACCAGAACCGAAAACGAAAAGAAGAAAATTACCAAGACTTTTTTTGGCAGCTTCTTACTGGCCAATACAAATCCTTAAAAGAAATTCATGATAAATTCTATGACCTGAATCTGCGGATGCCGGACAGTTTTACAGTTTTAACTTTCCGATTCCAGCAGGACATCACCCGAAAAATGGAAGAACAACTTTCCTATTTGATCACCACCAGCCAGAAAATCATCAATCACTTTTTAGTGGTCATGGATGAGGAATTGATTTTGATCGCTTCCCCGCATCCATCACAGCCAGCAGACGAAGCCTTTGATGATTTTATATCCTTCTTCATTTCTGAAATGGCCAACCGTTTTTCCATTTTGGATGTTGAAGGCGCTTACGGAACAAGCTATGGCGATATTGATAAAGCAGAAACGAGTTACCAGGAAGCATCGAAAGTTTTGGAAATGAAGAAACGCTTTCCTGAGGAGCTCGAAAACGTCTTCCATTTCCGGCGCCTTGGCGTTTTCAGGTATATGGATGTGCTTCATAAAGACCAACGCGCTAAGCGATATGAGCATCCTGCCATCGCTAAACTTGAGACTTATGACAGACTTCATAATTCCAACCTGTTGAAGACATTGGAAGTTTTTATCCAACAAGACAGCAATATGAACGATGCAGCCAAAAAACTGTTTGTCCATACTAATACGCTTCACTACCGCATCAAACGCATCTCGGAAATAGGCAGTATCCGTCTAAGCGATGTCAATGAAAAACTGGGCATTTACCTTGATCTGAAAGCACGGAAATTTGATGAAAAATAGTCTTTTGTGAGATTTCACAAAAGAGTCGGACTTATTTCTTTATTTCATACAATGAACAACAACAGCGTTACCGCTATACTTATGGATATCTACACCATTCGTTTTATAGGGGGAAGAATAATGATTATTGGAATTCCGAAAGAAATCAAAAACAACGAGAACCGAGTGGCCATCACTCCTGCTGGAGTCGACGCTTTTGTAAGAGCTGGACATCAAGTCATCATCGAAACGGGTGCTGGATTGGGAAGCAGCTTTACAGATGAAGATTACATCGCGACAGGAGCGAAAATGGTTGGCTCAGCCCAGGAAGCCTGGTCTGCTGAAATGGTCATGAAAGTAAAAGAACCCGTTGCTTCTGAATACAAATACTTCCGTGAAGACCTGTTATTGTTCACTTACCTTCACCTTGCTGCTGAACCTGAATTGACAAAGGCATTGGTAGACAATAAAGTAACTGCGGTCGCTTATGAAACGGTTTCGGTTAACCGTACTCTTCCATTATTGACGCCTATGAGTGAAGTGGCTGGCCGGATGGCTGCCCAAGTCGGCGCTCAATTCCTTGAAAAAGTATACGGCGGCAAAGGAATCTTATTGTCTGGTGTACCAGGTGTGCAACGCGGCAAAGTGACAATCATCGGCGGTGGAGTTGCAGGGACGAATGCTGCGAAAATGGCAATCGGCCTTGGCGCACAAGTAACGGTCATTGACTTGAGCCCGGAACGCCTTCGCCAATTGGATGATATTTTTGGAACTGATGTGACGACATTGATTTCCAATCCATTCAATATCGCAGAAGCGGTGAAAGAATCTGATCTGGTTATCGGAGCAGTCCTCATTCCGGGATCGAAAGCACCGAAATTGGTGACAGAAGAAATGGTTCAATCCATGAACCCTGGCTCTGTTGTCGTAGATATCGCCATCGATCAAGGCGGAATCTTCGAAACAACAGACCGCATCAGCACACATGATGATCCGACGTATGTAAAACACGATGTAGTCCATTACGCGGTAGCTAATATGCCTGGCGCAGTTCCACGCACGTCGACAATCGCTTTGACGAATGTCACAGTTGGTTATGCACTGCAAATGGCCAATAAAGGCGTACAGAAAGCGATCGCAGAAAACCCGGCATTGAAGCTTGGCGTCAACACAGCAAACGGCAGCGTCACTTATGAAGCAGTAGCTAAAGACCTTGGCTTTGATTTTGTTTCAGTTGATGAAGCCTTAGCGAAACCTGCTTCATTGGTATAAGACATACACCACAAACAGCCCTCCCCTGTAATTTTTCAGGGAGGGCTTTTTTGTGCAATAAACTAAAGAGCTGCATCTGTCTTCCTCTGCATTTACTTTCTGTTACTCTATATGTAAGAAAGGTGATGAAAATGAAACTGAAATTCTATGCAAATGAAGAAAGCTTTATAGCCGGCATGACACAAAAAGACGCTGCCGAGCCTGAAAACAATAACATGGCGCTGCATGCCTGTGAAAATCCACAAATGGTTTTGGCCAATCGTGAAAAACTGGCACACCACCTGAACACTCCGCTCGCCCATTTCATATGCGCCAATCAAACGCATAGCGCCAATTTTCGGCGCGTCTCTAAAGCAGACAGCGGTCGCGGAGCAATTGATGCAAAAGACGCCTTTGCGGACACCGATGCGCTATATACCTATGATTCCGGCCTTGTATTATGCAGTTTTGCAGCTGATTGTGTACCTGTCATTATCCGCGACCGGAAAACCGGCTTGGTCGGCGTCATCCATTCCGGCTGGCAAGGTACCATCAAAGAGATCACATTGAAGTTGCTTCAGCAACTGATCGAGGTCGAGAAATCCGACCCGGATGACCTTGAAATTCAAATTGGGTCCGCCATCAGCCAACAAAAATTTGAAGTGGATCAAGACGTCTATTTCAAATTCGATGCCCTCGGCTATGCTTCTGAATTCATGTTTTATAATAATGCATCAAGCAAATACCATATCGACAATCAAGCCGTTGTAAAAAGACAATGCGAGCTTGCCGGTATACCTTCCGAACAGATTGATATCGATAGAACATGTACCTTTTCAAGCCCTGATGGCTTCTCATACCGTGAAAATAGGAATAGCGGCAGACATTTGATATTTGCAATGAAAAAATGACATTAGGCTACGCACAAGAAATTTCTGGACAAACAATCAAATAAGAACCTGAACCCTTTATATATATATGTCATTTTATGTTGCCAGGGTGCAAATCCTCTTCATATCGGTGATTTACAAACTATGATATAGACAAAAAATCCGTTTTCAGAAGACCTTAAAGGTTTTCGAAAACGGATCTTTTGCTTATTGGTGCTTTATAAGCGAAACTACAGCATTTTTAAATCATGACTTTTATATCATTTTTCTTCTATCGAAATAACAACAATAGAACTAATTCTTTTAGTTATTTCCCTCTTGAAGATTAAGTCCTTTTGAAGCAGATTTTTGTGTTTTCTCCGCTTTCGGATGTCCTTCAATTCGTTTGATATCCCAACGGATCAATAACGAAATCAAGAAAGCAATGGAAACCAAAACGATGAAAATGTAGAAAACCGGTTCATAGCTGCCTGTACGTTCTCTGACTTGCGAAACGATAGCAGGTCCGATAATGCCGCCCATCGACCAAGTTGTCAATAAATAACCGTGGATTGCACCCAATTGTTTGGTTCCAAAAAGATCTCCGACAAATGCTGGCAAGTTGGAGAATCCTCCGCCGTAACAGCTGACAACTACCAAAATCAACGCTTGGAATACCAATACATGTGTGATGTTTGGAAGCATCGTGAATGCCACTATTTGAAGAGCGAAGAAAATGGTGAAGACTGTTGGCCGTCCGATGTAATCGGAAATTGCCGCCCACCCGAGTCGGCCGCCGCCATTAAAGATTCCCATGATACCGACTAACGTAGCAGCGCCTGCTGCAGAAAGTCCGATTAATTCCTGTGACATCGGTGATGCCACCGAGATGATCATGATGCCCGCACTGACATTGATCAGCATCATCGACCAGACCATCCAGAAGCGGCGAGTCTTGACTGCTTCTTTAGCAGTCAATTGCGCCAAATCCTTTTTCATTACTTTTTTGCCCGAATCAATTGCTTGCTGCATACCAGCTGGCATCCAGTTTACAGGCGGCGGTGCGATGTATGAAGCACCCAAGATGATCAAGATAAAATAGCTGATGCCTAACATGTAGAAGGTAGTGCTGACGCCAAATGACTCCATCAGGTTGGCTGCAACAGGTGCTGTAATCAAAGCTCCTGCGCCGAAGCCCATAACAGCCATTCCTGTAGCCAATCCTCTGCGGTCCGGAAACCATTTAACAAGAGTGGAAATAGGTGCAATATAGCCTACCCCTAATCCAAGTCCACTTAACAAACCGTATGTAAGAAGGAATAAAACCAGTGAATCAATTTGAACAGCAAAGCCTGCTCCAGCTTGTCCGATACCGAATAGGAAAGCTGCTAAAATTGCTGATCTCCGTGGACCGTTCTTCTCAACAAATCCTCCGAAGAATGCAGCGGAGATTCCTCCAAGTGCCATCATAATGGTGAAAGCATACGTAATTTCTTTAGGTGCCCAGCCCATTTCAGCGCTGATCGGTGTTGTGTAGACGCTATAGGCATAAGCCGCTCCAATGGATAATTGAATCGCTATGGCTGCTAAAGCAATCAGCCATCTGTTTTTTGTTTTGCCCATTAAAAATCCTCCTTTAAACCATTTTTATCTGCTTCAACGTTTTAGAAGCGATTCTAAAGAGAATATATGCTATTGCAAAATAATACAAGGGTATTTTTGAAAATATTTATTTCCATTTGCAGCTGAAATGTCGTGAATCCTTGCGGCTGTAAGAAGAAATGTCTATTAATATTTTTTAAAAAATTTGAAATAATCTAGAAAACTCTATTTTTGTTGTTTTTATACACGTGATATGTTGGTCAATATTACTTTTTTAGAATATTCTCTTCTTTAACTATTGAATATTCTGCTTTAAGCATGATTTCTGCAATCACAGACATTTTAAACAGTTTTTTTATTCAAATAAGTTAAAGTAAATAAATAACACAGAATAGTCACAGATACCCCGAGTTACGGTCTTGACCTGCTAAAGACTTACAAAAATTCTGAAAATGTAAACGCTTTACTGACTATTACAATAAATCGGTTTTGCGGCAGGACTGGGAACTTGAATCAGATTAAAGGAGCGATTTTAATGACAGCAACAAAAGGTTTAGAAGGTGTAGTAGCAACCCAATCCGCGATCAGCTCGATCATTGATGACACACTTACATATGTCGGC
>NZ_JACSPU010000003.1 GCF_014836985.1 Planococcus wigleyi | reverse complement strand
GTTCGTCCTGAGCCAGGATCAAACTCTCCATTATAGAGTAGTTGATTGCTCAAATACTTGCTGGCGTACCGCCGTCCGAAGACGCACGGTTCGCTTTGATCTGCGTGAGCTGATCAGTAGTTTAAGTCACGAACCCAAGAAGTTCAAAGGCTATGCTCCGATCGCCCGAAGGCGACCATCGCAAAAGCCGTTCTCGCGCCAAGGCGCTCGTGACGTCTTTTGTTGACGTTTTGCTGTTCAGTTTTCAAGGTTCAGGAATAAAATTTTGGAGCGGGTGAAGGGAATCGAACCCTCATCATCAGCTTGGAAGGCTGAGGTTTTACCACTAAACTACACCCGCATATATTATATGGAAGAAAAAATATGGTGCGCCCGAGAGGACTCGAACCTCTAACCGCTTGATTCGTAGTCAAGTACTCTATCCAATTGAGCTACGGGCGCATTAGAGATGTATGGTGCGGCCGAGAAGAGTCGAACTTCCACGGGATTTCTCCCACTAGGCCCTCAACCTAGCGCGTCTGCCATTCCGCCACGACCGCATTGAATTATTTTTAGGGACAAATTCTATTATACTTCATCATCGTTTCGATGTCAATAAGAATTTCTAATTCATCGTCGCTACGTTTTAATAATAATGGCTGGGGTACCTGGATTCGAACCAGGGCATGACGGGATCAAAACCCGTTGCCTTACCGCTTGGCTATACCCCAATAAAAATGGCGGTCCCGACCGGGATCGAACCGGCGATCTCCTGCGTGACAGGCAGGCATGTTAACCGCTACACCACGGGACCATTTGGTTGCGGGGGCAGGATTTGAACCTGCGACCTCCGGGTTATGAGCCCGACGAGCTACCGAACTGCTCTACCCCGCGACAATAATAATAAAGTTGTAATTTCCTTATAACCATTCTGTAAAAGCAACGAAAGCAATAACTCGTTTCATTCTACTCGATTGGCTTGAGTGTTAGTGTAACACAGAAGTTATCGAACTATAACTTTTCAGATTAATTGTTTTTTATAAGATGGTGACCCCTACGGGATTCGAACCCGTGTTACCGCCGTGAAAGGGCGGTGTCTTAACCGCTTGACCAAGGGGCCATAAATGGCTCCGAAGGTAGGACTCGAACCTACGACCATCGCATTAACAGTGCGGTGCTCTACCACTGAGCTACTTCGGAATAATGTTTTATTACTTGTCGACTTTTTCTATTATAAAGAGGTCTGAAGGAATCGTCAATACCTTTTTCACTTTAATTTATTATTTGTTTTTCACGGCTACATATTGTGCATGAAATAACAATAGCAAAAGGGAGGCTGCCAACGATTGGCCAGCCTCCCCACTCTATTAGTTTATCATTTCATCGTCAGTTTTCCTGAGCAACGTCCACATCTGTAACGATCCGTATTCATCCGGATCTTGCGCTGATACTTCGTTTTGCACGTAACGCATTCGTAATTATACGCCATGGCAGGACGCCGCCTCGTTTTGTTTTCCAAAGTGGAACAAAAGCGCGGTGAACCGGTTTCCTTCAACAATTCCCGAAAGTCCCTGTCGCGATGCTTATAGCCTCTTCCTTCTATATGAAGATGATAATGGCACAGTTCGTGTTTAATAATGCCTTCAAGTTCGGCATAGCCGAACTTCTCATAAGAGCTTGGATTGATTTCGATATTATGCGAACGCAACAGATATCGGCCTCCTGTTGTCCGCAGCCTGGAATTGAAAACACCTTCATGCCGAAAGGGTTTCCCAAAACTCACCAGTGAAATTTCCTTGATCAGCCCAGTTAATTCTTCGTTCGTCATGTTAACTCCCCTATGCTTAAGGTTAAAGGATCTGCTCTTTTGGCTGAAGCATTGTCAGAGCAATCCGCCCTTTGTCTTTCTCCACTTTCTCCACCCAGGCTGTGACAATGTCTCCCACTGCCACTACTTCTAACGGATGCTTCACAAAGCCCTTTTTCAATTTCGAGATGTGCACGAGGCCATCCTGCTTCACCCCGATATCAACAAATGCACCAAAGTCCACAACGTTGCGGACTGTTCCCTGCACTTCCATCCCTGGCAGCAGATCTTCCATTTTCAGAATATCATTCTTCAATAGTGGTTGCGGGAATTCATCGCGCGGATCACGGAACGGTTTCTTCAACGCATCCAGAATATCTTTCAACGTAACTTCCCCTACTCCCCATCGTTCGCTAAGCTCGGTCAGTTCGAGCGCTTCCAATTTTTCAGAGATGCCTGCTTTTCCAACCGATTTCTTATCTTCTCCAACCAACTTCAACAGCTTTTCCGCAATTTCATAACTCTCCGGATGAATGCCTGTCGCATCGAGCGGATTCTTTCCTTCAGGGATCCGCAGGAATCCGATTGCCTGTTCATAGGTTTTCGCTCCTAAGCGCGGAATCTTTTTAAGCTGAACGCGCGAAGTGAATCGGCCATTCTCATCACGGACCTTGATGACGTTTTCCGCCACGGTTTTACTTAAGCCCGCCACATATTGCAGTAAAGAAGAAGAGGCCGAATTGACGTTGACGCCGACTTGGTTAACAGCAGTCTCTACCACAAATGTCAATTGATCCGCTAATTTCTTCTGGGAAACGTCGTGCTGATACTGTCCGACACCGACCGCTTTTGGATCGATCTTCACCAATTCAGACAACGGATCTTGCAGACGGCGTGCAATCGATGCCGCACTTCGCTCTTCAACTTTTAAATCTGGAAACTCAACACGGGCAATATCGGATGCCGAATAGACGCTGGCCCCTGCTTCGTTGACGATCACATATGAGATATCGGCCGAGGTTTCCGACAGAAAGTCTGCTACAAATTGCTCGGTCTCCCGAGATGCGGTGCCATTGCCGATCGCCATGATTTCAATCGGGTATTTGGACGTTAACCGCTCCATGATTTTCTTTGCACCCACTTGATCGGATTTCGGCGGATGCGGATAAATGACTGCCACTTCCAACAGCTTTCCTGTTTCATCGATAACTGCCAATTTGCAACCGGTGCGGTAAGCCGGATCGACCCCTAATACCATCTTGTTTTTCATCGGAGGCTGCAGCAAAAGGTTCCGCAAGTTTTCTGAAAAAATATGGATGGCTTGCGTTTCCCCTTTTTCGCTCAGCTCCGTCCGGATTTCCCGTTCAACGGATGGTTGGATTAGCCGCTTGTAACTGTCTTCAATTGCCGCAGCGACCACTTCACCGGTCAGACGTGCCTGCTTCATCCATTTATTTTTCATCAATGTGATGATGCGATCCGCAGGCGAATTAATGGATACTTTCAAGACATCCTCTTTTTCTCCGCGGTTGATTGCTAAAATCCGGTGCGGAACGATTTTCTGGATAGCTTCTTCGTATTCGTAATACATTTGAAAGACTTGTTTTTCATCCTCGTGATTTTTCTTGGCGACAGTGGCAATGGTTCCGTCTTTTCGCGTCATATAGCGGATTTTTTCCCGAATGTCAGGATCATCTGCAAATAATTCCGCCAAAATATCCTGCGCCCCTTGAATCGCTTCTTCCGCTGAAGCTACGCCGGCTTCCTCTTCAACAAATCCCTGCGCTTTGTCAGTCAGTTTTTCATTGCCAGGTTCCATCAGCCAGTCCGCTAATGGCTGCAAGCCTTTTTCCTTCGCGATGGTCGCTTTGGTCCGCCGTTTTTGCTTGTATGGCCGGTATAAATCTTCAACGCGCTGCAGGACTGTGGCATTGTGAATCGCCTTTTCCAGTTCATCTGTCAGCTTTTCCTGTTCCGCTATGGAACGGATGACATCTATTTTTCGTTGCTCTAAGTTCTGAATGTATGTATACCGGTCGTCAATTGCTTTGATTTGGACTTCATCCAAAGATCCGGTAGCCTCTTTCCGATACCGCGCGATAAACGGCACAGTATTGCCATCTTCAATCAATGCGATGACCTGGGCAACCTGGTTGTTTCGTACGCCCGTTTCTTTTGCGATTAATGTGTGGATTTGTTGCATTTCCATCTGGACACTTCCCTTCAGTTCCCTTTCATTTTAACACATTCTGAAAAGCGCAAGCAGTCAGAGGGGGGCTGCCGCTACTATTAACAACCCGTAATATAAACACGAAAAAAGCCCTCTTTTTTGAGGGCCTCCATTATTCACTGGATCTATTTTAAAGAAACGCTGAACTTAATTATGGGATTGTACTTTTATAAAGAATGCTTTCTCTTAGTGGAAGCAAAGCGCCTTTCTCTTAGGTCTCTGTCGGAACTTCGACCAGCGCCGGTTTGTTGCGGGTTGCTTTTCCTTTTAATGTTTCAATTAATCCGAAGGAAATAAGGAAAGCGATCAAGTAGGAAATCGGAATGACAACCATAACAGCGGTCAATCCAAAGGAATCTGCCAATATGCCGGATAATCCAATCGAGAAGGCACCCACCAATTCGCCAATCCCCATAATCAATGCATTCGCTGTAGCCATTACCGCTACAGGCACACTTTCTACCGGAATGATGCTTTGGTAAAGTGTATTCATCGCCAAGATAATTCCACCCAGCAACACCAAAACAACCAAGCTTACCGCGGATTGCGGGAAAACGAACAAAACAAGAGGTGTTACCATGGCCATAGCCAAGTACCCTGTCATTGCTGGTTTACGGCCGATTTTATCAGAAGAGTAAGGAATGAATATCTGCCAGATGATAGTCAATAGACCAAACAGCGAGAACACCAAACCCATTTGAGTGTTTGACAATAGGCTCACTTGTGTCAGATACAGCGGCAAGAATGCATTAAATGTCCACATCGCACCCATACAGAAAATACTGATCAAAATACAAATCAGGATATTGCGGTTTTTCACACTGTTATAGATAGTGCTGACATTGAATGCAGTAACAGCTTCCGTTTTCACCACAGTTTCAGGCAGTTTCACAAAACGAAGCATCAGCAAAGCTGCAATGAAACTTGGAATACTGACGAATAAAAACGCATAACGCCAACCGAATAAGTCGCCCAATTGCGTCACCACCAATGGCCCAATCGCCACTCCAATTACCGCAGCCCCCGCATAAACTAAGCCCATGTTGCGGCCCAGCGTTGTCGGACGCGAGACAGAGGCCAAAAGTGAAAGCGAAATCGGAAGAATAACCCCTTCACTGGCTCCCAGTAAGGTCCGGACAATCAGCATATACGTGTACGTTTCCGCAAACATGGTCAGAAGCGCCAATACGGAGGTGACGATCATCGCCCAAAACAAGATGGTCTTTTTATGTCCGAGGCGATCTGAGAGAATTGCAAACGTCGGAGCTGCCAGCGCAAAGCCAATGGTCTGCCACATATTGATTTGGCCGATTTTCGTATTCGTTAATGCAATATCTTCAATAATAAAAGGCATGAGCATGGAAATTGCTTGTCTATCCAAATACAGAAAGCCCCATGCCACGAAAAAAAGCATAACCAGTATCGTTTCGTAACTTAATCCCTTTTTAATCTTCGCCATTTTGCCAACCCCCTCGTTTGTTCTTTTTTGCTCCGATTACTCTACCTTTCAACTACTCGTTCCCACTTCCCCTTTCCGTTCTGCTTTTGTACTAATTGAATTGTATGAGAAAGCGCTTTCAAATTATAGAATAAATACCTTTTAATTTTGTCAGAATTTTAAGTAAACTTATACGGTTTTTAATCCACAAAAAAAGCCTTCTCATTTGAGAAGACTTCCTGTTATAAAGGTCGCGTCGTCACCTGTTTGGATAGACGCCAATATATCTCGATACAGTTGTTCAGGAACTGCAGCTTTTCGCATCATGGCTTTTGGATTTCTTAAATCCACTCCATCGGAATGAATCAAGAACAAATCATCTTCCACATACGTGTATAGCTGAGTGCGCAATTTTTGAGGGCGCCCTGATAAATACCCCATAACCGGCAATGGGTAAATAATTTCATCCGTCGCTTTGCGATACAGATAAAAGCGGATATTGCCGACACAGCTGTATTCAAGGGTCTTTTTATTAAAATCGACTTTAAAGATGGCTACGGCAGCTCCACGTTTTTGGAGCATCAATCCGTTGAATCGATACATCAATTGATCGATTGTTTCGTGGTGGTATTCACGCAAAATTTGCGGAATGACCTGAGACGATTCACGCGCCACAGGTCCACTCCCTAGTCCATCGGCTACGGAGCAAATAAAGTAATCATCCGTCAACACCGTATGGTAACTGTCGCCGGATTCATGATTCCCTTTTTTTGCTTCGTTGAAAATAAAAGCATCTACAAAACTATGCTGAATTTTCTCCACTACGAAACCCCACCAGCCGCTAAAATAGCTTCCTGCAATTTTTTGATGGCTTTTCTTTGCAAACGGGATACATGCATTTGAGAAATACCGAGTTTATCCCCAGCTTCTTTCTGGCTCAGCTGCTCTATGTAAGTGAATTGGATGATTTGCTTTTCCCGTTCTGAAAGCACATTCATCGCTTCAGCTACAAGCATGCGCTGATCCGCTTTCTCGTAACCATCGTCTTCCTGGCCTACAACGTCAAACAATGTGACGGTACTGCCATCTGAATCCGCCTCCAAAGAGTGGTCCATTGAAAGTGCCTGATAGCTTTTGCCCATTTCCATCGCTTCTAATACATCGTCTTCATCGACATCCAAGTATTCGGCAATTTCCCATACTTGCGGTGAACGCTGAAGTTCTGTAGTCAACACTTCAACCGTCGCTTTAATACGGGGCCCCAACTCTTTTATGCGCCGCGGCACATGGATTGCCCATGTCTTATCGCGCAAAAAGCGTTTGATTTCGCCAATAATTGTAGGCACAGCAAAAGCTTCAAAGCTACGTCCGTATGAAGGGTCGTAGCGTCTGATAGCTCCTAAAAGTCCCAACATGCCTACTTGCGCGATATCTTCATGGTAAGATTTACCGTTAGAATACTTACGCGCAATGGATTCAACAAGACGTTTATAATTCAACACTAAATTTGTCTGGGCTTCTTCATCTTCTGTCTTTTGATAAGCTTCAATCCACTCAAGCACCTGCTCTTTAGTAGGCTGATTAGGATGAGACTGTTTCGACATCCTTCTCCACCTGCTCTCCTTCAACATGCTTTGTCATGAAGATTGTTACGCCTTCTTGATGATGAACTTTGACTTCATCCATTAATGTTTCAATCAAATACAAGCCGAGACCTCCTTCACGAAGAAAAGCACCTTCTTCTTGGTCGTGATAAGGACCTACTTTTGCCTTTGTTTCTTCAAAGTCGAAACTTTGGCCATGATCCGCCACCATAATCTCGATTTTGTCTTCGTATAAAGCGCAACCGATGACAACTTCGCCTTCTTCGCCTTCTGCGTAAGCGTGTTGAACTGCATTGGTCACCGCTTCGCTTGAAGCAATCTTCAAATCTTCTATATCGTCAAATGAAAAGCCAATGCGGCTGGCCAGCCCCGAAATGGTAAGTCTTGCAACCCCAACGTATTGGGATTTGGCAGGAACGCGCATTTCTACATAATCGAAAGGACGCATATTAGTTACCACCCTTCCCGACTGATTCGATATCCATAATATCGCCTAAACCGGTAATATCGAAAAGCCGTTTCAAGCGGGCTGAAAGTCCTTTTAACTTTACGTGTCCGCCATTCGAATTGACTGATTTATAAAATGCTACGAAAACGCCTAATCCTGTACTGTCCATATAATTAACGTTGGAAAGATCCAACTCTGCTTTCAATCCTTGATGATTCTGATAAGTTTCTAATTTTTCCCGTAGGACTGGTGCAGTGTGCGCATCAATTTCACCGCGGATAAAGCCCTCGAGAATATTGTCTGATTCAGTTAGGTCAACTTGAATATTCATTGTAATTCGACACCCCGTTTTTTTTAATTCAACCCCGCTAAAAAAAAGCTGTTCTAAGCATTAATACCACAATCAGCGCATTGCTAAACATTCCTTATACTTTTTTGTAGATCACCAATGTGAAATCATCCTGGAATTGCGCATTTTGCATGCGCTCAAGCTCATCGTAAACGTATTGTACAATGCTTTGCGCAGGTTCATCTTTTTTCCGTTCAATCAATTCAAAAATCACTTCTCGCTCAATAAAGCCGTCTTCATTACGGCCCTCTGTGACCCCATCGGTCATCATGATGACCAAGTCGCCTTTTTCCAAATCGACGGTATGTTCTTCATAGACTGCTGCAGGAGATACTCCAAGCAGCAAGCCTTTGGCGAATAGCTCGCTGAATTCGTTGTCTTTAGCACGGTAGAGGATAGCTGGTTCATGGCCTGCCGATCCATAGGTCAACCGCGCTTGCTTGGCATCGTAATTGCTATAGAACATGGAGACGAACATCGAGTCATCGACACTTTTTTCCACAATTCGGTTGATGACGCTCAAAACATCTTTAGGAAGTGCATGCGAACTGTTCAGGCTGTCCATGCCAAACTTGATCATAGACATGCAAAGAGCAGCCGGAAGGCCTTTGCCGATTACATCTGCAACCGCCACCCCAGCATACCCATCATGGTCACTGACAAAATAAATGTAATCGCCATTCATTTTCCGCGCAGGAATAGAGAGAAGGCCGATATCCAAGCCTTCCAGCAACGGCAATTTGGTCTTCAGCAAGGTTTCCTGAACGTTGGCAGCAAGATCCATTTCCACTTTCAATTCTTCTTGCTGCTTGAGTAAGCTTTGGCGTTCTTGCAACGCTAACCCATAATTAATCATCATTTCAATCAGAAAATCAAATGAATGCCACACCACTTCCGGCAATTCACTGTATAACTCTTGAATTGCCGCTTTGTGCATGCTGATGACTTCTTCAGGTGCAATATTTTCCAAAATCAGCTGCCGGCTAAAATTTTGGCCGACATACAGATTTTGTTCTGTCTGTTTTTTCATATATTCATTTAAAATCTCTTTGTATTGATTCTCAATTTCTTGAGCCATTGGGTTTTCCCCCTAACGAAGCCACTTAGTAGCTCTTATATCTGTACCCTCGCCTAATATTGTTTCAATCTTAAAGTCATCCATTAAGCGTTTGACACCAGGCAATCCTGCTCCTAACCCGCCGGAAGTTGTAAATCCATCTTCCATCACTTTGCGGATATCAGGAATTCCCGGGCCGCTGTCTGCAGCTATGATTAAGATTCCTTTGATGCCATTTTCTGTTAACTGTTGTATTTCAATCCTGCCTTTTCCGGCATATAAATATATATTGCGGGCAAGCTCGCTGATAGCCGTTGTAATACGGGCCTGATCAACTGTGCCAAATCCAAGCTCTTTCGCCACATTGCGTCCGAGTTGTCTTGCAGCCACAATATCCCATTCTGTCAAAATTTCCACCGAGGACTGGTCGCTCATGTTTAAGCCTCCAATTCCAATTGAAGTTTATCCAAGCCATTTTCTAAATCTAGTGCTGTCATAACGTCTTCTAGTCGAATTCCCAACTCGATCAAAGTGATAGCGACTGCTGGCTGGATACCGGTAATGACTACTCGGGCCCCCATCAAGCTTGACATGCTGATGACGTCTCCAAGAACTTTCGCAATAAATGAGTCGATAAAATCGATGGATGTTAAATCGATGACTACACCTCGCGCACTTGTTTCGTGCAATTTAGTCAGTAGATCCTCTTGAAATTGAAGAGCCGTCTGATCATCAAGCTCCCATTGGATTGAAACAATTAATGTATCTCGTAACTTTAAAATTGGAATTCTAAAATTCATCAGTCCTCAACCTCCACAATCTTTCGGTTTGTCCAAGCCAATGCCTGTTCTACGCCTCGCTGCAACGTACTTGTTGTCGTAAAATCATTCAAGTTAATGCCGAGCGTGACAATCGTCTGAGCAATCTCAGGACGAATTCCGACAAGCATACACTTCGCTCCAACCAGACGGACAGCATCCGCTGCCTGGATAATGTGATGGGCGACCATTGTATCTACAACCGGAACACCGGTGATATCAAGCAATACAACTTCTGCACGGTGCTTGACGACACCTTCCAACAAGTTTTCCATAATCAATTTTGCGCGTTCCGTATCAATCGTCCCTACGAGCGGCATTACGGAAACTTTTTCAAAAACCGGAATCAGCGAGGCTGATAACTCCTGCAAAGCAATCTTTTGAAGGCTGACCGTACGTTCCCACGTTTTGGAATAAGCCTGAATGGTGCTGTCCCGAATCGGTGAAATCCAGTTGCTGAATTCATCTACAAACGGTTTGATATTCCCTTCGTTAATGATTTCTTCCCGGACCATTCCTTCATAGACGATTTCCGCAAAATGATTGATCGCTTTTGTAACAAAGGTGATGGACCAGCCAAGGCGAACTACCTTTTCCGCAAAATCATTGACTCGGCTTTCATAAGCCTGATGGCTTTCTAATAAATTGGATATCATCAGCTCCGCAAATTCATGGCTAGTCTGATTCATCAATTCAACAGGCATCACTTGAAAAGCGCGTTCATCTTTCTCGTTTTTCATTTTTTCCTGCCAGTTTGAAATAATCTCTGTTAAGTTGCCTTGTATATATTGAGCCATCTGTTTATTCATATGGATCAAAAACCCTCCCTGTGACACTATGTATCTCAAATTTTATCTGCTACTCTTTATTGTATCGGAAATTCATTTTTTTCACATCTTTTTTGTCGGCACAGCCATTTTCAAGAAAAAACACCCTGAGAAAAAGCTCTCAAGGTGTCTTTGTAGGAGTATGTATGATTAGAATTTAACAAGGCCTACACTGATTTCCAGCGCCTCGTCCACTTTTTCCATCAATGTATCATCAAGCTGGGTAATTTTATCGGTCAGCCGCGACTTATCAATAGTCCGCAATTGTTCAAGCAGAATAACTGAATCACGTTCAAAGCCATATTTCTTGGCGTTGATTTCTACATGAGTCGGCAATTTGGCTTTTTGAATCTGTGCTGTAATTGCAGCTATGATGACAGTAGGACTGAAACGATTACCTATATCGTTTTGAATCACCAGGACAGGGCGGGTCCCACCTTGCTCAGACCCGACAACTGGTGATAATTCTGCAAAAAAGACATCCCCGCGTTTTACAATCAAGTTGTCACCCTCCGCTTACGAGTCGCACTGTCGTGTGCTCCGCTTCGTACTCAGCGTGAGAACATTCACAAGCAATCGATAGATTGATCTGTGACATCTCTACGTAGCCCTTGATCATCGCTTCCCGAATATGATATGAGTCGTACAGATTTTTAGTCACTCGATGTGTGGAAACGTAGATATAATCTCCACTTTCTTCAACACGTTCATCTGAATGAGTCGTCAACTCTGAGATAAATTGCTTTGGCAATTTAACAACCACTTCTTTTGTCTTTGACTTCTGATACACAGCCGACACCTCCGAAAATCCCGTTCTTCTGCCTTTATCTTTCTCATCTTAACATTGTATCGGGTTCCTGAAAAGGTAAATCGGAAACTTCTGTGCTGTCCGAGTATACTCGAGGCACCCGTTTCGTTAAAATACAAGGGATTTCGTAAGGGATGGTATCAAGCTTCCGTGCCCATTCGTCAATAAAAATCCGTTGTCCTGCCTGACTGCCGATCAATTGAACTTTTTCTCCGATCGGCAGTTTTTCAGAAATGCGGATCATGCACTGATCCATGCAAATCCGGCCCACAACCGGAACACGCTGACCTTTCACCAAAACCTCCTGCCCTTGCAAGCCGCGCAGCATTCCGTCCGCATAGCCGATCGGCAAAGTTGCAATCCATTCATCCTGTTCAGCCTGATAGGTAGCTCCATAGCTCAGCGCCTGTCCTGCTTTCACTTTTTTCACGTGAATAATTTCTGTTTCCAGACTTAGAGCCGGATGCAATTCAAAAGGCATTTCTTTGCCTACATAAGGAGACGGTGCAATGCCATACAACGAAATCCCTACACGCACCGCGTCAAATGACATCTCCGGGTGCATGATGGCGGCAGCACTATTGGAAACGTGGACCATGATAGAAGGATCAGCCAATTTATCAATGACGCTGTTCATTGCACGCACTTGCTCCAGAAACAACCCAGAGTCCGCTTCATCGGCCGTGGCAAAATGAGTAAAGACGCCTTCAAAACCAAATTCATGATCGGCGATAAATTCAAGCGCCTCGTCTACTTCGTCCAATTGAACACCGATACGCCGCATTCCGGTGTCCACTTTCAAATGGATCTTCAGCGTATCCAGTTCCGGCGCCACATTCACGGACGCCATTGCCAGCCAGTCGAGGGAAACAGCGGTTACGATAATGTTATGCCGCTGCGCGACTTGAATGAAATTCGGAGGAGTCGCCCCGAGGATCAGCAAGTCTGTGCTGACCCCTTGTTCCCGCAGGTAAAGAGCCTCGTCCGGAGTCGCCACTGCCAACAAGCGGACACCATTTTCAATCGCTGTCTTCGCTACTGCCAGAACCCCATGTCCGTATGCGTCCGCTTTGACCACTGCGATTACTTCCGCACCTCCGCTTCTTTGCTGAAAAGCTGATAAATTCTTTTTGATTGCACCTAAATCAATGACCGCTTTTGTCGGCCGATAATTTTCCGTCATCGTTACACCGCCTTAATAATTTGTCTGCAATAGAACCTGCGCTGCTGCAAAGTCCTTTGAATGAGTGATGGAAACCATACCGGTTTCTGTATTCCGAAAATAGATGGAAGGCTTACCTTTGGCGTCTTTTCTGATTTCAATATCCTGAAAAGAACAGGCACCGCCAATTCCAGTTCCATTGGCTTTGGAGAATGCCTCTTTTGCCGCAAAGCGCCCTGCCAAAAATTCCACTTTTCTGGCTGCTGTCAACTGCCCGTATTCGGCCAGCTCAGATTCAGTCAGTACACGTTCACGAAACTTAGGCGACCGGGCATCCAACCGATGGATTCGTGAAAGTTCCACGATATCCAAACCGATTCCTGTAATCATAAATGTTTCTCCTTTCAATCGCAAACAGGTAACAGGTATAATTAGAAATATGAAATAGAGGTGACAAAATGTTTATTCGAACAGAAAGCTTTAAGCAATACTTGCGTATGTATCCGGTCGTTTCCACTTTAATCGCCCTTAATTTACTGGTTTATGTATTGACGTGGTTACCTGTCTTTGGCGAACTGCTTTATTTTTATGGAGTTGGCTCGAATTTTTACATTGCAGAAGGCCAATGGTGGCGATTCTTTACACCGATGTTTCTGCATGGTGGATTGATGCACCTGCTGTTTAATATGTTTTCATTGTTCCTGTTCGGACCTGAATTGGAACGTTTGACCGGCAAAGTCCGCTTTATCACGATTTACCTGGTAGCTGGATTCTTCGCATCAGCGGCCACTTACTTTTTGCAGCCGCTCGATTATGCCCATGTAGGAGCAAGCGGAGCGATTTTTGGAGTGTTTGGCGCATTTGGCGCATTGGTGTACTACGGCGGACGCGCATTGCCTCAGCTCAAACAAATTATACTCCCAATTATCGTCATTAGTATAGTCATGACTTTCTTGACACCGAACGTCAACGTCACGGCCCATATCGCTGGAATGATCACCGGATTTTTAATCGGCCTCAGTTATTTCCATCCGAAACGGATCGTCAGTTGGCGCGCAAAAAAATAAAGACAGCCGGAATCATGATTCCGGCTGCTTTTTTATGTCAAGAATTCGGGTTGATTCAATGCTTCAACTCTTTGTTGCCGGAAGGTTCAAACCAGGCAAGAATGCGGCTGGCATCGGCTTTTTCCATATGGGGAGTTGATGCAGTCGCTCCCATCATCCCGGATTTGATCGTTGAATTTATAGAAGCCAGCTCTTTGCGGCGCTGGAAATAACTTTGCGTCACCTGCACAACCTGCACGCGTTTCTTCAGCATAAAGAATCGATGCTTGCTGATCCCTCTGAATTGCATCGTCAATTGTTTATCTGCCAGCGCATAGCCCACCGTCCGATGCTGCCAAATTCCGATAACCACAACAATTGGCACGATAATCAACGCCAAGAGGCCATACGGATAGAAAAAATACCCTAAAGCTGCGAATACCGGCGAGAACCAAAGCAAGTCGAGGCGATAGAAAAAGTGGACGCTTCGTTTTGGTGCCTTGACCAGCTCGGGTGTCCATTCCAGCTCCGGAAACAGCTCTGCCAATATTGGAATCATCCGTTCTGTTTTCACCAAAGGAAACAGGCGGATTTTTTCATCTTTATCGCCAATAGACCCTCCTGCACTCTCCACCATTACTGTCGCATATCCGAAAAGTTCACGCAGTGGATTTTGGCTCACTTTAATGCCTTGAACGCGCTTGAGAGGGACAGAAACCTTTTTCTTTTCCAGCAATCCCCTAGTGATATAGATATGGTCTTCATCCCGCTGAATGGTAAATTGGTAATTCGCAAAAATAGTCATAATGACCGAAATAACCCATGCCACCAACAGGACAAAAAAGATCGTCAACGCTACAATCAATGCTCCAAAACGCAGAAACAGCATCACTTCTTCGTAAATGGCATCATAAGGAATCAATTCGGAAAACTGCGATAAGAAGATTGCCACTGCTGAAATTACCACACCGATGCCGCCGGACGTTGTTGCCAGAATCAGCAGTTCTTTCATCGACATCCGGTAAAGCACTTTTGCTTCTTTTTTCGGAAGTGGCTCGACTTGTTCATGCGGCCCCATTTCTGCGGCCGTTTCTTCAGGAAGCTGGCGTTTAGCTTTTTCCATTTCGTTTTCAATGCGATCCGCATCTTCTCTCGAAATTGCTGTCAGTTCCGCTTCCGCCTGACCTACTTTTCCGGAGCCTGCTGTTTCCACTTTCACTTTCACTAAGCCAAGAGGACGGTGGAATATGCCTTCCGTGTAGTTCAAGCTTTGGATCCGATCAAACGGAATATATCTTTTTTTCTTTACAAACAAGCCATATTCAATACGCAATTCCCCATCTTCAAACCAATAGACAAAACGTTTCCACTTGATGATTCCGCCGACCAACAGGAATACCAGAACGACACTGCCTATTATGATTGGAATCAGGCCTTGCCAACCTTGGTTGAACATTGAACTGACGCCGCCGTCCCTGAATATATTGACACCGAAAATAATGATGAACGGGAGAATCAATTCTTTTAAGCCTTTAACGAAATTGATGAATGCAGAAATGGGGTGCAGTTTATAACGTTCTTCATACATCATCTTCCGCCACCCTTGCTAATACGGAAATTCTGGCTCTCAGTTCATCGGCTTCGGCAGTAATCAAAGCTGGGATGGTATGTGTGGTCGCCGCTGTGGATATCGAAATCTCCGCTAAATCGTATTTCCGCAAAATCGGACCTTGTTCCGTATCCACGTGCTGGACACGCACCATCGGCACGAGTGTCCGGGTAACCACAAACAATCCATGCTGCAATTCGATTTCTTGTTCCCGCACTTCGTAACGCCAGCGTTGCCACCGGATTTTCGGAAACAGGTAAATAAACAGAAAACCGAATAACAGAATCACCCCTCCATAAAGGGCATAAAGCCATTGTGGCCATTCAAAAAAATATGTTAAAACACCTGCTCCAACCGCAAGCAATGCGAGGACCGCCGTTTCCATGCTTCCATAGACACGCCATACCGTCAGTCCTTTTCGTGAAATTTGATTTTTTGGTTGGTTATCCATTTTCTTCTCTCCAATCACGTTTCCCTATTCATTATACAGTTTACCCAATGGAACGTTTCATCCAATTGTACATGAAATTTGGACAGCAAAAAAGGGCGCATGCCCAAACAGTTTCCTGTTCTGCATACACCCTTGAAATAATCGGTATTAAGATTCGCTGCGGCGAGTTGTACGTCCTGGACGTCCGCCACCGCTTCCGCCTTCACGGCGACGGCTTGCGCCTGAGCTTGCTCCACGGCTTGAAGATGGGCGTGCTGATGAAGAACGGTTGCCTTTATAGCCGCCGCCTCCGCCACTGCGTCCGCTTCCGCCTTTACCTTTATATCCGCCGCCTCCGCGTGATGGCAAAGGACGTTCTTCGGAAATAGAGACTGGAACATCTTCCGGTTCTTTAGTCATTGTTTTAATTGCAGCAGCAACTAAGTCAACAGCGTCAAAGTTTTCCAGCATTTTAGCCGCAAATTCACGGTAATCGCCTAGATTGTTTTTCTCTGTCATTTCTTGCAATTGCTCCATAGCAACGCGTTTTTGGCCAAGTACAGCCTCATCAGCAGTTGGAGGAACTAAAGCTTCCATTTTTTTCTTAGTTGTACGTTCAACGATGCCCAAGTAGCCCATTTCACGAGGTGTTACAAACGTGACTGCGACTCCTTTTTTACCTGCACGGCCAGTACGGCCGATACGGTGAACATAGCTTTCAGGATCTTGTGGAATATCAAAGTTGTATACGTGTGATACGCCTGAGATATCCAGTCCACGAGCTGCTACGTCTGTTGCAACTAGGATGTCGATTTTGCCTGCTTTGAACTGTTTCAAAACTGACATACGTTTTGCTTGGCTCAAGTCGCCATGAATTCCTTCTGCAAGGTATCCACGGATGTTCAAAGCTTTAGCTAATTCGTCAACACGGCGTTTTGTACGTCCGAAAATGATTGCCAGTTCAGGCTGTTGAACATTCAAAAGACGTGAAAGAATGTCGAATTTTTCGCGTTCTACTGATTTAACATAGAATTGCTCAATGTTTTCAACAGTCATTTCTTTTGATTTGATTTTAACGATTTCAGGAGTTTTCATGAATTTCTCTGCAATACGGCGGATTGCATCCGGCATAGTCGCTGAGAACAACAATGTTTGGCGAGTATCAGGAACACTTGCCATGATTGTTTGAATGTCTTCGATAAAGCCCATGTTCAACATTTCGTCTGCTTCGTCAAGGATCAATGTGTTTACATTATCCAATTTAAGAGTACGGCGGTTGATATGGTCTAATAGACGTCCTGGAGTACCAACGATAATTTGCGGGCGGTTTTTAAGTGCACGGATTTGTCGGCTGATTTCTTGGCCGCCGTATACTGAAAGAATACGCACGTTTTTATCTTGGCCCAATCTGTAAAGTTCTTCAGAAACCTGGATTGCCAATTCGCGTGTTGGTGCGATGATCAATCCTTGAACATTACCGTCTTTAGTGTCGATTTTTTCAATCAAAGGAATCCCGAAAGCGGTTGTTTTACCAGTACCGGTTTGTGCTTGTCCAATGATGTCCTTGCCTTCCATTCCAAGACGGATTGTGCCCTCTTGAATCGGTGTTGCTTCTTCAAACCCCATACGTTTTACGGACTTTAAAGTTGTTTCGCTGATATTTAACTCTGAAAATTTAACCAAATTTTTTCAATCTCCTTTTGTCTTCATCTTATTTACAAATGGTGTACATTTTAGATGAATTAGTGACAAGGTCGAGCCTTTATGAGGAAGTTTCACGTCGAAAATCATACTCTGTAGTTTTAAGTCAGAGGGGATGTGTGAACAGGAAAAGCTCGGGCTTTGCCGAGCGGTCTGATCGGCGGGTGTTTGATGCCCTATCTATAGAACAAACCGTTTTGCTCAAAAAAATACTCTTCACAGGGAAGAGTGTTTCAAAAATGTATCCATTGCTTTCAAAAGAATAACACGTATCCCCTCTATTTGCAATCAATACACAAAGGTTCTAATAATCAGTTTAATCTGCGCCTTTATTCATAAACTCCAAAACTTCTCTAAACCAATCGTCGCAATCATCGCTGTAGCAGATCAGATGCTTCCCCGTTTCCGAGTGGATCATGTGTTTTTCAGCCGACCCGATATGATCGTAGATGAAATCCGCTGCTGAAGCCGGGACAACACTATCCTTGCCGCCTTGGACAATACAAACCGGAACTTTGATCTTATCGTAATAGGGCTGGACCATCTTTACTACACGCAGAAATTCGACAGCTGAACTGATGGGCGTATTCATCAGCTTGTATTCGTAAAGATGAAAAGATGCATTTTCCGCAATTTTTCCGGCTAGCACATCTCTCATAGCATCCTGCACTTCTACAAAAATTTGCGCCGGACTAATATATTTGGCAGCGGCACTCAGCAGGACCAGCCGGTCCACCTTGTAGCGCATCGCCAAATACATAGCGATCAACCCGCCCATCGAGAATCCGACAACAATAATACGATCCGCGACTTTCTTCAATCTTTTTAACGCAAGTTCCGCTTCCATCATCCAGCTTTCAGCTGAAATGCTCTTTAATGCCAGCTTTTCACCATGCCCTGGAAGCGTCGGTATTTCTACGATCCAATCGGTTTGATCAACCAAAAAATCAGCAAATGGTTCAACTTCAAACGGACCTCCTGTAAAACCGTGGATACAAAGAACGCCGGTCTTCAAATCATTTCCCTCTTTTCGCTGCTTGCCCATAGCTAATGGAGCAGGCTGCGCTTTTTTATTCGCCATCAACGGCATTGCTGCAGACATTATTGAGCAGTAAACGGTTCAATGACATTCTCCAAAGCCATGCCACGCGAGCCTTTCACTAAAATGACCGCATCATTATTGATGTATTTTTTCAAAAAGTCGACAATCGGTGCGTAATCATTTTCGCTCCAGATCAATTTGCCTCCATAGACAGGCTTCAACTCATCGTAAAGCCACTTCATACGTGGGCCATACAAACAGACACCTTTTAAGTTATCGGAAATGTATTTACTGAGCCCTTCGTGATAGCTTTGCTCGTCATCTCCAAGTTCAAGCATATCGCCAAGGACAATCCATTTTTTATCTTTCATCGTCGTTTCGCGAATGAAATTCAAAGCTGCTTTCATTGATGAAGGTGCAGCGTTATAAGCATCATTTATAAAAATGGCGCCATTGTCCGCTTGGATCATCTGCATACGCATATCCGTCAATACCGCATCCTTCAAGGATTTACGAATTTGTTCTTCTGACAATCCAGCTTCCAGAGCGATCAAAATGGCTGCTAAGGTGTTTTTCACCTGGTGCTCACCTAAAACCGGAATTGTGAAAGCTGCATCTATAATTCCGCTCACCATAAAGCTGCTGCCATTTTCGGTAGCTTTGATGTCCGTCACCGTCAACTCGTTATTGTCATCGAATCCGAACGAAACGCCTTGGGGGAAGTCTTCCATAAACGGCTTCAGCAAAGGCTCATCGCCGTCATAGAAAAGCTTTCCATGCTGTTGAAGCCCTGCAGTGATTTCGAATTTTGCTTCTGCAATGCCTTCACGCGATCCCAAGTCCTGCAAATGCGCCTCACCGATGTTGGTGATGATTGCATAATCAGGTCGAGCTAATTCAGATAAGAATTCTATTTGCCCTTTGCCGCTCATCCCCATTTCCAGAACGGCGACTTTCGTGTCTTCGTCCAATGACAGGATGGTAAGCGGCAAACCCAACTCGTTATTGAAGTTGCCTTGTGTTTTTTGCACTTTGAAATAAGGTTTCAAAACGCTTGCCACCAAATCTTTTGTCGATGTCTTGCCGTTTGAACCGGTGATTCCGATTACGATCGCCGACAGCTCGTCGCGGTATGCGCGGGCCATTTCCTGCAACGCAACTTCGCAATCATCGACAAAAAGCAAAGGCAGATCATCCGGTGCTCCTGGTTCATCACGTTGCCACAGGGAAGCAGACGCCCCCAGTTCGATGGCTGAACGGACGTATTTATGCCCATTCACTTGTTCGCCACGGAAAGGAATGAACAGATCACCCGGTTTAAGTGTTCTTGTGTTGATCGAAACCCCTGTAACGTCCAGACCTTTTAAATTCGTTTTGATATCCAGCCATTTGGCTACTTGCTCAATCTTTTTTTTCATTTGGCTTCTCCACTCAATCTATTTTAACTTGAAGTAATTGTTTTTCTTCGTGCCGTTCAATCGCCAAAGAAACGAGGCGTTCGATTAATTGTGGATACGGAAGCCCCGTATTCTCCCATAGCAACGGGAACATGCTGTAAGGCGTGAAGCCTGGCAATGTATTGACTTCATTGATCAGGATTTCATTGGCCTCTGTCACAAAAAAGTCCGCACGGACAAGTCCTGAACAATCTAAGATCTTAAAGGCTTTTTTAGCATCTTCTTCCAGCTTCGCATAGACCGTTTCGTCCAATTCAGCTGGTATGACCATCGCCGTATTGCCATCTTTGTATTTTGCCTGGTAATCATAGAAAGCTTTCAATGGTTTGATTTCGCCGGCTACTGAGCATTCAGGCTCGTCGTTTCCAAGTACGCCAACTTCGATTTCACGGGCAACCACGCCCTGTTCCACCACGATTTTACGGTCATACTTAAGCGCTTCTTTGACTGCAGCAACCAATTCTTCCCGGTTATCCGCTTTGCTGATTCCGACACTCGACCCCAAATTCGCAGGTTTGACGAAAACCGGCCAAGCCAGTTCCGCTTCTACTTTCTCTACCCAAAAATCCTGATTCGTTTCCCAGTCTCTTCTAATAAAGTACACATAAGGAGTCTGGTTCAAACCTGCCTGCTCGAACAATTGCTTCATCACTACTTTGTCCATACCAGCCGAAGAAGCCAGGACACCGTTTCCGACGTAAGGAAGATTCATCACTTCCAGCAATCCTTGAACAGTGCCGTCCTCCCCGTTCGGTCCATGCAATAAAGGAATAATGACATCCAATGCTTTATCGCTTTGCAATGGAAGGAAGCTCGAAATGTCATTCGGCTTGGAAAGATCGCCAGCCAATTGAAGCTGTTCAATCGTTTCCGCCATTTTTTCAAGGCGTTCCCCTTTTCTCCATTCGCCGTCATGCGTAATGTAGATTGGGTAAACTTCGTACGCATCAAAATCAAGTGCTTTTGTAACTGCCAAGGCTGTGGACAGAGAAACTTCATGCTCTGCCGATTTGCCTCCATATAATAAACCAATTCTTTTTTTCATCAAAGAAACCTCATTTCATTTTCCATATTGCTTAGTTTATCACGAACCTACGGTGACTAATAATTTTTTCCTGTCAGCCGCCGAATATTTTCAGACCGGCTACACCTGCAATGATGCAGGACAGGAAAAACATTTTCGCCGGTTGCCGGCTTTCTTTAAAGAACAGCATGCCGACCAAGACACTGCCCGCCGCTCCAATGCCGGTCCATACAGCATAGCCTGTCCCCAATGCAATCGTCGTCAAAGCGAGGGACAGCAAATAAAAGCTGAGTGCACCAGATAAAATGGTCAAGACTGTATAGAATTTCACTTTAAAACCATCCGATAATTTCATTGTGGTGACAAAAGCCACTTCAAATAATCCAGCGGCAATCAAAATCAACCAAGCCATCATGATTCCACGCCCTTACCGGAAGCTTCTTTTCCATCCATTACCTTTAAACCGATGATTCCGAACAGCAGCAAGCCTAAAAAGAACAGCTTTTCCAAACTTGCATTCTCATCAAATAACCAAATGCCGAGAACCGCCGTGCCTGCAGCCCCAATGCCTGTAAAAACCGCATAAGCTGTACCGATGGGAATGGTCTTCATGGCTATAGCGAACAGCAGAAAGCTGATGACAATAAAAATCAATGTGACAATAGAAGGAACAACATTGGTAAAACCATCAGCCAGTTTCAAGCCGATCGCCCAAATAATTTCCGTTATCCCTGCAATCATAAGGTAAATCCAAGCCATCTAATTGCCTTCTTTCATTTGCAGATTACGTTTTCTCTGACCGCGGGCTTATTGTCAGCCCAAAAAAATAATACCTGTTTCCAGGTATCATTGCCACACTTTCTGTTTTCTGTCATAAATGATTTTTCGCGAAATCCCTTGTTTGGTGTATTCCTCGATGTCGGACCAGAATTCATCCAAAAAGGAAATCTCCTCGACCGGCCGGATATGCAACTCGATTGTATTTTTTGTTTTTTCGGGGTCCACCAATGAAATGAGTACGCCTTCTCTGTAATTCTTTTTCAAGGATTTCAGGATGTCGGTAGGCAATTCAGGAATCAGGTCTTTTGATTTTCGGCGCCAAAAATTTTGTCCGTTTTCTTCGCGCCGAATCAAATACGTAAAATAATTTCCGACAAGCTCATTCAGGCGTTCTAAATTGCGGAAGTATATTTTTGTGGTTTCTTCTTCTTCGCTGGACAGATAGACAAATTCATTTTGCAGCGTGGCATAGAACGGCGATTTAACCGGTTCTTTTTTATGGCCGATATACAGCAATTCCGCTTGTTCTTGAGGCGTCAGGGAGTTCAATTGTTTTTCGTTTTTAAAATCGACCCAGCAGAACTCGCTTTTTTTGTTTGCACGTGCTTTCCGCAGCTGCCCAAACTCTTCTTGCGTAGCAAATTCCATATGGGTATGCATGTTGAAAGAGGCATCTTCATACGGGTGCTTCAACAATAACAGGTTTTTAGGCAATTTCATGGCGTCCAAAAAATGGGCGAAGGTAAGTCCACTGAATAAGGCAAAATGATCGGATTCGTTCAAATAAATATATAAATGCTGTATGTAAGCATCCGCGTTCAGCGGTTTCTTCACCATATCCCCACCTCCATTCCATTTTCTATTATACGTCCAAAATGAGTAAATATGAAACATCTCTGCTCTAATTGCGTCATTACTTTTGTCATGCGCATATTACAGATTTATACGTTATAATATAGTGCGACTCATAATAATAAAAAGTACAGGTGAAAATACATGCAAACTAACAAAAGCTTCACCGACCGAATCGATTGGTCGCTGGCTTTCATTTTATTCCTCTTCTTCATCGTCAGTTTAGTGGCTATTTCTTCTGCCCAGACTTCAGGGCAATATTTAACGAATTTTGTTCCGCGACAAGCTTTATTTTACATTATTTCTGTGGGCATGATTGGCGTTTTAATGTATTTCGATCCTGAACAATATAAGAAAATGGCTTATTATTTATACGGCTTCGGCATCTTGCTGCTGATCCTGTTGATGATATCGCCAGACGGTGTCGGTCAGATCGCCGAACCGGTCAACGGCGCCAAAGCATGGTTCCATACGCCATTCGTCAATATCCAGCCAGCGGAGTTCATGAAAACCTTCTATATATTGGCATTGGCAAAAATGATTTCTTCCCATCACGAGCAAAACCTGCTGAAAACCATCAAATCCGACTTTTATTTACTCGGAAAAATCGCTCTTTGTGTAGGGATTCCGCTCGGTTTTATCCTGCTTCAGCCCGACCTTGGTACTGCACTCGTGTTTATTGCCATTACATTGGCTATCGTCGTTGTTTCAGGAATCTCCTGGAAGATCATTGTACCAAGTTTCGGAGGAGTCGCGGTCATCGGCGGATTACTGTTATGGATGACCATCAACGCACAAGACTTCCTGTCCAATGCTTTTGGGTTAAAACCTTATATGTTCGAACGAATTTATACGTGGCTTGATCCCTATTCCTATGCGGAATCCGGTGGATATAACCTGATTGCTGCGATGAATGCCATCGGTTCAGGAGAAGTCTTCGGCAAAGGCTACCAAGGGCGCCAAGTTTATGTTCCAGAAAACCATACGGACTTTATCTTTACTGTTATATCGGAAGACTTCGGATTTATCGGAGCCAGCGCAGTGATTATCCTGTTCTTCATGTTGATCTATCATTTGACCAAAATCACCTTGCAGTTTAAAGATACATTCAGCACTTATGTATGCGCAGGAATCATCGCCATGGTGACGTTCCACGTATTCCAAAACATCGGAATGACTATCCAGCTTTTGCCGATTACAGGAATTCCTTTGCCTTTTATCAGTTACGGAGGCAGTTCATTGATCGGGAATATGCTGGCGCTCGGAATTGTCTTCAGTATGAAGTTCCATCATAAGAACTATATGTTCGATAAAAATAAAAAATAAAAAACTCCGACGCCGTGCGTCGGAGTTTTATTATTGTTGAGACTGCGCTTGAATCGGTTGAGGCAAGGCAATCGCTTTTATTAATTCCACGCGAGATTTTGTGATTTTTGCTTGGATTCCCAGTTTCGATAAATTTGAAACAATGCTGCGAACATCTACATTTTTCGCCATCCATATCACCTCTTTGTCATTTCTAGTACTTATAAAGACGTATTTCAAACTGCCATGTTTCACAGGCAGAAGTATTATTATTGACTTTTCTGTGTCTATGCATATAATACCATCATTTCAGGATTTTAAACTTATCATTTTGATGACAAATAATAAGGATGTGTAAATCTCTTGATTCACATACCCCTGTGAGGTATAATCGAATTAGAAATTAAGTATGGGAGGATCTTCAGATGAGCGAATTGATCGAAGAAACCATTGCACTCGATGCATCTTGCCGAAAAAGCCATCATCCTCCTTCTGTGAAACGCGATTTGACCACTCGGCTCAATCGTGTGGAAGGCCAGATCCGGGGCATAAAAGGTATGATAGATAAAGATGTTTATTGTGATGATATCATCACGCAGCTCGCGGCTACTCAGTCAGCATTGAACAGTGTCACGAAAGTGCTGCTTGAAGGCCATCTAAAAGGCTGTGTCAAAGATCGCCTTGAAAATGGCGAAGAAGAAGTTTTGGACGAACTGTTAGTCACGATTCAAAAAATGATGCGTAAATAACAAGGAGGAATTCACTTTGAAAGAACAAATCAACTTGCAAGTCAGCGGCATGTCATGCCAACATTGTGTCAGCTCAGTAAAAGACAGCGTGATGGCATTGCCAGGAATCGATAAAGTAGAAGTTTCTTTGGAAAATGGTTCAGTAGATATCGCTTATGACGCTTCCGCAGTGGAAGTTAGCCAAATTGCAGAAGCAATCGAAGATCAAGGATACGATGTAGCTACTTTAAGTGAATAACTGCGGAAACGCGGTTATTTTTTTGAAAATAATATACCCCCATTAGGTATATGCCGATGGAAAAGGTGGGATTGTGATGAGTACTAAACAAACGGAAGTGGCCATTACCGGTATGACCTGTGCTGCCTGCGCCAACCGCGTAGAGAAAGGCCTCCAAAAATTACCCGGCGTTTCAGCAGCCAGCGTCAATTTTGCTACCGAAAAAGCATCTGTAGTCTACGATGATGAACAGGCCTCGATGACCGATATGCAGAAGAAAGTGGAGCAATTGGGCTATGGTGTCCAACAGGAAGAAATCGATTTTTCAATCCAAGGCATGACGTGCGCCAATTGTTCTGCCCGCATTGAAAAAGTATTGAATAAAATGGAGGGCGTTCAACTGGCCAACGTTAACTTGGCAATGGAAACCGGTCATGTTTTGTATAATCCCGGCACCGTCACTCCAGAAGATTTTGTTAAGCGGATCCAATCGCTCGGCTATGACGCAGTCCTTAATCAGGAAAGCGATGAAGCAACGGACCATAAACAACAGGAAATAAAAAAGAAAACCCGTTTGTTCTGGATTTCAGCTGCCCTCTCCTTTCCATTGCTGTGGACCATGTTCAGCCATTTCTCTTTTACATCCTGGATGTATGTACCGGATATCCTCATGAATCCACTCGTGCAGTGGGCGTTGGCTACACCAGTCCAATTTTGGATAGGCGCTTCTTTCTATAAAGGTGCGTATTTTGCTCTAAAAAACAAATCAGCAAATATGGATGTCCTGGTCGCACTCGGAACATCCGCTGCTTACTTCTATAGCGTCTACCTGGTTTTAGCCAATTGGAATATGGGCCATAATATGGGATTGTACTTCGAAACCAGCGCTGTCCTGATCACGTTGATCATTTTAGGAAAAGTTTTTGAAGCAAGAGCTAAAGGACGTTCTTCCGATGCCATTAAAAAGCTGATGAAGCTGCAGCCGCAGCATGCATTAGTTGAACGCGGCGATGATTTCATCAGTTTGCCGATTTCCGAAGTTAAAACTGGAGACATCCTGCTGATTAAACCGGGTGCATCCATCCCGGTTGATGCCGCCGTCCTTTCCGGCAACTCAGCTGTTGATGAATCCATGTTGACCGGTGAAAGCTTGCCGGTCGATAAGGAACAAGGCGATGCCGTCTTTGCGGCCACCGTTAATTCCAATGGTTCTTTGCGTGTACGTGCCGATAAAATTGGAAAAGATACCGTCTTGTCAAACATCATCCGCGTCGTCGAACAGGCGCAAGGTTCCAAAGCACCAATCCAACGGCTCGCTGATCAGATTTCCAGCATCTTCGTTCCGATTGTTGTGGGAATTGCCATTATCACGTTCATGGTTTGGTATTTCCTAGTTGCACCCGGCAATTTTGCGGCTGCCCTTGAAAGCACCATTGCAGTGCTGGTCATCGCCTGCCCTTGCGCACTTGGTTTGGCAACACCAACTTCAATCATGGCGGGATCCGGACGAGCTGCTGAACAAGGCGTTTTGTTTAAAACAGCCGAATCCCTGGAAAATACGAAGCATATCGATACCATTGTCTTGGATAAAACAGGCACCATCACCAATGGCCGTCCAGTGGTAACGGACTTTATCCCAGCAGATGGATTTGATCTGGAAAACTTAAAAAACCTGGCAGCCAGTGCCGAAAGCCAATCTGAACACCCTGTAGCTCAAGCTATTTCCGAATTTGGCGAAGCTAACTTGAATGTCGATTCTTTCAAAGCGGTGCCCGGACACGGCATCCGTGCTGTGGTTAGTGGCCATGAAGTGGTCATGGGCAATCGCCGTTTGATGGACGGGCATGCAGTAGATGAAACCAAAGCTGAAGCGATGGAACGGGATGGCAAAACCGTTATGTTCATGGCAGTTGATGGACAGTATGCCGGCTTGATCGCCGTTGCTGACACCATCAAGGAAACAGCGAAGCAAGCGATTCAGGAAATGAAGAACATGGGACTTCACGTGGTCATGCTTACTGGAGACCAAGAACGGACAGCTTTAGCCATCGCCAAACAAGTCGGAATCGATGAAGTATTTGCCGGCGTCCTGCCTGCCGAAAAAGCGGATGTCGTTTTGAAACTCCAAGGCCAAGGCCGCCGCGTCGCCATGGCAGGCGATGGATTGAATGATGCTCCTGCGTTAGCAAGCGCTGATGTCGGCATGGCGATGGGCACAGGAACAGCCATCGCCATGGAAGCTGCTGATATTACTTTGATGCAGGGCGATTTATTGAGAGTGGTCGATGCGGTACAGATGAGCCGGTTGACCGTCCGGAATATTAAACAGAACCTATTCTGGGCCCTTGCTTACAACACCATCGGCATCCCGATTGCCGCAGCCGGTTTTCTGGCTCCATGGCTTGCTGGTGCAGCGATGGCGTTCAGTTCCGTATCGGTTGTCATGAATGCTTTGCGCCTCCAGCGGGTAAAATTGAATAAATAATGATGAAGCGCTAAGAGGCCCAGAAATGGGCCTCTTTTTTATGTCATTGTCCTAACGTTGAAACAAGGGTAAAATGAGGGCATATTCTTTTGAGAAAGCAGGAATTCCTTATTATGAAAAAAACTATTCTACTTCTGATGTCTGTCCAGTTTTTCGTTTACCTGGGATTCGGCATTATCATACCTATTTTACCCGAAGTCATCGTCCAGCAAGGATACTCGGAAATTCACGTTGGTGGCTTGATCACTATTTATGCGTTGTCTTCCTTTTTCACAGCGCCGCTTTGGGGCAAGCTATCTGATAAAACCGGCCGCAAGAAACTGATTCTTCTAGGCTTGGCCGGATTCAGCTTGAGCTTCTTCCTGTTTTCGCTTTTTCTTGATAACCTCGTGCTGCTTTATGCTTCACGAATTGTCGGCGGTCTGTTCTCTGGCGCACTGTATACAGCTGTTACCGGTTATGTAGCAGATATCACAACAAATGAAGAGCGCAATAAATACATGGGCCTGCTTGGCATGTCCATTGGCCTCGGCTTTATTTTCGGACCTGCAATCGGCGGTCTGCTGGGAGCCGTGTCGCTGTCCTTGCCATTTACGGCTTCCGCAGTTCTGATCTTATTGCTGATGGGTTATGCGAGCCTGGTTTTAAAAGAACCGGTCCGCAAAGGTGAAGCGGTGAAGCGTGCCCTTTTGCCCAAAGGCTCCAGTACGCTTTGGCAATTCCGCATCCGTTATCTGTTCCTGTTTTCTTTCATGGTGACGTTTCTGCTCGCGGGATTGGAATCGACTTTTCAATTATTTCAAATCGATCAAATTGAAATCACGCCGCTTCAACTTGGTTATTTGTTTATGGCCAGCGGATTTGTGGATGCTGCCATCCAAGGCGGTGTCGTTCGCCGCATTAAAGACGGCACCGAAACGAAATGGATCATCGGCGCACAAGTCGTCACCGCTCTTGGATTGGTGATTCTTCCCTTTACCAGCAGCCTGGTCTTTGCCGGTGTTGCACTCAGTATCTTTACGGCTGGAAATGCGTTGGCACGGACAGCATTAGTATCGTTGACGTCAAAAGAATCGGGCGGCAAATACGGCACAGCTGCAGGCATGACGTATTCCATGGACAATCTCGGCCGCATCATCGGCCCGTTGTCCTTCACCTGGCTCTTGACCATCCAAGCTGGCAGTATCTATTATCTGTCTGCAGCTCTCGCCCTGGCCAGCATTCTCTTGATTGTTCTCTACAAAGCTTCCAATAAAACTTTGCGCACGACCGAAAAAGCCGGCGCCCCTGTTTAAATGGACAGCCGCTTTATTTACCACAATAAAGAAAAGGCGTCGCTTTCCGCGACGCCTGAGCTTGTAGACAAAAGAATATTTATGTTATTTCTAGAATGAATAGCCGAACGGGCATCGTTATGCCGGATCCTGCGCTCCAGACGGACGCTTTCCGCGGACGAAGCGCTGAGCCTCCTCGTCGCAAGCTCCTGCGGGGTCTCATCACTCCGTTCTTCCGCAGGAGACGCCGCCTTGCGCTACGGATCTTTGTATGAAGGAGTTATCAAGTTTATTGAGACGATGGTTTGCGGATCCTGACTAGCAAGCCCTTTTCTTTGATTGGAGCTGCACGTCCCCGATCGGGCTGGCCACCGAGACTCCTGTGGGACAGCGGAAGCTGAAGACCCCGCAGGAACGCAGTGACGAGGAGACTGAAGCTGAGCCCACGGAACGCGAAGTGGCCGGACCGGTTGGGGGGTATGCACCACTATTCATTTTGTAAAGACTTTGTCTTCAGTCTGAGGCGTCGCTTTCCGCGACGCCTTTTTTTATGTTCAATAGCTAGCGGATCTGATCTGTCAGGTAAATAAAATCAATAGCCAGAATAAATGAAGAAGGAGTATGAGGGAGTAAAGTGTATTGACTAAAATGAGGGTGTAGCGCCAGTTGCGGGATTGTATGCGGACAAACGGTGTATACAGAAAGCCGAATAGGCACAGGGACAACAGGAATTTAGTCACCAGGAGAGCCAGTGGAGAAAAGGAAGCCAGCAGTGGGTTGGCCTCTGTAATGGCGCCAAAAGAAAGGCCCATATACGTCAAAAAGCCATCAAGGAAATTCAAAATCACCAAACTCCAAATATGCTTTTTCAACGGCGTACTCCGCTCTTCCGTCCCCATACTCGACACCTCCCCTTTTTAACCGGCTGTGTATCCTTAGTAATGGGCTACCCACAAAAGAGGTGTTCTAGACAATAATCATAGGTATTTAATAATATATATTTTCGGTTTTGATAGATTCTAAAAAGAAGCGCATAAAAATAGGTCTGCATCTGAGAAGATGCAGACCTATTTTTTTATACGGTGCTTATAGTGGGCGGAGCTGTGCGGCAGCTTCCGCTTTTCTTCATTGTCCAGACTCCAGCTGCCAGCTCCTCGGGTCGTAAGCCACTCTGGCTATGCGGCAAAGTACGCCGCTTCGCCAGATCGTCTTACGCCTGTCGGAGCTGTGCGGCAGCTTCCGCTTTTCCTTAGTAAGGTGATCCTCCGTTTATGTGCAGGACCTGGCCAGTTACGTAAGAGGAGTCGTCGGATGCCAGGTAGACATAGCCGGGCGCCAGTTCGTCCGGTTGTCCCGGGCGCTGCATCGGCGAGTCGCTGCCAAACCCTTCTACCGTTTCTGCATCAAAAGATGCCGGAATCAGCGGGGTCCAGATAGGTCCCGGCGCTACGGCATTGACTCGGATTCCTTCTTTTACAAGTGAGCCTGACAACGCGCGTGTAAAAGCCAGGATGGCTCCTTTGGTCGAGGAATAATCGATCAACGTCGGCTCTCCGCGAAAAGCTGTAATGGATGTCGTATTGATAATGGATGCGCCAGCCTTCAGATGATCCAGTGCGGCTTTTGTCAGGTGGAACATACTGAATACATTGGTGCGGAATGTCCGCTCTAACTGCTCGGCAGTAATATCCTTCAAAGATTCCTGGACATGCTGTTCTGCTGCGTTATTGACCAGGATATCCAATTTTCCGAATTCATCGACCACTCTTCCGACCGCTTCTTGGCAGAAGGATTCATCTCCCAAATCTCCTGAAATCAACAGGCAACGGCGTCCTTCCTGTTCGACAAATTTCTTCGTCTCTTCAGCATCCTCGTGTTCATCCAGATAAGCAATTGCCACATCTGCTCCTTCTTTAGCGAAAGCAAGCGCAATTGAACGGCCGATTCCGCTATCGCCACCGGTTATTAAAGCTGTCTTATTCGGCAGCCGCTGTGCCTGTCCGGCCAAATTTCCTTTAAAATCAGGTTTCGGCTCCATTTCCGATTCAAATCCCGGTTGCCGTTCCTGTTCCTGCGCGGGTATATTTTCAGGTTTATTTTTCTCCATTTTATCCCTCCAACTATTTATTTCAGATTGTTTTACGTTTTTCCCTTATTCTTACAAAATAAACCTGCCAATAAAAAACCAGAACTTCTGTTTTCACAGAGGTTCTGGCTGATTTGAAAGATTCTTTTGCAGCTCCGGATGGGCTTCCTTAAGAACGGACGGGCGCATCAAGTATCCGGTTAACACAATAAGGCAAAAGCTGCTTGCCCCTACCACATATTCTGCCGGCACCACATCATACAGCAAGCCGAATAAAAGATAACCGAGCGGCATCATAGCCATCGCCATCGATTCGAGAATGCCGAAAACACGACCGCGGTATTCCTCATCCACATCTTTCTGCATCATGACACCAATCGGCGTGTTGACAAACACGTTTGTCATACCGAAAGTCAGCATGAGCAACAGGAAATAAACGACCATTACCCCATAGGACATGCCAACAATTAAAGGAATTGCCATCCCCGCAAGCAACACGGACATCCCCAGTATTCCCCTCTTAGCAAACAGCAAAGGAAATCTCACTTCCTTGCTGATTGAAAAATAGATGGAAGCTGCCAGCATCCCTACTGCGATCATCGCTTCAATCATCCCAAAATGCGTGGCTTTTACATTTAATTGCTGAACTGCGATAAAGGGCAAACCGATCATCATAGAGGAGAAAAAGAAATTGATGCCAATAGCAACCGTTACAATAACGGTTATGACGCGATTGGATTTTAAATAAGAGAATCCTTCTTTCATTTCTGTCATCATGGTCTTTGTCGCTTCGCCTACTGCTCGTTCAGCGCGGACGGTGTACAACTTGAAGTTCATTGTCGACTCCAGCAGAACCGCAATCGCATAAGCTGACACTTGGATCATTAAAAAGACATTCATCGAAACAAATCCAAAGAGCATGCCACCGACCACCGGCCCACCGATTGCAGCGATGGAAATCGCTGATTGGTTAAAGCCCATTGCCCGTTGGATTCGGTCTGGGTCAATCAGATTGGCGATTGAAGAAGAAAATGTGACACCGGTAAACATAGAACTGATGGACAGCAGCGCAGTCGTTGTGTAAATGGCCGTCAGTGATAAGCCATTCAGCAGGCTGTAAATGAGCAATCCTGCAACTGACAGCATACTGACCACTTGAGACAGAACGACGATGGTTTTTTTCGAATACTTATCCGCGGTGTACCCTGCAAAAGGCGCCAGTAGCGATCGCGGCAAAATGCTGCAGATCAAATTAATCGCGAAACTCGCAGCTGATCCAGTTAACGCCAATACGTATAAACTGATGCCAAATGCGTAGACAGAACTGCCGAATGTCGAAATCAACTTGCTGGCTGTAAACGTATACAGATGATAACTTGCTTGTTTGATGCGTGCTGCCTCATTCATTCTTTTCCACTCCCCAGTGAAAGTTTAATTTAATTAAACAAAATATAACACGAGAAAACTAGCATTGCAATAAAAAGTTTAATATAATTAAACTATCGAAAGGACAGGTGAGTTAATGGCTACTTTGGGTGAACGCATCCGAAATTTACGCAAACAAAGAGGATTAACACTGCAGGCTCTGGCAGGCGACCAGCTGACAAAAGGCATGCTGAGTTTGATTGAAAACAATAAGGCAAACCCTTCCATGGAAAGCCTTGCTTATATAGCTGAACGCTTGGAAGTGGACCGAAACGAATTGCTGGCAGACATTCCGACCCATGAATTGCGAGATTTATTAAAAGAGATTGAACAACTTTATACGCAAGAAATGATCAGCAATGAGCTGATCATAAAGTACAAAAAAATTGCCGGCAAAATAAAACCTTATATTGACAAACTGCCTTTTCGCTACGAATCTGCACGGCTCCTTGAAATCTACAGCCGTTGCAGCTACCATACCAAGCAGAATGATTGGCAAATCCCTTTAGCACAGGCTGAAGAAATTTACGAAAGCCTGCACATGATCAATCAAAGTGCTGACCTTTACATTTTCCGGGCATTAATGGCTTTCACAGAACATCGCTATAAGGAAGCCCTGACCATCATCCAGGAATCCCGGAGCACTTTTGAAGAACGCACCGGCATGTTGGATCCCTTGAAGAAATTGGATTTTGATTATTACGAGTCTATTCTTTACTCAGCTGTCGGAGATGGAGAAAACTCGAAACGTTTAATGGAAGAAGCCATCACTTACTCCAAAGAACAACAGCTGTTTTACCGAATTGATGCGCTTTATCGCTTGGCTGGGTTTCAGGCTATCTTGAACGGAGATATCGTCAATAAGGATTTCTACATTTCCAAGCTTCGCCTGTTCGCTGATTTTACCGATGACGAAGAAATCAACGCGGTTGCGGATGCCCTTGAAATCCATTACCTGAATTCTTTTGCTCACGACTACGAAAAAGCCATGGCTTTAGTTGAAAAGAACTTGGAAAAACATCCGGAAGACAGCATCTTTTTATTCGCATTGGAAAAAGGAAAAGCCTTGTACGGGCTTGAACAGTTCGAAGATGCTTTGATATGGCTGAATAAACATAAGCTTTGGGAGTTCTTGCACCACCCTTATGATTTATCGGTTCATTATGAAAAAGACGCTTATCTGGCACTGGTTTATGCAGAGCTTGGCCAAAATGAATTGGCGCTAAAGCATGTCACAATCGCTAAAGAGCTGATCCAGCCCATGCCCGATTCGCCACACAAAACGCTCATCCTGAAAGTCTATGAGCAAATGACCGCATAGCAAAAGCCCGCCATCAACTATGGCGGGCTTTTGCTGTTGTATGATAACGCTGATAACAATCGTGGAATTCCAGGAACTGCGCCCAGTCTTTTTCAAATTCCGGCTGGATGCAGGATACCTGGAAAAGACCACGTTCCCTCAAATAACCACTTGCTGAATGAAGCTCAAATCCTGATAAATGGGCATCCTGAGCCAAAAATTCAGTGTTGGTTGTTGTCTGGAAAGTCCGGGATGTCGGGTAACCGGCAGCCAGCACAGGCCATTCCTTTGTATCTGCTTCCAGCTGCCTGAAGCGCCGCTCCAAAAGCTCCCAGCGCAAGGGGTAAGCGCCTAATGCCCGCTTCAGGCTTTCCAGCAAACTGGCAGGAAACGTAAACGGAATATTGGCGAAATAAAGTCCCAAATCCAAATAGCTCGGCAAGTTGGGATCCGGTTGAATCTCATGGTGGGCAAAGACGATGGCGATTCCACTCATTGTTCCGATGGCCTTGCCGCTTGCCGCGGTCGCCATCCAGACATTTTCCAACGAAAATGGCAATGCGCCAAAACTGCTGATACAGTCCAGACATAGCCGGATCTTCTGCTGTTTACAGACATTCGCCAACCGACGAAAATCGTTCAGTTGGCCGGTTGAGGTTTCACCATGAACCATCAGCACCCAGCCATACCCTTCCGCACCCAGCTGTTCCGCTATCATGTCAAAATCAAATGCCTGGCCCCAGACTTCTTCCTTCACTTTAAAATCCAAGTTGAGGCGTTCTGCCTGATTGGCCAGTCTCCTGCCAAATTCCCCGTTTACCAGAACCAGACCTTTAGCGTCCAGCCGCTTGATTTGTGAAAGCATCGCTTCATTGGCCAAGGTTCCGCTTCCAGCGAGCAAATAAGGCGTCGAGCCTGCCATGCCATAGAGCAAGCGGTCCACTTCCTTCCGAATGTTGTGGAAAGCCGCTGACCGGTGGGAAACCGGCGGTTGTTGAAAAGGTTCCCCCAGCTGCGCAGTTAATGCGACAGGTCCAGGGACGAACAACCGGCGTTTCACCTGCAGCCTTGCTGCGACAGAAGCGTTGTATTGGCTTACAGTGGTGACCATTGGAATAAAGATGGCTTCACCCTTTCCAACCGGATCCGCAAATGGCCGAAAACCCAATTGGCCATACAGCTTCAATTGCCGAGTCGTTCCGGAAATGACTGCCGAGTCAAAGCCCAGCTCCAGGCAGAAATCGGATAATGCGCTGGCTAAAAGGAAAAAGACACGGCCGTTGCGGTGTTCTTTACGGACTGCCAATAGGCGAATTTCACAGATGCGGCCGACGTCCGGCAACAATGCTTCAACTTTCCCGATTTTCAGATCCAGAGAAAAAGGACGCTCAGAACGCAGCGCAATCATACCCACAAGGTCCGTCCCCGACAATACAATCAGGTAGGTGTTCTGCTCATGGAAAGGATCGGTGCGCATACCACTGGCTTCCTTCTCATGTTGGGGAATTTCTTCGACAAAGGTT
Source organism: Planococcus wigleyi (assembly GCF_014836985.1). Classification (GTDB taxonomy): domain Bacteria; phylum Bacillota; class Bacilli; order Bacillales_A; family Planococcaceae; genus Planococcus; species Planococcus notacanthi. Next base: position 493,623 of record NZ_JACSPU010000003.1, on the reverse strand, counting down.
TCATAATTCAGGCGTGCAATCTCATCGAATTCAGCTTGCGTCCGGGCAATCTTGCACCAATACATAGCTGTCCGCCCCCTTTTCAGCTCTTGATTGCTTCTTCTACTTGATAAAGACTCAAATCGATATCAACAGGTTCCCCCAGCATCAGCTTTGCCAGTTGTCCTCCCAGGTAAGGTCCAGCGGTCAACCCTGAAGCTCCCAGACCATTGGCTGCAAAAAAGTTGGGCTGTCCCGGCACTCGTCCGATAAAGGGCAAGGCACTTGTCGTTGCTGGGCGGAAGCCTGTAGCCGCTCCCGCGATTTCAGTCCCCGCAAGCCCTGGAGCTGCTTCCAATGTTTTATCGAGAATGTGGTGCATGCCGCCTGCCGTCAATTTCTCATTAAAACCGGCGCCATTTTCATGTGTGGCTCCTGCCACGATTCTTCCGTCATCAAAAGGGACGATGTATTGGCCGTAAGGAACCATTGCAACCGGCCAGTTGCCGGTCGGCTGTCCTTCCGCCTGCAAATGAAGGATTTGGGCTTTCTGAGGAACAATGTCCAAATCCAACCCCAAAGGCTTGAACAAGTCAGCTGCCCAGGCGCCTCCTGTTGAAGCGACCCGATCTACCAGCAAACGTTCCCCGCCTATGGTGACCCCTATCACCTGTGATTCTTCGATAAGCAATTCCGCATTGCCTGTCAGGCGTCGCGCTCCCAGTTTTACAGCTGCTGAAATCAACGCATCGCGAATGGCATGGCCATCGACACGTGCGGCACCGCTGACCCACAACGAACCATATTCTTCCGTTGCAAATGGAAAGAGCTCTCTTGTTTCATCCGGCGACAACCGCTGGATGTCCCCCATTTCCGGTGCATCTACACGCCGTTCATGAGCTTTTTGCTCCATCTTATCCAGCTTGCTGTCTTCATGGATACTGACGATTCCCACTTGCTTATAACCCGTATCCGTTTCCCCTAAAGCTTCCAGCTCACGAATCAGTTCCGGATAATATTTGGCACCGCCCTTTGCCAGTCCGTACCACGCTTTGTTTCGCCGTTGCGAAATCCATGGACAGACAATTCCTGCCGCCGCTCCCGTAGCTTGCCCTTTGTCGCCCCGATCTATCAATAGTACTTGTGCTCCGGCTTTAGCCGCATGATATGCAGCAGAAGCCCCTAGTATTCCTGATCCAATAATAATCAATGATTTCATTTAAACACCCAGTTTCACAAAGACTTGTGTCTTCATTCTAATCCAGTAAGCAAGGAGACTCAAACCTATTCCATGAATTTGTCCGTCAACGGATTCAAATGTTAGTTTTTGGGGTAAAGCTTAACATACTAGAAAGTAAACGGAAGTTTTTAAGAGGAGGAATCAGTCTTATGGAAAGAAGTTCAGCAACTGAAAGCATTTTGCCTATGACGTCCATTCGAAGCGGATCGGGAATCGAAATGACCCCTGATGTTTACTGCTATACCGTACAAATCGCGAATGTCTTCTTTATCGGCAACCCCGAAGTCAGCAACGAATGGGTATTGGTCGATGCAGGCATGCCGCATTCCGCAAAAAAAATCCTCAAGGCGGCAGAGAACCGCTTTGGGCCTGACCATCAATTGAAAGCCATCATTTTAACCCATGGCCATTTTGATCATGTCGGCGGACTGATTGATATTCTGGAACAGTACAAAGTACCGGTTTACGCACATCCGCTTGAATATTCGTATTTGAAAGGCATCACCGACTATCCACAGCCTGATTCGTCTGTGGAAGGTGGCATGGTCGCAAAAATGTCGAAGATGTTCCCCGTTAAGGCCATCGATATCACGGCCCACCTTCATGAATTGCCTTCAGATGGCAGTGTGCCGGGTATGTCTGGCTGGCAATGGATCCATACGCCTGGCCATTCAGAAGGACACGTTTCCTTGTTCCGGGAACAAGGTCGCGTTCTGATTGCTGGAGATGCTTTTGTAACGGTTAAACAGGATTCCCTCTACAAAGTGATACGCCAGAAAAAAGAAGTTCACGGTCCCCCGGTCTATTTAACGACAAATTGGCGTGCTGCTTGGGAATCTGTCTGCAAACTGGCGGACCTCCAACCGTCTATCGCAGCAACTGGGCACGGCAAACCAATGAAAGGGGCGGCACTCGCCAAAGGATTGGTTTCACTCGCGGAAAACTTCCAGAAGACAGCGGTGCCTGCTTACGGAAAGTATGTCCATACAAAATAAAGAAAGTCTGTTACAGAGAGAAAAAAGGAATATCCCATGGAGCCATAGATTTAGTCAGTTATAGAAACAGCGCCATTCAATTTCCAGCAAAAAACAGCGAGATTAACCCTCTGCTGTTTTTTGCTGATTTTCATGTTATCTTAAAAAAAGGAAAATTCGAAATACGATGTTTAACATTTATTTAATACGGGTATAACAGTAAAGCAGTCTCTGTTTTATTAGGGACATCAGGACGATGAAAAGGAGTTGAGCTCTGATGAGTAAAAAAGCATTATTTATTTCGGATCATGGCGATCCACTGGCTAAGTTAGGCGGAAAGCAAGCCGGCGGCCAAAATAATTACGTAAAACAACTAGCACTTGCATTAGAAGATAAAGGTTGGCAGGTAGATGTAGCAACTCATTGGTGCGATTCCTCAGCACCTCAAATAGAAGAATTCGGAAATTCATGCCGCGTCATTAGACTTGAGGCTGGACATAGAGGATTCGTTTCTAAGGACGAAATGTATTCTATGCTCCCTGCTTTTTACGAAGAGTTGAAGAGCATGGTAGATATTGATTCTTATGACATTGCCCATACCCATTACTGGTTATCAGGACTAATCGGGAAAAAATTGAAGAAAGACTTCGGTCTGCCTTATGTGCATACTGCGCATTCACTCGGCTGGGCAAAAGAAAAAGCAACGGGAGTCCATGACCAGCGCCGCATCAATGCGGAAAAAGCAATTTTAAAAAATGCTGATCAGGTCTTGGCCACTACCAACAACGAAAAGCAGCTGATTAAAAGATTTGTTGATTCTCCTTCTCCCATCAAAGTTATCCCCATCGGAGTGGACCAGGCATTTAAAGTGCGTGGCAACCGGGCGCATTTGCGCAAAAAATTTGGCTACAGCAATCCCCTCTTTGTCTTTGCCGGAAGATTGGAAGTAACCAAAGGCATTTTCACTTTGTTAAAAGCTTTTCAGTTGTTGGTGGAAAAAAATGATTCTTCTAATACTCCACATCTGGTTATTGCAGGAGGAGATGCAGAAGCTATTGACCTGGAAACTAAAATGCCTAGAGATAAAAAATTACGGGAAGCCGTTAGAGGCATCGAAGACATGGTAGAATTCATCGGGCCACAGTCTCAGGAACAGTTGGCGTTGCTATTCAATTCAGCTACAGCTACAATCGTACCAAGCTTCTACGAATCGTTTGGAATGGTTGCCGCGGAAGCCCAGGCTTGCGGCAGTCCGGTGATTGCATCAGATGTCGGCGGTTTGAAGAATGTTGTCCAAAACGGCGTTACCGGCTTACTGGTCGAAACAGAAAACGAAATCGATTTGGCGATCGCCATGGGTGTTTTATCAGCAAATACTCTTTTGACTGAACGTTTAAGCCGACAAGCGGTACAAATAGCCCGTAAAGACTTTGATTGGGACTCAATTTCCAATCGGATAAATTCATTGTATGAGGTGATCATTGGTGCACGGAGCAACGCATTTGTTAGCAACAGATTTGGACGGGACGCTGGTCGGTGATAAAGGCAATTTAAAAGCATTGCTGGACTTCTACGACAGCCAGACCTACAAGGTTTCACTGGTTTACATTACTGGGCGCTATTATGAATCCGCCTTGTCTTTGATAAAAGAAGAGAATTTACCAGTTCCTCACGTACTGGTTACAGACGTCGGGACTGGCATTTACACAGGCCAATCATTGGAAGCAGATTTGGAATGGGCAGAACAGCTGAAGGAAAGGTGGCAGCCTGAAAAAGTAAAGGAGATCGCCAAGCGCATACCTGGGCTGACTCCCCAAGATCTTCCTTTAACTAACCGCTGTTCTTATATCACGTCCGATTCCGCTATTGTGGAAGCATTTCGCTCAGCACTGAATAGAGCCGAAATTCCACATAAACTCGTTTACAGCGGCGGCCGCGATGTCGATGTTCTTCCTCCAGGAAGCGGAAAAGGACAAGCCCTTCAATATATTCTGGACAAATACCAACTAGCCGAATCCAAATTGCTGGTAGCTGGTGATTCCGGAAATGACGTTGAAATGCTCACGATGGGTTTTCCATCTGTCATCGTCGGGAACGCTCAACCGGAATTGCTTGCACAAGCAGAACATCCATTCATTTACCGAGCCAAAGAAAAATATGCAGGAGGCATCTTGGAAGCCTGGAACCATTTCCATACCGACTGACCTTTCCCCTTACGAGCATGAAAAATGTGTTCAAAGGGGCTATTTTTTTATTCAAAAGTTGGCGTTTATGGGTAATCGTTTGTTTTTTCGCCTGTATGGTTTATATTTAGTAGGAAGCCATTTTTAGACCAGATAATTTTTGTACATAAGAAGAATAAACGTCAATCCACAACAGGAGGAAATTGAGATGAGCAAAGTTTCGAATTTACAGAAAGAGTCCTTGCTTATGCTGAAAGAAACAAGCCGGACCTTTTTCATCCCAATCAGCTTTTTGGAATCTACCTTAAAGAAAACAGTCGGTTCTGCTTATCTTTGTATGCGGGCGATTGATGAAATTGAAGACCATCCGGAGCTTGAAGATCAAGTGAAAATCAACCTGCTGCGCAGCATTCAAGAAATGCTGGCTACAGATTTTGATGAAATCCGCTACTTGGAACTCGTTTCTCCTTATGAAGCATCCCTGCCCCCTGTCACTATGCGTTTAGCTGACTGGATCAGTGTCTGCCCTGAAGAAATAAGAGGAAAAGTGATGGAGTCCACTGCCATCATGGCCGGGGGCATGGCCAAATGGGTTGAAAAGGACTGGGTTATCAAAACAAAAGAAGACCTGGATGAATATACGTATTATGTAGCTGGCCTTGTCGGAACGATGCTTTCGGATATCTGGCGCTGGTACGATGGAACAGAAACAAATGATGACCACGCCATTGCTTTCGGCCGTGGATTGCAAGCTGTCAACATGCTGCGCAATTACGATGAAGATTTCGAACGGGGCGTCACGTTTGTTCCTGAAGGCTGGACGCGCGAAGATATGTTCAACTACGCTAAAGACAATTTGGCAAAAGCAGACCTTTACGTCAAGCCGATCAAAAACAAACGAATTCTCATGTTCTGTAAAGTTCCGTTAGCTTTAGCCCATAGTACGTTGAAAGCATTGAAATCCGGAAAAGAAAAGATGAGCCGCCAGGAAGTCGAAGGCATCGTCGAACAATTGAAACAAGAAGAACGTTTAAGTTGATTTTTCCGGCCTCGCTTTATCAGGAGGCCGGTTTTTTTAGGTTCTACACTAAATATTGGGGTGTTCACACAATTTAACCAAAAAAAGGCACGCAATCTCCAACTTCTTTTATACTTGAAATGTCGAGTAACAAGTAAAAAAAGAGGAGATGCGTGCACATGAATTTTACCATGAATATTCCCGGTTTAAAAGATGTGATCATCACAAAAATGGAACAGGTGGAGGACCGTGTGGCCCTGCATGTGGAGCTGGAGGTGCAGCTACACCGGTGTCCGCGCTGCCAGGAGAAGACCCGGCGCGTCCATGATTACCGAATCCAGAAGATCAAGCACCTCAAGTGGTTTGAACGCCTGACCTACCTGTTCTACAAAAAGAGACGATACGTGTGTGGGGCGTGCGGTAAGAAGTTCGCCGAACAGAACCCGTTCATCGAGCGTTACCAGCGGTTCTCCAAAGAGTGGAACCAGGCCGTCCAGGTGCGCAGCGTCAAAGCGAAAACATTCAAGGAAGTGGCCGGGCAATACGGCGCTTCCGCTTCGACCATCGTTCGGCGTTTCGACAGGGTGGCGCTGCAGGAAGTCGCGGAAACCGCAAAACTGCCGCACGTCATCGCCATTGATGAATACAAAGGCGACACGCGGGAAGGAAAATACCAGCTGATTATCGCCAATGGCGAAACGAGAGAACCGATCGATATCCTGCCCAACCGGAAAAAAGCGACCATCAAACAGTACCTCCAACAGCACGGGGCAGCGGTGAAAATCGTCATCATGGACATGAGCCCTTCCTTTAAGGCCGCGGTCCGCCAAGCACTTGGCAAACCGGTGATCATCGCCGACCGCTTCCATTTCTGCCGGTACATCTACTGGGCCCAGGATGGGGTCCGGCGGCGCGTACAGAAAAACTGGAACGACTATGATCGGAAAAAGGGCAAACGGATGCGCTATGTCTTTTACAAAAACAGCGCGAAGTTAACGGAAGAGGACCGTTGGTACTTGAAGCGATATCTCGAAATGGACGATGAGCTCAAACGAGCTTACGAACTGAAGGAAGCGTATTGCCTCTGGTTCCAGGCAAGCAAAAAAAGAGATCCCGAGGAGCTCCTCGAGACCAGAACAGGCTTACTTGAATTTTATCAGCTGGTGACGGCGTCCGGCATTCCGGAGTTCCAGAAAGCCATCGGCACGTTCCGGAATTGGCAAACCGAGATTTTGAACAGTTTTGCGTTCCCTTATTCCAACGGATTTCTGGAAGGCATCAATAACCTGACGAAAGTCATCAAACGGAACGCGTTCGGTTTTCAGAATTTCGAACGCGCCCGTGCTAAAATACTTTTGACACACAAGTACAAGAACATTGGAGTTCACGTTGGTTAGGGTGAAGAGATTTTCACCTCACCCCAACATTTGACGGAGAACCTTTTTTTAAATCTTTTAGTTTTCCCTTCAGACAAGAGGAAGTTTTTTCTATACCATTAGTTTCTTCTCTCTATAACCCGGGTAGTTTATACTTGAACTATCCAAGAAAAAGCGAGTAATTCCGCTTGAAACCCTTAATTTTATTGGTTTGGTTTCTCCCATAGATTGATAAGTTAGGAGAATGACAATGACTGTAACTATTTTCAGTGTATTAACTGCCGCGATTTTCATATTCAACGTTATTCTGGCAGCAGCTCTGGTCTTCTTAGAAAGACGGGATGCCTCTTCCACATGGGCATGGCTGCTGGTCCTATTTTTCATTCCTATTTTAGGATTCTTTATTTACCTGCTTTTGGGAAGGCAGCTCCGCAAGAAAACTCTTTTTAAATGGGAAGGCAGCAAACGCGTCGGTATTGAACACTTGATCGCTACGCAAATGAACGAACTGCATGACAACAGTTTTGAATTTCAGGATCCCAATGCAAAAAACTATACGGACTTGGTTTACCTCCACCTTCGCAACAACGGAGCTTTGTTGACACAAGACAACAACTTGCAGATCTTTAATGATGGTCGAAAAAAGTTCAATTCGCTTCTTCAGGATATCGAAAATGCCACTGATCACATCCATATCCAATATTATATTTTCCGTTTGGACGAACTGGGCAACCGAATTGTAGATGCTTTGACTCTTAAAGCTAAAGAAGGCGTTAAGGTTCGCTTGCTTTATGATGATATGGGTTCCAGAAGAATAAGCAAACGCCTGTTCAAGAAACTCACGGCGGCAGGCGGAGAAGTCGAAACCTTCTTCCCTTCCATCTTGCCGATTATCAATCCGCGGCTCAATTACCGAAATCACCGGAAAATCGTGGTGATTGATGGGGACGTCGGTTATCTCGGCGGCTTTAATGTCGGAGATGAATATTTAGGGCTTAGCCGAAAATTCGGCTATTGGCGGGATACGCATCTGCGAATAACTGGAAGTGCCCTTTACCCATTGCAGACGCGTTTCATCCGAGACTGGAACCAAGCATCTGCGCGTCATGATATCGAATATGACGAAGCTTACTTTCCAGTAAAACAGGAAACAGGAAACACTTCCATGCAGATTGTTTCGAGTGGACCGGATGAAGAATGGGAACAGATTAAGGACGGTTATTTGAAGCTCATCAACTTGGCGCGCGATTATATCTACATACAAACTCCTTACTTTATACCGGATGCCAGTTTCTATGATGCTATCCGCATTGCGGCTTTGTCAGGAATCGATGTTCGGATTATGATTCCAAACAAACCCGATCACCCTTTCGTTTATTGGGCTACTTATTCCTACGCTGGCCAAATGTTGCGCGCAGGAGCCCGCGTCTTCATCTATGACAACGGCTTTCTGCATACAAAAATGATTGTTACAGACAACAAAGCGTCTACCGTCGGCACTGCTAACATCGATGTCAGAAGCTTTAAATTGAATTTCGAAGTGAATGCATTCATTTACGATGAAAAAGTATCCACCGATCTTGCAGAACTATTCCACCGGGATATGAAGCTTTCGACGGAATTAACCTATATGATGTATTTGGACCGCACCCGCATGATTAAAACCAAAGAGTCGATTGCCCGTTTACTGGCGCCTATTTTATAACAATAGAAAGTTACGACTTAAAAAATGATAAAGAGTCCCCAATATTTTACTCAAAGAAAAACGTCTCCGATAAACCGGAGACGTTTTTCCTTTCTATACACCTAAATATTCTTCAAGCGTGATTCCTTTTTGATGAATTTCTTCAGCAATTTCTTTCCCTACGTAACGGAAATGCCAAGCTTCATGCATATACCCTGTAATGTGTTCACTGCCTTCTGGATAGCGAAGGATGAACCCGTATTCGTGGGCGTGCGCTTTCAGCCACTTGCCTCCTTCAGTATCACCGAAGGACGAGGAAGCCCAGTGCTGTTCTTGGCCTGCTTCACCGATATCAAATGCGAGGCCCGTCTGATGTTCCGAATAACCAGGGCGCGCGCTGTAGCGGTCTGCCGCTTCTTGGCCGTCTTTTGCTGTGTAGCCTTCATATAATTGCTTTTGGCGTGCAAAATCGCGATACGTGCTGAATGCATTCAGGTTGAGGCCATCTTTAGCAGCTGCCGCTTTCATGGTTTCAAAAGCTGCACGTGCTTCCGGGACTTCTCCAGGAGCGTATGTTGCAGGCAATGGATGCTGCTTATTGGCGATAAGTACACCATTGATTAAAGTGGGCTCTGCGGGCAGCACACTGTCTTCAGGATAAATGGTCGCATCTGCTTTTTCTTCTGATGCCGGTTCTTCTTGTGCGGGTTCTTCTGTTTCTTTAGGTTCAGCCGGTATTTCTACAGGCTCCTCTTTCTTCATCTCTTCAGCGGGTTCTTCACTTGTCATCGATTCTGCTAAAGCTGTCATGCTTTTTTCCATATCCCAGTCATGTATGTAAAACCACGCCGCTGCTAAAACAGCCATTATTGCTGACAAACTAATCACCATCCATTTTATATAGAACTTTTTATCTTTTGGTTTTTTTGTACCCATAGATTTCATACTAGGCCTTCCTTCTATCAGCTTCTTTATTATTCTATCATTCTTGTTGGTGGATTTCTTCCGTAACAAGTAGCATTTTTCCCAAGCTTTTTTCTTCTCTAATGGATCGAATTTTTTCTAGAAAAGAACTCTTCGAACAATCTGTAAACAGTTTTGACTCACTTAAAAATTTAACGGCCATTATTTTTACTTATATTTATTTAAACACCCCCCTAAGCCCCATGTTTTTTACGAATAACTAAGTATAAACACATAAGGAGCTGTAAACATTGAATCATATATCGGAACGTGATATCCAGGTGTTGATGAACCGGTTGGATACACTATTAGAAGAACGCTCGAAAGAAAAGTACGAATACATAGAAACAGCGCAATCTCAATGAGATCGCGCTGTTTTTCATTCTACATTAAAATGGTTGCCAACACGACAAAGAACAGCAGTCCGAAAATGATAGCCATACCGAGCATCCATTTTGCCTCCCGGTGCATTCCTTGTGCTTTCATGTGTCGATAACGAAAACTGTTTGTCAACACAAACAACAGCGTCATAAACAATACTGCCACTTCCAGGTAACCAAAGATCAAGAAGGTCAAGGCAGTGATACTTAATAAGGCAATGCCTATTCCCTGTATAAGTTTCATATTCATGTAAGTATCTCCCCAAAAAAGAAAACCGGCAATATTTGCCGGCCTCTTCTAAATTATTTTTTATCTTCTACTGCTTCAAGCGCTTTTTCCGGATGATTCGAATAGAATTTACGGCCGATGAATGTTTGGATGATCAACAAGATTCCTCCAACTGCCCAGTAAACCGGTAAAGCTGCCATCGATGTGAATGAAATGAACATAATCATAATTGGAGAAATGTAAACAAACAGCTTCATCTGCTTTTGCTGTTGTTCTGGCATCGTCCACAAAGATACTTTGGCTTGGAAGAAGTAAACCGCACCAGCAATCAATGTCATGATAACATCCGGTGAACCCAGGTTAAACCATAGGAATTCGTGTGAACGGACATCTGGCGAGTATAGAATGGCAAAATAAAGACCCATGATGATCGGCATTTGGATAACAACAGGCAAACAACCCATGTTCAAGGGGTTTACCTCATGCTTTTTGTAAAGTCCCATCATTTCCTGCTGCAATTTCATCTGTTCTTCTTTATCTTTCGTTTCTTTCAAACGCTTTTGGATATCTTCCATTTCAGGACGCATCTTATCCATCTTGACTTTCATTCCTTGCTGGCGTTTATAGGTACGCAGCATGAATGGCATTAACACCAAACGGATAATAATGGTAATTACAACAATAGCCATACCATAACTACCGCCGAACAATCCCCCTAAATAATCCAATGAGAAATCAAATGGCTTCACAAAGATGGAATAAAAGAATCCTTCTTTGTTTTCAACAGCGGCACATCCACTCAATAAAACAGCAGCTACCGCCATCATCATCAATAATGTAATTTTCTTTTTCAAATTAGTCACCTTCACCTTTTTCAACTACTAAGAAGTATAACGATAAGCGCTGCAAAATTCAATCCGTGAGTAAAAGACCGATGGATTTTTTCATTTTTGTGACGAAATTACGGCATGTCTTCTTCCTATTCGTATGCAAGAAAAAAAGGAGAATTTCTTCTCCTTACTTGGCATTCGGCAATGTATAGCGGAAATACGGAATGTGCTGGCTGTCACGGAATTGCTTTGGTGTGACGGCTGTGTATTTTTTAAAAATCCGCGTAAAGTAACTTTGGTTGCAGAAGTGGAACTGCTTGGAGATGTCTGAAATGCCTTTATCCGAATGGCGAAGATAGTATTGCGACTCTTCCACACGACGGACATTCAAATATTCAACAAGCGTAATGCCGGCATGTTCTCTGAAAATACGTGACAAATGGCTGGTTGAAATATTAAAATGCTTAGCAATTTCTTCAACAGACAAATCGCGTTCTACTTCGTCATTGATGTAAATAACGACTTTGTTGACGGTTTGGTGCCCGAAAGAAGGTTGCTTGCGTTCAGAAATGATCGATACAAAAAATTCAATCAGCTCATCTGCAACGAACATGAATTCAGAGTCGTTCATATGTTTGTCCACTAACTCTACGCAAGCGGAGTTAAAGGCAAATGCTTTCTTAGGTGGTACACGCATTTCATAAAGTTTACGTGCCATAACGGAAGATAGGATGATGAAATAATTGCGGATAGAGCGGATGATATCTTTTTCTGGACGAAGCGAAAGCATATCAATCAATTCTCTCAATGTTTCTTTTGCCCGCTCTTTTTCCAAATGGTGAATTTCATACATCAATTGCGTTTCAATTTCAAAAAACTTATCCAATCCCTCAACCTGGTTTAAGTTTTCTGTCTCGTTCATAAATATTTTTGAAATCGTTTCTTGTATAGATGGTGCAGTGATAAGATTCATCGTTTCCCCGTCTTTCTTTGTACAAGTTTGTGCTGCATCTCTCAACTATATACTGAAATAGCGCAAAATAATAGAGATATGCTGCTATTATTGTATATTTTTTATGTAATTTGCTCTAGTATAAAAAACACAGTCTTGCGCCTTCAGTAACGTTTTAATACAAAATTTATACTATATTAAACGAAATCGTTTTAAAAAGGTTCCATTCCTACTTTTAAAAACTCGATTTTAACAGAATGACAAAACAAGCCACAGCAGAAAAATGACTTGTCCTGTATTCCTGTTCCGTACGCCATCGTTTCAGCCCCTTTAAAGGGTGAATTCCATTTTTTTATTCCCCGGCATCATCGGGTGGAATGAGTGCACGTATATGCTGCGGCAATACCTCAATCATGAAGGGAGTCGTGCACCCTTCGTCACCATCAATATTACAGGACATCGGTTCATTCGTTTTAATGGACACTTTGGTCGTATGGACTGCTTCCACCGCTGGATCTTCTTCCAGTTTTCCTCTTAGCACCGAAGTTGCAATGCGGAGAAATGCCGGCAGAGCTGCATTTTTCACGATATACAGATGCAACAGGCCGTCATCCGTTAAAGCTTCAGGGGCTAATTTCTCAAAGCCACCTACTGAATTGGTCAATGCGACCAGCACCAGTTTTGCTTCTCCCGACCACGTTCCATGGTCATGCTCAATTTCAAAGTATGTTTCTGTATCTGCTGTAATGGCTTTAACGCCTTCAATAAAATAGGCCAATGCTCCCAATTTGGTTTTCTGCTCTGGATCCACATCATACGTGGACTCGGCAATATCACCAATTGCCAAGATATTCATGAAGAAATGCTCTCCAACCTTGGCAATGTCTACGCGCTTTTCATATCCTGTTTTAAGGGCTTCAATCGCTTCCGGCGGGTCGAGTGAAATTCCCAATGCACGCGCAAAATCGTTGACGGTACCAAGAGGGATCAAGGAAAATAAAGGTTGATGCTCTTGCTCTGCTATTCCTGATACCGCCTCATTGATGGTGCCATCCCCACCCATGGCTACAACAAAATCATATTTCTTTTCACAGGCTTCAGCTGCAAAATGCGTGGCATCTTTCGCTTTTTCCGTTTCTCTTGTATCGACTTCATATCCCATGGATGCAAGTGTTTCTTCTACTTGCTCCCGGTATTCGGACGCACGCTCTTTTCCTGCAGATGGATTTAATATGAACATTGCTTTTTTCATCATCAGACCTCCGATGGTATAATACGGCTATAGTTATATTCGTCCCTTGCCTTGGGGTGAGCAACTCCAGAAAACTGCAATTTGTTCAGGAAAGTAGGAGCCGCCTTGCGTATTTTTATTTATCTCATTATCTTCTTTGCTTTTTTTGATTTATTTGCCCAGCTGCCCATCATGAGCACGTATGCAGTGTCTTTAGGCGCCAGTCCCTTTATCGCCGGATTGGCGGTGGGCATGTATTCGCTTTCCAATACATTCGGAAACGTCATTTCCGGTATTTTTTCCGATCGTAAAGGACCTTTTAAGATTTTAGTTGTTGGCCTATTATCTACGAGCTTTGCATTGTTCAGCTATTCAGCAATAGAAGGTCCTTACAGCCTTTTAGCTATCCGCTTTTTCCACGGAATTGCGGCAGGACTGACTGTTCCGGCTGCCTTCACATACTTAGCCAATCGGACAGAAAGCACTAAACGAGGAAAAGGCGCAGCGTTGTCAGGTGCATTCGTCGGGCTCGCCGCTATCGTCGGTCCAGCTTACGGCGCAGTATATACCAGCCGCAATGACGTTCCACAAACCATGTTTCTTACCGGTATGCTGATTTTGCTGATTGGCATAGCTGCATTTTTCTTGTTGCGGCAAACAGCCATAACCAAAAACAAAACGGCCAGGAAAACTGTTGCGCTCATGGATATTCTGAAAAACAAAGGGTTGATCCGCTCTTTTTCAGGCGCATTCTTTCTGATGTTTTCCCAAGGGGTTTTGGCCTATATGCTGCCGCTCAAAGTCGAAGCGCTTGGTTTGGATTCTCAGCTGAGCGGTCTGTTATTAAGCGTTTTCGGAATTTCAGCTATTCTAGTTTTTCTGCTCCCCATCAATCGCATTTTTGATGTCACAAAACCTATCTATACTTTAATCATCGGCTTTACTGTGATGGGTGCATCGCTGCTTTTTCTGAGTGCAGCATCCATTGAATCCCTATTGTACGCTAGCATGGGTACGTATGGAATCGGCTTTGCTCTGCTGTTTCCTTCAATCAATTCTCTGTTGATTGATTCAACGGATGAAGCATCGCGCGGACGGGCTTATGGGTATTTTTACGCGTTCTTTTCCATCGGTGTTGTTGCTGGTTCAAGCATTACAGGAGCATTTGCTTTAAACCCCAATCAAGGATTTATCGTCAGCAGCCTTCTCTTATTGGCAATCGCCTTATTGAATGGGTTGACGGTTAAGAAAGAATAATCGGCAGTAAAAAGGATGGTCCTGGACCATCCTTTTTCTTATAAGTTATCTGTGCTTATTTTATTTTCCGGAGATGCTGATGCCGTATTTTCAGCTTTTTCGCTGCCGACATCGTTTGATGATAATTTTACGTCATCCTTCTCTTTGTCCTGTTTTTTCTGTTGCTGCTCGTTGTAATACTGGACACTTGCGGAAGCTCCACCTTCAGCGACCATTTTGTTTTCACGTTTTTCGGTAGTGCTTGGCGTATCCGTGGTTTTTGAAATCGGGTTGCCGTCTTTATCCAGGTTTTGTGATTCCATGTAAGAGTTCACCTTCACTTTCGCTTCATTAAAAGCCTTTGTGGCTTTTTCGCGGTTTTCAGGGTTTTTGAAATATGCATATGCTCCCGCAGCTAATCCTGCTAATAAGAGACCTCTTCCTCTTGCCATTTACAGCACTCCTTCATCAATCAATTTGGTTATTACAATATATTTACCCTTTTTTTATGAAGCTAATCCTTTATTGTATGTCAAAAGTATTACATTTTGCTGTTCGTTAATTTCATATCCACATGCGGAATGCCGTCTTCGTCATAGCTTTCAGAAATCGGTTGGAATCCGAAAGATTGGTAAAACTCCTGAAGATAGACTTGCCCCTGCAGTTGAATTGCCGGGGCCTTCCACTCGGTTAGTATGTAATCAATACTGTGTTCAAGCAGTTGCTTGGCCAATCCGCGTCCTCTGGCTTCTTGTCGGACAATGACTCTGCCAATGGATGGCAGGTCGTACTTTACACCACCTGGGACTAGACGTGCATAAGCTTGGATGACCCCATCTTCAGTGTAAAGCAAATGAATGGATTGCTGATCCAGATTGTCCAGCTCGGGGTATGGACAGTTTTGTTCCACTACAAATACATCAACTCGCAGCTTCAGTACCTCATATAGTTTTTTTGCCGTCAACTCTTCGAAATAATAGGTCTTCCAGTCCATATTCAGCACCCTCCTTTTGTTTCTATTATTCCACATTAGTGGCTATTGGGCTGTATTTTTGATATGATTACAAAAAGAATTTAGAGGTGATTACATGATTCGTACCGGTACATCTGCAGATATTGCATCTGTTCAAGAGATTGCCAAAGTTAGCTGGAATGATACGTATGCCGGAATCATTCCCTCTACCATCCAACAAAGCTTTTTAGATAAATCCTATTCTACTCCGATGATGGAGATGCGTTTAAAGAGAACAATCATATTGCTTGCGGAACATGAAGGCCAGCCCGTCGGCTTCGCCAACTTCACGAAAGTCGATGAAGATGGTGATGCCGAATTGATCGCCATCTACATGAAACCCGAATTTCAGCGTTCGGGTTATGGCAAACAATTGTTGAACAGCGGTTTGAGCTATCTGCTCAACGGCAACCAGCTCTTTGTTTATGTCGAAAGCGAAAACAGTAAAGGCCGCAACTTTTATGAAGCAAATGGCTTCGAGCTGCTGGAAGAGTTCGAGGAATTATTCGAAGGCCATCCACTGCAAACAGCCAAATACGTTTACAATTTGAAAACAGCTGCCACTGCTTTATAGGCAGCTGTTTTTTGTGCACTCATCAAAATAGGCACCTTGGCAACTATTGCCAAGGTGCCTATTCGTTCTTTTAAAGCTCATTCACTTACAACGGACGATAAGGTGTATCGTCGTCATTGCGTGTTGTGGTTGTGTCATCGCGGCGCAATTCATCTTCTCGACGAACGGATTCTTCTTTGCGGCGCAGCTGATCTTCCTGGTACTTGAAGTCATCATCGCGCAAGTTTTGATTGTTTGATATACGCGGTTTGCGGACAAAGCACATAATAGCGGCAATATAGAACAAGATAGATGTTAACGATAGAAGTCCGGCAAATAATCCGGCAAGAATAAAGAAGACTCCTGCCATAGACGCTTTTCCTCGTTTACGGAGATTGACCAAAGCAACAATAGCGAAAATTGTACTTAACGCCAACAGCGCAATTAATACCCATCCTACGATATTGAAGCTTGAAGACATCATATCAATAACCATTTGTGCTTCTTCCGGATTGGAGAATGCAGGATCTGCCATAATTTCGTCTTCTATATATTGTTGGAACTCCGGTGTACCTTGAACACTCGAATAACTCGCCATTCCAAATCCGATTAAGGCAATTGCTAAAATGTTAAAGACGATGCCGATGATCCCGAGCACTTTTTCTCCCGCTCTGTTAACTGTTTCTTGATTCATTCATTCCACCTCTTCCTATAGTCTCTTATCAGTATACGTACAAATAAGGATTTGGTTACTTAATTATTCTGTTCCCTTAAAAAAACTAATAAAACCTGTAAAGACTGTCCAGCATTCCGAGTAGATGAACCAATGGACTTTTGTCAAAAAAATGTTTAATGACGTTTCAAAAGGGTAGAATATTAATAACAAAGATTTGAAAGGAGTTCTAAAAAATGGAAAAAAATCTAATTTTTAGTCAAGCTGATTTTATGTATGGTGTTGGAGGAGCTTCAATTTTAACTGCCATTGTATTCTTTATGACAAGCATTTAAAAACGGAGGTAACGAATGATCAATTACATATGTATAACATAGCAAAAGCAATCCACTCAACTGATAGAGGATTGCTTTTTGCGTGCCTAAAAAATTCAGCAAAGCCGAAAACCTTCACCAAAGTGTAGGTCCTTTATATTTTAACGTCATCGTATTCTTTATAGCGGTCAAAAGCCGTTACAGCATAAGAACAAACCGGCTCCATTTTAAAGCTGTTTTCACGGGCATAGTCGGCCGCCCGATCTAATAGTTTTTTGGCAAGTCCCTGATTGCGCATTGATTCGTCTACAAAGGTATGTTCAATGACCATAACATTCGCTAGTTCCGTCCACGTAATTTCCGCTTTTGTTTGGCCTTCTTCTTCAAGCCGATACGCAAATTCGTCACTGCCTAATTCGATTAATTTAAAATCCATTTCCATTCTCCTCCTATTCATTGATTAATACTCAACGGACGAAGAGATGCTTCGATTTGAGCACGTTTAGGCTCTAAAAACGGAGGCAATGCCAAGGTTTGTCCTAAAGCGTCCATCGGTTCGTCCGTTGCAAAGCCTGGCTCATCTGTTGACAGTTCAAAAAGAATGCCATTAGGCTCACGGAAATATATCGCTTTGAAATAATAGCGGTCTACTTCTCCGGAAGTCATAAAACCATTGGAACGCAAGTATTCATTCCATTTGCTGTAGTCTTCGTACGTTTTGACACGGAACGCCACATGGTGGACGCTGCCTCGTCCCGGTCTTTCGGGCGGTAGGTCTGAACGTTCCTCTAAGTGTATTTCGCCAGCGGGACCGCCTTTTCCTGTCGAAAAGACTAAAATATCTTTTTGCCCGTCTACTGTGGACGGATAATGGCCAATTTGTTCAAACCCCATAATATCTGTCAGAACGGCAGCTGTTTTATCGCTTTTTCGGACCGTCAAGCGTACATGGCCTAATCCGACAATGGCGAACTCTTCGGGAATACCGGCTTTTGTCCAAGGGATACCATGCTCAATGCCACTCCCATCATCAACAACCAGCATTAATCTGGAACCTTCGAAATCCTGGAAAGTCAAAGTTGGACGATTAAAACGCTGTTCAATTTTTCCGTGTGGAACTTCAAATTCATCAAAACGCGCAAGCCAATAATCCAACGCTCCTTCATTTTTTACGCGGAACGCCGTATTGCTGATGCTCGAAACACCTGGATGCGTACGTCCAGCCATTGGAATATCAAAGTACGTCATATCTGTGCCTGGGGTTCCGACCGCATCTGCATAAAATAAATGATAGGATGACGGATTGTCTTGGTTAACGCTTTTTTTCACTAAACGCATTCCTAAGATCCGTGTAAAAAAGTCATGATTGGCATCGACGTTGGCTGTTAAAGCTGAAACATGGTGAATTCCTTCTAATTTCATATCAATTTCCTCCTAATTATCTTGAATTCGAGATATTAATTTCATATTATCACTGTCTTTTCACACGCGCAAGCTATCACACTTTAAACCAAAAACAGGCAAGCCCCATAAATGGGACTTGCCTGTTCAAATTAATTCAACCAGCCGCGGACAGTATCAGCAAGATTTCTGAAGAAAGTTTTTACACTTTCCCAAAAGCCTTCATCATTGACGACTTTGCCGATTTTGTCTTCGATGGTCTTACTCAAATCTTCTAATTGTGTGGACCATTTGGAAAAATCGATATCAAGCTTACGAATGCGGTCCATCAAATCCACCAACAATTGGCGGTCTTCCGGGCTCAGTTCAATTTGGAGCTTACTCAATTGCTCCTCCACAATCTGCTCCACTTCTTCACGCGAAGCTGGATTCTGTTCAGCAATCTGTTTTTTGATTTCAGTTAACAATTCGCTGACTTTAGCGTCGTCCACGCCGCCGTCTGCAAGTTCCGTTGCAACGGTCAATTCGTCATTTGCGACGTCTGTCCGTTCCGGGTCGAGCTCTTCACCATTTACTTCATAGGCTTTATAGATCCCTACAAGTGCCGAGTGGCCAGTTACCGCTTTGGGTGCTGCCACTTCCACGGTAGCATTTTCAATACCCGCAGTCAGCATGGCATTGCCGTACATTTCAGAGGTTACCTGAGTAATGTTGTCAGGCGTTACAATTTCAATCACCAGTCCAGCACCTTCATCTTTGCGCGTGATTTTTGCAGATGAATACATATTGGCACGAGAATCGCCATCTTTAATGTACTTGATCAGATCCTGGCCCGTCACTTCAATTTCTTCTACATCCACTTCTCCAGCTACATCCAGGCTTTCAGCAACAGATGCTTTTTCATCTGCTGATAAATTGCCTCCGTAAACCACGATCGGCAGACCGAATTTTTCGTTGATGCCGACATTTGCCGAACTGTATGATGGCAAAACAGCAGATAGCGTAAACAGTAATGCTATGGCAGTGAGTAATTTTTTCATTAGTATATTGCCCCTTTCTCCAAATTAATACGAAATTAATTTGAAAAGGTTCCTTTACTTCGTTGACCTGGTCCAGCCATCTTCCTGGATAATTTGGCGATTTTTATACAATTTGCCGAGTGCACGCTTGAATGCCGCTTTGCTCATGCCGAAAATTTCCTGGATTTCGTCCGGAGAAGATTTATCGGTGAATGGCATCTTGCCGCCCGATTCTTCGAGATAACGCATGATTTCTTCCGCGTCATCTGCCAAACGTTCCTGTTTTCTTGGAAGCAACGAGCCGTTAAGTGTGCCATCGTCTTTTACATCGATGATGCGGACAGTTTTTTCTTCCCCAAGGCGCGGTTCTTCATGGCGTTCTGTTTCGTGAATAAAAATACGGTACATTTCAGGAACCGATAGCATAAAGGTCCCGACTGGCAACAACCGGTAAGCGCGTGCCTGCAGGTTTTGATTAAAAGCGGTTTCTGGTGCAGGCTGCATCAATTCCAATACTTTTTCTTCCGTTGCCAGGCGTCCGTATAAATCGCCATGGCGGTCTGTCCGAAGCGTCATGAAAATATGGTCGCCTTGCTTCGGCCACAATTCCATGATTTGCGGAAGATCAGCCGGCAGCAGATACACTTCACGAGTCGTACCAATATCCACTACTGCACCTTCACGTGGAGAAACTTTCAATACTTTTGCCCAGCCATATTCACTTGGCAGAATATGAGGAATCATCGGTGTTGCCGAAACGCCTCCTTGGCGGTTGCGGTAAAGGAAGACTTCAATTTCTTCTCCGATTTCCTGACCTTCTTCTATTTCTGATGCGTTCATCATTACTTCGTCGCCTGAACCATCCGATAAAATCCACTGAGACGTTGAACGGTCTTTCACTTGCAATGTCGCTTTCAATCCTGGGTGTAAAGCCATAATTAGCTCCTCCTATTTCTCTTAACTTTCTTTTTCTTCTTTATTCAGCTGTTCCAGCTTTTCCATAAAATCCGGGCTTTCTTCCAACAGTTGGACCAAATCGGCAATCCGATCGATTGAATTCCAGCTTAAATGGTGCTCGATTCCTTCAACATCCCCGTAGATCCGTTCTTCATCTACACCGATCAACCGAAGAAATTGTTCAAGCAGGCTGTGCCGCTCCAATAGGCGTTTGCCCAGCTTCTGGCCCCTTGGCGTCAAAACCAGTCCTCTGTAGCGTTCGTATATCAAGTAGCCGTCTTTATCCAGCTTCTGCACCATTTTAGTGACAGAAGAAGGCAGCACAGATAAGGCCTCCGCGATATCCGAAACACGCGCATAGCCCTTTTGCTCAATTAATGAATAAATGATTTCAATATGGTCTTCCATACTTGGAGTAGGCAAAGTTCTTTCCTCCCTCACGTAGCTATGTTCAGTTTACTATACCGCCATCATTGAAACAACTGGACTTGCCGTCCTTAAAACAGTCCGTTTTTTCAGAAAGGTTTAAGCTAAATACTGTCAGGGTAGTTATTACTATAAGCAAAATAGTTATTATCGAAAGGGCAGGTGAAAAACGTGGGACGTATTCTTTGGATTATCTTAGCAGTCATTATTGTAGTATGGCTTATCGGATTCTTAATGGATGTAGCAGGCGGACTTATACACATTCTTTTAATTATTGCTGCAATCGTTTTAGTTATCAATTTAGTAACTGGACGTAAGGGCGTATAGCCACAGCGTTAATTAAACAACAGGGTTGTTTCAACAGTCATTGTAAATGGCTGTTGGGACAACCCTTTCTTTATGTCTGTTATTCAACAACCCCATAGGAAAAGCAGGAAGGAAAAGTTAGTGATTTTCCTTCCTGCTTTTCAGTGTCAGGGAACTCCATATACTTTATTGACGGATTTTGGCGTAGATGCATGTATCCCGAAGTTTATTTCCTACTTTAGAAATCGTATCATTGCGCAAGATGCCTTCCAGCTCGAAATCCAGGCGGTTGGCTACTGCGCGGCTGCGGACATTGTCCGGATCGCAACGGATTTCAACCCGATTGGCCTCCAACTCCTCAAAAGCAAATCGAGTAATGCGCTCAACTGCTTCCGTGACGTAGCCTTTGCCTTCATAACGGTTATCGACCCAATAGCCGATTTCAAATTTCCGCACTTCCCAATCAATCCGGTGAAGCCCTGTAGAACCGATAAATTGCCCGGTTTCTTTCAAAAAGAAATGCAGACGCAGATCCTTGCGCAATTTGAAATTCGCCTCAGCTTCAATCAGCGTCGCTTCCGTTTCTGCAAGATCCGGCTCCTGTTGCGCAAATGGCAACCAGGGGCGAAAAGCTTCCAATGAATGCACAACCGCTTCATAGCTCGCCTGTGCATCTTCTCTTCTTGGCGCCCGTATCAGCAGGCGTTCCGATTCGAATTCTTCCGGAAAATCGAGCAATACCGGATTGAAAGGCGGTTCTTTCGCTTCCACCACCGCATCATCCCACAGGACCGGTGTCGTGATGCCAGCCTGCCAATCTTCGCGCGTCATCCCATAAGTTACGGCATCGTAATAGCGGTTTTCCCGCGGAGAAAACCAGGCTTGCCGCATATGTGCTTCTTTGACAAATCCTGTCCGTTCAAAAGCTTTGCGCATTGCAAAATTGTCATGACGCGTATTGCCTTCCAGACGGATTTTCTTTTCCGGCAATGAAAAGACGAAGTCAGCAACCATTTTCAACGCCTTCGGGCCGTAACCTTTATTGCGGTACGGATCTGCAATCCGCAAATCGAAAAGCGGGATATCATCCTGCAGGTCAAAGATTTTGACTAAGCCCACTTGCTGGCTTTCCTCGTTTTCTATCCAAAAAGTCGTGACTTGATCTGATTTATATCCGCCTTCTTCGATGGTCTTCTCAATCAAGGCGCGGACCGGATGTTCGTGACCGTGAAATGGCCATGAATTCGTTGTCATAAAATGAATCAGCTGTTCTTGTTCTTCCATTGTCCACTCTGTTAATTTCAATGGTTACCCTCCAAACCTACCTTACTTCTGGACTTTCACAAGACGCAATGCATTCAAAACCACCAATAAGGTGGCACCCATATCTGCGAAAATCGCAATCCATAAGGTTAACCAACCTGGGATGATCAAAAGCAATGCAAGGATCTTGAGCCCCAATGCAAAGACGATATTTTCTTTTATTATACGCAATGTCTTTCGGCTGAGTCGAATCGTATAAGGCAATTTCTCCAAATCGTCAGCCATCAATGCGATATCCGCTGTTTCCAGAGCTGCATCTGTCCCTGCTCCACCCATAGCAATGCCGATATTTGATGCAGCAAGAGCCGGTGCATCGTTAATGCCATCACCGACCATCGCTACACGGCCATATTGTTGTTGCAAGCCTTTAATCGCTGACAGTTTATCTTCAGGCATCAACCCAGCCCGAACATCGGTTACACCAATTTCCGCTGCAATAGCCTTGGCTGTTGCAGGATGGTCCCCCGTCAGCATGATGGTCTGATTGATGCCCATCGCTTTCAGTTTCTGAATAATAGAAGGGCTTTCTGTACGGATGGCATCCGCTACTGCGATGATGCCCAGTAAAGTTGTTTCTGAAAATACAGCAGTGACGGATTTTCCGCTCTTCTGCAGTTTACGCGCTTTTTCCGGAATGTGTAAGCCCTTCTCTTCGGCCCACGTCAGGCTGCCGACAGAGATAGTTTCTTCATTGACATCTGCATAAGCGCCTTTGCCTGTTATGGAATTGAAGTTTTCAGAAGCATAAACACCTGCCGCTTCTTTTGTAATGGCTCTCGCCAAAGGATGCTGCGACATGGCTTCCACCGATGCCGCAAGTTTCAACAACTCTTCTTTCGAGACAGTCCCTTGGACTAGAACATCTGTCACTTCCGGATAACCTTTGGTCAATGTTCCCGTTTTATCAAAAGCGACCGCATTGATACGGCCCGTTTCTTCCAAATGAACACCGCCTTTAATGAGCACACCTTGGCGCGCAGCATTGCCGATGGCCGTCACAATAGCTACCGGAGTGGAGACGACCAGTGCACATGGACATCCAACGACCAGAACTGCCAAGCCTTGGTACACCCACAACTCCCAGTTTCCCGTTATAAAGCCAGGCACCAATGCCACCAAAAAGGCGATGGCGATGATCGCCGGTGTATAATATTTGGCAAACTGATCGATGAATTTCTGTGTCGGTGCTTTTTCAGCCTGCGCTTCTTCGACGAGATGGATGATCTTCGCAATGGTTGTATCTTCGACACGCTTTGTGACAGTGACTTCAAGCGCCCCTTCATCATTCATCGTACCAGCAAAAACTTCATCTCCCACCGTTTTGACTGCAGGAATCGACTCTCCTGTAATCGCTGCCTGGTTGACGGCGGACTGTCCGCGCAGGACTGTGCCGTCCATAGCGATTTTTTGTCCTGGCTTCACAAGTAGAATGTCTCCAATACGGATGTCTTCCGTATCCATTTCGGCTAATTCCCCGTCGCGCTGAATCAATGCCCGTGCCGGAGCCAGATCCATCAGGCTGCGGATCGACTGGCGCGCTTTGTTCATGGAGAAAGACTCCAATGCTTCGCTGACAGCGAACAGGAACACGACAACCGCTCCTTCACGCCATTCGCCGATGATCACCGCACCGATGATTGCTATCGTCATCAAGGTTTTCATATCAAACTGGAATGTGCTGAGGTTTTTCAGCCCCGTCCAGAACATATGGTAACCGCCGATTGCCATAGACCCGCCAAAGAGCGCAATCGACCAAGGGTGTGTTTCACCCGCTTGGAACGAAACGATGATTCCTGCAATCAGCAACAACAGGGAGAAAGCTGTTTCGATTGTCTGGCGGCGTTGGTAAAATGGCACTTGCTTTACTTTTTCTTTTTCCGGATAGACGCGGATATGATCAAACGCTCCCGCTTTCTCAAGCGCTTCAATGGATACATTTCCATCAACCGTCAATTTAGAGGCACCAAAATTCAAATTGACATTTCTGATTTCCGGCAATTCGCGGACATTCTTTTCGAATTTGGCTGCACAACTGGTGCACGACAAGTTTTCAAGACGATAGGTTTTAACCATTTTCCACACCTTCTTTCGTGTGTTCATGAGCGATTGTCACCAATTGACGAACGTGGTCGTCAGACAAGGAATAATAAATCTGTTTTCCTTTGCGCTCGGATTTCGCCAAGGCGCGCTCCCGCAAATAACGCAAATGATGGGAAGCCGTAGCTGTGGAGGAACCAATGACTGCTGCAATGTCACAGACGCACATTTCTTCTTCTATCGTTAAGGCATACGCGATGTTCAGCCTTGTTTCATCTGCCAACGCTTTGAACAGGTTGGCAACTTCACTCAAATCGGCCATACGCTCCTGCACATGGTCCACCACTTCCGGATTGACTTTGGTCACTTCACACAATTCTTTCATACTGCCACCTCTTTCATTCAAACGAGCATTTGATTGTTAACTTCAGTATATATGCCTCTGCAATTACAGTCAAACGCTGATTTGAATGAAGCATATTTACACTCTGAAAAAAAGGTGGTACAGTTTTAGCTGTTGCTGTGCACCGGGACTTCTTTGAGAGTAAGGAGTCATGTTACCCCATTCTCTCTGCTATGCTACGCAAGCATAGTAAAGAGAATCATCAATTCATTTTATATAGAAGGAAGTGCACTTGTTTGAATACCTTATCTTATAAAGAGCAATGGTTTGGCAATATCCGCGGAGACATTTTGTCGGGAATTGTGGTAGCCCTTGCGCTTATTCCGGAAGCCATCGCTTTCTCCATCATTGCCGGAGTCGACCCTATGGTTGGCTTGTATGCTTCGTTCTCAATCGCTGTCATCATTTCCTTTGTCGGCGGCCGGCCCGCTATGATTTCTGCCGCGACTGGCGCAATGGCATTGGCCATGGTGTTGCTGGTCCGTGACCACGGGCTGGATTACCTGTTGGCTGCCACTATCCTGACGGGTATACTGCAGTTGATTTTCGGCTTTTTGAAAATCGCACGCTTTATGAAATTCATCCCCCGTGCTGTCATGATCGGCTTTGTCAATTCACTGGCCATCCTGATTTTCATGGCACAAGTGCCGTTCATTTTCGGCATCAATGCCATCACTTACGCGTTTGTGGGAATCACGTTAGCGATTGTCTATATCCTGCCGCGGTTCTTCACAGCCATCCCGGCTCCTTTGATTGCCATTTTGGCGTTGACAGGTGTCGTCATGTACAGCGGCATCGACATGCAAAATGTCGGCAGTTTGGGCACCATTTCCCAAACCCTGCCAAGTTTCTTCATCCCGAATGTTCCGTTCAACTTCGAAACGCTGCAAATTATTTTCCCGACAGCACTGGCTTTGTCCATCATCGGTTTGCTTGAGTCTTTACTGACGGCATCGATCCTCGATGATGCTACAGAAACCGGATCGGATAAAAACCAAGAAGCCCGCGGACAAGGGATCGCCAACATCATCACTGGATTTTTCGGCGGCATGGCTGGCTGCGCAATGATTGGCCAGTCCGGCATCAACGTCCAATCGGGTGGCCGTGGTCGTTTGTCCACGTTTGTCGCTGGGGTTTTCCTGATGTTCCTGATTATCGTCCTTGGCAATTGGGTTGTTCAAATCCCGATGCCGGTCTTGGCAGGAATCATGGTGATGGTATGCATCGGAACCTTTGATTGGGGATCCTTCAAATACTTGGTGACAGCTCCGAAATCAGATGCCGTCGTGATGTTATTGACTGTCGTTGTTGTCGTTTACACACATGATTTATCTAAAGGCGTATTCGCCGGCGTCATTTTAAGCGCAGTCCTGTTTGCTGCCAAGATTTCCAAAGTGGAAGTCCGCAAAGAAGGATTGGAGTCCGATGCGTCGAATAGATATACCATACACGGACAATTGTTTTTTGCGTCTTCCCAGGACTTTGTTTCTGCATTTGATCAGGTGGAGCCGTCCCAAGGAGTCATTTTGGACTTTTCCGATGCAACCGTCTGGGACGATTCAGGCGTAGGAGCCATCGACCGGGTGATGAATAAACTTCAAGCCCAAGGGCAAACCGTTGAAATCACCGGTTTGAATGCTTCCAGCCAAAAACTTGTAGATAAATTGGCGACATACGGTAACGCAGGCAAGAGTACACACTAAGGGGGATGCTTCATGTACGAGAAAATTTTAGTTGCAGCTGACGGTTCGGACCATTCGAAACGGGCCGCTCATGAAGCGGTCAAGATGGCAAAAGCCAATCCACAAGCTTTTGTCACCTTGCTGTACGTTATTGATTATGAAAAAGCACGAACTGAAATCCTGCATGGCCAAAGCAGCGACGAAGTCCACTTCGAACGCCGCAAGCACTTGGCACCGCTTGAAGAAATCTTTCGTTCAGCCGGTGTTGAGTTTGAAACCAAAACACTTCATGGTGCTCCGGGACCGACCATCGTCAAGCATGCCAATGAAACCGGCTATGATGTCGTATTAATCGGCAGCCGCGGATTGAATGCGCTGCAGGAAATGGTTCTGGGCAGCGTCAGCCATAAAGTGGCCAAACGCGTCCAGTCCCCTGTCATCATCGTCAAATAAATCCAGCCGCTTTTCGGGATTTCTGAAAAGCGGCTGGATTTTTATTTTATTGCTGATTTATGAGCGTTCGATAGAATTTGTGGGCGTTCACAAAAAAACTCCTGCAATCGCCGCAGGAGTTTCAGAGATTTATCAAATTAAAACATAGCCGAGGCTGAACAGCCCAATGCCGCCAGCTAAAGTTGCGCCAACATAACCGACAGCGTGCAGCCATTTGCCGTCTTCCAGATCTTTGACAATGTCCAAAGCCATGGTCGAAAAGGTCGTGAAGGCCCCGAGAAAACCAGTAATCCAGAAAGACGATAAATTGCCGCTGCCGATAAACAGGCCAAGCGTAAATGAGCCGATGCTGTTGACCAGCCAAGTTGCAGTTTTTGGCTGCCACATTTTACTCTCGATCAGCAAGTAAAAAAAGTAACGTGTAATCGCCCCCGAAAATCCGCCTATTGCGATGCCGATCATGACGCCACTCCTTTCCTGCCGACCCACAGCCCTGCAGCTGCCGACGCTACGCAAGCCGCCGTCATGCTCCCGGCAAACGCGAGTCCCCACCAGATGGATGACTCCAGGTAATGGAACCAATCAGCGGAGAAAGCGGAAAACGTCGTAAATGAACCCAGCAGTCCTGTTGATACCAATAAGCGCAATTCCGCGGACTGGCGACTCAAACGGACTGCTGCCACGCTGATCAGAAAGCTGCCAACCAGATTGACAACCCATAGCCCAAGCCCGCCCGTGACTGCTATATAAATACCCGCCCGCAAAAGCGAGCCCGCCATTCCGCCAAATCCCACTGCCAGTATCCGTTTCATCTCATGCGCCCCATATCTGTTTTTCTTCAGTATAACTTATTGAAAAATATCATGTTTATTGGCTGCTTTAATGGAGGGCATCATTGTTGCGCTTCACTTTGCTTTAATTATTACAAATGCGTGGTGCCCTTTTTCGACACAGCTAATAGAAACCTCGAATTTATATTTAGTATTTGCCGCTAACTTCCGATAAGCCCTCGTATGTTAATCAAGAAAATGTTCCACAACGTTTTTTATTTTATTCTGTCCGCTTTGTAATGGCTATTCCCCTTTTCTTTAATAGATCCAGCCGTAAAGAAAGGCTGCATCACTTAGAATCCCATCAAATCTAACAGATGAAAGTCATTCAAGATAATCCGATTTCCACATCCCCTACAGGTAAAACTCAGTTCAAAATCGATTGTCTCAGAAAACGCATTTTCTGTAATCCCATCTTCCAGAATTCGCCTTCTTTCTTTATTCGATTTTGCCTTGCCTATCTTGTCGATGAACTCGTCTTGAAAATTTTCAATCACTTCGTTCTTCCAACTCACACCTACTCTGAAACTTTGTTCGATTGAGTGAATGCCAACTTCTCCATCTTTCTTAGGTGAATCAAACTCTTCAATACTCTCACAGTCTTCGCAGATGACCTGAATTTTCATTCCCACTCCCCCAGTTAAAAGAATGTTGTTGGAATCTTACAGCCAATTTCGTTTTACGCTTTCAACCGTCTTACATTAATCGCGAAAATCTTGTAACCAGTGGTCCGCCACCAATTCTGTACCAGTTTCCAATCGGTCTTTTTCGACAGGCCAATCAATAACCCCATTGTCCGGGCCACTGCTTCCTTCGATTTTCTAGCTTGGAAAAATCCACTATTCTACTGTTGATTATAAAAAGAAACTATCGAGAAATGATGGAGAAAATTCAGTTTTCAAAACTTTTTCAATCATATGGAGGGAATGGATGGTGCAACGGCTACGATTGATTCGGTCAAGGACACAATCGTCTATATGATCGATTTAATCCCTACGACCGGCAGTGAATTAATAACCAATCACAAATGGGCGACCGAAGAGGAATTAACAGCGAAATAAACAGAGTGAAGTTATAATCGCTTCAAAAAGAAAGACCCAAAGCGAAAAAAATTCGCTTTGGGCCTTTCTTTTTTCTAGAAATAAATTTCCTTCTCCAGCGGTCTTCTTCCGATGACTTCATGATATGTATACTAGGCAGTGAATACATGAATAGTATTTTTAAATGTAACGAAATTAATGAACCGGGTTTAACTTTCTTTAAATCCTATTGCATTGAAACCCCTTAAGAAAGTTAACCTTTTCGCTGGCAACTGCTATGCATCTCATTGAACGAAACAGCTTAGTGCAATTATTTTAGTTGTATTGATGAAAATCTGTACCTGCGGGTGTGATCGATTTGATGTATGCTATGCTTTCTTCCCTGAGATTCGGAGCAAAAAACTCGGTTCCCCAATGCTCAGAGTGAAAAAGGGGAATGTTGTTTTTAATAAAAAAAATCGAAAACCATTTTAATTTACCGTTTTTTTTTAGGTTCTCGTACAACAAGTGGTGTGATATATTATCCGTTTTGCTTCCTTTAATAACAGTAACCTCTCTTCCATTTACTATTTTAAAAGAGTCTTTGAACAACAAGGTCGTTTCCTCAATAACATTTTTTTCGTCATTCCAGCAATGGATTTCGATGATAGTTGATTGCTTAAGAAAATAGCTTATTAAAGGAACCCAATAATCATAATTTTCATTTTCAGGGATTGGAAAGGTATCCAAGTCCTCTGTAAATGTAGGGATAGTAAAATGTAATTTATATGTCATTTTCACATTTCCTTTCTTTTGAAATGAAACAGGGAGATTGTTTTGCGTCTTATCTCGTTCAAACCAATCATGCATTTAAATATATCTTATTTGATGTACACTTCTATTTGGAATCCATATGCTTCCTTCAACTAAACCACTTCGTTAGTCCGTTAATTTATAATTATAAAAACGTACTGAATGGTCTTTTCAATATATCATTTTTTCTAGCAAATTCACTTTTTCTTCTTATGTTTACAACTTCGCTAGAATAAGGGGTGTGAATATAACTTAACTAGGATTAAGTTATATTCAAACTCAGTAGAAAATTTTTCCATCCATCAATAAATTTCATGATAAAGTAACAGAAAAAACTTTTTTTTGAAGGAGGACTCTATTGATAAATCGACTTATCATTACACTCACTCTTGTAATTTTTTTGATTGGATGTCCTGCAAATAATTCGAGTGACTATGAAGGCTTTATTGAAGAAATTAAGGAAAATAGCATTGTCATAGTGCCCCCTATGACAGAGCGTGAAGGAGATTACCCTGTTTATGAGATTTTCTTATCTGAAAACACTGAGATAGATGGTGCTAAAGACAAGCTAAGTGATCTAGAACGTGGGGATAAGGTGAAAATCCGGATCGAAAAAGCAGGTGCAAATAAAGAAGTTGCAGAAAAAATTCTGGTAGAAAATTAATCTACTGAACAACTAAAAATAGAGAATAGCACCTGAAGTTATTTCAACTATGGAACTTTAACTGAGTAGAGATAACAAAGGGAACTGAATGTTACTTACTTGCTAATAAGTTACATTCAAAAACTTTAAAATCTCTATTTTGAGAAAAAACGAAACCTCACTGGAGAAAAATGGTATATATAATATCAAATAAATTATTAAAATTTTTCTAGCGAAAGGGACGATGACATGTTTAAATCTAATCTCATGAACCAGCTGCTTCAAATCGTCGGAATGTGGACGGTATACTTTCTAATCTTATTCACTAGTGATTCCTTTTCCTATTCTCAAAACAAACCCTTTTTTCTTATTGCTACAGTATTTTATGTTTTACTAACTATATTTTTCCTTTGGAGAATCAAACATCCTAGTCAAAAAGTGCAATCAGAGGAAAATAGAGTTTAAAAATAAGGAAGAGTAACAACGAAGGCCAGATAGGAGAGCTCTCTTATCTGGCCATTTGAATGTAACTTAATTCACAATAAGTTACATTCAAATCATAGAATTTATAAAGCTAAAGTTGAACTGAAATTACTTTCCACCCTCGTTTTTGTTGTATAAATCTTTATAGCTAACGACCAGAAGAATGAAAACAAATACTAGGAGCATAAAACTTCTAGCATGGAATCCATCAGTCGCTGAAGTCTCATCAACTATAATGCCTACAGCTATAACTAACATGCTAATGACACTAAAGAGAATAAATAATGGCTTGCGTTTTGAGAAATACTCTTGCTTTACTTCAATTACTAAATAAACGATTGCGAAGATAAGTGAAACAATACGAGTTAGAAATAAAAATTCATACTGAAGAAAAAACGTTGCAACTAATAAGCCGATCAATGCCAAAATCACGATTATAGAACTTATGTTTTTTTTCATCACAAACTCCTTATATTTCATTTTTGTTTAGATAATATTCTTAAATATTTAACTACGTTTGAATGTAATTTAACTGCACATAAGTTAAATTCGATTCCTCTAAATTAGCACCTTTTATGTATTTCAGACCCTCCCCCTATCGGACTGCCAACAATTCAGGATAGGCAAATTCCCCTCAATACGACAACTTTCGGTTCTCGTTTACAAGTTGTTTTAAGTATCCATCTGGCAGCTGAACGGTTTCTTTTAAATGTTTTGTGTAATAGTTGTCGCCTGCTGTTTGAATTTCCAATAGAAGTTCATCCGTTGATCCCATTTGATAGGTTCCGTCAAAATGAATGTCCAACATATCTCCTTTTTCCATTGCTAATGGCAATTTCATTTCTCTGCCATTATGAGACCAGGAGACGGTGGCAACTGAACTGTAATGGCCTATTGTAAAAACAGACAATGGTTCAGATGCCGTAAATGTATAATGCAGCTGATCTTGTTCCAAGCTTCCCTCTGCCGCTTCATCTTCCAATAGCAGAATACCATCAGCTTTTACGGGTGAATAATCTGCGAAGGAAAAATCCGCCGAAAAAGTGCGGTTCGAATCATCAGGTAGGAGATAAGCTAGTTCCTCTTTGTTTAACTTAATTGTAGCTTCCCGCAGCTGATAGCCATTTTGGGTAGTCAGCTTTCTGGCAACTTGGTTGTTTCTTCCTTCTGCTCCATTCTCGGTTCGAGATGGAGCATAAAAGCCTTTTCCGTTCACTGCGACCTCCATTAAATGCGTGTCATCTTTTTTTGTAGTGATATAGGAAATAGTCATCGTGCTGGTGTACTCCATTACTTGAGCCGATACCACAATTGGTTTTTCGATGCTTGCCTTTGGCCAAAGCCAATATACCAGGATGACACTAAGCACGAGTAAAATCCAACTCCATTTTTTCATTTAGTCGCCTCCTTCATTTATATCTTTCACTTAGACACCATGCTCTACTCTTACAAAAATAGACTAAAAAGTTATTTTCCCTTCTTTTTACATTACCATTATTTGTTTATTCCGAATAAGCTAAACGCAATTTCACTTTTAATTAACTATTAAAAAACCGTTCGTAAAAGTGTACTTTTACGAACGGTTCAACATCTTCTATAAACCCACCAAAAGAACGTTCGTAAATGTGTCAAAACACTTTACGAACGTTCGCGACTATCTACAGACCTTTTCGAACGATTTTCGGCTAGAACTTATTCAGCCTTTAAAATTAATGTCGACCCTTTTACGTCTTCGGTAATTTCCGTCTCATGAAAATCGCCTTCAGCCCAATCGTCCACTTGGTTATGGAAGTAATCAGATTTCAAATGTCCGCTCAATCCTGGTCCAACAATATGGTAGGCACTCGATAAATCAGCAAGATCGGCCACAAATCGCCAAGACGCTCCGTGATTGACATTGCCTTCCGGTGTGGACGCAGCTGCCTGAACCGTGATATTGGAACCGCCGATCGGTACTGGATCCGGGTTCAGGAATGCGGCGAAAATGGACGAAGCGCCCGCAATCGGATGCGGGAAAGTCAATTGGTGATGCTCACCCCACGTCCAGTCAGCCAAATCACTTCCCTGCTCTTCTTCAATGTCACTCACTGCCGTCTCCAGCGAATCGAGCAGCCATTTTTCCAATCCGCCGTATTCGGTTACCCAAGCACCTTCATCTCCTGCAAATGCATTCCGCATCATTTCATCGGTGATGTGGTTTTTGCCTGCCAACATTTCAAATACGTCATCAGGGAATTGTTCGCTCAATAACGTCTCAGGCAATTGCTTCATCCATTTATGGAAAACCAATGGCGCCGCCTGATCTTTGCTGTCCACCTGATCCCACTCTTCAAGCAAAGCCAGCACTTCATTGTATTCATCAGTGCTGTTGCGTACGTTAGCAATCATGTCTGCCAAAAACTCTGCGGCATATAAATTCTTTTGGTCCATCTGCAGGTCCATCATATCCTGCGCAGTCAACTCATCTGATGCTTCCAGCACTTCCGCAATTCGCTCATAGCGATAGGGCTGCGCCCAGAAATCGGTGATGTGATAAGGATAGGAATCGTCAACCACTTCGTTGTTCGCTGTAGCGATAAATCCGTTTTCCGGATTGACCGACTGCGGCAATTCATCAAATGGCACATATCCTTCCCATCCATATTCCGCTGAGTCTCCTGGAACCGGCAACTGGCCGTCCCCGGATTTGCGGATTGGAATACGGCCATTCGCTTTATAGGCGATGGTTCCATCCGTGGATGCGAAAACGAAGTTCTGTGCAGGTGCCTGAAAGTCCTCTAATGCCAATTCGAACTCTTCCCAATTGGATGCTTTATTGAAATTAAGGACCGCCTGCAGTTCAAGCGTCGGTTCAAGGGCAGTCCACTGCATCGAAAAGACTGCGCCCGGATCTTCGTCTTCATACAGGACATTCGATACAACTGGCCCATGTCTCGTCACCAGCACTTCGAATGCCTCTGTTTCCGCATCTTTCACTTTAATCGGTTCGTCTCTTACTTCCGCCTGTTCCCATTCGCCTTCATACTGAAATTGTGTCGGGTCATCGGGGTTCGGTGTTTCAATGTAAAGATCCTGAACATCCGGGCCCACATTGGTCACACCCCAAGCGATTTCTTCGTTATGCCCCAGAATAATTCCAGGGATGCCGGAAAAAATCACGCCGCTGACGTTTTGTTCGGGTGATTCCAAATGCATCTGGTACCAAATGGATGGTGTGCTGAGCCCAAGATGCGGATCGTCCGCAAGCAACGGCTTGCCGCTTGCCGTTTTGTCTCCGGATACCACCCAGTTGTTGCTGCCGTTGAATTCAGGCGGAATGACAGAAGCATCGAATTCACCTGCCACTTTAACTTGCGATTGTTTGTTGGCCGCCAAGATAGCCGGTGCATCTTCAGGGTATTCGATAAATAATTCCCGTGCTTTGTCTTCCGGGAATTCATTTAATGCCCAATGGCGGACGGCCAGCGTGTTCCAATGTCCCCCAAGGTCATAAGCCATGAACTTACCGATCGTCAAAGAATCGACAGGTGTCCATTCCTCTGGTTCAAAACCGAGCAGCGCAAATTCAAAACTCAAATCCCCACTTTCTTTAGCTTCTTCCATATAAGCGTTAACGCCTTCTGCATACCACTCAAGCACCTGTTTCGCTTCTGCGTCATAGCCGTCCCAGGATTTCTCGGCAGCATCCCGTAAACTGAATGTCCGGAAAAACTTGTCGGTATCGACTGCATCCGCTCCAATCACTTCCGCCAAACGGCCGCTTGCTTGCCTGCGGGATAAATCCATCTGGAACATGCGATCCTGTGCCTGCACATAGCCCTGCGCACGGTAAAGGTCTGCGTCGGTTTCAGCTCGAATATGCGGAACGCCGATATCGTCACGCACAACTGTCACATTACTGTCCAATATTGCTACTGCCGCTTCCCCTTCAATAAGCGGCTTGGATTTCCCTATGTAAACGTTTACAAAAATAAGCGCTGCTATTGCAATTGCGACGAGTACACCCAAAATCCCTAAAAGCCATTTCAGCCATCTCTTATTCTTAACTTTCCCACCCATTGTCGTGCCCCCTTTTTTCGTATTATGTTTTATTCGACTGTCGAAGGATCAATTCCTTTTTCCATTAAAAAAAGATGCCCGGCAAAAGGGCATCTTCCGTCTAATTAAGTTAAATCTTCTCCTACAATCTTCACCTCAAGCTCCAAATCAATGCCAAACTTTTCCTGAACAGCCGCTTTGACCATTTCAATCGTCTGAATATAATCGTTGGCGGAAGCATTGTTTTTATTGACAATAAAGCCAGCGTGTTTAGTGGATACTTCCGCTCCGCCGAATCCTCGTCCCTGCAGACCGCTTTCTTGAATCAATTTCCCCGCAAAATTACCAGGCGGCCGTTTAAAGACACTGCCTGCAGAAGGAAATTCCAGCGGTTGCTTGCTTTCTCTCTGATAAGTCAATTCACTCATTTTGGCATCAATGACCGTTTGTTTACCGACTTCGAGTTCAAATTCGGCCGACAAGACGTAAAAGCCTTTTTTAGTGATGATGCTCTTCCGGTAGCCAAGAGCCAAATCTTCCTTGGACAAAACCAATTTTTCTCCTTCTTTCGAAAGAACTGTCGCCTGTTTAATGATGTCCTTGATTTCCCCGCCGTATGCGCCGGCATTCATCGCCATGGCGCCACCGATGGACCCAGGAATCCCACAAGCAAATTCAAATCCAGTCAGTTGTTTCGCTGCCACGATTTTCGAGACTTTCTTGATGTTCGCTCCACCTTGCGCATAAACATGAGTTCCATCTATACGAATCGCCTCTAGGCTTTTCAGCGTCAGAACGATTCCACGGAACCCTCCGTCCCGGACAACCATATTGGATCCGTTTCCTAGAAGCAATAAAGGTATATTGTTTTTATATGCGTATTTAACTGCAAATGCAGTTTCGTCTTCAGTAGTCGGTGTCACAAAAATATCAGCTGGCCCACCCATTTTAGTTAATGTATGGAGGTGTAGCGGCTCATCCATCTTGACGTGATCATCCGCCAAAAACTCGCGTAAATCCGTCAACCATTGTTCTTTCGTCATTCAAAGCAAATCCCTTCTAAACTTATAGCTTCTACTAGTATCCAATTTTCAGCCCGATTTGACAAGCGATATAACGTTCTTAGGTACGAAAGTCCAATAAAATAATATCTTGAATTCGAGAATTATTAATTAATAACTATTGACATCGAGATTTATACCTGGTATATTGATTTCAGAACATTATATCTAGGAGGAATTTAACATGAAAAAATGGACAGTAGACACAGCACACTCGGAAGTCGGATTCTCAGTAAAACACATGATGATTTCAAAAGTAAAAGGCGCTTTCACATCTTACGAAGCAACCGTTGAAGCAAATGAAGAAGATTTGCAAGGCGCATTGATCGACTTTAAAATTGACGTAGCAAGCATCGATACAAGCAACACAGATCGCGATAACCACTTGCGCTCTGCTGATTTCTTTGATGTTGAACAATTCCCATATATTACATTCAAAGCTAATGACATCATCAAAAAAGGCGATGAATACGAATTGACTGGCGATCTTACAATGAAAGACGTTACTCGCCCTGTTACATTTGAAGTGGAATACGGCGGCAAAGCAACAAACCCATGGGGCGTTGAAGTTGTGGCATTTAACGTAGAAGGCAAAGTAAACCGCAGAGATTTTGGCCTTACATGGAACCAGGCCCTTGAAACTGGCGGGGTACTTGTCGGCGAAGATATCAAAATCACATTAGAATTAGAAGGCAACCCAGCTTAAGGAATAAAGCAAAAGCAGTGCGAGAAAATTTTCTCGCACTGCTTTTTTATTTTATTATTTTATGTCTGCCAGAGGTCCGCAGGAGGCGGATCACGTAAGCGGTGCGACAGGAAGTCGCGCCTTTAGCTTACGTTCCTCTGTACAAGCGCTTACGCTTTTCAGTGTCTAGACTCCAGCGCCCAGCTCTTTGGGTCATAAGCCACTCTGCCTATGCGGCTGAAAACACACCGCTTCGCCAGATCGTCTTATGCCCGGCAGAGCTAAACGGGCGCTTACGCTTTTCAGTATTCCTGTTCGATTTTCTTTAAAGGTTTTACGGCTGGTCCGTTCAGCACATCCCCCGTATAAGAGAAGCGGGAACCGTGGCATGGGCAATCCCAAGAACGTTCCGCGTCATTCCAATTCACTTCACAGCCCATATGGGTGCAAGTGGTATCGACGAGATGGACTTGGCCATATTCATCACGGTAGCCGCCTGCTTTCTTCTTGCCGACTTTAACAAGTGAACCTTCATCTTTGCCCAAATCATCCACTGTTTTGGAAGCTCTTTTCAGCTTGCCTTTCACCAATTCCTTCGCAACTGAGGCGTTGTCTTTCGCAAAGCTTGCAACATCCACAGCTTTCATTTTCGGGCGGGTCGGACTGAATACCGGTGCGTAGCGATTTTCTTTGCCTAAAATTTGATCAGTCAGCAGGATACCCGCCAGTGCGCCGTTCGACATCCCCCATTTATGGAAACCTGTAGCTACCAAGATGTTGTCATAGCCTGCAGTGATGGTTCCAATATACGGAATTTGGTCGAGTGTTGTCATGTCCTGTGCAGACCAGCGGTACGGAATCTCCTGGATGCCGAAATGCTCTTCTCCGAATTTCTCGAGATTGCGGTAATGTTCCATCGTTTCGCTGGAACTTTTTCCAGTCGCATGGCCATCGCCGCCGATCAACAACAGCTTCTCTCCGTTTTCACCCGGTGCATAGCGCAACGAACGGGAAGGCATATCGCCGCTGATGTACATATCGTTCGGTACATCTCCATTCACTTTGGCTGCGATGATATATGATCGATTGATCGATAAGCGGGAGAAATACATCCCATCAAAATCATTGAATGGGTAATGGGTAGCCACAATGACTTTATTGCACGATAAATGCGATAGATTTTCGGTTTGGATCACGGGATCGTTTTTGCTTAAAATTTTTACAGCACGGGTCTGTTCATAAATCTTGCCGCCCAGCCGCTCAATTTCCTTTACCAGCCCAGCAAGGAATTTCACCGGATGGAATTGCGCTTGTCCGCGCATGACCACTGCTTCTTTTACTTGGAATGGCAACTCAACTTCATCTTTCGCCAATTCTCCCTCGATGCCCAGCTGCCGATAAGTTTCGGCTTCTTTTTCTACCAATTTCGCTCCTACTGCCGTATTGGCATAAACAAATGCATTGTGATAGGAAAAATCGCAGTCGATATTGAGCTCTCTCGCTGTTTCTTCAATGAACTTCAGCCCGTCCATATTTGCCTCATAATAGAGCTTCGCCTGTTCTTCTCCCACCAGCTTGACCAGCGGGTAATAAAACAGGCCATGCTGCGCCGTAATTTTTGCCGTCGTATAACCCGTAACCCCGTCCACTAATTTCCCAGCCTCAATCAACGTCACTTTTTTGCCGGCTTTCGCCAATAGGTAAGCGCTGATAATCCCAACCATACCTCCGCCTACAACCGCAATATCTGTCGATTCATTTTCCTGTAAAGCGGGATAGCTCGGTATATCCTTGTATTCTCTCCAATACGACTTCTGCTCTTCTGGAACCCGACTCACGTTATCACCTTGTACCATGCCGTTCCTCCTTAAGAAAGCTTTTAGTAAATGTCTACCCCCATTGAAAAATCCTAATCAATATAATGGGAGAGCAGTGGAAATTTCCAGTTATTTGGACATACTGTCCAATTTAGACAAAATACTGTCCAGATTTCGGAAATACTGTCCGATTTGACACATTTACTGTCCAACCGCCTTTTAAAGCAAAAAAAGGACCACCCGTTAAGGGCAGTCCTTCATTTTAAAATTATGCGTTTACTTTTACTAATGAATTTGCAGCTTGCTCTACGCGTTTCATGCCGTCCGCAATGATTTCTTCAGCGCGGTCTGGGTACATGTTGTGTCCTTCAATGATCACTTCTTCAATGTCAGTGATGCCGAAGAAGTCCATGATCAAACGGATATAGTTAACGCTCATTTCAGCAGGAGCCATTTCTGGTGTTGAATAAACTCCGCCGCGCGCATTCAAGATGATGACTTTTTTCTCAGGAACTAGGCCAACCGGGCCTTCAGCTGTATATTTGAACGTAACGCCTGCACGGTAAACATAGTCGATGAACGTTTGCAAAGGCGCAGGAATTGTTTT
Source organism: Planococcus wigleyi (assembly GCF_014836985.1). Taxonomy (GTDB): domain Bacteria; phylum Bacillota; class Bacilli; order Bacillales_A; family Planococcaceae; genus Planococcus; species Planococcus notacanthi. The sequence continues at coordinate 454,793 of NZ_JACSPU010000003.1, read as the reverse complement.
ATTCCATAATGGGAATGCGAAGACAACCACATCAGCATCCATGAATGCGTCCATTGCTTTGTTGGCAGCAGTCAGAATACGTTGCTCCAATTCAGTCATTTCTTCAGCTTGAGCTGATTTTTGCATTGCGTCAAAGAAGTCCTGACCGAAATAAGGCATATCTTCTTTAAATACGTCAAACGTATTGATGTCAAGATCAGAACCTGTTCCGATCGAATCCATGAATACTTCATACATTTTGCTTGAAACTCCTTCAGATGCAGGGCGGTTATTTGCTTTTACTACTAAAACGTTAGTCATCTAATGTAAAACTCCTTTTGTAATTATATTAAAATTATTTATCTCAAATTAAAAGCACTTTCTTATCATAAGAAATAGCAGAGTAAAAGTCAATTACTCTGCCTCAAACTTAAACCCCTTCGCAGGAATCTCCCGTACAATAAGTGGTTTTCGCTTTACCCATCGGCTTAAGTTTTGGGCGAATGCCTTCTTCTTCAGCAATCTGCTCCAAGGCTTCTACAAAGGCATCTAACGGCTGTGCACCGGAAAGCGCATATTTGCGGTTGACTACAAAAAACGGTACGCCTTGTACGCCGATTTGGCCAGCTTCCGCGATATCAAACTGAACTTGAGCCATGAATTGATCCGACTCCAGCACTTGCTTTGCTTCGTCTCGCGGCAATCCAATCGATTCTGTAATGCTCAATAAAATATCATGATTGCCAACATTTTTCGCTTCCACAAAATACTGGTGCATAAGCTGTTCAGTCAGTTCTGCATCCTTATTTTTGGTTTCAGCCCACTTCACCAAACGATGTGCAGCCAGTGTATTGGCTTCCATCATGTTATCGAAATCATATTCCAAACCAACTGAGCGGGCATGTTGTGCCACTCCCTTAGTCATTTCTTTTGCCTGTTCCACCGTCTGCCCCATTTTTTTTGCTAAACTGTCATAAGTTGAAACAGTCGAATCAATGGGTGTACTCGGGTCTAATTGGTAGGCCTTAAACGAAATCTCCGCTTGGCTTTCAAAACCTGATCGAACCAATGCCTTCTCCAAAGTTCGCTTGCCTATATAGCAGAATGGGCACACATAATCTGACCAAACTTCAATTTTCATATTATCCACCTCGCCATTAACTATAGCAACGAAAACAAAAGCGCTCAATTTTTTTGCCTGTGGAAAGAAAAGCGGAAGCAGCCGTTAAGCTCCGACAAGCGCTGGAAGCCTTGCCGGTAACGGCGTTCTTCAGCCTTTGCTGGAAAGGATGAAGCGACTCGAGGAGCTGGCTGCTGGAGTCTGGACAAGAAGGAAAAGCTGAGGTGCCTGTCCTGAATCGACGGGCTTAAGGCAGATCGTCGAAGCGGCGCTTTTTGCCGCACAGACGGAATGACTTAAGACCCCGAGATTCAAGGCGCCGAAGCTAGACAATAAGAAATGCACAAGCACTCATCTTAAACCAAACGAAAATACCACCCCAAGAAAAAAACTGACTCCCATTGGGAATCAGCTTAATGCTTCTGTAATGACTGGAACGATTTGCTTTTTACGTGAAACAACGCCTGGCAACAACACACGATTATCAACAACGCTCGATTTAAAGGCGCTTTCGATGATGCCGGATCTTTCGCCAAGGACGATGGCAACCGAATTGTTGTTAAGGATATCGGTAACAGCAAAGACAAAAAGATCAAGATCTTTAGCAGCGATGGTATTTGCCATCAGCACTTCAAGCTCTTTTTGGCGAATCATGACTTCTTCTACATCAATTGCATTGACTTGAGCGACTTCAAAACGGCGGTCGCCTGCTTCAAATTCTTTTGAATCCAATGAAATCAAGTCTTCCAATGTTTTATTGCTTAGATCAGCTCCGGCTTTCAACAGATCAAGGCCGTAGCTTTGTGCATCAACGCCCGCAATTTCTGCCAATTCGGCAGCAGCGTCAACATCCTGCTTCGTACAAGTCGGTGATTTGAAAAGCAGTGAATCCGAAATAATGGCTGACAGCATTAAGCCTGCAATATTCGGCGGCACTTCAATACCGTTTTCTTTAAATAACTTCAAGATGATGGTCGTCGTGCAGCCAACAGGTTCCGCGCGGAAGTAAAGCGGGTCAGTGGTTTCGAAGTTGGCGATGCGGTGATGGTCGACCACTTCGATCACTTGTACTTCATTGATGTCTTCAGCACTTTGCTGGCGTTCGTTGTGGTCCACCAGAATCACTTGTGATGCTTCTTTGGAAACTTGCGTCACCAATCGTGGCTGGTCGAACTTAAATGTTTCCAGTGCGAAAATGGTTTCGTTGTTCACTTCCCCTAAACGGATCGGTTCAGCAACCATGCCCATTTCATTTTTTAAATAAGCATATGAAATGGCCGAACAAATCGAATCAGTGTCCGGATTTTTGTGGCCCAATACTAAAACATTTGACATGAATAATAGCCTCCTGGAATTCTTAGTTTCTGTATTTATTCTACCATAAGACCGCTATTCAAATAAATCCAACTGGTAAAGAAAGAAAAATAGACCTAAAAGAGTATAAGTTTATAGAATTATCTGTATTTTAAAAATTCATTATGTACTTTAGCATATGCGAATGGTATAATATGACTAACTAATTCAAAGTTAGGTGGAAGGAAGAGATGCCTGTGACCATTTTACTGGAAAAGAAATACATTCCTCTGGCCGATTATTTCTCCGGAGCGACGAATGCCTCAATAAGATTAACCTTTTCTGAGATTGAACAGATTATGGGGCAGAATTTGCCCAATGCTGCCTACCTGAATAAAAGCTGGTGGAAAAAAACAAAACCACCCGCCAAGCATTTTCACGCCTGGGTAGATGCCGGCTATTTTGTCAGCGATGTGGAACCTGACCGTTTCGTTGTATTCGAAAGAGCCGATCTTTCAAATGGAAAAGGTTCCAATAAAGACGATGAGGACCAGGACATTCTTCTTATCCGCACAGCAGAGCATGGAGATGCACGTTCTCTGGCCGCTTTGCAAAAGACAGTGGAATCTGAGTCTGATTATATGCTGTACGCAAAAGATGAGCGGACGCAATCCACACAAAAAGTCCGTAAGCAAATCATCGAGTGGAAACAAAGCGGACACTCCACCATCATCATCGCTATTTTAAATGGCCAGCATGTCGGCTTTTTAATGGTGATGGGGAATGATGCAAAACGTGCTGCGCATCGTGCTTTTATCGACCTCGGCCTGCAAAAAGATGCGCAAGGCAAAGGCATCGCAAAATCGCTTCTTGAAAAAGCAGAAGAATGGTCCAAGGAAAAAGGCATCACCCGACTGGAAGTGACCGTTGTCGAAGAAAATGAACCTGCACGCAAATTGTATGAAAATGCCGGTTTTGAATCTGAAGGCATCCGCCAAAAATCAATGATGATCGACGGAAAACCACATAACGAAATCTATTTAGCAAAATTTCTAGACTAGCAAAAAGGAGCTCGCCTGCGGCAAGCTCCTTTTTTCGTTGTTTTAATTTAAAATGTTGAGCCACAAATACAAGCCCGTCAATGTGATGAACAAAGTTGGTATCGTCAGGATAATTCCAATTTTGAAGTAATAGCCCCATGTGATTTTCACACCTTTTGTTTTCAGCACATGCAGCCATAATAGAGTTGCCAATGAACCGATTGGCGTAATTTTCGGGCCTAGGTCCGACCCGATGATGTTGGCATAAATCAACGCTTCCCTCACGACTCCCGTCGTATCGGTTTCAGCTATGGCAAGTGCATCGATCATGACTGTCGGCATATTGTTCATGACCGAGGAAAGAATAGCTGCGATAAAGCCCATACCAATGGTGGCTGCATACAACCCATGGCTCGCTGTCCATTCGATGGCCGTCGCGAGCACCGATGTCAGCCCAACATTTCTCAGGCCATAAACGACAACATACATACCGATCGAGAAAAAGACGATGGCCCAAGGCGCTCCTTTTAAAACGGTCATCGTTTCAACCGATTTGCTTCTCCGTGCAATCGCCAGGAAAATGATGGCTACCGCTCCGGCAATCAAGGAAACCGGGATATTCAAAGCTTCACTGCTGAAATAGCCGATCAGCAAAATCACCAGCACCACCCATGACAAACGGAAAATCTTGATATCCTTTATTGCTGAAGCCGGGGTTTTCAAAACACTGTCATCAAAATGCTTTGGAATGTCTTTTCGGAAATACAGATACAGCACAAGCATACTTGCAGCGATGCTGAACAAGTTCGGCACAGCCATCCGGATGGCGTATTCAGTAAATCCGATGCCAAAGAAGTCTGCAGAGACGATATTGACCAAGTTGCTTACGACAAAAGGCAGAGACGCCGTATCGGCGATAAATCCACAAGCCATGATAAACGGTAAAATCATGGCATCTTTGAATTTCAAAGCCCGAACCATCGCCAGCACAATTGGCGTTAAAATCAATGCGGCACCGTCATTTGCAAACAAAGCGGCAACGACCGCCCCTAACATGATGACGAGGAAGAACATCCGCAAGCCGCTGCCTTTGGCAAAACGCGCCATGTGTAAAGCTGCCCATTCAAAAAATCCAATTTCATCAAGAATCAATGAAATGATGATCAAGGCGACAAACGTCAACGTCGCGTTCCAGACAATGCCGGTCACATCCCAAACATCACCGAAATCTACCACGCCAAATAACAGCGCCACAACAGCCCCCGCAATTGCCGACCAGCCGATTGACAAGCCTCTGGGCTGCCAAATAACAAATATCAATGTCACAATAAATATAAAACTCGCTAACCAAACATCCACGTGCTATACAACTCCCTGCTTATCATTCTCTTTTATTCCTTCTGCAATCATTTCATTATATAAGTAAACACTTATGTATTCAAGAGGAAAATGTGACTACCGGGATAACTTTTCTCGCTCTATTGCATCTCAATTGCATTTATCCATAAAAAACCGGATCAGCATTGCTGATCCGGTTTCCATTTTCTTATTAAGCCAATTGTTCCAGCAGACGAAGTGATTCGCGATTGAATGCCGGCAAGTCATCCGGTTGGCGGCTCGTCACCAATTGGTCCTGGCATACTGCCACTTCTTCATCGACTACTGTAGCTCCTGCATATTCCATATCAACTTGAATCGATTTATACCCTGTTGCTTTGCGGCCTTCTAACGCTTTGGCCGTAATCAATAATTGCGGGCCATGACAAATCGCGAAGACCGGTTTTTTCGCATCCATGAATGCTTTTGTAAATTCAACAAAACGGTCATCTGCACGCAGCTGATCCGGTGAAAATCCGCCCGGCAGGAACAGTGCATCGTAATCGTCCGGGCTGACATCGTCGATTCCCTTGTCGATTGCAACAACCGCCTCACCCTGTTTGCCTGTCACTTCTTTGCCCGCTTCTTTTTCAATGGTGAAAACTTCGTGACCTGCGTCATTGAATGCTTTCGACGGATCTGTATATTCTACATCTTCGAACATATCTGTAATTAACGTTGCAATTTTAGCCACTATCTTCCACTCCTTCTGTTTTAATCATTCTTTCTCAGTATTCCACGAAAGAAGGAAATTAAACACAGAACTAACGAAATTTCGATACAAACGGATTGTCTTGTTCCCAGAAACGATAAGGGTAATGGACAGCTTCCAGTGAATTTCCGATGCCGACACGCGGCCCGACTGCGACTGCATGGACCGGATCTCCTTGTGCAATGTAAAGCGGCTTTTCTGTAAAGTGATGGCCGTAATAATCCATTGTAATGCCCAGCGCTTTGGTCAGCTTTCCGGGTCCGCTGGTCCATTGCTTGATCGGCATATGTTTTCCGCGCAGTTCTGCCATCAAGTCAATGCCTTCGACCGGTTCGACTGCACGAATCAAAATCGCCCGCGGGGTATCTTCCGGCCCGCTGACGACATTGATCAATGTATGGGTATGCATTTGATAGGTATAAACAAGGCCAGGTTTTCCGAACATGATTTCTGTTCGTTTCGTGCGCCGATTGCCGAAGCTGTGGGCAGCGCGATCTTCCGCTCCCATATAGGCTTCCGTTTCGACGATGCGTCCCGCCACGAGGCCTTCCGGCAATTCATGGACCAAAATCTGGCCAAGCAAATTGCGGGACAGTTCCAAAGTGGGAGCATGAAAGAAATCAGCAGCAAGTGGTGTAAACATAAAATCCCCTCCTATCGGTATTATACCGAATGGGCGGCAGTCACTGCATGGATAAGCGGTTCGATTTCTTCAATTCTATTGTCATTGAAAGCCTCGACAATGGCACTTCCCACAATAAAGCCATCCACGTCATCACGCAGCAAGTCGACATGGCTGCTTTTCGAAATACCGAAACCGGCATAGACCGGAACCGGGCTTTTCTCCCGGACTTTCCGCATGAACGCTTTGACTTCTTCGGACATTTCATCACGCGACCCTGTAATGCCTTTAACCGTCACTGCATAAACAAAACCTTCCGCTTCGCCGAGAATATCGTTCAAGCGAACATCGGTCGTCGTCAAAGTCACCAACTGAATCAGCTTGATGCCTTCTTTATCCACGTAAGGCTGTACCAGCTGTTTATGTTCGAAAGGAAGATCCGGAATAATCACGCCTGAGACTCCAGCCTTGCCGCATTCAGTAGCGAAACGTTCCACACCGAATCTCAGCACCGGGTTCAAATAGGTCATGACCAATAACGGGATTTCAACCTGAAAAGTCCAGCTTTGCAGTTCTTCCAACACTTTCTGAAGGGTGACCCCTTGTTTCAAGGCACGGTTTCCCGCCGCTTCTATCGTCGGACCGTCCGCTACCGGATCCGAAAAAGGGATGCCGATTTCAATGGCCGTCACGCCTGCTTTCTGCAAATACTGCACTTGTTCCTTCAAACGGCCGAGACCGCCATCTCCCGCCATGATATAAGCGACAAATGCTTTATTCCCTGAACTTTTCAGCTGTTCCAGTCTATTCATGACAGTCCCTCCAATTTTTCAGCGTACGTAGCCATATCTTTATCGCCGCGCCCTGATACGCAAATGACCATAATCTGATCGGCAGTCATCGCCTTCGCCTGCTTTTCGGCCTCCGCAATCGCATGAGCCGATTCAAGTGCAGGAATGATCCCTTCAAGGCGGGACATGCTGATGACCGCAGCCAACGCTTCTTCATCGGTAATCGCGCGGTATTCAACACGGCCTATGTCTGCCAAATGCGCATGTTCTGGACCAATTCCCGGATAATCAAGCCCAGCAGAAATCGAATGCGCTTCCTGCACCTGGCCGGCATCGTCCTGCAATAATTTCATCAATGCGCCATGAAGCACGCCTTCGGTTCCTTTGGTCAACGTTGCAGCATGCTTTTCTGTATCCACACCTTCACCTGCAGCCTCAACACCGATCAACTGGACATCTTTGTCTTGAATGAACGGATAAAACATGCCGATGGCGTTGCTGCCCCCGCCGACACATGCCAGGATGGCATCAGGCAGTCGGCCCTCTTTATCAAGAATCTGCCGTTTGGTTTCTTCGCCGATGACACTTTGGAAATCGCGGACCATCGTCGGAAATGGGTGTGGCCCAAGAGCCGAACCGATCAAATAATGAGTATCTTCTACATTGGCAACCCAGTAGCGCAAGGCTTCATTGACGGCATCTTTTAAGGTCGCACTGCCTTTCGTGACACTTTCAACACGGGCACCCAATAATTTCATGCGGAAGACGTTCAATTGCTGGCGTTTAATATCTTCTTCACCCATGAAAATGACGCATTCCAGATCAAAAAGTGCACAAATGGTTGCAGTCGCCACACCGTGCTGCCCCGCTCCGGTTTCCGCTACAATTTTGCGTTTGCCCATGCGCATAGCAAGCAGCGCCTGTCCAATCGCGTTATTCACTTTGTGGGCGCCGGTGTGGTTCAAGTCTTCGCGCTTCAAATAGATTTTCGGACCGCCCAATGCTTCAGTCATCCGTTTCGCGAATGTCAACGGCTGTTCACGTCCCACATATTCAGACAAATAGTGATGGTATTCTTTTTGGAATTCAGGATCTTCTTTTACTTCGTTGTAAGCATCCTCCAATTCCTTAACTGCTTTCATCAAGGTTTCCGGCACAAATTGCCCACCATATTTACCGAAAAATCCTGTTTTTTCTATTGTCTGTTCCATCGAATCATCCTTTACTTGTTTAATGAATTCCTGTATTTTCGAAGAGTCTTTGCGTCCCTCGGTTTCAACTCCACTAGAAACGTCCACCATATAAGGAGCCGTTTGGCCGATTGCCGCATGGACGTTTTCGGGATTCAAGCCTCCCGCCACAATCAGGCGGGATGAGTCGATATCGGCTCCGTCCAATAAAGTCCAATCAAAGACATTGCCGCTGCCTCCACGGTAATCGGTACCCGGTGCATCCACCAGTACATAATCTGCCCGTGATTTTTTCAATTGGTCGACGTCTTCTTTTGTGCGGATCGAGAAAGCTTGTATGACGGGTACGCGAATCGCCTCGACCAATTCGTCCGGCTCATCCCCGTGCAGCTGAACCATCGTCAACGGAACGCCAGCTATTGTATCTTCAATTTCTTCTAAAGAAGCGTTGACGAAGACACCGATTTTATCTGTATCTGCTGGAATGTGCTTAGCCAATTGCGCGGCTTGCTCAATTGTCACCTGCCGTTTGCTTGGGGCAAAGACGAATCCGATTGCATCAGCCCGCTTCGCTGCTTGGACATGCTGTTCTTCTTTCAAACCACAGATTTTCACTTTGGTCACTTGACTGCCTCCTCACTGGTTGCTTGACGGATCCAGTTGCCGGGATCTTCAGACCGCATCAACGCTTCGCCCACTAAAATTCCGGAAGCTCCGTTCGCATAGGCAAATTTCGCATCTTCTCTTGTGTGCATCCCACTTTCACTGATGAGTACGCGCTCACCGTCAAACGGAAACTTCTCCGCCAATTGCGCAGTCCGTTCAATTGACACTTCGAAAGTCTTCAAATTACGGTTATTGACGCCAATTAATTTGGCATCCAGCTCCAATGCTTCCTTCAGTTCCTCTTCATCGTGGACTTCCACTAACACCTCGAGTCCTTTAGAAAGAGCATACTGATACAAGTGTTGCAGCTGCTGCTTTTCCAATGCTGCGACAATCAACAGAATGATGGTGCCTCCTGCTTGTTGAGCCCGGTCAATCTGAATTTCACTGACCATAAAATCTTTGCACAAGACAGGAATGGACACCGCTTGCGCCACTTCACGCAAATCATTGATCGATCCTTTAAAATAAGTTTCATCGGTCAGCACTGAAATTGCAGCCGCCCCTGCTTTTTCGTATTTTTTCGCTTGTGCCACGATATCCACTTCTGTCTGGATATCCCCTTTCGAAGGAGAAGCACGTTTGATTTCCGAAATGACGCCATTCTTTTCTTGCAAATGCTGCAGCAGCTTCGTTTTTTCAGGAAAGACGGCCGCACTTTGTTCGATTGGTTGATATGTTTTTATTTCTTCATATTTGGTTGCAATGATTTTATCCAGTATCGTCGTCATACCAACACCCCCGCCGCTAAGCGATGCAAGTCAAAGACCCGTGCAGTTTCGCCTGCTTGCAGCGAAGCCTTCGCTTGCTGAACGCCTTCTTTCACCGTTTCAGCCTTGCCGCTGACATACAGAACCGTACCTGCATTCAATGCCACTGTATCCAGATAAGGGCTGTCATTTCCAGACAGTACATCCATAAAGATTTCTGCATTGCGCTCCGGATCGCCTCCACGAATCGCTTCAATTGAAGCAACTTCCAAACCGACTTCATTTGGATGGATGGTCATTTTCCGCTTGCCGTTCTCGTCGAAGATGATCAGTTCATTGGTTCCTGCAAGTGACAATTCGTCCAATCCGCCAGCCCCATGAACCAGTGCACCTTTCTTTCGCCCTAACCGGATTAAGGCATCAGCCATCGGTTCCAGCATATCGCGGCGGTAGACGCCGGTCATTTGAATTGTAATCGGCAGCGGATTCGCCAATGGGCCCACCAAGTTGAAAATAGTCGGAGTCCCGATCTCTTTACGAATCTGGCGCATTCCCCCAAGTGCCGGATGGATGGCCGGGGCGAATAAAAGCGCAATCCCCGTCTGATCAAGCATCATCGGAATTGACTCGATGTCCGATTCAGTGGAAATGCCAAGCGCCTCCAATACATCCGAACTGCCCGTTTTACTGGAAACACTGCGATTGCCATGCTTGGCTACCGTCAATCCACAACCCGCCAACACAAAAGCGGTCAACGTACTGATATTGAAACTGTATGAGCGGTCACCACCGGTTCCACAAACATCTACCAGTTCCCCTTCTACCATTGGCAGCTCTACCGCTTTTTCGCGCATCGCTTTGACTAAGCCCACCAATTCATCTGCTGTTTCGCCTTTTTCATGCAAACCTGATAAAAATGCTTTTACCCGTTGCTCATCTATAGTACCGTTCAAAATTTCCAATGATTTTTCGTACATTGTTTGCTCGCTCATATTCTCTACTCTGCTCATGCTAATCTCTCCTCGTCTCGTTTTTAAATGCAAAAATCCCCGCAATCAGATAGCTATCTGATTGCGGGGACGGGTTGAAACCGCGGTACCACCACGCATTAATGCAAGAAATTTCTGCACTCACTTAAACAGGCTCTTCGCCTTTCCCTTTAACGCAGGGCTTACGTCTCCCTTACTCGCTTCCGCTTTCAGGCCAGCTCTCCTAAGTCCATTCGCGCAGATCACCCAATCAGCTCCCACCAGCCGCTGACTCTCTAAATGGATTTCCCTGCCTACTCGTCTCAATCCTCGATTTATACACTCTTCTATTCTCGTCTTCTCTGGGCTCTTCTCTCAAAAGGACTTGCTTCTCGTACAACAAGTTGACCCTTATGTTAAAAGGTTTTGTATATTCTGTCAAGTAAAAGAAATGCGTAGGCAGCCATACCACTTTAACCGATACAAGAAAGACCAGCAAAGTAGTTCTATTTTCCATCAAAACGGATAAAAAAAAGCGCAGGTGCCCAAAGTTTTCCGGGCACTTGCGCTCAAATCAATAAAAATTACTGGTAATAGCCGTTCAATTCTTTTCTTAAAGCCGCTTTGAGGAATTTTCCGACTGATGTTTTCGGCACTTCCTTCAAGAAAACCACATCGTCCGGTACCCACCATTTGGCAAATTGCCTCTCCAGATAGGCCAGCAATTCCGATTTCGTCGCTTCGTCTTCCGCGTAGCCTTCTTTCAGCACCACACAAGCAAGTGGGCGTTCCATCCATTTCTCATGAGGAACGGCGACCACAGCTGCTTCAAAGACTGCTTCATGGGTCATCAAAGAATTTTCCAAATCGACAGAGGAAATCCATTCCCCTCCGCTCTTGATCAGGTCTTTCGTGCGGTCTGTCAGCTTGATGTAGCCATCCGGCTCGATCACAGCAATGTCGCCTGTATAAAGCCAACCATCCTTGAACGCATCAGCGGTCCGTTCGTCTTTGTAGTATTCATCGGCGATCCAGGCACCTTTGACATTCAGCTCACCCATCGTTTCACCGTCCCACCGAGCCTCGCCATTTTCGTTGACGATCCGTACTTCCAGCCCCGGCATCGGCAAGCCGGCCATGGAGCGGCGTTCGATGCGCTCATCCATCGTCAGATCAGCCATAGCGGAAGTGGTGATGGCCAGACTGACAAGCGGCGAAGTTTCCGTCATGCCATATCCTGTTACAAACGGAACATGGTATTTTTCTTCAAACGCCCGGATCAACCCTTTAGGCGAAGCTGATCCCCCGCAAATGATCATCCGCAACGTGTCAATATTTCGCGGATTGGCTTCCAATTCCTTTAAGACACCCATCCAGATAGTTGGAACGCCGGCAGTCAACGTAACTTTTTCCGATTCAATCAAATCCAGCAGCATCCCTGGAGCAAATCCAGGCCCCGGCAATACTTGCGTCGTCCCGAACAAAACACAAGCAAACGGCAAGCCCCATGCATTGGCATGGAACATCGGCACAATCGATAAGGCAATGTCACGTTCTGACAAGCCCATAGCATCATTCATACCCAACGCATAGCTGTGGAGCACCAATCCTCTATGCGTATAGACCACGCCTTTTGGATTGCCGGTCGTTGCCGACGTGTAGCACATGCCAGCGGGTGTATTTTCATCCAGATCTTCCGGGAATTCAAAGCTGCCGTCTTCAGCAGCCAACAACTCTTCATAGGAATAGACGTTTTCAAGTGCCGTTTCCGGCAAATCGTTGCCATCTTTCATGACGACAAAATGTTTAACTGTTTTCAACATCGGCGCCAATTTTTCAATCAATGGAAATAAATCATGGTCAACCAGCAGAATTTCATCTTCCGCATGGTTGATGACATAGGCGATGTGTTCCGGAGACAAGCGAATATTGATCATGTGCAGAATCGCGCCGGCACCCGGCACGCCAAAATACAATTCCAAGTGACGATGATGGTTCCAGGCAAAACTTCCAACTTTCGTGCCCCGCTCCATCCCCATTTTCGTTAGAGCAGCAGCCAATTTTCGAGTCCGCACAGCAAACTCCTTATAAGGAATGCGATGGACCTTGTTTTCTCCAGTCCGTGAAATGATCAGTTTTTCCGGAAAGTAACGCTCTGCTCTTTTTACGAAAGCTGATAATAATAATGGCGAATCCATCATGTCACATCCGACTCCTTTTTCGCTCTATTTTTTTCGATGAAAAACGGGTGCTCATGCCGTTCATGCGCTTTTAATACAGGCGCCAGGCAGGCATCCACCTGCAAGGATATTTGGTACCATTCCAGCCAGTCTTTCGATTTGAAAAACTCCGTTATTTCTCGGTGTTCGGGGCTATCCAGTGGTTTCTCTGCCCACTCAAGCCATTCTGGCCGTTGGGCAAACTCACAGAACGCCCGCCAGAATTTGTCTTCCAGCGCGCCTAACGTCATATAACGGCTATCCTTTGTTTCATAAATAGCATAGCTGACACGTGCGCCGCCGATTTCAGGTACTCCTTTTTCTGAAATGCCCGCTTCATGGTAGACATCATGGTTGCCAAGAAATTCCGCCATTACTTCTACAAGGGCGATATCCAAATACTGTCCCTCGCCGGTCCTGAATTTCTTCAACAATGCCGCAATCAGCTGTTCAGACGCCAATAGGCCTCCAGTAAAATCAGCAAAAGTATTGGTCGGATGGACCGGTTTTCCGGAAGCATCCGCCAATTGATCCAAGGCACCGGATAAAGCCATATAGTTCAGATCATGGCTGCCAAGGCTTGCCATTTCACCGGTTTGCCCGTACCCCGATAAAGAGCAATAAACCAAATCCGGTTTAACCGCTTTCAAACTGTCATAATCCAAGCCTAATTTTTTCATGACGCCCGGCCGGAATGTTTCAATGAGCGCGTCCGCACTTTTCACCAAATCCAACATCTCTAAACGCCCTTCAGGTGATTTCAAGTCGATATGGACAATTTTCTTCCCCCGGTTATTGGCCCGATGGACATGGCCGCCGCTCATATAGCGAGCAGGGTCACCGGCAGGCGGCTCCACTTTGATGACTTCCGCTCCCAATTCAGCGAGCCGCATGCCGGCATACGGTCCCGGAACATAATAAGTGACATCCAGTACGCGAACGCCTTTCAACGCATCCTTCATTTAGAGCCCCATCCGTTTGGCGATGATGGTTTTCATGATTTCATTGGAACCCGCATAAATCGCGGCTACCGGAATGTCACGGTAGCGCCGGGCAATTTTGTATTCTTCCATATATCCATATCCCCCATGCAATTGCATGCATTCTCCGGAAATCCTTTTCGCCGTATCGGTCAGCCAAAATTTCGCCATCGATACTTTGGAGACGATGTCTTTGCCAGCCATATGGTCTTCAATGAGCGACTCCAAAAACGAATGGCCCAATTCGATTTCCGTCGCCATTTCCACCAACTTGAATTGGGAATTCTGGAACGAGCCGATCGGTTTGCCAAAGGCTTTTCTTGATTTCACGTAATCCAAGGTCATTTCCAGCATATCTTCTGAAGCCACTTGAGCTGCCATGGCAACCACCAGGCGTTCTTGCTGCAGTTTTTCCATCAGGTAAGTAAAGCCTTTGTTTTCTTCGCCGATCAAATTTGCTGCAGGAACTATGCAGTCTTCAAAGTACAGCTCGGATGTATCCTGTGCATGGAGGCCGACCTTGTCGAGCTTGCGCCCTTTTGTAAAGCCTGGCGTTCCTTCTTCCACCATCAGCAACGAAATTCCGCGATGCTTCGGTTCTGCTTTTGGATCGGTTTTCACCACCACTAAAACCAACGTCGAATTGATGCCGTTGGTGATGAAGGTCTTCTGGCCATTGACTATGTAATTGTCGCCATCCCGAACGGCAGTGGTTGATATATTAGCCAGGTCAGATCCAGCTCCCGGCTCTGTCATGGCAATCGCTGTAATGTGATCGCCAGAAACACAGCCTGGCAGCCAGCGCTGTTTCTGTTCTTCGTTTCCATAGGCTTCAATGTAAGGAACCGTAATGTCATTATGGAGCCCAACACCTGTCAAACTGGCGCCCACCCGCTCCATTTCTTCTCCAATTACGACCGCATAACGAAAATCCAGGCCAAGCCCGCCGTATTGCTCTTCTACTTGAGGACTTAAAAAGCCCATTTCTCCAAGCTTTTTCCAAAATGATTTCGGAATGAGGCGATCTTTTTCCCATTGATCGTAATTTGGAATTGCCTCTTTCTCCAAAAACTTCCGCAACGACTTGCGGAACATGACGTGCTCTTCTTCTTCAAAACGGTATTTCCCCATTTTTTCGTCCCCCTTATTTCGGTTGCATGCGGATTGCTCCGTCAAGCCGGATCGTTTCGCCATTCAGCATCGGATTTGCTGCAATGCTTTCGACCAATTGTGCATATTCAGCAGGTTTTCCGAGGCGTGCCGGAAATGGCACTGCTGCAGACAAGGAAGCAATGGCTGCATCCGGCAGCCCTTCCACCATCGGCGTCTCCATCAGCCCAGGCGCAATCGCCATGACACGGATGCCGTCTCTCGCCAGTTCTCTCGCTATCGGCAACGTCATCGATACGACCCCACCCTTTGAAGCGCTATAGGCCGCTTGGCCAATCTGCCCTTCATAGGCTGCAACGGAGGCGGTTGAAATGATGACTCCGCGCTCGCCTTCCTCGTTCGGTTCGTTCTTCTGCATAGCTGCCGCAGCAATACGGATTACATTAAAACTGCCGATCAAATTCACTTTGATGACTTTTTCAAATTGATCCAGCGCGATCGGCGTTCCTTTGGATAACACTTTTCCAGGAGTTCCTATCCCTGCACAGTTGACAATCAAATTGATCGCCCCGAATTGCTCAACCGCTGCATTGATGTTGCTTTCAACCTGTCCAACGTCTGTCACATCCGTCTCCATGTAAACAACCGATTCTTCGCCCAATTCTTCAATCAACTTATGTGCACGTTCTGCGTTCAAATCAAATATAGCTGCTTTGCCGCCAATTTCTGCAATGCGGCGCACCGTCGCTTCTCCAAGCCCGGAAGCTCCGCCTGTCACCACTGCCTTAACCTGTGAAAATTCCATTGTCTTCCCCCTCAACATTCAATTGATTTATAGTTTTTCAATAATCGTCGCATTGGCCATGCCCATTCCTTCACAAATAGCCAGCAAGCCGTAGCGCCCTTCTGCCCGTTCCAACTCATGCAGCAGCGATACCAATAGTTTGGTGCCTGTCGCGCCTAGTGGATGGCCAAGAGCAATTGCTCCTCCGTTGACATTCAACTTTTCAGGATCTCCTCCGATATCGTGCAGCCAAGCAAGCGGCACCGGCGCAAATGCTTCATTGACTTCATAGCGGTCCATATCGCCGATTTCCAGTCCTGCTTTTTCAAGGACTTTCTTTGTCGCAGCTATCGGCCCTGTCAGCATTAATGTCGGGTCAGAACCCACCACTACACGCGCGAGAATCCGCGCTTTCGGCTTCAAGCCCAATTCTTTTGCTTTCTCAGCCGACATCAATAAAACGGCTGAAGCGCCGTCACTCATTTGGCTGGCATTGCCTGCTGTAATTACTCCATTTTCATCAAAGGCCGTTTTTAACCCGGCCAATACTTCCTGCGTTGTGCCTGGACGCGGCCCTTCATCCACCGCCACTGTCCGGCTTTCACCTTCCGGCCCTTGCGTTTCAATCGGCACAATTTCACGTTCGTAATGCCCGGCCTGAATGGCTTGTTGCGCACGTTCATGGCTCTGTACCGCGAAGGCATCCAACTGTTCGCGTGTGAATCTCCATTTTTCAGCAATCCGTTCAGCTGACAACCCCTGATTAATGATTTCGTATTGATTGGTCAGTTTTTCACTCAGCTTGGCGCCTTGCATATTGGAGAACATCGGAACGCGCGTCATGCTTTCTACACCGCCAGCGATGACAATGTCCATGTCTCCTGCTAAAATCGCCTGTGCCCCGAAATGGACAGCCTGCTGGCTAGATCCACATTGGCGGTCAATGGTGACACCCGGCACGTAATCTGGAAAACCAGCAATCAATGCTGCCGTACGGGCGATGTTCCCACCCTGTTCACCGGCCTGCGACACACAGCCCAAAATAACATCTTCTATGTCTTTTTTATCTACTCCTGCACGCGTCACCAGTTCATCCAGCACAATTGCTGCCAGTTCATCCGGACGTGTATTGGCAAATCCACCTTTTCTTCTTCCCACCGGAGAACGTACCCCTTCTATAATCACAACTTCTCTCACATGTCTCACCCCACCATTTTATTGGAATCGCTTTCATTTAGCTGAATTGAATGACTATTCACTCATTAAATTCATTGTACAAGAACCTATTCCCAAATGCTAGAAGAAATAAAGAAGTAATCCCCGTGACTGTCACTATCAGGCAGAGGCTGAACTAAAACAAAAAGATGCGTATTTCAAATAAAAAGATTCTGCAGCCGAAGCTGCAGAATCTCCCTCATTCGTCTATCAATCCTTTTTCAATCAGAAATTCACGCGCTACATCGCTTGCGATCGCCTGGTCTTGGTCAACCTTTGCATTCATGAGCAGCATATCTTCTTCACTGATTTGACCGGCAAGTTCATTCACCAAATCTTCAAGCTCAGGATACTCTTCTAAGGTTTCTTGCCGGACAATCGGTACAGCATCGTATTTTGGAAAAAATCCTAAATCATCTTCGGTGGTCTGCAAATCGAATAATTCGATTCGGCTGTCTGTCGTGAAGGCAGGGATGACGTCCACACTCCCTTCGGCAACCGCTTCGTACATAATAGAAGGATCAAAACTTTCAGTTCCAGAAAACTCCATTTTGTATGTGGATACTAAATCTTCATAGCCATCTCCTTCACGCTCATAAAAGGAATGGGGCCCACCAAAGCTTACAGGTTGCAATCGGGTTATTTCCGCCAGCTCCGAAAGTGTCTGTGCCGCAAAGCCGCTGTCTTTAGAAAAAGCCACTGTATAACTGTTTTCAAAGCCCAACGGTTCCAGCCAAGTCACCCCTAAAGTTTCCTCGTAGCCAGACCGCACACGCGCCAGCACTTCTTCTGAAGATTCCCCAATCACGGACTCTTCTTTTAAAACATCTTTTAGTCCAGTCCCCGTATACTCAACGTACATGTCAATATCTCCGTCTTCAATCGCCGGCGTCAAAATCGACACTTCCCCCAACCCTTCTTCGTAACTTACCGAATACTCCGAGTTGGCTTCAATGTATTGGCCCAAAATCTGCGGCAGAATATACTGTTCAGTCCACGGTTTGCCTCCAATGACGATGGGATCCGAATTTTCCGCCTGCCCTCCACACGCTGTAAGAAGAGCTGCACTTATCGCTGTTATACAAATGATCAGACCACTTCTCATTTTCCCCCTCCTTAGTTTTCAGAATTTACAATCTATTTTAAGTTAAAATAATTGTACAAGAAAACGGAATTAAATACTATAAAATCCTGACTCCTGCTCCCATAAAATAGAAAAAGGCGAAGGTGATAAGCTATTGATTCCGCTTTTCACACGCGCCTGTTGGTCCTTATTCTTCTATTAATCCTTTTTCAATCAGAAACTCACGCGCTACATCACTGGCTTGGTCTTGATCCACATCCACACGCGCGTTCATAGCCAGCATTTCTTCTTCACTGATTTGTCCAGCCAGTCCGCTTAGGACCTCTTCAAGTTCAGGATATTCCTCAAGCGTCTCCATTCTCACAACAGGAACTGCATCGTATTTCGGGAAAAACGACTGATCGTCTTCGGTCGTTTCGAGATCGAAGAGTCCGATGCGGCTATCTGTCGTAAAGGCAGGAATGACGTCTACTTCCCCACTATTAACGGCCTCGTACATAATCGCGGGATCAAAGCTTTCCGTTGCTGAAAATTCGAAAGGATAGGTTGCCACTAAGTCATCAAAGCCGTCTCCCTGGCGTTCGTAGAAAGGATGCGGTGCTCCGAAACGCATATTTTCCGATTTCGAAATCTCAGCCAGATCCGAGTAAGTTTCAGCATCGTAGCCTTTGTCTTTTGAGAACGCTAATGTATAACCATTTTCAAATCCAAGTGGCTCCAGCCAAGTCGCGTCCAGCGTTTCTTCATATCCTTTTCTGACGATTTCCAACACTTCTTCCGAAGATTGTCCAGGCACCGATTCTTCCTTCAGGACGTCCTTCATGCCGGTGCCTGTATACTCTACGTACATGTCGATGTCTCCCTGCTCCAATGCAGGCGTTAAAATCGCCACTTCACCAAGCCCGTCTTCATATTCCACTGTGTACTCGGAATTCGCTTCAATGTACTGCCCAAGGATATGAGGCAAAATATATTGCTCTGTCCACGGCTTTCCGCCGATCACTAGAGGATCCGATGTCCCTCCACCCGGACCGCAACCCGCAATGATGACAGTTGTTCCAGCCACTAAAATACCTAATGCCGCTTTTTTCATCCTCAATTTCCTCCTATGTCTTTAAGCCTTTTGGTGTTGCTCTTTTTTCAATCCATTTCAAAATCTGATCAAATCCAATGGCCAGCAACGCAACCGGCAGGGCACCCGCCAAGACCAGGGAATTATTATACGATTGCAGGCCGCGGTAGATGATATCTCCCAGACCTCCCGCTCCAACGAAGGTAGCAAGTGTCGCTATTCCGACAGTGAGTACAGTCGCAGTCCGGATTCCAGCCATGATGAACGGCAAAGCAAGAGGCAACTCAATCTGCCGCAAGATCTGTGTCCGCGTCATGCCCATTCCCCGCCCGGCTTCAATAGTAGAGCCGTCGACTCCCACAATTCCCGCATACGTATTGCGCAGAATCGGCAGCAAAGCGTAGATGATCAGCGCAATTAAAGCGGTAGGTGAGCCGATCCCTAAAATTGGCACTAAAAAACCGAACAAAGCAAGGCTTGGAATAGTCTGGAAAACGGCAGTTACCCCAATGATCGGTTCAGCATAGCGGCGGTAGCGCGTAATAATGATTCCCAGCGGCAAGGCAATTGCGATACCGATTGCCACCGCTACAAACGAAAGATAGATATGTTCCAGAAAAGCGCTGATGATCATATCTTGGCGGCTGACGAGAGTATCCAAAAAACTCTTCATACCGATACCCCCTGTTCTTTAAACAAAGCCGCTTTCAACAGATCACGATCGGTGGCATACGCAATAATTTGCTCGCCTTCAACAATCGCCAGGTAATTATGGCGGCTGTCGTCCAATTGAAGAAATGCTTTTTCAATGGTGGCATCCGCAGAAATCTTCTCGGCACCGCCACTCCATTCTGCAGTAAATAAGTCCAAAAACTCAAAAAGTCGTTTTTCACCGAATGCCCGCTTTTGATTGATACGTTCTACACCAATAAAGTTACGGACAAATTCGTTGGCCGGATCGTCCACCAATTGCTGAGGCGTCCCTATCTGTTCCACTTGGCCATCACGCATAACGATGATGGAATCGGCAATTTTCAACGCTTCGTCCATGTCATGGGTAACAAACACAATGGTCTTATTGATGGTCTGTTGAAGATTTCTGAGTTCGTCCTGCAATTGTTCCCGGCTGATGGGATCAAGCGCTGAAAACGGTTCATCCATCAGGACAATATTGGGGTCTCCCGCAAGTGCACGGATTACACCTACACGCTGTTGCTGCCCACCGCTCAATTCGAGCGGAAAGCGGTCCATGTAAGTTTCCGGATCAAGACCGACCAATTGCAGCAATTCCCGAACCCGCGCTTCTTTTTTGTCTTTAGGCCATTCCAGCAATTTCGGCACAAGAGATACGTTATCAGAAATCGTCATATGGGGAAACAAGCCGATTCGTTGAATAACATAGCCGATCGATCGCCGCAGCTGAACTTCATCCATTCCGTTAATTGGATTTTCATCAATATAAATAGTGCCGCCAGTCGGTTTTTCCAGCTTATTGATCATTTTCATCAGCGTAGTTTTGCCGCATCCACTGGGACCGATGATGGCAGTCAACTCATGAGTGGGAAGAACGAGTGAAATGTCTTTCAAGGCTTCCGTTCCATCCGGAAAACGCTTAGTGACGTTTTCAAATCGTATCATAGCCTCCGCTCCCTTCTGTTTCTTTCAGCCTAGGTTTTTTATACCCTCTTCACCTTTATTTTATTCCTTTAGCGGTCGGCATAAATTTATTGCTCTTCAAAAACAAGATGGACCGGATTGGCGATTTGTTCGTAGCCGATTTCCCTATAGATTTTATTGGCTGTTGTATTGGTGAGGTCGGTGTACAGAATTACAAAATCATATTCCATCAGCAATTCATCGGTGACTTCGGCTACCAGCGTCCGGGCATAGCCCTTGCCCCGATATTGCATTGGGGTAAATACAAAAGAGACAGTGATGCCATTTTTGGAAGGCCGCGATTTCTTCATACAGGAAACAGGCACCCCATCCACTTCCCATATATAAACTTCCTTTCTTTCCAGAAAGTCATCAATCTTATGTGCAGCCTCAGCTTGAGTGGAAATGCCGATCCCCGTTTCCTCTTCAAATAAGCGGTACCATCCCTCCAGGAGTTCCGCATACTCTTTACTCGCTATCCTCCATGTTCCTTCACTTTTCCGCAACCCTTTATTGACCGCGTCGATGCGATACAACCCCTGGTTCATCAGCACCTTTATTTGCTCATCATTTTTAGAGGTCCAGGCTTCAGCAAAAAGACGGCTCGTTTCCTGTTCACCTACAATCCCGTTGACTTCCACGCCCAGATTCTGCAGGTGATCGGCAACTTCTCGTTCAATGTCAGGCAGCGGCTGAAAGATCACCAACTGCAAAGCATGCGGGGGAGTCATCAAGCAAGCTGCCACAATCTCTCCCTGCTCTTCTCCAATGGCTAAAAAATAATCTTCATACCGCTCGGCTTCGATTTGCCCGAGTATCCCTAAAAACAAACTATGGATGTCTTCGTCCCGATATAACAAGGGAGCAACCCTTTCTGAAAAAGCAGCTGAATCCGAATAGATAATCAATTCCATTTTCCCACGTCCATTCTGTCGTAATTCCTCTTCTTAATGGTATTAGCTATATTCTGGTAAATTCCTGCTGACATCCATTTTTTCTTTGCCAAAGAAGTCTTCATTTTCCTTAAGGCAGTAGTTCCTTTGGCCGAAAAAAAAAGCAGTGCTCCCGAAACTAAATCGAGAGCGCCGCCTATCACTTTTTTATTCCAATTCCAATTGCTTTGTTTCGGTTCCAAGAAACGCAACCGCCAGTGCTCCAATCAAAATAGACACACAGAAAATCGCAAAAATCACATTCACGCCAATACCGGCTGTCAGCATCGAGCCTACTAGAAGTGGTCCAAGAACACCTCCTATACGCCCGAAAGATGCAGCCATCCCCGTTCCGGTCCCACGGATAACCGTTGGGTATTGCTCCGGCGAATAGGCATACAGCGCGCCCCAAGCACCCAGGTTGAAGAAAGACAAAAATGCTCCAGCCACAATCAATAAAGCAATTGTATCCGCATTGCCGAACGCCAGAGCGCTTGCAGCTGTTCCGATCAGGTAACTGACCAGCACAAACTTCCGGCCCATGCGTTCGATCAGCCAGGCCGCTGAGAAATAGCCAGGCAACTGCGCCAGTGTCATGATCAATACATACTGAAAGCTTTGGATCAGCGTAAATCCTTTGAGTACCATCACGCTCGGAAGCCATAGGAACATTCCATAATACGAAAAGACGACTGTGAACCAGACAATCCACAACATCAAAGTAGGCCGTCTGTATTTTTTGGACCAGACATCTTTGATATTAGTAGAGACGGATCGCAAAACGTTCTTTTTAGCAGAAAACTGCGGTGAATCCGGCAAGTTGATACGCAAATAAAGCGCATAGAGCGCCGGCAATGCCGTCAGCAACAGCGCAATCCGCCAGCCGAACGACGGAATGATGAAGTACGAAATAATTGCTGCAACCAGCCAGCCTGCTGCCCAAAAACTCTCGAGCAAGACCACTACGCGTCCGCGCTCTCTCGCTGGTACACTTTCGGAAACCAGAGTGGATGCCACCGGCAATTCTCCGCCCAACCCCATCCCGACAAAAAACCGCAAAATCATAAACGCCGCTAATGTGGTGGTAAAGGCAGAAAGTCCGCTAGCTATAGAAAACAACAGCAAGGTGATGATGAATATCTTCTTCCTGCCCACCCGGTCTGCGTAAATCCCGAAAACAAAAGCACCTACTGCCATCCCGATGGAGTTGACGCTGCCGATCCAGCCCATCTGACTCGAAGTCAAACCCCAGTCTTCATGCAACGCCGCAATAACAAAGGAAAGGATTCCAACATCCATGGCATCAAAAAGCCAACCCAGTCCTGCGACCCACAATAATTTGTTTCTTGAAATTGTACTTGGTTTTTGCCCAACTAAAACTGACATCTTCATTCTCCTTGTCATGACACGTGTAAACTACTGTCTTTACACCACTATACGCCGTAGGAGAATCAGTGACAACCCTCTACCGAAAAGTCTGTTTTTTCAATTAATTTAAAGTAAATTCATTTAAGCAAAATAATATTCTTCCAAGTGCTTCTTGCTGAACCATCTCTGTCAGCTGCCCTTTGCACAAAGCCACTGCGGTTCGAACATTGCCCTATGATCACGAACCTGAGGAACTATTGGTCGAAGAGATGACTGCCGCATTGATGCTGACCATCATGGCAGCCTGTTGGGCCTGCATCAAGGTTTCCAGTGACGTAGAGAAGGTCATTGCCGAAATTTCCTGCGCGTCAATCGTATCATTCAGCGCCTGCTGCACAGCAGTTGAAAACGCCACATCTTTATACCAACGGAAAATTTTATTTCCCTCTAATTCACGAGTATTTTCTACAATCCCCCGGAGCGCTTTCCCATCTGCTCGCATGACCGCCAAAAAACCGAGAACGGGATACTGCGCCGCACGAATTTTGATTTTCTCTTCTTTAAAAAATTGGTGGATCGCCAAAACCCTGCCGACCATTTCCGGATCATAAACAGGCGAATCGAACGTCATGATCTGGGATAGCCACTGAAGGTCATTCCCCATATTGAAGCCCTGCTCACGCAAATCACGGTAGTATATATTCATCGTTTCAGCTCTCTCTTCAAGCGACCCTTCCCTGCTCCCCAATAAAACGGCATAAGGAATATCTTCATTGGAGGTCAGGAATTTATGGTGTTTTTTCATCTCTTCGTATAATTTTCTTGCCCGGTCCGCTTCTTCCGGTTTCTTCATCAGCAGGGCCGCCAAATACGTATAGGATGTTTTCCAGAAGCCCGCGTTATTCAACTCTCCCTGATTTTGGTTGATCAACTTCAGCGAACTTTCCACGTCCTCTTCTTTCGCCGCCATGAAAGCTGCGGCTACATGGAGCAGATGAGAGCGCAACGGCGACGTCCACCCTTCATTCTTTTTGATTACTCCAACAATAGCTTCATGAACTTCGGCATCGAAGGCTTTGCCACGTGATAAGTATATATTCGTTACGGCTAAGGCAATCCGTTTATCCACTGCCCAACCCAATGTTTTCGACACCTCTGAAAAAGTTTCTTCAATGTGTTTGATATCCATAGAAAAAGCCTCCTTTTCTCTTTACTACGAGAACAGGAGGCAAAAAGTTTCATTTAAACGATGAGTACCAGGCTGACAGCCATGACTGCCATTCCCGCTACCAACCCATAAATGGACAGGTGTGCTTCGTCGTATCGTTTAGCGGCTGGCAATAATTCATCCAGCGAAATAAAGACCATGATGCCCGCCACACCGGCAAATATTATCCCGAATAACGTGTCACTAAGAAACGGCATCAAGAACAACCAGGCCGCAATCGCTCCTACCGGCTCTGAAATGCCTGAAAGAAAACTGTACTGAAATGCTTTTTTCCGGCTTCCAGTCGCATAATAAATCGGCACCGAAACTGCAATTCCTTCTGGAATGTTGTGGATAGCTACCGCAATGGCAATCGCCACCCCAAGAGCCGGATCTTGTATAGCTGACATAAATGTGGCGATTCCTTCAGGGAAGTTGTGGATTCCGATAGCCAACGCTGTAAAAATACCCATTTTACGCAATCTGGCGTATTCGTCATTGGTCGGCCCGTCATCCATATCCTCCACGGTTTTAACTTCATGCGGATTCCCCAATTGAGGAAGGATGCGATCCAGCCCTGCCATAAAGATCATTCCGCCAAAAAAGCCTGCAAGCGTCAACCAATAACCCATCGTCTCACCGTGGGCACCCGTCAAAGAATCTTTTGCTTTGAAGAAAATTTCAATCATAGAAACGTAAATCATGACTCCGGCTGAAAAACCAAGAGAAATTGATAAAAACTTCGTATTTGTACGGGATGCAAAAAATGCGATTAAACTGCCAATCCCTGTGGCGAGTCCAGCAAAAAGAGTCAATCCTAACGCAAATAAGACTGCACTATCCATAGACATGCCTTCTTTCCAATTCAAGTGAATAACGTTATTGTACGGCAAAAGTTTCCTTTGCGCAACATTTTTCAACTAAGAAAGATTTCCCATTATTCATTTATCTTATCTCTCCAAGAAGATCCTTTAATCTCCGCCAATCATCATCTTTAAGTGCTCTAACAGACGGATTATAAAAGACACTGGCAGGATGGAATGTAGGGAAAATATGATAAACTTCAGCAGTTTCTTTAAAGCTGCCTTCTTCCTCATTCCACCGCAAAATTGGCGTTTCCATGAGGACGCCGTGCAGTTCCGTTACTTTCGCTTGCGGTCCGATCAGGCGCTGCAGCCCAATATTTCCCAGGGTCACGATCAGCGGTGGGCCGACATCCCGAATTTCCGCATCTAATATGGGTGCATGCGCGATAATTTCCTTTTTCGTCGGAGCACGGTTGTATTTTCTTTCGATTATTTCTCCATTTCGCTTCTTTTTTGCCCCCCATTTATACGGCCGGCTGCGGACCGCGCTTGTTATGTAGACGTCTTCCCTCGACAAGCCAACACTTTGCAGGGAAGCCATCAACTCTTTTCCCGCTCTGCCGGTAAACGGGATGCCTGTTTCCAATTCATTTTCTCCTGGCGCCTCGCCTACAAGCATAAGAGCAGGATTTGTGGGTCCGCTTCCCCAAACGAAGCCTTCTACCGGGTATCCTTCAATTCTTCGTTTCCCCAAAGCAGCTATTTCTTCAGATATTCTATACATTCCTTTTCACCTCTGTTTTTAATGTAAGGTTACCTAACATTTAAATAAAAAACTCTTGCGTTTTCAGAAAATATAAATTATGATGTTAACAAACCTAACATCAAGGAGGAGAAGACATGAAAAAAATCGAGACAATCATTCGGCCATCCGTTTTTGCAGACGTTCGCCAGGCTTTGGCACTTGAAGGAATAGACGGTTTGAGTGTAACGGAAATCGCCGGAATCGGAAAGCAAGAAGGCCGTGTCGGGTTATTCCGAGGCAACGCCTACACCATGGAATTTTCCCCGAAATTGAAATTGGAAATGGTAGTGGACGATGACAAAGTCGAGGATATTATTCAGGCGCTGTTGGAATATGCTTCAACCGGCCAAGTCGGGGATGGCAAGATTTTCATACTCCCAGTCGAAGAAGCCATACGCATCCGAACAAAAGAACGCGGCATAGTCGCAATTGGATAAGGAGGAGATTGGATGGAAGCAGTTCAAAGTTCAGTAGATATGTTATGGGTGATGCTCGGGGCTATGTTGGTATTTTTCATGCATGCAGGATTTGCCATGGTGGAATCAGGGTTTACACGATCTAAAAACACATTGAACATTCTTATGAAAAATATGATTACTGTCTCACTTGGGTCCATTCTTTATTTTATCGTCGGATATGCTCTTATGTTCGGTCCCTCGTCTTTAGGATTAATCGGCACACAAGGATTCGCCTTATCAGGCGTTGAAGATATCGGATTCTTTGTCTTCCAAGCTGTTTTCGCCGCCACTTGTGCAACAATCATTTCCGGAGCTGTAGCAGAACGAATGAATTTATCTGCATACATCTTGTTGACCATCGCCATGACCGCTGTCATTTACCCGATTGTCGGCCATTGGGTGTGGGGAGGCGGCTGGCTGTCACAGATCGGCTTTATCGATTTCGCCGGATCCACAGTAGTCCACCTGACAGGAGCCGTAGCCGCATTTATCGCCGCTTGGAAAATCGGTCCACGCATCGGCAAATACAGCGGCAAGGCTATCAATACGATTCCTGGCCACAGTTTGCCGCTCGGCGCATTGGGAGTTTTCATCCTTTGGCTTGGCTGGTTCGGATTTAACGGAGGCAGCACCTTGGCAGCCGACCCCGCTCTAGTACCTCCAGTAATTGCCAATACCTTATTGGCAGCTTCTGCCGGAGTTATCGCTACAGCTGGATATACACGATTGCGTTATGGCCGTATCGATGCTTCCTTGACAATGAACGGCGCACTTGCCGGCCTTGTCGGCATCACCGCAGGCGCAGCAAACGTTTCTCTCGTCGGCGCTCTTGCTATCGGGTTGATAGCCGGGGTCGTCATGACCGAAGCGATTCGCTTGCTTGATTCCAAAATTCGTGTCGATGATCCGGTCGGAGCTATTTCCGTTCACGGTATTGCAGGTATCTGGGGGACGCTTGCAATCGGCTTATTTGATACTACCGGCGGTCTGCTTTACGGAGGCGGAGCTGAAATTCTCGGCATCCAGGCAGTCGGCGTGCTTGCTGTAATTGTATGGGCTTCAATTTCAACCACTCTTGTACTGTTTGCAATCGGCACCATTGTGCCGCTCAGAGTCACTGCCGAAGAAGAAGAAGTTGGACTCGATTTTTCAGAGCATGGCTCACAAGCTTATTCAATGCAGGACGTGCTGCAAGGTTCACCAACAGCAAGCAATGATTCATTCGCTCATCGTCTGAATCAACTCGGAGATGCACCGGTTCCACGCAAATCAATTTCTTGATCCAAACAAAAGAAGAGGAATTCCTGCTCAATCCAGGAATTCCTCTTCTTTTTGCGCCTTTGCCTTGTTGCGAAACTGTCGTTCTCGTATTTCATACCAGACCGCAACTCCAACAAACCACGCGTAACCTAGTAGTGAACCTGCAGCTACATCAGAGAAATAATGTTCTCCCCCCGCCACACGCGACAACGCAACAGTTACAGCCAATGCAACAGCCAATGCCCAGATAATCACCTTCGATTTTCTGGAAGTACTTGCCTCCGAGAGAAAGTACGCTACTGTAAAAAGATAGAGCAGCCCAACCATCGCATGATTAGATGGAAAACTAAAAGACTCCAGATCATGCGGCGACTCCGGGCGCGGGCGTTCAAACCATTCTTTCATCAATTGATTCAAGACGTTTCCGAGACCTACAGAAAAAAAGACAAACAACATTCCCCTGTAATTTTTCCGGAATACCCAAAGATAGACAAGCAGCAACAGGCTCACAGTAATGATCATCCATGGGTCACCGATAAAGGACATGCCATCGAGCAACACTCTGCCGTCCAGCAGCTCCGCCGCTGATTGATCGATTCGAATTACGGATTCATTCGAGTAATTTACAAGAATAGCAAAAAAACCGAGTAAGGCGGCTACTGCCAGCGGATAAAATAGACGCTTCATCGCATTCACCTCTTTCATCATTACCCATAGTTTACCATAAGCCATAAGAAAAGCCCGTCTGCCATATCGGCAAACGAACTCGACTGTCACGGCTGCTGCAGTTCCAGCACGCCATCGACCATTTTATAGACCTTGTCGCAATAGTCGATCAGACGGATGTCATGCGTCACTACAATCGTCGTGGTCTTTTTATTTTTCGTTTCTTCTTTCAATAATTCCATTACTTCATAAGCACGGTCAGAGTCAAGAGAGGCTGTCGGTTCATCCGCCAATATGATGGAGGGATTGCTATATAGCGCTTTGGCGATCGCCACCCGTTGGCGCTCTCCCCCCGAAAGGTCTGATGGATATTTGGCACGGAGGTCCCCAATACCCAGATCTTTGTATAGCTGTTCCAACTGTCCTTTGTTCAGATTGTCCTTTTTGACTTTATCCAAAAGCTTCAATTGCTTTTCCACTGTCAGAAAAGGCACCAAATTGGAAGCTTGAAGGATAAAGCCGATTTCCTTTAACCGGATTTTCGACAATTGCTTTTCATTTAATGTCGCGATGTTTGTATCGTTGATCAGTATATCCCCATCTGTCGGAGATAAGAGCCCTCCTGCAATCGTCAAAAATGTACTTTTTCCGGAACCCGAAGGCCCAATAACAGCAATCAATTCTCCCCGTTCCGCATGAAAGTTCGTTTCTTTTAATGCATCTACTTTTTTATGCCCTGTTCCAAATGACTTTTTTACTCGATTCAATTCTAATACTGCCATGATTTAACCTCCAATCGCTTTTAATGGATCAATTTTCACAATGGTTAACACCGAGAACACTGCACCTAGAATGGCTACCACAATCAGTACCAATCCGTATATCAGCATTGTTGGAATATCAAACCCTACAGGAACTGCACTCGGAAGAAAGGCGCCTGTCAAAAGCGTCAATCCAAGGCCAACCACTACACCGACCGCTGCGAGGATAGCTGTCTGCGCAATAACCGAACGAGCCAAGTAACCGCTTGGAATTCCCTGTGCTTTCATGACCCCAAACATACTGATTTTTTGCACCGTCAACACGTAAAGGAAAATCGCCACAATTACTGAGGAGATAGCAAACAGGAAGTAGATCATAAAGTTCAGCGTAAGGCTTTGCGCTGTATATCCAGGGAGACTTTCAATGAATGTCTCTGTCTCAATCACCGCGAGGTCCTCTTCATTTGTAACCCCTGAAATATCATCAGTCCGTACAGCAACTCCGCTGATTTGACTTTCACTTCCCGCCGCTTCACCAAACTTTACTTGTTCGAACGTATCCAAGTCCGTATAAAGAACAGGAGCCGCATTGAAACGTGCTTCGTCTGTGAATCCGACAATTTCCAACTTTTCCTCAGTTGAAGACAAGCTGATGGTATCTCCCAGTTTAAAGCCGTCATCTTTCAGTGCATCACCAGCTACCACCTGATTGGCACCGGTGAATTCCTTCCCTTCAGTTATTTCAGGCATAATGAATTCATCACTGTTGATGCCAAAAATAGAGACATTGGCTTTTTCGTCGCCAGTCTGCGCGATGGCATTCAATTGCCCAAGAACTGCTGTTTCATCTGCATCAATAGTATCGACTGCATCGCTGCCAAAAGAAGATTGAGTCAGACTCTGATCCGATTCTTCAGTCAAGACGATGGCATCAGCATCCCATTTATCCACGGCCTCCCTATTCAAGCTAGCCAGCCCACTTGCCAATCCGGATAAAAAGAATACCAGATAGGCAACGAGCATCAATACGCCAATAATCAATGTAAACCGCAGTTTATTCTTTATAATTTCGTTCCACGCTAAAAACATTTCGTCACTTCCATCTCTATAATGTATCTTACCCTTAATACCAGTCTATATTACTATATTACTTATATAAAACCTATACAAATATTATATACCCAATTTCATTTTTTTCAATCGATTAAGCTTATAAAATAAAAAAATCAGCGAGGGCACAACGCCCTCGCTGACTAAAGTCACTCTTTATTCAAATGCAGATTCAATATCTTTTACCATCTGAGAAACAGATTGCAGTCCGCCACCTGACAGGTACCAGAAATCCGGATCCAAGTAGATGATTTTATCGTTTTTGTAAGCATTTGTTTTTTGTACCAATTCATTTTCAAGAGAATCAGCAGCACTTGCTTCGTTTCCGACAGCAGCGTTGCGGTCAACTACGAACATCATGTCTGGGTTTGTTTCCAGAATGTATTCAAATGAAATGCTTTGGCCGTGAGTTGAAGCTTCGATGCCTTCATCCGCTTGTTTTACGCCGAATACATCATGGATGATACCGAAACGTGAAGCTGCGCCGTAAGCACTTACTTTGCCTTCGTTTGCAAGAGTAATTAACGCTTTTTCATCAGACTCACTTACCGTCGCTTTTACTTCTTCGATCTGTGCATCAATTGCTGCTAACTCTTCTGTTACTTGATCTTCTTTACCGAAGATTTCGCCAAGTGTGTTCATGTTTGATTTGAATGACTCCATGTATTTAGTAGTATCTACAGCCATGTGAATTGTCGGTGCAATGTCAGCGAACTCATTGTACATATCAGCCTGACGTCCAGAGATGATGATCAAGTCCGGTTCCATTGCATTAATCGCTTCAAAATCCGCCTCTTTTAACGTACCGACGTTTTCATATTTCTCAACATCTTCAAATTTTTCAAGGTATGCCGGCAAAGATTCCTGAGGAACTCCTGCAACAGCCTCAATGCCTAATTTGTCCATTGAATCAAGGACACCGTAATCAAATACGACAACTTTTTCTGGGTTCTTGTCAAAAGTTGTCTCCCCAAGTTCATGCTTAACTGTCATTTCTTCTGTTTCTTCTGCCTTAGCAGTTGCTGTATCAGATTCTGTCGATTCTTCAGTGGATCCACAAGCTGCAAGGAAAGCCACCATCATAAGGGTAAATGCGACCAATAACCATTTTTTCATATCTTTTCGAGCTCCTCTTTTTTTAAGAATTGAAGTATACGCAAATCCGGCAATTGTTCATCTGCTGAATCGGAATATCCATGTCATAGATTTCTTTTAATGCCGCACTTTGAATAATTTCTTCTGTTGTCCCATCTTTCACCACTCGACCATTTTTC
The DNA here is from genome assembly GCF_014836985.1 of Planococcus wigleyi. Classification (GTDB taxonomy): domain Bacteria; phylum Bacillota; class Bacilli; order Bacillales_A; family Planococcaceae; genus Planococcus; species Planococcus notacanthi. Next base: position 423,558 of record NZ_JACSPU010000003.1, on the reverse strand, counting down.
AATGCCACGATGCGGTCGGAATAGACAGAAGCGAAGTTGATGTCGTGAAGGACGATGACCACAGTTTTGCCGAGCTCGTCAACCAAACGGCGCAAAATTTTCATGATTTGGACAGAGTGTTTCATATCCAAATTATTCAAAGGTTCATCCAATAGAATGTAATCGGTATCCTGTGCAATGACCATCGCGATAAACGCACGCTGGCGTTGCCCGCCTGAAAGTTCATCCAGGTATGAATTCTCCATTTCCTTCAAATCCATATAGTCGATTGACTGGTCCACCATTTTTTCATCTTCATCATTCAGACGGCCTTTTGAATAAGGAAAGCGCCCAAAGGAAACAAGCTCGCGAATCGTCAAACGGACATTCATGTAGTTAGACTGCTTTAAGATCGATACACGTTTGGAGAACTCATTGGATTTCAACTTTTTTGTATTGGTTGAATCAATGAGGACTTCCCCGGTATCCGCATCCAAAAGACGGCTGACCATGGAAAGCAGTGTGGATTTCCCAGCACCATTGGGCCCGATAAAGGACGTAATCTGACCGCGCTGGATATCAACAGAGACATTTTCCACAACTTGTTTTTTTCCGTATAGCTTTGTCAATTCACGAACTTGGATCATTTAGATCGACTCTCCTTTAATAGTAGGTAGATGAAGTAAATTCCACCGATGAAATTGATGATGACGCTCAATGTCGTATTGAAAGTGAAGATCCGCTCCACTACCCACTGGCCACCGACCAAGGCTACTACACTGATGACAATAGACCCTGTCAATAAAACCGAATGCTTATACGAAGTAAAGAATTGGTAGGAAAGGTTTGCAACAATCAAACCGAAAAACGTAATCGGTCCGACAAGCGCCGTGGCAATTGCGATTAAGACAGCCGACAGCACCAGCATTTGTTTTACCAGCGCGTCGTAATTTACACCGAGATTGATTGCTGTATCGCGTCCCAATGTCAGAACATCCAAGGAGGAATTTTGTTTCCAAGCGAAGGCAATGAGCAAAGTGATGATGACCAGTGAGGTCCACACCAAATCTGAATTGACATTATTGAAGCTGGCAAACATCCGGTCCTGGATGATCGAGAATTCGTTGGGATCGATCAGCACCTGCAGGAAGGTCGTAATACTGCCGAAAAACGTTCCGCAGATTATACCGACCAACAAGAGAAAGTAAACCGGCCGATCATTCTTTTTAAAGAGCAAGCGGTAGAACAACAAGGCGAAGATTACCATTACGGCAATCGACAGCAAGAAGTTCACTTGCTTATTGACGATTGTAATATGATCTGAACCGAGGAAAAAGATCAGCAAAGTCTGAAGCAGCATATAAAGTGAATCCAAGCCCATAATGCTTGGCGTCAGTATCCGGTTATGGGTGATGGTTTGGAAAACCACCGTTGCATAGGCAATGGCAACTCCCGTCAACACCATGGCGAATACTTTTACACCGCGTCTCGGCAATGCATAATCGAAACTTCCGTTCAAATCCTGAAACAGATAAACTCCACAAGCCGCTAAAGCCAAGCCGACGAGTATAAGCATCTTATGTAGGTCACGCATACGCTTTCCTCCTAAACAACAAGAAGAGGAAAATAAAGCTTCCGATAACGCCGACCATCAGGCTGATGGAAATCTCATACGGGTAAATCAGCACTCTTCCCAAGATATCGCACACCAGCAAGAAAATAGCTCCAAGCATCGCAGTATGCGGCAATGTTTTTTGTAGATGATCTCCTTTGAAGATCGAAACGATGTTCGGAATAATCAACCCTAGGAACGGGATAATTCCTACCGTCAACACAACTGTCGCTGTAATCAAAGCCACGAGCACCAATCCGATGTTGACAACGCTCCGGTATTTCATCCCCAAGTTTTTGGAGAAGTCTTCACCCATGCCGGCAACCGTAAATCGGTTTGCGTACAGATAGGCGATGATAAATACAGGAACACTGATGTAGAGAAGTTCATAACTCCCCTTCATAATCATCGAAAAATCACCTTGCAGCCAAGCGGACATGTTTTGGATAACGTCCGCGCGATAAGCGAAAAACGTTGTGATGGAAGACAGGATGTTCCCGAACATCAAACCGACAAGCGGAATGAATATAGCATCTTTAAACTTGATGCGGTTTAGAATTTGCATGAAAAGGAATGTACCGGCAAGCGCAAAAGCGAAAGCCACTGTCATTTTTTCGAGCATCGATGCGTTTGCGAACAAAAGCATCGAAACCAGAATCCCAAGCCGAGTGGCATCCAATGTACCTGCCGTCGTCGGAGACACAAATTTATTGCGGCTTAACTGCTGCATGATGAGTCCTGCCATACTCATTCCTGCACCTGCCAGCAAAATCGCAACCAGCCTTGGCAGACGGCTAATCAAGAATATTTCTGTCTCTTCCGATTGGAAGTCAAGCAAATCACTAACACTGATACTGCTTACTCCGACAAACAAGGAAACAATCGACAGTATGATCAATGTTGGTATTAAATAACGTTTCTTCATTACTGTCCCTCATCTGTCCTCAATAAAACATTATTGATTATTCGATAGTGATAATCATTATCACTGCCGTACAGATTTCAGTATAGCATGTTGAGAATTAGAGTCAATGATTAATTGAGAATTATTTTCATTTAGATGAGAATGATTCTAATTTGTCAAAAGTTCGTCAAACATTCAGAACACGAATAAGGCTTATGTAGGCAAACTCCCAATAAACAGCTAAGCCCACTATTTAAAATGCAAAAATCGCCCTTTCTGAATGATGTGCAAGGGTGCACCACCATTCAGAAAGAACGATTCTCGGCGTATAGGCCGGACTTTTCTTCCATATAGATAAAGCCGGGCAATAATTCCTATTGGGGCTTATTGATCAACCTGCAATTTCCTGCGCTTGCTCAAGCACTTCAGCTGGAATGGTAATCGCTTCGATTTCATTGTATTTACTGTAATCGGCTTGTATATCCGATTTGATGTTCATAGACTCTCCTTCAATATTCATATCCATGTCCATCTTCACATCCAAACTGTTCGTCAAGAAGGTCTCTTTATCGACATTGATTACATAATTTACAGAATGGATGGTCATGTCTTCAAGTGCCGTCTGGGCTTCAAGCTCCATTTGCCCCAATGTTTTCTCAAGCTGCTGAGCCATCAATTCCTGGAATTCCTCACCGGAGGCATCAAGCGTCAAGATGTATTCATCCGCTGACTGTTCAAAAGTAAAATCTTCCTGGAATTCTGCGAGTTCTTTGAGCTGTTGAGAAGGATCAGCGGTCTGCTGATCAGCAAGCCCCTTCAAGTCCTCGATGCTGTCATCCGGCATCTTCAGCCAAGTCGCCATTGTTTCTTCGTACATATATAAACCTTGGTCTGTAAAATACATTTCCATGCTCATCGGATTGGTGTTCTCGATGTCTTCTGACACCATGGATGTTTCTGCCGTTTGATGGAATGCCAACGGTTCAGTGGTCATGTCCATTGCAGAGTCCATTTTCATGTTGATCACCATGCCATCCGGCTGCATAGCCATCACTTGGTCAGTTACAATATCGGCATGAAGGCTCGTAATTTCTTCAGATGCCTCCATTGATTTCGTATATACCTCTTCTGCCGTCAACTCGCTGTTTTCGCCTTTCGCCGCCTCATCGCCAGATACCGGTTCTGCTGTCTCTCCGCAAGCAGCAAGCCCTATCGCTAATGTAGCTGTACTCATAAACATGATCCATTTCTTCAAAACAATCACTCTCCTATAAGTTTTTTTAGTGCCGTGTGACTCCACCAAACAAGCGAGAAAAAATCTTCTTTGGCTAGACTTAGCTATTCTACGAAAAATCTTGGAAAAAGTTTCATATTCTTTATTTACCCAAATTCCATTCGTTTATTTCGCCTACATCGATTATACTTTTCATTGTGAGAAAAAAACGAGGTGGATTTTATTGAGATTAAAACAATTTTTCCAGTATTATAAGCCGCACAAACGGCTTTTTGTCATTGATTTTTCCAGCGCGGTCTTTGTCGCTATCCTGGAACTTGCCTTTCCGGTCGCAGTCCAGTGGTTTATCGACGACCTGTTGCCAAGCGGCAATTGGGGAACGATCACTACCGTCAGCTTCCTGTTGTTGATTGTCTTCCTATTGAGTACATTTCTACAGTATATTGTCAGTTACCTGGGGCATAAACTGGGCATCAATATTGAAACGGACATGCGGGAAGAACTGTTCATCCATGTTCAGCGGCAGTCCTTCCGTTTCTTCGACAATACCAAAACCGGACACATCATGAGCCGTGTCACCAACGATCTATTCGATATCGGCGAACTCGCCCACCACGGGCCGGAAGATTTCTTCATCGCCATCATGACCTTTTTCGGCGCATTCGGCATCATGTTCTGGATCAACCCGAAATTGGCGCTCGTTACTCTGATTGTCATTCCGTTCCTCATCTGGCTTATCACGTATTGCAACATCAAGATGAATCAGACCTGGGGCAATATGTACAGCAAAATCGCCGACGTCAACGGCCGAGTCGAAGACAGCGTTTCAGGAGCGCGTGTCGTCCAGTCATTTACGAATGAAGAATTTGAAATCGAACGCTTCAAAACCGATAACGACCGTTTCCGCCTTGCCAAACTGATTGCATACAAAGTTATGGCAGCTACTCATTCGAGCATCTATATGATGACGCGCCTCTTGACCTTAGTCGTGCTGGTCTATGGAGCATGGCTCAATTTCCAAGGGGAATTGTCTTACGGGGAACTTGTCAGTTTCGTATTGTTCCTGAATGTCTTGATTAAGCCGATCGATAAGATCAGCGCATTGCTTGAGCTCTATCCGAAAGGAATGGCTGGTTTCAGCCGATTCCGGGATTTGATTGATCAGGCACCTGACATCAACGACCGAAAAGACGCTGTAGCTGTCGAGAAACTGAATGGAGATATTTCATTCAACAACGTCCATTTTGGCTACGACAACAACAAACCCGTTTTATCGGGAATCGATTTGAATTTGCGTGCCGGTGAAACCGTTGCGTTCGTTGGACCTTCAGGCGCCGGGAAAACGACCATCTGTTCCTTGATACCACGCTTCTACGACATTCAACAAGGAAACATTACCATTGACGGCATGGATATCCGGGACATGACCAAGCATTCCTTGCGTTCACAAATTGGCATTGTTCAACAGGACGTTTTTCTGTTTACTGGAACCATCCGCGAAAACATCGCCTATGGCAAACGCCATGCCAGCGAAGAAGAAATTTTAGCGGCTGCTAAAAAAGCTCATTTGGAAGATTTTGTCCAAAAGCTGCCGCAAGGTTTTGATACACAAATCGGGGAACGCGGCTTGAAGTTGTCTGGCGGACAAAAGCAACGTCTGGCTATCGCCCGCATGTTCCTGAAAAATCCGCCGATCCTGATTTTGGATGAAGCCACTTCGGCACTCGATACCCAAACAGAACGGGTTATCCAAGAGGCATTGGCTGAACTTGCAGAAAACCGGACGACGTTGATTATTGCACACCGCCTCGCGACCATCCGCGATGCTGACCGCGTAATCGTGGTGACGGAAGATGGCATTGCCGAACAAGGCGGATACACTGAGTTGCTGGAAACCGACGGCATTTTCGCCAATCTTCACCGCCTCCAGTTCCAGCAATAAGGTCTGAAGAAATCGCACGACAAGTCAAAAAAGAAGCTGTGCGATTCATTTTGAGAGGTGTATTGGGTCCTGAATGACTGGAATTACCGCCGGGAAATGTGGCGCATCGGAATTTGTGGCCATTGTGATCCGGTCGCTTATCTCGATGCATTGCTGCAATACCAGGCATTGGTCAAAATGACGATCAGCAAGCGGGATATTCACTGGGATTCATTCCACTACTACCGCCTCCGAGATGTTGAAATCGGCAAATATGCCATTCGTCAGGAGTTATAAAGATCGAATATATCCTATTCCTGAGCTTTTTGAAGGCATGGAAAGTATTTAGAGCTTATTAGAAAGTATTCAGCTGTTTACGGAAAGTATTTACATCCAAACAGAAAGTATTTCACTCAACTTGGATAGTAAGCTCTTTTAATGGAATAAAACTAATCTTCTTTTCAAAATAAATCCAAAAAAACCGCATACAATGCAAAAACCGCTGGAGAAAAATCAATGATTTTTCTCCAGCGGTTTTATTTTAGGGACTTATGGGACAGCCCCTTTTTTGACGTTCTATTTCCCGATGACAAATTGCTGGTAGCGGTCGTAATCCGCATGGCTTAGTTCCACTTTCAGCAAGGTGCCTTCTTCTTCGTATTCGGTTTCCAAGATGCTGGCGTGTTCGTTCAGGTAAGCGACAATGTCGCCGCGATCGAACGGAATGACCATACGGCACGTGACATAATCGGCGAAAATCCTTTTTTTGATGACTTCCAGCAATTCATCCAGACCTTTTCCTTCTTTTGCAGCAATCCACAAGCCGTCGCCATTTACGGCCGGGTACCGGATTCCCGCCAAATCGGATTTATTGTAGACATACAGCGTTGGCACATTTTCAACTCCAACGGCCTGCAAGGTTAGGTTCGTGACTTCCATCATATAACGGTGCTCTTCATTAGACACGTCGACAACATGCAGCAAAAGGTCTGCATTGCGGGCTTCTTCCAATGTCGAGCGGAACGCTTTCACCAAATGATGCGGAAGTTTGCTGACGAAACCGACTGTGTCTGTAAGCAAGAAGCTTTTATTGTCTTCCAGGCGAATCTGACGGACAGACGTTTCCAATGTAGCAAACAACATGTCTTTTTCAAATACCTGCTTTTCCTCATTTTGTCCTGTTTTCGTCAGTAATCCATTCATCACCGTTGATTTTCCGGCATTCGTATAACCGACCAACGACACGACGGGCATGCCTTTTTTGGTGCGCTGTTTGCGCTGCGTGACGCGCTGGTCTTTAATATGCTCGAGCTCTTTGTGCAGCTTCGAGATTTGGTCTTCGATTTTCCGGCGATCCAGTTCCAGTTTTGTTTCACCAGCTCCACGGTTGGCTACGCCACCGCTGCTGCTCCCGCCTTGGCGGCCAAGTGATGCACGCAGGCCGACCAAACGCGGCAGCATGTATTGAAGCTGCGCCAGTTCCACCTGCACTTGCGCTTCACGTGTTTTTGCACGCCGTGAGAAAATATCTAATATCAGCATTGTCCGGTCAATGACTTTGCATTCCAAGTCTTCTTCCAAATTTCGGATCTGCGATGGCGACAACTCATCGTTAAAAATTACGAGATTGGCATCCGCTTCTTCATAAAAAGCTTTGATTTCTTCCACTTTGCCGCTTCCGACGTAATGCGAAGGATTGATGCGATCCAGGTTTTGTGTAACTTCCCCGACCACTTCGACATTACAGGCTTCCGCTAAATTGTGGAGTTCTTCCATTCCATATGCGAAATGAAGATCTTTTTGAAGCTGGACACCGACGATGACCGCTCTTTCTTGTAGTTCATCCATTAATCATGTCCTCCTTTTGCAGGAAAGGAAATTTCCCATTCAATCTATCCATTTTACCATAGATTAGCTGCAGCTAAACTACAGACGCGGCAGCCAGTAGCGGCCATGTGCATATTCAACCTTATTTTCACCATCCACAAAATGCACTTCTTCCAGACGTTCCTTTGGCTGATCGGTTTTTCTGAATTCAATTCGGCAGTTCGGCAACTCGAGACTGCCGCCGAGAATCTTCCGCCAAGCATCTGCCGTTTCCTCGGGATTCCACACCCCAAACACGCAGCGGTCGATCGCAAGCTTCTCGTTCATATCCTGCACGGCTCCATTATCCCGTAACTTCCTGTAGCGTTGCTCGTCCGATTCCTGCCATTCAATGAAAAATGGGGAAGGCAAGCTCGTCGATACGGGCTCTTCGATAAATAACATCTTCCATTTGATCACTTGTCCCGCTTCAGTCCGCCGCTCGGCATCCAAAATGCCGGAAGTTTTAATCCCTCGGCCTTCTAAGTCTTCGTGAACTGCCTGAATCTCGCTGGTCCGAAGGCATATGGTTCCAAAACCTACTTGGTCATGCAACAACAGCCTTGTCAGAGGGTGATCTGCACGGGAAGCGATTTCCTCTTTCTCTACTGCCAGCCATTCAATATAGCAATCCTTCAAATACAACAACGCGTTATGCGTCCCCCAGTTTACATGTTGTCCCCCAATAGCGGCATGGAAGTTTTTCTGCTGCCACTGACCTACAGCTTCTTGAGGGTTTTGTCGAATAAAATGAACTATGTGATCCAATTTCATAAAGCACCTCGCTTATCTTTTTTACCCATGCTATACCGTTCGCCGTTTCCTGCAGGTTTCCTTTAAATGGCGAAAAGTAATATTCTAAAGAATAAGGCAAATACTTAGCGATAATTTAGATTTTTTTGCCAGATAGGGTGGTTTTCTTCTGCTATGTTCGGTAGGCTAAATTATAGAAACACTTTTAGGAGGTACAAATGGATAGAAAATCACTTGGAAATCCCGTATTCATCGTCTCTGCTACGGTCATACTTATCCTTGTCGTCTTAGGAGCGGTTATGCCGGTCCGTTTTGGAGATGTAGCAGGAACTTTATTTAACTTTACGACCTTGAATTTCGGCTGGTTTTATCTCCTTGCCGTCTTTATCATCACCCTCTTCCTCATCATCATCGCTTTATCCAAATACGGCGGCATCCGCCTTGGCGCTGACAGTGATCGCCCCGAGTTCCCATTCTTCACCTGGATTGGCATGTTGTTTTCTGCAGGGTTTGGAGCAGGCCTTGTTTTCTGGGGAGTAGCCGAACCAATGAGCCATTTTTTCACCACACCTTTCGGCGACGAAGCACAGACACCGGAATCGGCTCGAATTGCCATGGGCTATTCATTCTTTCATTGGGGAGTCAGCCAGTGGTCGGTATTCGCACTCGTTGGTCTTGTCATCGGATTTCTGCAATTCCGCAAAAAGAAACCTGGATTGGTTTCCACGGCACTTGAGCCGGTGCTCGGCGGTAAACCTTTAGTCAAACATTCCATCGATTCGCTGGCAGTTATCGCTACCGTGATGGGAATCGCTACATCTCTTGGGCTTGGCGTTCTCCAAATGAATGGCGGGCTGAATGCGGTGTTTGGCATCGACAATGCCTTTCCAATCCAACTAGGGATCATCGTTGTCATGTTCGCCGCTTACACTCTGTCTTCTTCTACCGGCCTGAAAAAAGGGATTGCGTACTTAAGCAACCTGAACCTTGGGTTGGCGCTGGTCCTGATGGTCTTTGTCTTTATTGCAGGCCCAACCGTTTTCATCATGGAAACTTTCACTTTGGCATTGGGCGATTACATCACCAGCTTCGTTTCTTACAGTCTTCGCCTTCAGCCATATGCAAACGGCGACTGGGTAGAAGGCTGGACGATATTCTATTGGGCCTGGGCCATTGCCTGGTCTCCATTCGTCGGTGCCTTTGTTGCACGCGTCTCCAGAGGGCGCACAATACGTGAATTCGTTATGGGTGTGCTTGTCATCCCGCCTGCCATCGCCTGTCTGTGGATTGCCGTCTTTGGCGGCACTGCCCTTTGGTATGACTTGAATCAGGGCACAGGAATCGCTGAAGCGGTCGATAATGACCTGACCTCGGCATTGTTCCAGACATTTGATGTTCTGCCGCTGACAACCATCATGTCCATTCTCGCAATCCTGCTGATTTTCACTTTCCTTGTGACTTCGGCTGACTCTGCTACCTATATTCTGGCTTCTATGACCAGTTACGGAAGCCTGAATCCACCAACAGCCTTCAAGATTGTCTGGGGTGTGCTGATGGCTGCAATTGCAGCAGTCCTGCTGTATGCGGGCGGATTGGAAGCTCTTCAAACCGCATCTTTGATTTCAGCTCTGCCGTTCACGGTGCTGCTGGTACTGATGCTTTGGTCTTTCACAAAAATCATCCGCAGAGAATCACCACCTATTAAGGAATCGGAATTGCAGCGCTTTAAGCGGATGGAACAGGAATCCCGCGAACAACGCAACCGTAATAGTTAATAACTCAGCATGCAAAAGGCGTACAGCCCTTCCATTTGGAAGGAGCTGTACGCCTTTTTGTTGGTAAACTTATTTGTCTTCGTTGATCAATCGAACTGTTTCATCGAATTCTTTCTCAATCTGTGCATCTGGTTTGTATGTGACCAGGCTGACAAGCCATGTAACAAGCAAACACAGGAAGAATCCAGGAATGATTTCATAGACACTGCCGATGAAATTCGTTGTTTCAGTAGCTCCAGGATCCTCCGGAATTGTACCGATCAAATCCCATACGATGACCGTTACAGCACCGACGATCATTCCGGCTAAAGCACCCATTGATGTTAGCTTACGCCAGAATAAAGACAACAGGATAATCGGTCCGAAAGCGGCACCGAATCCGGCCCACGCATACGCAACCAAGCCAAGAATCGTATTGTTCTGTTCCCATGCCAGGTAGGCGGCAATAACAGCAATCAACGCCACAGCGATACGCCCTAAGTTCACATATCCTTTTGGCGATGATTCTTTCTTGAAGGCAATCTTATACAGATCTTCAATCAACGCTGATGAACTCACCAAAAGCTGGGAAGAAATTGTACTCATAATCGCTGCTAAAACAGCAGCCAGTACAAATCCAGCAACCAGTGGATGGAACAGAATCTGGCTCAAGTCCAGAAAGACCGATTCAGGATCCACCAGAGTCGCTGAAGGGTTCTGTTGGAAGTAGGCAATCCCAACAAGTGCTGTTGCTGCTGCTCCAAGAAGACTGAAAATCATCCAGCCCATACCGATACGGCGGGCTACGCGTACTTCCTTCAAGGTTTTAATCGCCATAAAACGGACGATGATATGCGGCTGGCCAAAATAACCAAGTCCCCAGGCTACTGCTGAAATGACACCGATTGTGGAAGCACCGGAAACCAGGCTCAGCATATTGGGATCCACTTCACGGATACTGGCAGCTGTTTCGCCGAATCCGCCTGTGGCAAAAATGCCTACTGCCGGTACTGCGATCAAAGCCAGCACCATCATGATGCCCTGAACAAAATCCGTATAGCTGACGGCCAGGAATCCGCCGAATAAAGTGTAGGCTACAACAACAATCGAGCCCAAGACTAACCCTAAATGATAGTCCATACCGAATGAACTCTGGAAGAACAAACCAGAAGCGACCATTCCGGATGAAACGTAGAATGTAAAAAAGATTAAAATGATAATACCTGAAACAATTCTCAATAGCCGTGATTTATCCTTTAGACGATTCTCCAGAAAACTTGGAATCGTGATCGAGTCACTGGTTACAAATGAATAAATCCGCAACCTCGGTGCAACGAAGAACCAGTTTAAAAAGGCACCGACGGTTAATCCGATCGCAATCCACACTTCAACTAGTCCATTAAGGTAAATCGCCCCCGGCAAGCCAAGCAAGAGCCAACCGGACATATCCGAGGCACCGGCACTAAGTGCAGCAACTGCTGGTCCAAGACCCCTTCCACCAAGCATGTAGTCGGATAAATCTGCTGTTTTCCGATAAGCGTACCAACCAATAAACAACATGGCTGCAAGATAAATAGATAGTGCAATGATTTGATAAGTAGTATCTGTCATTCTATCCCCTCCTTGTTTTACAGTGTAACATCCTTAACTTTTATTAAAAGTCCCTTTTTCGGTTTTATAGCCAATCCAAGTGGGGAAAAGAATCTCAAGGAGGAGATTATTATGCCGTGGAGCAAAAATGATTATCCGGATTCGTTCAAAAATCTAGACAGTGCCGTCCGCAATAAAGCCATTGAAATTGCCAACGCATTGCTTCGTGATGGCTACGAAGAAGGCCGTGCCATTCCAATTGCTTTGGATCAGGCAAAAAAAAGCGTAGAGGGCGACGAAGAACGGCCGATTTATGAAATCAGAAAGCACGACGAAGGTTGGCAATTAAAGAAAAAAGACAGCAAAAAAGCCATCTTGATTGAAGAAACCAAAGAAAGCCTGATGGGAGAAGCCAAGCGTTATGTCAATAAAAATCACGGAGAACTCCATATCTACACGGAAGACGGCTCCTTGTCAGATACACTTTATGAATGATTGAAAAGTAAATGCCGCTGTCGGCTGACAGCGGCATTTTATTTAAACCATCCTTTTTCTTTAAAACGGGAAATGGCTTCAATCCGGTTCCCCACTTCCAGCTTATCCAAAATCGTCGAGATGTAATTGCGTACTGTTCCAGTCGTTATGAACAACTCTTTGGCAATTTCTTTCGTACTCCGCCCCTCGGCAATCAACTCCATTACCTGGCTCTCACGTTCGGTTAACGGATTTTCGTCGCCGTATGCCAAATCCACCAATTCCGGTGCATAAATACGGCGTCCATCCATAATTGTCCGAATGGATGTTGCAAGGTCTTCGCTCGGGCTGTCTTTCAGCAAATAGCCGCTGACTCCTGCCTTTCGAGCACGTTCAAAATAACCTGAGCGCGCAAAGGTCGTTAAAATAATGATTTTACACGGCTTTTCTTTCAAGATTTCTGCTGCGTCCAACCCGCTTTTCAACGGCATCTCGATGTCCATGATACAAATATCAGGCTGCAGCTTTTCGACAAGTTCAATGGCCTCTTCTCCATTCGATGCTTTGCCCACTACTTCCATATCTTCTTCCAAATCCAATAAGGAACCTAAAGCCCCCAACATCATCCGCTGATCTTCAGCCAATACGATTCGGATCATTTAATCGCCTCCTTTGAACTATAAAGAATCACGTTCGGCACCCGAATATTCAATGTAGTGCCTTCCATGACTTTGATATCCACTGATCCGTTGACAAATTCCAGACGTTCGCGCATCCCTGCCAATCCATTCCCTTGCAAAGATGTGTTTCCTTCCGGAAATCCTTTTCCATCATCCTGTACTTGAACAAGAATTTCTTCAGGATTTTGTTTGATCAGGACACTGCACCGTGTAGCATTACTGTGTTTCACGACGTTTGTCACAGCTTCTTTCAAACACATGCTCAAAACGTTTTCAACAAGCAGCGGTGTATTGGTCAATTGCGGCGAACCATAAAACACAAAATCGATTTCAGCCGCTTTTAAAATTTGCTGAATCCGCAGAAGTTCCTCGTCCAGTTTCGTGCCCCGCATATTGGATACCAGCTCCCGCACTTCCTTTAGAGCTGTACGGGCTGTCTGCCGCACGTCATTGATTTCATTCAAGGCCGACTCCGGATTCCGGTAGATCAACTTGCCTGCCAAGTCACTTTTTAAACCGATCAGTGACAACTTCTGTCCTAAAGTGTCATGCAGGTCACGTGCAATCCGCTCGCGTTCTTCAATAATAACCAATTGGGAGATCCGCTTATTGGCATCTTCAAGTTGGCCTTCCAACTTCTCTCGTTTGTTGCGGTTGTAGGTATTGAAAGGCAGCAGAATAACTCCCAATATGCTGAGCACGATAAACGGCAACTGCGAAACATACAATTCACTGTGTTCAAAAAAGCCGAATACCACAGCAGCAATCGTCGTGCCAATATGGAGGCCATAGATGATGAAAAAGCCGACTTTATTACGCAGATTGCCGATGAAAAACGCCACAAAAATAGCGAGATAAACATAACCGAACAACAGAATCATCGCGATATTGATAGCCATTTCTATACTTACCCAGACATAGACAAAGCCGGTTTTCGAATTGAATGAAAGACGGTACGCAATAAAGAACAGCAGCAGCAGCAAAATGCCGATGACGATCTCAGGCAATGAGGAAGAACGAAAAATAAAGAAAAAAGGCAAAATACAAAAGATGACCCAGGCGTAAAGACTCAACCATGGATTTTTAGGAAATATTTGATACCAGCTTTGCATAAGAGCCTCCTGTTCGTTTCTATATGAGTCAATCATAGCAAAAAATAAGCAAAAGAAAAAACCATTCTGCTAAGAATGGTTTTTTCTGCCAACTATTACTGTTGAACAGTTTTCGAATGGCCTAATAAGTGTTTGATGTCGCCAAATGTAACGAATGTTTTATTTGGTGCATCATACAATTTATAGCGCAATGATTTCAAGCTGGATTTAATGTTTATTGTTGTTGCCTGTTGAAGCGGCGGAGTGGATTCGTGCGCTTTTTCCAAGTTGTAGTTTGGAACACGCGGGCTCAAGTGATGCACATGGTGGAAACCGATGTTGCCCGTTACCCATTGCAATACTTTCGGAAGCTGGTAATAAGAGCTTCCTTCTACAGCCGCTTTTACATAATCCCATTCGTTTTCGTCTTCAAAATACGAATCTTCGAATGTGTGTTGAACATAGAACAACCAAATGCCGAACGCTCCAGCTATAAACATGGTTGTACCTTGAACGATCAGGAATGCCTGCCAACCAATTGCCCAGATTAAAAGCGAATAGATGACAACAAGCGAGATATTGATCAAGTACGTGTTATTGCGTTCTTTTTTACGTGCATCTTTACGGTTGAAACGGCTTGAGATCAAGACCAGGAATAACGGTCCGAATCCAAACATGACCAGTGGATTGCGGTACATGCGGTATTTGAAACGTTCCCATTTCGATGCTTCCACATATTCTTCAATTGTCATAACCCAGATATCGCCGACTCCGCGCTTATCAAGATTACCACTTGAAGCATGGTGAATCGAGTGCTCACGTTTCCACTTTTCATATGCGAAAAGTGTCATGATGCCAGTAATCGTCCCGACAACTGCGTTAGCTTTTTTGTTTTTGAAAAATGATCCGTGTGTGCAGTCATGGAAGATGATGAATGTGCGGATGACGAATGCCGCAGCCACTGCTGATAATGCAATTGTTAACCAGATAGAGACATCAAGCGCCTGATAGGCTAAGAACCATGCCAAAATGAAAGGTGGAATTGTATTTGCTAATTGTCTTACACTTGCTTTGACGTCAGCCTTTTCGAAAGGTGCGACAAACTTGCGTAATTGTGCTGTTTTTTCTCTGCTCATGTTTTCGGCTTCCTCCTTATGCGGACTTTTTCAATCCGAATAACTTATTAACCTAATCATAAAGTGAAAGCAACATGACAATAAGACACAAACGTCTATATTTCTATATGACAGTTGTCATGTATTTCAGAAAATCAAGCTCTTTAAAATTACAAGCAATATGTGTATACTGTAAATAATCAGAAAAATCAGAACGGAGTGGAGCTTATGACCGGTCTCGTCGCCGTCATCATGGTCTTTTCAATTCCATTAGCAGGCATTATCACTTCACATTTTCAAGCCCAAACAAAACTGAAGCACAAGATGCTCCAAACTGAGCTGGAGCTTGAAAAACTGAAGCACGATAACTATGTCATCGAAACACAGAAGATGCGCCTTGAACTGGAACAAATGAAGCTGGAAGATGCCAAAAAAGACGATTATTTGATGTTGAAATAAAAAGTCTCCAAGAACCTAAAAGCCCCTTTATGCATATTCGCATGAAGGGGCTTTCCTTGCTTGCTCTAATGTGCGGAAGAGCTGCTGATCGCTTCCGCTTTTCTATGTCCAGCTCCAGCGATCAGCCCCTCGGGGTCATAAGTCCCTCTGGCCATACGGCTGAAGAAATGCCATACAGCCAAAGTGCCTTATGCCTGTCGGAGGTCCACAGGATGTGGATCAGGTAACCGTTGCGACAGGAAGTCGCGTACTTAGGTTACCTTCCTTAGACGATTGCTTCCGCTTTTCTATGCAAAAACACTATTCTCGATTTGCTTCAACTGGTAGAAATAAGAGTGCTTCTTCATTAATTCGTTGTAAGAACCTATTTCTACGATCCGGCCATTTTCCATGACGGCAATTTGATCCATCTTCTCCAGACCCACCAAGTCATGACTGATAACAACAAAGGTATCATTATGGCCTTGTCGGAACAATTCTTCGTAAATGGCTCTTCCTGTTACACTGTCGACGGAAGAAACCGGCTCGTCCAGAAACCAGAGCGACTTCCCTTTTAGAAGAGCACGCGCAATCGCCAAACGCTGTTTTTGGCCTCCGGACAAATTCTGTCCTTTTTCTTCGACCTTCATCTCAAGCGGAAACAACTCCAACTGGACTTGGGCCAATGTCCGTTCCATCTCCTCATCGCTTGCCGCTGGATTAGCGATCGATAAATTGCTGCGGATTGTGCCAAAAAAGAAATGGTTTTCCTGGAGGACGATATTCATTTCCTGCCAAATGGCTTCTTGATCGAGTGTTTCCACCGGCTTTCCACCAATGGACAATTGGCCTTGATCGACAGGAAAAACATTCAGCAATAATTGCATCAAAGTCGACTTGCCTGAACCGCTGGGCCCGACAACCGCAGTCTTTGTTCCTGGCTTCAACTGGAGCGATACCCCATCAACCGCAAGCGCTGTTTCTCCTGGATAACTGAAGGACGCTTCTTTCAAGTTGATTTCAAGCGGTCTATCCGGAAGTTTTTCTATTCCTTGTGCGGCCCCAGGAACTGCGACAATTTCCTCCAATCGCACAGCTGCTTTTCTGCTTTCTTCAAAGTAAGCTGGAAATGCCGCCATAGGTGCCACGTTTTCAAAAGCGGCAATGGAAATCATGACGAGCATCGCCAAATATAAGCCTTCCAGTTCACCAGCGGCAACAAAATATGCGCCGACACCCAGAACAAAGAATGAAACCAGCAACGCGACCAATGAATTGATTGACTGTGCCAAATTTTCTTCCAAGCCCTCTTTTCGCTGCCCTTCATTATACTGGTCAGCATCTTTTTTCAGCAGCTGTTCTTTTTTGCCTAACTGCTGGTGGATTTTCAAATCACGGAAACCGTACAGAAATTCGGTGGCTTCTACAGCCAGGCTTCCACGCATCGCTCTGACCTGCCCATCTGTTTTGCGTTTTCGGATAGAGAACAAAGCAGGCACGATTACTACAGTCAACAGCATGCCGATCAGCATAACCAAAGCAATGCCTATGGAAAAGAACGAACTGAAAAAAATGGTGCTTAAAAAAACAATACTTAATACAACTGGCGGATAAAAAACACGCAATAGAAAATTCTGCAGGCTTTCGACGTCTCCTACAATGCGAGACAACAAGTCACCGCTCCGATATTTGCCGAAAATCCCAGGTGCAAGCGGCGTGAGCCGTTCAAAAAATGAGACCCTTAAATGGCTGAGCATGGTAAATGTGGCGCGGTGTGAATACAAACGCTCACCGTACCGGCTCAATGCCGAAGCAAAACCGAATAACTTCAGACAAGCCGCCATCACAACCAATGTCGTCATTTGAGAAGTTAACGCAGCTTTCGAAATTAAATAACCACTCGATCCCATCAATGCCACACTGGCGATCCCCGCTAAAAACCCGAAGAAGATGGCAATCGAGACATCCTTTTTTTCAATGAGCGTCAATTTTAATACATGCTTTAATTCATTCATCGCACACTGCCTCCTTGCTGTGCCGATAGCATTTCTTTATATAGACTATATGTTTGCAGCAATTCATCATGGCTTCCAACAGCTTCAAGCTTGCCGCCGTCAAGGAAGAAAATCAGATCCGCTTTCCTGATGGTATGCAAACGGTGTGCCACCGTGATAACCGTCGATGTTTTCTGCAGTTCACTTAGTGAATCCTGCAGAATTTGTTCGGTCCGCAAATCCAGGCCGGTTGTTGGCTCATCGAATAAAATCAAAGAAGGCTTCTTCAGAAAAGCCCGCGCCAATGCAATCCGTTGCTTTTCTCCACCCGATAATCCACGACCTGCTTCACCAATAGGCGTTTCAAATCCCTGCTCAAGTGCCAAGACCATTTCAGCAATCCCTGCCTTTTCAGCTGCATCCAAAATTTCAGCATCACTGACTTGCCGATTGGCACCGATCTCCATGTTCTCCCGAATCGTGCCTGCAAAAAGGTAAGGGTTTTGAGAAATATAACTTAATTGGTCAAACCAGGATTGTTCACTCATTTTCTCCCGTTGGACTCCATTGATCATCAGACGCCCTTCACTTTGCGGCAAAAGCCCAGCCAACAACTGCATGAGCGTCGTTTTTCCTGATCCGCTTTTGCCGATGATCGCCACTTGGCTATAAGGAGGAATCTCACCATCCATTGGCGCTAAAGTAAAACCATCATCGCCATATTGAAAAGACAAGCCCTCAAGCGAAAGATGCGGTGGTTCAGGCGCCAATTTCTCACTGCCCCAAACCAGACTTGGATGAGTTTTTTCTAGTTCAGCTGACAATTGATTTGCTGCCGACACGCTTCCTCTTGCTGTATGAAAGGCGCTGCCGAAATCTTTCAGCAGATTAAAGAAATCCGGCACTAAAATCAAAATGAAAAATGCCGTAAAAAAACTGATGCTGTCGAAGACGACAAGGCGCAGACCGATTTCAAGTGCAATGATTCCGATGCTCAGCATTGAGATATACTCCAGCATCAAAGAAGAAAGAAACGCTGATTTCAATACGTCCATTGTGGAGTCTCGGAAACTTAAACTGCTCTTGCGGATGGTGTTCCGTTGTTTTTCAGCCTGTCCGAATAACTTGAGTGTCGTTAAACCTTGCAACACATCAAGAAACGTACCCGAAAACTGGCTGAGTTGCTCCATTTTTTCGTCCGCTTTTTTTTTCGTCCCTTTTCCGACCATAGCCATGAAAACCGGAATAAATGGGGCCGTAATCAGGATAATAACTCCGGTTGTCCAGTTTTGAGTAAAAATAACCGCCAATAATAACAGTGGAATAATATAAGTTTGAATCATTTGTGGAATGTATTTGCTGAAGAACCCATCTACTTCGTCTACTGCATCCATCAACAAGCTGACTTTCTGGCCGGATTGGCCTTGAGCTGCTGATTGCAGCGGATTTGAAGCAAACGATTTTATTAAAGTACTCCGAAATTCACTTTTTACATCAGCAGCCAAGTTCACGCCTGCCCGGCCAATTGCATACCCGGCACCTGCACGCAGCAGGATCGCCGACAACAAGCCGACAAACAACGGCAGCAAACTTTCGAATGCAGCATTTTGAAGAAAGACCCGATCTGCAATAGCCACGAAAAACAAGGCTTGCCCAATGGTAGCAACCCCTTTTAAAACCGACGCCACTACCAGGAAAGCCATCTTGTTCTTCCGCTGAAATGCCAGTTGCTTTAAATCGTTCATGCCATTCTCTCCTTCACTTTACCTCCTTCTATTATAAGGCATCCGATGTTGAAACCCTCATCAGGCGCCCATAGCTGCTGCGTTTATAGCGATTTTTGTTACAGTCCTGTTCACAATTCCACTCTTGGCATGTAAACAAAAAAACCTGCTGGCGGTCAGCCAAGCAGGGTGCGAATGATTAATTTTCAATTGTTTGTCCATGCATGCCCGTTGAAAAAATAGCCGTTTTCAGCCAAGTCATGTCTTCCTGTATTTTCAGTTTTAAGGATTGATCAACACATTTTCGATATTCATCCATTAACTTAATCAGTTCATATTCGAAAATGGCCAATTCTTCTTCTGTAAGCACTGTAAACACCCTCTTAGGTAAGCCGTTTTTATACCATGCTTTATTACCTATCTTAGCATGACTATTATACCATTATCTTTCTTTTTTTGCTATAAAAATAAATTTTTATTTTACAAAAGTAACAATAGGACGGAATAAGAAATCAGCCCAGTACAAAAGGCCAATAAACTGCTCTCCCGCTCTTCTGGCAATTCTTCCTTTAAAACATTTAAAATAATGCCGCCTGCCAATAACGCAGTCAGTACTGACATAATCCAATCATGCACTTCCGTAACGGCACCAATTCCCCAGCCGATCAGAATCGCCGCAGCCAACAACCATCTTCCGTACCGGTCGTAATCCTCTGGGTGGGTAGCGCGCAACCCTTTATCGTTGGCCATGAAATGAACAGCCATCGCGGAAAAAAACAAAACCATACTCCCCATATCCTGATAATCTTCCCTAACGAGCAAATAGCCAATGACGCCATTATACAAAGCAAAAGTGATAATGTGAACCCAAAAAACTCCGGTCGCTGCTTTAGGCTCTGCAAGATGTCTGTTTTTCTTTTTAGAGGTCTTCACCCAATGCTCCAGTGCATAAAAGATGACCAATCCGGTCATCGCAAGCAAATATATATGATTTTCCAAAAATCTCAGACTGCCATTCTCCAGTTCACCCTGCAATTCATCTTGGAAAACTCCGAGTTCCGGCAACAAGTGCAAAAAGACATAAGCGACCGATATCCCACCCGCGATGGAAAGGAACCGGCTTCGCGGCAACACTTTCAACAGTTTTAAACGTTTTGAAAACAGATGGATCAAAACAAACCCAATGGCAAAAATGAAGCTCAGCCAAATCATCCGCAAGCTCCTCCTTTTAGACAGATAGATGGCCAGATAAGAAGGGTGCGGCTATTTCTGCGAAACACCAAATATCCTATATTCGAGACAAACTTCTTTTTACTTATCTCCCCTTTATGAAGAATTGTAAACTAGGACAAGGATTGATCTATAAGCAAAATAGAAAAGGCACCCAAAAGGATGCCTTACAACTTCTGTTATTTCTTTTCTCACACTTCAGCTTTTCGGCTTTGTTCGACTGATAGCTCGCGCAACTTGAACTTTTGTATTTTCCCTGAAGCCGTCATCGGATATTCCTTGGTGAACTCAATATAGCGCGGAATTTTGTGCCGGGATATTTTTCCTGTGCAATAAGCTTTCAGCTCTTCTGCATCGAGCTTTTCTCCTTCTTTCAAGATCACCCATGCCATCAGCTCTTCCCCATATTTCGGATCAGGCACACCCACTACTTGAACATCCTGTACAGAAGGATGCTGATAAAGAAATTCTTCGATTTCACGCGGATAAATGTTCTCGCCTCCACGGATTACCATATCTTTGATGCGTCCGGTGATGGCAATATAGCCATCTTCGTCTTCAACAGCGATGTCGCCCGTATGAAGCCAACCTTCCGGATCGATCGCAGCTTTTGTGGCTTCTACATTTTTATAGTAGCCTTTCATAACATGGTAGCCCCTTGTACAAAGTTCTCCAGGCACTCCGGTCGCTACCTGTTCCCCTGTCAACGGATCGATGATTTTCACTTCCACTCCCGTATGCGGTTTGCCGACTGTCGACACCCGTTTTTCGATGTCATCATCAGCCCGCGTCTGTGTGATGACCGGTGATGATTCTGTCTGGCCATAAGCGATAGTAATTTCCGAAGCCCCCATATCATGGATGACTTTCTTCATCACTTCGATCGGACAAGGAGAGCCCGCCATGATGCCTGTACGCAGCGTCGACGTATCGAAAGACGCAAAATCCGGATGGTTCAACTCGGCGATGAACATCGTCGGCACTCCATGAAGTCCTGTGCACTTTTCATCCTGCACCATTTGCAGTACACGTTTCGGTTCAAACTGTTCTGCAATGACCATCGTCGTCGAATGCGTCACTGCAGCCATTGTTCCAAGCACGCAGCCAAAACAATGGAAAAACGGGACAGGAATACACAAGCGGTCGGTTTCTGTCAGGTTCATCGTATCACCGATCAGTTTGCCGTTATTGACAACGTTCAGGTGCGTCAGCATGACGCCTTTCGGAAATCCGGTTGTGCCGGATGTATACTGAATGTTGATGACGTCGTCGGGATCCATCGAATGAAAACGTTCCTGGTAATCAGCGTCGCTGACCTTTTCAGCAAAAGCCTCGAATTCATTCCATGTGTAGATTCCTGGGTAACTCGAGTTGCTCATGACAATCACCCGTTTGAAATGCGGTAGTTTCTTGCTGACGATTTTGCCTTTCTCAGCCGTTGCCAACTCCGGGCAAACCGTGTTGACGATTTCTATATAACTCGTACCTTTAAACTCTTCCCCTAATATCAAAGTTGTCGCGTCCGACTGCTCCAATAAATATTCAAGTTCGCTCGATTGGTAGCTCGTATTGACCGTCACTAATATACCACCCATTTTCCCGGTGGCGAATTGGCTCAGCAGCCATTCACGCTTGTTGTCTGACCAAATGGCCACATGTTCCCCTTTTTCAATCCCAATTCCAATAAATGCCTTTGCCAGGCGATCTGTTTCTTCATCAAATTCCTTGTAGGTTTTTCGAATCCCATGTTCCGGATAGACGTAAGCTTCTGTCTTCGGATTCAGCGCAGCCTGTTCTTTCACGACTTGCCCGACTGTTTTCTGCAAAGTCACCATTTTCCATCCCCCTATTTGAAAACGTTTTCACCCATCTATATTATCACAAAATTCCAAATTAATGGGACGTGCTTTTATCGGAACGAACCGGACAGCTCGCTCTTTTTATGCACCGCATGATAAACTAAAACTATTACATGCAACGGAAAGGATCGACCATGGAATTACAAACAATGCAGGATCAATTGACAGAACGCCTTTTGCAGCAGCAATTGGTGTCAGCAACCGTCAGCCAGCCACGACTGAAATCCAATGACATCAAGCGGATCAAACTGAAGCCGGTTGAAATTAAAAACGAATACTTAATCCAATTTGAATATCAGCATGAACATGTGCTGAAACACGAAAACTTGCCCCTTGAAGAAGCATGCCGTAAATTGGAATCTCTTTTCAATGACTTTCGCCAAGCCCTGTTTCAATTCACGGATGAAAAAGTGCAGATCCAGCTTTCCAAAAAATTCAAAGTCAGCTGGAAAGCCGAACAGACCGGCGAGAAAAAAGCTGAGCTTTCTCATAACCGCAAAAAGCAATACTTACTGGAAGACGGCATTCCCTATCCATTCCTGGTCCGCCTCGGCGTTCAAAGCTCGGATGGAAAAGTCAAAAAGCAGAAGTACGATAAATTCCGCCAAATCAATCGTTTCATTGAGTTTATTGATGATGCACTTGCCTATTTGCCGCAGGACCGCACCGTCCGGATCCTTGATTTCGGTTCAGGAAAATCGTATTTGACCTTTGCGCTGTATCATTACTTGCGCATTGAAAAAGGCTTGGACCTGCGGGTTACCGGTCTTGACCTGAAAAAAGAAGTGATTGAGGAATGCCAGCAGATTGCGGAAGATCTCCGCTATGAACAGCTTGAGTTTCTGGTCGGAGACATCAATGACTACAATGAGGAATCCGCTGTCGATATGGTTGTTACATTGCATGCCTGCGATGTAGCAACCGATATGGCTTTATCGCGCGCCGTCAAATGGGATGCAAAAGTGATTTTGAGCGTCCCTTGCTGCCAGCACGAATTGAACAGCCAAATCGCCGCATCAGAACTTGGCATCATGCTGCAGCACGGCTTGATCAAAGAGCGTTTCAGCGCTTTAGCTACGGACTCCATCCGGGCAGAACTGCTGTCTCTCGTTGGCTACGAAACGCAATTGATGGAATTCATTGATATGGAGCATACGCCTAAAAACATTTTAATCCGCGCTTATAAAACCGGCCGAAAACCGGGGGCTGGACAATTTAAGAAGTACAAACAATTTACTTCATTGCTGTCAGCCGATCCATTTCTCGAAAACGAATTAAAGGAGTATCTATGAAACGCAAAAATTTAGTGAACGGCATGATTCTTGCTCTTTCTGTCGTGCTGATCCGTTTTATCGACATTCGTATTTATGATATGAACCTGGTAGTGACCTTGCTGATATTGGGTGCCCTGATTTATGGCGCAATGCGCATTGTTGAACGCTTTCCGTCTCTTGAGGAACCTGTCAGTAAGCAAACTTCGTTCACTGTCAACACGCTTGTAATCCTTTTTATTTTTCTGGTGTTTTTTATATTCAAGCTCTAAATCTATCAAAAAAGCGATGGCCGGAATTCCGGCCATCGCTTTTTTGTCCATTCAAGGGGAGTTTTCATTGGGCTTTTGCTGCGCCTTTTCCTCAATTGTTCTATAAATATAAGCTTCCACCGGCGCTAAACTGAATTTGAGGTTGCTGGTTTTTAGGTGATTCTTTAGATAATCAAGTTGATGGTTCTCTATTGATTCTGATTGCAGGTTCAATATAGAGTGGACAGAAAGCATTCCTTCATTTGTGGCCATTGGGCTGTCTTCTCCAGCTTTTTCACGGGCTTCCACTTGCTCCATGCCAAAAATCAGCCCCTCACTTTCCAATTCGTCCATCACCTCGGCATATCGGTCTTCACCGATTTCCTGCGCCAGATGCTGATCTAATTTCTTAATGTCACTATAGCCTCCGCCCATATAATATTGCGTGTAATAAGCGATCAGAACCTGTTCTTTGTCCTCCAACTCTTTCATGGCCAATCCCTCCATCGTTTGCTGTTGGTTCTGTTATTCCCTTTTTCCGCGTCCAATAAGCATTGTTGCCGAAGTTCACTTTAAAAAAATGAAACTTTAGCCTACTTGGTTCGTTACTACTAATGACATATAAGAGAGTAGGTGGCAGAGTATGGCTGAACAAGCGATTGTCCAAATCAAGAATCTATCGAAAACAATCGGCAAGAAAAAAATCATCAAAAATTTGAGCCTCGACCTGCACAAAGGCGAAATCACTGGATTTCTCGGCCCCAATGGAGCCGGAAAAACCACGACTATCCGGATGATGGTCGGTTTGATGCGGCCGACTGAAGGCGAGGTATGGATCGACGGCCAATCCGTGCAGGCAGACTTCGAAGGCAGCATCCAAAAAGTCGGGGTCATCGTGGAAAATCCTGAAATGTACAAATACATGTCCGGTTACAAGAACTTGCTTCATTTTTCACGGATGCACAAAGGAATATCCAAAGAACGGATTGATGAAGTCGTCAAACAGGTCGGCATGCAAAATCGCATCAATGAAAAAGTAGCTTCCTATTCACTCGGCATGCGGCAGCGCCTGGGTCTGGCACAAGCCCTTCTGCATGATCCGAAATTCCTTATTCTCGATGAACCTACAAACGGCCTAGATCCGGCCGGCATTCGTGAATTCCGGATTTACCTGCAGAAAATAGCCAAGGAAAACGGAGTGGCTATTTTTGTTTCCAGCCATCTTTTGTCTGAAATTGAATTATTATGCGACCGGATTGCCATTATTCAAAACGGCGAATTAATCGATATCAAAAACGTCAATGATCTCCAGAAATCCCGCTATTACATTCAAGCAGAACCTCTGGAGTTGGCCGGTGAAGTGCTGACAGGCATTGGATTTCCCGCCGTATTGCATGATAAAGGCTATCTGATCGATTCTGGCGCCGAGCATATTCCGGGAGCCATCAACTTATTGGTCGGAGCCGGCGTACGAATTTTTGCCGTCCAGCCATATCGTGAAACCTTGGAATCCCAATTCCTTGAAATGACAGGAGGCGGCGAAATTGCTCAAACTCATACAAAATGAATGGATGAAACTATGGAGCCGAAAAATGACTTGGATTATGGCTGCATTGCTGGTCGTGGTCGTATTTGCAGGTATCGGCATCACCAAATGGATGAATTCGACAGCCACTGAAAACGCCAACGAGAACTGGCGGGACATTGCTCAAGCAGAAATCGCCAACAGTATGGTCATGCTGGAAGAGCCCGATCTCAGCGAACCACAGGCGGATTATTATGAAGGGCGGATTGCCATCGCTGAGCACCGGCTGGCAAATGACATTCCTTCATTTGAATACGCCAGTATGCAACAACAGGTGATCGATACCCATATGATGATGTCACTCGTTACGCTATTGGCAGTCATTATGGCCGGCGGCATTGTAGCTTCTGAATTTTCACAAGGAACCATTAAAATGTTGTTGACACGGCCGGTGAAACGTTGGAAAATCCTCACTTCCAAATACATAACCGTTCTGCTGTTCGCCGTTGTATTGACCGTGATTTTATTGATTTCCACAGCACTCGCAGGATTGCTCTTTTTTGGAATTAGCGACGGAACCCTCCTCGTGTGGAACGGGTCGGAAGTGTCAGAAACTTCGTTCTGGCTGGAAGCCCTCAAACTCGCAGCACTTAAATTTTCAAGTGTCTGGATGATCAGCACGTTCGCATTCATGCTGAGCACCGTTTTCCGCTCCAGTTCCTTAGCAATCGGCTTATCGATCTTCCTGATGTTTACAGGCATCCAAGCCGTCTTCCTATTACAGAACTATGAAATCGTCAAATATTATTTGTTTACCCATACCGACCTGACACAATTTTTCACCGGTAATTTCATGATTTCTGATATCACTATCCAGATGTCCATCGTCGTACTGGCCGTTTACTTTTTGGTATTCATGGCTATCAGCTACTGGACATTCGGCAGAAGAGACATCACTGCGTAAAAGAAAAGCGAAGGCAGTCGCTTAGCTCCGACAAGCGCTGGAAGCATTGCTGGTAATGGCGCCCTTGGCCATTGCCGGCAAGGCTGAAGCGTCTCGAGGAGCTGGCTGCCGGAGTCTGGACAACAAGAAAAGCGGAAACGCCCATGTAGATTCGACAGGCATAAGACGCGCTGGCGAAGGTTAAAAGCTGTACTTCCGAAACCTATAAAAAAACGAAAACTGGCCCAGAACCTATGGGTCAGTTTTCGTTTATCCATTGGGTTAATATCTCTACTACCTGATCTTGCTGCTCGATCGGCGTTATTGCAGCTGCGTCGTCACCTTTTTGTTCACCATATAAACCGAATTGCGCATGGTTGCCGCCTTCAATTTCAACGAAGACACTGTCATCCGGGAATAATTTCCGGCTCTCTTCAATGTCTTCCACTGTAGACAAGCCATCCAACTCTCCATAAATCGACAGCATAGGCAAGTCGCTGGCCGAAAAGTCGCCAGCTGGATATGCGCCAAGGAAATAAAGCCCTGTCAGCTTTGACGAAGAATCTTCCGCATAAAATGAAGCGGCTACACCGCCCAAAGAATGGCCGCCAAGAAACCATTCCTCCACTTCAGGATATTCTTCAATCACAGCATCCGCTTTTCTTGAACCCAGAATCCCAAAGTTCAATGGCAATTGGGGGATCGAAACAACAAAGCCTTTCTCGCTTAGGGATTGCCCGAGGTATGCATAAGCTTCTTTTTTCACTTTTGCTCCCTGATACAAGATAATTCCTTTGCCGTTAGGTGATTCCGGCTGAAAAATCAAGCCCTCTTCATCCCGATCAATTGCAGATAGATCTACATTCTCAGTCAAGACAGCACTTGGTCCATTATCAAACTGAGCATAAATAACAAAGCTGATGATTGCAATTGCCAATAAAGCAAAAACGCCCAATCCTATACGCACTAACCATTTTTTCATGGAGCACCTTCTGTCTAAACTTTCTAGTAAGCCAAGCCTGCACGGCTCTGAATGAATTCCAGTGATTCCAGCTGGCGATACGCAAACTCCGCCGTGTCCCCAACCGTTATTTCTTTTCCTTCTTCAGGCAACAGATCTTTTTCTGCACGATAATTGCCGCGGGCTTCGCCATCCGGCAAGTATGTGGGGCAAACAATGGTCCATTGAAGAGAGGTTTTTTCAAACAACCGATAAACCGATTCATGTTCTTCTGCAGCAAACGTCAGCTTGCGCTTGGAATCTCCACCTTCGTAACGGAGCAGGCCTGGGCTCAACCGACTATCCAAAATTCCCGCCGTCCCAATGGTTATCACTCGTTCGATGCCGTTTTTTTCCATCGCGTTTACAATCAGCGGCGCCGCTTCAGATAAGGTCGTTGTTCGGTCTGTCCCAATAGCGCTGAAAATCGCTGAGGTCCCAATAATCGTTTTTTCAACGTCTTCTGCATTTCGTACGTCCCCAATAATCATTTCCAGATTCGGGTGCGCCTCTAATTTTTCAGACCGGACCAAAGCTTTTACGTGATGGCCGTCTGCTAAAGCCCGTTTAAGAATTTCGCTGCCCACACGTCCTGTAGCTCCGAATAGTGCCAGCTTCATTGCTTTTCCTCCTTAGGTTTTCTTTATCAAAAAACTTTGTCTGCCTTACTTGAAATGGTAGCCTTTTTTCGCCAATACTTCTTTAATGTCTTCACGGCGTGGCTTTCTTAGGAAATTTGCCATTTGTTGCGTCCAAGTAGCGGTTTTCTGATTCGATCCGCGGCTTGCATAATAGGCTTGGATCGTATTGTCGTATTCCGGCAAGATGGTTTCATACTTCGCCTCATCGTACTCATTTTCATGCAAAATCGCTTCGACCGGCAAACGTGGCTTGACGCCATTCGCTTCGTTCGGAACACCGACGGTCAAGCCGTAAACCGGGAAGACACCTTCAGGCAATCCGACCAGTTCGCTGATAGCTTCCATATTATTGCGGACGCCGCCGATATAGCAGATGCCATAGCCTTTCGATTCAGCTGCAAGAGCAAGATTCTGCGCCAGCAAACCAACATCGGTTACAGCTACAATCAAATTTTCCGCGTAATCGAAGACAATTTCCTGTCCCTGCATCTTGCCTGCATGCTGCAGCCGGTTGTAATCGGCACACATCAGAAAGACTGCTCCCGCGCCTTCCATTTGTTTAGCATTTTGGGACAGTTCGCCCAGTTTTTTGCGTTTTTCAGGATCTGTTACCCAAACGATTGAATAAGCTTGGACAAAGTGGGATGTGGCTGCATGTTGCGCCGCTGCAACCAGTTCGCTGACTTCCTCCCGTGACAATTGCTTTTCTTTATAGTCCCGTACAGAAGCGTGCGCTTTCATCAATTCGATAACCATTGATTGTATCCCCTCTCTCTTCATTTCTTCTATCGTACCAAATTCTTTGCTGCGATACTCTTTTCATGATTTTTGCTACAATAGAACCTACAGAGGTGAATGAAATTGAAACACGCAAAGACCGCTTTTACGATCTTTTTCTTAGTGATTCTCGGCGGTTTTTTATTTATATGGCTGGAGAAGGAAATGGCGTTTCGGGAAGAATTGGAGAAGCGCCCATTGCCTTCCGGATTGCACCCCATCGTAGAAGAAAAACGCGATCAGCTGGTCGCTCAAGCTGCTGAAATTGGAATCGATATTATTATTACCGATGGTTACCGCTCCCCTGAAGAACAGGCAGACCTCCATAGTCAAGGGCGAAGTACGCCTGGCTCTATTGTGACGCATGCAGAAGCTGGGGAGTCCTATCATAATTATGGGTTGGCCATCGATTACGCTCTGCGCTTTGATGACGGATCGGTTGTTTGGGACATTACAAGAGACGGCAACGGCAACGGAGAAAGTGATTGGTTCGAAGTTGCGGCTATCGGCAAGAAACTTGGATTTGACTGGGGTGGTGACTGGCAGCGTTTCAAGGATTACCCACATCTCGAAATGACTTTCGGCTTGTCGATCCGCGAACTGCAACAAGGATGGCGCCCAGAAGATAAAATGGAATAAACACCGCTGTTTTTTCTATTGTTTGTAACAGATGCTCCTGCTTCTTCGTCTTATAGACAAAGGAGGCATACGAGTGATGAAAACGTTCAGGGCCATCCGTATTCTTATTCCTGCTTTGGTGCTGATAGCCTGCGGGGTTGATGAACCACTAAGACAACCGGCAGATGATATAAGTGATTTCACTGTGAATTCTGCTCAATCCGACGCTGTCTAAGGTGACTTCATTTATCGCTTGATAAGCGAAAAAGAACAATACACCGAAGGCGAAGAAATAAAAGTTTATGCGGAACTGGAATATAACGGTGCACAGGAGAACATTGAAATTTCCCATGCCGCTTCCCCTTTCCATTTCCCCCTTTCCGAAGAGACAAGGAAATATGTCGTTGAATATGCCATGAACGAACCATTGTTGACTACCCGATTAACCAAAGGGGAGCCCTTGCATGAAGACTATACTGGCAGCGGCGGCTATAGTGCCGAAGAAGATGAAGTTTATATTGAATTTGTTCAGCGTATTATGGAAAAAGAGTTTCCGCCCGGTTATTATAAAATCGATGGTTTTGCGAACTTCACTGCCACAAGCTCTGCTGGTTCCGCCACTCCTTATGAAATCCATGCACAAATCGACTTTAAAGTCGTTCCAGAAAATTAAAACAGCACGTGTCCTATTGGACCGCGCTGTTTTAATTCTTAGGAATGGAGTCAATTAACTGCGGTTGCTGTAATCGTGCAGATGCGACAATGGCGTCAGATAATACAGCTCATCAGGACAACGCTGAGAAATTTTGTATAGTTCCCAAAACAACGCTTCCGGCACTTCATATTGCTGTATAAAATCTGGCATTTTTCTCGTTTTAAGCGTAGCCTGCTGTTCTTTCACTTGGTCTATATCAACCCATAAGGTTTGATGTCCACTGGTTTCCGCTTCTTTCTCATGTGAAGGGATGATGACACTTAAACGTGCAAACAAGGTGATGAACTGTTCTCCCGCTTCTTCGTGTGTGCCTTTGGATCTTGAAAAATAAAAGCTTATTTCTTCTTGAAAATCTGTTGGATCTTTCAACACGTTTCTCCCCTTCTTTTTTGACCAAAGAAAAAGCCGAAAAGTCTTCCCATGTTTATGGAAAGTTACTTTTCGGCTTTGCTGATAGCACTAATCTCTACAGCACTTGACCAAATTATTTAATTGCGTTTTACGAACCAAGTAGTTACAGCGGATATTTTAGGTGGAAACGCTATCGTTTTCCTGATGCTTCTAGCTTATTCGAATTTTTAAAATTAGTAAGTGGCTTGATGAATCAATAAGAGGATTTTATTATGTCGATTCGTCTAGAGTCATCTGTTGCCGGCTTCCAACTATTCGCCATGTGCCCACGAAATTCGCGGATCCACTTTCCTTACCATACGGACCATGATGGGCTGAAATCCCATTCTCGGCCAAAAATAGGAAGCTAGTTGATTGGGCGTATGCCAATCTGCGAAAATATACTCATAGCCCTGTTTCTTCATCTCATCGAAACAGTAATTGGCTAACGCCCGCCCTACTCCTGTTCCTCGGAGGTCCGGATTAGTCGATGCTGCAGGAAGCACGGCACAATTTTCGGGAGTCACCAGACTCAGCGGGTCTTCCTTGCGGAAATAGACATGGAATCCGGCAATCTGGTCCCCCTGCTCAGCCATCCATAAATATGCATCCTGGTCTTCACTCAAAGCTTCGTAGCTTTCCTTTACATCCTCTAAAGTTTCACGTGTAATAGGTTGCCAAGAAGGAGCGGCTGCCTGATGAATGCTATTCCACATTCCCATTTTTTTCAGTAATGATGCGTCTTCCCTTTTTCCTTTTCGAAACTCGAGCTTCGGAAGTGTGCCGTTTTCCGGTTCAAAATCATCAAGCGACAAAATTCCATATTTCTGTTCAAAACTGAAAGACTGGTCCAGCCATTGGTCAATAACTGCTTCATTGCCCAGCGGCGCCATTAATCTATGATGAAAATAGCCATGTTTGATCCACTCAGCTCCAGCATCTGCATATAACAACCTCAACAAACGAGGATTTTCATGTTCGCTGATAGCGATGGATTCATAGTCCATCCATACATAGCGCCCGTGTTTAGCATCTTCTTTAAACTCATAAAGCAAATAACCGATTACATCAATCCCTCTGACTGCCACTATGCCATTGATGAATGGACGTTCGAGCATATGCCGCAGAACCTCTTCGGTATCATCGATTTCTTCGAACGTTGTCGGCAGAAAGCTGAAGATCTTACGCTCCCTTTCATGGCGCTTTGCCAGCAGTACCGCCATTTGCCGAATATGTTTTTCTTCCATCCCCATGATTTGAATCATCCGTGATCACTCCTCTGAATGAAGTTTCACTTCCAATATACCGTAGTTCCCTGCCTTGATTTTTTCACCGAATATGACTGGCACCGGTTCAACGAAAATTGGGCCATCTACAATCATCGTATGGAACTCCCCTTCTTCACCGCAGACATCCACACCTTCCGCTTCCAATTCATCTATCAATTCATCAGTGAATTCACGTCCCAAAAAACGCTCATCCAAGCGCTTTGTATCGACTACTGTAATGACTGCCCGAAAACCTTCGCCCACCAATTCCTTTACAATCTTTCTTCGCGGCTCTTGCCATAGAGGGTGTCCGACACTCATGTCTGCTTCTGCACTGACTTTTTCCACCCACTTCAAATGGTCTTCCAAATCGATATCGCCGTAAACTCCCATATCAATTCCTTGGGCTTTAAATTTCTTCAGTTGCTTAATAAATTCCTTTTCATAACCAGACCAGCTGGCTTTTCCGATGACTAAAGGCAAACCCATCCGCTCTGCCTGTGCCTCCATGACTTCAATCGGCAAACCATGTGACCGTGATTTGGAGCCATCTTCTTCGAACATGGTAAACAAGGCAAGCGGCACATGCCCTTCCAACACGGCGCGGTAATAGGCAAGCGCTGAATCTTTCCCGCCGCTCCAAGACATAACAAATGATTTTTGCATAATGCACCTCTTTTTTCTGATTCGCTGTTACTGTAACTAATTCGTCACAGCTTGATTGAATCCCTTTTAAACAGCCTTTTTTAATCTGCCCATACGAAGGAAATCCTTTTGTCTCCATCCGCTGACTCTTTTTAGCATTCTGGTTTCCCTTCTATTGAGACCCTGTCTGTTTAACACAGTAAAGCACAGGGAAAAGCTTATTAAACACAAAGGAGGCAGACTCATGCAACAACATCAATTATATATAAATGGAACGTATACAGACTCCACCGGAACAGAATGGATCGACATCATCAACCCTTCGACAGAAGAAACCATTTCGCAGATTCCTAATGGAACAAAAGAGGATGTCGACCGCGCTGTAAATGCCGCGTTCGAGGCACAAAAATCTTGGGAGCTCCTACCCAATATCGAACGCGGTAAAATTGTTCGTGCATTGGGAGATAAAATCGCAGAAAAACGCGATATATTCATTGATTTGCTGCAGGAAGAACAAGGAAAAAGCTATGAATTGGCGAGCGGCGAAATCGATCTTGCCATTGACTATTTCCATTACATGTCCGAATGGGCACGACGGATCGAAGGCGAAATCGTGCCAAGCGACCGGCCGAATGAAAACATCTTCATCTACAAAAAGCCCATCGGCGTCGTAGCAGGAATTGTTCCTTGGAATTTCCCGGTTTTCATATTGGCCAGAAAAGTAGCAACAGCTTTTGTTACCGGTTGTACAATCGTCTTAAAACCAAGCCAGCAAACGCCAAACACCGCCATGGAATTCACAAAAATCATTCATGAAATGGATGAAATTCCGGCAGGTGTCTACAATGTCGTGACTGGAACAGGATCTGAAATCGGCAATGCACTGGCTTCACATGAAAAAGTACAGCTCGTCACCATGACCGGCAGCGTCCCAGCAGGAACCAAAGTAATGGAGGCCGCCGCAAAGAACATCACCAAAGTCAATTTGGAATTGGGTGGCAAGGCTCCTGCTATCGTCACCCAAAATGCAGATCTCGATCTTGCAGCTGAAGCCATCACAACCTCCCGACTGGCAAATAATGGGCAAGCCTGCACAAACGCCGAACGGGTCTATGTCCATGAAAGCATTGCGGAAGAATTCACGAAAAAACTAACGGCCGCTTTCGAATCTAAGACTTTGGCAGACCCGCGGAAGAACAAAGAAGCGGACATGGGACCGCTTGTCAGCCAGGATCGGCTTGATACCGTGCATGATATGGTCAAACAGGCAGTGAGTGAAGGCGCAACGGTCGCTACCGGCGGTGAACGCGACGATAGCCAACCCGGCTTTTTCTATAAACCGACAGTTTTGACAAATGTGGAGCACGATTCGGCGATTATCCGCGATGAAATTTTCGGTCCTGTATTGCCTGTCACCACTTACAGCACATTGGAGGAAGCCATCGAAAAAGCCAATGATACAGAATTCGGCTTATCTTCAGCAGTCTACACAAACGACCTGAACGAAGCCATGAAAGTCGTCAATGAAATGAAGTTCGGCGAAACCTACGTAAATCGAGAAAATTTTGAAGCGATTCAAGGCTATCACGCCGGCATGCGCAAATCTGGACTTGGCGGCGCCGATGGCAAACACGGCATGGAGGATTTCCTGGTCACGCAAGTGGTCTACATGCAATATAAGAACGGAAAGTAAATACACGTAAAAACACTCTTCTTTTGTTTCAGAAGAGTGTTTTATGGCGTTTAAAAGAGCGGATTAAAAAGCGGCTGGAGAAATTCCAGCCGCTTTTTGTTTTTTATTTCCCTACCATGTTCTCCGGTTTTACCCATTCGTCAAACTGATCCGCAGTCAAATGGCCGCTGTTCACAGCAGATTCTTTTAATGTTGTGCCATCTTTATGGGCTTGTTTAGCAATCGCCGCAGCTTTTTCGTATCCAATATGCGGATTCAACGCCGTTACCAGCATCAATGAATTGCTCACGTGATTTTGAATAACGTCCAGATTAGCTTCAATGCCGACTGCACAATGATCGTTGAAACTGATCAAGCTGTCTGTCAACAAACGAACAGATTGCAGGAAGTTATAAGCAATGACTGGTTTAAAGACATTCAATTCGAAGTTTCCTTGGCTTGCGGAAAAACCGATTGTTGCATCGTTGCCCATTACTTGAGCTGCTACCATCGTCAATGCTTCACTTTGTGTCGGATTGACTTTCCCTGGCATGATGGAACTTCCCGGCTCATTCGCAGGAATGGTGATTTCGCCGATTCCACTGCGTGGGCCGCTTGCCAACCAGCGTACATCATTGGCAATTTTCATTGCATCTGCTGCCAAGGCTTTAATGGCTCCGTGCGTGTAGACCATTTCATCGTGGCTTGTCAGCGCATGAAATTTGTTTTCTGCTGAAGTGAAAGTAGTTCCAACAGCTTCACTGATGAACTCAGCAACTGATGGGCCGAACGTTGGATCCGCGTTGATGCCTGTTCCAACTGCTGTACCGCCGATTGCCAATTCACGCATGTGTTCAACGCTTTCACGAATCATGCGTTCACTCTTTTCAAGCATGTGTCTCCAGCCGCTGATTTCCTGGCCCAATGTCAAAGGCGTCGCATCTTGTAAATGCGTACGTCCGATTTTGATGACGTCATTGAATTGTTGTGCTTTTTCATCCAATGTTGCTTTCAGCTTTTGAACAGCCGGCACAAGGTTTTCAGTCACTGCCAATACACCTGCAACGTGCATTGCAGTCGGATACGTATCGTTTGAACTTTGGGACATGTTCACGTCGTCGTTTGGATGAAGTTTTTCTTCAGAATTTTGTTCTGCCAAAATTTCATTTCCACGGCGTGCCAGAACTTCGTTCATGTTCATATTGGATTGTGTGCCGCTTCCTGTTTGCCAAACGACCAATGGGAAATGATCATTCCATTTGCCTTCGATCACTTCATTCGCTGCAAGTTCAATCGCTTTCATTTTTGCTTCTGATAATTTTCCAAGTTTATGGTTTGCTTTAGCTGTCGCTTTTTTCAATTGAGCAAAAGCCATAACGACTTCATGCGGCATACGTTCCGTACCGATTTCAAAGTTCTGTACGCTGCGCTGTGTTTGAGCGCCCCACATTTTATCCGCTTCAACTTGAATTTCACCGATGGTATCTTTTTCTGTACGATACTGCATTCCATTCACTCCAATTCTGATGTCTATGTATCCTTCTCTTCTATATAACCACATTCAGCCGCCAAAAAGCGACCTTTGCAGTTAAAATTCACTGTTTTTGCTGCTGAAAAATTCTTCTATAATCGCTTCATCCGAATGCGGAATGTATTCTCCTCTGACAATCTGCGCGCCATTGATCGAGCCGCTCGACAGCAAAATAAGATCATCCGGTCCACTTTCCTTTAAAGCTGCCAGAACCGCTTCCCGCCGTGAATTGGCTGTCAGCACTTGTTGTTTATATGGAATGGTGAAGCCTTCCAGTACGGCATCAATCACAAGAGCAGGTTCATTATGCCCCGGATGGTCGACCGTTACCACAAGGACATCGGCTTTTCCTTCAGCAGCTTTGGCCATCTTGGGCATTTTCGAAAAGTCCCGTATGCCGATGCCTGCTATTAGCGCAATCAACCGATTATGCGACAGTTTTTTTACTTCTTGAAGAACCGCGGCCAATGCTACCGGCGTATGGGCATAATCCAAGACGATCTTCCGGTTGCCAGGGCCATGGATCATTTGAAAACGGCCCTCGACTTGAGACATTTTGGGCAGAACTGCCAGGATGTCTTCAAGCACGACTCCCGATAACAGTGCCGCTCCGACAGCTGCTGTCAGATTGGCCGCATTGTATTCACCATACAGTGGAACATGGATCACCCGTTTCTCGCCCTGATAGCGAAGCTCAAAATCCAAACCGGCATCCGAGGACTTGCAGGCTGTCCATATCAAATCAGCTCTGGAATCCAGCTGGTTGCTGTAAGTCAGATGCGGATAATCGATAACCGACAAAATTTCTTTGGCCATTCCTTCATCGTCAATATTCACTACAGCGGCATTGGACTGCTTAAATAATAAAAGTTTCGATTGAAGATAATGCTCAAAGGTTTTATGGTATTCCAGATGCTCTTCCGAAATATTGGTATGGATGGCCACATCAAAACGGATGCCTTCCACCCGTTTTTGATCCAGCGCAATAGAAGAGACTTCCATAGCAACTGCGCGGATATCCTCCGTTACAAATCTGCTGAAAATCTGATGGATGTCGGATGAGATCGGGGTGGTAGGTGTACTCTTCTGGAACGGAATCTTTCCTGCTGCCCCTAAAATTCCGGTTGTTCCAATAAATCCACAAGAGACCCCAAGAAGGTTGAACAGATTATAGACATACGTGGCTGTCGTTGTTTTTCCGTTCGTTCCTGTGACGCCTATCTTCAGCAAATTTGTTTGAGGGGACTGATAAAAGAAATCGGATAAATAAGCGAGTGCTAAACGGACATTTTCAACTGCTGCAAAAGAAAGATCAGGATGCTTTTCAGCATAATCAGCAAGCAGTACAGAATTGGAACCAATAATCGTTGAGGCTCCGTTTGAAATGGCTTCATCGATATACAAGTGCCCATCGGTATTTTCTCCGGGCACACAAAAGAAAGCACAGCCTTTGACTACTTGCCTCGAATTATAGGCAATGGAGCTGATTTCCGGCTTTTCAGGACCATACTGGGCAATTAGTTGAAAAGATGGGATGCTGGCAAATGGTATCTCCATAAAAAAGCTCCTTACGTAAAGTATGTCAAATACCTATAGTTTCACAGGAATATGTATCATTATTCTATCATTTACATAAGACACAGCAAATATTCAAGCTGTTTTCTCTGAAAATAAGTTATTTTCCATTTTTTCAGCAATATAAAAAGAAGCTTCCATTCAAATGTTCTCTGAATGGAAGCTTCTTTTTCCTTACTTTACTTCAAGTTCTTTTGCCGGTTGTTCCTTTTCAGCCAACTCATACCGCAATTGCTCAATAGTCTGTGCATAATCCGTTTTCCCAGTTAAGTTCTCCAGCATTTCCCGCACGTCGATGCCTGATGACTCTTTCAACGTCTCTTGCAAAGTCGACATCAGATTGGTTGCATACGAAGTGACTTTATTGGCGCCTCCGCCTTCGCCACTTCCTGTATCCACAACGGTGATCTTGTCGATGTTGGCAAGCGGACTGGCGATTTCTCTTGCATATTCCGGCAGCATTTTGACGATCATATCAAGTGTGGCTGCCTGGCCATACATTTCAAATGCTTCAGCAATTTTCCGTTTCGCTTCCGCTTCTGCCAAACCACGCAGCCGGATAATGTCCGCTTCGGACTCCCCTTGTGCACGCTGTGAGTCCGCACGCGCCTGGCCATCCAAACGAATTTTTTCTGCATCGGCTTTCGCCATCGCTTCAACACGGTATTTCTGCGCATCCGCATCCGCCAACTGTTTCGATTTCTCTGCTTCAGCTGCCTGTTCAACCGAATAACGGTCCGCATCCGCTTTTTTCTTCACTTCAGAATCGTATTGGCGTTCTCGGCGCTGAATTTCTTTTTCTTCCAATTCGATTTGCTTCTGGCGCTCAATGATTTGAATTTGCATCTCCTGCTCAATAACTTCCTGCTTGGCTTTTGCAGTTTCAAGTTCATAAGCCTGATCGGCCCGGGCTTTCGCACTATCCTGCTCGCGTCGGTATTCAGCAACCTTCAACAAGTTCTCTTTTTCCGCTTCAGCAATTTCCGTCGCGCGTTCAATTTCAGCACGTTGCGCATCTTTTCCAGCTTCAGCCCGCTTGATGCGCGTCTGCATTTCGGATTCCGCGGTTGAAATATCGGCATCTCTTTTCACTTGAGCGATTCGTGCTTTACCCAACGAATCCAAATACCCGTTTTTATCACGAACATCTTTGATGGTGAACGAAACGATGATCAATCCCATTTTCGCCAAATCGTGTGAAGCGACACGCTGCACTTCTTGTGAAAACTTATCGCGGTTCTTGTAAATCTCTTCAACTGTCATGGAACCCAGTATCGAACGAAGATGGCCTTCAAGTACTTCTTTCGCTTCGTTTTCCCGGTCTTCTTTTGATTTCCCTAAAAATTGCTCGGCAGCCGTGGCAATTTCTGATATGGATCCGCCGATTTTGATGATTGCTGTTCCATCTGCCATAACCGGCACACCTTGCTCGGTATACACTTCGGGT
Source organism: Planococcus wigleyi (assembly GCF_014836985.1). GTDB lineage: Bacteria > Bacillota > Bacilli > Bacillales_A > Planococcaceae > Planococcus > Planococcus notacanthi. The sequence goes on along the minus strand of NZ_JACSPU010000003.1, from coordinate 385,071 downwards.
GTCGTCACTTCCAGTTTGCTCGACAATAAGCTCAAAGGAGCCGCCTGCTGGAACACCGGAAGCAAGAAGGTCCCTCCGCCTCGTATAATTTTAATGCGGTTTCCTGAATCATCTGTATGAACATTCTTCGATCCCAAATAACTTCCGGTTACGATCAATGCCTCATCCGGTCCAACCGTCTTGTATTTGGTGATATAAACTCCGACAATCGCCAATATAATAAATGCAGCAATTCCTAATGCGATCCAGCCCATTTCCATCCTAAGTCCCCCTTGTCATTTTCATTTCTTTCGTAAAGTCCAACGGCTCATAAGCCTGGACATACAACGTGCCTTCATTCACTTCGATGATCAACACCTTTTGATCTTGGCCAATGGCTTCATTGTCATAGCCCGCCGCACGCTTTGAAATCATTCCTGCATACGTCTCCAAAACCACTTCTCCATAGCCATCGACAGGGATAGGGATGATGACATTGGCCACTTGTCCAAGAAGCGACTCATCTGAATAGGCAATTGAAGATTCAGCGGAAGACAAGGGCAATAAAATAAATAGATAAAGCAATAAGTCCAACACTACTGCAGCCATAGCCGCCATGCCCAACACTGCCCATTCGTTAAACGTTGTAGCCGTCTCCAGTAAAAAACCAATCGCAGCAGTAAATGTGATAAAAGCCAGAATCACTGTCGGGTTGAACACCGGCAGGGCGTCTCCCAAGTCTGCAACGTCTCCGAAAAAGACATACAATACAGTCAATGCGCCGGCTCCCAACAGGATATACATATACAGCTGCTCCATGGACAAGCCAAAAATCAACATTCCAAAACCTCCCATTCCAGTAAACGTATTACCATCTTACTTATTAATACGAATATAATAGGAAGAAGTTTCAGAATTCTTTTGAATTTGGTCTGAAATATAAAAAACCCGTTCTTTTACAGAACGGGTTTAGCGAATTGAAGTTCATGAAAACCATGTACGAGCTGAAAACCGATGCCTACGTAGCCTTCATTAAGCAATTCCTGCTGTTTTTCCAGATGATCCATTTTCACTGTCATATGGTCAGTGTAATGGACGTCCGGCACCTTGAGGTCCTTGACCAGAATGTAGCGTTTTAATCCGGCATACTTCTCTTTCAAGGCAGCAATGTGCATAGCTTGCGTAAACTTATCTTTCAGGCTTGGGATATTCATTGGTGCCACCGTACAGCATACATAACGGAATTCTTCTTCAAGGTTCGGCAGTTCCTTCATTATCACTTCCGCTAATTTCTGCTGGAGGCGATTTCCTCGATACGCCGGCAGAACCACTGATATTTCCTGGTAAATCACTTTGTGCAATTCTTCCGGGGGGAGGCCGATATCCCAGCCCAGGTGTTCTTCATCGATTTCAGGAATCAGCAAAGCCCTAAAGCCGATCAGCTCTTCTTCGACGAAAGCTCCTACCAACAGTCCCCGTTCATTTAGGATGAACAGGAATTCTTCAGTACTTAAAGCTTGAAGTGTAGCTTTTTCAGGAAGCGATTCAATCACTTTTTGTTGAACTTGTTCTATTACAGGCAAATCTTCCAAATACAGCCGCTCCATAGAAAAAGGAAGTTTTTTATGAAGCACTTGGTTCGTAATTGTGCCTTCATGCAGCAACTTCATCAGCCATTCTCCTCCGTATCGTTATGTAACTTCAGAATACCACTTCCCACTATGAACGTCTTTAAGTTTTTTCAATTACCTTATTAATTGAAACCATTGTCCTTGTAAAGAGAGGCAGGCATCTCCGCCATTTTCTCCAGATAGCCATTGATTTGTTTCTGATTCCGGAGAAAAACAACTTTATGATGAGGACTTTCTTCTATAAATTGCACCATCCGTTTTCTCATTTTGACTTTGCGGGCACTGTATGTAGAAATGATGAACGTCAAAAACTCTTTATCCAGCTTTTCCGGACAGCCAAGCGCCATATCAGGGCGGGTTTTCCCTTGATTGGCAATTCGGCGTTTGACCACCCGATACAGGCAAACGGCTAAAGGCAATTCTAAATAGATGAGGGTGTCCGCCTTTTCACTTCGTATTTCATAAGTGCCGGTGTAGTTCCCTTCGATGATCCAACGGTCCTCTTTCACCAACTGCTGCTGTTTTTCACTAAATTCTTTTTCACTGCTTTCAATCCATCCCGCCTTCCAAAAGTAAGAATCCAAATGATGGACCGGAATGTTCTTTTTTTCCGATAACTTCCTCGCAAAGCTTGATTTGCCAACACCCGCCGATACCCCAAGCACCATAATTTTCTCCAAAACCGTCCCCTCCTGCTTCTGTTTCTTTTGGTTTTTTCATTATAATCCAACATGGAATTTATCCGTATCAAAAAGAATATTCGTTAATCACTTGCAATATCTGTATACCCATGTTATTCTAAGGAAGAATTATTTTTGTTCGGATAACTTTTTACAAAGTGTCAGATGTCCATCTGCAAGATTTGAGCAAGGATAGTAATACAATGTATGCTTACGCATACGAGGAGGAAACACACATGGAACAAGGTAAAGTGAAATGGTTTAACTCAGAAAAAGGATTCGGCTTCATCGAACGCGAAGGCGGCGACGATGTATTCGTACATTTCTCTGCAATCCAAAGCGAAGGCTTTAAATCACTTGACGAAGGTCAAGAAGTAACGTTTGATATCGAGCAAGGCCAACGCGGTCTTCAAGCTACTAACGTTCAAAAAGCTTAATTTCAACTTATCAATGAGCTCTTCTTCGGAAGAGCTTATTTTTTTGCGTTTTTTACAATGCCGTTCCCTTCATTCTTTCTCCATTAAAAAACGGCAGTTGCGCAAAACAGCAACTACCGCTTTCCATTCCCCTTAATTCAACCAAAAATAAAGTTGGAAAACACCAAAAATCAAAATACATGTTGCCAGCGTCCCGAAAACGATCGCCAACGCCAATTTCTTTCCGGTCATACTTTCACTCCTTTTCAATTCTCAACTCTTGTATAGTTTCCACAATATCATAGGCTCCCGCGCTTTTATTTGATAAAACCGTCAGGATGCTGCCGTCTGCCGGATAATATGCCGAATGGAAACTGGCCCCTGGGTCATAGCCCATCACATGATATTTTAGAACGCCTTCTGCTTTCCTTTGAATCCACATGCCATAGCCGTAATCGCCGTCTTCTCCCGAAGCGCGGATCTCGAGCATCGCCTTCACCATATCTTTCCCCACTAAATGGCCTTCCATTAACGCATACCAGAAATTCGCCATATCACCTGCTGTGACATAAGCGCCTCCGTCAGCTCCTCCACGGATTGGAATAGCGTAATGATTACTCCGCCATGCACCTTCCTCTTCGATATAGCCGAAAGCCGTTTGGCCTGGCAGACGGTCCAGACGGAAATAGCCTGAATTCAGCATGTTGGCAGGACCAAAAATCCGTTCCTGCACCACATCGGTAAACTCACTTCCCGTTAATTGCTCCACAATGAGCCCAAGTGCGATAAACCCGGCATTGTTGTAATGGAACCGCTCGCCAGGCTGGAACATCATCGGCTGATCCTTGAACAAGGGAATAAAATCGGAAGCCATCTGCATTAAATACATAGGCTGCTGTTTCCATAGATCTTCGAAATCATCCATGACCTGTTCATCAAAATAATCCGGTATGCCGGATGTATGCGTCAATAATTGATGGATCGTGACGTTAAAATTCGGAAACGTTTGCGGCAGCAGCTCGGACAACCGGTCACTGAAATTCAGTTTCCCTTCCTCCACCAATTGGCATACCGCAACAGCGGTGAAAAGCTTACTGCCTGACGCAATGCCAAAGCGAGTGTCTATGGCATTCGGCCTTTCGTCTGCACGATTAGCAAATCCTCTTGCAGCTGTCCAAGTCTCTCCTTTTTGGAGGTAGGCGACACCCGAGAAATCGATTTCATCCATCTTATCCATAATCGGATTGACCGGCTTCTGCTGCCCAAATCGCCCTTCTTCCGTAATATCAATCTGGCGTCCATCGGATAACTCTATCGAAAGCGGATGTGTTTCGCTTTTCTGCTTTGAAAAATACCACGTACGTTTAGGTGCCACTAAGATGATATACGTATGTCCACTGCCAAGAAAGTTCAACGATTTCGGGTCGATCCCTTTATTGCCGCGGACCGGAATATCCATACTTTCGATTGCTTCACCGACTTCCTCGACATCCGGTGTGGTGATGCTCACTTCACTGATATCGAGCAGTGAATCGACAGTGAAATTGCCCATACGGTCGACGCTGCGGCGTGCGATAAACTCCACGACATTCCCTGCAGGATCTTGAAAATAAAACGCATCGGCATCGAAATTGGCATAAAAAACTTCATCCATGCCTTCCTGGCGATTTAAAGTTACACGCTCACCGGCCCACCATTTAGCGAGTGTAAACTGATTGCCCGGAATATTCAGGGCAAAGTGATAGACAGCCGCTCGTTCAGATTCACGGAAAACCAATTGAGATTCTCCAATTGACAGGGTAAAACTGGTTTCATCTTCTTCCACAATCCGAAAACCTAATTGATATTCATAGAAACCCTTCATGTCTTCTAACTGGTTTGTGTACAAGGTCACCTTTTTAAACATGTCCTCACTCCTTGCCTTTAGCATACCGAAAAATCGGATTTATTACCTCTTTTAACCACAAAAAAAGAAGAGCAGAGCTCCTCTTTTTTTGTTGGCGTCCTATAACCGTTACTTACTGATGGCATACCGAAGCCTGACCATGTCACGGCATTCAATGCCGTTTTCAAAAATCGGTTCCCGATAATTTCTCCTGAAAAAGTCAGGATCGATTGCATGGAGGCGAAAACCGCATTTCTGATAAAGAGCCAGCTGGCCCAGACTTGAATTGCCGGTACCAATTTCCACGAACTCAAAACCTCGCCGTGCCGATTCTGCCAAAGCATGCTGAAGAAGCTGCCGCCCATAGCCCTGGCCTCGCACGCTTTCCGCAACCGCTATATTCTTAATTTCCACTGTAGTCTCTGACAAAGGAAACAAGACGTATACGCCCACTATCTCACTTTTTTCTTCAGCAACCACGCACCAGCCGGATGCACAATAAGCACGCACCAATTGTTCTGAAGGGTCCGCTTCCAATAATAGATCCATCGGCAACGGTTCAGGAACTTGCAGCTGACGAAATTTCATCATTTCTTTTCTTTAAAGCCCTGATCAAGCAAGTAATTTTCAGCATCATCAAACGTTCCGAAGCTTTCTTCGAGGTTTTTCCCTGTATAGACATTCCAGAACGGTTCTTCGTAGACCAAATCCAATTTCACGTTATCGCGGCTGACCCACGTCTTGTCATACGGCGGTTCCGGTTCTAAAGATAAATAATCCAACGAATCGGCTAAAACGCTGCGCAATTCTTTTTCGGAAAAATCACGGATATTGACGAAGCCTTTTTTATCCACTTCATACTGCGGCAAGTTGCCTACATAGACAAAACCATTGCCCGTTGGATGCAAATGATAGACGACGATTTTCTTGTCGTACAAACTCTCTTCATAATGGAAGTTCACGCGTTTCATCGATACGTCTTTTCTCGTCAATTCCGGAAAAGATTCAATGATTTCCAGTTTTTGCTCAAATGTTAACAATCTCATTACCTCGTTTCGTAGTTTCATTTATTTCATCAAAAACCTTAGTTAAGATCCAAGACATAAATCTGTCAGCTATATACTGAAACTCGCAGAAATATATGGTTACACCCGTTTCGCATTTTCAATTACCATTTAGTATACCACGACCGGCGCAATCCCACATCCATAGAAAAAAGCTGCGCGAACGCAGCTCTTATCAACTATAGTCCTATTATTTTTTCTTGCCGAACGGCCACCAGACACCCCGGTCAAAGGATACTGAAATCGCCGGTATCAATAGCGGCAGCACAATCAGTCCGTACAACAGCAGCCCTGTTATAACGATCGTCGCAATCTGTACGAGGCTTAAGACACCAGATGGCATCATGGCACCGAATGTACCCGCCAGAATAATCGCTGCCGTAATGATGACAGTTCCCATCTTCGCCATCGATGTACGCATCGCATCGCGGACTGTGATTCCGTTAAATGATTCTTCGCGGAACCGGTCAAGCAGGAAGATCGAATAATCGACTCCCAACGCCACCAGCATAACAAAGCCGAAGAACGGCACTGCCCAGCTGATGCCATCATAACCAAGACCATTTACAAAGATCAATTCCGCAATGGAAATCGAAGTATAATACGTCAGCAAAAGCGATCCGATCATATACAATGGCATAATCAATGAACGGAAAAGAATTGCCAGGACAACGAACAAGCTGATCAGCATGATGACCACCGTATTGGTAAAGTCATTGGAGGATACTTCTTCTAAGTCACTGTTGATGCTGGAAATTCCACTGAAGGCAATTTCCGCTTCTTCAAGCGGCGTTCCTGCTGCAGTGCGTTCAACCGTTTCTTTGATTTCAGAAGTGATGCCGATCGCTTCATGAGAATAAGGATCCTCTGATAAAATCACTTCCATCATCATTCCGGTGCCGTCCGCAAATGAATAACGATCGAGAACTTGTTCAAAGTCCTCGCTTTCCAGCGTTCCTTCCGGAATGAATAAACCGGTGTCACGCACAGCTTCACTGTCGCTCATTTCCTGCATCATTTCAACAACTTCTGTTAAGCCGTTTTGTATTTCAGCAAGGCCGTCGTTCGATGCGCCTACGCCTTCTGCCAGCTGAGTTAAGCCGGCACTAAGCTCTGCTGTTTGGCCAGCTGCTCCAGCCAGGCCTTGTTGAATTTCCGACAACCCGCCGCTGATTTGTGTTAATGCACCAACCGTTTGAGGGATGTTGCCAGTTACTTGCAAGCCTTGTGAAACTTGGCCTATTTGTTGGTTGATCTGGCCAAGCCCTGCAGCGGCTTCATTCAACCCCCCTGCATTGCCTGCTTGATCAGCAATAGCACTTAGGTTGGTCTGGACTTCTGTAAGCCCCGCTTGCACTTCGCCCAGTCCATCACGTGCCTCGCCCAAGCCATCTGCCATAAGGCCAAGTTGTTCATCCACGTACAGTTCATCAATTACGTCGCCTGTCGGACGTGTAATCGATCGAACCGTTTCAACGCCATCAATTTTTTCAATTTCTTTACTTAACATTTCGAAATAAGGGACAGTCGACCGATCCGTCAAGGCATCATCTGATTTGACGATTACTTGAACCGGCAGAGAATCTCCTTTTCCAAAACCTTCTTCAATTGCGCGAAGGCCTTTCACCGATTCGTATTCCGAACCGATTTCATCTACCGTATTAAAAGATAAGTCATTGTCATACGTAAACAACAACGGCACAGTAATCACTGCCACTACCAGCATCGACAACAATGGACGATTGATCGACAGCTTGCTCATGTTGATCCACAATTTGCTGTCGCTGTGGGACGCTGTTTTCTTCGAAGGCCAGAATAATTTTTCCTTCAAAAGAGACATAAAGAACGGCACAATCGTGTAAAGGACCAGCAATAAGACAAAGATACCGACCGCTACAGCCACTGCTGATTTGAAAATCGGGAATTCAGCAAAGCCGATGGCAAAGAATCCGATAAACACGGCTATACCACTGATCAGCAAAGTTCGCCCTGCAGTTTTATACGTATTGATGATCGATTGCTCGACACCATGTCCAGCCGATAATTCTTCTTTATAACGGCTCAACAACAGGATACAATAGTCTGTTCCAATCCCGAACAGAATCGCCACCAAGAATATCTGTGTATAGTTTGACACTGGGAATCCGAACCAATCGATGAAAAACGCTACGATTGATTGGCTCAATAAATACGAAATCCCGACTGCCACAAGTGGAATGAACGGCGTTACGATTGAGCGGAACACTGCCAGCAATAACCCGAAAATCAAAACGACTGTTATGATTTCCGTACGCTTCAAGCCTTCCTGAGCACTGATGTTGACGTCGTTGTTGATGATGGCTTCTCCAGTCAGATAGGCTGTCATGTCTTCAGGAATAATCGTTTCCCTGATTGTGTCAGCCACGGCATTCACTTCTTCGTCCGTACCGTCAACCGTAACCGGCATCAATACCGTTTGGCGGTCCTCCGAAATCAGTTGCTCTTCCAATTCTTCGCTTTCTACGGGATTCAATACACTGGTTACAGGATCTCCCAATGCTTCTATGTCCGCAACCATCTGCTCGAGCGTTTCCCGCATCGAATCTGTTAGTTCACTTTCCAAAGGCATGACAAGCGAGATGGTTTGATCTGCAGCATCCGCATCCGTCAAAATTCTTGAAGCAATTTGCGAAGACGCTTCATCCGATAACTGGAATGACCCGGCTTGTTCCGCCTGCTCCGTTAAATTGGGCGCCAGCAGGAATAAGACGACCGTCAACACAATCAAACCGATTGCAATCGGCCATTTAAATTTCAATACACTCTTCATGTATTACACTCCATCCATTTTTATAATTGTTTTCAGCTTCCGGAAAATCGTTAGAAATTGATCTATTTCTTCGTCCGCGATATTTTCGGATATCAATTTCTCAATGTAATCCGTCAACACTTTCTCCAGTTCCATCAAAATTGCCTGCCCTTTATCCGTGAGCTCCAGCATTTTTTCCCGACGGTCCTCAGTCTGGACAACTTGGATCACTTCTTTTTGCAGCAATTTCTTGATACGGCTGGAAATCGCACTTTTATGTACGGCTTGCAGTACGGCTAACCTCGCTGAAGTAACGCGCTTTTCCTTGCTGATCAACTTCAGCATTTGAATCTGCTCAGGTGAATATTCGTTCCATAAAGGATGGTCGACCGATTTGATGACCCGCTCGGTTCCATACATCATCACTTCTTGAAAAAGATCCACCGCTTCTTTTATTCGTCCATCCAAAGTAGTTTACCCCCTCAACCAATATTTATAGTTTAGGGGGTAAACCTTTCAAGGTCAAGCAGGATGTTTTTTCCAAAGAAAAAACCTGTGAATAGAATTCACAGGTTCTCTTTTATTCAATTTCGCGTGTAGCGGTGTCACGAATTTCACTGCGTCTCGCATAGATGTTCTTGGCAATCGTCTTGATAACAGCATATACAGGTACCGCCAAAATGATTCCCCATAATCCAGCGATGTTTCCTGCTGCCAAGATCAAGGTAATGACTGTCAATGGGTGGACGTCGAGTGACTTGCCCATGACGTTAGGGGTGATGAAATTACTTTCAATCTGCTGTGCAACCAGCATGATGATAGCGACGTAGACCGCCATGATCGGGTCTTGTACAAGTGCAATGATGATGGCCGGAATTACCGCAATATAGGGCCCCAAGAACGGGATAACGTTAGTCGCCATACCAATTAAAGCCAATAATAAAGCGTAATCCAGGTCAATGATCAAATAACCGATCAGCAGCATGATCCCCACAAGGAAACTGACGAATAGTTGCCCCTGGATATACGCCTGAAGGGTTTCGTCGATGTCATGCAATGTTTTCCGAATCCATTTTTTTCGTTCTCCTGAAAAGAAACCGGAAACAAATGGAACGAATTTCTTATGGTCAACCAAAAGGTAAACCAGGAAAAACGGAACCAACACCAATGTAACCACACCGGATATAAAGCTGCCAATGAAGGAAAGTACCCATCCGCCAACATCCCCGATCCGGTCACCGATTTGGCCAGTCATGTCATTCAACTGCTCTTCAATTGAACCCGGAAGACGGTCACGCTGATCGAATATGTATTGGCCATATTCTTCCACACTGTCAATTATTTCAGGTGCATTGTCCACCAATGTATTGATTTGGCCAGTGACAATCGGGCCAATCATGATGTAGAACAAGTAGAATACTAAGACAATTGCTAGAAGGACGGTCAAAACCCCTGCCCATTTCGGGAATTTCTTCTTCATTAAGAAATTCAGGACCGGTCTCGTCAAGTAGAATAAGACACCTCCTAACAGCAATGGAACAAATATTGTCCCTGCAATAATAAATAAAGGATCGAAAATCCCTTGTACTTCAATAAATAAACGAATAATGACTAAAGCTAGGATTATTCCTACTCCCACTTGAAACCAAAGCTTGTTCGTCAAACACGTCACTTCCTTTCTTTTCAATAGTATACCCAGTTTACCACGAAAATATGGTATTATATTTTTTATGTTGTTTTGAAGTTATTGGATAAAAAAGCGGCACTGATAGATAAAATAAGTACACAAGCAATGGAGGATTTTATTTAATGGATCAATTATGGCTTACAATCAAATTTTTGCTTCTCGGACTTTTCCAAGGATTAACTGAACCGATTCCCATCTCATCCAGCGGACATCTGTTGATTGCCCAATACTTTTTGGATGTTCAAATTGAAGGAAGCGTTTCAACCTTTGCTTTACTGGTCAACAGCGCATCCCTTATTGCGGTTTTGATCATTTACCGCGATGACATCAAACGCCTTGTCGTCAACGGATTGAAATACTTCACTGTAAAAAATGCCGAAACAAAACGGGATTTCATGTTTGTGGTCTATCTTGTAGTCGCAACCATTCCTGCCGGGGTCATCGGCCTCTTGTTTCAGGATGCAATCGATGATAACTTGTCGACCATCTTGACAGTCGGTCTGACATTGATCGTAACCGGTCTTGGCCTTTGGTGGATCCGCAATATGCGCGGACAGCGAAAAGATGGCAACCTGACAATGAAAGACGCCATCATCATCGGCGGCGCACAAGCAATTGCACTAATCCCCGGCATCAGCCGAAGCGGCGCTACGATTGTGGCGGCGATGGCACGGGGCATTAACCAGGAAACCGCATTGCGCTTCTCTTTCTTGCTGTTTATCCCCATTAGCTTGGGAGGTGCTGTTCTCAGCATCACAGATATCATCAGTGACGATAACCTAGGGTCTATGGCCGTTCCATACATCATGGCATTCCTTGGATCTCTGGTCGCTTCTTATTTTTCATTAAAATGGTTTATGAACATCATGGCAAAAGGGCAATTGAAGTATTTTGCCATTTACTGCTTTATCGTCGGTCCGCTTGTCGTCTTAGCGTGGCTTGTATTGAATTAAAAAAAGCAGAAAAACTGAAAACTGTACGTATGTAAGCTAAAAAACAGGCTGCCAATTTCCATTGGCAGCCTGTTTTTCTATCGGTTAAAGAAATTTGCCGTGTAGTAAGGTTGGTTCTCTGAATTGAAGGCAGTTCCGATGCCTAAATACCCGAACTCCGGTTTGACAATATTTTCACGATGGCCCATGGAATTCATGAGTCCTTCATGAGCAAAGATGCTGCTGTATTGGCCATATGCCAGATTCTCACCCGCTACATAAAAGGCAATTCCATCTTCATTCATCCGGTCAAACGGCGACTGCCCCTTCAGGTTGGTGTGACTGAAGTATTGGTTCTCTGCCATGTCCTCACTGTGTTTTCGGGCCGTCACCTTTGTTTGTTCATCCCATTGCAACAGGGGCAAATCACGCTGAATCCGTGCCGAGTTGGTTAACTCGAAAAGCAGGAATTCATAACCTTCCCTTAACTCTTCATTCGGCTCAGCGTATATCTCAGAGCGTGCCTTCTCCAAATCTTCACGGATCACCTGCACCGCTGTCACCGTATCGCCTTCGTGGATATCATAAAAAACCGTAGTATACGTATTATCAGTTTTAAAAACATCGTATTCTTCACGTGTATCGAGTATATATTGAACATTTCCTTTTTGAAGGCTCTTCAGTGGGGCACCAAGCAAAGAACGGACTTCCGTTTTTGTGGAATCCATCGAAATGCCTTCCGTCGAAGAAATCAAATCCTGATTGGTGAACATCCCATTCACTTTGCCTTCTTGGTCATAGGACAGCAGCACATAGTTTTGATAATTTTGGTGATAGCTATGCCAGTCAGTGCCATACTCATTCTGCATCAACCGAAGCGGAAGGCCGACCTTTCCCTGGGCTTCCTCCTTATCCATGCCGAGCGTTACATTGTGAATGGCAATCAAAGAATCCGTTTCCACCAGTTCAGGCTTCGCTACAGCTTCCGGCAATTCAAGTGAGTTGGAAGCAATCAAAGACTGTAATTGGGCGCCGATGCGCGAAGTGAAATTTCCGGCTTCATCAAGAGCTTCAGAAACTTTCGGATCTTCGGTGATGTTCTCAATTGTCCGATCAACAGAATCCAAGAAACTTAAATCGACATATTCACCCACCGGTTCCTCCCAAATCGGGCGCGCAAAAAACACGGCCAGCAACAGAATCATCAACCAAAACAGCTTCCGCACACACATCACCTCTTATCCTACAGTTTAATCGCAAACACACCATCCATAAAGCAAAAAGCCTTTGTGCAAGAAAAGCGAGAGCGCCCGTGTAGATTTGACGGGCATAAGACAGGCTGGCGAAGCGGCGTTCTTTGCCGCATAGCCAGATTGGCTTATGACCCTAGAATCTGGGCGCTCGAGCTGGACAACAAGAAAAGCAGAGGCAGCCGATTGCTGAAGCTAACCTAAGTGCGCGACTTCCACGCTCCATTTTCATCTATACTAAAGAGCGGCCATCAAAATGATGGCCGCTCTTTTTCAAATCATCCATTTATACTTCTTCTGTAATGGCGGTCTTTTTAGGTGAACTAAAAAGCAAAGTGAATACCAAGCCCAGCGCAAATGTAATCAGGCTGGTGATAAGCGTAGTTGAATCTGCCGAGAATCCAGGGAATACCACAAACAGAGAACCTAGGATCAATCCGATAATGGCTGCGTAGGTAACGTAAGTAAAGTGTTCCAATAAATACTGGATCGCCTTACTGCTGACGATAAAGCCAACGATGACGCCTGCTCCGATCGCCATGGCAATCGGGATGTTCAAAGAGGATAGTGCATTAATGGCTGTCGAGTAAACACCCAACAGCAACAGGATAAACGAACCGCTGATGCCCGGCAACAACATTGCCATACTGGCCAACCAGCCGGAGAAAAACAGCAAAAAGAAAACCGGCAAGGTCAGGGATGTAATTGGCGCTAAATTTTCCTCAGTCGGAATAAAAGCAGTAACAGCCAATGCTGCTCCAATCACTACCAGAATAACCAAGTGGCGTGCAGTAAAGTTCTTTTTGACTTCCGCTTGTTTCATGATATAAGGAATAACGCCGATGATCAGTCCCATGAAGAAAAACTGTGTCGCTTCATAATGCTGCTCGAGCAAGTATTCAATGACACGGCTGAACAAAAGCAAGGTGATGGCGATTCCTGTGCCAAGAGGCACTAAAAACCCAAGATACTTTTTCCAGTCACGGCTGAAAAAGCCACTGATGGATTCCAATAGGCGATCATAAATCCCTAAAATAAACGCAATCGTTCCTCCGCTTACTCCCGGAATCAAATCACTGATTCCCATTAGAATACCACGGTATATATTCTTCCATTCCATTCGTCTAATCTCCTCATCTTAAAATCACTTTTATCAGTATATCATGAGGGAAATGGAAACTCGAGCTTCACTTAAATCATTTTTTAAAAGACAAAATTAACTTACGATGGCTTTTGCTTCTTCTATAATTGCTTCTACGATCTCGGCTGCACCGATTTCTTCAATCAGACTGCGCGTCGATTGCCCTGCCCATAAAGACATAAATTCAGGATTATGCGCTTTTGCGGCAGCCGTCCGAATATCTTTGGTGATGGTATTTTGTGAAGGGAACGGCAGTGGATCAATTTCGCTCTGTTCGAATTCTTTAATAAATCGATTTTTAATGCCTCGTGCTGGACGTCCGGAAAAACTTTTGGTCACCACGGTGCTTTCCTCATTGCTATTAAATATAGCCTGCTTGTAGGCAACATGTGCTCCAGATTCTTTGGAACCGACAAAACGGGTACCGATTTGCACTGCATGTGCCCCGAGAACCAACGAAGCGACCAGGCCCCGACCATCGGTGATGCCTCCTGCGGCAATGACTGGAATTTTAATCGCATCTACTATCTGCGGAACCAATGCCATAGTGCCGATTTGCGCGCCTGCTGGATGATTTTCAAGTGAAAAAGTGCTGCGATGCCCTCCTGCTTCACTTCCTTGTGCTACGACAGCATCTGCTCCTGAAACTTCTGCCTGCAAAGCTTCCTCTACTGTTGTAACCATGACTATGATTTTAATTTGCTGTTCTTTGGCCATTTCCATCTGAACAGCAGACAAACAGCCGAAAGCTGTACTGATGATCGGCACTCCTTTTTCCAAACAGATCGCGAACTGCTCCTCGCTCCAATCCGGCGATTGATAAGAAGACTGCATTTCCTTGATCTCCAGCTCCGAACGAAAAGGGCTTAACGCCTTTTGCACCTCTGCCAAACGGCTGAAATCATCGTTGACCGCCGCGGCAAAAATATTGACCCCAAACGGCTTTTGGGTTTTCGATTGGATTTCATCTATCGCTTGCCGCAATGCGTCCGGCGCCATGTAGGCAGCCCCCAACGTTCCAAGGCCGCCTGCATTGCTGACTTCAACAACCAGCTCGACCGTCGTTGGCCCTCCGGCCATTCCAGCCTGGATAATGGGATAATCGATATTCAGTAAGCGGCAGATTTCTGTTTCTAAGTTAATCATGGATAGTCCTCCTGTCCTTGATCTCTCTGACTTTTTCTATTGCCTTCAGTATCCCGCAAACGGTAATATACAGCAATAGGGAACTTTTCTGCAGAATGCTTCGTTCTGTATAGTAAGTAAACATGAGAAGGCGGGATTTACTATGAAGGGATTCCTTTCACTTTTAGGCATCACTTTAATTGTTGGGGCATTTGGATTAATCCTCTTATCTTTCTATGGCAACCCTTTGGAAAAAGCGATCAGCCAAGAAAGAATGTACGCATATATTGAAACGAGACAAAACGACTTTCCGGAAGTACCGGAAAGAAATCAAGTAACTGCAGAAATTCCTGCTCAAGCAGCTTTTACGACTACCGCGTTTATGGCGATGGACAACAGTTGCGAAAGAGCGTCCCTGGAATGACAAAATCCGACTCGAAGCTCGAGTCGGATTTTTCTTTATGATTAAACACACAAACGGACAGCATTGCCTGATGGGTCTTTGACTTCCCAATAGTCCTTGTGGTCCACAACTTCAATTCCCATCGTCCGAAGGTTATCAACCACTTGGCTGCGCTTTTCCTCTTCCATGATCAATGTATAGTAATGCAACCCAGCTTCTTTCTCTGGTAACGCCGGAATGCCCACGCCATTCCAGACATTCATGCCGATATGGTGATGGTATTTCTGATCTGCCAGGAATAAAGCCTGTCCTCCCAGTCGAGACACCACTTCAAAACCAAGCCCTTCGACATAGAAGTTTTTGGCTTCGATTAAGTTGGAGACATGCAGATGGATATGGCCCATCACTGTTGCATCCGGCATTCCTTTCCAGGGCTCCGGTGTTTTTTGAGCTTCTTCTACCAGACCTTGAGAATCAATTGGATCTACTGTCATAGAAACTTCATCGTTGCTCCAGTTCCATTGTTCCGGTCCACGATCACGGTAAATTTCAATGCCATTGCCCTCTGGATCTGACAAATACAACGCTTCACTGACGAGGTGATCTGAAGACCCTAACTGAATCCCCTGCTGATGAAGGTGAATCAGTATTTTCCCCAAATCTTCTCTTGTCGGCAATAAAATTGCAAAATGGTAAAGGCCTGCATAACGGCCTTGTTTCGGTGTTGCGCCTTCCATTTTTTCAAGCTTAAGCAAGATATTTCCGCCCGCTCCCAGCTCGACTTTCTGTCCATCTTCTGAAATAACATCTAAACCGATTACTTCCTTATAGAAACGTTTCATCTTTTCAATATCCATTACTTTTAACCCTACTTCACCGACATAAGTGACAGGCTTCTGATGAAAATTCATTTATATTCCTCTTTTCTCTTAGTTACTTTATGTAACCAATTATATTTATAAAACCATTGTATGTCAAGTAACTTAATTCCTTTAAAGTATCTAGTATCTATGCTATTATAAAAGAAAAGGAGTGAGAAGTATGGATACATCCGTCATTTGCCCTCGTTTCGAGACTGCCATTTCCCTTCTCAGCCAACGCTGGACCGGATTAATTATTTATCAATTGCTATCAGGACCTCAACGCTTCAGCCATTTAACAGAAGTAATCGGCATCAGTGGCCGGCTATTATCTGAACGATTGAAAAACCTGGAAGCCCAAGGACTCGTTTCACGAACCGTTTATCCGGAAACACCTGTACGCATAGAATATGCATTGACCGAAAAAGGATTTTCCTTAAAGCCGGTTATGGATGAGATTCAGAATTGGTCACAAGTCTGGATAGATCCAGCAGAAACAACAAAAGTATAAGTGCTCTGCAACCATACGGCATGACTTCATCTTAATTCAACAAAATAAGAGCTTATCCATTTTAATTGGATAAGCTCTTATTTTATTTTGTCTGCAAATAAATGATATGTTTCAAACCTTCATGGGCGGAACTGAATATCGGCGTCTTGCGGTCCAATTCGACAATCGACATGGCCAACTTCGGGCTGATGCCTACAAGAATGCACTTAGTTCCAATGAGGTTCAAGGTCTCCGTCATCATTAGGATCTGATACCGAATCTGGTGTTCAAATTCCTTGATGCCACTTAAATCAATCAAGACATAGTCAATTTTTTTGTCGGTACATTCCGTTAAAACCGTCGCAACCAATTGATCCGTCCGGGCTCTGTCGAATTCTCCGATCAACGGCAAGGCAATCGTGCTATCCCAAATATTCAAGATGGGAATCGACAGTTCCTTGATCAATTGTGCACTGCGCTTCTGTTCTTCAGCCTGCATGGTAACATCCATCAGCATGACTACATATCCTTCCGGCTGGTTTCCGGAATTCATGATCGGTGTGATGACAATATCGGCCATCACCTGATTTCGAATGGTTATGCGTGTTCTGTGGGTGCATGTCAGTTCCTGCATCACCTGTTTCTGATGCTGTGGATGTGTATGGAAAGAATCCATACTCATGCCGATCATTTCTTCACAGTCTGACATGCCATATTAAGGAGCAACTTCACTCATCAACCGGCAGGCTTCAGTATTCATCCACCTGATGGTATAGGAACTGTCCGCAATCATTATCGTTTCCCCAATGACGTCCAAGGCACTCAGCAAAAATATATTTTCCGGAATCTTTCCTATGGCTGGCATGCGGTTCCACCTTATCCTCTGTTTTCCACTAATTCGTATTTACCTAGTATGCCACAGCAACATAAAGAATGACCGTCCTTCAAAAAATTATTTTGTCGGCACCATGACTTTTTCACGGGCAGCTGAATAGTTGCCATCAAAGCGCTCAAGTGCGTTATTTCTCAGCCAATAAGTCACTGGAAACATTTTATCCAAAAAGTAACGGTCATGAGATACCGCAATGAGTGTCCCAGGAAATTCACTTAAGGCTTCTTCCATCACTTCTTTAGCTTCCAGATCCAAATGATTCGTAGGTTCATCTAAAATCAGCAGATTGTGGTGCTGATGCATCAACTGGGCCAAACGTAGCCGCATCCGTTCGCCGCCGCTGAGCTGCCGAACCGGTTGGAACACCATATTGCCGAAAAACAGGAACTTAGCCAGTAGGGGACGCGCTTCATATTCGGAAACTGCAACAGCATCGCGAAATTCTTCGATAATGGTTCTGTTATTGTCCATTTCCAACGTATGCTGTGACAGATAGCCAATAGACAAACCGCTGCCCAGCTTGACCTCCCCGGCATCGACTGGTTCTTTCCCCATAATCATGTTAAGCAAGGTCGTTTTCCCACTGCCATTAGCCCCAACAATTGCCGCACGTTCTCCATAACGCACATGCATGGAAATTTCATGAAATAAAATCCGTTCCCCAAATCCCTTCCAAACTTCCTCCAACAAGACAACATCTTTTCCGCTTCGTTTGTCCATACGGAAGTCCAGCGCCATCTGTTTTTTCTCCAGTACAGGCCGATATAGGATTTCAATGCGCGCTAAAGCTTTCTCCATGCTTTTAGCCTGTCTGTGCATGCCAGCGTTCGGCGGATTGGCCCGGTTCGCCCATTCTTTCAAACGCTTGATGGTTTCCTTCATCTTTTGAATTTTCTTTTGCTGATCCTGATACTGCTGAAACTCAACTAACAGCCGGGCTTCCCGCTCTTTGATATAGCTTGAATAATTCCCACTGTATTGAATCAAGTCGCCTTGATCCAATTCCCATATATGCGTCACCGTTTCATCCAGAAAATAACGGTCATGGGATACGAGGACAATCGTGCCTTTATAATGGCTGATGAATGCACCCAACCATTCAATGGCATCCAAATCTAAATGATTCGTCGGCTCATCCAAAAGCAAGAGGTCTGGTTGTTGCAGCAAAAGTTTCGCTAAGCCGATTTTGGTTTTTTCACCGCCGCTTAAATGGCCCCAGCGTTCATATTTCAGCTGTTTGATCTTCAATCCATTCAAGACTTGATCGATTTTCATGTCCAGCTCATACCCGCCGCGCTGAATAAATTCATCCTGCAACGTGCCATAGCGCGCCAATAAACGGTCCATTTCTTCCGGAGAAGCATCCTCCATCAACTTCTCCATTTTCGCCAAGTGCTCTTGCATCGCGGTCAGCTCTGAGGAAACAGCCAGCATCAGCTGCTCCACTGTCAATTCATCCGGTTCGTCGGGTGATTGCTCCAGCAACCCAATCCGGCTGCCTTTTTTCCACGTGACACTTCCTTCTGTCGGCTGCAAAGTCCCCGCCAATATATTCAATAATGTTGATTTACCTTCCCCGTTTCTGCCGACAAGGCCAATCCGTTGGCCTTCCATCACTTCTCCTTTTATATGGTTGAATAATTTCTGTGTCGCAAAGTGGCACAGTATTTGTTGAAATTGGCTAATAATCATCGTTCTCTTCCTTTCTGATGAAGAGACGCATGCACAGCAAAAAAGGCACGCCAAGAGGCATGCCTTTGCTTAAAATCCGTTTGCAGGCAGATGTCTCTTACTGGTAAATTCCACTCCATTCAGTTAGCTGAAAAAGGACAGACTTCTCCCGTCCAGCTACCCCAGTGAAAGTAACGCCATGAAGAATGTATAGATATTCCTGACACTCCGTCATGCGCTTACCAGTTTGATTCATCTTACCCACCTCCTTGTTTTATCTCTTACATCATACAATCGCCCGCAGTTTCCGTCAATATATTGTTAGAATATTCTTTTTGTATTACAACGAATTAAAATGTAGGTATAAATTCCTTAAAATCGGGGAAACAATACAATAACAGCACTCTAGCAGAAAGGGGAATCAGAAAATGTCCATGTATTCCAAGTTGGCTTTTGATAACGATACCCGAAAGATAGAGAAGGCCTTGAAAAAATACGAGGCCAAGAAAAACGAAGCTTTGCGTTTGCTTGCTGAAATCGATATGCTCGAAAAAATGGAGGATGTCCAGGATGCGGAACTGTGGAGACGCCAGTCGATGAAGGAAAAGCTGGTTACTGTAGAGCGACAGCGGAAGGATTTACAAGAAATGATCACTAATTATGTTGAAAAGTACGGAGACCAGGACCTCCATCGTTACACCGAACTCCTACAGGAACTTGAAAGCGACAAAGCGAAATAACAAAAGCAGGAGCCTTAGATGAGGCTCCTGCTTTTTCTAGTCTTTTCTAGAAACATTTTTGCCTATGGACTGCAAGATGTCCCCCATCCATCCTTTTCGCTTTAAATAGAGGTAGAGGAAGAAGGTGGACGCCAAAATTACCAGCAAAGCGCCGACATAACCAAACTGCCATTTCAGTTCTGGCATGTTTTCGAAATTCATGCCCCAAAGAGCTCCCCACGCCATAATCGGTGTAAACAAAGTCGTTAGGACCGTTAAGGTTTTCATTATTTCATTCCCTCGGTAATTGGCCACTACATTTTCAATATCGACCATATTATTGACTTCGTCTTCGTATGAATTGACGAGCATGACACAGCGGCCGATACGAACGGCAGTCCTCTGGTATTCCACTTCTTCTGTGACATTTTTTCCAAATGTCTCTTCAATGGCCATTTCAATTTCCTGAAAGCCCATAATCAAATGCTTCCATAAAAGAATTTCATGGCGGACGTTCTCAATCTTTTCCAAAGTCTTCTTATTGTTCTTTTCTTTGATTGCCCACAGAAGATCATGGAGACGCTCTTCAAAACTGTCGATTTTATGTAGGATGGAAGCTACCATTTCACCGAGAATGATCATCATCACTTCTACCGAAGAATTGGCCTCTTCCATTTGGCGTAGAATTTCTTCTTTCTCCAAATCCGCATCTTTTTCAAAGTCAATTGCGCTGGTTACAAAGACATCCCGGGACAAGTAAAAATGGAAGACTTCACGGGAATCTTCAGATTTCGCACTTTGCCTGTAAATCAACGAACCCCATATAGACTCTTTACCCCGCTCAACCGTATGGGTATGAAGAATATTAACGGATGGATTTTTTGATTTATCAATCCAATTCTGCATCTTTTCATTTTTCGGAAGGAATTTACGGAAGTTGTATTCTTCAGCACTTTCCTCTTCATGCCAAACCGCATGTTTGAATGTATGGTGCGGCATTATCATGACCCCTTTCGACCGCTCTGCTATATAAAAAGCAAGCCAGGACTGGCTTGCTTACTCTTTTTGGTGAGTGTTGTCCCTGTACTTTTCATTCGAATTTTCTTCATACTCCAAGTCCCGATCCGGCATGGGATCCATCTCTTTTTCAGGTGGCATATTGCGGCGCGGTTCGACTTCCGGAAGCAGTTCTTCGCCTTCCTTGTTTTCACGGTCTTTCTTCATCCAGAATCCCTCCTTGGATTGTTGTTATTACCGTAATTACCCGTTTTACTTTTTTTATAATCCAAATAAACACCTAACCGCTTACTGAATCGCCAATGACCCAATCAGCGTGGCATCGTCGGGGTATGCCAATTCCAGCTCTTCCAATTCAGAAATCGGTTTCCAAGCTACATCGGCAATCCATTCGTCGCCTTCTTGTAAAATGATTTTGCCCCCTGTCACTTCCACTTTGAAGTAAGTGACTT
Organism: Planococcus wigleyi; assembly: GCF_014836985.1. Taxonomy (GTDB): domain Bacteria; phylum Bacillota; class Bacilli; order Bacillales_A; family Planococcaceae; genus Planococcus; species Planococcus notacanthi. The sequence continues at coordinate 363,989 of NZ_JACSPU010000003.1, read as the reverse complement.
CAAAAGACACAGCCGAATCTTCATATTCTCCTGCTCTCACGTTCAGCTTTTCGATAACCTGAACAGTCAAACCGGTTTCTTCGAAAAATTCACGCACACAGCATTGCTCCAGCGTTTCATTCCCTTCCACTCCTCCCGCCGGCACCGTCCATTTCTTTTCTTCTCCCGGCACACCTTGCAATACCAGCAAGACTTCGTTCTTCTCATTGACACAGACGCCTGCTGCGCCTTTCCAGTTCGACATTTCCATCCAATCTCTCCTAGCCTGTTTTCGTTTGTGGCAGCCCTTTTGCATTCTCCCAAAAGATAGGCTGCCGTTTCTATTTACGTTACCATATATCGTGCTGCGCTGGGCGTTTTCCACAAGAATTCAGGACAAGACAAAACGGCTTGCGCAGGCAAGCCGTTTACTTGGGGTGTTACTCTGCCTTTTTCCGATGTTCCCGTTCTAAAACAATGCCGTGGGTGGCTTCCGGCAATCCCAGATCTCCTGAAAACCCGTTTGCCCGGTAGAAGGCATCCGCTGCAGAAGAATCTGTGCGGACAACCAATTCACTAAAATGGCCTTGCGCATCTTTTAAAATCTGTTGCAGTAACTTTGTCCCGATGCCTTGTCGGCGGGCATTTGCGGAAATGTAGAACCTCCGAAGCCTGCCAACCCCTTCTTTATCGGAGTAAGGATCACGGTTCAAGCCTCCGATTGCGACCAATTGGTCATGATGGTCCCACACCCCATACAACACTTCGCCTGTTTTATTGAAAGTATTGCTGCCATCTTCATACTGATCCACAAGCCGTCTCAGAAAACGGTAGCCTTCTGCTTCGCTTTCTTCTACCAGCTTTGAAACATCCACTTTTTTTAAGTCTTCAATTTCTGTAATTTTCACTGCCATGTCTCATCCTCCTCATTATGGATAACTACTTTCCACTTACGGATTTTCTGACATTCACTTGCTCTTTCAGTGTATAGCAGTTAAGAAAGGATTACCAATAAATATCAGAATTTTCTTTTAATTATAACAAAAAAGGCTACATAGCTGCAGCCTTTTTTGTTTAGAGAACCGTATCTTCAATTGCAGCTTTTTTGTCTTCTGTTTTCTTGATGATAAAGATACTTGCTTCATATAAACCGGCCATCGGAATCAAGACCAACAACTGACTTAAAAAATCCGGTGGTGTAATCAATGCTGAAACAATCGCTAGAACAAGATAGGACCATTTTCTGACATTTTTCATTGAACCCGAAGTCAGTACGCCGATAGAAGATAGAAACAAGGCAATAATCGGCATTTCAAAAAGCAGCCCTAAAGGAACGGTCGTCATAATCAAAAAATGGATATACTCGTTTGCAGAAATCATGACATCGAAATTGGCCATACCCATACCGATCAAAAATTGAAAACTCAATGGGTTGACGATGAAATAGCCAAATGCAATTCCTAGCACAAAAAGCAACAGCATGACCGGAGAATACAGGCCAAGAAAGCGCGCCTCTTTTTCTTCAAGGCCAGGTTTTACAAATTGCCAAATGAAATGAATCAGAAATGGCAAGGACAGCCCGAGAGCCAATGTTGCAGAAATAGAAGTATAGAATTTAATAACTTCCAGCGGCCCTAAAATGACCAAATCATAACCTTTAACAATGTAAGGAAACCAGAAGTTTAACGTGGAGAAAACGACCAGTAAAAAAAACAGGAACACAATCGCGCTTTTAATCAATTGTTTCCTCAGTTCTCCCAGATGGTCGACTAAGGTTTCCACTTGCATTTCCGGCTCTTCCACTGGAGGTTCCGGCTTTTTGATGGGAGGCTCCGGCATTTTTTTCTCATTCTTTTCTGCAGGCTTTTCCGGCTGCACCTTTTTTTTACGCAACGGACTCGTTAAGTTTCTGTCTCCATACGGATCCATTTAACCACCTTCATAGCTTGTCAGATTTTTTTAAATCCTTGTCTTCGACCGTTTCTTTTCTTACAACTTCTTCATCATCGTCATCCATGAGCCCTTTGGTCGAGCGTTTGAACTCAGAAAAAGTTTTGCCGACTGCTCCACCGATTTCGGGTAACTTTTTAGGTCCGAATATAATTAACACGATGACCAAAATGATGATCAGTCCTGGTACACCAATTGAAGCTAATCCACCCATATTGTTTTCCTCCTCTATCCCGCTTTAACGGTCAGTATGGTTCAACTAACACTCAGTGGAGGAGAATAACTCTCCTCTGAGCGAAATTCTTTTCTACTACTAAACAAGCGATCCGCCTTCGCGGCTATAGCGGATAACACCTTCTGCGCAGCGGTAAGCCAATGCCCCAACGGTTCCGGTCGGGTTGTAGCCTCCATTGTGCGCAAAATTCCCAGCTCCTACGACAAATAAATTTTCTGCATCCCAATGCTGAAGGAAATTATTGACGACACTAGTGCCCGGGTCGGCACCCATGATGGTTCCTCCAGTATTATGGGTAGTCTGATAAGGAACAATGTCATAATCTGATATTGGATTGCCGCCGACTACAGTTTTCGCCCCCATTTCCTGCATGATTTCGCCCGCTCTTTCCGTCAAATAACTATGGAGCGCCCGGTCCTGATCCGTGAAATTATAGGTAAGCTGCAACAATGGCACGCCGTAGATGTCTTTATAAGTTCCGTCCAGTGCCATATAGTTTTCTCTGTGCGGCATGGAAGCACCCTGGCCGCCGATACTCAACGATCTTGTATAATTTTCAATCGATGCACGTTTGAAATCTGCGCCCCAAGAAGGCGTATCCGGTGGAATTGGATTATGCAGAATCGGACGGGAACCGGTTTGCGTGATCGACAAGCTGGCACCATGTATGAAGTCAAGGTCAGAATGATCAAAAGAATCTCCATTAAAATCATCTACTGTCATTCCAAGAGCCCCGGCTCCCATAAAGGTATTCATTTGTTCATCAAAGAATCCGGATGCTCCCGGCAAAATCTGATACGCATAGTTTTTGCCCAGGGTTCCTTGCCCTGTTTCCGGATCGTATTGCTCGCCAATTTGAGAAACCATCAATAGTTTGGCGTTATTTAAAATATAGCTAGTTAAGACAACGACATTTGCCGGCTGAATAAATTCCTCAAAAGTTTCTGTATCGTAATAGCGTACGCCTGTCACCCGGTCGCCTTCTTTCATAATTTCAACGACGTTGGCGTTAAATTTAATTTCATAATTTCCTGTTTCTCTGGCAGTAGGCACAACGGTAATTTCCGGAGAAGTTTTAGCTCCATACTCACAACCGAAGCGTTCACAGAACCCACAGTATTGGCATGCGTTGATCTGCTGGCCGTCCGGGTTCTCGTAAGCTTCTGACAGATTGGCTGATGGCATCATGAAAGGCGACAGTCCCAAGTTGGTGGCGGCTGTTTCAAAACGCTGCAGAATCGGCGTTTTCTTCATTGGCGGTGTCGGATAAGGACTTGAACGTTTGCCCCAAAATGGATTATTATCCTCACCAGAGATGCCTGCCGTCTTTTCAAAACGGTCAAAATATGGTTCTAGTTCATCGTAAGTGATTCCCCAATCCTGCAGGGTGTATTCAGCCGGAAGTTTATTGGCACCATATTTTTCATCAGTCATTGTTTTGATTTGAAAATCATAGGGAAGAAAGCGCCAATTTTGCCCGTTCCAGTGAGTGCCTGATCCCCCTAACCCTTCTCCCAATAAAAAAGAGCCCATCTGACGCATCGGTAAAGCGCGTTGCTGGCGATTATTACGGAATGTAATGGTTTCCCTCGATAAATCCTGCATCAGCTCATAGCGGACAGCATAACGGTATTCATCATGGACAATGCTGAAATCCTCTGTACCGCGTTCGCGCCCACGTTCCAACCCAACTACTTTAAGGCCTTCCTTCGCACATTCTGCCGCAATGATCCCACCTGTCCAACCAACACCTACCGTCACTACATCTACGCTATCTAGAGTCGTTACCATGCAAGTTCCCCCTTTTTAATTAATGCTCCATCCCCAGTGATCGAGGTTCGATTTCTACAAAATCTTCACTGTCAATTTCATTAATATAAGCCGCTTGGTGACCCGGGAATCCTTTCATCTTCCAACCTTCCATATTATGATTGCCGCCGTATATCGGATCTGCATAGGCTCCTTCCAAAGTAGCCTGCCTCAACAGACGGAAAAAGAACAACGAAGTCGTACCTCTCATTTGAATTTCATCCTCCTGGAAAGCCGTTAGAATTTCATCCATCTGCCCACCTTCCAAATCAACAAAGTTGGCATTAAATCGGCTCTGGGCTTCCTGTTGCATAATTTGGATTCCTTGGCGGAACATTTCATTCCGCTTTAACCGGCTTTGGTAGCCTTGCGTTGTTTCCCCTTCATAAAACGGACCTTGCATGTATTCCTTCGAATTTTCACCATAGCTGCCCGCTAACTGCTGGTCAATAAAGTAAGCTACGCCTAAACCAATTGCGCCGGGACCTAAATCGTCCTCTGGGAAAATTCGTTCAGTAGCTTGGTTCAATATTTCAAACTCCGCATTGTTTTTGAAGAATGTCAGCCCCCTGACCCCACCTGGGGATCCTGTTGATCCTTGCGGAGTTCCGGGTGCAGTGGATGCTGAGTCCTGCTGGTTGGTGTTGGCCCCTATCAGACCTCCAATAATGCCGCCGCCGATTAAAGCTCCTGTCGCGATTCCTGAGGTCTTCAAAAAATCACGCCGTGAAAAATTCTTGTCTCTTTTCGCCATTTTTCTGTCCCCCTTTATTTTTTAAAGAATATTCGGAATATTAAATACTATACCCCATCAAAAATTTCTTATTCATTAATTTAAAATAAATTTATTTCAAATATAAGGAAGCAGTTGCATTGGACTTCAAAAAAAGAAACGATTCCCGGGTAATTTCAGGAATCGTTTCTTTTAGGATTTTGAACATAAAAAGCCAAGGGAATGGTCACCTCGGCTGTGTAGCTTAAATCCTATTAGTTAAGAACTTTAATTGTTACGTTTTTGCGGCCAAATTCTAAAGCTGCGCCTTGTGTTGGAATGAATACATCGATTTTATTGCCTTTGATTGCTCCGCCAGTGTCTCCAGCGATTGCTTCTCCGTAACCTTCGACCCAGACTTTAGAGCCAAGCGGAATTACTGAAGGATCTACTGCGATTACTTTTTGGTTTGGATTTGAACGTAAATCAATTCCAGTTGCTGTCGTACCTGAACATCCTGCGCAATAAGCTGTATAAGCTGTCGCAGAAACAGTCATCGTTTTACCGGATTGAGCTGAAGCTGCTGCTGGTGCTTTTTGTGCAGGAGCGCTTGCTGTTTTTGGTGCTGGTGCTTTTTCTTTAGCTGGCGCTGCTGCAGTTTTAGCAGGTGCTTTTTCTGCTGCTGCTGTGCCGCCTTTAACTGTCAAAGTTTCGCCTGGATAGATCATGTATCCAGAAATGCCATTCCAGCTCATTAAGCTGTCCAATGGAATTCCATGAGCGCTGGCGATTTCCGCCAAAGTATCTCCTGATTTAACTGTATATGTTGAGCTGTCGGCTTTCTTTTCTGATGTTGCTTGTCCATCGACTTTTAGTTCCTGGCTTGGCAAGATCAAATCAGATGAAAGGTTATTCCACCCTTTTAAGCTTTCTATTGATACATTCTTGTCTTGTGAAATTCCCCACAGAGTGTCACCTGATTGTACTGTATAAGATGATGCACTTGCTGACGTTGCTGCTCCCACACTTAAAGCTGCGATAGCAGTTAGTGTAACGATTTGCTTTTTCATAAATTGAAATTCCTCCTTTTCACTAACTTGAACGATCATAACACCTCCACATTGCAGGAACATGACAGAACGGCAGATGGAACATAACAATTTCATGACAGGGAATTGCGCTTTGTTACATTTTGTAATAAAACTAATAATTCCAATGCCGTATCCTGCATACAGGGTTCAAGCACGAAAAAGCAGTTTAGCATATGAAAATCAGGGAATATGTAAATGTTAATTAAAGAACAGTTTAGAGGGGGAATTCGTTTGAAGAATGTAACATCGGTTTTTTGGATTGCATTATCAGTATGTATGGGCTTGGTTGTTTGGGGATTGTCCTCGCCTGAAGGATTCAAATCACAAACAGGGGAATTGACAGCTGCAATTTCCAGCACATTCGGTTGGTACTATCTTCTGACCGTTTTCCTGATACTCATTTTCTGTGTGTATTTGATTTTCTCCAGGTTTTCCAATTTAAAGTTGGGAAAGCCTGATGATAAACCGGAATTCTCCCTGCCATCCTGGTTTGCAATGCTGTTCAGTGCCGGCATGGGAATGGGCTTGGTTTTCTGGACAACAGCTGAACCGATCTCCCACGCATTTATAAGCGCTCCACGCTCTGAATTGGGGTCCAATCAAGCAATCCAGGAAGCGATGCAATTTTCTTTTTTCCATTGGGGTCTGCATGCTTGGGCCGTTTACGGAATCGTTGCATTGGTTCTGGCGTACTTTAAATTTCATAACGATGCCCCAGGATTGATCAGCGCTACTCTTATTCCGTTATTCGGGAAAAAGCTGATGGCTGGGCCACTGGGGAAATTGATCGATACGCTGGCTGTCTTCGCTACAGTCATCGGCGTCGCATCCACACTTGGATTCGGATCTGCCCAAATGAATGAAGGGATTTCCTTCCTGTTTGGAACACCGAATAACTTCGCTTTTCAGATGCTGATCCTTGGAGTTGCCACAGTTCTTTTCATTGCTTCTGCCTCGTCCGGCATCGGCCGCGGCATCAAGTATTTAAGTAACATAAACATGGTTTTGGCATTTGTCCTTCTTTTGCTCTTATTGATTGTCGGACCGACGCTCTATATCTTCAATTCGTTTGCAGATGCGATTGGCGGCTACTTAACCAATTTCTTCTCCATGAGCTTTAATCTTGAGCCGATCAATGAAGAACGCCGCGCTTGGGTTGACGGCTGGACGGTATTTTACTGGGCATGGTGGATTTCCTGGGCACCATTCGTCGGTATTTTCATTGCCCGTATTTCCCGGGGACGCACAGTCAAAGAGTTTATGCTCGGGGTACTCCTCGTGCCTTCGTTGGTATGCTTCATCTTTTTCGCGGTGTTCGGCGTTTCCGCATTGAACCTGGAGCAGAACAACATTGCAAAAATTTCCGATTACAGTCTTGAGACGGCCACATTTGGTGTTTTGCAATATTATCCACTTGGCACGTTGCTATCGATCATCACCTTATTCGTCATTGCCATCTTTTTCATCACCTCTGCCGATTCAGCGACATTCGTGCTCGGCATGCAAACAACGGGCGGTATGTTGAACCCCCCGAATTTAGTGAAAATCACATGGGGCCTTATTCAATCAGCCGTAGCAGCCATCGTTATTTATACAGGCGGCACACAAGGCCTGCAAAACTCATTGATCATTGCAGCTCTGCCCTTCTCGGTGGTCATCATTTTAATGGGAGTTTCTTTCCTTAGAGCCGCTTCATTGGATCCATTGGCGAAAAAGAATAGAAGACATTAATAAAACCCCAAAAAGATCCGGCGCATTCTAATGCGCCGGATCTTTTTGGGGTTTGGTTTTATTTAAAAACGCTTGTACTGTGTAATGGTTGAACTTTCGATTTTGGATCCAGATAAGACTTCGCGTTGTTGATGGCTGTCGGTGCTTCGCCGAAACCTACAGCGATCAGTTTGACTTTGCCTTCGTATGTGGCAATGTCGCCTGCAGCATAGATGCCTGGGATACTGGTTTCCATCTTAGAGTTGACGATGACCGAGTTTTTATCCATCTCGAGTCCCCATTCCTTGATGGCACCTAATGAGGTGATGTTGCCGTAGTTGACAATAACGTGGTCTACGTCAAGACGTTCTTCATTGCCTTCTTTATCGACCAGCACAAGCTCGCTGATTTGGCCATTTTCTCCAACCAATTCTTTCACGCCGTAAGGTTTTTTCACTTCCACTGTCGATGCCATCAAGACATCGATGTTTGCCTCATGCGCTGTCATTTTGTCTCGGCGATGGCTCAACGTTACATGGGATGCTACATTTTCAAGCATCATCGACCAGTCGACAGCTGAATCGCCGCCGCCTAAAACGACCACTTTTTTATCGCTGAAAACAGTCAGGTCCTTAACTCCATAATGAAGCGTTTTGCCTTCAAAAGCTTCACAGCCTTCGACTGCCAATTTACGCGGCTGGAATGCCCCAACTCCCGCAGTCAACAAAATAGCTTTTGTGTAATGCAGACCTTTGTCCGTCTGAATGACAAAATGATCTCCGTGGCGTTCTGCGGCTGTTACGGTTTCTTCCAGACAAATTTCCGGATCGCCGTATTTTGCTTGCTGGACTAGATTGTCCACCAAATCTTTTGCCAACACTTTTGAAAATCCACCTACATCGTAAATGAATTTATCCGGGTACAATTCAGTAAGCTGTCCGCCAAGCTGCGGCAAACTATCCAAGATCTTTACTTTCATTTTGCGCATACCGCCGTAAAAGGAAGCAAACAAGCCAGTTGGCCCGCCGCCGATAATCGTTATATCAAAAACTTCGCGTTCTTCCATTTATAACACTCCTAATCTACTCAATAACTATATCCTATCATATTTACCCCAGATTCACGCCATTGGACTTATGGCGGAAATTCAAAAAAATAAAAGTTTGAATTATCTGTATTTTATTCGTAAACTGAAGGATGGATACATAAGAAAGGATGAGTGCAGTGGATTTAGGAATCAAAGAAAAAATTGTAATCGTGATGGCTTCAAGCAAAGGGCTCGGCAAAGCAACAGCGCTGGAATTTGCAAAAGAAGGCGCGACAGTGATCATCTCAAGCCGCAATCAGCAGTCCCTAGACGAAACAGCCGCTGAAATTAAAGAGGCTTCTGGAAACCAGCAAGTATTTCCGCACGTTTGCGATATCTCCAAAGAAGAAGACATCCAGAAACTGGTCCAATTCGCAGCTGATCAATTCGGCCGGATTGATGTGTTGATCAATAATACAGGCGGGCCAAAAGCCGGCGGATTCGACGCAGTGGAAGATGCTGATTGGTATAAGGCATTCGACCAGAATTTATTGAGCTATATCCGCACCTCTCGCGCCGTTCTTCCTTATATGAAGGAACAGCAGTTTGGACGCATCATCAATATCTCTTCTTCTTCAACAAAAGAAGTGATTGATGGCTTGATTTTGTCCAATACGCTTCGTGCAGGAATGATCGGGTTTGCAAAAACCCTTGCGCGCGAAGTCGCAGGCGACAACATCCTCGTCAACACAGTTGGGCCTGGCCGCTTCGCAACAGACCGTGTGGCGGAATTGGATCAGATCGCAGCAGACAAGCAAGGAGTTTCCGCAGAAGAAATCTCTAAGAAAAGTAAATCATCCATTCCTGCTGGCCGCTATGGCGAACCGGAAGAATTTGCGAAAATCATTGTTTTTCTTGCCTCAGCAGCCAACTCTTACATGACTGGCCAATCGCTTGTAGTAGAAGGCGGTTCATTAAAAGCTCTATAATGTGTCAAATGATTATACAGCCAACCCAAAAATCGATATACTGGAAAATGAACCAATTATAAAGGAGATGTTTTAGAATGGCTAAAAAAGGACACATCCACATGGAAAACGGCGAAATCATCGAATTCGAACTTTTCCCGAACGAAGCACCTAACACAGTTGCAAACTTTGAAGAGCTTGCAAACTCTGGCTTCTATAACGACGTAACATTCCACCGCGTAATTCCTGGCTTCGTAAGCCAAGGCGGCGACCCGACCGGTACTGGTGCTGGCGGCAGCGGCAAAACAATCAAATGCGAAACTGAAGGCAACCCGCATAAGCACCAAGCAGGAAGCTTATCAATGGCGCATGCCGGTAAAGACACTGGCTCAAGCCAATTCTTTATCGTTCACGCACCACAGCCACACCTTGACGGAGTCCACACTGTTTTCGGACAAGTGACTTCAGGATTGGAAACGGCTAAAGCAATGAGCAATGGCGACAAAATGACAAAAGTTCACGTCTTTGACGAAGAATAAGCCAATAAGCTTAACCGGCCAGGATTTCATCCTGGCCGGTTTTTTCTTTGATTTGTATCCTGATCAAGCGAAAAAAATAGCACGATAAACTAGTTAACTGTTAGAAAATTGAAAAACACCAACCGTTCTGAATCTATCGCCAGAACGGTTGGTGTTTGGAATTTTCCAGAAATACGCGCCGATGCGCCAAAATAAGATTCTTCCAACAAAAAAGCAGAAAAAAATACGCCCGCAGGCGCATTTTTCTACAATACTTTGCTTAAGAACGCTTTTGTCCGCTCATGCTGCGGGTTGCCAAACAATTCTTTCGGCACATTTTCTTCCACGATATATCCGCCATCGATAAACAATACACGGTCACCCATTTCAGCTGCAAATCCCATCTCATGCGTCACAACGACCATGGTCATGCCTTCACGCGCCAACTGTTTCATGACATCGAGTACGTCCCCCACCATTTCCGGGTCAAGTGCAGACGTCGGTTCATCAAAAAGCATGATCTTTGGATCCATCGCCAATGCCCGGGCGATTGCCACGCGCTGTTTTTGGCCGCCTGACAGTTCCCCCGGATAAGCTTTTGCTTTTTCCCGCAAACCAACTTTATCAAGCAGCTCATAGGCTTTCGCTTCACTCGCTTTTCTGTCGCTTTTCTTCACTTTCATCGGTGCCAGAATGACATTTTCCAATACCGACTTATGAGGGAACAAATTGAATTGTTGAAACACCATTCCGACGTCCTGGCGAATTTTATTGATGTCTATTTTAGGATCCGTGATGTCAACACCTTCTATATAGACATGTCCGCCCGTAATTTCTTCCAACCGGTTCAAGCAGCGCAGAAATGTACTTTTCCCTGAACCGGATGGGCCGATTACACAGATGACTTCTTTTTCTTCTACCACAGTGCTCATGTCTTTTATGACTTCCAGGTTGCCGAATGATTTTTTCAAATTTTCCACTCTGATCATTGTCATCGCAAAACAAACTTCCTTTCTACAAAGCTCGCCAGCATGGAGAGCAGATATATGACCACAAAGTAAATAATCCCTAAGATCAAGTACACATTAAAAGCATCAAATGTGGCACTGGCCTGGATGCGGCCTTCCTGTGTCAAATCGGCCACTCCAATAACCGATAACAGGGACGTATCCTTCAACGAAATAATCGCCTGGTTGGTGATGGTCGGCAGCATTCGTCTGAAGGCCTGCGGCAAAATGATATAACGCATATTTTGCGTTGAATTCAGCCCCAGTGAACGGGCCGCTTCTGTTTGTCCTTTGTCAATCGACTGAATACCCGCACGGATAATTTCAGAAAAGTAAGCGCCTGCGTTGATGGCTACTGTTACTATTCCAGCCGTCGTATTGTCCAACGAGATAAAGTCCAAGGAATTCAGACCGAAATAGATGAAGAACAACTGGACGATAAACGGCGTGCCCCGAATGGCATCGACAAAGATTTTCGCAATCCAATTCAGGATTTTCAATGGTGCCAACCTGAATAGCGCAACGACTAAACCGATCAGGAAACCGATCACGATGGCAATGGCAAAAATGTAAAGCGTAACTTGCAGCCCTTCCATTAAATATGGAAAAGCATTCATAATTGTATCCATACAGACATCCCCTTTGCATCAAAAAATGCAGCGCGCTTCTGCGCGCTGCACCTATTTTTATTCTGCTGCGATATACTTCGCTAGAATTTCATCGTATTCTCCGCTGTCGCGCAATTCCTGAAGACCTGCATTGATTTTCTCAAGAAGCTCTGCATTTTCCCCTTTTAATACAGCGATTCCATACTGGTCTCCTGTTAAACGATCCCCAACTGTTTTCAGTTCAAGTCCACTTTCAGCAATTGCATAAGCGATAACCGGATAATCTTCCAGCAGCACATCGGCATTGCCGTTTGAAACTTCCTGGAACATGGATGGGCTATCTTCGAATTGTGCAATTGTGTAGCCATATTTCGCTTCGTTATCGCGGGCAAACTGAGCGCCGGTCGTTCCGCTCTTAACTGCTACTGTTTTGCCTTCAAGATCTTCCAACGCAGTGATGTCGGTATTGCTTTCAGCCACTACAAGAGAAATCCCAGCATCAAAGTATGGATCAGAAAAATCGACCACTTCTTTGCGTTCATCGGTAATACTCATACCGGCAATTGCTACATCCAATTGGCCGGCTTGCAGGGCAGGAATAATGCCGCCGAAATCCATCGGACTGAATTCAATTTCGAATTCCTGATTTTCAGCAATCGCTTTGATCAAATCAATATCGATTCCTGTATATTCGCCATCCACTTCAAATTCGAAAGGCGGATAAGTTGTATCGATCCCCACTGTATAAGTTTCCCCTTCAGTGCCGCCTTCCCCGCCTGTTGAACCTTCTTCACTTTCATCGGATCCGCAGGCAGCAAGTACGAGCAGCATTGCTAATAGTAGTGCTAAAAGACTCCATTTCTTCATCTTAGTTCCCCCTTGTTTTTGCATATCAGTCATTCTAAAGAATAATATATCATAATTTTCTCAATTCTAGTACCTTTGAGAGAAAATAACCATTATTCAATAAAGTTATGCAGTACTAATTAACCGTCTGGCTGTTGGACTGCTCTCTTTTTGCGCAGCCTGTTGAATAAACGGATATTATGAACCAAGGTTTTTAAAACAGCATAAGTGGGAATCGCAATCAGAATACCGATAAATCCATACAATGCACCGGCAATCATCAGCAGTAAAATAATCGTCAGTGGATGGATGTTGAGGCGATTGCCCATGATATTCGGGGTTACAAGATTGCCTTCAAGCTGCTGGACAACGAGCAGAACAAGGATGACTTTTATTGCCGTCCACGCATCTCCACTCATCAAAGCGACAAATAAAGCAGGAATGATGCCGATGAGCGGTCCGAGGAAAGGCACAATAATCAAGAACATTGCGAAGATCGACAGACTCAAAGCGTAATCCAATCCGATAATCAAATAACCGATGTACATCAAGGTTCCCACTACAGCAGCGACAATCGCCTGGCCCACTATAAACGCAGACAATGTCTGATCGACATCCTTCAATACTTTTTCACCTTCAAGCTTGTGTTCTTCCGGTAAATACTTTATTAAATGTGGAATGAATTTTTCATCATCCTTCAATAGAAAGAACAGCACAAACGGGACAACAATGAGGACAATTGCAATATTCATCAACATCGTCAAAATGTTCATCACATTATTCAGCAGTCCTTCTGAAAGGTTCTCCAAGTAATCCAAAGCCCATGCTTTTATCTCCGGACCTGAAACTCCGCCCAGCTGAAAACCGGACAGGATGTTGTTTGATTCCTCCGTCACTTCTTCAACGGTTCCCGGCGCCAGGTCTGCGAGACTCTCGACCTGGTTGGTAACCAATGGACCCAAAAAGTAAATCAGAATAGATAAAGTTAAAATAATGACGGTAAAAACGATTCCGATTCCAGCAATTTTAGGTACATAGCGCATCAACCATTTTACAAAAGGCCGCAGCAAATAATAAAGCAGGCCCCCGATCAGGACCGGCGCAAAAATGGTAGCGATGACGATCTGAAGCGGCTCAAAAATATAATCAATCTTGCCAAGAAAAAACAAGGTCACTGAAACCAATAAAATCGCTGTCGTGTATTCAAAAAATGGTTTTCTAATCCACATACTTGCTTCTCCTTTTCCAATGGGTATAGTATTTTCTGCACACAAAAAAGCGAAAGCAAAAAGAAACTTTGCCTTCGCTTGATGTAACGCCCTTATTTATCTTCTTCAAGTTCCCGCATTTCTTTATGGGTTTGCGGAAATGCATTGGCCTGCCATTCATCACGGTAGGCAGAATCTAACTGGGACAAGCCCTGTTCAGCAGAATCTTCCAGAGCTTCAACACTTTCACGTTGATCCACTTTATTGCTGTTGCGCATATCTGTATCTTCTCTTACCTGCACTGAGTTTTTCTCCTGGTATGCTTTATAAACAAAAATTCCAGAGGCCGCTGCAAGCGCGCTGCCAATCAGTGTATTCATTGTCGACTTTTTCATCAAAATCCCTCCAAAAATACGTGGTTTTTTTCTCACTTCTTCTTGTATACCCTATATACGATTTTTTAACTAGGTACTTATAATTTTTTTATTTCTTCCTAATTTCAATCAGTAGCCTTAAGTATTCCAAAATCACCTTATTGAGCTTTGCAATAAACTTATGGAACGGAACCTTGTATACTGAAGAGGAATAGATAAGGAGGACGCTTATGGCAGTTAATCAGCAGCTACTTGGATGGCGATTAAGCAACTATAAGAGTTTTTATCAAGCTTTACAGGAAAAACAGCACCCCTTGACTCCCGTCGCCCATCGTGGTCTGTGGAATACCGCGCCAGAGAATTCGCTCTCTTCCATTCAACATTGCATCGACCGCAAAGTCTATTTGATTGAATTGGACATGCGATTGACCAAGGACGGACACATTATTCTCATGCACGACGCTACTGTAGACCGGACGACGAACGGTACCGGAGAAATAGATCAGCTGACATTAAAAGAAATAAAAAAATTGTCGTTAAAAGAATTGAACGGCGGCCCCAATGCGAAAATTTCAACTGAAAAAGTGCCTACTCTTCTCGAAGTTCTGCCAGTGATTAAAGGAAAAGCCATGATCAACGCCGACAAAGCTTGGGATTTACGGCACGAACTTTATGAACTGGCAGAGAAGCACGACCTCTTAGATCACTTCATGCTGAAAAGCGACAAACCGGTTGAGCAATTGAAGGACTTTTTTGAATCGAAACCACAAAACATGTGCTACATGCATAAACTGAATGACCAAAATCTTCATCAACTCGACCTGTTGCTCAATGAGATTTCGCCAATCGCAATCGAATTGATTTTTTATACAGAGGAGGATGAGGTGATTTCTGAAGCTGTCGTCAGCAAACTTAAAAACCAAACAAATTTATGGGGCAACGCCCTTGATTTTGCCGAAAACGCCCGGCGCTCGGATGCTCTTTCGCTATTAGACCCTGATAAAGGCTGGGGATGGTTCATCGACCGCGGCTTTACCCTGATTCAGACCAATTATCCGCTGCAGTTCATGGACTACGCGGAAAAAAAATCAAATAAATGAACCCGGCTGTGTTTTAAGCCGGGTTCACTTCTGTCAGGAGTTCTTTTACTTTTTCGCCCACCTGGCTTGCGGAAGCCGGATTTTGCCCCGTCACCAACCGCCCTGATTCAATCACACAGGATGTGAACGGCACTTGAGAGATTTGAAATAAAGTTCCTTGTTCTTTCAAGTTTTGCTCCAGGGAAAAAGGAATATCGCGATACATTCCCATAATTTTTTCTTCAAAATCCGAGAAGCCGGTCACGACATGCCCCGCCAGTAAATTACGGCCATCAGATAAGGGAATGTTCAACAAAGCACTCGGTCCATGGCATACAGCAGCCACTACCCCACCTGCTTCGTAGATCGAGGCAGTCAGTTTCTGCAAGCTTGGGTTATTCGGAAAATCGACCATCGTACCATGGCCGCCGGTAAAATAAATAGCCGAATAATCATGTGCCTTTACCTGCTCTGGCGTCAGCGGTTTCTTCAATTTGCCCATCAGCTCATCGTCTAAATAATAGTGGCGCGTCTGCTTATGGACGACCGCTTCCATCAAACTGAGCGGGTCAATCGGCACGCGGTTGGAAGCGGTGCTAATGATATCCACGTCAAAATAATCTTTTATTTCATGGTAAAAATCAGTCATTTCCCGAAGCCACAGCCCCGTTTTTTTCCCCTTGATCCCAACATTGGCTTCATTCGTCACAACAATGAGGATTTTTTTCATGTTCGTCTCCTTTCCCAAATCAGTTTCAAGTATTTTATCTTTTATTCCCCTTCTGGTAGAAAACTACTCTTAGAGCTCTTTTATACTCATTATTTTATTTTTATAACATTTTATTGTTACTTTATACTTTTATTCGTGGTAAAATAAGATCAAATAGGGAGGGATAAATATGAAGACTTTATTGTCTTTAATTGCAGCTGCCATCCTGATGTTCAGTTCGTTTTTATCTCCCGCCAAAGCGATTGTTTTGTTTGATGACGTCTTTGCCACTCACCCGTTCGCTTTTGAAATCGCTTATTTGTACGAAGAAGGAATCATCAATGGCTATCCGGATGGAACCTTCAGACCGAATAATCCTGTTACCCGTGCCCATGCTGTCGCCATGATCGGACGTGCCTTGAATCTGGACGACACATCCCGTTCAACGGGGTTTAGAGATGTTCCCGCAAACCATCCGTTTTCCGGTTACATCGCTTCCGCTGTTGAAGAGGAGATCATTGTCGGTTTTCCGAATAATTATTTCCGTCCAAATTGGACTGTCACCCGAGCTCAGACTGTGACTATGCTGGACAGAGCTTTTTATTTCCCTGAAGCGCCGGATAATACTTTTCGGGACATGAGGGAAAACCATTTTGCTTTTGATGCCGTATCAAGACTTGCTTATCAAGGAGTCGCACGCGGCTATCCGGACAATACTTTCCGCCCTGACACTCCGGTAACACGTGCTCAATTTTCTGCATTTCTCGCCCGTGCCATCGAACCTTCTTTCATTCCTGAAAAACAGGAATTATTGATGACAGCCAATGATATTCTGGCTGAACTGCAAGCGGAGGATTTCGGTGATGTCGCAGCTTATGTCAGCTCTACAGAGGGATTGGCGTTCTGCCCTTACAGTGGTGGTTGCATCGACAATGGCGGAGTGACTTTCACCAAAGCCCAACTTCCCAACTTCATGAATGATGCCAATGATTATTTATGGGGTTATCAGGACGGCAGCGGTTTTGAGATTAATTTGACGCCTGCTGAGTATTACGATGAATACTTGATGGATGCGGAATATACCGCTAAAGAACGCTACGGACGCACCATCCAGCCAACTACACATGAATTTATTCACCGAGTGTACCCTGAAGCAACCATTGTCGAGTACTACTTCCCTGGAACTGATCAATATGACCAAATGGACTGGCAGAGCTTGAACATGGTATTCGAGAAGAACAGCAACGGTGACTGGGTATTGGTGGCGATCATTAATGACCGCTGGACCATTTAACCCAAAATAGACAAAGAAAGACCCGGCATTCAACTGCCGGGTCCTTTTTCATTTTCCCTACTTTGTTTCAACAGGACCGTTAAAGCCGCTGCGAATTTTTCATTGTCTTCGGGACGCCGTTTTTTCGGCCCTTTCATCCGGCCGCCGCCTTGCCGGATTTTTTTGGCGACATGTCGGCCATGGAGCAGTTGCTCGATGTTTTCATCTGAATAGACGCGGCCATTCTGATCGATTGGAATGCCTCTTTTTGCAAGCACCATAGCGGCAAGGCCGTAATCCTGGGTGACGACAATATCGCCTTTTTTGACCCGGTTGACCAGCACAAAGTCGACTGCATCCGCGCCTTTTGATACCGTGATGGTTTCTGCCCCTTCTCTGTGCATTTCATGGGAAGTGTCGCAAATCAAGATGACTGGAAGCCGGTAGCCTCTAGCCAAATCGATGGTTTGGGTGACCACCGGACAGCCATCTGCATCAATGAGAACTTTAACCATTCGTGTCCGCTCCTTTCGCCATCTCATCCACCAGTTTCTCCGCCGCTCTCCTGTAAAGATTGCTGGTATGAACCAATGATGCGATGAGCAGGACGCGCTCCAGTTCCTCCGATTCATCAGCACCCGCCACCTGTTCAGCAGCTTCTTCCGATTGGCGCTTTAAGCCTGCTTCGAAAATCTCTGCATTGCCTTGCTGAAGATTTAAGTAACTGCTGTAAAACTGCTCCAGATCCAACTCTTTTTGTGCCGCCTTTTCATTGATGCCATGCAGCACCTGCTTGACGTCATTGATCGATAATGCGCTTTTCATCTGATAAATCAAACTGATCAGCATAATGTGGTTGCGGCTGTATTTTTTGTTTTGGACCGGATAGAACAACTTCCCTTTGGCATAATTATTAATCATGGTCTTCGTCAGGATTTTTTCATCTGGATACCGTTTCGACTCGGCAAAACTGGTTTCGAATAATTGAATGACCTGATCGATATACAGATCGATCTTCGGAATGTCTTCCGGCAGAACCTGATTATGGAAAGCCATCGATTTGATGATTTCATCAGCTTTTCCCATGTACTTCCACGCTCCCTTGCGGTGTTTCATACTAGTTATTTTACCCCATTATCAAATTTTCTCCAAACTTGACTCCGTTTATCAATGCGAGTATCGTTATACATAGTTTCAATAACTACATATAACGAGGAGCTGCTTTACATGACTGCTTATATCCGAGAACCTTTTAATGCATTGTCCCATTTAGCTGGAGCTGTTTTATCCCTCGCTGCACTTTTAGCGATGGTCATCAAAACCGCTTATGCCAATGCACCCGCTTTGCATGTAACAGCTGTCGCTATTTTCGGCATCAGTTTGATTTTATTGTATACGGCTTCCACCATTTATCATTCAGCCATTTCAGATCCGCACATCATCGCTTTTTTGCGAAAACTTGATCATTCCATGATCTTCGCGTTGATTGCAGGCTCTTATGCCCCATTTTGTCTGATCGCTTTAGGCGGAACGCTCGGCTGGACCTTATTCTCCCTTGTCGCCGTATTGGGAATAAGCGGCATTCTCTTTAAAATGGTCTGGTTCCATTCGCCAAGATGGCTGTCGACCGCAATCTATATCGCCATGGGCTGGATCATCATTTTCGCAGTAGTGCCATTGGCTGACAGCTTGTCGCTGACAGGTCTGCTGCTGCTTGTCGCTGGCGGTGTTTCCTACACAGTAGGCGGTATCATATATGGAATAAAACCTAATTTTCTGTCTTCCAAGCACCTTGGATTTCATGAGATCTTCCACCTCTTCATTCTTTTGGGAAGCCTTTGCCACTTCTTGGCTGTTTATTTTTATGTATTGTAAAAAGAAAAGCGGAAGCGGCCGTGTAGTCCTGACAAGCGCTGGAAGCTTTACCGGGAATGGCGTTCTTTGCCAGTCTTGGTAAAGCTGAAGCGACTCGAGGGACTGGACGCTGGAGTCTGGACAATAGAGAAAAGCGGAAGCGGCCGTGCAGCTCTGACAGGGGTAAGACGGTCTGGCAAAGCGGCGTGTTTACAGCCGCACAGCCAGAGTGGCTTACATCCCGAAGAGCTGGGCGCTGGAGTCTGGACAATAAAGAAAAGCGGAAGCTGTCCAAGAGCAGAAGCCCAATAAAAATCAGCAACACGAAACATTCAAAATAAACTGTCAGAATGATATGATAAGAGGTATACCATCTGAGAGGGGCTTTCTTATGAAAAATCTGGATTCACAGCAAACTGATATGGCAACCGTTTTATATGAAGCCTACATCAACAGGCAAACAATTCCGAAAGAGCAAATTCCAGCCTCTTTGGAAAAGAACCAGGCTTATGCAATCCAGCATGCGGTTACGGATACTAAAACCCGGAATGGGCAAGAGGAATTAAGAGGCTATAAAATCAGCCTGACCAGCAAAGAAACACAGGACCTATTCCAATCGGAAACTCCTTTGTATGGTGCGCTGACTACTTCCGCTTTATCGGATGGCATCATTGAATTGGATTCGATGTCTTCTCCTTTAATTGAGATCGAATTGATTTTTATTGCGAAGGAAGACTTATCGGCAACGGACGATGTTCAGGCGCTTCTGGAGAAAACCCAAGTGGCACCTGGCATCGAAGTCCCCGATTCCCGATACGATGACTGGTTCCCAAAAATCAGCCTTGGGCAAGTAGTCGCAGACAGTGCAGTTGCCGGGAAAATCATCGTCGGCCAGCCACTGGATAGCATCAGCTACAGCCAGCTTGAGCGGCTGCCTGGCAAACTAAGCTTAAATGGAAAGGAAATTGCGGGAGACACTTCTGCTGAAGTCCTGGGTCATCCCGTAAATGCACTGCAATGGCTGGTCAAGGAATTGGATGGCCACGGGTTGACAGTAAAAAAAGGAATGGCCATTTCATCAGGCACTTTCATTTTGCCGAAGACGCTGGAGAGAGGGCTTTACGAAGCCAGCTACGGCGAGCTCGGCTCAGTCACTTTAACTGTTAAATGACGATAAAAAAAGGGTCCGCAAAATTTTTGCGGATCCTTTTTAGATTGTTTTTTATTGCTGGGCTGAGCTGCGGTCTTTAGACATGATCCAACTGTAATAAAAAACAACGAGGATCACAAAAACCCCCAGCATCAAGTACAGATTGGAATAGCCCGCAAATCCTGCAAGCAAGCCAAGCGAAACCGATCCAATGGCAATTCCACTGTCATAAAAAGCGAAAAAAGTTCCGGTAGCGTAACCGCTGCGATGTTTATCTGCAGCCTGTATGGCCAGAGTTTGAAAGCTTGGCAGCAAGGTTCCGTAGCCAAGGCCCACTAACGCACCTGACAACAACAGCATCCACGAAGACGCAGTAAAGCTCAACGAGATAAGCCCTATTCCAAAGACGATGATGGATGGGATAATAACAACGCCTGGGCCCATGGTGTCAAATATCCTTCCGCTGAAAGGCCGGACAAGCAGCATAGCAATGGCATAAACGACAAAGAAAAAACTGGCTGCCTTGATCAGTCCAAGCGATTCCGCATAAACCGAAATGAACGTCAGGATACTGGCATACGCGAACGAGATGAAAAAGCCGACGGTCGCAATCGGCATCGATTTTTTCTCCAGAAAATCGCTGATTGTCAATTTGTGTTTTTGTTCTTTGACAAAAGAACCTTCGTCCACTTGGACCGCTAAAGCACAAAAGAAGCCGATGATCATAATAACGGAAAGAATGACGAAAATGGCCTGTGACGATACATACGGCTGTAAAGACAATGCGAGGAATGGGCCAGCTACGACCGCTAGATTCATGGCGATTCCATAATAGCCCAAACCTTCGCCGCGCCGCTCCGGGGGAATAATATCAGCAGCAATAGCACCGGCTACCGTTGTCAGCAAACTGAACCAGATGCCCTGGAAAAAGCGCAGCAGCAACAGCACCGTAAAACTTCCGATAAATACATACAATACCGTACTGACGGTAAAGAAAAATAGAGAAAAAATCAGTATGTTCTTCTTTCCGAATTTCTCCAGAATCATGCCGGCAAAAAACCGCATGATAATGGCAGACAGCAAGAAGACGGAAACAGCTAATCCCCCTTCTGTAGCTGTACCTCCCAAATCATTCAGCACATATAAGGGGGTAAATGTCAGCAATGCATAAAATACCACAAAAATAAAAAAGGTACTAACTGATATATTGATAAAACTTTTTGTCCAAATTGGTCTTTTTTCAGCCATTCTTTACATCCTTTTCTTCAGTACTCTCTAACCCTATTTTTTTCAATAGATGAATCAACTGATCCTGTTCTTCATCGGAAAGCTTTGACAATAAATTTTCTTCCACACGCCGAATCCGTTTTTCTATTTCCGGTACCTTTTGTTCAGCAGAAGAAGAAAGTTGAACAATCTTCTCGCGTTTATCAGTTCCTTCTCTTCGATTTATCCAGCCGCTTTCTTCCAGACGGACAATCGTTCTTGTCACAGTAGGAGCTTCCACATTCAAATATTTCCAGATTTCTTTTTGAGTCATTGAACCGAATTGCTTCAGACAGAACAGAATCGACCATTGTGAGCTGTAAAGACCGAACTCCTTTAGAGCATCATTCACTTCTTTGATCGATAGCCGTGATTTTTGATGAATTTCGTGGAATAATAATTTATTCAATAATCTCACCCTCGCATTTAGTTACCTAGGTAAGTTTATACTCCTTTTCTTTTTCTGTAAAGAAAAGTATTTAGGTTTCCAAAAGAAAAACCATTTCCTGTTGTAGAGGAAATGGTTCTCAGTGCAGTCAAATCAAAATGCCGTGTTTCTTTGCGTCGAACAATAATTCTTCACGGAATTTCGGATGTGCGATGGCTGCCAGACGCTTGACGCGTTCTGAAATGGAAACTCCATGCAGACGGGCTACTCCATATTCGGTAACGATATTGTCCACGTCGTTTTTCCCTGTAGTCACTACAGAACCCGGCGTCAGCTGCAGATTAATCCGTGATATGGTATCATTTTTTGCCGTTGATGCCATACAGATATAACCTTTGCCATTTTCAGCAAAG
The DNA here is from genome assembly GCF_014836985.1 of Planococcus wigleyi. GTDB lineage: Bacteria > Bacillota > Bacilli > Bacillales_A > Planococcaceae > Planococcus > Planococcus notacanthi. The sequence continues at coordinate 341,815 of NZ_JACSPU010000003.1, read as the reverse complement.
CGCACACCGCGGGCAAAGTCAATTTGGCCGCCGCTGGAGGAATAGTACTTGCCGCCGACTGTCTCGGATGCACATTGGCCGAACAGATCCACTTCGGTTGTCGCATTGATAGAGACGATGTTCTTTTCTTTAGCAATCTCGCGCGGATCATTGACCACGCTGACCGGCAGGAATTCAACAGCCGGATTGTCATCGATAAAGTCATACAGATTTTTGGAACCAAAAGCGAAAGTGGCGACAATCTTACCAGGGTTGGTGTATTTCCGTGAACCATCCACAGCGCCTGCAGCTACGAGCTTCGCTACGCCGTCCGGCAGCATTTCCGTATGAATGCCTAAATGGCGATGGTCTTTCAGCATGCTGATGACAGCGTTTGGAACAGCGCCGATGCCAATCTGCAAAGTATCCCCATCTTGAATGTCCTGAATGATCGTCGAAGCAATCAGCAGGTCCTTATCGCTGACTTCCGGAACTTTCTCCTCTGACAGAGGCGCATGATGCTCGACATATCCCGCTATCTGGCTGATATGAATTTGGTTGCGGCCATATGTCCGGGGCATGTGATCGTTCACTTCTAAAATGAATGGCACTTTTCCAATAAATTCGGCGATGTAATCAGCCTGCGTTCCCAGCGTGAAATACCCATGTTTATCCATCGGCGAAGCCACTGTCAGCACCATCGACATCTTGGTAACTTTTTGAAGCATACGCGGCACTTCATGGAAATTGTTTGGCACCAGTTCCATCTTCGCCTGCTGATAGACTTTCCGTGTAGCACCGCTCAAGAAATAAGACACATGCCGCAATTGCTCTATTTCACCTTGAATGTATGAACGTGACCGCAAAGCCAGCATCTGGTGAATTTTCACTCCATCCAATTGCGCTGCATTTTCTTCCAATATATCCAATAACCGAATCGGTTCCCCATTGGCGATCGGAACGATCAGGTCTGCTTTCGAATCAATCAACTCGATGACTTGCTGTGGACTCAACTTCTTCGTCATTCTGTTACCTCCCGTATTGCTTCGTTATTCTACAACTTTACCATATATCACAGAGCCCATAATATTTGCTGAATTCCTGTGCAATTCCGTCTTTTTTGGACAAAGAAAAACCGTCAGCTTTTCTGACGGTTCCGATTTTTCACGGCAAAAACGATGCCTGCCAAGCCAAATAAAGCCATAAGCGCCCACAGGACCATCAAAATAATGGACCCTATGCCATCGCCGCCTTCCATTACCGCTATCAGCTGCAAAGTAAAAAAAGCCAAACTGATCAGAGCGATTGCACCAAAGTAAATAAGCCGTGCTTTAAAACTGAAATGCTTCATTTTCTGAACCCCTTTGGTTTTCATTGGTTTTTTCTACACGGTTTTTTGTCCAAACTAGCGTAAATAATAAGAACAGCTCAAAAGCGTTGGTGGCTGCTGAACTTTCAACTTCAATCGGCACAGCACTGCCGATCCCCATAGTTGCTGCACCTATCAACATCCATTTCCAGCCGTTTTCTTTCCAAAGCACAATTCCTGTAAGAACCAGGACAACTGTCACCAGGAGAACCATTATCGGCGGTCCGGATGAAGTCTCTGCGGATACATAGCGCAATACGCCATACTGCTGCTCTGGAATAATTTCGAGGCCCCAGGTTTCCAGAGCCAGTTCAATGACGATCAACACCGCTGTATACAGCAGAAATCCATAAAAGATAATTTTTTTCTTTGCCCACTGGATACCGGCCTGATTCATGGCCCCCCAACAGAACAAAACCAATAATGGCGTAAGGAAAGCATGGCTCCAAAAACGTAGCAGGCTCAAGTTTTCCAGAAGTGTTCCTTCTCCGATGAACTTGCCGATTGCAATAATGCCATTGTCATAAATCAAACCGAACAGCACTAAGGTTAAAAATGCTGTAAAGTTCCAAGTCCGCTGCTGTTTGAATCCCCATATCACCAAAAGGATATAAGCGGCAGTGAAAAAGAAATAAAGTACCGTGTCCACAGTATCACCATCCGTAATTTGCCGATTACTCTTATCATTCACTTTTCATTGAGGCTCTAAACGTCAGAGTCCGGAACTTGGATTTATTTAAGTAGAAACTTCGTCCGGCTGTAACCTTCTTTTGATTTTTCGACTTCCAATATGGCCGGAATCGCCGCTTTCAATTCCTGCACATGTGAAATGACACCAATCATCCGTCCTGATTTTTGCAGATCAATTAAGGTTTCGATTGATTTATTCAGTGATTCTTCATCCAGTGACCCGAATCCTTCATCAATGAACATCGTATCAATCGAGACGTTGCCTTGGAAACTTTGAATGACATCTGCCATCCCGAGGGCCAGACATAGCGAAGCATTGAATTTTTCCCCACCCGACATGGTTTTTACATCACGCGTCTGTCCCGTATAAGCGTCATAGACATCCAACCCTAACCCGCTTTGTTTGCCGCGCGCTTCCTGCCGGTCGCTGCGGATCAAATGGAACTGGCCATTGGAGAGATTTCTAAGCCGCTCATTGGCTGACAGGATGATCTGCTCCAAATACTCAATCTGCAAGTAGCGTTCAAATGAAATCTTCAAACCATTCTGGCCCCGGATCATGTCATGAAGGTCCGCAATCCGGTTTAAAGCCTGCTCGGCTTCTACGGCTTTTTCAATTACACCATGGATGTCGGCAATCAGCCCCAATCCGGCTCTTTCGAAATCCTGTGAACGGTTGCGTTCTACAAGCGCCTGTTCATAAGCCCCTTTCAATTCCGACAGCTCTGCTTCAGCTTGGCTCAAGTCTTTCAGGCTTTGGCCTGCTAACAATTCTTCCAGTTCACTGACCTGCTGGATTAGTGTATGGCGAGCCTGGTTAAATTCCACAATTTCTTTTTTCAAAGCGGCAAATGCTTCATCTGTCAACTTCGCCTGCTGGTAAGCTTCTTCAGAGTCAAAGGCAGATTTCACCAAAGCATCCGTAAACTGCTGTTGGGCTTTCTCTCTTTTTTCTACTATTTCTTCTGCCGTTGCTTTGGCATGCTTCACGGAAACCAGGGCGCTTGCCAATTGCTCCTTCGACGTTTGGAATTGCTCCTGGACATGGATCCAGTTCTGCTCCAGCTGCTGTTTTTTTGTAATAGTTTGCTCCAGCTGCTGTTTCAAAACAAGCAACTCCCGCAGATGTTCAGGGACTGCTGCTAATTCATTTTCAAACACCGCTTTTGCTGCGTGGAAGGAAGACGACTGCTTCTGCACTTCTTCTCCCAGTCCACGTCTGTGCTGCTCCAATTGCTCTATTTTCCGGTTGCAGACAGCCGCCTGTTCTTTGCATTTCCGCAACTCCTGTTTTCTTGCCTGCTGTTTTGTGATCAGCTCTGTTAACCGCTCTTTTTCCTGTTCAAGGTGGCGCAGATGCACTTCTGCCTGTTCCGCATCCACTTCTAAGCTCGCTAATTGCTTGCTCTTGTTTTTCAGCTGTTCATCCAAAGCAAAAAGTTTGGCAGCCGCATTCCGGTAATCCCTATCCACTTGATCAAAAGTGGATTTTGCCGATTCGACTTGTTCTTTTGAGACCACCTGTCCTGCCTCTAATTCGGTTCCTGGATGGTCCAGACTCCCACAGACTGGACAGGCCTCCCCATCATGCAATTGGTCTGCAAGAATATGGGCTTGATTGGCAAACCACTGGGCTTCCAGTTCACGATAAGCCGTATTTGCCTGTTCAAAATCCCTCTTCTTCGCTTCCTGGACAGCTTCCTGTTTTCGGCGTTGCTGTTTCAATAAAACGTATTCTGCAGCCACTCTGTGCTTTTCTGCGACGCTGGCCAGCTCCTGCTGCGTTTCATCAGCTGCTTCCAAAAAAATTTCCAGTTCAGCAATTTGTCCATCCAATTTCTGCTTTTCTTCTTTTAGTACGTTGAATTCTTCTTCTGCCTGTTTAAGGCGAATTTCCGATTGCTGTGCTTCTTTCGCTACACGAGCCAGATTGTCTTTTTTATGGTTTAGCTCTTCAATAGCTGGCAACAGTTTTTCGAAATAAAGGATCTGTTCGCGTAGGTCGTCCCGCTCGCCCTGAAGTTCCTGTTGTTCATCAAATGCCTGTTCAGCGGAGAGCTTTGCCTGTTCTGCCTGCACTTGTTTCCGGATTGCATTGTTCAGCAATTCCTTCTTCTCTTGTTCATTCGCGCGCAAATCATGGAACAGATTCTCAATGCCCGTAATATAACTGGCGCGTTCCGCCAATTGAAGGTCTTTTTCTTTTTCTGTATAATTCGCTTGCCGCTGTTCAAGACGGTCAAGCTGATCTTTTTTCACTTTCAGCTCACCAAAACGATCGTTCCACTTTTTCGACTCATGATAAGCGCTCATTTTATCGGCATGCAGTTGATAGACGGCCTGATACTTCTGTTCGTCCAGGCTGATCTTCTGTCTGTAATAAGCCGCCTCTTTTTCCAAACCGGCAAGCACTTGATTGATGTTCATATGCTCACGTCCCAGCACTTCGAAAAGCTCCGAATCGCGATGCGGCAATGACGTAGCGATTCGCTGGATGTAAATATTCAACTCCTGCTGTTCACGTTCAAACGTTTTTGCTGCTGCATCTTTCTTTTGCTTGAGGCGTTCGCTGATGAGCTTATACGGTTCCGTCTTAAAGATTTTGCGCAGAATTTCTTCTTTATTATCGGTCTCCGACGTCAGCAATTTGCGGAATTCACCTTGTGGAAGCATGACGATTTGGCTGAATTGATTTTGTGTCAAGCCAATAATCTCTTCAACGCGGCGGTTGATTTCCGAAACGATCTGCCGTTCGACACAAGGTTTTTCACCGTCTTCCATGCGCTCAAAAAACTCATAGCGTTCCCCGGTTGCGCTTTTATTCCCTTTTTTCACATGGCCCATCTGGCGCAAAATGCGGTAGACTTTGCCGTGTATTTCGAATTCCATTTCAACACAGGTATGGCTGGCATCATCCGCAAAATCACTTCTCAGTATGCGCGACTCACTGCGGTCGGATCCGCTTGCCGAACCGTACAGGGCAAAGCAGATACCATCAAAGATGGTCGTCTTTCCTGAACCGGTGCTACCTGAAATGACGAACAGCTGGTTTCCCTGCAAATCGGCAAAATCAATTTCTTCAGTATTTTTATAAGGACCGAATGCGGTCATTTTCAGTTTTAAGGGTTTCATGACTTCACCTCTTCTTTGCCGGCCGGTTCTTCATGCAGGAATTCCTGAAGTACATCCTTAAAAATGGCCGTGGTTTCAACATCCGCTTTTTCGCCTTTCACTTCTTCATAAAAAGCATGGAATAAAGACAATGAATCCATTTTCCTGCGCGAAACAGCTTCACTTTGCAGCACGCTTCCTGAAAACTTTTTCCGCTCCACATGCATGGCATTCGGATAAACAGAGCGGACTTTTTCCATTGGAAACAGCACAGGGGCCTCATCCAATAAAGTCACGAAAACAAAATCATCACTGATTTCATGGCGCAGAATTTCCTCTATCGTTCCTTCGACGGTACGCATATTGCGCCTCGGCGAAAACAGCCGCTTACTTACAGACACTTCTCCTGTCCCATCCAATTCAATAATATGAAAACCCTTTTGATGGTGTTCTTCTGAAATCGAATATTTTAAAGGAGATCCCGAGTACCGGATGGTCTCATTCAACACATAATGGGCTTTATGCAAATGGCCAAGCGCTGTGTAATGAAATCCTTCAAAGTGATGGGCATCAATGTGTTCCGCCCCTCCAATCGACAGCGGACGTTCGGAGTCACTGGTGTTCTCTTCCTGCTCTCCATGCGGCGTCACAAAAGCGTGGCCGACAAAAACATGGCGGGCCTGCGGATCGTATGAGGATTTTATGTTCTCAGTAATGGCTTTCATCGCATCGTTGTGGCTGCGGATCGCATCATCTTCAAATGCATAGCGAACCATCGATGGATCCGTATAGGGCACCAAATGAAAATGGACTTCCCCGAACTCATCGTTCAAAATAACAGCCTGATGTTCTTTATGGACATGGCCAGCGATATGGATTCCGTTCATCTTCATCACCCGGCTGCCGAAATTCAATCTCCCTGGGCTATCGTGGTTTCCGGCTACCGCCAATACCGGTGTCTTCAACTCCAAGACGATTTTCGCCAGCACTTCGTCCAATAAATTGACCGCATCGGTCGGCGGTACTGCACGGTCATACAAGTCTCCTGCAATAATGACCGCGTCGGGCTGTTCCTCTTTTATTGCATCTATAAATTGCGCCAGCACAAACCGCTGTTCTTCTGTCATATAGATTCCCTGCACAAGCTTGCCTAAATGCCAGTCGGCAGTATGAAAAAACTTCATCGTATTGCTCCTTTCTTCACGTTAAAAGAATATATGTTCGTTCCATTATACACGATACGGTCTACTTGTTTTTATCGAATGCATGTTCTATAATAAGAACAAACGTTCTTATTATAGGGAGGGTGAATCATGAAAGCACAAATCCTAAAAGCATTTAAATACCAGCAGCTTGTCGATATGATGTATATGGCCAATGATGGCAGCATCAGCAAACGCCGCGTCAAAATTTTAAAAGTCAGTGGAAACTCATTCCAGGCCTACTGCTTTCTTCGCCACAAGAAACGCACATTTAAAATGGATAATGTGCTTTCACTGATGCCCGTTACGCAGAAAGAGCGCCAGATCATTTAACCCTTCTATCTTACTATGATACACTGGAGGAAATGGCTTTTGGAGGGTGAAATGATGAGATTAACTGTTTATCTTGCCGGAGAAATCCACAGCACCTGGCGTGAAGAAATCAAGAAAAAATCAGCCGCTTTAGATTTGCCGATCGACTTTGTCGGACCTATGGAAAATCATGGCCGCTCAGATGACATCGGGGAAGACATTCTTGGTCCACAGCATGATGCCGTCGCTAAAGACCATGCCGCTTCAAGCTTCAACAATTTGCGCACAGGCGTGCTGATGCACAAAGCAGATTTGGTCATCGCTCTTTTCGGCGAGCAGTACAAGCAATGGAATACGGCGATGGATGCCAGCACAGCACTTGCTTCAGGCAAGCCGGTCATCATTATCCGTCCAGAGAAGCTGCATCATCCATTAAAAGAATTGTCACGAAAAGCAAACGCCACAGTCGAAACCTGCGACCAGGCGATTAAAGCTCTAGCCTATATCCTCGAATAAAAAGAAACTTTAATCAGTAGGGACTTAATCCCCCACTGACCGTTAAAGCAGCATAAAAACAGCCACTTTCTCCCTAAAAATCCAAGGGAGCAGTGGCTGTTTTTTGTATGTAAGAAGAAATTTCGATCAGCGGGGATTCTTCATCCTCCACTGATTGTTAAGCTGAATAGACCAATAAAAAAAGCCCCAAAGGGCTTTTTTTATTGGTACCAGCTTCCGACAATCGGATAGTCGAACTGTTCATTGTTCAGAGCTCTGATAATCCCCATTATCGGAATGATGATGCCCATCAGCCCGAAGACAATCAACATCGGGATGCCGACAAGGAAAACGATCAACAAGCTAGAAATAAAAATCAGTACACCCAAGACTAATTGAAAAAGCAATGCCTGAATAGACAGCTTCTTCACTTCTTTGTCAGCAGAAATCAGAAAAACAATTACCGGGACAAGAAACGGAGCAAAAAACGCACTGGCGTGGACGAGTATTTTCAAACCTGTGTTTTCCATCACATAAACCTCCAGTCAAATCTTTCTTATACTTACTATACGGCTGGCTGACTGAAAAGTTTCAAATTTTTATTCACGAATGCGCAAAACGACTTTTCCAAACTGGCTGCCGGAAGCTAAATGATCAAACGCTTCCTGTGCCTGTTCCAAAGGAAATACTTTATCGATGACAGGCCGGAGCTGATTCGACTCCATGTGCGACAGCATGGCCCGCAGTTCTTCACGGCTTCCCATCGTTGAACCGAACAGCTGGTATTGCCCATAGAAGAATTTCCGCAAATTGAAATCGACATTGTCTTCAGTCGTCGCACCGAATATGACGATTCGGCCACCTTTTTTCAAAACATCGAGTGAACGGTTGAAAGTGGCTGCTCCTACACTGTCGATAACGAGATCCACAGTTTCACCCGCTAATTCTTCCGGCCAGTCGCTGTCTGTCGCAATGGCCAAATCAGCACCAATGTCTTTGGCATGCCGGCATTTTTCTTCGCTTCGTGACGTAACAATTACTCGCGCCCCCACACTTTTGGCGAATTGAATCAAAAATGTTGCGACTCCACTGCCGGCGCCCGGAATAAACAAGGTATCCCCTTTTTTCAATCGTCCTTTTGTAAACAAGGCACGGTAGCCCGTCAAGGCCGGCAAAGCCAGACTGCTTGCTTCTTCCCAACTCATGTAACGGGGTTTCTTTTCCACCTGCCCAGCAGATATGGCAATTTTCTCGGCAAATGTTCCATGGTCCGGCATGCCCAAAATATCAAATTCCGGAGGCGGTGCATCGCTATTGGCATGCCAACGCAAAGCAGGATTGATAATCACCTCATCCCCGTAAGCAAAGTCGGTTACACCTTCACCTACAGATTCGATTATGCCTGCTCCATCTGAGCCGATGATGAGGGCATCAGGCTTATCCCCGTATCGCTTGGGCAAGCCCAAATCTCTACGGTTAATGCCGGCAGCTCTTAAAGACACCACGACTTCACCGGGTTTCGCTTTAGGTTCTTCCATATCTTTCACTTTCAGTTCACCGGATTCGATTACGAATGCTCTCACTCCAGTCACCCTTCCTTAAAATATTCACTGAATAGCTCCAGCTGCGTCTTGTTGACAATGTCCTGCGAAAATAACGGGACACGGACCAGCTTTTGTTTCGGAAATGTCTCTGCGATCAACTGCAAGTATTTCTTCTCGTGCTTTTTCCGTTCCAATAAAAATTCACCATCTGCTTCTTCCGGCAATATTTTATTGATGATGAGTGTTTTGACATGCAGGTGATAGTTATGCAGAAGATCCAGCGCTTTTTTAGTTTCCAATATCGGGAGCCGTTCCGGATTCAATACAAAGATAAACCCTGTTACTTGTTCATCCAGCAGAAGATCCCGTGCTTTTGAAAACCGTTCCTGCCGTTCTCTCAGCACATCGTAGATGGGATCTTCTCTCGGTTCGCCGTCATTCAATAGCTGTGTGTAATTTTCATTGGTTTTTCGCCGTTTTTCCAATAGCCCTTCAATCCAGACCCCCATCAGTTCAGGCAGCGTCAACAGCCGGATCGTATGGCCAGTCGGAGCTGTATCAAATACCAGTTTATCGAAGTTTTGGCGTTCTTCCAAGATGATGTGGATCAACTTATCGAACAGGGCTGCTTCGTCTGCACCCGGGGACGCTTTGGCGGTATCCAATTGGCGGTTCACTTCTTCCATCATACTGGAATGGACCGTACCTTTGATATTGGCTTTCACCGTTTTGATATAATTATCCGTTTCAATTTCCGGATCGATTTCAAGAGCATACAGGTTATCGGCGATCGCTTTCGTTTTGCCGCCGATTTTCTGGTTGAAAATATCTCCCACATTATGTGCTGGGTCTGTCGAAATCAATAAGGTTTTATTGCCATCTTCCGCTGACTTCCAGGCTATGGCCGCAGCTGATGTCGATTTTCCAACGCCGCCTTTTCCTCCTACAAAAATGATGCTTTTTGACAGTACATCCATTCCATTCCCTCATTCCTAATGAAACTAACAGCAACGAATACCGGTTAACGGTGATTTATCCATCCCCATCCGCAGATGCCAGTCATGAAACTCTTCAATCATGTAAGGATACAACTCCAATGTGTAGTAATAAACAGGGTTGGGAATTCCAAGCATCTCCGAGTAGAGCATCAACAGAAACAAGTCGTCCTCATCCCGAAGTTCACGTGCAATTTCAGTACGATGCGGCAATTCAAGGACGGCTTCATAATAAGCAATCAACTGCTTCAGTTTATCGAACACCAACATAACAGCACCTCTTCCTTAATATAAATGGAAGGGACCACAAATTGCATGATCCCTTGGCCATCGTCCTATTTTGTCCAGTCATTGAGGCAGACTCTCCATTAACTGAAACCGCTCTTTATTCGTCACCTGAAAAGTCAGGGTCTGCTTTCTTAAGCAACGCTTGAATTGCCGTCAAGATAATCCAAAGTGTAAAGACGAAGATGATCGCACCAAATACGAACAGCAGCGTACTTGGCTGGTCCGCATACCACGCCCATTGCAGGAAGACCTGCTGGAACATGGCCCATAGCGTCATAAACATCAGGAAGATCATCGGAATGATCGTCACCATGTAATTTCGACCAAGTTTTCGGAGCCAGATGGAAATCAGCAGCAAACTGATGCCGGCAAGCAGCTGGTTGGCGGTACCGAATAACGGCCATAACAAGTAGCCGCCTGAACCGAAACCATTCGGGCCTTCCGGAAGCAGGACCAGTGCAGCACTTGCTCCAACTGCGATAGTAGTCGCGACATGCTTTTTCTCAAGAGATGGAATTTTGTATTCGACACCCAGCTCTGAAATGATGTAGCGCATTAAGCGGACTGACGTGTCCAACGTTGTAGCTGCAAATGACACCACGATGATGGAAACAATGGTTGACGCCACTTCCGCAGGAATCAGCAGGCCTTGAGCTAAATTGGTGGCCCCTTCGATAAAAGCACCTAACCCGGCTCCGTTAGAAGCCTGGAAGCTGCTGTAAGTCGCAAAGAACGTCTCTTTGTCCGGGAACAAGGTAATAACGGCAATGATGGAAATCAGCGCTAAGACCCCTTCACCCACAGCGCCTAAATAACCGACAAAACGGGCATCGGTTTCTTTATCGAGCTGTTTAGATGAAGTACCGGAAGACACAAGTCCATGGAAACCGGATATCGCACCACAGGCAATCGTAATGAACAACAATGGGAACCAGGAAATATCAGCATCCGGATTGGTAATTGGTGCAGTTATGTCCGGGTTGGTGAACAGTAACCCCAAATACAGGATGCCTAGTCCGACAATCAATTGATGCGAGTTGATAAAGTCACGCGGCTGCAGCAATTTCCAGACGGGCAAAGTGGAAGCGATGTAGACGTAGACCATCAAGATGATGATCCAGATAAAGAAGGCTGTTGAAATTGAACCTAACCCAAATAATCCTGCTCCATCTTCTCCACCCATATATTGCACCAGGTCGATTTGCAAAAAGCTCACTTGGCTGGCAACTACAGCAGTTATGTACATGACTGCCAAAGCGATAAGTGATGGGACTAGCATTTTCTTGTTCTTTTTATAAACAGCATGACCGATCCAAATTGCTAATGGAATCTGGATGAAAACCGGTATAACACTGGCGGGGTAAGAAATAAACAAGTTAGCGATTACCCAGGCAAATACAGCATTGACCATCAAAACCAGAATCAGAATGATGAACAGAAACAAAACCTTTCCGCGCTGGCCGATCAAACGATGCGCGAGCGTCCCGACTGATTGCCCTTTGTTCCGGACCGACAAAACCAGTGTGCCGAAATCATGGACACCGGCAGCAAAAACCGTTCCGAGAACTACCCATAATACTGCCGGCAACCAGCCCCAATAGACAGCTATAGCTGGCCCTAAAATTGGAGCAGCTCCCGCAACGGAAGTAAAATGATGTCCCCATAATACAAATTTATTGGTAGGTACGAAATCGACTCCATCTTTAAAGCGATGGGCCGGTGTTACATAATTCGGATCAAGCCTGAAAATCTTTTCTGCTACAAATTTAGAATAAAAGCGGTACCCCAGAATAAATATGAAAATTCCAATAGCGGCCAACGCAATGGCATTCACATTTCCAACCCCTTTTCCTATTTTTTTGCAAGCTTTCCAAATTGCTTGTACACCAATCATAGAGGAGTGCGATAATATTGTAAATGTTCTGACAATAATTATTTCGCTTAAACCAACTTGAGTGGCAAAGTCATTTTATACAACGCTTCTTGCCTTTAATAGACAAGGAGCTTAAGCATCTTTAGTCAATTTTTGCTCATATAACTTTAATTTCGTATAGATGATTTCAAGAACAGGAACCTGCATTTCTAATTCTTTAGCCCGCGCGAGCAAGTAGCCCTGCAGATGTTCAGCTTCCGTAGCCTGCATTTTTTCGATATCCCGCTGCATGGAAGATTTCATTTCTGCCGACATGCTGTTGATCCGCTTTAATTGCATATCCGCAATTTCCCGTTGGATAGGAGCTTCCATCTTTTCCATAATAGCTGCAAGCTCTTCCAGCAATGTCTGGATTGTACGCTGTCCCGATTCAAGTTCCCGTATCGGCCCAATAGGCGATTCCATCATGGAAGTGATGCCCGACATGGCTGTGATAAACAAATACTTATGCCACATTTCCTGTTCGATGTTATCGCTCCTGATGAAATCCGCCTTGGTTCCACTAAAAGCCTGTTCCAATCTTTGTATACGTTGCGTATCGTCGCCTGTCCGTTCACCGTAGATCAATTGATGAGTGGGACTTGTCTGGACAATGGTGCCATCTTCCGCTAATGTCGTTTCGACAAAGCATAAGCCTCCGATGACGCGTTCTTCTCCAAAAGCTTCGACCAACGGAGTCAAATGAGCGATCCCATTCAACAAAGGCAGAATCATGGTATTGCTGTCGACAAACGCCTTTACATCTTCTATCGCGTTTTTCAGCTGATAGGATTTGGTGGACAGCAACACCACATCAAAAGGCGCACTTTGTTCTTTTTTTGTGATCAGTTTAGGAGAAAGCTGCAGATCCCCGTGTTTGCTTTGGATATTCAAGCCAGTTTGCTGCAGCTTCTCTTTTCTTCCTTCCCTCACCAGAAAAGTGACGTCTTCCCCTTTTTCGAGCAATCGTCCGCCAAAGTATCCACCAATCGCTCCTGCACCTACAATCAGAATTTTCATGACTGCACCCCTCTTCTATACTTTTTCATATAGCCAAATGCCATTTGTCATTTCGCGTCTACATTCTTTTTTGTGCCTCAAGTGTTCCAGATGTGCCAGTGTTTCTCCCACAGCAAAACGCATTTCATGAACGTTCAAAGGCCGCCGGAACAATGTTTCACATGCTTTGAAGATGGTTTGCGGCGCAGTGATTGCCTCCAGCGTTTCTTCAAGCCGCTCGTCATGGTGCCTCAACAGTTCATCGATTCGCTGATTGGCATCATAAAATGGGCTTCCATGAGACGGAATGACGAATCCCGCATCCAATTTCCTAACTTTTTTCAAAGACGCTAAGTATGACGCTAGAGGATCCTTTTCTCCATGAAACCAATACGAAATATTGGGTGTTATTTTAGGCAGAATGTGGTCTGCTGAAAACAATGTCCGGTGCTCTTCATTATAGAAGCAAATCATGCCGTCGGAATGGCCTGGCGTAGAGATCACCCGGTATTCATAGTGGCCGATCTGCACAAGGTCCCCTTCTGCTAAATACTGTTCGATTTTCGGCAAAGGCGATACCAAAGGCTTGAATTCTTCCGTATTCTTTGCCATCTGCACTGCCTGGCTTTCAGGAATTCCCGACGCTCTGTAGTTTTCAGGAATGGTTTCCAAAAAAGGATCTGCCCACGACGCCATTCCTGCTGCCGCATCCGTCTGGGTCATTCGAACTTTTGCTCCCGTCTTTTCCTGCAATCCACCTGCATAGCCGAAATGGTCCGGATGATAATGGGTCACCAATATATCAGTGACCTGTTTGCCTTGCAGCTTGCGTTCCCATAAAGCTCTCGTATAGTCATTGTTTAATCCAGCATCAATGACTGTCCACCCCTGCCCAGTTTCGGCCAAGAAGCAGTTGACGTGATTTAAACGAAAAGGCAAATCAATCCGGATCGCTTCAACTCCCAATTTTTCCAGCATCGCCGCAGTTTCAAAGCCATTATTTGATACATGCTGCGTCACGGCTTCAAAACCAGCTTCCCGATGGTTTTTCGCCCCTGCAACGAATGATGAGCCTTCGCTGCTTCTTCCAATGGATACGTACCGCCGATCGTCAAAATCAACTCTCCACTCTTCATATAAGTCAATAATTCACTGAAGCTTCGCTGGAATAATTCCGGGTAACGCATAATCTGTGGCAGAAAAAAGCCGATGACTGACTGGTTTTTGCGCATCAATTGACCAGGGTTGAATGACGCCTGTTCTCCGCTGGCTGCACCGAATATGACAAGCCTGCCGAATGGAGCTAAGCATTTCACCGTTTTATTGAAGACTTCACCGCCGACCATTTCCAGCGCCAAGTCTACGCCTTTACCGTCAGTAAGGCTCTTCACTTTTTCTACCCATCCTTCTTCCGTGTAGTTGACCAGGTGGGTAGCACCCATTTTCTGCGCATGAAATAGTTTTTCTTCCGTACTCGCTGTTGCGATAATTTTTCCAGCCCCAAAAATCTTGGCTAATTGGACGGCGATGGCGCCGACACCACCTGCAGCAGCGTGAATCAATACTGTCTCCCCTGGTTCCAGACGGCCCATGGTTTTTAAAATATGATAAGCACTTAATCCCTGCAGCGGCAGCGCCACAGCCTGATCAAAGTCGACGCCTTCCGGCACTTCTGTCAGCACACTTTGGTCGACAGCTGCATATTCGGCGTAGCCTGCAGAACCGATGAGCGCAACAACACGATCGCCCGTTTTAAACTTTTCGACGTTTCCCCCCACTTCGACGATTACGCCAGCCACTTCCGACCCTGGAATATACGGCAGTTCCGTCGGGACGACATATTTCCCTTCACGCCTCGCTGTATCTGCATAATTGACGCCGATTGCTTTCACTTCAATAATGACTTCTGTAGCAGATGGATCCGGCTTTTCAGCTTCCACGAACTGCAAGACATCAGGTCCACCGTATTCTTCAAATTTAATAACCTTCATCAATAATTCCCCCTAGCAAATATAGTGTTCCGCTTCTAATAAATCCTTAGCAATCTGCCGCTTCACTTTATCCATGCCCCCGTGCTGCAGACGGTTCAGTTCGTTTATCACTGCGGCTGTATTGCGCGCCAATTGATTTTCATCAGAAACTGCCTGGATCATTTTACGGGCCGCCATTTCCACTTCCATAAGTGTATCGCTCGCCAAAGCCTGGATCATCAACATTTTCAGCGCATGCTGCTGTTCGCTTTCTGTTGCCATTGCTTTCTCCGTTCTCATCACCGCAGATTCGAGAGCGTATAAAGCAATAGCGATATCCGCCAATGCCATCAGCACTTCCTGCTCTTCACCGAGACTGTTTCCGTATGTTTCATAGGCCATGCCAGTACAAAACAGAAAGATGCGGCGGATTGCCTGGACGGCTTCTATTTCCCGGGAAATAGGCGAGTTTGTTACGGCTTGTGGAGATTTCATTTCTTCAATAGCAGATGCTGTCAATTGCGGCAATGGCAGCTTACCTTTAGCCGCCTGCTTCAACAAATTCCCTGGAATCAGCAACCGATTGACTTCATTTGTGCCTTCAAAGATCCGGTTGATCCGTGAATCACGGTACATTTGCTCCACTTTATATTCTTTAATAAAACCGTAACCGCCATGTAGCTGCAGTGCCTCATCAGCTACAAAGTCGAGCGTTTCCGAGCCATGCACTTTGCAGACCGCACATTCAACTGCATACTCCATCAGCTGTTTAGCAATAAAGTCGTAATCGTCCGATTCATAAAGCCCACCCAGCGCATCTTCCAAATACCCCGCAGTCCGGTATTGAAGAGATTCAGAGGCGTAGATGCGAAGAGCCATATTGGCCAATTTTTCTTGAGTAGCCGTAAATTCCGCAATCGCTTTGCCGAATTGACGGCGTTCGCTGGTATATTTCAATGCTAGCTCCAATCCATATTTTGCTGCACCCATGCAGGCAGATCCCAGGTTGTAGCGTCCCAAATTCAAGACATTTAAGGCAATGATATGGCCTTTGCCTATTTCCCCAAGCAAATTCTCCACCGGCACTTCGCAATCTTCAAAAATGACGGATCGCGTGGAAGAACCTTTAATGCCCATCTTCTGTTCTTCCTGCCCAAGCGATAGGCCTGGGTGGTCTTTTTCAACGATGAACGCCGTAAAGGCTGTCCCATCAACTTTTGCGTAAACAATGAATGTATCGGAAAAAGCGGCATTGGTGATGAACATCTTTGTTCCGTTCAATAGGTAATGGGTTCCGGCTTCATTGAGCTTGGCAGTAGTTTTGGCAGAAAGCGCGTCGGACCCTGCTCCCGGCTCCGTCAGGCAATAAGCACCGATAAATTCCCCCGAAGCCAGCTTCGGCAAATATTTCTCTTTTTGCTCTCGCGTGCCAAAATAAGTGATTGGCAACGTCGCAATGCATGTATGATTGGAATGCGCTACGCCGTATCCTCCAGCTGAGCCCAGCGACTCGCCGACCAGCCCTTTGCTGATTTTATCCAGTCCAAGGCCACCGTATGCTTCCGGAATGCTATGGCCAAGCAGCCCAAGCTCTCCCGCTTTAGCAAACAGCTCCTTAACCAAATCGAAATCCTGGTTTTCGATGGCTTCATTGTTTGGCCGTACTTCCTTTTCAAGAAAAAGCCTTGCTGTTTTGGCAATCAATTGATGCTCATCCGTGAAATCTTCCGGTGTGAAAAAATCTTGCGACGGTTTGTAAAGGAAGGCTGCCCCTTTATATCCTGTGGTCTTAGTTTCCATGATGGCTTGCCTCCTTGATTAAATGCTTTTCCAGTTGTTGGCGGTTTGCTTCGGGTAAAGGCTCGCTTTTTTGTGTTTCGAAATTGAAATGGACACCGCTTGCCTGTCCTCTTGCAATCAGTTCCCCACTTTCTGCATCATTGATTTCGTGTACCACCTGAAAACTTGAGTTGCCGATTTTGCTGACTTCTGTCCGGACGACCAACTTTTGGTTGTAATAGCCCTGACTGACAAAGTCACAGGAAGCTGAAGCAAGAATGATCTTCCAATTCTTGATGTCGCGCCCAAAACCCAGTTCAGCGAAAAATTCAGTCCGCGCTTCTTCCAGGTAGATAAAATAGCTGATATTGCTGATATGCCCTAAGGCGTCAGTTTCACTAAACCGCACTTTTACCGGAATTTCATGTGCCATTGCATTTCCTCCTTTATCTTCAAACGATGCCGTTAAGAATCAGATCACTGTATATGTCCGCCAACCGATCCGCTGTAATCCCACCTGAGGGATTGAACCATTGGTAGCTCCAATTAGCGACACCTAAAATGGCAAATGCGATGATATCAGGATCAAGTCCCTGCCGGAATTCTTTTTGAACGATACCGTCCATTATGATTTTTTCCAGGTTTTTACGAAATTTTTCACGTTTGCCCTTCACTTGGAAGGCATTCTCTTCGCCCAGATGGCGCATTTCCCTAAAAAACACTTTCCCGCTTGGTCCATGTTTCGCGATGTCGGTAATCAATAAAGCGATGAGCTGCGTCAGTTTTTCACGATTGCTGATTTGCTTTTGCTGGATTTTCTCCTGGCGGTTCAGCAGATCGTCGATATAGCCTAAATGAATATCCATCAACAGTTGTTCTTTGCTTGAGAAGTAATAATAGAAAGTCCCTTTCGTGACACCTAACGCCTCGACGATATCCTGTATGGAAGTTTCACTGAAACCCTTTTCCTCAAACAGGAGAATGCTTTTCTGTTTGATTTCCGCTTTCATGATCATACCCCGCCATTCGTTTTCCCATAATTTACAGTGCGTGCATGCCGCCATCGACGATAACGACATCACCAGTTATATAATCAGAAGCTTTGGATGCCAGGAATAAAGCGGCTCCTTTCAAATCCTCTTCCGTGCCGAAACGATTCAATGGCGTTTGGGCAAGCAAGCCCTCCTGTCCTTTTTCCATCACCACTTTCGACATTTTGGTCGGAAAGAAACCAGGAGCGATCGCATTGACGTTAATGTTATGCTGCCCCCATTTGGCAGCCAAATCTTTCGTAAAAGTGATGACCGCACCTTTGCTGGTGTTATAGCCTATCGTATCCATCAGCGTCGGATTGATTCCCCCTAATCCGGCAACTGATGAAATATTGATGATCTTTCCGCTCTTTTGTTCAATCATCGCCTTTCCTGCTTCACGGCTCATGAGGAATGTTCCTGTTACATTGACATCCATCACTTTTTGCCAGGCATCCAGCGGCATATCGACAACCGGCGCTCCCCACGTAGCTCCGGAATTATTGACCAGAATATCAATAGAGCCGAACTTTTCAAGCGTTTGCTGAACAACATTCTTCACATCGTCTTCATTCGTGACATCACATGCCAGCGCAAGCGTTCCGGCGCCCATTTTATCCAATTTTTCCGCCGTTTCCTGGCAGGCCTCCACTTTTCGTGAACACACGACGACATTCGCTCCCGCTTCTGCAAACGCTTCAGCCATCATGGCACCAAGGCCACGGCCACCTCCTGTTACAATTGCCGTTTTGCCTTCCAATTTGAATAAATCCATTACGTTCATCTTCCATCCCCCTGTCTATTGATAAAACATACATACTAACTAGTTAGTATGTTCAGAATTCTTAAATTAATGTTACCGCTTTCAACTTCTTTTTGCAAGAAACGATTCAATACAAAAAAGCCGATTATTACTTTAAGTAATAATCAGCTTTTCAATCACTTGTCATCAGATTTTTCGGACTTGCTTTCGTTTTGTTGATTTTCCGCCTTGGCAGCATTGTCTGCTTTCTTAAAATCGTCATTGTAATGCACTTCCTGAGCGGCCTTCAAATCCAGTTCTTTATCCGCCAATTTTTCATGTGGCTCTTTTTCTTTGCTCATGACTCCCACTCCTTTCATCAATTGGTTTTCATCCTGTTGTTGGCACTTTTCCCGCGTGACGTTCATCTAAACCTCAGTTTTCTAGTATATGAGAAATCTTAAGAAGGTCGATGTTCCCTCCTGTTAAAACGACAACGGCCTTTTTAATTTCCATTTCATTCTTACCTGCCATGACTGCAGCCAAAGCCGTCGCGCCTGAAGGTTCTACTAGTTGTTTGGTGCGTTCCAACAAGAAACGGAATGCCTCTTTAATTTCAGTTTCAGAAACCAAGACCAAGTCGTCGAGATGCTCTTTCAAAACAGGAAAGGTCAAATCACCAGGCTGTGAAGTGCGCAATCCGTCCGCGATGGTTGAAGTTCCGGAAATGGCTGTGATTTCCCCTTTTTGAAGAGAGAGAAACGTATCATTGGCTGTCTCAGGTTCGACTCCGATAATACGGATGCTGGGCTTACTATTTTTTACTGCCGATAAAATTCCGCTGATCAAGCCGCCCCCTCCAACCGGCACAACGATGGTGTCCGCTTCCGGCACCTGTTCAAGAATCTCCAAGGCAACGGTTCCCTGGCCGGCAATGACCGCGGGATGATCATAAGGTGGGATATAGACCCCATTATTTCTTTCTGCCAATTGCTCGGCTCTCGGTATTCGTTCAGCGGAAGTCAATCCGCAATACTCAACCTTGGCCCCGTATGCTTTAATCGCTTCCACTTTGGCGCGATTGGCATCTTCAGGCACAATAATGATCGCAGGGATGCCCATTCGACCGGCGATATAAGCAATAGCCTGGCCATGATTGCCGGAAGACGCTGCTGTGATGAAACGTGCTCCAGCTGCTGCTGCTTGTTTTACCGCATTCGTGGCTCCCCTTATTTTAAAGGAGCCCGTCTTCTGCAGATGTTCCGCTTTTAAAAAGACTTCCATTCCGCAGCGTTCATCCAGAAGCGAAGACGTCAAGATCGGTGTTTGATGGATTGTCTCTTGGATTTCTTTCTGTGCTTTCTTCACATCTGCAAGGCTTACCATTTAATCCACTCCTTTGGTTCACTAATAAATCCGTTCTATTTTTCCTGTATCTTATCATAAACGTTCTTTTTAAATTGAATAATCAGATTTAAAAATCCATCCGTCATGCGGAGAAATTAATGCGAGTGGACGCTCTGCCGCCTATACTATAGAGTAAGATGGCAAAACCTCAAGAGGAGTGGACAAATTGTTGAAACGATTGGTGGTCACCGGCTATAAGCAACATGAACTGGGCATATTTGACGAAAAAAATCCAGGTGTCTTTTTCAT
This sequence comes from Planococcus wigleyi, assembly GCF_014836985.1. Classification (GTDB taxonomy): domain Bacteria; phylum Bacillota; class Bacilli; order Bacillales_A; family Planococcaceae; genus Planococcus; species Planococcus notacanthi. Next base: position 321,741 of record NZ_JACSPU010000003.1, on the reverse strand, counting down.
TAAAAAAGCATTGGAAAATCGTTTTCGGGCTTTGCTAGATGAAGGATTGGAATGGATAATTTTGAGCGGACAGCTGGGTGTTGAAACCTGGGCCGCTGAAGTTGTGCTAGAGATGAAGGAAGAATTTCCGGAATTGAAATACGCTGTGCTTACACCTTTTCTCGACCAGGAAGGAAGATGGAATGAAACCAAGCAGGAAAATTATCGCATGATTATCGAACAGGCTGATTTTCACCGCAGCCTGACCAGTAAACCTTATGAAGCACCTTGGCAATTCATCGAAAAGAACAAGTTCTTCCTGCGCAATTCCGATGGCATCCTCATAGTCTATGATGAAGAAACTGATGGTTCCCCCAAATTCATCAAGAAAGAAGCGGAGCGTTATGCGGAAACAACTGATTATCAAGTTTTGACGATTTCCGGTGATGACCTGCGAGTTGTGGCAGAAGAAGAACAAATGAAGGAATGGGACAATTAATATCCCTCCTTTCTTTTATTAGGTTGACTATAAGTAAGCTTTTATGTAACCTTAACAACTATGTTAAAAAAATTACTTCAGGAGGAACTATGAAGAAAGCTTCGAAAGTCTTTTACATCACATTTGCGTTGGTTATCTTAACTGTCGCTTTCGGCGTTATTGCGCCTGAAATCTTTGAAACTGCCACGGGAAACATCCGTAACTATATCAATACAGCATTTGGCTGGTATTATTTAATGATTATGGCCATTCTGCTAATCCTCGTTGCCATCATTATCGTCAGCCCCTATGGAAAAATCCGGCTTGGCAAAGATTCTGATCGCCCTGAGTTTTCGACTTTCAGTTGGATCTCCATGTTATTCTCTGCGGGGATGGGCATCGGCCTCGTCTTCTATGGCGCTTCAGAGCCGCTATCCCATTTTGCCATTCAACCTGCAACGGCAGAAATCGGATCTGACGCTGCATTTAAGGAAGCTTTGCAGCGATCTTATTACCACTGGGGCATCCATATCTGGACGATGTATGGAATGGTCGCTCTTTCTTTAGCCTTTTTCCAATTCAGAAAAGGCGAACCTGCATTAATTTCATCAACATTGAAGCCGATTTTTGGCGATAAGATGAATGGTCCCTTGGGAACACTCGTTGACGTACTCGCTGTTTTTGCTACAGTCTTTGGCGTAGCAACTTCACTCGGCTTTGGCGCTGCTCAAATTAATGGCGGCATTGCTTATCTGTTCGGCGCACCTCAAGAATATTGGGTACAAATGCTGATTATTGGTGCCGTGACTATTTTGTTCATCGCTTCTGCATGGTCGGGACTGAACAAAGGAATCAAATACCTGTCTAATACCAATATGGTTTTAGCAGTTATTTTGTTGATACTGGTCCTAATATTAGGCCCTACTCTACTAATTTTGAATATGTTCACTGAAACTTTCGGAGAGTATCTCCAAAATTTAATCAGCCTGAGTTTCCAATCCGCTCCACTTGATGCAGAAAATCGCAGCTGGCTGGATGGATGGACCATCTTCTACTGGGCATGGTGGATTTCATGGGCACCATTTGTCAGTATGTTTATCGCCCGCATTTCCAAAGGCCGCACCATCCGTGAATTCCTGGTTGGCGTAGTACTTGCACCAAGCGCCTTTGCGGGAATCTGGTACGCTACTTTCGGATCGACAGCAATCAATTTTCAAAAAAGCGGGATCGATTTAACAGCTTTCCCTACAGAACAGACATTGTTTGCGATGTTTAACGAGATGCCGCTCGGCTTTATCATGTCGCTCATTGCCATTCTGCTCGTTACAACATTCTTCATTACATCTGCTGACTCCGCTACTTTCGTATTGGGGATGCAGTCAACACACGGCTCTTTGGTGCCAAGCAACCAAATCAAGATCCTCTGGGGAATTGCCCAGTCAATGGTGGCAGCCATCCTGCTGTCCGTGGGAGGCTTGACGGCTGTGCAGAACACCATTATTATCGCGGCATTGCCTTTCTCATTCGTGATGATCCTCATGGTCTTTGCGCTGTTTAAAGCACTGAATCTGGAATTGCAATTGATTAAAAACAAAAAGTAAACAACTGCCGTCTTCGGGATATTTCCGAAGACGGCTTTTCTTATTGATTAAATAGAGAAGGACTGGGTATAGATTAAGTAGACATTACACTTGGAGGTGTTCCGGATATGCAGACAGAAACCAAAAAAATTATTCAGGAATCATTGGATGCTTTGCTTGAAAACGATTCATTCCTGCCTGATTTGGCGGACCGCAAGCAGGCTTTCGCTTCACTGAGCGCCATTCTTTCTACACCTGACAAAATACATAAAGCCTTCCTGAGGGTCCCTTTGGATGACGGGAGTGTCGTTCGGATTCCCGCTTTCCGTGCACAGCACAACGATGCAATGGGCCCTTATAAAGGCGGCATCCGTTTTCACGAAAGCGTCAATGAAGAAGAAGTCATCAACCTGGCATTTCTGATGACTTTGAAAAACGCACTCCACAAAGTGCCGTTCGGCGGCGGCAAGGGCGGCATTGTCCTTAACCCCCGCGAATACTCGGAAAAAGAACTGAATCTCATTTCCAGAAAATACGTCCGCTATTTCTCAGATGTTATTGGTCCGGATAAAGACATCCCCGCGCCTGACATGGGTTCTGGCGAGAGGGAAATGGACTGGATGATGGCAGAATACAAAAAAGTCCATCACGGTACCCCGTACCTTGGAAGTTTCACCGGTAAAAGCGTTGTAAACGGCGGGTCGCTTGGAAGACGGGAAGCAACCGGAAAAGGCGTTTATTTCACATTCCGCTACCTTCTTCACGATTACGTGAAAGCCAACGAACAGCTGCTGTCCACCAGTGATAACCCTTTTGCCAAGACGACTTTGGAGCTCTACGACCGCCCATTGAAGATGGCTGTCCAAGGCTTTGGGAATGTTGGTTCCGTAGCTGCTCTAGAGGCTTATAAATGTGAGTTGATCGACCACAAAATCGTTGCTGTCAGTGACCGCAACGTAACCTTGTATAACGAAGACGGACTGGATATTCCCGCTTTGATCGAATTTACCAAAACCAACCGTGGAGATTTGCCAGCAACAGAAGAGCAGTTGCAAAGTGCCAGCATCAAAGCGGAAATAAAAGAACGCGAGATCCTGGTCACCTTGCCAGTAGATGTCTTGCTATTGGCGGCACTCGAAAACCAAATCCGCGAAGACAATGTAAGAGACGTACAGGCACGGATTATCATAGAAGGTGCAAACGCACCTACGACAGCTGAAGCCGACGAATACCTGAATGAGCAAGGCGTTGTTGTCATCCCTGACATTCTGGCAAATGCCGGCGGGGTTATCGTTTCTTATTTCGAATGGCTGCAAGGCCGTGAAACGCAGTTCTATACAGAAAAAGAAGTTTACCGGTTATTGATCGAAAAAATGCAGGAAACAATGGACATGATACTGCCGCAATACTATGGCGATCCATTTAACCTCCGCCAAAATTGTTTCATCCATGCTGTTATGAGGCTATCCACTGTGATTTACCGGCAAGGAAAGCTTTATTAAGAAAAGCGCAAGCAGCCGTTTAGCCTCGACAAGCGCTGGAAGCCTTATCGGTAATGGCGGTCTTTGCCATTGCTGGTAAGGCTGAAGCGACTCGAGAGGCTGGCTGCTGGAGTCTGGACAATAAGAAAAGCGCAAGCACCTAAAAGTAGAAAATGACTTAAAACGCACAGCCCTTAAAATTGGGCTGTGCGTTTTTTACTGCTCGGACATTCTTCGTTGGTGGGAAATTCTGTACGCGTCGTGGCGGAAGTTTAGAATACGGTCTTCTGAACATGCAATGCCTTCCGTAACAAGCGTCGGATCAAAAACAATCTCGTCCGCTTCCGGCGCCTCTTCCACGATCGCCAAATAACCGATCGTCAGCTTTTCCCGGTCGTCCGGCCATTCTTTTGTCGGATCGTCTGTAGGATCTTCCGGTTGCCCCAAAATGACATCCAGACGGAAATTCACTGGGCCTTTTGCAATCCGGTCCTCAATATCCGCTTCAAAAGAACCGACTGGCAATTTAACGGCATCGAGCGGCGACAGGGTTTCCACTGCTTCTTCTGGTTCCCACAAGTATTTAACAGGTCGGCGCTGGCCTTTTAGATCAATAAAATAAAAAGCATGGACCGAGTTATACTGGCCGGTCGCAAAACTGGCCGGTGCCTGCATTTTGCGGATGTTGTTGAGCATCGCTCCACTTTCCGGATAATCTTTCAGCAAGCCTGCCAGTTCCGTTATGCTGGGCTTGCCTTTCTTGAACGATTTTGCGACACCCAGCATTTCTGTGAAAATTTCGGGTGTTTTTGCAAAGAAAATGGGAGACGTGACACCCACGATATTGGTCGCCTCTCCGTTCGCCAATTCGAATTGGACGGCCATTCCTTTGACTGGAGACATTGCATCTGCCCATGTCGGGTCTGGAGAGAAATGCGAAAAACGAACAAAAGCTCTGCTTTCCCCTTTTTGCAGATGCGATGCTGTTGTCAACTCACTGGCGGAACCTGTCGCTGTAAAACGGGCTCGGTAACTTTTCCCTCTGGCATGGGCTCTTCGGTGCCCTTGATGTGTGCCAAATACCTTTTCAATTCGGTCAATGGCTGTTTCTGCTAACTGCGACTTTTTCATTCCTTATCACCTCTTCATGAGAATCCATACCCTGTTTACACAAGGAGTAAATCTGTATATCTATTTTTCCCGCAATATAATTTCTTCATTGGGATTGAATATTCTATATTAGAAAGGGAATACAAAAAAAGAACGCATCATACAAACTAAAGGAGGCAACATCAGTGGATTTCAAACATGAAAACAATAAATTCTCGGCTGTGGAGAATTCCGAAGAACTGGCTTACCTGAGTTATGTAGAAAATGGGGACGTATTGACCGTCGACCATACCGAGGTATCCCCTAAATTGGAGGGCCAAGGAATCGGCAAAAAATTAGTCTCACAGGTCGTTGAGTTCGCACGCAGCGAAAACAAAACAATCGATCCTCAATGCCCATTTGCAAACGGCGTTATTGAAAAAACACCTGAATTCCAAGACGTCCTGGCTAAATAAGAGAGCATCCGCATAAAGCGGATGCTTTTTCTTTTGTCTTTGTTTGAGAGTTTCACCACGGGGAACATGAACAGTAAAAAGGGGTTGGAACAGGTGAAGATATCGCTTGAGGAAGCCGTCAAAATGCATGCACAGCCCTTCCATTCAGTTGAAGAGTTGACGCCTCTTTTAGAAGCGATCGGCGACGCGAAGTTTGTTCTTCTGGGAGAAGCGACACATGGAACATCCGAATTTTATACATGGCGGGCAGCTTTGACCAAAAGATTAATTTTGGAAAAAGGCTTTTCGCTGATTGCCGTTGAGGGCGATTGGCCTTCCTGCCAGCAGGTGAACCGCTATATCAAAGGATTTGAGCGGAATGAAAAAAAGTCGGCTGAAACGCTTGAGGCTTTTACCAGATGGCCGACTTGGATGTGGGCCAATGAAGAAATCGCTGACTTTGTCAGCTGGCTGAAAAAGCACAATCAAGCAGCTTCCCAAAAAGTCGGTTTTTACGGCATTGACGTATATAGCCTGTGGGAATCCATGGAAGAAGTGGTCCATTATCTTTCAAAAACCAATCCGTCCGGCGGGGATAGTGAATTGGCAAAAGAAGCATTCGCCTGCTTTGAGCCCTTTAACCGGGAACCCGAAAATTATGCGGTGGCTGCCGCAGACTTTTCCAAGACATGTGTGGAGGAAGTGACAAAATTGCTGGCCTCTATACGATCGAACGAAGACCTGTACAAGAATGAATATGAAAGTGATTTGAATTTGAAGATCAATGCCTTAGTCCTGAAAAACGCGGAAGACTATTACCGGGCCATGATGCAAAGCGGTGAAATGTCCTGGAATATTCGCGATGAACATATGGTGGAAGCGATCAACGAAATTCGGGATTATCATGGCAGAGAGGCAAAAATCATCATTTGGGAGCATAACACCCACATCGGCGATGCCAGTGCCACGGATATGAGAAAGGAAGGGATGACCAATGTCGGGCAGATTCTGCGTGAACAAAACCGCTTAGAAGATGTTTATGCAGTAGGCTTCGGGACTCATTCCGGAACGGTCATTGCCGCTCCTTCCTGGGGAGATCCGGCCGAAAAAATGACAATCCCGCCTGCCACCCCCAATACGTGGGAAGATGTTCTGCACCGAACCGGCGCTTTCAATAAATTCCTATTGTTCCATTCGGAGAATTTCGCTCTTTTTGATCGTTGGGTCGGCCACCGTGCAATCGGCGTCGTCTATAACCCGGAACATGAAGCCTACGGCAATTACGTCCCTTCAAAAATGTCGCAGCGCTATGACGCCTTCGTCTTTATTGATTCCACCCAGGCACTCCGCCCTCTTTAACTGGATCGTCTTTTCTGAGCGTTATCTTTCGCCCGCAAATTTTAGAATGTTATGATAAAAACAGACTTATTCAAAGGAGCTGGACTATTCATGACTGAAAAGACACAACTTGGAAAAACAGGCTTATACATCAATCCGATCGGCCTCGGCATCAATGCTGTGGGCGGACATAATCTTTATCCGGATTTAAACGAAGACACCGGCAAAGAGCTGGTTCACGCCGGCATCGATAATGGGTTGAACTTTATTGATACTGCTTATTCCTACGGCTATGGCCGCTCAGAGGAATTGTTAGGTGAAGTACTGCAGGAATCCGGAGCTCGCCAGGAACTGGTGGTTGCCACCAAAGGAGCGCAGCGACGCCAAGGCGATAAGCATGTCACCGATAACTCACCCGCTTTTTTGAAGCAGACGGTAGAAGACAGCCTGAAGCGCCTTCAGACTGATTATATTGACTTGTTCTATATCCATTTTCCCGATAAGCAAACACCGAAAGCTGAAGCAGTCGGTGCATTGCAGCGCTTGAAGGAAGAAGGAAAAATCCGTTCGATCGGCGTTTCCAATTTCTCCATGGATCAATTAAAGGATGCCAATAAAGACGGTTACGTAGATGTTTTTCAAGGCGAGTACAATCTCTTGAAGCGTCAGGCTGAAGAAGATTATTTCCCTTATGTAAAAGAACATGGAATTTCCTACGTTCCTTACTTCCCTTTTGCGGCCGGCTTGTTGGCGGGGAAATACGATAAAAATAAAACTTTTGATGATTTGCGGACAAACATGCCCCATCTTCAAGGAGAAGAATTTGAGCGCAACTTGGAGAAGGTACGAAAACTAAAGAACATTGCAGAAGCCAAAGGTACGGAAACAGCACACATCGTCTTGGCCTGGTATTTGGCACGCCCCGAAATTGATGGCGTGATTCCCGGTGCTAAACGTGCCGATCAGGTATTGTCGAACTTAAGTGCACTCGACGTCCAATTGAGCACAGAAGAAATTTTGGAAATCGGTTCTATTTTTAAAGATTAATCCAAAAAAAAGGCGATCCTTGGAGGATCGCCTTTTGTTGATTTTTATCTGAATTCGCCATCGTTGATATTGTATAGATAACTCCAGTTATCTGCTTTATACAATTCATGGAACGTAATGCGTTCCCCGGTTCCAAGTGTCACTTCTTCTCCGGCAATTGCTACTACCATTGCTGTCCCAGTGTTATCGAGGTTCAAATAAACATCCCCGATAGACGGACGGACCGCATTCTTTTCACGCAACACTTCTTCTAGCTGAGAGTCCTGCTCCAGCTGTTCAGCTGAAACTTTTGACTTATCCAAGTAGACGATATCGTTGCTGCCCTGTTCTTCTCCAGACACCATAACGAGAAATTCTCTCGATTTCACTGTGTTTTGGCGAGTGGTGATGACATTCTTGCCTTCAACAGATTCCACTTTTTCGAATTCATTCAATGAATAATGATCCATATAATCAGGATCCGGTTTAGTGATTAAGATATAGCCGCCTTCTTCTGCCGGACGGTCTTCATGCAACGTGTACCTAGCACCAAAAAATAGGAAAGAATCCATATGTTTCGGTTTGTAGAACGTGACTTCTTCAGCCTTGCTGGCGACTTGCTCCATATCCTTGATGCGGAACATCAGCACCGACTTTTTAGCCAACGGTTTTACAGAATACACTTTGTGCAATTCATTTTGGTAATAGACGAATTGTCCTTTTCTTACTTGAAGTAATTTCATAATTTGCCCTCCGATACTGTCATTGCCATGGCTTCATTCTAGAGGAAAAATGGGTAGAAGTCCATGCAAGCACTTGAATTGTTTGGTATGCTACTATCACAAAACGATTAGTGATGGAGGTTCCTATACATGGACAACGAAAATAGAGACGAATACATCATAAAAAAATACCAGCAGGATGAAGAAGTGATGGTCCAACTTTTTGTTCAATGGTGCATGAACCATCAATTGGACGCCGCTGAACTATACCAGCGTGCCTATCCCGGACAATTGCAAAGCCCCGTTCTGTCTGCTGCCATCGAGCAAGCAGGTACAGAAGAACTGGAAATCGACCACGAAACGTTGCTCGATGTCCTGCAGATGTTTGGAAATGATGATCTGGCTTTTGTCGTTTCTGAAGAAATTGACAAGTTCCCTAAAAAATAAAAGATCGAGTGCTTGCGCACTTCGATCTTTTATTTTTTGCGTTTCCGCAGTTCTTTGGCTTTGTTTTCAATATAGCTCGTGCGCAAGTTCTCATACCGGTTGGATGCTACATTGCTGTAGATTTTATCGAACTTCGAATCATCTTCGACCGGTTCAGCGCCTTCCGCTTCTTCGGCTTCTACAGGCTCTGGACGTTCTGCCAATTCTTCTTCTTTTCTCTCTTCCACCACCATCAAACACCCCTTTGTGATTTTCCTTAACTGAATTTTCCCCTTGCTCAGCCCTTTGTAAACAAAAGAGGCGGCTTTCTCTAATGAATCGACAGCCGCCATTCTTTGTTAGACAGGCAGTTTCATGTCTTTTAATGCTCGCCCAAGAAATTCAGCAAGCTCGAGCATGCCAAATTTTCCAGCCACTGCTTCTGCATCGGCATTGTAATTCGTATTGGTGTTGACATCATACGTAAAGATTTCCCCTTCAGCGTTGCGGATAAATTCAATACCGGCCACATCAATTCCGTTGCTGCTCAGGAACGCTTCGTATTTTTTCAAGATCGGATCATCAAACCCATTAATCACTTGGAACTTCGGTTTTTCTTCAGCTTCTTCTCCTACCGGACAGAACAAGTCGTCGATGCGGCAGGCATCTGCTGGGCATAGTTCAAATCCTTCTGAAGTATCCACTTGAACTGCGTAGACAAATTTTCCGCCGACAAATTCACAGCGCGTGATAAAAGGTTGTGGTGCCTGAATATACTCCTGGATCAAGGTAATTCCATCAATGGACGGTTCAAATTCAGGGCCATCAACATATTCCTTCAACGCTTCAAGTGAATGGAACAAACGCACACCCAATCCTTTGCCCGCCCGATTATGTTTGGTGATGAATGACGGGACAGCCATTTTTTCAGCAGCTTTCAAAATCTGCTCTTTGCCGTTTGCCGCAATCGTTTTCGGCGTCCGGATTCCCGCTGCATTCAATGCCATGTATTGGTTGACTTTGCTGACTTCAAGTCGCAGGGCACGGCTGCCGTTAAAAACCGTACGGCCATGATGTTCCAGCCAAGCCAGCACAGATTCAGTCATTTCAGGCGCAAAACGATGCCCTCTAGTGTGCGAAGAAGCGCTCATACGACTGTAAAATACGCCTTCCGGCGGTGTTTCATTCAAATCAACCAAGGTTTCGTTAATAAACCAATCTTCATAAGGGAGCCCCAATTCATCGAGCCGTTTAAAAAGATGGTTAGTCCATTCTTCGTTTTCATGTATAACGTAAATTTTCTCAGACATGCCGTATCCTCCCAGATGTGAAGCGCTTTAAACGCTTTTCCTTATGGTGCTGCTCACAAAATTCAATCTTCTAGAATAAAATCAGTATACAATAATCCAAGATATTCTTACCAGTAAACTAGACTTTATCTTCTTCCCTGGAAAGGACCCTTCCATCATTTAGCGAAAGAAGCAGGCATGACAACTGCTGCGACTTCTCCTGTCGCACATAGCGCTTCATCTGCATATACTTTCACTGCCACTTTAAACTTTTTGGGATGAATCTCTTCCACAGTGCCCACTGCCTTCAAGACAACTCCATGAGGCGTCGGCTTCAAGTAATCCACATGCAAACTAGCTGTAACAAAACGCGGGGGTTCTTCCCCGCTCCCCGGCTCAAAACCATTTTTCCGGTGAAGTGCCAATGAAGCCGAACCTGTCCCGTGGCAATCCACCAGCGAAGCGATCAATCCACCGTATACGAAACCGGGAATCGCTGTATGCGCTTGCTTTGGTTCATACAAAGTGACTGTTTCTTCGCCGTCCCATGCGGTGCGGAACTGGTGCCCTTCTTTATTGAGGCGGCCGCAGCCGTAACACCAGGCAAATTCTTCTGCATATTCATCCTGTATCGCATTTACTAACTGTTTTTCCATGTTTTTTTCCTCATTTCATTGAAGTATGTAATCCAGAGACATTAACGCTTTTCATCAGACAAAGGAAAAAGCATGATCCTTTTCATCAGATCATGCTTTTCCTTTTTCCATCCCTCGAAAATCCTGAGGGATTTTTTGCACGCGGAAAATTTTATTAAATTCTTCCTACAAACTGTACATCTCTGACGAATACGAAACTCTCGTCATTGCAGTTTAGTTGCGCTGACTGTCACTTGCCGATAGGGCAATAAGGTTCACATATACATCTCAGTGAATTTTTTGGTTCTGCAGTCAGGCTTTCAATTGCACTTCCACAAAAAACTTACGGCTTACTGTTTGAAACACTTTCCGGATAGAAACCCGAATAACAATGGTCCCTGACAAGAGTGAATATCGTCAGTAAAGCAAATTTCCCGCCAAGGCTGTGCAGTTTCTCGTCTGAAGGCGATTCTGGATCGAATCCAGTCGTATTCTTCCGACGGTGATTCCGCCTTGTATTGTTATAGTACCCACCTTCTCCATAAATATAAACCTTTTTTTCTAAAATTTTTATTAAATTCTGAAGAATATTTTTACTTTTTCTTATCCAGCCTCTATACTGATAATTAGTTCGAATTCCGTAATACATAGAGGAGAGATCATATGGTTAAAAGTTTACCTGCACGTTCAGCTGTCCCGGTTGAAGAGACTTGGGATTTGTCGAGTTTATTTTCAAGTTCTGAAGAATTTGATCAGGCTTTGGAAAGCTTAGAGCAAGATGCAGATGCTCTCAGTAAAAAAGCACAAGGCACTATTGTAGATGCTTCTTCTGCCATTCAGGCTTTAACGGATTACGTGGCCTTCTTGGAAAAGTTAGTGCCGCTGAGCACTTATGCCAGTTTAACGATCAGCACAGACCAAACCAATAACGAGGTTCAACTACAGTCCAGCAAATTCGGCGCAGCCGCTGCCAAAATCAGCAGCAAGCTGTCTTTCATCAACAGCGAACTTCTCGAGCTGCCGAAAGAAACGTTGGAACAGGCGATGCAGGAATCTGAAGAATTCCACGTGTTTTTGGAGAAATTGCTGCGCCGAAAACCCCACCAGCTGCATCCGGAAGTGGAAAAAAGCCTTGCCGCCTATTCCTCTACTTTCAGCGCGCCTTATGGCCTTTACAACACCACTAAAATGGTCGACATGAACTTCGAGGATTTTGAAGTAAATGGCCAAACCTACCCGCTCAGCTATGTATCCTTTGAAGGAGACTGGGAAGCGGAGCCTAATACAGAGCTTCGCCGTGCCGCATTTGAAGCGTTCTCGAACAAACTGAAGGATTACCAGCACACGACTGCCAAAACTTACGATATGCAATTGCAGATGGAAAAAACAACCGCAGACCTGCGCGGCTATGACAGCATTTTCGATTATCTTCTCTTTAACCAGGAAGTGGACCGTTCTCTCTACAACCGGCAAATTGACTTGATTACCAAGGAACTGGCGCCGCATATGCAAAAGTACGCCAAGCTCCTGCAGAAAGCTCATGGACTGGATCGCATGACATTCGCCGATTTAAAGATTTCCCTGGATCCAAGCTACGAACCGGAAATAACAGTGGAAGAGTCCAAACAATATATCGATGATGCCCTTTCCATTATGGGGACTGATTATATTGAAATGGTCGATCGGTCGTATTCGGAAAGATGGATCGACTTTGCCCAAAATAAAGGCAAATCAACCGGTGCTTTCTGTTCCAGCCCGTATGGCAATCATCCGTATATTTTGATTTCCTGGACCGGCCGCATGAACGAAGTTTTTGTACTGGCTCATGAACTTGGGCATGCCGGACATTTCTATAATGCAAACCGCGAACAGAACGTCCTTAATGCACGTCCATCCCTTTACTTTATCGAGGCTCCTTCGACGATGAATGAAATGCTGGTAGCCAACCACCTGCTGAAAAGCTCGGGAGATCCGAAATTCAAACGCTGGGTGATTTCTTCGATTGTGGCCAGAACTTATTACCACAACTTCGTTACCCATCTGCTTGAAGCAGCGTATCAACGCAAAGTATACGAGCGGATTGATGCCGGACAAAGCGTCAATGCCGGAATTTTGAATGACATCAAGCGCGGCGTGCTGGAGGAATTCTGGGGAGATGCCGTCGATATCACAGATGGCGCTGAATTGACGTGGATGCGCCAGCCGCATTATTACATGGGCTTGTATCCATACACATACAGTGCCGGATTGACCATTTCGACTCAAGTGTCCAAACGGATTTTGAATGAAGGCCAACCAGCTGTCGAAGAATGGCTTGAGGTCCTGAAAGCCGGGGGCACTAAAACACCTGTAGAGCTCGCACAAATGGCGGGAGTCGATATCACAACCGAACAGCCATTGCGTGACACCATTGCCTATATCGGCGAACTGGTGGATGAATTGGAGCGTTTGACTGAAGAGATCGAAAAAGAATAAATTTAAAAAGCCGTGCGCCTAATGCGTACGGCTTTTTAAATTGTTGGGATACTTCTGTTAAGCGCCGCTTTTCATTGGAGTACAAAACATCTCACGATTTCCTATTGCGCCACAACAAAAGCTGTTCCACAAAGATGGCGATGATGGTACCGGTAATCAATCCGTTCGATAAAGTAGCAGCCAAAACTGAAGGCAGGTTCGCCATGCTTTCAGGCGGAACGAACATGATGCCGACGCCGCTCATCAACCCAAATGCCGCGACTTTATAAGAATGCTGGCGATTCTTTTCGTTTTCCAATTCAGTGAACGCCATTTCCACCATTTTGGTGAATACTGCAAAAATGACTGCATAAGCAACCGGTGCCGGCAAAGAAGCCAAAATGGCCATGAGCGCCGGAAAAAAGCTGATCAGCACAACAATGATTCCGCCGAAGACGAACGGTTTCAGACCTGGTGTCCGGGTGGCGCTGACAAATCCTGCCGCTCCCGAAATCGGCACAGGGCCGATGGAGGAAAACAAGCCTGCAATGATGTGATTGATGCCAGAAGCTGTTGAAGCTTGCTTAATGCGGTCTGGCGCTTCAATCGAAAAGGAATTCTTCAAAACGCTTTCCATCACACGGACAGACGCCATCATATTGGCGATCAGCAGAAGGGTCAAGAACAAAGCCGTAACGAACATCCCGCTGTCCCAAAGCAAAGGTCCAAAGACCAGCATTTCCGGCAACGAAACCAAAGCACTCGCCGCACCTTCCGCTTCCGGCGCTTTGCCAAGAATCCAGAAAATCAACCAGCCTGCAGCAATCGCGAACAGAATGGAATAGCGGCTGACCCAAGCCCGTTTGTGGCCCATGAAAAAGAATGTCAGCAAAATAACCGCAATTCCCCCCACCAGGATTACACCATCCACCGGATCGCCTTCTGAGACGATGCCCAATAAACCCGTTAAAATCGATTCGCTGATTTGGAGAACCAACAGCAGCAAGTAAACAAATGTGATGGTTGGCGTAAACAGGATCTTCAATTTATCGACCAAACCGGTATAAGCGAACACAATGAACAAGACGCCGCTATACAATAATCCGCTTTGCAATGCCTGCAGGGATTCTTCCACGGTGGCGTACATGATGCCGACCAAGCCGGCATAAACAATGAAGATTCCCCACCATAAGCCAGCAGGTCCTTCATTGATCGGCATCCGGTGGCCGATGGATGCCTGCACCAAACAGGCGATGCCAAGCACGAACATGGTCCGTTGCACAAATAACGCCGTATCTGCCGTATCCATGCCAAAGATGCTGGCAATTGCGATCGGTGCTGCAATGGAAGATGCAATCAGGAAGACCGCCCATTGCAGACCGCCAAAAATATTTTTCATAATCGTTGTCCCCACTTCTTCAGTGCCTCGTTTGCTTACAGTATACACCTATTGAAAAGCTCAAAAAAAGCCCTGACAGTTGTCAGGACTTCGGTTTCTCGCGAGCTGCTTTTTCTTTATTCACTTTGTATACTTTTTCTTGCGGATCCATGCGGTCTTCGTTTGGCTTCTCTGCATCAAAACCGTCTTTGTAGACAACCGGATAACCTTGTTCTTCTAATTGCTTCACTTGCTTGCGCGAAGCTTTAACCAATAACCGTACAATCAGCACGGATAAAATGAATATGATCACAACTGAAATAATTCCAGGGATGTATTCTGATTTGTCTTCAGGAAAATATAAAAAATCCATTGTGTTGATTCCCACCTTTAAACCTCAAGTTTCATTTCATTATACATGATTGAGGGTTGTGTTTTCTTAAGGAACGTGAACATTTCATGGCAAGTTAAGCTGATGCAAGTTTAACAGAAAAGCCGACTTCCAGGGAAATCGGCTTTTCTTCAAAACAATCATGGATTTTCAGAAACGACCGTAAAGCGGCTATTTTTATGTTCGCCACTTTCGATTTCATCTACTAGCGCCAGTGCATAATCTGCATAGCTGATATAGCTTTTTCCTTTGTTGTTCACAATAAAACCATCATCGCCTTTTTGGTAACGGCCTGTGCGGCGGCCTTCCGGATCAAAGAATGCCGCAGGGCTCAAGAATGTCCATTGAATTCCTTCCGATGCTTCTAAATCAGCCAAATTCTGCGCTTGCCCATTGGCAATCGATTTAAACGCTTCAGGAAACTCAGGGGTTTCAGCCAATCGAGTGGTCCGTGCTTCATCAACGAACAAACTGCCGGCGCCTCCCACTACAATCAGGCGAGTATCGGGGGCTTCTTTGAGTGCGTCGATCAAAATTCGTCCAGCTTCGATATGCTGTTCTGCTTTTTCAGGCGGAACACCAAATGCATTGACGACCACATCAAAAGGCGCCAAATCTTCAGTAGTTAAACTGAAAACGTCCTTCTCCAATACCGGAACATCCGGATTCTCGACTTTTTGTGAATTTCGGACGATAGCCGTTACTTCATGCCCTCTTTTCAACGCTTCTTTTAAAATTAAATTACCCGCTTTTCCTGTGGCGCCAATTATCCCTATTTTCATTTACTTCTCCTCCAGTCTCTATGGTCTACATACAAACGAACAGCTTCGTTCTGGTCTGAAACCAGTGAATCATGAAGAGCAACTGCCGTGGAACAGTTCAAGTAAATATTAGGCAGTCGTCACATTGAAACGATTTGCTGCTTGCTTTAGCACTTCAAATGAACGTTTTCTTTTTTCCTGATCGTAGATATAGGACACTGCAATCACTTCGTCAACCTGCAATTGAGCTACAAATTTCCCCAGCTGTTCGCTGATTGTCTGTTCATCGCCTTTGAAGGTGTATTGTGACATGCCACGCACCATCATTTCTTCACGGTAACTCCATTGGCCGTCCATCGTATCCAAAGGCGGCTGAAGCAAGTTCTTGCTGCCTCTCACAACGTTCAAATAGAACTGATCACTGGACGTCGCCAATTTCTCCGCCTCTTCCTTGGAGTCGGCAGCAACGACGTTTACACAGACCATCACGTATGGTTCTGCCAGGTATTCAGATGGCTTGAACCCGTTGCGGTAAATTTGCAGAGCCTGTTCCAGCTGCTGCGGCGCAAAATGTGCAGCAAACACATAAGGCAGACCAAGACTTGCAGCCAACTGGGCACTTGAGGTGCTTGAACCGAGGATGTAAACCGGCACTGCCGTTTCCACTCCAGGATGCGCCTGGACTGGCCCCTGTCCTCCAAGTGGCTTCAAGTAATTCTGCAATTCAACGACGTCCTGCGGAAAAGCAAATGCCGTTTCCTGCGTCGTTCTGCGGAGCGCATGCGCTGTCTGCATGTCCGTACCCGGCGCGCGCCCAAGGCCCAAGTTCAAACGGCCTGGATGCATGGTTTCCAAAGTACCGAATTGTTCCGCGACCACTAGTGGTGTATGGTTTGGCAACATGATGCCGCCGGATCCCACTTGAATGGATTCCGTATGTTCAAGAACTTTGGAAATCAAAATTGCCGTAGCGGAGCTGGCAAGTGTAGCTGTATTATGATGCTCAGACAACCAGAAACGGTTGTAACCTAACTTCTCTACATGCTGAGCGATTGCGACCATTTCATCTAATGCATCTTTCGTCGTTCCGCCTTCACGAACTGGAACCAAATCCAGAACGGAAATTGGGAATAAATCTATGGGTTGTGACATTTTTTAACTTCCTTTCATCCTTCGTATGCTCTAAGGATAAAAGGAAAATATCTGGTATACAAACTATCTGCCTGCTTTCAACTGAATCATGCAGAGAGGTCCAGCTGTTTAAATTTCATAGCGTTCGCCTATAGCTGCGAACTCCGCTTTACCTGAATAACTGGACTTTGCCGCATCCAAGATTTCATTGAGTTCTCCATATTGAGGCAAATGGGTCAACAGCAACCTCTTGGCACCGGCACGTTCAGCCAATTCTCCAGCCTGGCTGCCGCTGAGATGCCCTTGAATGATGCCCAGGTATTTTTCATAGAGGTTTGATTCGGCAACCAGAAGATCTGCCCCTTCTGAAAACCCGATCAATTCTTCTTTCCAGCTGGTATCTGCCGTAAATACGACACTCTTGCCATTGGAAGTGAACTTCATGGCCAAGCAATACACCGGATGGATTGTTTCACAGAATGACACCTGCCACGGACCCAGCTCTACTGCTTCCGTTGCTTGTATGGCCCGTCCTTCTGTGACGCCTTTATATGACAGTTTCTTGAATTCCTCCTGATCTCTGTCATGCGCATAAATCAGCAAAGGCGTTTCCCATTCCTTCAACTGCATGCCCACCATCGCAGCGTGTTGCAGCACGCCGATATCCGCTACGTGGTCCGGATGGTAATGGCTGATGATCACTGCATCCAAGTCGCTCAATTTCGTGTAATTTTGAACAGCCGCCAAGACTCCACTGCCGCAGTCGACCAAACAACGGAACCCATCCTGTTCGATTAAGAAAGCCGAAGTTGCCTCATTTTTATTGGGGTAGCCTCCCCAAATGCCAATCGGTATGATGTTCAAAAAAACCACTCCTCATCTCTAATTTCTTACAGTATACTTGATTGCCAACAAATCCTCTTGTTTAATCCCCCCGTCACCGTGGTATGCATAGTAGTAAGATAGAAATTACTTGGAGGGATTACTTTGACTTTAAAAATGACAGTCGAAAACGCAGTACAAGCCAAAAAGGAAATCGAGAAATTAGAAGCGCAAGGTTATACACATGATGACATCTACATTTTTGCACATGATAAAAACCGCTCGAAAGACATCACTAAAGCATTGGATACAGAAGAAGTCGGCGTGAAAGAACAAGGCTTCCTGGACAGCATGAAAAACATGACCAGTTCACGCGGCGATGAACTTCGCGCTAAATTGGCAGCTGCCGGTTTATCCGATCAAGAAGCAGAGCAATATGAAGAAGAACTTGATAAAGGAAAATTGGTTATTGTCGCAAACAAAAGCGTAGAATAAGCCATCTCCTAAGCATCACCGAAGCAATCGGTGATGCTTTTTTTATGCGAATTATTATATCGAATAGAGCAATTTAAATTTTTGTTATCCCCTTATGTTATTTTTACCCAAGTCTACTTATAGGTATATAGAGTGAACTATAGAGTTCGTTCTTACTTTCCATTGAGTGTCAATGCTATTTTTGCTATATTTAGATAGGGATTTTTAATTTTTAAAAAACTTACTAGCGCGACAGTTTGCACCAAGGGGGAGCACCATGAAAAGTTTAAAAATGGGGAGTGCCTTTGTCGGCATCATTGTGGGGGCCGGATTTGCTTCCGGACAGGAAATTCTTCAGTATTTTACAAGCTTCGGCTATATGGGGACTGTTGCCGCCATCCTTTCCACAGCATTGTTTGCATATTTGGGGATGAGTTTAACAAGACTCGGCAGCCGAATGAAAACTACATCGCATAAAGAAGCCATTTTTGGCATCAGCGGAAGAATCGTCGGTACCATCATCGATTACATCATCATTCTGACATTGTTCGGAGTAGGTGTTGTCATGATTGCAGGAGCAGGCTCTATTTTCTCCCAGCAATTTGGATTGCCGGCCCCATTGGGCAGTACAGTCATGGCCGTTCTGGTCGTTTTGACCATTATGCTGAACGTCAAAAAAGTCATTGCCATCATTGGCAGCATCACGCCATTTCTGATTATCGCCGTTATCGGCTTGTCTGTTTACAGCCTGATGACGATGGATGCCAGCTTTGCGTCACTGGATGAAATTGCGAAAGAGCAAGTTTCAGCATTGCCGAACTGGTTCCGATCCGCCATCAATTATGTGTCATTTAATATTGCCGTTGGCGCTTCAATGGCCATCGTCATGGGTGGAACAGAAAAGGACGAAAAAATCGCAGCACGCGGCGGGTTGATCGGCGGCCTTATTCTCGGAGCGTTGATTATCCTGAGCCATTTGGCGATTTTCTCCAAAGTGGACGTAGTCGGCAGCGCAGAAATGCCATTGCTGCAAATCGCCGATGACATTTCACCGGTTCTCGGTGTCTTTATGTCATTTATTCTCTTCGGGATGATTTACAATACGGCAGTCAGTATGCTGTTTTCATTCTCAGCGCGTTTTGTCGTGATGGGTACAGCAAAATTCCGTATTTTCGTTATCATCGTTGGGATTGTCGCTTATATCTTAAGTTTTGTCGGTTTCACCGAACTTGTCAGACTGTTTTATCCGATTGTCGGTTACCTTGGACTGGTCCTCGTTATAGCCTTAATCGTGGCCGACATCCGAAAACCGCATAAAAAATTGAACCGCCCGTAACACCCAAGCCGCCAAAGCATGCAACACAGCTTTGGCGGCTTTTTTATGGTACGGTGAATAAAGGAAATGTGGAGGCGTTCATGGAGCTCCGACAGGCTTAAGGCAGATCAGTCTTGCGGCGTATCTGTGCCGCTGGGCTGGGCTGACTTAAGACCCCGAGGAGCTGGGCGCCGCAACTGGACAAAGAAATGCGGAAGCGGCCGTCTAGATTCGACAGGCATAAGGCAGATCAGCAGGGTGGCGTTCTTTGCCGCACAGCTGGGTTGACTTATGATCCCGAGAATCTGGCCGCTGGAGTCTGGACAAAGAAATGCGGAGGCACCCGATGCAACTGGGCGCCGCAACCCGATAACAAAAGAAGAAGGAGTCTTATTTATGAATCAATTTATCAAAACACCTGAACAGCAAGCATTAGTCGATCAACTCCGTGCCCTTCAGCCCGTTTTTCAGGCGCGTGAGCCGGAGCTGGATGCACGCGGCTCCTTCCCTTTTGAAAACATCAAAGACCTGAAAAAAATGAATTATCATAACTTGACCTTGCCGAAGGAATTTGGCGGCCAGGGTTTTGGATTATACGAATATGTACTGGCACAGGAAACCATAGCGGAAGGTTCAGGAGCGACCGCTCTTTCCATCGGCTGGCATGTTGGAATCGTTCTCGAGTATGCAGAAAACCGTCATTGGCACACAAAATCAGCAGAATGGCTGATGGCTGAAATCGCAAAAGGTGCTCTCATCAACACTGCCGCTACAGAAGCGAATGCCGGCAGCCCTGCCCGTGGCGCTTTGCCGCGCACTTCCGCCGTGTCCGACGGAGACCATTATATTATTAACGGAGAAAAAACCTATACTTCCATGGCACCTGCACTCGATTATATTTTTGTGACGGCTGCTGCGGAAAATGATGAAGTCATCACTGTTATCATTCCTCGCCATGCTGAAGGAGTATCGATCGATGAAACTTGGGACATGCTGGCGATGCGGGGTACAGCAAGCCATACATTGGTCCTTAACGATGTCCGGATTCCCAAATCCTATATCCTGAAATCCGCTGGCATGGCTGCTGCCAAAGGTTAGCTGCTCCATATTCCAGCCTGCTATATTGGAATTGCCGCTGCAGCAAGAGCCTACGCGGTTGAATTTGCAGCCAATTACACACCTGCGTCTCTCGGCAAACCCATTGCAGAAACGCCTGCCATTCAGCAGACTATCGGTGAAATGGAGCTTGAACTATCAACTGCCCGCCATCTGTTATACGGCACAGCAGAACGCTATGGCCTTGCCCGCAATAAGGGGGAGATGGATGAAGCTTTGAATATCACGAAAATTGCTGTTACCCAGGCAGCCATGGGCATCGTGGACAAAGCGATGAAAATCGTCGGGTCCCGCGCCCTTTCAGAAGACAATCCAATGCACCGCCATTACCTAAACGTCCGTGCAGGGCTTTACAATCCGCCAATGGAGGATATGGTCAAGGGCCAATTGGCTGTACAAGCAATCAAAAGTTTTACTCAACCATCAAAATCAGAGGTGAAATAAAGTATGGAAACCACCGTTTGGATCAATGATACACAAATCAACGCATACAACTTTAAAGAAGAAACAGTCGAAGATACCAGTTCCCAACAGCAAAAAAGAAAAATCAGCTTTGATTTCAAAGTGACCAGCGAAGAATATCATGACATCGCTGTACTGCTCTATGAAATGAATTTCCGAATTCGTGTTCCTGAGCAAAAATTGGAGTTTGATGCATCCATCGCCAATTATTCAACGTCCATCACTGATTTATACAAACCCGGGCAAGTAGCCGATTATTATTTGGAATTGATTGAACAGGTCTAAACATACGAAGAAGCCCGTAACCCTATACAGGCCACGGGCTTCTTTTCAATTCCGCTTGAAACGGCTTCCTTTTTTCTTCGTCCGGAGCCTTGTCATCAGCTCTTCAGCTTGTACACTCTTGGCGTTGGATGTTTCCTCGTCCAACGTGACAGCCAATTGGCCATTTTCCGCATCGATGGTAAACCAGGAATTGACTTGGCTTCCTTCAGGCAGGAGATTGGCAGGCAAGACCAGTTCGACCCCTTCTTCTTCAACCAATATGACTGCATGTCTGCCGCCTTCGATTCTATCCAAAATCCCTTTCATTTCATCATCCTCCTACACATGCCAGGCCCTGCTCCTGAATAGCACTCAGCGTTCCTTGACCGATTCCTTTAATGTCCAGCAATTCTTCGACGCTTTCAAAAGGCCGCTGATCGATAATATCCTGGGCATAAGCTTGCCCGATTCCGGAAATTTCTTGTAGTTCCGCGGAAGATGCGACATTCAAATCAATGCAGCGGTTTTCTCCTTCAGTCGGCACGCCTTCCTCCTGGATTTCCACATTATAGGACTCGCCATCTGTTTCAACAATAATGGTCCCGTTGACATCGGTTCCATAAACTCTAGCGCCTGCATTTTCCACAGCAGCAATCACCTCTGCATGCGGATGTCCGTAGGAATTATCAGCACCTGCACTGTAAATCGCCACTTCAGGCGTCACCGCTTCCAAAAAGGCAGAGCTTGTCGACGTATTGGATCCATGATGTCCCAGGTGCAGGATTTCCGCATCGAGATCCATGCCGCTGTCGATCATTTCCTGCTCTTGCTTAATTCCTGCATCTCCTGTGAAAACAAGCCGGATCTCCCCATAAGTCATTTTCAAGGAAACTGATTCTTCATTTGCTGCGCCGGTGATTTCATCAGGAT
The DNA here is from genome assembly GCF_014836985.1 of Planococcus wigleyi. Classification (GTDB taxonomy): domain Bacteria; phylum Bacillota; class Bacilli; order Bacillales_A; family Planococcaceae; genus Planococcus; species Planococcus notacanthi. Next base: position 299,745 of record NZ_JACSPU010000003.1, on the reverse strand, counting down.
ACAGCACTTCAATTTGCATGGGGCCTACATCAAAAACATCACCGCTTCTCGGCTCCACGTATTCCGACCCGCTCGCTTCAATGGCCTGCAGCACATTAAGGAACGTATTGGAACTGCTTGTGTTGCCGGACATCCATACTTCCCCGACTTCAAATTCTCCGATTACCTGAGCCAATTGACCAATATGGTCTGCGTCAGGATGTGTCCCAACGACGATATCAATGTCCTGGATTTCCTGCTGCTTTAAGTAATCAACGGCTTCTTTGGAATTCCAGTTGCCTGCGTCAATCAACATCGAAAATCCATCGAATTCCAACAGCGTGGAATCGCCTTGTCCCACGTCAATATAATGCACCGTCAATCCTTCCAATGCCACTTCTTCAGCAGATTTTTTGTTTTCGGACGAGTCTTCAACGCCTGTAGGTTCTTCCATCTTTTCCAGTTCATTTTCCTGATTTGCTTCTGAATGGTTGCGTTCTTCTTTTGGTTTCTCAGAAACTCCAGTACAAGCTGCCAGCAATACCAAAACAACGACTGCCAATAAAGACCATATAATCTTTTTCAAAAACTCACTCCTCTTTCTCCAGTGAATTTTACCATATGCAAACAGAAATGAAAAAGCAGGGCAAGGTATTCCCCTTGCCCTGCATGCGTTGAATTAAGTAGACATATAGTCTCCGCCATTCATATGAAGAAATTGGCCTGTCATATAGGAATTTTGGGGATCAGCCAGAAATACATAGGCTTTCACAAGCTCATAGGGCTGTCCCGGCCGTCCAGCCGGCACGTCCTCACCAAAATCATCACCGACATCGGGGTTTAAGTCACCAAAAGTTTTGGTGATCAATGGCGTCCAAATCGGTCCCGGGGCAATGCCATTCACTGCAATTTCCTCGCGTACCAGCCGGCGAGCCAGTGAGCGTGTCATCGCCACCATCGCACCATTGGCCCCTGCATAATCAATCAAATCCGAATGTCCCCGATAAGCATTGATCGAAGCCGTGTTGATGATGCGTGAACCTTTCTTCAAATGAGGAAGAGCCGCCCGTGTCAGATAAAACATCGCGAACGCCTTGATTTCAAAAGTCTTCAGCATTTGTTCATCTGTGATATCAAGCGGAGATGTCTGAGGATACTGATACCCGGCATTATTGACCAGAATATCCACTTGGCCAAATTCCGCTAATGTGAATTGGACCAACCGGTCACAATTCTCCGACTTCCCTAAATCGCCACTTAGCGCTTTGGCTTTTCCTCCATAGCCCTCAATCAACTCGATTGTTTTTTGAGCGCCTTCGTCGTCACCAAGGTAACCGATGACCACTTTTGCGCCTTCTTTGGCATAAGCAATTGCCACAGCCTGACCGATGCCGCTGCTTGCCCCCGTGACAATCGCCACTTTTCCAGCCAGCGCTCCACTGGCTTTATAATCTTTTAAATCGGTATTATCAAACCCTTTATCAGCCATAGTTCCACCCTTTCATGTTCTAATGCACACTGGGGATCTTCGTTAAATGCCAAACATCATCTGAATACTGCTGGATGGTGCGGTCGCTCGAGAAAATACCCGATGCCGCAATGTTCTTGACGCACATTTCCGCCCATTTTTCCGGTTGGGCATAAACCTCCAATAATTGCTCATGCGCTTTGGAATAGCTGCGGATGTCCTTTAATACGAAATACGGATCCCCGTCTTCCAACAGCTGCTCTACAATAAAGTCAACATTCGTTTTTCCTTCTGTCCATTCCCCTTTAACCAACTCTTCCATCAATTGGGCTATTTCCGGATCGGCTTCGATGATGTCTTTCGGATTGTAGGATTGTTCTTTTTCATATTCCATCACCTGTTCTGCACGCATTCCGAAGACAAAAGCATTTTCTTTGCCGACCTGATCGAATATTTCGACATTCGCGCCATCAAAGGTACCAATGGTCAAGGCACCGTTCATCATGAGCTTCATATTCCCTGTACCCGAAGCTTCTTTAGACGCTGTCGATATTTGTTCGCTGACATCCGCTGCCGGTATCAGGTATTCCGCTTGCGTGACGTTGTAGTTCTCAACAAAAACGATATGGAGGTGTTTCCTCACCAAAGGATCACTGTTTACTTTCGCAGCAACTGTATTGATCATCTTGATGACTTGCTTTGCAAAATGATAACTTGGCGCCGCTTTTCCTCCAAAAAAGAAGGTGCGCGGATAGGGACGATAAGTTGAATCCCGTTTGATCCGGTCATACAGCATCTGGATATGAAGTATATTCATCAATTGGCGTTTATAGCCATGGAATCGTTTGATGTGAATATCAAAAATAGAATCCGGATCCACAATGACATTCTGATCGCGTTGGAGATGATGGATCAAATGGTCTTTTTTCAAGCTTTTGATTGCTTGAAATTCTTGAAGAAAAGAATGATTTTGAGCAAAATAATGTAATTCTTTCAATCGCTCAGGCTCTTTGATCCATTGCGTCCCAATCGTTTCCGAAATCAATCCGGACAACTCCCGGTTCGCTTTGAGCAACCACCGGCGATGTGTAATGCCATTGGTTTTGTTATGGAACTTGTCGGGGAATTGCTCATTCAGCTCTTTCATTTCACGCTTCTTCAAAATTTCCGTATGCAATTTTGCCACGCCATTCACTTTATAGCTTCCCACTACCGCCAGCACTGCCATTTTAATGACTCCGTTTTCGATGATGGAAAGTTTATGGAAGGATTCTTCATCCATTGTCTGCTGTTCTAAGCTTTCTTTGAAGCGCCGGTCAATTTCTTCGATGATGGAGTAAATTCGGGGCAGCAAAGATTGAATCAATCGGCTGTCCCATTTCTCCATGGCTTCTTCCAGAATTGTATGATTGGTATAGGAAATAGTGCGTGTCGTAATACCCCAGGCCTCTTCCCAACTCAAGGCATGCTCGTCAACCAGAAGACGCATCAATTCCGGAATGGCCAGTGCCGGATGGGTATCATTGATTTGGATGGCGACATTGTCCGGAAGTGTCTCTACAGCAAAATTGCGATAGTTCAAAATGTTTTGGAGCGATGCACTGCAAAGAAAATACTGCTGTTTGAGGCGAAGAATCTTTCCAGCATCCAAAGAATCCTCGGGATACAGCCGGTCAGTGATTTTAGCCGTTTCGCTTTGATAGACTGCGTAATCTTTATTCCCAGGAAATGGCCGATCCGACACTTCCGCCTGCCATAGACGAAGTGTATTGACGGTGCCTCCATTTGCCCCAACTACAGGAAGGTCATAAGGCACGGCCTTGACCCATTCCGCATCCTCCACTTTCACTTTTAAGCCATCCAGTCCCATGACTAATTGGGGATCTCCATAATAAGGGATGTCCACTGCCAATTCCTCGCGCCGAATGTCGACATTGTTTTCTTCCTGTATCCACTGAGTGGGCTGCTCAGTTTGGTAGCCATCAACAAAGTGCTGGGTAAATAAACCGCCTTTATAGCGCAGTCCATACCCATGTCCCGGCAGTTCAAGTGAAGCCAAGGAATCCATGAAGCAGGCAGCCAACCTTCCCAACCCGCCATTTCCAAGTCCGGGTTCCGTCTCAAGTTCTTCCAATTCGGACAGTTGAAAACCGAGTTCCTCCAACCCTTCTTTGACCAGATTGTAATGATCGGCATTAATGAGGTTTTGCCCTAAGACTCGTCCGATCAGAAATTCAATAGAGAAATAATACAGCTGCTTTTCGCCATTCTCTTTGTACAATTGGCTAGTCCGGTTCCACCGTTCCTGTATCCATTCCTGCATCATTTCCCAAAGTGTTTCGTAGGCCAGTTCCGAAGTCTTTTCCAGTCCCTTGTGTTCCATGCGAGTGACAAAGCTTTGTTTAAACTCTTCTTTGGAAGAAAACATAATTGGCACGCCCCTTTAGATTAGCCTTTCGTAAAGTTTAGCGTATTCCGCCGCAGATCGCGACCAGGAATAATCGCCTTCCATCCCATTTTTTTTGATGGCTTCCCAATGCTCTGGCTGCTGATAAAAAGATAGGCAGCGGTTCAAGGCTACATCATAGGGCTCATCCTGTTGAAAGTCGCTTAAGAACCCATTTCCGCTCTTCAAGCTTTCATCGTATTCAATAACCGTATCTTTCAACCCCCCGGTTTTGTTGGCCACAGGAACAGTTCCATAACGCATCGATATCAACTGGCTCAAGCCACAAGGTTCAAAATGAGAAGGCATCAAAAAGATGTCGGCCCCGGCATACAACAAATGGGCGAACGCTTCATCAAAACCGACATGGACATAAACTTTAGTGGGAAAATCAGCCGCCAGTTTCTTGAAAAACTGTTCGTACTTTTCTTCGCCTGAACCTAGCAATACAAATTGAACTTCCTGTTCCGCCAATAAAGAAGGAAGCACCTCTTGCAGAACATCAATTCCTTTTTGTCCTGCAAGCCTGGAAATCATCGTCAATAAAGGTATGTCTCCGCGTTCCGGAAGACCTGCCTTCAACTGGACTGCCCGTTTGTTGACCTGCTTTTCTTCAAGGTTCATGACATCAAACTCCCGTTCAATGGCAAGGTCCGTTGCAGGGTTGTAGACCTCGGTATCGATGCCATTCAAAATACCGATTAAGTCCTGCTCTTTTTCCTGTAGGAAAGTATGGAGCTTCTCGCCATAAAACTCCGTCAAGATTTCATTCCGGTACGTTGGGCTGACCGTCGTCACTTTGTCTACATAGGAAATCCCCGTTTTTAAGGCATTGAAGTCACCTTCCCACGACACTGCTCCTTCATCAAAATAGCGCTCATCCATCTCAAAATTCTCCAGGAATGTCTGTTTGGAGAGCTTCCCCTGAAATTGCAGATTGTGGATCGTCAACACAGTCTTTGCTGCTTGGACGGACGCGTACCGCGGATCTTCCTTCAATAAAAATGGAATGGTGGCGGTATGCCAGTCATGAACATGAATTAAATCCGGTGGCTGCTGTTCGCGCTGAACGATTTCCAGTACGGCCCGGTTGAAAAAAGCATAGCGCTCGGCATCGTCTGGCTGTCCATAAATCTGATCTCTTTTGAAGTAGCTATCATTTTCCACGAACAGAAATTCCACTCCGGCCTGATCATATTGAAAAACGCCAAAAGTCTTTTGATGCCCCTTGAAACTGAATTCAACCGATTCCTTCAAAACGAATTCTGCGGTGTATTCTTCGGCAATCAAACTGTATTTGGGGATGACGACCATGATTTCATGGCCTAATCTGCTGAGTTCTTTCGGCAATGCTCCCATCACATCCGCCAGTCCACCAGCTTTTGCGAAAGGTGCGCATTCTGCTGCTGCCATAATGATTTTCATCGTAAATCCTCCTTGGTGACCGTCTCCCCTTTACGCAAAACAATTGGCTGCTCAGCGGTTCCATGCAGCTCAACCCCTTCACCGATATAGACATCTTTATCCGCAATAACATAAGACAGATTACAATTTTCTTCAATCACGCATTTCTGCATGATGATGCATTTTTCTAAACGTGCGTTTTTCTTGATGTACACGCCACGGCTGATGATGCTGTCCGCCACTTCACCCATGATCGTGCTTCCGTTCGCAATCAGTGCCCGCCTAACTTTGGATCCCGCAATATACCGTGTTGGAGGCTCATCCTTCACCTTGGTATAGATCGGACGGTCTGGAAGAAACAGCTGCTTTCTGTTTTCTTCATCCAGCAATGCCAATGATGCCTGGAAATAACTTTGGACGGAATCAATGATGGCATAATACCCTTCGTATTCATATTGATTGAATGTATAGGGGCTCTTCTTCAAATTCACAACATCTTCCACACTCACAACGTTTTTTTCGCGGTGGGTCTGGATTAATTCAACCAACAGATCTTTGGATAAAATATATTTTTTTAACGAAACCCCATCAATCACAGCTTCCGTAATATCTGCACCCGATTGGATGTGGTTGTCCAGCATATCTTTAACGTCCAGTTGATTGATGACAAAACCATTACTGACGATTACATGGGGCTGAATACTTTTTGTAAAAAACTGCATATGCTCTTCCAGACCCGCAAAAGCTCCAACAGTGGATAACCCTCCATCCCGCTGAGTAATCGGCAGGAAAAACAGTCCGTTTTTTCTTCTATCTAAATCCCAGCTCTTACCCACACCAATATGGTCCAGCAAAGAAGCAAACGGATAGGATGGAAAGACGCCAACTGTAGTGACCCCTGAATTGACAAGATTTGATAATGGAAAGTCAATTAACCGGTAACGTCCGGCAAAAGGAATGGATGAAACGGCCCGGTGTATTGTTAAATCCTGCAGCCCTTCTTTTTTTACAGACGTATCAATTACAGCCAATAACTTCATTTTCCGACACGCTCCTTCCATTCATCCATCTGTTCTTGTGTCAACAAGACCACTTCTCCTTCTTTTTGCTGGAGAAGTTCGAACCCTTCAGGCACATCTAACTTCGGCGGTACAATGACCCGGCTAAGTTTTGCATCTTTACAGATTGTAGCCCCGCTCATGACCACACTTTCCGATACGGAGGCTCCTTCTTCAATTGTCACATTCTGAAAGATGACGGACTTGAACACTTCCCCGGAAATGACGCACCCTTCATTTACCATGGATTCTTGGACATTGCCTGTTTCATTGATGACTTGTGGAGGCAGCTGCGGATTCGAAGAATAAATACGCCAGCCCGGGTCATGAAGATTCAATCCTGCATTCAAATCGAGCAAGTCCATGTTCGCTTCCCAAAGGCTTTCAACCGTCCCCACATCTTTCCAATAACCTTTAAAAGGATAAGCCACCATCTTTTGCTTTTTATCGAGCATAGCTGGCAAGATATCTTTGCCGAAGTCATGGCTCGATTCTTCATCTGCATTATCCATTTTCAAATATTCCTCCAGGACGTTCCAATTAAAGACGTAGACCCCCATCGAAGCCAAATTGCTTTTCGGATTTTCCGGTTTTTCATCAAATTCCTCAATATTCATTCCATCATCAACGTTGACGACTCCAAAACGGCTGGCTTCTTCCCACGGCACTTCCAACACGGAAATCGTGACATCCGCCTGATGCTCTTTGTGGTAGTCAATTAAAGCCTCGTAGTCCATTTTGTAAATATGGTCCCCTGATAAAATCAGTACATATGCCGGGTCACAGGACTTTAAAAAACTGATGTTCTGGTAAATGGCACTCGCTGTTCCTGCGTACCATTTAATGCCATCGATTTCTGCATAAGGCGGAAGCATGGTTACTCCGCCGCTCCGACGGTCCAAGTCCCAGGGTGTTCCCAAGCCGATATATTGATGCAGTACGTGGGGTTGGTATTGCGTTAACACGCCAACCGTCTCAATTCCCGAATTCGTGCAATTGGATAACGGAAAATCGATGATCCGATATTTCCCGCCAAATGGAAGCGCGGGCTTGGCTATCGTATAAGTTAAGGACTTTAACCGGCTTCCTTGTCCACCGGCCAACAGCATTGCGATTACTTTATCGTTCATCTTGCTCCACTCCCATCTTTTTTTGTTTCCATACAGTCATGGTGAATGCAGGCAAATCCATCTCCACTGAATACGGCAAATCATCATATGGGATATCCGCCGCTTTAATTGCTGCTTTTTGATACTCATATCCGCTTGAAAAAATCCCTTCATATTCTGCGCTTTCCGGAACCCCCAATTTAAACTTTTCATAATGGCGGTCAGAGAAGTTACAGACAACGATGCACTCATCCTGTGGCAGATATCCTCTGCGAATAAAAGCAGCCACGCTTTGTTCATGATTATCTGCATCTATCCAGGTGAAGCCATCCGGATGGTCATCCAATTCAAAAAATGCTTTTTCGGTTTTATAGAAAGCCAGAAGATTTTTTGTAAACTCCGCCATTTTTCTATGCTCTTCGGTTTCCAGTGATGGCCAATCCAATTCGGGTTTAAATTCCCATTCCTCGAAGTGGCCGAACTCCTGGCCCATGAACAGCAATTTCTTTCCCGGATGGGCAATCCAAAAACCGAGCAACAGCCGCAACTGCAGAAAACGTTCATCCAGCGTCCCGGGAAGTTTGTTCAATAAAGAGCCTTGGCCATTCACCACTTCATCATGGGAAAGTGCCAAAAGATAACGTTCTTCGTATTGATATACCAAGGAAAAATTCATCTTTTGATGGACTTCGGAACGTTTGGAAGGCTGCGTTTCCATGTAATCCAATGTGTCGCGCATCCAGCCGAAATTCCATTTATAATGAAAGCCGACGCCGCCTTCTGAGACATCATGCGTCACTTTTGGGTAATGCCAGGCATCTTCTGCAATCAACAGCGCTTCCGGATAGAATTCCTTTAAACTATTCGTCAGTTTCCGGAGAAAATCAGTTCCTTCGGGATTATGGGGCCGTTCTTCTCTGTTGGGGATAAACAGCAGACACACCAGTGCATCCATTCGGAATCCATCAAATTTAAATTCATTCATCCAGTAATGGGCGCTTGATAGCAGAAAACTGACGACTTCTCCTTTTTGGACATCGAAATTCAATGTCCCCCAGTCCGGATTGGCGCGCCGTTCCAACCGTTCTTCTTCGTATAAAGGACCTCCGTTGAAAAGAGCAAGTGCATGCTCATCGACACAAAAATGGCCGGGTATCCAATCCAAGATGAGTCCGATTTTATTTTCAGCGCATTTGGCGATAAAGTATTTCAAATCATCTGCAGTTCCATATCGGCTGGTTGGCGCAAAATAACCGGTTGTCTGATACCCCCAGGATTCATCCAAGGGATGCTCTGTTATCGGCAGAATTTCTATATGGGTAAAGCCCATTTCTAAAATATACGGAATCAGTTCCGAAGCCAATTCCCGGTAATTCAGAAACCCGCCTTGTGAAGTCCGCTTCCAGGTTCCGATATGTAATTCATAAATGGCCATTGGTTTTTCACGATGATCTTTATTTTGGATTTTTTTTCGTTGTAAAACCGTTTTTGACCAGCTGTGTTTGGATACCGGAGCGATTACTGACTTAGTATTGGGTCTCAGTTCGCTGGCCTGAGCATAAGGATCAGATTTCCGAAACAACACCCCATTCGACATTTCAATAATATATTCATATGAATAACCGATCATTTTATGGGAAATGTGTACTTGCCAGACTGTCGCATCCTGGGGATGCTGTTCCATTTGATAAACTGCTTCCTCCATATTTTCAGGATTTGTACAGGCTACCGCCACATGGGAAACATCCGGGACCCAAAGAACGAACCGTGTCCCCTCTCCATTGGCATGTGCCCCAAAGTACAGGTAGGCATCTTGCATGAGGCCAGCATGGAAAGCTTCCAGCTTTTCCTGCGTAAGCAGACTTTGCAGCTCATTCATCTTCACACCTCCAAAATTTTTACAGTTCCGCGTCTCTTTTAATTCTACATAAGCCATGTAAATCCCTTGTTAAGAATGATAATTATTCAAATATTTCGTTAAATTGAAATAGCTTTCGATCCTTCTGTTCGAAATGTTTACACATTTCTTTTCCCATATACCCTTGTTTGAAGGAAGAATATCCACTAGGCTTAGGAGGATATCTGTTTGTTGAAAGAGAGGCTAAGATTCGTGCCAAAATATAGAGGACTTTTACTCGCTTTGCTGCTTACCCTGTTTTTAGCTGCATGCAACCAGGGGATTGAAGACCCCCTTGAATGGGAAATAGAAGATTTTACGTTCACTAATCACAATAACGAAGAATTTGGATCGGCCGACCTGAAAGGCGAAGTCTGGCTTGCTGATTTTGTTTTCACCAACTGCACCACCGTCTGCCTGCCGATGATGGCAAATATGACTGACTTGCAAGGAAAATTGGAAGCTGAAGGATTGGATGTACAGATTGTTTCATTCAGTGTGGATCCAGCTTTCGATCAACCCGAGACACTGAAGTCCTATGCCGAAAATTACGGGGCCGATTTATCCAGTTGGAACTTGCTGACGGGCTACAGCCCGCAGGAAATCGACGAATTCGCTATGGATAATTTCCAGACTTTAGCCCGGAAACCTGAAAATGATGACCAAGTTATTCATGGTACGTACTTCTATTTGGTGAACCAGGAAGGTGTCATCATGAAATTGTATGATGGATTGAATCCGCCAGTTGAAGAAATTTTGGCGGATGCGGAAATCCTGTTGACGGAGGAATAAAAAATGAAGCGAAGAAAAATCTGGATGGTTGTGCTGCTCCTTGCCGCTGCTGTTTTGCTGTTGCTCTTTTTCATGCCAAGAGAAAACGTTCCGGCACCTGAAAGCCGCGTCATACTGGAGCATTCGTTCCGCACCTACATTGCGCCTTCCTGCTTTGAAGAGGCGGATGCCACCAACTTCCTGGAAGAATCGACGCTCGCAGAAGCTCAGGAGCTGGAGTATCCACCGCATTCTTCCTGCACAGAAGAAGCTTTCGAAGGCAATCGGGACAGTGGATTTATCCGTTTGATGAAAGAATTGGGCATCATGGAAAAAGAATCGAAAGATTGGTAAGAAAAAACAGACAGAGAATTTTTCTCTGTCTGTTTTCTTTTACTTGATCACTTTGACACACACCGGAGCAGTGGTTTGGACAATCTGTTCAACTGTACACGGAGCACCTGAATGTCCCATTTTCAGGGCTGCAAGGGTATGGGAGTTTTCATTGGCCACCACCATCCAGTTGTTGCCGGGAATGACAGCAAAGTGCCTCGGCCCTTCTCCTCCCGATCCGGTTAACCCCAAGTTCTCCAGGGTTCCGTTGTCTTGAATGGCAAATGAAGCAATGCTGTCGTGGCCTCGATTCGATGCATAGACAAAACGGCCATCATGGGAAACAGCGACTTCCGCGCTGGTGTTTGCCTCTTTGTAGCTGTCGGGCAATAATGGCAGCAGTTGCAAAAACTCCAATTGCCCTTCCTGGCTGATTCGATAGGCCATCAGGGTGGAATTTAGTTCATTCAATGAATAGACCAGCGGTTTAGTGGGATGGAAGCATAAATGGCGGGGACCGGCGCCCGCTTCTGTCTGAGTCTTGTATTGAAATGTTAACTTCCCATTATTGGAATCCATTTTATAAGTAGAGATGGTATCCGTCCCTAAATCGGATACCAAAAATAAATTTTTCCCGGGCATCTGTATGACGGAATGCGGATGGGCTGCATCCTGCCGTTCCTTATTCGGGCCAGAGCCTTCATGCTTTACCGAATGCGCCAGCTCTCCGATTGCTCCATCAGAATGGAGCGGATGAATATTTACAGTAGCTCCTGAGTATGTAACGGACAATAGCCATCTTCCGGTTTCATCGATGGTGACATGCGCCGGATGGTCTCCATTGGAAGATTGCCGGTTGATTTCCACTATTTTTCTTGAAACTGGATGGATCCAGTAGCTCACCAATTCCCCATTCCCTACTTCACTTGTTGCAACAAAGCTCGTGCCATTGGGATGGACAGCGATAAAGGAAGGCCGTTCAATACCCGTTACGCCTATCAACTCCCGCAATTCACCGGTGCCGTCCTCGAATTCCCATAGTTTAATGCCTGGTTCTTGTTCTGATGAATACGATCCTGTCAGCAGGTAGCTGGTTGCCATCAAATTCCTCCTCGACTTTCTAAAGTAAATTATACAACTGCTGAACACCCTGAAGAAAAAGCACCTTTTAAAAATAAACTTCCCAACCAAAGCTGCATAATTTCAAATTCCCGTGAATTTCCGTTGCAGATGAGGTAAAGTAAGCTATGAAACCTGATCAGTCCATAATATGAGAAAGAGGGTTGCCAATGAGAAATTTCGGTTTATCCATCCGTGAAAAAAGCATTGTGTGCATCGGTTTTATGGGAGTTGGAAAAACAACTGTCGGAAAATTACTTGCTCAAAAGCTTTATCGCAGTTTTGTAGACATCGATGCAGAAATCGAAAAGGAATTCGCTATGCCGATTCCACAAATATTCGAAGTTTACGGGGAACAGGCATTTCGCGCCAAAGAAAAAGAGTTGATTGTGAAGTACAGCCAACAGCCTTTGAATATCATTTCTGTCGGCGGCGGTGCCTTTCTGCAAAAAGAAATTCAGGATATTTGCATGGCTAACTGCATCGTCCTATTTCTCGATATTTCTTGGGAGTCGTGGAAAGACCGTGTCCACATTCTCATTGACAACCGGCCTTTGTTAAAGGAACGTTCTCTTGAAGAAATTGAAGCGCTGTTTCTTGAGCGGCAAACTATTTATTCGTTAAACCACTCTAAATTCCAAGTAGACAATCTCAAAGCTGAAGAAGCTGCCGATTATTTAGCAGATGCTTTGAAGTTGTCCTGGGAAATCCATGCACCTCAACCACAGTGAAAATCAAAACCGTCATCTTTGTATGGCGTTTTTTTAATAGACACTAATTTCATTATCACCTCATTCATTTCAATTTTCAGTTATTTTGATTATACGCCATCGATTATGAGCTTTCAATTTCACTCTGACTCGTTTGTCAAAAATCCTTCATAGATGAATAACTGTCTGGATGAACAATTGGACCATGATATAAAAAGCAATTGCGAACTTCAAATTGAATCGAAGGCCGTTCCGAATTCCGCTCAATCCATTAATGCTGCTCAAAATAATGACCGGCATAACGAAGGGCGACAAGATGATGGAGATGACGCTTCCGGAAGTTACGGCCAACACCACCAGTTCAGGCGGATACGGAAATGGGATTGCTTCCAAAACCCCTGTCACCAATACAATGACCGGCAAGGGGCCCAACCCGATAAAGCCCAGTACAATAACAATGAATGGTACCAGAAAAAGAATATTCAGTACCGGAACAACGTCTGTCAATAAGTTCATGCCGCTGATGACGTAATCACCGACATTTGATTGATTTAAGGCATAAATCAGTAAACCGGCCGCGATTAAAATACTGAATTGCTGAGCTTGTTTAGCAATGCCCGCCGAAAAATAGTAGCGGGTTTCCGCTACAAGATTAGAGGATTTTTTCTTAAACAGAAAATAAAACAAGGTCCATCCCAAAATCACCAACGGAATGGTCAACAAAAATTCCAACCCGGTTAGTTCATGGACAAGGAAAATGGTGCCAAACAAAGAAACGAAAAGGAAAACGAATTCCGCAACGTCCTTGTTCCACTTTCCGGTATTCCGTGAATTCTTCATGGCCTTATCGATTTCCTGCTTCAGAACTAACGAATAGTCCACTCCGTATTTCTTTTCCTGATAATATGAAAAGATTACCGACAAGGTGGTGCCCGCCAAGGCGAATACGAATCCGAGTGCCATCGACTTCCACAGAGTCGCTTCCAGCGCCTCCACTGCAAAAATAAAGCTGGGAATACTGATGACCCATAAGGTCGAAAGCCCGAAGCCTCGAAGAATTGCGGTTCCTTTGAAATTTTCCCAAGCCTCGTCTTTATGTCCCTTCAAAAAGGTATCGATAAAACGATACATCATCGGGACTGAACCAAACAGAAGAAAATGGGAGATGACTTGTGTCATCATCATGAGCCCAAAATAGAATTTCTGGCTTTTGTTCAGGAAATTATGTGCGAAACTCATAATTTCTTCTATATAAGGTTCTTCTTTCAGAACCCAACTGATCATCGGCACAATCAGCAGCAATCCGATCAGGCTCCGCATCTGCTGCAGTGCCTGAATCATGTCAGTTCCAAAAGAATTGCTCGTCGTGTACAACACCAGTAAAGCCATCAGGACCAGAAATAATTGCAATTGAATTTTCTTAAAAGGCAATAAGAGCAATGCCGACAGTAATATCAGCATTCCAAAGACAGAAAGCAGCAGACTTAAAACCGCATTTTCATAAAAGTACGTAATAAAATGCAATAAAGCATAGATAGAAACGGTAAATATAAATCCTTTAGCGGCAAACCGATTCAATTCAGCTCCTCCTTCCGGCTTTTTTTACTTTACGGTGGCAAGGGTAGTCTGGTGCACTCTGCACCTTCCCAATATTTTTTGTTTTCAGTAAATATGTGATATGCTCTGAGATAACAATGAATTATACAGCAATTCCCTTCGGAAAACCGATTGTATTTCATTGAGCAAAGCGTTTCCCTGTTCTAAGAGTTTGGCCTATCGACATAGTGTTATAACAGTATTGGAGGAATTAGGAGTGGGAGTAACAAGAAGCTTTTTCATTGCGTTATCCAAAAATCAGGCGTTAAACAGCGGTGCTAAAAAGTGGGGATTAAAATTGGGCGCCGGCAAAGTTGTGGCTGGAACTGACATCAGCAGCATGATGCAGTCGGTAAAAGAACTGAATGCCAATGGAATCGGTGCCACTATCGATAATCTGGGTGAATTCGTAAGGACCAAAGAAGAAGCGATTCAAGCTAAAGAGGCCATCCTGGAGACGCTGGAAGCCATTCAAGTCTACGGCGTGAACGCTCATCTGTCTGTTAAATTAACACAAATCGGCCTCGACGTCGATTTCGCTTTTTGCTTGAAAAATATTCAGGAAATCGTGGCAGCTGCTGCCCGCTATGATATTTTCATCAACTTGGATATGGAGGACTACGCCCATCTTCAGCAAACACTCGATATCCTCGAAGCTTTGCTGAAGGATTACGACAATGTCGGGACTGTGATCCAAGCTTATTTATACCGATCCGAAAAGGACATTGAAAATCTGCAGAATGTCCGTCTCCGCCTGGTAAAAGGCGCCTATAAGGAAAGCGAAGAAGTCTCCTTGCAGGACAAAAAGGAAATTGACGACAACTACCTGAAACTGATTAAAATGCATCTTCAATCTCCTGGATATACATCCATTGCGACGCATGACCATCATATTATCGAAGAAGCTAAAGCTTTTGTAAAAGAAAAGAACATTCCTTTGAACAGCTTTGAATTCCAGATGCTCTATGGCTTTCGGACAGAAATGCAAAAAGACCTGGCAAAAGAAGGTTATTCTTTCACTACCTATGTCCCTTTTGGCCAAGACTGGTACGCTTATTACATGAGACGGCTGGCTGAACGCCCTCAAAATATCAACTTGGCATTGAAAAGTTTCGTTTCCAAATAACAGAAAGCACCTCCAGGTTTTTCTGGCGGTGCTTTCTGTTATTTCTATTGGTGGCCACTTCCACTTTTTTCAATCCACGCTTCTTACTTGAATTGGCGGCAGGTTCCGCTGAAGATTTTTTCTTTGGCTTTCGTATTGCTCTGGCAGCATCAAGGCTTCACCGAGTGCTTCAGGTGATTCATCAATCGCAAATCCTGGTGGATCGGTGGCGATTTCAAATAGCAGATCCCCGTATTCGCGGAAATAGATGGCATTAAAATAATTTCGGTCCTGGACCGGAGTTACGCCGAGTCCATAGGCTTCCACTTGCTCTTTCCAATCCAACTGGTCTGCATCATCCTGTGCACGCCATGCGATATGGTGAACCGTTCCGACACCCATCTGCCCTGTACCGACTCGGGACAGTTTCACATCAATCAGGTTGCCAAGATCACTCGCTGCGCGGAAGCGCATCAAATCATCTTCTTCGCCGATTTTTTCAAGGCCCATGACCGTCTCCAATAATTCAGCCGTTTTTTCTGCATTGGCGGTATACAGTGTGGCTCCGCCGAATCCTTTAATGGCCACATCTTTTGTCACTTCGCCAATTCCCCACGTGTTCGGTTCTCCATCTTGCCTTTCGACCAGCTCTAGATGCAGGCCATGTGGATCATCAAACGTTATATACTGTTCTCCAAAACGGGTTTCTATTAAAAACGGAACTTTGAATTTTTCCAGTCTCTTTTGCCAAAACACTAAAGCGCCAGATGGAACTGCATAGCTTGTCACGCCTACTTGGCCATCACCGATTTTCCCTTTATAGGCATTTCCCCACGGAAAGAAGGTGATGATGGTGCCGGGTTTCGCCGTTTCATCTCCAAAGTACAAATGATAGGTGTCCGGATCGTCAAAGTTTACTGTTTTCTTTACCAGCCGCAATCCCAATACTCCTGCATAAAAATCTACGTTTTCCTGTGGATCTCCAACAATTGCTGTAATATGGTGAATTCCCATTGTTTGTTTTGACATTCTGCTGCACTCCTTCGTCTTACTTTATATCTACGTACTTATCTTATCACTTCATTATCTCGAACTAAAGATATCTCTTCTGATTTCTTAGAGCGATAAGACACAGCAAAATTATTTCGGCAGATTGTCTTCATGCTTCTCCAGATCTTTTTGCTTATTATCTTTAACTTTCTCCAAATATTCCTGAGTTTCTTTTTTGTCTCCTTCAATTTCTTCTTTGATCTGTTTTTCTTCAGCCGGAGAAATATTCGACTTTTTCTGTTCTTCTTCAATTTGTTCTTTTTGCTGTTCTTTAACTTCTTCTATTTTTTCCATATCCTCTTGGTACTCTTCTTCTACTTCAGAAGTAGACGGTAGGAATGGCTCGTTATTAAAGTCGGTTCTTCTGCCGTATCGGAACATTTCATAAATAATCAGTCCGTTATTCGGCATACCGTTTGCAGTTTTCATCGGCACAATATCAAATACTACATAATAAAAGGCGTAAAAGACAAAGCGGTCCCAAAACGTCGCATACTCTTCAATTATGCCATTTGCCAACAGGGCATTTATGATTAAGGCTACAATCATATTCACTAAAATTGGGCCTGCATACAACGATACATAGGCAAACTTTCCTTGTCTTTTCAGTGAGTCGTAAGAAAACCAACTGTATAAATGGTAGTATCTCCGGATATCAAACATTCCAATCTTAACGATACGCGGTCCTGACCCAATCGTCATTCTTGGATTCTTTACTCCCAATATCAAACTCATCACTAAATAACCCGATTCTCTCAAAAAAACAACAATTGGTAAAATAATAAATGCAGAAATGATCAACGATATTAAATCGGCTAATCCAAACATCCGCTCACTCCTTTCGAAAGCCTAAAAAAGCCTTACCCGATTGAATACCCTTTTTGTATTACATACCCGTCTTTTAAACATTACAAATATATTTCTTTTTGATGAACTTAATTCTTTGGTCCCTGTCTTTATTCGTGTTAGCATAGCTATTATATAAAGACGCTGGACAATATAGCAGGCAATAGAACACCAAATTTATTCTTGACGGATCGATTATCACCTTAACACCATCAATGAAAATTCACTTTAAAGGATGAATCGTGTGAGAGCTAAACCCAGAACTTGGACTCAAAAAAATTGGATCGCTTCTGCCTCTCTGGTCGCGCTTATGTTTGCCGTCATCATTTCTGAGGAAATTAATGCTTCTCCCGATGCTTCAGCATCCATACAAATTTCGGGTTCTGCTGTTTTCAGCCCTCCTCCTGATATCAATGAAATCACTGAGCGGGTTAAGATCGTCAAAAACTTGGCGTACAGTGATTCAGACAATAGCTTTTTGGATATCTATCACCCTGAAAACGCTACTGCATCCATGCCTGTCATTTTATGGATTCATGGCGGCGGATACGTCGGTGGATCCAAAGACAGCCGCCAGGATTATGCGCTGGCATTAGCGGATGCCGGATATGTAGTGGCGAATATCGATTACGCGTTGGCACCAGAAGCCCTTTACCCGGGCCCGATTCTGCAGGCAAACCAGGCGCTTGCTTATATGCAGCTGCACGCTGCTGAATATGGCGGCGACATGGAACGGGTCTTTGTAGGAGGCGATTCTGCAGGTGCGCAAATTGCCAGTCAGGTGGCAGCGCTTGTATCAAACGTTGAATTAGCCGAAACCATGGCCATTCAGCCGGCCATTGCCAACAGCCAACTGCAAGGAGCATTGCTATTGTGTGGCCTATACAATTTAGACACTGTACGAGCCACTGCTTTTCCAAATATCGATTATTTTTTGACAGCATATACAGGCGCTGAACCTTTCGAATCTTTCCCAAAAATCGATGAACTTTCTACAGTCCAGCATATCAGCCCTGAATATCCACCTGTTTTTATAACAGTGGGCGATGCAGACCCATTCGTTTCCCAGTCCACTGAACTGGTGGAGGTTTTGAAAACCAATCAAGTTCAGTTCAGCTCAGTCTTTTTTGAAGGAACCCAGAAAAACCTGAAGCATGAATATCAATACGATTTAAATACGGAAGATGCACAAGACACACTTGAAAAAACTCTTCAATTTCTTTTCGTGCACAGCAAATAAAAAATGAGCAAACCGCAATTAAGCGGTTTGCTCATTTTTTATTTTCACCCTTGATTAATTGCGCTTTCTTTCACTACAGGTGCAGATGCACGCTGTCTTTTTTTAGAAGGAAGCATATTGAACAGAATGTTCAAGACGATAGCTGTAACACTGCCCGCTACGATACCATTGCTTGTCAAAATCTGAACGCTTGAAGGCAACTGGACAAACAACTCAGGAACTACTGTAACTCCAAGGCCGATTCCGACAGAACAGGCAATGATCATAGAGTTTTCTTGTGAATCCGTGATAATGGTGCTGAGCATTTTAATGCCTTGCGCAATAACCATGCCGAACATCGCAATCATGGCGCCGCCAAGAACTGACGGCGGGATGATTGTTGTGACCGCCGCGATTTTCGGAACAAATCCAAGCGTGATCAGCATGATTCCTGTAATCAAAATGATTTTTCGTGATTTGACGCCCGACATCTGAATCAGCCCCACATTTTGTGAAAATGCTGTGTACGGGAAGGAGTTGAATATTCCTCCAAGTACAATGGCTAACCCTTCTGCGCGGTATCCTTTTGCCAAATCCTTTTCTT
This sequence comes from Planococcus wigleyi, assembly GCF_014836985.1. GTDB lineage: Bacteria > Bacillota > Bacilli > Bacillales_A > Planococcaceae > Planococcus > Planococcus notacanthi. Next base: position 281,031 of record NZ_JACSPU010000003.1, on the reverse strand, counting down.
TGAGTTTCTTTTTTGTAATATCACCAAGTGCAAAGTAAACGCCAGTCGATTCAACCAATGACACCATCGCCACCAGAATCATCGTTAGGATGGCTGGCCATTCAAATGTCGGCATCCCGAAATAGAAAGGCTCGACCATGTGAAAGTACGAAGCATCAGCGATAGGAGAAACATCCACTTTGCCAAGAAAAGCAGCAGCTACAGTACCGACAATTAACCCCAACAGGATAGAGATTGCTCTGAGAAAACCTGTAGAAAAACGGTACATGATGACAATGAACAGTAAGGTTCCGAAAGATAGGCCGATGTTGGCAAGAGAACCAAAATCACTGGCTCCCTGTCCTCCACCCATATTGTTGATGGCTACTGGAATAAGCGTAATCCCAATGATCGTAACGACGGTTCCTGTAACAACTGGTGGAAAGAAGCGCACAAGGCTGCCGAAAAACCCACTGATCAGTACAACAAACACTCCAGAAACAAGAATAGCCCCGTAAATAGCGGAAATGCCATATTGGCCACCGATCGCAATCATTGGTCCAACTGCAGTAAACGTACAGCCCAGCACAACGGGAAGTCCGATACCGAAGAACCGGTTGCTGACAATCTGCAAAATTGTCGCCACTCCACAAAGAAGAATATCAATTGCGACCAGGTATGTTAATTGCTCTGGCGTCAGGCCAAGTGCTTCTCCCACAATTAATGGAACCAACACCGCTCCCGCGTACATGGCCAATACATGCTGGAATCCTAAAGCTGTTTCTCCTAAAGCTTTCTTCATTGAATTTTCGCCTCCTCATAAAAGGACACGTTGCCATTTTCCAAAGATGAAATATTCGCTAAGGTTTCAATACGGATGCCGCGTTCACGCAGCAACTTCCCGCCTGGCTGGAAACCTTTCTCGATAACGATGCCAATGCCCGCCAGTTTAGCCCCTGCTTGTTCTACGATGTCCAATAAGCCCAGCGCCGCTTGCCCGTTAGCCAGGAAATCATCCATGACCAGCACGACATCCTCTTTTTTCAAAAAGTCTTTTGATACGGAAATATCATTGGTTTCATTTTTCGTAAATGAATGGACACTGGCAGTGTACATGTGGTCAACCAATGTCAACGACTTGCGTTTTCTGGCAAATACCGCCGGTACGCCTAAGACCAGTCCAGTCATCATCGCTGGAGCAATCCCTGAAGATTCCAGTGTCAGAATTTTTGTAATGCCGTCTTCTTTAAAGCGTGAAGCGAATTCTTCTCCAATTGCCTGCATCAACGGCGGGTCAATTTGGTGATTTAAAAATGAATCTACTTTTAATACCGATTCCGACAAGACTTTGCCGTCCGATATGATTTTATCCTGTAATTTCTTCATGCTGTCAGCTCCTCTTCTGTCACGGCTGAAGGCAAGAAAAAAAGCCCTCAGAACGTGCATCCATCCATAACCATGAGTGGAGCAATGTCCTTCGAGCTTAAATTCGAAAGGAAACAAAAAGAAATAAACGCCAAAAAGACGCATTTCCCGTGCTTCGTTGCTTCTCATAGTCAGTTCGTTTACGGCAAACCGGTAGAAACTTGCGGGCCATATCCCCGCGATTATATGAGTGAATCGTATTTGAATGGTCTTATTATAGCACGCTGTTTCCGCTTTTCAAGAGATGCTTCTGTTAAATAAGTATTCCGTTTATTCAGACAAAATATTATTTATCTTTTTCTTCCCAAAGGTGTTTAGCCAATTCCTGGCGGATCGCTTCTGGAATCTTTTCAGACTTCTGGCTGTCCAAATCATAATTCACATAAACGGCCGTGTTCCGTGCACAAAGATTTCCTTCCTGGTAAAGTTCTTCGTATAATTCCAGGCTGCTGTTGCCGATTTTCTTGACCCATACATTCACTGCCACGTCTTTGCCAAAATAGATTTGCCCCGTGAATTCCAAGACAGTCTTGACGATGACCATTTTCCACTTCGCAAAATCATGGTCGGGTGTGAACAAATCGAATAAGGGATTTCTGGCTGCTTCAAACCATACCGGCAAGGTTGTATTGTTGATATGGCCCACACCATCCGTCTCTGAAACCCTTGGCGTCAATATCGTTTTATACATTGGCTTCCTCCTTCATTGTCAGGCAGCTCTCTAGACTGTCACTCTAATTTCCTGTCCGTATTTTTCAGTTTCACTGTTGCAGGACCATACTAAAAAAAGATGGCACCCATTCGGCATCCATCTTTTTCATTTCAATTGTTGATGTACTTTTCAAATACATCGCCAAAGTCTTTGACATGGTATTGGTTGCGGACAGATGTCATCCAGGTAAAACCAAAATCGGTCAGCTTCGAATACTGATCGCTTAATGCCACATCACCCGATCTTGAATTCTGCAGAACCGTCACCGCTTTTTCCAGGCTGTCGTTGGCCATATTGATGATGATTGCATTTTCATGGGTATGTTCAGCGATTCTTAAAAGCGATTTATACAGGTCTGTCAAACGCTCCGCCTGCTGTTTTTGGACATCAATTTTAAAAGGAATCGACCCTACAGTAAACGCAAGTTCAACATCTAAATCGATCTTGCCCGCAGTTTCAAGAACAACATTTGAAATGCTGTACTGAGAATATGGATAGCGTCTCAACGTACGTTTTGAAGACATCGCACTTTCTCCATCGACATGGATGATGGCCAAATTAGTGAAGCAATATTCATCCGCTTTTGTTTTGATCAGAAAATAGATTTTCTCTCCATCTTCAGTCATGACATAATCATCAGAATCCGTTTTGTCAAAATCCTGCGGGTCAATTATTTTCCCAATATCCGATAATCCAAGTGCTTCAGAAGCCATTTTTTTAAACATCTTACCAATTCCCCTTTGTCCATAAAATGATGATGCTTAAAATAATTTTATCAAACCTCAGCTAAAACATCACCATTAAAAGGAAATTAATTTTATCAGCTTCCAATAAGAGGATGCTTCTCACTTTTCATGACTTTGCTTAAGACGCTCATCGGTCCGATCCACTTTATATGTGAATTCCACTTCGGCCGTTTTCCCCGAAGGGATGCGGACTCGGAATTCAAGTTCATTTGACTGCTTTACTTCGTAATCATGTGTAGATGATTCCATCTGCCAAATCCGCTCAAGTATTCGATGGCTGACATCGATCCGAACATTCTCCGCCTTTTGGTTCTTTATTTTATAAACATGCGTGACATAGTCAAAATGTCCGCGTCTGTCGCGCTTTTTCTCCCAGTTTTTACTGATGAGATCAAACGCATCTCCAATCACCAAGGATAGTTTCTGTTCGGCTGCCACATGGTTAATCGCATTTTCTCCGATAAACTCCATTTCACCGTCCTGGTCTTGTTCATATACTTTGAGCAATCCCTTAGGCAAGGGCATGCCCAAGTTATTGGCTTCCGTATTATCAAATTCAAGAATGACTTTTACTTGTTTGCTTCCAGTTTCCACTTTGTAAAGCTTACGAAATGCTGCATTCCCCACTTTCAGGAAACTGATTTGTTTGGTCTGTTCCCTTATGATGGTTATTGCCCGTTCCATGCTGTAAGCATGATAATCGGCAAAGCCATGTTCTTCAAATGCCGAATCAGGTTCCTCTGCTTTGGCAAACAGCCTGATTGACTCATTCAGTGGATAGGCATCTGCAAATCGGTTCACCTTTCCGGAAGCCAATTTTAGCCGGCTATCGAAAAAATCCATCCCGCTATTGTTGGAAAGTTGAATCCAGCCTGAAAAAACCAGCTTAGAATCGCGGATTTCCGCCACATAATTTGCTCGCCATTCCAAGCCTTGAGTCAAATAAGAAATTCTCGCTTCTGTGTCTGTTTCAATAGGCGCTATTTTCCAAACCAGAGTCGGTTTTGTCAATAACCCCTCCGGCAGCGCCGGAAGAATCAATTGGCCAACAGGGTCAATTACGATTTCCTTTGTATCGACCCGTTTCCCAATAATACTGCCTGTCACACTGAGAAGCCGGATTTGCATCTCTTCCCCCAACTCCGCATTCCTGACAGTCAACACTTCATCAATGTATTTCTCCAGGAGTTTTTCCTTACTGATCAAATCGCAGTCATAACTTTGTTCGAGTACGTGAAGCCCATCAACCAAGACGGAATCCGCCTCAATCCGTGAAGCGATATCCATAAACTGAACTTCCTCCAATTCATGGTTTCCTGGAATCATTCGTGTCTCTTTGACTAAGGCGAATCCATCGTTGTAAACAGTCAAACTTAAAGCTGTCTGTTGCTGGCGCGTTGATTGGAATTTCATACGGACCTCTCCCTTTCAAGAACCTGTTTTGACCATAACTAGATTCACCAAAAGAACTCGCTTGCACAAAAAGGCGGGACATGGCTCTGCAAGATCCACAGATGGAATTTGTCAGTTCAATCGGTAGCGCGTCCAAAATACTGTTTTAAATAGGCAATGGTTTCCAAACGGCATTGTTCTGTTAAAGGCGACTTTCTGGGATGAACCAAATCGCCATACAGCAACTCATCCAAAAACCTCAGTTCTTCTTCGTACCATTGGTTTTGTTGATGATCGTAAACTTCAGCCTTTATGTAGATCGCTGTTCCTTGTTCAATAAAATCTGTGACCCTGATTTCATTTTTCATATTCGTCCCTCCCGTTCATCCGTTTCTGCTGTTAACGGGACTTTTCCAGATGAACCATGAGATTTTTCCATTTCTTTCGTTCTTCGCTGTTCGGATCATGGACGAGCACATTCTCCCGATTAAAAATCATGACGGGGCGGTGTTCCAAATTATAAGCCCTCCACTCCGGCAGTTTCGGCGCATTGGGATTGCCGCTTCTGGCAAATCTGATCCAGGAATGGTGTATTTCTTCCGCCAGTTTGTGCCGTTCCTCCGAGTTCCCGGTCAACCGCTCGGTGCCTTCTTTAGATAATGTGTTCCAGACAAACGGAAGCTCCAGGCTATGGCAAGCTTTCAGCTCTCCTCCAAAAACCGGCGTCTCCCAGTCGAAACGATACATCCAAACAGGAGCACCCTGCTTAGCCTGCAGTTCTGCAAGCTCCAGCGCGGGAAATGTAAATAGGCTCATCGTCATCAGCTTATCGTAAATGTTTTGGTTCAATTCTTCTCCATTTAGCAAATACTGTGAAATTCCCAACCAGTTAAGGCCAAATGTATGTTCAAAAATCGAAATGATTTCCTCTTGATCCCCTTGTTTCCAACGAGGGTCAAAAAAGCTGAAGAGCCGGTATTCATCTTTATTTGTGCCAATCAGTACCGGCATATCTTTAGCTATCCCTTTGGCAAGTGCCTGCTCAGGGTGTACTGGAAGCAAATCGCCTTCTATAACTGGAACCAGGCTCATCGCCGGAAGCAAAGCAGCCGTATCCACTAATTGCTGCGCTGGAATCTCCCTGATTTTGTCTACTTCTCCATGCCCGATGTTCAATGCAGCCAAAAGACGGCTGCTGACTTTTTCCGCAATGGAAGAACTGAGGACATTTGCTGCTGCCCCACTTTGCAGGATTGCCTGTTGGAACAGCCCTTTTGCCTTGGGAATCGCCATCAGGACCCCTATGCTCATCGCACCGGCAGATTCCCCGAAAACCGTTACCCGGTCCGGATCTCCACCGAACTTTTCAATATTGTCCTGAACCCATTGAAGTGCAGCCAGTTGATCCAAGATGCCACAATTGCAGGAACCCGAAAAGTCAGCACCTCCGATGCCCCCTAAATGCAAAAATCCAAGAGCACCCAGACGGTAGTTGAAAGTGACAACGACAACGTCTCCTTCAGTTGCGAAAGAACTGCCGTCATAGGTTTTGCTGGATCCGGCACCAGTAGTAAAAGCCCCGCCATGGATCCATACCATAACCGGACGGCGATGGTTATCAGCTGCTGGCGACCAAACATTCAAGTACAAGCAATCTTCACTGGTGTTGTCTGCTCGATTTCCTAAAAACTCCATGATGCCATTGCTGGCTTGTATAGCTGATGGTCCGAATAGAAGGGCTTCGCGCACTTCCGACCACGGCTCCGGCGGCTGAGGTGCCCGAAAGCGACGGTTGCCGGTAGGCGGCTTCGCATAGGGGATGCCTTTCCAAACAATGACATTGCCCTGTTGCTGGCCTCGCAGCTTTCCGTAAATACTTTCAACAATGGTCCCTGGCATAATTTCCTCCCCTTACTGATGATGCTTTGACACCTATATTCTACCATTCATTTCCCATAATGGCGTTATTTTTTCTGATTATTAAGTTAAATTAAAGCGAGTAGGATTTCAATTTTTTAAAAACCAAAAAAGGACTCGCATATAAGCTGCGAGCCCTTTTCTTTAAAATAAACCGACAGCCTTGCCGTCAGAAGTAACATCCATATTCAAAGCAGCCGGTTGTTTTGGCAGACCTGGCATCGTCATAATGTCACCCGTTAGACAGACCAAGAATCCCGCTCCAAGCTTCGGAATGATTTCCCGGATCGTGATGGTGAATCCTTCTGGCCGCCCCAGCAGTTTAGGCTGATCCGATAACGAGTACTGGGTTTTCGCCATACAGATCGGCAAGGAATCCCAGCCGTATTTCTTCAATTCAACCAGTTGCTTTTGTGCCAAATCCGATAATTGAATATCCGCTCCACCGTAAACTTTCTGGACAATCGTCCGAAGTTTTTCTTCGATCGAATCGTCTTCCTGATACAAGTGATGGAAATCTGTCGGACGCTCCAGTTCCTGTTTAACCAGCCTCGCCAAGGCAATGCCTCCAGCTCCGCCTTTTTCCCAGACTTCTGTCATGGCAACTGCCACACCTTCTGCTTCTGCCCAATCGAGCACTGCAGCCAATTCCGCTTCGCTGTCCCCAGAAAAGCGGTTCAATGCTACAACCGGCTCGATACCGAATTGCCGGATCGTATCCACATGCTTTGCTAAATTGACCATGCCTCGTTTGACTGCTTCCGCATCTTCTTCAGCCAATAGAGTTTTCGCAACGCCTCCATGCATTTTAAGCGCACGCACAGTCGCCACAATGACCACCGCATCCGGATGGAAACCGCCTTTTCTTGATTTGATGTGCATGAACTTCTCCGCACCCAAATCTGCACCGAACCCCGCTTCTGTGACGACAATATCAGCCACTCTTCTTGCCGTATTCGTGGCAATCAGTGAGTTGCAGCCATGGGCGATGTTCGCAAACGGACCGCCGTGGATAATAGCAGGTGTACCTTCAATTGTCTGCACCAAGTTCGGCTTAAAAGCCTCTTTCAGCAAGAGCGTTAAAGCCCCTTCCGCTCCAAGGTCTCTTACCGTTATAGGATCTCTGTCGTACGTATAGCCGATGACCATTTGTGCCAACCGTTCTTTCAAGTCCGCCAATGAACCCGCCAAACAAAGCACCGCCATAATTTCCGAAGCTACCGTAATATCAAAACCGTCTTGCCTTGGCACTCCTTGTCCAGGCCCACCAAGGCCGATGGTCACTTGCCGCAAAGCTCGGTCATTGATGTCCAGCGCACGCTTCCAGGTGATGCGGCGCGGGTCGATTTTCAAGACATTTCCTTGGTGCAAGTGATTGTCGATCAAGGCTGCCAATGCATTATTCGCTGATGTAATGGCATGGATATCTCCTGTGAAATGCAGATTGATGTCTTCCATTGGCAGTACTTGCGCAAACCCGCCGCCAGTAGCTCCGCCTTTAACACCCATTACCGGTCCCAAAGAGGGTTCACGCAACGCAACAGCCACTGATTCATTCAATTGCTTGAAGGCATCCGCTAACCCTACAGTTACAGTAGACTTCCCTTCTCCTGCAGGTGTTGGGCTAATTGCTGTCACCAGCACCACTTGTCCCATTTTTTGGACTGGCGGCAATTGATCCACGTTTATTTTCGCTTTATAGTTTCCGTATAATTCCAAGGCTTTTTTAGAGATCCCCGCCTGTTCTGCAATTTCCAAAATTGGCTGGATCGTCGCTTCGCTCGCAATTGATAAATCAGTAAACGCCATGTATAGAATCCCAACTTTCAATTTTTTTATTCAGTATAACCTGTTTTCCGCAAAAACAAAAAATAACCGTCTCTCCATCTGGCAGAGAGGCGGTTATTTACATCAATCAGTTTTCGATTTTTCCTGATCATCAGCAATTTCCGTAAAGGACTAACCCTTATCAGAACCGCAGGTCACCGACGATCAACAGTTCAGGAAAATCTTCTCCTGCAGTTGCCAATAAATCGTGTTCTTCCAAGTGCTCGTAAAGTTCCTCTTCATCGGCTTTCCGGACCGGTTCTAAACTTTCCGTAAGATCGTGAAACTTCAAAATGTACTTCTTTTCGCTGTTTTTAGTCAGCACATAGACGTCCAAAGGATCATACTTTTTTACATTCTGTAATTGTTGATGTTCCAGAATCGACGCCGCATCCAACTTGTTGAAATGGGTATATAAAAAGGCTTCAGAACGCCTTTCTTCCGCTGAAATAAAACTCATTTTCGCTTGGTGGCGGTTGATGAAGCGTTCGGATAGCGATTGATGAAAAGTGATGGTCTCCCATTCGACGTCATTGCTGTACTTCTCGATAAAACGTTCGGATAAAACTTGATGGCGCGTCACCAGTGTCCAATTCACTTTGCGGGCATGGCGATGGATCAGCGGCATCGGTAAATACTGATGGCGGCACAACTCTGTCCAATCTAGTTTGTCTTGGTGCTTTTCAATAAACGCAGGCGACAACCCTTTGGAGTTGGCCAACTGCTGCTTCATCGAGACAAACTTCCAATATTCTGTTGAATCGAATGACTGCCCTTCTTTTTCGAATGTCTTTTGCTGCTTTTTGCTCAGCTCTTCTTTTGCAATGGGACGCCATTTCTTTTCATCTGCAAATTTCTCGATAAAGGCTTCGGAAAGCTTTTGAGCTTTGATGATCTCATCCCAAAACAGACGGTTTCTATACTTACGGATGAACGTTTCAGACAATTCCTGATGGGTTGAAATCAGCTTCCAATTCACTTGGTCCACGTTTTCTTTAATAAATCGTTCGGATAATCGCTCTTCTTGGCATATTTGATTCCATGGAATTGAACGCTTGTCTTTCAAATCTTTCGCTTCCATTAATTCAATTAAGGAGTTGAACATATAGACCACTCTCTCTTTGTTTTTTGATAATGTCTATAGTAACACGCCTTCCCATGAAAAACCCGCACCCCGGTCGAAACCAGGATGCGGGAAATCAAGTCAGCTGCTATTGTCCTTTCTCTTCTGTACGCTCTTCCTTGTCGTCTTCCAGATTGGGGATCCGTCCGCTGTCTGTCATTTCCATCTCTTTCTCCTGTTCTCTTTGTTCCTTTTCCAACTGTTTTTCCTTCAGTTCTTCCAAATTTTTATCTCTTGCCATCGTAATCCCTCCCTTTCTTTTGCTAGTCCCTTTATTCCCGTATCGCAATGATTAAAACTGTTCTTCATCCACTATTTTATCTGCTTGCTTTTCCTGTACTAAAACCTTATTTTGAAGAAAGTAAGAAGTAACAGCAAAGATACACAACCATCCTACCCAAGAAAACTCTTCAACTATCAGAAAGGATGAGAAGCGAATGCGTACAACTGGTTCCCTCATTTATTGGTCTATTTTCGAACATGGCCAATGGCAACTGCACATCGCCAAAACTGAAAACGGTTTGTGTTACATCGGCTCACCCGGTGACAGTTTCAGCGAGTTATCGGTTTATATCCATAAGCATTTTCCAGCGGCAAGCCTGGAACAAAACGACAGTTTGCTGTCGGACTCTAAACAAGAATTAACAGCTTACCTGGATGGGTCCCAACAGGAATTTTCTTTGTCTGCCGATGCAGCAGGAACAACTTTTCAGCAACAAGTCTGGGAAGCACTCCACAAGATTCCCTACGGCCAAACCGTTACGTACTCCGAAATTGCTGAACAGATCGGCAAGCCTTCAGCTGTGCGGGCAGTGGCCTCCGCCATCGGTGCAAACCCTTTGCTCATCACTGTGCCATGCCACCGGGTCATCAGCAAAAATGGCACCATCGGCGGTTACAGAGGAGGGCTTGATTTTAAGCGGTTTTTGCTGGAGTTGGAAACTAATAATGGCAATAAGAAAAAGCACCTCCCCAACTCCAATGATTGAAGTTAGGAGACGCTCTTAGTTGGACGCATTTGGAGATTGAATGCCATGCAGGATAAAATCCGTGTACATCGCAGAAAGTTCTTTTACGGTCAAACTGCCTTCGACACTGAACCATTGGTAGCTCCAATTCGTGATGCCCAAAATGGCAAATGTAATGATTTTAGGCTGCAGCTCTCTTCGGAACTCGTTCGCTCTAATGCCTTCTTTCAACAATACTTCGATATTGTTTCGGAAATCTGCCCGTTTTTGCCGGATGACGGCAGCATTCTCTTCTTTCAAATGGCGAATTTCACGGAAATACACACGGCCGACTGCCCCTTGTTTTTCAATATCAACAATAATGAGTTCGACAATGGCTATTAATTTATCTTTATGGCTTTTTTCAGTATCCAGGATGGTCTTCTGCCTTTTTAACAGATCATCAATATAATGCGAATGGATATCCATCAACAGTGCTTCCTTGCTTTTGAAATGATAGTAGAAAGAACCTTTTGTTACCCCGATTGTATCAACGATATCTTGTATGGAAGTGGCACTGAATCCTTTCTCCACAAAAAGATTGATGCTTTGTTTGATTAATTCACTTTTCACGCAGCCCACTGCCTTTCTTAGTCTTAAAAGCTCTGTCGTATTATAGCATTTTTTACCCCCATCCAATCAGAAAACTTCCAAGCATCTCACGGAGCACAGGCTGAACCTTTTCAGTCTGGTGTTTCCGGTAATCAAAACAGACGATCGCCGCCAGCCAAGACATTACCCATGATGACATCATCTATCACAGCTGTGTCGATCCCTGCCCGGTCTACTGCCGCTTTAATTACTTCCGCTCCAAAAATGTGAGCAGGAAGGGATGACAAAGCACCGCCTTGCCTTCCGATTGCTGTTCGTGCCGCCGATACGATCACTGCATCTCTTTTCACGAATGTCCGCCTCCCTTTTCTCAAAAAACAAGTGCTTAGAATGCAAAAACGAGTTCACCTTTCAGTACATCTTTGTCGCTTTGATTGGCTGCTTGAACTTCAAATGTCACTTGCTTGTCCTGCTTTTCAACAACAGTCGCTTTCAACGTAATGACATCCCCCAGGAAGACCATGCCTTTAAAACGAATGGCGTAATGTTGGATAAACCCTTCTTCCAGATGAGGCGTAAAAATTTTCGCCAGATTCCCCATGGTCCACATGCCATGCGCGATGATGCCTGGTAATCCTGCCGCTTCAGCTTCTGCGTCGATGGTATGGATGGGGTTAAAATCGCCGGATGCTCCCGCGTATTTGATTAAATCCAAACGCGATACTGGATCCAATTGAATAAATGGCAAACGGTCACCTTGCTGTAAATCCACTATCCGGTTCATACCGCCATCCCCTTTCTGGCCGCTTCGTTGATGATGACGATGCGTTCTTCCGTGAACAATAGTTCACCGTCTGGGCTTTGCCCTTTTTTTACGACGACCAAAAATCCCATCTCGCCGAAATTGCCGCTTTTCTCATAATAATCTTTTACTTCCATCCAGCAATAGACATCTTCTCCAACAAGCAACGGCCTTTCATAATGGTAAATCTGCTCCCCATGGATCAATCCTTTGGAAGGAAGATCCAATCCGTCGATTTTCCCGGCATCAAAGGTCACTGGAAATGTAGGAGGTGCAATGTTTTGTTTGTAGCGCGAAGCGGCACCTGCCTGTTCATCGATGAAAATGGGAGCAGGGTCACCGATCGCTTCTGCAAACTTCCGGACCGCCCCTCTTTCAATCGTGTTTTTCACTTTGTCTGAACGTTTCCCAATGCTTTCTTTCAGCATAGCTGCACCTCCCCATTTAGTTTTTCGGTCCACCCGCTACGTATAAAACCTGTCCGCTGACAAATGAAGAACGTTCATCCGCAAAAAAGGCGACGGCGTTCGCAATATCTTCAGGCTTGCCGCTGCGGCCGACCGGAATAGTGGAAACACTCGCTTTGATCAATTCTTCAAAAGGTACGCCAATGCGCTCAGCAGTCGCTTTCGTCATATCCGTCTCGATAAAACCAGGTGCCACTGCATTGGCTGTGATGCCGTATTTTCCGAGTTCGATTGCCAAGGTTTTGGTAAATCCTTGAAGACCAGCTTTGGCTGTGGCGTAATTGGCTTGTCCACGATTGCCAAGTGCGGAAGTCGACGAAATATTGATGATGCGGCCGTATTTGTTTTGGGTCATGTATTGCTGCGCAGCACGTGTCGCATAAAATGCGCCTTTCAAATGGACATCGGTAACCGTCAGCCAATCCTCATCTGTCATTTTAAACAGCATATTATCCCGAATGACGCCTGCATTATTAACGAGTACATCAATCGAACCGAATTGATCAAATACTTCTTTCATCGCTTGCTCTATTTGTTCTTTGTCCGTAACACTGGCATTTTTCGTATAAATGGAATAACCTTTGCCAGCCATTTCTTGCTGTGCTGTCTGTAGCGCTTCCTCGTTCACGTCGATGATCGCCACATTGGCGCCTTCACTCGCAAACCGTTCGGCAATCTGGCGGCCGATTCCGCGGCTCCCCCCTGTAACAAAAGCTGTTTTTCCTTCAAATGAATTCCCCATTGGTATGCCTCCCTTTTCTTCCATTCGTTTAAACCGATTGGCCCACTTTCACGTGGCCTTTCAATAAGTTTCTTGAAATGATCATGCGTTGAATTTCGTCCGTCCCATCGTAGATTCTCCATAGCCGTGCTTCACGGTACCAGCGTTCAATCGGCAATTCACGTGTATAGCCCATACCGCCATGGATTTGAAGAACCCGATCCACGACCCGGTTGCCCATGTTTGCGCCATACAGTTTCGCCATCGATGCCAAATGGCGATTATCTTCGCCTTGGTCCAATGTGAAAGCAGCATTTAACACCAGCCATTTTGCCGCTTCGATTTCCACTGCTGAATCAGCAATCGGCCATTGGATCGCCTGGCGTTCCGCAATCGGCTTGCCGAAGGTTTTACGGTCTTTCGAATAATCGATCGCCATCTGCAACAACCGTTCACTCATCCCAACTGCCCGCGCTCCAACTACCCAACGCGCAAAACCAATCCATTCAAGCCCCAAATTGTAGCCGCCGTTAATTTCACCCAAGACGTTTTCTTCTGGTACACGGACGTTGTCGAAGACCAATCCGGCAGGTCCCCATTCGCCCATCGTATCGATGTATTCGGATTTCCAGCCCATGTCCCGGTCGACGATAAAGCAAGTAACACCGGAACGCCCTGTTTGCTGGTGCAGCTCTTTATCCGTAATAGCGATCACCATGACGAAATCAGCTTCATTTCCGCCTGTGATAAAGGTTTTCTCCCCGTTTAAGACCCATTCATTTCCGTCTTTGACAGCCGTCATTTTCAAGTTTTGCGTATCAGATCCGGCTTCCGGTTCCGTCATGGCAAAGCAGGATTTCTTTTCTCCATTGATGGTCGGGATCAGGTACTTTTTCTTTTGTTCTTCATTGCCGTAATACAGGATATTGTCAGCCGAACCTCCAAATGTGAACGGCACAAAGGTTTTGGAAACTTCCATCAAAACGATGGCCAGCATCATTTGGCCAAGATTCGACCCACCGTATTCCTCTGGAGTATTGATGCCCCAAAAGCCGAAGTCCTTGGCTTTTTTCTGAAGTTCTTTCATTTTTTCCGGTTCCAGGCTCGGACGCCCTTCCCTTTCATTTTTCAGGACTTCGTTTTCCAGTGGAATCAATTCTTTTTCCACAAATCGGCGTATTGTTTTTTGAATCATTTCCTGTTCTTCTGATAAACGTAAATGCATGTTGATCTCCCCGTTTCCTGATTTTTTATAAATCGGCGTACTGTTTTTGCAATGCACGTTTCAGTATTTTCCCGACAGCCGTTTTAGGCAGTTCTTCCACAACGATAATCGCTTCCGGCACTTTATAAGCCGATAACTGGGTGCGGCAACAGGCGATCAGCTCTTCTTCTGTCACTTCTTCGTTCAAGACGACAACCGCTCGAACGGTTTCTCCACGATACGCATCCGGAACTCCGAAAACAGCTGCTTCCCGTATGGCGGGATGGCGATAAAGGACGTTTTCCACTTCGATTGGATAGACGTTAAATCCACTCGCCAAAATCATTTCTTTTTTCCGGCCCACGATGTAAAAGAACCCGTCTTCATCCATTTTCGCGAGATCTCCCGTGTACAGCCAATCTTCCCGAATCACCACAGCGGTTTCTTCCGGCCTGTTCCAATAGCCTTTCATCACTTGCGGGCCCCGCACAACCAATTCACCTACTTGGCCGACCGGCAAGGTCTCTTGCCCGGTCGCGATATCGACAATCCGCGAATCGGTATTCGGCAACGGAATGCCGATGCTGCCACTTTTTGTAAGCTTCGAACAGGATTCCTGTGGGTTACAGGCGATGCCTCGGATAAACCGTAGCCTTCCGCCATAGTGGTGCCGCTGATTGCATTGAAACGGTCAAGTACTTCCAGCGGCAAAGGAGCTGATCCGCTGCTGCAGGATTCCAAACAACTCAAATCGAATTTTCTCGATCGATGATAATCCAGCAATGCGATGTACATGGTAGGCACTCCTGGAAATGCAGTGGGCTTTTCTTTTTCAATCAGCTCCACTACTTGGCCAACATCAAATTTCGGCACCAGAATCATGTTGCCTCCGTTATAGAAAGTGACGCTCATGCCGCTGGTCATGCCGTAAACATGAAACAAAGGGGAAATGGTCAGCACCTTCTCTTTTCCTTTTTTGGTTGTTACTTCAGAAGTTGCAGCACTTTGCAGGGTATTGGCGACGATGTTGCGATGCGTCAGCATGGCACCTTTCGGGAGCCCGGTTGTGCCGCCTGTATACTGAATGACCGCTACATCTTCTTTGGGATCCATCGTCAGGCGAGGCATACCGCCAATTGGAGCAGATTCTGCGGCATCACCGTCGAGGCAAACAGCCAGTATATGTTGGACCGAAGTCTGATCTTTGATGCTGTCGAACAAAGGCATTAACCGATCCAATATAATTAAGGCTTTTGTCTCCGAATCATCGAGAATGTGAAGAAGTTCTGCTGGTTGGAACATTGGATTCAACTGCACGATGGTAGCTCCACAGGATAGTGCGGCATAAAAACTGATGGGATATTGCGGACAATTCGGCAGCATGATGGCCACACGGTCATTTTTCCGAATACCTATTCCAGCCAGTTTTTTCGTAAAATGAATAATCGCCTCCTCCAGTTCCCGATAGCTGTAAGTCTTATCGAAAAAAGTGACCGCTGTATGGTCCGCGTATTCCTCTGCCGACTGCCTGAACAATTCCACCAATGAGATATTCGGTATCTCAATGCTTTTCGGATTGCCTTCTGCTACATGCTTTAACCAAGGTCTATCCATGCTTTTCCTCCTTTTGAACTTGATGCTCTTTCAACTTTCAGCCAGAATTTTTATAATGAACTTCCGCCGTCCACTGCAATCACTTGGCCAGTGATGTAATCACTGGCGGCGCCTGCCAGGAAAAGTGCGGCGCCTTGAAGCGATCTGGTGTCCCCCAATTTTTTCATTGGATTTTTATGAACAATTGTTTCTGCATGCTGTGCAATGACGTGCTTTGTCATTTTTGTTTCAAAAAAACCGGGGGCAATAGCGTTGACATACAATCCGTAGCCTGCCCATTTACGCGCCAAATCTTTGGTGAAATGATGGACAGCCGCTTTGCTCGTACTGTATCCGATGGCATTCAGCACTTCCGGCGGTTCCGCTCTTAAACCGGCGACCGAACCGATATTGATGATTTTTCCGTAGCCACTGCGAATCATGTGTCCGCCCACTTCCTTGGACATAAGGAAAGTCCCGGTAACATTGACATTCATTACTTTTTCCCATGCATCCAGTGGCATTTTTTCTGTTTCTTCCCCCCATGTCGCGCCGCTGTTATTGACCAGGATGTCAATACTGCCGAAATCAGACAACACCGACTGCACTACAGCTTTCACTTGTTCTTCGCTGCCGACATTGCATTCATAAGCGTGTGCTTTAACGCCATAGCGGCTTTCCAGATGATCAACGGTTTCTTGGCAATTAGCTATTTTGCGGGAGCAAACGGCTATATTCGCTCCATACTCCGCAAAAATTTCTGCTATGTTCCGCCCAAGACCACTTCCCCCTCCTGTAATCAACGCCGTTCTCCCTGTCAAATCAAATAATGAATCCGCCATTTTTATTCCTCCTTCACCATACTACACGGACGGTATGTAAATACTGAACGGACGGTATGTTAACTGTTTTAAAAAAACCTTTTGAAAAAAAGGCAATTTAAAAATGTAAGCGCTATTATTTTCTTAAAATTCAGTATACAACAACAATTTGTTTTTGTTAACAACATTTTTTATTTTCCATAAAAAATCCACTACGGCCAATAGATTGACCGTAATGGAAACTGTTCGTTACTTTTTCTTTTTGACTATCGCCACCGTGCACCGCGAAACGCAAATAAGCTTTTTCTCTTCATCTATAATCTTGATGTCCCATACCATTGTTGTTCTGCCTTTATGTAAAGGTGTGCCGATAGCGGTCACAATACCTTCTTGCTTGCCGCGCAGGTGGTTGGCATTGATCTCCAGACCGACCGCAATTTCGTTTTCCTGGTCGATTAAATGCCAGGTCCCGACACTCGCGACCGATTCTGCCAATACAACAGAAGCTCCTCCGTGCAGCTGCCCGAAAGGTTGATGAGTAGCTGCATGCACAGGCATGGTTGCTGTTACTCTGTCTGGAGTAATATCACCGAATTCAATTCCCAATACACCCGCAATCGTTTCTTCCACTGGTTTCATTTGCATAAACAACACTCCCCTTTTTCATTTGAAAGCCCCTCAGTAATTGGCTGAGGGGCCATTTTCTTATACATTACTTTTCGCGTACAGTTCCCGCAACAAAAACTTTTGTATTTTGCCGCTGGCATTGCGGGGCAGTTCATCGACAAAGCGATATGTTCTCGGCCGTTTAAAGCGCGCAAGCTTGTCGTTGTTGATGCAGAATTCTTCCAGCTGCTGTTCCGTCAATGAAGAATCTTTTACGACCACAAATGCCATGACCGCTTCGCCCCATTTTTCATCAGGAATTCCCAGCACCGCTACATCCTGAATCTGCTCATGCTCATGCAACACATCTTCCACTTCACGCGGATAAATGTTTTCTCCACCGCTGATGATCATGTCATCCACACGATCGGCCACGAACAAATAGCCATCTTCATCCATATATCCTAAATCACTGGTGTGATACCAGCCTTTATACAACACACGGGACGTCGCTTGCGGCCGATGGAAATAACCGGCCATCATGCTTGGCCCTCGGACGATGATTTCCCCCACTTCGAATGCACCTAATCTTTCATCCGGTTCCGCTGGACCTTTTTCGTTCGGCCGGACAATTCGGATCTCGTGGTTAAAGGCAGGTTTACCTGCTGATCCTGCTTTGGTCAACTGCTCATCTTCGGCAAGAAACGTGATGGCCGGCCCCATTTCCGTTTGGCCATACGCCTGGATCAAATCGATTCCAAGCACTTCCTTGACGCGTTTAACCAGGACTGGTGCCATTGGAGCCGCGCCGTACAATCCCCGCTCCAATGTTTTGACTTTCAAATCCGCTTCTTCGATGTCGGACATCATGCTCCACATGGTCGGCACTGCAAACATGACCGTAACTTTTTCTTTTTCGACCGTGTCCACTGCAACTTGAGGATTGAATTGGTGCATGATGATGCTGGACGCACCAGCCTGAACACGAGGAATGATGCAACAATGCAATTCTGCACAATGAAACATTGGTGCAATAACAAGGCCTACCTCATTTCTAGTGTATTTCAGCATCGCAATGCATGTCATGCTTTGTTCAGCCATATCGCGATGGCGATGAATTACACCTTTCGGCCTCCCGGTCGTTCCGCTTGTGTACATGATGGCATACGTATCCATTTCATCCACTTCTACAGTCGGATCTGCCGTAGACGCGGCGTTGACCCGCTCACGGTAGTTGACTGCATAATCTGGCACGTCCTCATCTATATACCAGAATTGGATACTTGGAAACTGGGCCGCCACCCCTGCAACCGTTTCTTTTAACGCTTCCTCAAACAAAACAACTTCAGGAGTAGCATCGTTCAAAATATACGCCAGCTCTTCGGCCTTTAAGCGGAAATTGATCGGATTGAAGATAGCTCCAATTTTTGCACATGCAAATAATGCGGTAGGCAATTCACTGTTGTTGAACAAAAAGCTTGAAACCCGGTCTCCTTTGCTGACTCCTGCTGCCGTCAGCGCATTCGCCAACCGATGGACTTCTTCATCCCATTGCGAAAAGGTCCACCTTTGCCCTCTTCTTATATCAACCAGTGCTTCTTTATCCGGGTATCGGCTTACCGTCTGATCAAAGATTTTGCCAAGCGTCGCATACATTTCTTTTTCCTCCTCCTTTTATGAAAGCGTTATCTTAACGACTTAATTTCATGATGTCAGAAAAAAAGTAATATTGCAACAATTCAAAGACTCATCTTTTATGTGATATTAGTCCCTATTTTTATAAAAGGCCTACATCTTAGAGATATTTCGTTTATGAGCGATTGAAATCTTCAAAGGCGAACAGTGGCTTTCCCTTTCACTTCAGAAAATGAAAGATAATTTTTTAACATTAGCCATTAACTTTTCATAAAAAATGCCGATAGTTAGTAATAGAAGTCGTTGCTCAATCACCTGTTGGCAAAATCAATTAAAAAATATTTTCAAACCGGAATTCTGCTACCTTTATCTTTGTAACACAAATGTAATATTAAAACTTATTGCCTATGGAGAACTAATTATATAGAATTAAGTAACTCAGAGATAATAGATTGAATTATCTATAAATAGATAGAGAAAAAGGGGTTAGGGAATGAGAAAGATTATTTTTACATTATTTGCAGCAACTGCACTAACATTTGCAATCGGGACTTCCGATACAGAAGCCAGTACTTACACAGTGAAGCCAGGAGATACGCTATGGAAGATCGCTTCAAGCAATAACATTTCAGTGAACCAATTGTTGACTTGGAATAAGCTATCATCCAATTCAATTTATCCGAAGCAGTCACTCAAAGTCGCAGCAGTTTCAGCTCCGGCAGCCACTCCAACAAAGACCAGCGCTCCTAAAACATCAGCCAGTTCTGCCAGTACATATACAGTAAAAGCAGGAGACACTTTATCACACATAGCACGCATCCACAGCACCAGCGTCAGCTCCATTCAGCAATTGAACAAACTGTCAGGCAGCAACATCCGACCTGGACAGAAACTGACAGTCAGCGGAAAAGCACAAGCAACTGCACCCGCAACAGTCGTCAAAGCACCAGCCGCTGCTCCTGCTGTCTCTAAAACCAGCACCTACCGCGTAGTGAGCGGCGATACATTAACGAACATCGCGAAACGTTACGGCATGTCAGTTTCTCAATTGATGAGCTCAAATGGTTTGAAAACAAGCACGATCCGTGTTGGCCAAACATTGAAAGTCGACGGCACCTCCGTAAGCAAGCAGCCTGTGACCATATCTAATCCTGTAGCAGCACCTTCGACTTCCGGAAAAGTTTCATCAGTCGTCTCAATCGCCAACTCTTTCCTAGGCACTCCTTATAAATGGGGCGGTGCCGCTCCAGGCGGATTTGATTGCAGCGGCTTCATCTATTATGTATACAACCAAGCTGGCATTACAGTGCCACGCACCAACACAACCGGACTTGATGCCATCTCTTCCACTGTAAGTTCACCGCAAGTCGGCGACCTTGTATTCTTTAAAAATACGTATCGTGCGGGGATTTCCCATGTCGGCATCTATATCGGCAACAACAGTTTCCTTCATGCCGGAGGCGCTAAAGTGCAAATCACCAGCATGAATGACAGCTACTGGGGCAAACATTTCGACAGCTACCAGCGTTTGAATGTCATGAAGTAACAAGAAAAGCGCAAGCGCAAATAAAGATGGAAAAGAGCAGCATCGGTCAAGCCGGTGCTGCTCTTCTTTCATTCTTTTAGCGGGTTCAAGTCAATAGTTTGACACAAAGAGAATTTCATTAATTATAATGATTATTACTTAGGATTGATTTTCATTTAAAAAATGGTATCATTAAGTTTGTAGTGATTAACATAAAAAAAGAGAATGAGGTGTTCGATTCATGAGTACAAACAAAACAGGTTTAACAACCAGCTGGGGTGCCCCAGTCGGAGACAACCAAAACTCACAGACAGCCGGACAACGCGGCCCAGTTCTATTGCAAGATGTTCATCTTCTTGAAAAACTTGCACACTTCAACAGAGAACGTGTTCCTGAGCGTGTAGTACATGCTAAAGGCGCAGGCGCTCATGGTTATTTCGAAGTCACTAATGATGTATCTAAATATACAAAAGCTGCTTTCCTATCAGAAGTCGGCAAGAAAACTGAACTATTCGCCCGTTTCTCAACAGTTGCAGGCGAACTTGGATCTGCTGATACTGTCCGCGATCCACGTGGCTTCTCGTTGAAATTCTATACAGAAGAAGGAAACTATGACCTAGTCGGCAACAACACGCCAATCTTCTTCATTCAGGACGCAATTAAATTCCCTGATTTTATCCATACTCAAAAACGCGATCCACGTACGCACTTGAAAAACCCTAACGCAGTGTGGGACTTCTGGTCATTATCACCAGAATCATTGCACCAAGTTACTTATTTGATGGGCGACCGCGGAATCCCTGCGACACTTCGCCACATGCATGGTTTTGGTAGCCATACATTCAAATGGACAAACGCTGAAGGCGAATCTGTTTGGATCAAATACCACATCTTGACTGAGCAAGGCATCCAAAACATCACTCAGGAAGTAGCTGACAAAATCGCTGGCGAAAATCCTGATTTCCACACAGAAGACCTTTTCAACGCCATTGAAGAAGGCGACTTCCCTGCTTGGAAAATGTATGTACAAGTTATGCCGTTGGAAGATGCGAACACATATCGCTTCGACCCATTCGATGTAACGAAAACATGGTCTCACAAAGACTACCCACTGATCGAAGTTGGCCGCATGGTGCTTAACCGCAACCCAGAGAACTATTTTGCTGAAGTTGAGCAAGCTACTTTCTCTCCAGGTACATTGGTTCCTGGTATCGACGTATCTCCGGACAAAATGCTTCAAGGCCGTTTGTTCGCATACCACGATGCACACCGTTACCGCGTAGGCGCTAACCACCAGATGCTGCCGATCAACGCAGCGAAAAACCAAGTCAACAACTACCAGCGCGACGGACAAATGAACTTTGGCAACAACGGCGGTGGTTCTGTTTATTACGAGCCAAACAGCTACGGCGGCCCAACTGAAACTGCAGCTGCTAAACCAGCTCCACTGGAAGTAACCGGCGTTACTGATTCAGTACCATACTTCAAAGAAGACTATTACACACAGCCAGGCGATCTTTACCGTCTGCAAAGCCCGGAAGAGCAAGAACGTCTTGTTGCTACATTCGTTGGCGGCTTAAGCGCTGTTGACAAAGAAGACATCAAACTTCGCCAAATCAGCCATTTGTACAAAGCAGATGCTGAATTCGGTAAACGCGTAGCTGATGGCCTTGGTCTTTCAGTGCCCGATCTTACTGAAACAAAGTAATTAATTGATAAAAATCTACCGATATTCTCAATTAGCCGTTTGTCCTTTTTAGGGATAAACGGCTTTTTTGATTTCAGAGATAAAAATCTGGCTATTTTTTTGTTAACCATCGAAAAAAGAGACCCGCTAAGGTCTCTTTTGCTATTCGTTCTCGACATCACCTAGTTGGTTGGCGATGATTTTCGCTAAGTCAGCACCATTTTGAATACAGGCGCCAATCCCTACACCAAAATAAGAAGAACCAGCCAGTTTCACATTTGGCACTAAGCTCTCCATTTTCAGCTCCAATGCACTGATCGCGGTTTTATGGCCCATATGGTAATTTGGCATCAAATCTTTCCAGCCGGTCACTTCAACAGCCATAGGTGCTTCTTCGATTCCCAAGCTTTTTCGGACATCTTCTCTTGCCACTTTAACCAGTTCGTCTTCAGATAAATCCTTCAGCATGCCATAGCTGGGATGTGAGCTCTTGTAAAATAGACGAACCAGCAATTTATGGCTCTTCGACGTATGGCTCCACTTTCGGCTGGTCCACGTGCAGGCATTGCAATGCAGATCGCTTTCTTGTGAGACGATAAAACCGGTCCCATCTTCCGGCAGCTGCTCGTCTGGAATATCAAATCCCATATAGACACTGATCAATGACGAATTCAGGAATTGGTCAAATTCATTATCCAACTCTTTTATTCCTAAAAGCTTCTGGGCCACTTGATGGGGCGTCGCTAAAATCACATAATCCGCCTCTATCGCTTCTCCGTCTTCGAGCTCAACCAAGTAACGTTCCCCGTCTTTCTTAACCGATTTGGTTCCAGTCCCTTTCAGAATACGGACATCTTCCAACTTGTTCTCCAAGCCATCGATCAGAACCTGCATCCCTTCATCAAAAGAAATGAACTTCTTGTTCGCCGTTCCTTGGAAAAACTCTTTGTTCGCTTCAAACCCTTTAATGATGCTGCCGTATTTATTCTTATAGTCAACCAGATACGGCAATGTCGAAGCCAAGGTCAATTCGTGGAGATTTCCCGAATAGACCCCTGATAAAACAGGTGCGATCTGGTTTTCGACCAATTCCTTGCCAAGAAAAGCTTCAAGAAACTCCCCAATCGAACTGTCCCGTGTAAAGCTATCGTTGGTGCTCTCCAAGTCCTTTAATGCTTCTTGCTTCCCTTCTTCAGAAACAAGCGTCGAGCTAAAGAGCGCTTCTTTACTCATAGGAATGCCAAATACCGTATCCCTTGGAATGGCATGCAGCACATTATTGGCATATAAATAAGAAATCCCTGTGCCGTTGTAGACAACCCGTTCCTTAAGCCCAAGTTCTTCAATCAGCGGCATGACGCTGGCATGGCGTGCAACGATGGAATCCGCTCCAACTTCCATAATAAATTCATCGTCTGCTACAGTCTTGATCTTACCGCCCAATTGCGGCTCCCGTTCAATCAACGCTAACTCAAGATTAAGGTTTTCCTGTCGGTTCAGCTTCTGCAAATAATACATGGCGGAAAGGCCAGTAATGCCTCCCCCGATGACTACAGCTTTTTTCAACTTAATCCACTCCTTGCTTATGCTTCTATTCTACCAATATTTCGGGCTGTCAGCCTTGTTCTTTTTGTCTGTTTTGATACGCTTTTCCGGCCTATACATGGTAGGATGAAGATAGATACCCGCATGTACTTTGCGAAAAGGAGAGACTCACAATGATGAACGCTATTGATCAGAATATCATAGAAAGACGCTCAATCAAGAAATTCAAGGTTGATGCCGTCAATGTCGAAGAGATCATCGAGCTTTTGAACGTGGCTAAATGGGCACCGAACCATAAAGTCAATGAACCTTGGCGTTTTCTGCTGTATACAGACGGCGGAAAAGAAAAGTTCGTCCAGGCGTTTCTTGAAGCCATGCGTACACCGGATGGAGAAATCCCGCCCAAAGCGCTGAATAAAGCCGATTACTTCCGCAGCATTCCGTTGCACCTGGTTGTCGTCATGCCTGAAGATCCGAGACAAAGAAGATGGGATGAAGACTACGGCGCAGTTTCTTCCATGCTGCAAAACTTCCAGCTGGCTGCATGGGAACGCGGCATCGGCATGATCTGGCGCTCCAACGACTGGATCTACAACCCCGTGTTCCGCGAAGCCATCGGCGTGAAGCCCGGCGAGAAAATCATCGCTACGATGATGATCGGCTACCCTGCCCATGTTCCCGCAAAGCAGGAGCGTACCGATATCCGCGAAAAACTGACCATCATCAGCGAATAAGAAGCAGGTTCAGAGATGCCCCAGACGCGGCGTCTCTTTTTTAAATTCCAATCCGTAAGAAAGAATTCATCTTTATCTATTATTTACGTAACATGGGAACCATTCCGTATCGTTGCGGTCTTATCAATAAAGTAATTTGAGCGAAGGGATGGCGGTAGGATGAAAACAGTTTGGATGGTCCTTCTCTACCTGTGCATCTTCAGCTTGTCCATTTACCTTTATTCGGTACAATCAAATGGCCCCGCTGACGAACTGCATCAGCGGCTTTTGCCCGTCGACATTAAAACCGTGAAGGCAGGCATGAGCAAGGCGGAGCTTCAGGAAATCGTTACAGAAGCCAAGAAAAACGAAGATATCCTCTCCATCGCAGGCATGCAGCATAGCCAAGGCGGACAGACGGTGTACCCGAACGGCATCATGATCGATATGAAGCCATACAATCAAATCTTGGAAGTCGACCTGCAAGCAAAAACAGTGACAGTCCAAAGCGGTGCGACATGGGCGGACATTCAGGAAGCCATCAACCCACATGGTTTATCGCTGAAAGTCAGCCAATCACAGAATATCTTCACGGTTGGCGGTTCGCTGAGCGTCAACGCCCATGGACTGGACATCCGCAACGGGGGTCTATCGGATACGGTGTCCTCGATGCGTTTCATGAATGCGGATGGAAAAATTCTTCAGTTAAGTCCCACAGAAAACAGGGAGTTGTTTGCTG
Organism: Planococcus wigleyi; assembly: GCF_014836985.1. Lineage (GTDB taxonomy): Bacteria > Bacillota > Bacilli > Bacillales_A > Planococcaceae > Planococcus > Planococcus notacanthi. The sequence continues at coordinate 256,293 of NZ_JACSPU010000003.1, read as the reverse complement.
CTGTCATCGGCGGCTATGGCTTGTTCGGCATCATCTTGGATGTCACGCTCCAGCTTACGGACGATGAGTTGTATGAAATCGAAACAAACAGCATGTCTTACAGTGATTATCCTTCTTATTTCAAACAGCAAGTAAAAGATGACCCAGAGGCCGCCATGCACTTGGCCCGCATTTCCATTTCACCCGAAACTTTTATGGAAGAGATGTACACCATCACTTACAAGTCTGCACAAGACCAGAAGCAGCTGGCTGACTACCAAAAGTTGAAGACTGAAAACCTCATCGCTGTGCCGAAGTTTTTCCTTGGCCTTTCGCGCATTAACGATGCCGGCAAAAACAGCTTTTGGGAAACCCAAAAAATCTACACAGAAAAAATCGATGGCAATCTGGTTTCCCGAAACAATGCCATGCGATCAGATTCAGAATTTATGGAGTACGATAATAGCCGAAAAACCGAAATTCTTCAGGAATACTTTGTTCCGATCGGGCAATTTGAAGAATATATTCCTGCTTTGAAAGCTGTGCTTGAAGCTCACCCCGATTTCAATTTATTGAATGTCACCATCCGTTATGTTGAACAAAATGACAATGCGGTCCTGTCCTACGCCAAAGAGGACATGTTTTCGCTTGTGCTGTTGATCAATCAGGGAACCGATGCAGAAAGTGTGGAAAAGACGCAGGAAGTTGTGCGCGAAATGATCGATGCTACACTTGCGCATGACGGCAGTTATTACTTGCCTTATTTCGGTTATCCCACAAAAAAACAAATGGAGAAAGCTTATCCGAGAACTGGAGAATTTTTCGAACTGAAGGACCGTTTTGATCCGGACCATCGCTTCATGAATTTATTTTACGAGGAGTATCGCCCATGAACTACAAACGTTTCATTTACTACCAAGGCACCATCGGCATGGCCTCCAGCATGATATTCCCGTTTTATATTCTGTTGATCCGGAACGTCGGCGACAGCTATGCCCAGTTTGGCTGGGCATACGGCCTGTTCGCCTTGACTGCCGCTCTATGCTTTCCCTTGATCGGAAAATACGCAGACCGGGTCGGGGATAAAACCCTGCTCTTTATCTACTCCTGGGGAATGGCTATTCTATTGCTGTTCTTTCCGCTGGCCTCAGAGGTTTGGCATGTATACATTCTGCAAGTGCTTATGGGCGTCTTGGGAGCTGTTCAGAAAAACTCTGAAAAAACGGTTTTGGCACGCTATGTGACAAAAGAAATCGCTGGGACGCAAATCGGAAACTACCATGTCTGGACATCGGTCGCCGCGGCCATTGCCGTCATCGCCACAGGCTACCTCGTCGATTTTCTGACGATTGCCAGCATTTTTTATATTGCTTCCCTGGTCTTTGCCTGGAGCGGGCTGCAGCTTTGGAAACTTGAAACTGCAAAAGCGTAATATCAACTCTTCTTTCCATTAAAAAAGGCGTTTTCCATCCTGCCATCACAATGGCTGGACAGAAGACGTCTTTTTACAGAGAAGTTATACAGTCTTTTTGTTTAAAACAGACATGGCGCCCATCGCCCCTGAGAACTCTCCATTATCGGGAAACACGGGAACAGAGCCACGCAGAATCGTATAACTTTTCACCACTTCTTTTAATAATGGGTTGTCGATGAAAGAAGAACCGATATACACAATGGTTGAGCTTCTGCATTGCCGTGCTGCTTGAACGCTCACCGTACTGACCGTTTCGCCAACCAACCCGATGACCGTGGCCAACAACTCTTCTTTTGTCAGATCACTTGAAATCGAAAATAAGTCTTGCCCAAAATTACTGGCCGTCAATTCACCTGAAATCGGAGGTTCCTTGCCTTCATAGATATGCTTGACCTTCAAATCGATCCGGTCACGGGATCCTCGGCTTGCCAACTCCACAATCTCATCGTAACGGGTAACACCCGTCAACAGATGGCTCAAACCAATCAACGTCCCACCACCGACTCCGGTACCGCCTAAGCGCTCCTGGACATTGTCTTGGATACAATGGATGGACGTTCCGGTTCCAACATTCGTCACCAGATAAGCATCCTCCAGAAGGTTCATCTCTTTAAGCAACACTTGTACACCAAGATGTGTCGCTTCGAATTCAACCATCTCCTGAACCGACTGATTGAGCAATGAAACAAGGACACCTGATTTCCCTCCTGTTACACAAACCTGACAGTCGCCAAGACCATTCACCCAGTCGGCAACCTGCTCCATTTCAGCAATCGGATATTTTTCAAAATGGACTTTCCCTTTTTCGGTATACGCCACTTTGATCAACGTACCGCCTGCATCTATTCCGACAATCATTTCCGCACCTGCTCTTTCTCGCATCCTTCTATAAAATGCCAGATAATTTATAAACATATGATGAAATTCTACCATACTCGATTATTTTATGGGAGATGTTTGCAAGTTGAATCGGAAAGCTGGCCGTTTGTATTTTAATTGCCACCTTGCCGAGGCGAGCACTACTTAATAAAGACCCAATTGAAGTCTTGCTCGAATGGGATCTGTTTTTATTTTTCATGCTCTACTTCCGATAATCCCTCATGTGTAAACCCATAAAAACCTTAACCAAACGCTTAAGAAATTAACGCCTGTTGACCCTTTGCACTTGTAACTATCAGTACAGGCCAGTGCCACTTAATTGCACCAGGGTTTTAATGATGTACCTTTTTCCAAGCTCTTTATCATCAAAATTCTTTTCGTCGAATGTTTGGCCTCTCTCCCTGAAAAAAGTGTGCCATTTGCCGTCTTTCTCGTAATAATGAAAGCCTTCAATCAGCGGATTCTTCATCGAGTCACTTTGCGGGAATCCATGCTTCAAAGCGTAGTCATACACTTCCTCCATGCTTACTGTAAAGACTTCCGCGTATTCACGAATTCTCATGTCTTTCACACCCAGCGTTTCACAAGCAAATTGTAACGCGTTTCCAGAGAGCAAGATTTGGATTTGAGTTTCTTTATCAACTAAAGCTTTGCCTTTCTTTTTTGGCGTTTCCTCGATCCAATTGCGTTCAGGTAAGGCACTTTTTATGAACATGACTCGGAGATGTTCGATCGCTTCATTCCGAGTCGCAAATACCGTGAAAGGATATGGCATTTCACCTTCTTCTTTCCACGTTGCCCATTGACCATCAGGAAGTTCTGTCGCAAACCAACAGTCATCCGCTTGCGTAAAGAAAATGGCATAGGTATTTTTTTGAGCTTCCTTCCATGTTTTATAACCTAATAATGAGGCAAAATCAGTTGCTGATAGCCCGTAATCTCTAGAAAATAATTTCTTAAAAATTTTTCCAATCATTTTAAAAGCCCTCATTTCATTTTTGTGGTTTTTGCATGAATGACGAAGGAAAATGTCCAAGGACAAATAATCACACATAAAATCGGGACAATTAACATGCGCGACTTGAACTATGTGGGTCTCATTTAAGCTTATAGGAGTGAATCCCTTTATGGTACTGTGTACTTATCAGTGAAAGTCTCTATTTTGAACAACCAATTCAACGAAATACACGAGTACTTACATCAATAGAGCTTTAAAGGAGGATCATGATGAACTTATTTTCGAAATTCAGTAAAGCGAACGTTAAAAAAATGACGAATAAGAAGTTGTATGAGCGACTGATACGATTGAACAATGAAAAGAGTCCGGATCTGAAAGCAATAACGCTAATTCAAGCCGAAATTGCTCAGCGAGATCCAGCAGCGTATGAATTGGGAAAAATCGAAGCAGAAGTGGAAAGGTCCCACCGACATGCTGTTATGGAGACTACTGACATCCTCTACCTGGAAATCAAGTATAACGAGGACTACCTCGCCAAGCCGGAATCCGAAACGGACCCATACGAGCGCAAGCTTCGATCCGCCAAGCTTGAGATGATTCAGAAAGAATTAGGCCGACGGACAAATTAGGACAAAGGCTTAACGAAGATAAAGACAGTGTCTGAAAAAGCACCAGGCGTTAAGAAATAAGTTTTCTATTTGAAATTTACGAACCTGCTTAATTTAACTTTTTTAAAGTGCTTGTAAAATTACACTTTTCCAGATGAAAAGAAAGAGAAAAGCTCTCTTCTCGCTTTTTCCCTTCCGATAAACTCATGGTATGTAAACCAGAACTGTATAGAGCGTGAATACGGAATCTACGAAAATGTTATTATTTATAATATGCAATCAGCACGTTGTCAATTACGAAAGCCTGCGATCAAAAAATATTAAGGAGTGTTGTCATGACGAAATTTAGCCCACCTGCAATAAACAACAAGAATAGTAAATATAAAGTTGAAGATATTCTAGTGTTACATGAGTTAAATAAAAGACCTACTTTTGTAAATGCTCCTTTAGAAACCTTTTCTGGTCATTCACACTTGATATACGTGTTTGAATCAAGAAATATATTTCTTGATATTGTTCAAGTGGTTTCAAATTTACAAGGAAATGAATTGATAAGAGAGAATCTACCTAGAGAAATATTAAAGCATTTAACAGTTGTGGAAATGAAAGTTATCCTTAAGGCAATATCTAAATCACTTTACGGTACAAAAGCTGTATTAATTAATAGAATAGAGACACATGCAAGTGATGAAGATATTAGTAATCATACAGATAAGAGTTGTTTTGTTCTTACAGAACTCGGTTTAGAGGTGCTGGAAAAATATAAGAATGTCGTTTGGATACATAAAAATAAAGATTATATTTTTATGTATCCTCTTAACTCCCAGAGTAAGTTTGATGAATATTATTTTATGAATCATTGGGATATAGATGCGCCAAATACAATTATTGATTATTATGAATCAGATAATAGTGGAATAGTAGCACGTATACATCAGATAGAAAACAATCTAGAAAAATCATTTCTTTATGGGCTTAGGGCATTAACAGAAGAAATTAATTTACAATTAGAAAAATGTAAAGAAGTTGGTTGGTTTAACACAAGTGCTGGATTAGGCGCATTTCAGGCTATGTCCCTTAGATCAGTCTTCAAGAGCTTAGATATTAGTGACGATAATTTAGATGAAATTTTAAAATATATTTACGACTTTGCAATAAAAGATCCTTCATTAGTAACCTTTACCAACTTTAATGAAATTATTATTGCTCTAATGACTAATCCTGATGATGAACTATATAGAGAATTACTTGGAAACTTATATCATAGTATTAGAGAAAAATTTGGTCATGAACATTATCAAGAAGATATAAATAACTATCATCAGAAAGGTTTTGATGATATAGAAGAGGAAGAAGAGACCTTAATGGACATATTAGATTCATTTATTACTGATGAAAATAGAAAGTTAGAAATGGTGTTTGAGCTGATAGATCTTCTTGATTTAGAAGTAATAAAGGAAATGAAAGTGAAAATCGACAATAGACTTACGAATTAAATATTACCTAAAACTAGAAGGGCAGAAGTTTTTATAATATGGAGGAAAAATTAAAAGACCAGTAACCTTAATGCAGAGGTTACTGGTCTTTTAAAACCCTATGCAAAATAAAGCTAAAAATTGGTGCAAATTATCTCTTAAAGTGACAGTATATATGTGATACAAACTATTTGAGTAATTGAATCGATGCCCTTTGCTTTCTATTTTATCAACTATCTGTTATTCTAAAAAAGAATTATTTTTGTTCGTTTTCAGATTGAGAAGAAAGTTTGTTTTTCGTCTAAGGTATTTGAGCAAGGGTAGTAACACATTGTGTGGATAGCCGCACTAGGAGGCAACAATTATGGAACAAGGTACAGTTAAATGGTTTAATGCAGAAAAAGGTTTTGGATTTATCGAGCGTGAAGCAGGAGATGACGTATTTGTACATTTCTCAGCAATCCAAAGCGAAGGTTTCAAATCTTTAGACGAAGGTCAAAATGTAACGTTTGAAATTGAACAAGGACAACGTGGCCTACAAGCTACTAACGTTCAAAAAGCTTAATAATAGCTAAAAAAAGACCCTACATGTGTAGGGTTTTTTTATGTGCTTAAATTTGGGTTAACTACTTCCGTGAACTGATTTTATCATATGGAATGAGAGATACTTTATAACTAATACTTAATTAGCAGTTCGTAAAAATATACTTAAATAAACAAAAAAGGATAGAAGCTGCTTTTATCAGCTTCTATCCTTCCTATAATTCCTCATATGTACACTTGAGTCCTGCTAAAATTCAAACTTCAAACCTTATAGAATAGGCTTTTGAATGTATCATTTTTCTATTAAAATCAGTCTCACCGATTTTTTGGATGAAGTCAATAGAATGGGGGTTTTGAATGTAACTTAATTACACTTATGTTACATTCAGATTCATGCTCTTTACTTCAAATAAAAAAGTTATCGAAACAAGGACTTTCCCCTGAAGCTTCTTAAAAATAAATAAGAATGAGTTCTTAGAAAGAATTATATATTCATTTTTCTTGCACTTTTTTATAAGAAATTGTGAAAACAATGGTAGCTAGTGCAAAGAAAAAAACGCCAATAGCTGTAGGTATATATATAAATCCATTCATCATGCTTTCAGATGTTGTCCATGACCCGGCACCCGAAGGTCTCGAAATAAATATGGCCACTGCTTCCCCGTTTACACCTAGTATTAAAGCTAAGACACCTAAACAAAAGAAAACTACAACCAACTTAAATGAGTTCAAAAAGCTATTTTTCACGTAAATCCTCCTTCTTACTTGTCCTCAATAACTTTCCGAATGTCACTCAACTGTCCGCATATTGCCTGCAGATTCAATAAAAAGCCGTACTCTTTTTCGAATGCGACTTTGAATTTAGTGAATTTAGATAAATTATCTTCTGTATTCGAATTTTTTTATAAGGTGATCGATTCTGAGCGCAATGTAAATGAGCACCATTGCCGCAATAGCCTCCCAAATCCCCCCGAAAAAGAACCCGATGGCTGCACCGAAAGCAATGTAAATGACCAGCGTTTTTTCCATCCCAATAACCCCCTCTATTTCTAAAAATTAGTATAACTTAAAAATCGATAAGGTTATTTTTTTTTTTTGCAAGCCCCTGTGAATTGGGCATTTGAATGTAACTTACTTAGACTTAAGTTACATTCAGATTCAATAAAAAGAAACTTGAATTAGACAATGGTACCGCTGAAAGAATCTACTCAATAGTTAACGGAAAAAAATAATGCCCTGTCCCTCTTTCCCAAGTAGCGACAACTTCATAGATTGTTTTTCCAGTTTGCCCATCCAACACTATATCTTTGAAAGAGCCTTTTACATTATCTGTAGAATCCCAAATATTCACCTGATAAGAGATTGGCTCTTCTTCAAACTTAAGCTCAATGGATGTACTTGTATTTACGATTGGGCCCTTTCGATCACCAACTAATTCAGAAACACCGATAGTTTCTGCCTCTATCTCAACCATAGAATTTTCTTCTTGATCAAAGTAACTCCAGGCATAACCACCTAAAGCAGCAGAAAACGCCTCCTCATTCACCACTATTTTTAATTGAGGAGGCTTTTGTTCTGTATGTTTTACACTTTCTCCAGCATCGCTTGTGTTTTTTTCGTTTTTTATAGCTTCCTTTTCTTGAGAACAACCAGCTAATACAAAAATAATTAGCATACTTAAAAATAAAAGTTTGGCTCTCATCTTCTTAATCCTCCTCATTTCAACTTTAGACGCGAAATACAATTTATTAGTTACAGGAAGACTTTTAGAAAAATTTTCAATGGAGTGGACATGAAGAAAAGCCCTCCAGAAATGGAGGGCTTTCGAATGTAACTTAATTGCCATTAAGTTACATTCGAAATCAAGAAAAAATTATGAATAGCTAATTTAAAATAACTTTTTCATTGGAAATGATTGGTATAATGAGTGCTGACAAAGGTGATTTCTAATATGACCAGGACAAACGAAAAAAGTGCAAGAATGGACGGGTATCCTACAAAATCCGATGGAGGTAAAAAATGAAGAAGAAGTTGTTGTTTGCTCTTTTATGTATTCTAGTAATTGGTGTTGGTTATACAGTATTTTATGTTAATCAGTATTCTGTTAAAGACAATCGAGCGTCTATCCTTGCTGATTTGACGACATGGGAAAGTAGAGGAAGCGAAGAGGAAATTGAAATTAAAATCCTGAAAATGACACAGATCAACCATACTACATCGTACGTTGTGCTTTTTGAAACAGCAGATAAATATGTGGGGTATGCACATTTGCTTAAAGGGTGGAATGGACAATTCAAAATTGTAGAATCAGGTGCAGGAACGAATATTGTCAAATACCGTGACCTTAAAACGAATCAAGGCGTGTATGGTATTCTGGCCGGAAAAAACCCGGATTTACAAATCGATCACATTACGGCGAAATCTGAATTTACCGATGAGGACTTCAGTTTCACTTCACCTATTCCTGAAGATGCAACGTTTTTGGTATACAAAAAACTCCCTGAAGATTTAAAAGAGACTTTTCTTACCTTTACGCTTTACGATGAAAACGGAAAGGTAATTGAGCCGGCAAGTGAATAGAGTGATAGACAAAAAGAAGAATAAAAGCCTCTGTAATCAATAAACTGAATGTAACTTAATTAGGATTAAGTTACATTCAGATTCTATAGAAAAAATTTTAAAGCAATCTTTTTTCAAGTAGATTCTGAACAGTTACTCGGATTCCAGAGTTCAGCACATAAAAAGAATTAAGGCTTCTTTTTTAAAACATCGTATTTACCTTGATCTTCAACTAAAAATATTTCAGGATCTTCTTTTGTCGAAAAGATTTGGGTCCCTTTTTCTAAATAATTGGAGGTCAAATGTTCTTTGGGCATGATTTCTTCTCCCACAAGTGTTTTCTTCACTTCTCCAACTTCCTCAAGAACCGTGTACTTCTCTTTCTCATCGTATCCGTACGAGTAATAAATCTCACCTTCTATATTCAATAATGCCTCATAAGAACCTTCTTCGGTCGTTTTCTCATTTGCATCCTGGGCCGACGATGAACATCCACTCGTTATCATCAATAATAAGAATAGATAGATAAAATAATGTTTCACTTTTACCCCTCCCTTTGTCTGTGGAGACGGGTTGAACTATGAAATAGTTACAAAAAAGGACACCCATACAGGAAAAGGTACTCTTTTAGATTCTACCGGCAAATGAAAAGTATTTTTTATATCCCTGTAGGTCTTCTAACATCCCATTCCCAAAACTTAGAGCCTTGAGCGATAATCAACTTTTCAAGCCAATCTTCGAATGTCATTCCAATGGATATATCGTCATCGAAATCATTTCCTGTTTCGTACCAGCTTAAATACCCGCCCTCTATATGCTGATCCGTAATGATAAGAAAAGAACCATCGTAGCCCATGGCTACTGGATACCAGTTTTCGGGGAAGTCATCAGCGTAATACGATCTATGTTCTAAAATTTGTTCTATCATGTAAAGTTCTATCCCATTATTTCCACCGTCTTTAGTGAAAAAGAGGCGTCCACCGTGATGCAGTCGTAAAAATTCTTCATAATCTTGCGGTAGCTTAAATGGAAAATGCTCGATTTCTTTTTTTGTGGCAGGGGCATTTAGCTTCACATATACTTTTTCCAAATATCCATTCTCCTGTTGGACCAACAGAGCTTCATCCTTGTCTAATCTTTTTTTCAAATTACTTATTGCTGAAGTTAATTTAGACATATACTCTTCTGCACCTCTCCGTGAGTATTTTGTATATAATATCAAGATTGTACCTGCAAAGTTATATTAATAATTTCAAAACTTGATGTTGGCAAATCAGCAAGATAATCAATGAAATTTAGGGGAAGTGAATGTAACTTAATTGCTAATAAGTTACATTCAAATTTATTTAACTAGAATCGGACCACTTGTGGTTTATACAGATGCAACTACTACACACCTTTTTTACTTCATCATCTCGTTATAAATGTAGAAGTGATAAAGCGCTGGAGTTAATAAAGCACCTGCAATACAAATGAGTGCAGCTATTTTGTTTATCTTTCTTAATCGATGCTCACCACTTTTCAAGTGCTCAAAAAAAGTGAAGGTAAAATAAATGCTGCCAATCAGTAATGTTATCGACAAAATTCCTAGCCAATTTCCTGTTCCAAACAAGCCTAAATTAGACATTCAATCATCCTCTTTTCCTTTATTAGATTTCTAAATCTAAGGAATACCATTTCTAGAAAACCTGCTTCTGAATGTAATTTAATTCACATTAAGTTACATTCAAACGTTTACTTTTCTACTTGTTCGTTAATATCGACACCAATAGTTTTTAATTGATCCACCAAGAACTCTCGCTTCACTTTTCCATGTTCTTGATTCTCAGTTGGATATTCTTTAGTTGAAAAAACAGGAGCATCAAATTTCAGCCAAATATCGCGATAAATAGTGTGTGTATCTTTGACTGCTAAAAAGTCTCCATTTTCTAGTTCAATGTCGTCGTCTACCCCAAATTGAAATCGACAACAACTGCATATGTCGAATGAGCCGTCCTTTAAGGTATTCAAATCAGCATATGCAGGTTCGTCCAACCCTTTGTAACCACATACTGGACAAATATACTTCATGCAGCAATAAGCCTCCTTACATTACTCATTAAAGATTTCATTTGCTCTGAATGTAACTTAACTGCACTTAAGTTACATTCGTTTTCGCTGAAATAGAGAACGCTTTTAACCTCATGGAGTTCTCTTATAATTTTTCGATAATGTTATTGGAGAACGCGGTGTACTGCCATTTTGTGTTTCATTCACAAAAAAGATATGGGAATTTACTTCTCCGTATTGGTCCGTATAAGGCATTTCTAACGATTCAAATAAAGCGATTTCTTCGTCTGCTATCTTCATGACAAATGTTTGATAATCTTCCAAATCCGATGCAGTAAAGTCCCTTGTCGCCTCTCCTTCTTTTAATGCTTCATCAATCATTTCTCTCAGCTTAAGTAAAGCGCTTGTATTGCCTACAATAAACGATTCATGGTGAGGCATGTGTTGTGCGTAGATATGCAGAAAGTTAGTAGAATTAAGAGTCAAGTTCTCATCTCCTCTTCGGTTATTTTTGCCTAATTCTGCGAAAAAATGATTCGACAGCTTCAAAAGCAGATCCACTTCCTCATTATTTGTTCCAGATCCTGGCCCATAAGCTTCGTGTGTCTTTTTTAGGTGTGTCGTTTCAGATTTGCTTTCTGGCTGCTGTGAGGACGATTCTGGCGCATTTAACTCTGGTTCTTTCGGTACTGGGGCAAGTAATTGCTTCTGCTGATCTTCCAACACATCAATTTTTCGCTGCATCTTCTCCAGCGCCTCCACAAACATCGTATCTCGCTCTTTTTGGCGCTCTTCTTGTTGCTGTAGCTGGATTTTCAGCTGTTTCACTTCATTTAGCGTAGCAGCTACTATGTCGTCGCTATCGTGCTCGCGTGGCGCTACAGAGATGTTCTTTTTTAACCCACTAGATGTCTCTATAACAGCTTCTTCTAATGATTTCTTACCGCCATGCACTCGCTATCGGTATAAAGACGGGCATTTTTATGGGTTCGTTTGAATTGAATGCCTTCCTGTTCAAGCAACGCCGAATACTTCCGTAACGTGGAGGGTGGGATATTTAATTTGGCACTTACTTAGCTAGGAGTCATCATCAAATCATCGCGACCTCTTTTTTAATACACCACTGGAACTTTTTTGATAGTAAGCAGATGACCTTCTGGCAAAAGTAGTTCATCCGATGACTTTATTTTATGTAAGAATACTTGTTTTTTCTCTAGGACTTTGAATGGCACCCTATTAGAATTGACTAATTTTGCAACTTGAAATGTACATTTTTTATGGTTTTCAGCTTTTTTATAAATATACTCCAGCAGAATTTCAGCTTCTTCTTTTACATTAATTCCATTCTCAATTTCAAGTTGAAGAGGAAAATCGAACCCTTTAATACGTTCATTAGATTCTTCGAAATACAATTCATATACTTTATAAACTTCTGGAACCAACTCGATATCAGAGGCAATATAATAAAAATAAGTCATAAATAAATCTCCTTTCAATGATTATAAATAGTAAAAGTGAGCTCTTTATAAGTTATTAAAACACGTATAACATATTAGATGTCAGATTATTGAATAGATATGGTTTTACATATCACAGTTTCGTATTTGTCTTATAATTTTTATGAATTACAAATTATAAGAGCTATTAAGAAAAGAAAGAAGATGCTGAACCAATGGCCTCTTCTTTCTCTCTTCAAATTCCCGACAGATAATAGGACATCTTTTAAGTAGTCAATCATTTATAAGAAAATAAGATTACGATTCATTTACTTAACAGTCCTATATTTTATTATAACGTTCAAAAACGAGTTTTAAGGCGGATGTAAGCGACGCTGGCCTAATACCTAATAATTCCACCATTTCATCGAAAGACTTCCCCTGAACCTTATACAAGTCGTAAATATAGGCAATCCGAACCTCTTCCGTCTTGAATGGTTTCGGTAGCAGCAAAGTTAGGCCAGAATAAATATCCTTCATGTTGTTCCGCACATAATCCGGTCCATACTTCTTTTCCGATGAGATCAGGTAATCATGCTCCCGAAAAACCGCACGCTCCATTGCCTGCACAATTACCGCTACTTCTATCGGGTCCTCAAAAACCAACTGCCAAAACACATCTTGAGACGTTACAAAGTTCATTTCCACCCGGTCCCCCAGATCACGGAAGTGCCTGCTCCGTAACCGCTCAATCTCCCGCATACGGAATCCTGCCATCGCAAACAGAAAATAAAGCTTGGCATTCAACATCAAAGTCGGATGCTGCAGTACCTTTTTCTTTTCATGCACAAATTCAGCATAATCAAGCTGCGCCACAGGTTTCTCTATCACCAGTTGGTATTCAAATTTAGGCATGAAATCAACTGGCACCTTCCCCACCTTCCACAAGTAATGAAAATACTGACGGATATGGGACAGTTTCCTTTTGACAGTACCTGGCTTTAACCCTTTCGCCTTCTCCTGATCCAAAAATGCTCGGACATCCGCAGGTTTGATTTCATACGGCTCCAGCTGCTTCTCGTTTCGCAAGTTCACAAAACGAACAAATGACTTCAGCAGTTCCAATTCCGTCACCAGCGTACCAGGAGAAATCCCTTCTTTTAATCGATACTCCTCATAGCCATACAGCATCCTCATTCCCCTGCCCTTCTTAACATTTAGTTTAACAGGTCAACAGAAAATCCCCAAAATCAATTTCTTAAACTACAAAAGAAGCTGTAAGTAGAATACGGATCTCCAAACAGAACACGTATACAGATATGTATTGGCAGATTGGACAATTAAGAAGAATTGAATTTTTTTCCAGTTAAAGGGCGGTTTTCAGGGAAGCGGGTCAGCAAAGCCAATTGGTTTTCTAGCTCCCACAAGGCGCTTGCGTTCTCACGTGAGCCGTTCATTAACGAGATTGCTTCATAGTACAGAGCACGATGCTGCTGGTTGAATTCAAGGGCACACTGAAGAAGCACCGCCACAGAGGTCAACCCGGTCTGCGCGCCGCGCCCTTTTCCGATTCGTTTAATGAGAATTTTTTTGGATTTCCGGATGACTTCGTTGAATGTGCTACGTGGAATGCCCACGGCTTCACATAATGCGCTTTGGGTGGTCCATTTGATTGGCTGAACCGTACTGGTCTCCGATTGGATATAGGCAAGCAGATCCTCTTCCCACTCATCGTAGTGGCTGCGGACGCGATCCTTCCGTTCCTTCTTGAATTTGTACCAGCCTCCGAGGTGATTCGTGACCGGAATATCCTTTCCTGGCAACCAGGCTTCTAATAGCTCCTGAATATAAATCTGACTTGCACCTTTGAAACGGCCCTTATAGGCGCTCTTGACGATTTTCTGAACCTCACTGTGTCGCACAGGCGCTTCGAGAGAGGAATTGTATTCGTCTAGCAGATCCAGCGTCTCCCCCTGTCCTTTTCCGGCGCTGTAACAAGTCAAGGCGAGCGTGTACATCAAGTTGTCCCGGCCAATCTGTCCGTCTCTTCCTTTTACGTGACGTGTAGCTAATAATTCCCGGAACCACTCGGCATGTGTCGGATCAAGCCCCTCCCCTTTCGATTCCACGACGAATAATCCACGGTTTTGGTCATCGTCCTGCCGTTTCGACCACGAAATCAGGTTGTGCAGGGAAAAGACCATCTTTTCGGAGAACCAGCGGATGTTGTCTTCTGAAGGCATGCGGAAAAAGCCAAAGTCGTTGCAGGAGAGATCCACTCCTTGCAAAACCTTGGCCAAGCTGCGCCGGATGTTCTCCGAAATGCGTTTCGCGACTTTCAAACCGCGGTAGTCGTTCTGGTTGCTGATGAACAGCGGCGTTTCCAGCACGAAATAGACCTGAAACCCTTTCGGCGTCTCCAGGACCATCGTTGGAATTCCCACGCTGTAATCGAGCGCAGCGGTCAGAATTTCCGTATACGGCTGTTTCTTCGTGTCGATGTCGACGACGAACGTATTGATTTGCTGCAGGTTCTTTTCGGTGTGTCCCTTGAGATGCCGCTTTTCTTTATCGACGTACCCTAAGTAATTGTGTACATTGGGGGTCCAATGAGAAAGTTCAACAGAATCCTCCAAGAGAGTCTCTTTCGACGTAATCACGTACCCTTTGACACCACCAGGTGACGATAGATCTTCCTTGGAACGCGTAACGCCAATCGCACCTTTTTTATGTTTCTTTGTTTGTTTCTGATCTTCGATTAAGTGAGGAAGAGGGGCAGATGAGTTTTTTTTCTTGTAACTATGGATTCCTTCATGGAGAAGTATTTCAAAAACATTAGTCATCATTAACACAAAGCAGCCCCCTTCCCTATCCAATAATAACTCTACAGATTTCCTTCTACTTCATAACCTAAAGCAATGAATAGAGTCTGTAAATAGCGTTATATCAGGGTTTCCAAGGGCACAAAAGTAGATATTTCCACTTTTCTACTTTTGTTAGAATAAAATTCTTTTTCGCATAAGTAGATATTTCTACTTTTCTACTTATGTTATATACGAGAGCATTCTAGCATAAGTAGATATTTCCACTTTTCTACTTTAGTGAGAATATATCATTATTATTGCATAAGTAGATATTTCTACTTTTCTACTTGTGTTAGAATATTTTTCATTCTCACAAAAGTAGATATTTCTACTTTTCTACCTACGTAATATTTAGTTTGAACTTCGCACAAGTAGATATTTCTACTTTTCTACTTATGTAGTTAGCGTGATAATTTACGAGCACTTTATATTGTCTACAAACATTGTCTCCTAAGGGTTTAAACTAAAATTTCTTCTAATTACTTTATAACAGAAGTAGATATTTCTACTTCTGTTATAAAGTAATTCATTTTAACGCAAGTAGATATTTCTACTTTTCTACTTATGTTAATAATAAATCTATTCTCACATAAGTAGATATTTCTACTTTTCTACTTATAGCTAATTAAGCTCAGTTTATAAATGAAGTAGATATTTCCACTTTTCTACCTATGTTAGAACTATCTCTATTCTCACAAAAGTAGATATTTCTACTTATCTACTTACGTTAATAACAAGTTCATTCTCACATAAGTAGATATTTCTACTTTTCTACTTATGGTTAGATCTTTCATCAAATATTACAGTTGTATTACATTTAACTTTATATTCTCACGAACTTCCACTTGTGTTATTATCAGATATATACAGAAGTAGAAGTTTGTTAGGTAGAAGTTTGTTTAGAAGATAAGAATTAGGAGGAATAGCGATGGTAGCCAAAACAATAGTTGTAGGTAATTTTAAAGGCGGAGTAGGAAAAACCAAAGTCTCGGTAATGACGAGCTGGGAGTATGCAAAAGTACATAATAAAAAGGTATTGCTTGTTGATATGGACCCCCAGGGAAATGCGAGTACCTTGATTGCTCGATCAGCAGGAATTGAAGAGATTAATCAAACTATATTTGATGGCTTCAAGAATGGTAATCTCCGAGATGTGGTTGTCAAAGTTACAGAAAATCTCGATTTGATTCCTGCAGCTGTTTCTTTCAAAAACTTTTCAAAATTTTTATATCAAAACTATCAAAATGATTTAGATCAAATTACTTTATTAAAAACACTACTAGAACCATTAAAAGCAGATTATGACTATATTTTCATTGATGTACCACCGACTATCAGTGATTACTCTGACAATGCCATGATGGCTTCTGATTATGTCCTTATTATATTGCAAGCCCAAGAACTATCTTTGGAAGGTGCCGAAACTTATGTATCGTATCTGCAATTTATGGCAGACGAATATGAAGCAGATATACAAGTTCTTGGTGTATTGCCAGTTCTTCTTAGAGCAGGTGGCCGAGTTGATCAAAGTACAGTTGAACGTGCCACTGAACTTTTCGGAGAGGATAATGTCTTCAAAAATGTTATAAAGCATTTAGAACGCTTAAAGGCTTGGGATGTAACCGGAATTAAAAACGAGGATCATCATGATCGTAAAGCACATCAAACCTTTTTAGATGTAGTGGATGAAATCGAGGAAAAACTTGCAAGATTTGAGGAGGAAAATACCCATGTCTGAAAACTCAAAGAAAGGACCTTTAATTAAGAAAAAAACAAAAACTAATACTCTTGAGAGACCAAAACCTGTAGTAATAAGTAGCCAAAACGATTTTAAGTTTAATAATGAGCAATCAAATCCACTACAACTTACAAGTAATGAGCCTATCAATAAAGAAAAGGCTGTCTCAATTCCTCCAGTAGAGAAAAAAACTGCAATTCCAGTTTCTGAACTAAAGACAAAACCTGCTCGCAAAACTAAGTCGGTAGTGGGTAAAAATAATAATGTCAAATCTATTAAAGTTCCTCATGATCTTCATACTCAAATTGGAGTCCTTGGAAAATTCATGGACGAAAATAAAACCTATGCTATCATTTCAGAACTTGTAGAATATTACACAAAAAATGAATTGACTGACAGACAACAAAAGCAATTTGAGTATATGACAGAATTCTTTAATGAAAATGAAGAATAATCATATTGAGTTCTTATTATTCTTTCATTAAAAACCACCCACCTAACACAAGTAGATATTTCTACTTGTGTTAGGTGGATATTTCTACTTTTGCGAGGTAGATATTTCTACCTTTGTTAGGTAGATAATTAAACAGATTTTATTTTAGAAGATTTAGTCAGATGTATGCTTGCATACGTGTATACGCATATGCAAGCATGCCAGTATCTGATAACAATTAAAAATGCTGAGGGTTTCATGTTTTACAAAAGAAAATATAGAATGATTGTAAATCATATCTGATTGGCTGCTAGTTTCATATAGAAGTGATAGAGGATAAATATTGCAAATGATTTGAGCTCCGTGTGTAAAATTTTGTGCCAGTCAATGAGGAATGAAGAACCATTAAATAAAACTATTATTGAAGTGCTAAAATGAAAAAGAAAATCAACTATTTAATTGTACTTTTAACGACCATCTTTATGTTAGGCTGGACCGAATCAGAAAAAATCCGCAAGAGATTGTTACCCTTGAAACAGATGTTCAAGAAGGAACCTAGCTGAAACAAATAAAAGGAGGGAAAAGAAGAAATGACCCCTGCGGTGTTAATGAACCAGTAGTAGAGAACACACCTACACAAGCCAGTAATGAATAGTTCGAAGGATACGAACTTATTGAAATGGATAGTGGTGATTTGTCTAGATATCGTGAACTCAACACTATCGTTGTAAGTGTACCGGACTCAACAGTTGATAAGTTTTTATAAAAGAAGGAGGGAATAGCGATGGAAATTGCGAGAGTAAAAGAGAAGTTCATGAATGCGGATATTAAATTGAAGGGGCTTTTTTTTCTGGGGATCATCTTATTTGTAGCAACACTTCCCAAAGGCTTATTTTTACCGTTGGGCGTGTTGGTAGTTTTGGCCATGTTTTCTGAAAGCCTTTGGAGCGGACTGGTTTACATCTTTAAAACAATCCTTCGGTTCGCTATCGGGATTGCTACGCTGCTCCTTGCATTTTACCTAATCATGCTGATCGTAACGTATTTCTTTACTTGATAGCTTCTTAATCCTCGAACATTTTGTGATCGAAAAATTCGGACAGCGTCATGCCGAATCCATGAGCAATATTCTTAATCGTGTTGATCCGCGGATACTTGGATCTGCCAGACATTATTTCGGCCATGGTGGATTGTTTGACGCCCGAGCGTCTGATCAACTCGTTTGCAGTCCATCCTCTTTCCTTCAATAGCTGCTGAATTCGAGTAGTCACTGCCTCATCAATTTGCATACAATACCTCTTTTCATTTACATTCTGGTTTATGCCATGTACCGCTTGTACTCACCAGATCATTTATAAATCTTTAATACAAGATATTTTACCTCAAACTATAATCCCTAACAATGGCAATAGATTTCCTACAAAATTCAGATAAAATCAAAATGATACATAAGTCATCGTGTCGGGTGTGTATATGCCCACGTTTCGTGTTCCTTTATCCCGAACTGCAAAAACCCTCCTACAATACCCACCTATATTCGACACCATTCGACTTAAAAACTAAAAACGCCGCTCTTACAAAAAACCCTAGAAATAGGGCTTTATCGGCCTAAAGTATCGGTATACTGTTTTATTTATCGGTATACCGTTGTAATATTATCGGTATACTGATACACTCAAATCACTAAATTGTTCTGTTTTTAGAACCGATGATGGGAGGGGATTTACATTGCCTGTATGGTTTGGCGATTGGATCAAGGAACAACGAATGGCGCTTAACATTTCTCAGTCTGAGTTATCCGACAGGACCGGCAAACAGATTCCGCAAAGCACAATCAGTATGTGGGAGCAACGAAAAAACGGAAACCCGACCGCTCAGAATGTGAGATTGCTGGTCGAGTCACTGGGGATTTCCATGAATAACTTCCCATGGGAACACATCTTATTTAAAGACAAGTACACGGAAGCGAGGTGCAATCAGATGGCAGAGCGGTTTTATCTATACGACTTGGCGTCGGCGTCCAGCTTGAAAACATTTGAGGGCAAGGTCTACGAATTGAAAGGGGCTGTTGGCGTGGAGAAAGAGTCTGGTGAAGTTCGGCACATCACGGATCTTTACTATCGAACGCGCTCGGTGATTTCGAACAAACGGCTGTTGGCCAAACGGAAGAATGCGCACGACGAATTGTTGAAAGTGAGTGGCATAAAAAAAGTAAAATGAGCCATCAGTAGCATGCCCTTAAGAACAGTAAGCAACAAAAAGGACAACTTCATAGTGCGTGTCTGTCGCGGATGGCAACCTGCGGTATAGATATACGTCGAGATGGTTTGGCCAGAGTCTCCTAAAACTGGCTGTTGTCCCGTTGCCAGATTGTAGTTCTGGGTAAGCTAAAAACCCTGTACGTTGCAGCTATACGCTGCATAGAGTTAGCGAATGAACCTGCTATAAATTCGCCTCTCCTTACTGTTCTTAATGGTGTGCTACTACCAACCAAAAACGAAAGGCGGTTTTAGGAATGGCAGCAACAAAGGAACAAAAGGAACTGAAGGCGAATGCAGAGGATCTCTTGGCCTATAATGGCAAAGATTACGATGACTGGTTAGAGGAAAAACACCGGGAAGTGGTTTCCGAAAACATCCCGTTGTTGATGAACCTCTTGAAGAAAGAGCGGAAAGCCGCTGGTACCGGAACAGCTTCACAGAATTCCTAGAAAAAAGGAGGGTTTTAAATGGATGGATTAACGAACACGGCTCTCGCTTTATTAGAATGGGCACAAGGTTTGGGCTTAATCGCCGCAGCGCTTGCTTTCTTAGTTGGAGGATACTTCCTGATGCTGGGCGGAGATCGTGGACGTCCGAAAGCGATTGGCTTTTTCATTGGAGCGGCAGTTGGCCTGATTGTTGTAATGGGCGCCTACGGAATTGCAGAAGGCATCGACAGCAATATCAAATTTTGATAGCTATACCAGAAGAAGCCGCTCCGGAATGAGCGGCTTCTTTCTATATAACCGGCGAAAGGAGAATTATTATATGTTGAAGATATTATTCGTGGGCGCTCCTGCTGACAGCATCCCGAACCATGAGAAGCTCGAGTTTAGCCAAGCGGTGGCACTCACGCACGAACTGGAGCTGACGTACCGCAATGAACAACGGGAAGCAGCTGCGGAGTTCTTTGTGATCGGCAAAGACGGCCTGGATCTCTATAAAGGCGTGTTCACGTTCGGCTCCTATGATTACCCGAACCTGTATCACCAGATCAAAGACCGGGCCACAAAAATCCGCGTCGAGAAAGAAAAGCAGGAAGATAAGCTCTTTTTATTGGATCAGATCGAAAAACAAACACCGGAAGAATTCAAGAAAGAGGAAACGATTGACCGGACACTCGTCAATGTCGATAAAGACCGCATCTCCCGTTTGAAGAAGTGGCAGCGGGTTACGGTATACTCCTTAGCCGGCGTCTTAGGCGCGGGGCTATTGTTCTTGGGGGCTTTGTTCTTCCTGCAGAAAGTGCAGTATGAGCAAGCTTTGGAGGAAGGACGAAGCATTGTTGACCAGCAGGAACAAACGATTGAAACCTATGAATACGGCTTATTGGGAGAAGAGGAAGAGTTCTTGGAATCCCTAGAAGCCCAGGACACGTTGAGCGAAAGCCAAAAACGGATACTAGCCGCCCTTTATCTCGAAAAAAGTGAATTTGAGAAGGCTGTAGAGATCATGGAGGATACCGTGTATGTGGAAACGCTCATCATGAAGAATCCGCAATTGGACAAGGAGGAGAAAATCAAGCAAATCAGTGAGTTCAATCAGCTGTATCCGACAAACGAAGCCCGATTCGATTTGGCTTACTTTGAAGGAGACTACGAATTGATGATGAATCTCCCTTCCATCAACATGACGGTCGAACGTTCAGAAATGAAAACGTATGGCCTGCTGAAGCTCGGAAAGCTTGAAGAAGCCAAAGCAGAGCTGAACAACAACAACAGCGATAAATTGGAGCAGAAAATTGATTTGCACGAAGTCCTGACAGCCGAAATCAAAACACTTGAGGACAAGTTAGCGGATGCCAAAAAAGCCAAGAAAAAGGATGACAAGGCCATTAAAGGCATCACGGATGAATTGAAGAAGAAACAAAACGAATTGGCGACGCTGTAAAGGAGGTAGAGATGGATGTTCAATGAAAATCTTATTTATTACCTGAAGAAGATTGGGATTCCATTGCTGCTACTGGCGATGTCATTCTCGATCTTTTTTCTTACACTGAATGCCTTGTTGAATGCAATCGTTGAAGTATTCCAGAAGACATTCAATACCGGAAGCCTACTTGAACCGGAGCCGGTTAATCTGACAACGGAAATGGTTTATACTTTCCCCTTCTTAGAAACAGCAAGCCTTGTCTATGCTGTGCTGTTCTTGCTCGCGTTTGTGCCGGCTGTTGTACTTACATTCAAATACATCACCAACTTCGGCCAAATCAAGAAAGAGCAGAAAGGCAGTGCCCGCTTCACCACGTTCAAGGAAATCCAGCAACAGTACCGAGATGTCCCCGAAAAAGGGGAGAAGTTCAAAGGCAGCGGCGGGGTGCCGGTAGCCCGGCATAAGAAGCGGATCTTCATCGACGACAGTCCCGTGAATAACATGGTCATCGGTACCACACGAAGCGGGAAGGGGGAAACATTCGTCTTCTCGGCCATCGACATCTACAGCCGTGCTGAGAAGCAAGCCAGCATGATTCTGAACGATCCAAAAGGCGAACTGTACGCAGCTTCCAAAGATACGCTCGAAGGGCTGGGGTATCACGTCGAAGTCCTGAATCTGATGAATCCCATCCAGAGCATGTCCTACAATCTGCTGCAGCTCACCATCGATGCGTTCATGGAAGGCAACTATTCCTTATCACAGCAATACGCCCGCTCTGTGGCCTTCATGCTTTACCACGATCCGAAAGCAAAGGATCCCTTCTGGGCGAACTCAGCAACGGATTTATGTACCGCGCTTATCTTAGCTTTATGCGAACAATGCAAACTGGAGCGGGAGAAAATCAACATGTACAACGTCGCGTTGATGCTCTCGGATTTAGGGACGCGCACGGTGATGAATGAAGATGAGGAGGAAGTCAGCGCCCTGGACGATTTCTTTTCCAAGTTCCCGGAGAATCATCCGGCCAAGATGCAGTATGCCACAATCAACTTCTCCAGCGGTCAAACGCGAGCCAGTATCTTAGCCAACGCCAATGCCAAACTCGGTGTCTTCACGCTGGACGGAACGGCAAAGCTGACATCTCGGAATTCATTCGATATGTCGAAAATCGGCTTTTCCCGCTGGATCAAAGGGAAGACCACTCCAGATACACGCATTCATGTCACTTTTTCTAATAATGAAACAGCCACGATCCGGACGGACGCAGACGGCATGTTCACGCTATTCCACAAGCATCCGCTGCAGGTTGGCGATTCCTTCACTGTAAAGGTCGGCAAAGAGGAAACCGTGTTGAATGTCATCGGATTGATTGAACGGGAACGGAAAGATGGCGTGATGATTCACGAAGGACTTCTGGAATACGAAGTAGTGAGTGGTAACGTGGAAATACAAGCCATCATGGAATTCGACAAGCCGACAGCGGTCTTCATGATCGTTCCGGACTATGACGCCACACTGAATGTCATCGGGTCCTTGTACGTCAAGCAAGTCTATACGAACTTAGCCCGCATCGCCTCGAATTCGGAAGGCGGCAAGTGTCATCGTGAAGTCATCTTTATCCTGGATGAATTCGGGAACATGCCGGCGATTGAAGGAATGGCCAACATCGTCACAGTTTGCCTGGGCCGGAACATCCGCTTCAACTTGGTCATCCAGGCGTATGCCCAATTGGAGAACCTGTATGGCGACGACTGGAAGACCATTGACGGCAACTGCGGGAACACGCTCTATCTATTGACCGCAGACGAATCGACAGCGGAATTGATTTCCAAGAAACTGGGCGATGAAACGATCCTTACGAAGTCCCGCTCCGGCCAGACGCTGTCCATGAGCAAGTCGAAGACAGAGAGTGTGGATTCGAGGAGACTGATGACGGCCACCGAAGTCATGGGGCTGAAAGAAGGGGAGATGATTGTGATCCGCATCATCAAACGCCAAGACAAGGACCGGAAGCGCATCAAGTCGTATCCGATTTTCTTGACCGGCAAAACCGCGCTCAAATATCGCTGGGAGTACCTGTCGGCGTATTACAATACCGATAATTCCATTAACGACATCGACATCCCATGCGAGCATTCCATGACGGACTTGAACCAGCTTCGGGCTTCCTTTACTACGAATAACTTTGCGGATAACTTAAGCAAACAGTTGCTAGAAAAGGAGGGTGCTGAAAAATCGGCAGCCGTCGCTTCGGTCAAACAGAAGAAAGCCGCTGCACGGCACGAGAAACGAAGAGCGGAGATGCAGAAAGAAATCGACTTCAATCAGTTCGTGAATGATCACTACAAAGTTCAGCAGCTCTTCAACAGCACCTTCCTTAAAAATGTGGATGCTGAAAACCCAGAGAAATACATGGAGATGGGCATCGTCGACTTCCGGGAATTCATCTTGGCCAACGATCACCAAATCGAAGACAAGTTCTGCTCCGTCATCTTAACGAAGATAAACGGCACATTGACGAAAATTAAAGAAGAAGAGGAGCGTGTAACTGGATGAACGAGAAGATAGAGCAGCTGGACCGCTATTTGCTGTCGCGCAAAGACCGGCTCGAGGCCGGAGAAGTCTTGACCGTCAAACTAACGGATGGCATGTTGACGGTGTACAAAGAAGAAAATCCCGAAGGCGGAAAGAAAGTTGTCACGTTGATTGAACAGTTTGATGACCAATTGAATCTAGCGGTACACGATTTACTAGCAAAACACCCGACTAAAGGAGGTCACCTAAAATGAATTACGCAGTTTCGTTTCTCTACCAGAGCGATGAATTCGAAATATCGATCGGCACCAACCATGTCTTTGAAGCAGAGAATAGGGAAGAGGCGATGAAGAAGGCCGCATCCCTGCAGCAACTATCGGATTATTTCTCACCCTATTACGCCAAAGCGAAAGAAGATATTGTATTTGATGTGATGGAAAACAATTATTTTGACCAGGTATTTGTATTCGAGTACACCTTTTACGATGAAACCAAAGGGGATTATCTAACCGTGGATATAGGTGATGGAAAGGTCCTATCCCCTGTAATGAACCCAGCTTGTTATGTTAAGTTAGACAGAAGTGCATTTCTTCAATGCTTCAAAGAACATTATCCAGACAAAGAGGTAGTGACTTTCGGCTCCTTGAGTTACGGAGTAGAGGAAACCAGCGCGAAACTAAGGTAATGGTAATGAAGCATTGTCATAACTAATAATTAGGAGTGATTTTATGAAAAGAACTGGTGTTTTACTAGCAGTTGTTCTAATGTTGGCTGGCTGCGGCGAAAAGGAATACTTCAAACAGATTTACCTGGGGGACGTTAAAGAATACATGGAAGAAGATAAAGACGGATTTATTTTGATTGTGAATGAAAATAATCAGGACTTCCAGCAATACGTGAAGGGCGTAGCGGAAAACGAAGAAATTATAATTGATATGTATAATGTCTATGAATCAGAAGAGGGAGCGGAAGACAATCGCCCCGCATTACCGTATGATGACTTCTCCCGTTTCAATGAACTCTTCTATGTTGAAGACAATAAAGTGAAGGGGAATCTTGATGTGGGCGGCTACGAGGACATGAAGTTGACGGAAGAGGTCGAACACTTCGTGGAACTTTATAAATGATTTCCGGTTGACCAATGAGGGGTGAAGTTACATGAAAGACACGGAAATTGTAGAAAAGATTGAGGAATTTAGCGAGTTTTTAAGCATCGGCACCCCAATCAGCGACATGGTGCGTTGGTTGGGATGGGTGTTTATCAAAGGGCTTGCCTTTATAGTAGATGGACTCGAAAGCGTGACAGACGATGTGTTGCTCGTCAAACAATTCTTTCAGAATCCAGAAATTGCGGCGTTCGTTGACACGATACGCCCTTTTTTGTACATTCTTTTAGCGTTCAGCCTGCTTTACGCCGGTTATATGCTGATATTCCAGAAGAAGTTCGACCGAGAAGGCATGGCCATGAACTTGTTTATCGCCCTGATCATTGTGGTCGCCCTGTCTCAAGGAATGGGCAAAGCCAATGAATTTACCGATGAGGCCATCAACGCCATCAATACGACCGAGCTGTACGATGAAGGGGAAGGTTCTTTATCTGACAATATTATTTCCAGGCAGCTCACGGATTTATTGGAGTTCGATAAGAATGGTTGGGAAACAACTGAACTAAATCCGCCAAACACTCTGCCGCTCTCTATGATTGGGCATCTGTCGGTTACAGAAAAGCTGGATGAAGAGCGTAACGAATTGGACATAACACGAGAAAGCAAAGATATTCTTTCACATAAATTAACATGGTCCGTCAGTGAAAAAGAATTGCTGGAATTGGAAGACAGTAAATTGATGCCTTGGACGAATGAATCTTATTACCGCTACGACGTGAATTGGCTGACGGTGCTGACGACATTGGCTGTCATGGCGTTCACGCTTTTCTCAATTGCATACAAACTGGCCAGGCTGTCTTTTGAATTAACGTTCAACTACATCCTGGCCTTACTTGTGGCACCGGCCGATATCCACGATGGCCAAAAGACCAAAAAAATCATGCAATCGATTCTGAATACATTTCTCGTCATCATCCTAATCTTCCTCTCCATGAAGATTTACATGATTGGGACCGCTTATGTGGCTGCTGAACTGGATGGTTTGGCGTATTTGATTGCGTTAATTGCGTTCTCGGTTGCCGTAATCGATGGACCGAACATCGTGGAACGGTTATTCGGCATTGATGCCGGCCTGAAAAACGGCTGGGGCGTCTTAGCAGGCGCGTATGCCGGCGGTAAACTGATTTCGGGTGCCGGAGGCGCTGTCATGAATACCATGAGTCGTGCCAAGGGTTCCGGTGATTCAGAAGAAGACGATGAAGAGGGCAAGAGCGGAACGGCAACTGGCGGACGTACCAAGAATGGTTCCGCTACCGAAAGTGCCGCATCACCGAATGCCAGTGAAGATGCAGGTGGGGCACACGGTGCTCGGGGTACAGCCGCTGGAGTTGCTGTTGGCGGAATGGCCGGCAACAAAGGTACCAATGCGGGATTGGCTGAAAAAAATGAGGACGTTAAAAACGAACAGGCGCCATCGCCGAATGACGGCATTGAACTTTCGAAAGGCAAAACAGAAACAAATGGAACATCCGGAAACGGTAATAACTCTCCAGGAAACGTCAATTCAGCTAAAGGAAATCTACCTAGTGACGAAAAAGGCCCTCAGGAGCCCTCGCAAGGCACGGGAGCATCCGGAGGACATAAACCTTCGCCAAACGATTTAGAACGCGTCGATTCTAGTATTTCTGGAGGCAATGCAAGACAAGTCGGATCAAGTGGTTCTGCACCATCACCAAACGATGCAGATCGCTCGAATGGCGGGTCATCAGCGGCATCAACTGCCGGCAGTGTCCAAAATGAACGCATGGAGCAACGGACAACGGGCCGGACGGATTACGAGGTCGAAAGCATCAATGAACAGGCAGACGGCCATGCGACGGTTCGTGATAACTCGGCCGGAAGTTCCGGTTCGGGTCTAAGTGCTGCAGCCAGCCCGAATACAAGCAACTCTGCTCCTTCTTCAACAACTGGACAAAGTCGCACAGAAAACAGCAGCGGCTCTTCTGGACGGCAACAAACGACCACCAATATCAATCGCTCCGGCGGTGATCAAACAATTGATGAAAACGTTGTGGTGACTGAATCACAAAGCAATATCGCGCAGGGTTCCCGAAACGTGACCGAGAATACGAGTCGTGGTTCGGGTGCAGGCGGCTTTAATTCTGAAGCACCAGCTGCTTCGGGAGGTTCATCGCCATCGAGGAGCGGAAGCAGCCGGACAATCAACCAAGACAGTTCCTCCCGCGAGAACATCGTGAATGAAACGACAGTCAATCGGAATCAACTGCAAGATACGCAACAGACCGATAGAACGCGTGTAAATGAGAGCCGCCGACCGCGCATGCATAACTTGAATCAACAAGAGTCGAACACACTGGACCGCATCAAGAATTACAGAAGAAATAGATAACCGATGAGGACGGCGCAAAACTGCGCTGTCCTTTTTTATAAAGGAGCTGGCAACGATGAGGATCTACCAAATCCCGAATGAAATTACAACGGAGCTGAAAATCAACAAAGCGCTATACCTGTTCGACCTTTTTCTAATAATCGGGTTGATCTTGCTGCGGATGATTGTCTTGCCTTTTGTCCATTCATCGCTGGTCTGGCCGTTTACAGGCTTCATTGTGCTGTTCGGATTGTTCTTAATCATCCGCCCTGCCACAAACCCGCAGAAACGAATGAATCAAGCCATCCTGTATGCAATGGTGAGGAAGAAAGATACGTATAGCGCGATTGATTATGAGGAGGGGGAATAAAGATGGCTATATTTGAAGAACCTAAGAAACGAACCAAATCTAAAAGCCGAACCGCCTTGCTGGATGAGCGGGACATTGCGGCAGAGCGGAAAACGCACAGCACGAAAAAGAAAGTCCTGTCCTCGTTCGCGGACATTGCGCCCATCGTGGACATCACCGATTCCGAATTCTTTGAAATGCGGGACGGTGAATTCATGGAAATCCTACAAATTACCAGCAAGGACATCTATTCATTGAATGAGACGGACAAAGACAACGATATCTATTCACTGGCCCACTTTTTCCAAGCGTACCTGCCCTCGGTTAAAGTGGTCCCGCTCAATACCCCCGTCAATCTAGAGATTCCGAAACGGCATGTCCTGCGCGACATTCGGCGGAATCAGAATCCCTATTACCTGCCGCACTTGGAAAAGAAATTGAAAGACCTGGAGTTTCTAGAAAACAACCGCACAGACCGCGAATTCTTCCTGTTCCTCTACAGCAATGATGAGAAAGCCATGCTGGAGAACAAGGTTCATGCCCGAAAGTTAATGGCACGCAGCAACCCGCTCGTTGAACTAGCGCTCGATAAGAAGCTGAGCATCCTGTATCAGCTGGCGAATTTAAACTCGAAACCACTATCCGAAGTATAGGAGGACACAACATGCTGAATTTCTTAAGCACTTTGATCAAGCCTCGAAATGACGAAGAAGTAAAGGCGGAAAGGGGCTTCAATCCTTACCTGCTGTCGAAGATTCAACCACAGGGCGGCATCAAATTCGAAAGCGGCTACGTGAAGACAGGGGACGGCTACATCTCCTGCATTCATGTCTATAAGTACCAATCCTTGGTCAGCGACTTCTGGCTGGAGGAACTGATGCGGATTGAACACGCGGTCGTCACACTGGACGTGGCCACAGCCGACAAGAAAGAAATCATCGAGTCCATCAACAAATCCATGGCGGAACAGAATACCCGCTACCAAACAGCGAAAGACAACGTCGACCGCATCGATGCCAGAGCCAGTTACGAAGAGCTCGATGGCGTCTACAAGCAGATCACCAAAGGTGAAATCATGAAACGCATCCACCTCCGGGCTTATGTGAAATCCAAGACCTTCGAGGAGCTGGAACAGCGCGTTCGTCAGGTATTGGATGAACTGGAAAGCCTGAATTTTAGAGGTTCGGTTTTATTGAATGAGCAGGATTATTTGTGGTCCGGCATCTTCGCCAGCTACGACAACCAGCTGCAGTTCATCAACAAACGGAAAGGCAAGGAGATCCAAGCCTTGTCTGTTGCCGGCGGCTATCCGTTCCATTACACCAGCCTGACGGACGAGCACGGCACCTATTACGGCACCACCGAGACCAACGGCAGCGTCGTCTTCGACCTGTTCCATAAAGACAAAAACCGCAAGTCCTATAACGCGTTGATGGTCGGGAAGATGGGCTCCGGTAAATCCACGCTGCTAAAGAAGACGGTGATGGATCAAGCCAGCAAAGGCAACAAAGTCCGCATCCTGGACGTGACCGGCGAATTCAGAAGCCTGGTCGAAGAGATGGGCGGCAAAGAGATTGCGCTGGATGGCTCGCGCGGGATCATCAACCCGCTCCAGGTATTCAAGACGGTGACGCATGAGGAAGACGGCTCCACCAACGAAACGCAATCCTTTACGCAGCACCTATCCAAAATGAGTGTCTTCTACAACTTCATCAATCCGCAGGCCAATGCGACCGAAAGTACGGAGTTTGAAATTCTGCTTCGCAAGCTCTATGTCGAACGGAAGTTGTGGTCAAGAGATCCGGATGAAATCATCCCGATTACTAAATTCCAAGCGAGTGAATACCCGACGTTCTCGGACCTCCTTTCTCTGGTAAGAGCGGAACTGTACCACGACTTTGAGCAGCAAATCCGCCATGAGAACTTAGCCCAGGAGCGAGAGTTGCGGCTGTCGAATATCGAACTGTCCCTGACGAACTTGGTCGACAACTACGGCAGCATCTTCGACGGTACGTCTTCCATTGAGAGTTTTGATGAGGAAGGCATCGTGTCGTTTCCACTCCGGAATTTGACCAACTTGAAATCGGAAATCTATCAGGCGCAGATTTTCAGCATCCTGAACATGTTGTGGGACAGCATGATTTCCGAAGGGGCGCCGCAGTTCAATGCCTACAACAAAGGAAAGCTCGCCTTTGAAGACGCATCGAAGTTCCTGGTCCTGATCGATGAAGGGCATCACCTCATCAACACGCGGGAAGTTTCCCAGCCGGCGGTGCTGTATTTGAACAAGTTCATGCGGGAAGCGCGGAAGTATTTCGGCGGGCTGTTCTTCGCCTCGCACCTCATTTCCGATTTTGTGCCGGATGGTTCCAATAACGAGTATGCGGAAAATGTCAAAGCCCTATTCGATTTGACGCAATACAAATTCATTGGTCAGCAAGACGCCCAATCCTTATCGGCCATCCAGAATGTATTCACAGGGCAGCTGACCGATTCGGAGACACGCGTCATTCCACATCTCGAAACCGGAAAGGTCGTGCTCTCGATTTCCGGAGACAAGAACATTGTCTTCTCTGTCGATGTATCGAAACGGGAGCTGGCGATGTTCGGTGGAGGTGCGTAAAATGCCGCAGCCCCGTTCAAAGGCGCAACTGGCCAAGACCGCGCTGAAATTAGCGCTGTTGAAATACAATCCCATTGGCCTGCAGGCCAAAGTGATCATCGCCGGTTCCGCTTTGGCCATCGTGATTGTCTTGATTTTCACAGCAGGGATCTTCTCGATGTTCTCCAGTCCGGATGATGGGTCTTCGGGAGACGGCATGGGCACAGGTCCGGCGTCCGTTTCGCCGGAGGTTGCGCAATACCGGGATGCCATTTCAAGCGAGCTGGCCAAGTACGGGATGGAAGGGCAGACCGAGTTATTGTTGGCTCTGATGATGCAGGAATCCGGCGGGAAAGGGAATGATCCCATGCAGGCCAGCGAATCGAAATGCGGTTCAATCGGCTGCATCACGAATCCGGATGAAAGCATTGCTTACGGCGTGAAGCACTTCGTTTCCGTCTTTGAAAGCGCCAAGAAGGATATCAAGCTGACGCTGCAAAGCTACAACTTCGGGAGTGGCTTCATCGACTATGTATTGAAGAATGGAGGTTCCTATACAAAGGAACTGGCCATTTCCTTCTCGCAATTGCAGTATCAGAAATTGGCGCACACCGGCCTCTATACATGCAGCCGCCCGGAAGCGATTCAGCACAGTGCGTGTTACGGGGATATCGGGTATGTGGAAGCCGTACTGAAGTATTTGCCGTCTGCCAGTACCGGGAACTCGGCAATGATTGCGGGAGACTTAGCCGCCCCTGTCAGCAATGAAATGCGCGTCACTTCGAACTATGGCTGGAGGAACATTGGAGCGGGTCCGGAACACCATGACGGCATTGACTTAGGCTGCAGCGAGGCTGATTCCATCCATTCGGTAAAAGATGGCACCATCGTTTATGCCAGCACGTATGGCGGTTATGGGAATGTCGTCACCATTCAACATGCGCCCAATTCATTCACCACCTATGCCCATTTAAGCCGCATCAGTGTCCAGGTAAACCAAAAGGTAGAGGGTGGCAATCAAGTCGGGATGTGTGGCAATACAGGACGTTCTTTCGGTTCACATTTACACTTTGAAATCAAAACCCAGATGTGGGGCGGCTATATGGATCCCGCTCCTTTCTTATTTAAGGAGGCATAACGTATGAAATTTACATCGAATTCATGGCCCATTCTCATCTGTTTTATTCTAATAATCTCACTGGTGTTTAATGTTTACAGCATCATTTCAAAGGACTCCGCAGACAACGGAGCCCTTAATCAAGAAAAGGAAACGGAGCAGCAATACGAAAGTGAGTTAGTAGAAAAAGAGGAGGCAATTGCATCGCTTCAGGAAGAATTAGAGGCGAAAAAAGGCACCGCTCCAGTCGAGGCTGAAGAGGCAGAACAAGCAGCTTCAGAGGATGGAGCGGAACCGGATGAAATCATCAACACGGCTCAGCGCTTTATTGAATACGCCTTTGAAAGTGATCCCGAGTCGTATGCCACCCGAAAGAAATTGGCGCTTAATTACATGACGGAGAGCCTGTATGAAACGTTATACCCTGCTGACGGAATGGATCAAGAGCAGCAGAAAATAGCGATTGAAATAAACGAAGTGAATGTTTTCGCCGATGGCCAGAATGAAAACGAAGCCATTGTGCATTACACCTACAGCGAAGAAATCCGTTCTTCCGGCTACGAAGAGGACAAGGAAATGTATGCAAAATTATCGTTCACAGTAGAAGGGAATCTCTTGAAAGTGGCGGAAATCAAACCGTTGGAAAATGAATACGGAGGGATCTAGATGGCGAAAAAGAAAAAGAAAAATTTAAAACTCAACATGTCGACGCTGTATATCACACTGGCCTTTCTGTTCATTCTCGGCTTCGGGTTTTTCGGAACTTCGAAGCTGTTCATGGCCGAAGACATTCCGCTCAATCAAACCGAATTGAACGCCGAATTTGATTTGAAGGCGAACGGAAATTTCACGATTAAGGATTGGGTATACGATCCGGAACAGAACATGATGGAGGTCACACTGGTCACCAATGGCATCGAAGACTACATGACGAAGCTGGATTTCACGGCAGTCAGTCGGGAGCGATTAGCTGCCGAACTGCCGACGGAAATTGTTTATGACGAAAGCGGCATCTACATCATCCACATTCAAAACGTTCCGAAAGATTTCAACCAGATGGCCCTCCGGTTCAACAAAGGCGAAAAGAGTTACGATGATTTGTTCGTTGAAGATGAAGCGGAGGAAGAACAAAACAAAGTCATTTCCACCATCTACACGGATCAACGAGTCGTCAATGAAGAGGCGATACCTGATCGGAACTTTACGGAATACGCACTGGAAATCACCGGCGAATTGATTGCAGAAGCAGAACAGAACATCAAAGAACTGGAAGACAAACGCGGCATGATGGACGACGTGATTGCCGAGATTCGGAAAGAAATCGAGCAGCTCCAAGTGGACCTTCTCTATCAAACAGTGGATGAACAAGTCGAAACAAACAACGATGTTTTCCAACTGGAGAAGAACATAGAAGACTACGAAAAAGAGAAAGCCACGATGGCCGATGACATCCAAAATATCCGCGCAAAGGTGGAGCGGCTGAAACAAAAACAATACGATTTGAACATTTGACAGTGATTTTTATGTGTCTCCACGTGGAGACAAACGGGTGTTTTACGTGCCTCCACGTGGAGGCATATCACCTATTTTCGTGATATCACCTCAAACCCAGGCTCCGCCTGGTCTAGCACTGAAAGTGATAGCAGATTTCCCTTATGCTCTTCTCTTCCCCCACCCAGTATTGGACTACTTCCGTATTCCAATATGAACTTAACGAAGGAGGTTTTGACATGGATCTTATTATTCGGGATGTTGATCCCCATGCCGTCAAAAAGATTGACGATTGGGCCAAGAAAAAGAAGGTGTCCCGTCAAGTTTACCTGAAGGAATTTATCGAAAAGGCGACGTTGTTGGAAATGATTTCGAACGCGGACGAGAGTTTCGAAAAGCAACTTCAAGTCAATACGTTGTTCATGGAGAAGACGGCTGACAGTCTCGATGAATTGGTCGGCGTCCTTCGGGAGTTGATGGCCGATGACGAATAGACCAGCTGTTGTCATCAAGTCGAAATTTATTGCCGGCAATGATGGCGGAACGTCATTTAATGAATACCTGAATTACATGGACCGTGCAGAAACGCATGACAACGTAAATGAATTTGAAAAGTACCAGGACTACATGAGCAACGAAGAGAAGTCCACCGGGCTCTTTACGTTCAGCAAGGACAGCTTGAATGATTCGGACAAGGTTTACTTCAAGGAAGAATTCAAAAAGGCGCAGGAAAGCGGCAGCATCTTATGGCAGGACGTCATCTCGTTCGATAACGACTGGCTGAAAAAAAGCGGCGTGTTGGAAGACAAGAACATCGACAACAAACAAATCCAAGACGCAACCCGTTCTGCAGTCCAGGACATGCTGAAGAAGGAGGGCATGATCGATTCGGCCATCTGGACCGGCGCCATCCATTACAACACGGATAACATTCACGTCCATGTCGCCATCGTGCAGACAAAAGATTTTAAGGAGCGCGGTAAACGGAAACAGGCTTCCATTGATTCCATGAAATCGAAAGTGGCCAACAAGATTACCGATCGCTCCAAGCACAACGAAAAACTCAACCTGTTCATCCGGGAGCGAGTCATTGCCTCCAAGCGGGACGATCCACTCAACAGTCTGAAGAACCAGGTCATGAACCGCGACTTGGTCCGGCAATTCAAGAAGATCCACAAGCAGCTGCCGGAAGACAAACGGTTGTGGCGCTACAACATAAACGCCATCCAAACAGTCCGGCCGGAGATAGACAAGCTCACCACGCTCTACATCGAAAAGAACTTCAAAGAAGAATTCAAAGACTTCCACAAGCAGCTGGAGAAGGAAGTGGAGATTCATAAACGGATGTATGGCAACTCGGCCCATTCAGAGCGTTACCGCGAAACGAAGATGACGGATTTGTATACGCGCATGGGCAACACCATCCTCAAAGAAGTGAGCGAATACAACGGAAAACAAAAAGAGTTTTCCAGAAAAAACGGCAAAAAGCCGAGCAGGTTTATTGTCCAGCGTGATCTCAACAAGGCGGTCTATCTGGTCAATCGTTATGCCAAAGATGAGTTGGAAACAAGCAAAAACCAAAAGGCTTACGAAGAACTGCAGCAGGAGCAGGAATACGAAAGATGATTGTCTGCACTGAAAAATAGAAAGAAGGTGGAAGTATGGTAGCGCCCTACACACACAATAAAAAACAATTCCGCTATCGGATTGATACAGAATCCGATCAATACCTGAAAGATTACGCAGCCGCCCAAAACTTGCCACTGGAAAGTGCTTCACTGGCATTGGAGCTGATTATTAAGGAACACAAACAACTCACTTCTGAAAAAGCGAATATGCATTTAATGTCGCAAGCCATTTCGCATAACGTAACGAACTCTGTTCAAGAAATGATTGAAGCGGGCGTTGCAAAAGAAGTAAACAAGATTCGTTTAGGCACCAACAACACCGACCGCAACACACAGAAACTCATTGAACTGGTCCAGGGACTTCTGCAGCTCCAGAACATCGACCACATCATGACGACGGACATGAACGCGCCTCCGTTCTTGAAGCAGGTCGATGAGTTGATTGAGTCGCGGATCACTGAACAGAAACAGCGGAAAGACAATCAATAGAAAAGGGAGTGGATGACAATGGCCGTATTTAGCCACAATTACACATTGGGTTTGATCAAGGAAGTCGGAGAAGAAGATGTTTTGGTTTCGGTAAACGGTGAAGACATTGAAATTGAATTGAAGGAAACGGACCGCGAAGTGCTGTTCCAAATGGTGACGGAAAATGTCTTTCTGGTGCCGGTTGATTCCGATACAAACGAACTGATTTTGAACATGGATGAGTCAGCCGTGCGTGAAGAGTTTCCGGAAATGGAGTTAACGGAACTGATTGGAGCGGCTGAAGAATTCGAAGAAGAGTGATCTTTTTTCTAGTAATCAAAAGGAGTGATTGGGGTGGGAGATCGAGTGGACAAAGAAGAAGTTCGAAAAGCCAATGACGTTCATGTACTGGATTATTTGCACGCGAAAGGGGAGACCTTGGAGCGGCAGGGACATTATTACCGGCATCCGGAACACGATTCCCTTGTCATCAAAGACACCGGACATTGGTACTGGAACAGCCGAAGCAAAGGCGGCTATGGGGCCATCAGCTTCGCCCGTGAGTATCACGATATGACATTCCAGGAGGCGGTCCGGGATGTGAACGCGCAAGATCTTTCCAAGACTTTTTCTAGAGAATCCGAGCGGCACACATCAAAAGAATTCGAATACCCGCTCCATCAAGAAGTTCCGAAACAGGAAAACATTTCGAGGTATTTGATTGAGGAACGGAAGCTGGACCCGAAAATTGTTGCCGCACTAATCCGAAAAGATTTGTTGGCCGAGGATAAATTAAAGAACGGGGTTTTTAAATGGAAGGATTCTGCCGGCAAGATCGTCGGAGGCGATCGGCAAGGCACCGTGAAGATGGACAACAAGCGCGGCTCCTTCAAACAAATCATGGCCAACAGCAAAGAAGATGGCGGATTCCGGGTGGACATCGGCACGCCGAACAAGATTGCGCTGTTCGAAAGCCCGATTGACGCACTCAGTTATTTCGAGTTGAAACGGCCCGAAAACATCCGTTTGCTGTCCATGTCCGGGCTCAAAGACCAATCCGCCACTGCTGGCATTCGGGACTTGATTAAGGACTGCAAGGAACGCGGAACGGCAGTGGAGCAGGTTATCTTTGCGGTCGACAACGATGCAGCCGGCGAACAATTCGTGGAGCGCTGGTCCAATTACCTGACAAGCTTTGAAGTCGACAAGCCGAAGAACAAAGACTGGAACATTGATTTGGTGGAAGCGAAGACTCCGGTAAGACAAAAGGAGCCGAAGAAAGCAATGGAAATGGAAAGGTGAGGGATTGAATGGCGTTCAAAGGGAAAAAGAAAACTCCGGAAGAGAAGATGAAGGAGATTGAAGAGCTGACTGCCGGAATGGATCAGCAGATTGAATCGTACTTTGTTTCGGAAAAGGCCATGCAGGAACACTTAGCCTTCATGGCCAACTTCCACAACTACTCACAGCGCAATATGGCATTGATCGATAAGCAATTCATGGGAGCCGAGGCAGTCGGCTCCTTTCATTTTTGGAAAAGCAAAGGAGCGGCTGTCCAGAAGGGCGAGAAGGGCATCAAGATTCTGGTCCCGACGCCGGTCCAGTTTTATAAGAAGAACG
This sequence comes from Planococcus wigleyi, assembly GCF_014836985.1. Taxonomy (GTDB): domain Bacteria; phylum Bacillota; class Bacilli; order Bacillales_A; family Planococcaceae; genus Planococcus; species Planococcus notacanthi. Next base: position 219,857 of record NZ_JACSPU010000003.1, on the reverse strand, counting down.
GCATTGATGTGCCGGTCTCTTCCGCCAGTAAACAGGACCGTGAATTGATTGATAAAAAACAGCTGGACACAACCAAGAAAACGTTCTTCAAGATTGGCCATGTCTTTGAATATACGCAGACGAATGCGCGTGAATTGAATCTGTCCGTCTCCGAAATCTTCGGGAAGTACCACCGGGATGGCACGTTGGAAAGCAGCAGGGAAATGATGGCCGCGTTGAACAAAGTCGCTGGGAAATTGGATTTCACCATTGTCGACGAGGCGCCATTCGAACTCGGGACGGCCAAAGGAGCTGCGGCTCCGAGTGAAAAAATCATTGCGTTGAATCCGCGGAATACGGAATTTGAAAACGTTTCGGTCCTGATCCATGAACTGGCACACGCCAAGATGCACACGCCGGAACGGTCCAAGGAGCTGACGACGAATGAAAAGGAATTTCAGGCGGAAATGGTTTCCTATGTGGTCGCCAATCGGTACGGCATCGATACAGAAGACTTCACGCTTTCCTATTTGGCCAACTGGACACAGGGGGCTGAATTGAAGGAGAAGGAGCGGCTGCTGAAGGAAGTCCAAAGCACGGCCAGCGAGTTTATTGGTGAAATCGATTCGTATTTTGACCAGGTAAAAGAAATGGCGCTGCAGCAAAGCAAAGCGGATGACCTGTCGCACAACCTTACGGACCAGGCGTTAAAAGCGCATGAAGCTTCTGCCGGAAACGAATTGGCCAACGACGAACCGGCGATGTTCATCCACGGCGTCAGCAGCCAATTTAAGCCGTTTGGGGAGGTGAACAACCTCGACTTTGATCAATACAGTCAAGAGCGCACAGCCTATACGGTAGCCATCCCCCAAGACACCGGCCTTACGCTCGTCATCAGTTCCCAATACGAAAAGGGCGAGTACATTCATCCACTCCATCAATTGGAGAAGGAACAGCTGGTGGACAAGGAGACGTTCGCCACATTGGAAACCGGCTACCACGATGAGTTGTTGAAGCAAGATGATGCCTACATCCAGTCATTCGCCGCCCGCTTGAGGACGGAGATCCATAAAGAAGAGACTCCTGCAGCAGACAAGAGCAAAAAGCTTCCCAAAACAACACTCGAAATCGAAAGGTGAGGAAAAACATGACGCAAGAAAAAGCAATCGAACGAAACCATTCACTTAAAATTACTTCTGGAGAGATGATTGACGGAAGGAAAGATGTTGACGATGTCGGGAAATTCGTGATGACCAACAGTGTAACCGGAAAAGAACACGAACTGACAATGTGGGCATATGGACTCGCATCAAACCACGAATTGGTTGATGTTGATATTTATAGCGCTTCACCAGAGGAATTGATTCGCATGACGGATGAAGGAATGGATATTGAGGATGCCTATTATCATTCCGCTAAACTGAATTCATTGGGCGATTTTATTACAATCGAAAAGGACGATGAAATCCGTCCAGATATTAGAACTTACACGTTCAATCCTACCGCTAAATATGAATATGATATTCCGACGACGGACTTGAAAATGGATCTGCATGACTTAATTGTTAAAGAAGAAATTGGGGATTTGATCATCATGAAGGAACAAAACACGTTGACGAAAGAAGACGTTCTTGATTTCGGGAAACTCGTTAGAGGAGATGACACCCGCTATAACCTTGGAGACACGCTAAAGGAGCCGATTCAAAACCTCCTAAAGGAAAATCAGTTTGATGCCGAGGAACTCGCTTTAATAAAAGGGGCTGCTAAAACCTTGGGCGCCGAGGTTGATGTTAATTCACCGGAGATAGCGAAAGAAATGCAGCACAAGGCCAAGGCGCCAGGCAAAGAAGAAATCGAGCGTTCCAGATGAGCTGATGAGTCTGCCAAGAGAAGTTTGTCCATCGATGAATTTAGCATGATTGAAAAAAAGTCAGTTGGGGCAGCCGTCAACGAAAAATACCTTACGAATCGAAACGATTGGAAATCAATAGAAAGAAATTAAAAAAGAGGTGATAGCTCATTATTCTTTCCTTATTTCATCGATAAATAGCAAGAAAATTCAGTTCTCAACTACTTCTTTTGAAAGGCTTCCGCTATACTAAGAAAAAACCGATTTTGGGAGAATGGGGAACGACATGAAGCATCTACCAACCGTCAGCCGCGCGAAAGAGGAGATTGAATATTTACAGGACTATGTGTCACTTGCCGAAGTGTATCATGCAAACACGCTAAAGAAGGAAATCATTAAATTGTATGCCTATACGGGTAGTATTCAAAAAGTTGCTTTGCAACTAAACGAAGAGCGAGAAGCGCGAAATCTACCGCTGATTGATGCCGCTTTTGTGTCCTACACCATTCAAAGCAAACCACAGGATCCGTTGCACAAGTTGCTCCGAACCAATTACTTACAAAAGACGAAACATATCCGAAAAAAACCAGCTGAAAAAGGGAAATATAGTTATTGATGCTCTGCTAGGAGCTGATAGGAACACCCGAATGTCAAACGAGTTTTTTAAAAAAAGAAAGTCAGTGGACCGGCTTTTTCTTCGGTAGTTAAATGCCTAATTTCTAAAAAGAAGAGACCGTTTAAACTAGAAGAGACTGATACACAAAAATGATAGAATCAATTTTAATCGAAAAATGAAAGAACTTAATCAGTTGAGCCCCTCATCTTTCTTCGGATGAGGGGCTTTTTTGTTTTCTTCAATGGATTATTCAATGGACTTTAGCGGTATAATAAGAACATATGTTCTTATTATAATTAGGAGGTGGTCAACATGAAAGTGAACAAACACTTGAAAGTACAAGGCGCAATCAAAGACCGGGGAGTGATCAAGTGGCAAGGAATGATGTTGACAGAACACGTTGAAATGATTCGTGCTTGGTACGAAGAGGACCAACACGATGCAGAACCGGAATTAAATGAAACTGACCTTCAGCTATTACAGGAAGAGCTTGTATTGGCCACTCAACGAAAATGCCAGGTGAAACTGAAATCGTGGAAAGAAAAAAAGTTTCATTACCATCTCGGTATTATCCAAGAGTTGGATGGGCGTAGCCGTTCCATCATCTACCAAGATCCTTCTGGTATACACCGATTGCCGATGGATGAGTTGGTGAGCGTCTGGTTGCTTGATTGAAACGGCGCTTATTCGTGTGGAGCGAAAGGAGCCAAGTTCAGTTTTGTTCCAAATAGGTAGAAATGAAGAAATGCTGCACTCAGAGTAGATGAAGAACAAGATAATTCAATGGACTTGGGCCCTTTCAGTTCGTAAAAGTGTACTTTTACGAACGGATTTTAATAGCAAATTGCCCTAAGGTTTAATAAATATGTAATATTCAGCAAATACATTTTTATATCTTTGCCAAATACAAAAATACGAGCTTCCTTTGCCAAAGGAGCTCGTATTTTTTTATTTCGCCATCAAATCTGCAGCTGTCGGCAGCCGTCGTTAAGCAACTACCGGATAACCCAATTTCTCAATGACTGTTCTCAATTCTTCCGGCGCTACTTTGTCCGCGTCGTAGACAGCTTTCACTTTACTGGAGTTGAACAGCACTTTCACTTCCTTGACACCATCTATTTTCCCTACTTTTCCTTCAATTTTTTTGATGCAGGAAGGGCAAGTGAGCGGTTCCAATTGGAATTTTACTGTGGTCATGTCAATCTCTCCTTTGTTTTTTCTACCTTAAGTATAGGACGCCCATCCATCCAGTTCCTTGACGGCCATCAATTTTTTGAACGGAGTAAGCTTCGCGGTAGTTATAGAAATGGAAGAAAGAAAACAAACAGAAAAAGAAAACGCAAAAAAGCTTCAGGGCTTGATGAAGGTCAAGTTATTCTGTCTCGAAACCACTTAAGATAAGGGTGTAAAGAAAATAACAGTCGAAAGAAAGAGGAGTGGAACAAAATGATTGGGTTCATTCATAAACACAAAAAAAGCATCACTTTTCTAGCCGGTTTCTTACTGGTCCTGGCGCTGGTCTTGAACTTCACGGGTCACCATGACCTGCGGCAGTTCACATTGATCACCGCGACGGTCATTGCCGGGATTCCGATCGCGGTCAAAGCGTTCCAGGCGTTAATGATGAAAGCGTTCAGTATTGAAATGCTGGTAACAATCGCCGTCATCGGTGCGCTTTTTATCGGGGAATACGTGGAATCAGCAGTCGTAACGTTCCTGTTCTTGTTCGGGGATTATCTGGAAGCCCGCACACTGGAAAAAACACGTTCTTCTCTAAAAAGCCTGGTGGATATGGCACCGCAGGAAGCGACCATCATCCGTGATGGCGTCAGTGTGACCGTGCCGGTGGAAGAAGTCGTCGAAGGGGATCGTGTCATCATCCGGACGGGCGGAAAAGTGCCGGTGGACGGTAAGATTGTCACTGGACAAGCTTCACTGAACGAAGCGGCTATCACAGGGGAATCCGTTCCTGCTTCCAAAAAAACAGGAGACAGCGTATTCAGCAGTACTATCATGGACACGGGTTATCTTGAAATAATTGCTGAAAAGGTTGGAGATGACACAACATTCGCGAAAATCATTGAACTGGTGGAAGAAGCGCAGGAATCAAAATCAAAAACAGAAAAATTTCTGAATAAATTTGCGAATATCTATACCCCTGCGGTTGTCGTTCTTTCTGTTCTGGTCTATGTCCTGACAAGAGACCTTCATCTCTCGATCACCTTCCTTGTCATCGCTTGTCCTGGCGCGTTAATCATCGGTGCACCGGTATCAAGTGTTGCGGGCATCGGCAATGGCGCGAAAAACGGCGTGCTGGTTAAAGGCGGCGAAGTGATGGACCGCTTCTCAAAAGTCGATACACTGGTCTTTGATAAAACCGGTACGTTGACGAAAGGGAAACCGGAAGTGACGAATATCGAGGTCTTCAATTCGCACGAAGAACAGGATCTGCTTCGATTGGTGGCGCAGGCGGAAACGGTGTCTGAACATCATCTTGGTCAAACAATCGTCAAAGAAGCGAAGAGTCGTGACATGGCTCTCGACCAGGAACCGGAAGCCGTCAATGTGATCAAAGGCAACGGCCTGACGGCTACAGTGGAAGGTCGAATTTTGACCATCGGGAACCGCAAGCTCATGAACGCAGAAAATATCGCCATTCCGGCGGAAGTGGAAGCGTATGCGGTAAATCGCGAGAAAGCGGGAAACACAGCGATCTTCGCGGCGGTGGACGGAGAAGTCGCTGGCATCTTCTCGATTGCCGACCAGATTCGTGAAGACGCAGCGCCTGCACTTGCTCAGATGAGAAAAAATGGTATCAAGAAAATCGTTATGCTGACGGGCGACAACCAGCACACCGCTGAACTCGTGGCTACCGAATTAGGGCTAGACGAATTCCATGCCGAACTGTTGCCGGAAGACAAAGTAGCGTTTGTGAAACAACTGAAACAGCAGGGACATGTCGTGGCAATGGCAGGGGACGGCGTCAACGATGCGCCGGCAATTGCCACAGCCGATATCGGACTCGCGATGGGTGAAGGCGGCACGGACATTTCAATGGAAACGGCGGATGTCGTCCTGATGGCCGATAAGCTAATGCAATTCTCACACGCTTACTCCCTGTCCAAAGCGACCATCCGCAACATGAAGCAAAACACGTTCTTCGCAGTCGGCATTGTCGCTGTCTTGCTCGCCGGTGTATTAATGGGCTCCGTTCATCTGGCGTCCGGCATGTTCATCCACGAAGCTAGTGTCCTGATTGTCATCTTGAACGCCATGAGACTGATGGGCTTCAACCGGAAACAGATGCAGCAGCGGGAAAAAGAATTGGAACCCGTTCAAGTGTAAAAAATATAGGTGAAAATGAAGAGAAGGGAGGAATCCGCTACTTTCTCCCTTTCCTTTCTACAGCTATTGCGTAAAATCCGGAGTTAAAACCAAAACATTTAGGAGGAATCTTATCATGACTGAACATACTAACCACGAACACCATCATGCAACTGCAGCTTTTATGGTCAATCATTTAATCGCCAATCAAAATGTCTTATTCGTGAAACTTCACCAATTCCATTGGTACTTGAAAGGACCAGAATTCTTTCCGCTGCATGAGAAATTCAATGAACTTTATGACGAAGCCAACGAATACTATGATGCTTTCGGAGAACGCTTGATTGCCATTGGCGAGAAACCGTATTCGACTCTCGGTGAATATCTGGAACATGCATTTATTAGTGAAACACCTTATATTGAGCCGCTTTCTTCCCAAGATATGCTTGGCATATTAGTGGATGATTACCGGGTCATTCGGGATGTAACAGTCAAAGCCATCCATCTTGCGGCGAAAGAGAAAGACGATGTAACGGTGGATATGCTGACCGGATACAAAGCCAGCCTCGATAAAAACATTTGGATGCTGCAGGCTTATCTGGGCAACGATGCTTTAGAAGGGGAAGATGAAGAGTAGGAGAAAATAAAACGCGTTGCAGAAATATAGTCTCTCTAAATCAGTAAACCATCATACGATAGAGACACATTCGTTTCTATTGTACGATGGTTTTTTTAATGTATTTATCTGAAGCTCTGAACAAGAGTCATCACCGTTTCACTCTGATCTCGACAGGGTAAGCAATGGTTGTGAATATACTTCAAGAAAGGGTGGTTTTCATGGTGGAAAAAACAGCGGAAGAAAAACCGAAACGCAATTTAAGACCGGTCTATATTTTTTTGGCTTTTGCCATTTTAATTATCATTTTTTTATTGCCAACGCCGGGAGATTTATCAGTGGTGGGGCAAAGAACACTTGCCATTTTAGCATTTGCGGTCGTTTTATGGATGACAGAAGCGGTTTCGTATCCAGTCAGTGCCGCCATGATTATCGGGCTTATGGCTCTGTTGTTGGGTCTTTCCCCAAATCCCGAAAATCCAGGGGAGCTACTCGGTACGGGAGATGCACTCAGTCTGGCATTGGCGGGTTTCAGTAATTCGGCAGTGGCGCTTGTCGCTGCAGCCTTGTTCTTGGCAGCTGCCATGCAAGCGACGAATTTGCATAAGCGCTTGGCGTTGTGGATTTTATCGAAAGTCGGTACAAAAACGGGCGCTATCGTTTTTGGTGCCATCATTGTTTCAATTGTACTTGCATTCTTTGTGCCGAGTGCCACAGCCCGTGCCGGCGCAGTCGTACCGATTCTGCTTGGTATGGTCGCGGCATTCGGATTGCCTGTCAACAGCCGACTCGCAGCGCTATTGGTCATCACTGCGGTCCAATCGGTATCCATCTGGAATGTCGGCATCAAAACAGGTGCTGCACAGAACCTGGTAGCGCTTGGTTTCATGGAAAATGAGTTTGGAGAGACTGTGTCATGGAGCGCCTGGTTCCTTTATGCGGCGCCATGGTCCATCATCATGTCGGTTGTGCTGTATTTTGTCATGATTAAACTGATCAAGCCAGAGACGAAAGTAGTGGAAGGCGGCACCGAGTTGATTCAGAAAGACTTGAATGAATTGGGGCCTCTTAAGCCGGCTGAAATCCGGTTGATTGTCGTATCTTTGGCATTATTGCTTTTGTGGTCGACAGAAGAAATCTTGCATCCCTTTGATACAACAACGGTCACCATCGTAGCAATCGCTATTTTACTGGCTCCAAAAGTGGGTGTCTTTGACTGGAAGACGGTAGAAAAAATGATTCCATGGGGTACGATTATCGTTTTCGCTGTCGGAATTGCGCTCGGCTCCACTTTGTTGAGTACGGAAGCGGCCCAATGGTTGTCCGATAAAGTATTTGGGGCGATGGGATTGGAAAATATGCCGCTTCTTGCGACGATCGCCTTGCTTTCTTTATTTAATATTCTCATTCACCTTGGTTTTGCGAGTGCAACGAGCTTGTCATCTGCGTTGATCCCTATCTTTATCGCTTTGGCCACGACTCTGCAGCTCGATGGCAATGAAATCGGTTTTGTCTTAATCCAGCAATTCGTCATTTCGTTTGGATTCCTGCTTCCGGTCAGTGCGCCGCAAAACATGCTGGCCTACGGAACAGGGGCTTTCACAGTGAAGGACTTTTTGAAATCAGGTGTGCCGCTGACCATCATCGGTTACTTGCTGATATTGCTTTTCAGCGCGACCTACTGGAAATGGATCGGATTATTGTAAGAAAGAAAAAGAGGATGCCCCGAGTCTGCTGAAGAACTGACTTGGGAACATCCTCTTTTATCTATATCTGTAACTTTTCTGCTGAGCTAAGGCATCAAGAACGGCGGCGATCCCGGATTATGGCCCGAAGCAAAGTCGATCAGCGGGATGATATAAGCAATGGCCACTGATACTGTCGCCAGTGCCACCCAAATCGACCAGCGGTCCATGAACAGCGGTGATGCATCTGAAGGGCTGTAATCTTCTCCGATCGGAAAGTCTGTCTTTCCTTTTGGCGCGAAAAAGGCGAGCTGTGCCCAGATATAAACCAGCAGAATGATGCCGACGACCAGGATCACTCCGCCCATCGCCATCAACATTTCGTACATCGCCCAGTCCGCAGCGGCGCTGTGGCCATTGTAGGACGTATTGGCCGTCCGGCGGGGGCTTCCGAGCAGCCCGTTAATGTGCATGGCACCCGACATGAGCAGCATGCCGCTCGCCCAAATGACCGTTTGGGCAACGGCCAGCCGGTTGATTGTCGGCGTCATTTTTCTGCCGGATAAATAAGGGATCAGCCAATAGGAAATCCCAAAAAATGTCAGTATGACTGTAGTGCCAACGGTTAAATGCAAATGGCCGGTGACCCAGATGGAATTATGGACAACCTGGTTAATTTGGTTGCTGGCGTTGATAATTCCGCCGAGCCCCGCTGGGATATAGGCAAACATGGCGACAATCAATGCGAAGAAACGGGCATCAGACCAAGGCAGCGTTTTCCACCAGCCGAGCAAACTCGTAACGCCTTTTGCTCTTCCGGTCCGTTCCATAGTGGCGAGCATCGCAAAGGCGGTCATGAGGGAAGGGAAAATGATCATGAATGTTTGAATCACGTGCAGAAATTTCACATTGACGGACAAGCCCGGATCAAGGATCTGGTGGTGGAAGCCGCCGGGTACATTGGCCACCACAAGAATGACCACAGCGACACGCGCCAGTGAATCACTGAATACTTTTCCGCCGATGATTTTTGGCATCGCCACATACCAGGCTGAAATGGATGTCAGCATCCAAATATTCACGAGCGTATGGCCGAAAGCCCAAAATAAGGTGCGGCCCATCATCGGATCAATGGTTGCAACCCATCCGAATGCCCACGGAATGACCATCGCTATGACAAAAACAGCGATGAACAGGGAAGCGAAAACCCAAAGGACGAAAACGGCATTTGCGAAAAAGGCGAAAAGCGGCGTTAGTTTTCCGGGATTTCGTTTGCGCCAGCTCTGATAGGTGATGAACATGCCGATGCAATTTAACAGGATGCCGACGACAATAAGCGCAAGCCCGATATAAAACCAGGGATGCGCCTGCATCGGAGTGTAAAACGTATAAAGCACATTGGCGTTTCCGGTAACAATAAGAAACGCAGCGATCAGCGTGCCGGTTGTCATGAGAGCAAAGCCTGCCCATCCGAAAGCGATGGTTTTATTGGCCAGTCCGCCAAGCACCCGTGAAGTTCCGGCATACAGGTAGCCGATGCTGAAAAAAGAACTTAATACCAGGATGAACATGACGCCGTGGGCAGTCAGCAGTGCATAATAACTGATCCACGAAGGGAGTTCAAAAAAACCGCTGCGGACCAGGCCCTGCAATAGACCGGCAAATCCGCCGATTAATAATGCAATAAATGCGATGAATAAATTCGCGGCCGATAGTCGGATATCCCGTCCCGTAATGCCGGCAGCGGCATCTTCGTTAACGGCCGTCCCTTTATGCAGAATCGGTGTTTCATTGATGTGAGCCATTTCTTCCCCTTCTTTCTTCTTTATTTGACGGTGATGGTGTTCGCCATGAACTCGTGCCCGAGGCCGCAATATTCATTGCATAGGATCAGGTATTCCCCTGGCTCGTCGAATGTATGGCTGACTTTCGAAATATGGCCGGGAACGACCATGACATTGACGTTCGTGTCTGTAATTTTAAAGCCGTGGGTGACGTCAGGTGATGCCAAAGTGAAATGGACTGTCGCGCCTGCCGGAATTTCCAAATCACCCGGCTGGAACGCAAACATTTCCGCGATAATGGCAATTTCGTATTCGTTATCGCCGATTTCCTTCAGCTCAGTGTCCGCAAAAATCTCAGACTCGCGGACCGTTTGCGGATCGATCATTTCCGCATGGCTCGGCGGCCCCATTTCCAGGAAAAAAGTTTGAAATGCTAAAATCCCGAGGAAAACGGCTAAAATGAGTGAACCGATAATCAGCCAGAGTTTTTCATAACGATGGATATGCATACGTCGAATCTCCTCTCAAATTTCTATAATAGTTGCCCCGTTTCAGTTGCGCTCCAGGAATAAAAAGAAAACGCTGAACCAGGACACAAGCATGAATACCGCGATGATCAGAACGGAAGTAAAAGTGCCTCGCAATGAAGTTTCCTGAGCGTCTTCGCGGTCTTTCTTTTTGGAAGCTTCCTTCATTTTGATTTCCTCCTTTCTTTTCCGGATGAAGCAGAGAGCAGCTTCAGTTCTATTCAAGTTGCTTCATTAAGGAATGAAACCAACTTAAATTTTTCGAGTAAAACTCAAAATTGGATAATGCCGCAAAATACCAATAGAATGGAATTGCAGGAATATTGAAAATAAATCTGTTAAGACAGTATACGCGAATAAAAAATTGGATTTCTTGATGCCTGTCAATGCAAAACCAATATGGAACATTTCTCATTCACTTTTACGAATAGATGATTTGGGTATGCTTGCATATCGTATAAGTTTTTAGTCTAATTAGACTATATCCTCTTTTGTATTATTCACTAAATTTTATTTTTTAATCCTTTTAAGGGTTAATTTCTTTAAACTACTATCATCCTTGACGGCCATCAAGGTTAAAGAAACAGGCACCCCTTATAATGAAGATGAATATAAGGAGGAGAGCAATATGAGAAAAGCGGTATTTCAAATGGAGCCATTCAGTTGTCCGTCCTGCATCAAAAAAATCGAGAATGCTTTGGGGAGACAGGCTGGTGTAAAGGATGGCAAAGTTCTGTTCCATTCCGGAAAAGTAAGAGTCGAGTTTGATGAAGCGCAAATTTCGGATCAGCAGATCGAAGAACTGATTGTGAAACTGGGTTATTCTGTGTATTCAAGGAAAGTTGCCTAACTAGGAGGGAAAGTATGAAGTATCAGGAAGCATGCCGGCATACAAAAGGAAACAAGGGAGCACATCAATTATGTGTTTCCATCGTTCCGATCTTTAATCATCTTCAAAACGAAGAAATGGAGGAAGTCGCCAAAACGACGCGTTCTATCTCCTTGAAGAAAGGGGAGCTGCTGCACAGTGCCGGCGATGCCTCGGATTCCCTGTATATCGTCCATCAAGGGAAAGTGAAAGTTTACCGTCTGTCGGAAAACGGCAAAGAGCAATTGATCCGGATTCTGCAGCCAGGCGATTTCACCGGTGAACTCGCATTGTTTAAGGAATCGATTCATGATGATTATGCGGAAGCGATGGAAAAGACCGACATTTGCAGCATCCAGCGCGGCGATCTTCAGGAATTTCTGCAGCGGTATCCAAATATTTCATTGAAAATCCTAAGTGAATTTTCCAACCGGCTTGGCCAGGCGGAAAGCCAGATGACCAGCTTTGCGACAGAAGACGTGGAAACACGGATTGGGCTTTATCTGGCTCAGCAGGTGGAAGAGAACAAATCAACGGAGTACCATTTGCCGATGTCCAGAAAAGATCTTGCTTCTTTTCTCGGAACGACTCCTGAAACCATCAGCCGGAAACTTGCCAAGTTCGAAGACGAGGGATGGATCGAGCAGGAAGACCAGCGCCGAATCCGTGTACTGGACCTGGATGCTTTGCTGCTCATCTAGTAATCGGTACGATATTTGACGGTAACTATGTGCAATGTGAAAAGATTTCAAAATTAAGTAAGACAATAAATCATTTTGGAGGAGATTCCTATGTTATTGGTTATGTCTCTTGTTCTTATCGTTACCGCGATTCTGACTCTCATTATATCTGTCGAAGTAAGTGAGACGGACGAAAATAACTGAAAATAGTTCATTAAAGATTAGACTGCCTGAAGTAATAGGCTAATATAAAAAACCTTCGAAAGGGTGCACTCGAAATAAGCACTGAAATCGGAGGTGGTTTTGCATGTGCAAAACATCTAGTCACACGTCTCAAGATAGGCTGTAGATAGTCTACATCAGCTGAGCATTAAAGTCATCATGATGACGGGCGACAACGAGCGGGCCGCGCAGGCGATCGGCAAAGAAGTCGGTGGCGATGCGGTGATTTCGGAAGTGCTACCGGAAGGCAAAGCGGATGAAGTGAAGAAACTGCAGCAGCAAGGCAAGAAAGTGGCGATGGTCGGTGACGGCATCAACGACGCACCGGCATTGGCCGTATCCGATATCGGCATGGCGATCGGCACGGGTACAGATGTGGCGATGGAAGCAGCGGATATTACACTGATCCGCGGCGACTTGAACAGCATTGCGGATGCAATCATCATGAGCCGCAAAACGATGCGCAACATCAAACAGAACCTGTTCTGGGCTTTCGCTTACAATACAGTGGGCATCCCGATTGCCGCCATCGGCCTGCTCGCGCCTTGGGTTGCCGGGGCCGCAATGGCCTTCAGTTCCGTGTCGGTCGTTTTGAACTCGCTTCGTCTGCAACGAGTGAAATTGGAAAAGTAAAGGTATATATAGAAGGAAATCATAAAAGGAAGGCCTAAAGCGAAGGTGCATTGCTTTTGGCCTTTTTCTTTCAAAGTAATGAAGACAAGGGGGAGACGGCTCAAGGAATGCTAAGAGAAACTAAAAGTTTAACGAAATTTCATGTTTGATATTCTAACTATCATTTTGCTCTTCATTATGTTTGAAGTCAGTATTGTCGTCTCCAGTTGGACCTTAAAACGTTCAAACAAAAAACGGGCAGAACGGCTATAACGGGGTCATTGAACAGATAGATTATTCTCGTCATTAATAACGGAAGTAAAGTATAAATGGCATAAGGAAGTAACTATTTTGAAGGAGGCGTACTTAATGACTAAAAATGAAAAAGACCAACACCATCATCACGATGAACAGGCAGATGACCATAAGATGGACCATTCTGAACATGTTGGGCATTCTTACCATGAAGATCAAGTGGAAGAAGGCATTCATAACGACAGCAATCCTTCCAAAATTCATGATGATCATGCCCATCACAATCATAGTAGCCATGATCACAGTGGACATGAACATCACCACCACGGAAACTTCAAAGAAATTTTTCTGAAGTCGCTGCCCTTGGGCATTGTCATTTTGTTATTATCGCCGATGATGGACGTTCGGCTTCCCTTTCAATTCACCTTCCCTTACTCGGACATTGTTGTCGCGGTATTAGCGACTATATTGCTGATTTATGGCGGAAAACCCTTCTATCAAGGGGCAATCGCTGAATTTAAGGAAAAAGCGCCAGGCATGATGGCCCTTATTTCTTTGGGACTGTCCGTTTCTTACTTATATAGCATTTATGCAGTGCTGGCACGTTATGTGACAGGTGAGCACGTTATGGACTTTTTCTTTGAATTTGCTTCCTTGCTGTTAATCATGCTCCTTGGCCACTGGATTGAAATGAAAGCGGTGGGAGAAGCTGGGGATGCACAACAATCACTCGCTGAACTTATGCCGAAAGATGCACATGTAGTAGTGGAAGACGATGCCATTGAGACGCGTCCGGTAGCCGATTTAAAAGTCGGAGATCTTGTACGTGTTCAGGCTGGCGAAAACGTTCCGGCTGATGGCATCATCAAACGAGGAGATTCCCGTATCAATGAAGCCTTATTAACAGGAGAATCTAAGCCTGTTGTAAAAGGAGTTGGAGACAAAGTAATCGGCGGTTCTACAAACGGAGAAGGGGTTTTGTACCTGGAAGTACAGGAAACAGGCGACCGGTCTTTCATTTCTCAAGTTCAAACCTTGATTAAACAGGCTCAAGATCAGCCTTCAAGAGCTGAAAATTTGGCCCAAAAAGTAGCGGGATGGCTATTTTATATCGCTATTGCGGCAGCTGTCATCGCGTTTGTAGTTTGGCTATTTATAGCAGATTTCCGAACCGCAGTTCTCTTTACGGTCACGACGTTGGTTATCGCTTGTCCGCATGCTCTCGGCCTCGCCATACCGCTAGTTATTGCACGAAGCACCAGTTTGGGTGCAAGCCGCGGATTGCTGGTGAAAGATCGGGAAGCGTTAGAGCTGGCAACTAAGTCCGATGTGATGATACTGGACAAAACAGGCACCTTGACTACTGGGGAATTTAAAGTATTGAGTATGGAAACACGAGGTAGCCGATATACCGAAGCTGAAATCGTGGCACTTATGGCAGGGATTGAGGGCGGATCGAGCCATCCAATCGCCCAATCGATCGTTCATTATGCTGGAAAACAGGGGATTCTACCTGTCCGCTTTGATTCGATTGATGTCCTGTCGGGTGCTGGCGTGGAAGGAAGCGCCAATGGCCGCAAATATGGATTGATCAGCCAAAAGGCATTTGGAAGGGATGTAGCGGTGGATGTTCCGAAAGGGGCCACATTAAGTGTCCTAATTGAAGACGGGAAACCGATCGGAACGGTCGCCTTAGGTGATGAATTAAAAGAAGCGAGTAAAACGCTGATACAGGCATTGAAGCGTAACGGTATACAACCGATTATGGCCACGGGTGACAATGAAACGGCTGCCCAAGGGGTGGCTGAGGAACTGGGCATTGAATATAAAGCCAATCAATCTCCGCAGGATAAATATGATTTAGTGGAATCACTGAAAAACAAAGGGCAGACTGTCATCATGGTCGGCGATGGCGTAAACGATGCACCATCCCTTGCAATAGCAGATGTCGGAATAGCAGTCGGAGCCGGAACTCAAGTCGCCATCGATTCCGCTGATGTGATTTTGACGCAATCGGATCCAGGGGATATTGAATCCTTTATCGAATTGGCCAACAAAACAACCAGTAAAATGAAACAAAACCTCGTGTGGGGAGCCGGTTATAACTTTATTGCCATTCCCATAGCGGCGGGTGTTCTAGCCTCCATTGGGGTTACGTTGGCTCCTGCAGCAGGAGCGGTTCTGATGTCCGTGTCCACTGTTATCGTGGCAATCAATGCGATGACATTGAAACTAAGAAATAGAGCTGTTTAACACAGTGATTAATTGTCGTACATGAAAATTGCTGCCTCCCAAAAGTTGAATTTTCTTTAACCTTGGAGGGCACATTTTTGTATTAGGTTAAAGTCAAAAGGAGGTTTGAAGATTTTGGATAATTAAATACAGTTTTATAGTTAACATATGAGGGCTTATCGGAAGGAGGGCAGGTTAATATCATCCTTTTTCTTTTGCTTGATAAAGCATCATTTTTTATGGTTATGGATTAGAGCACGGCAAGTTGTTCATATACAAAGCCAGGAATTAACTAGAACCGAAAGATATTTTCATAAATTCTAAATGACTTCTAGAGTGCTATTCTATTTTAAATTGCCCTTTTAAATTTTGTTGAATAAGAGAATTCTTTTCGATAGATTTTATCAAAATGGCAAAAGCCGGCTTCGTTGACAACAAGTCGTGGAAAGCGTTAAGTTTAACTGGAAGATACCTGGAATTTAGAAGTTGCAGGAAAAGAATCCAATACGTCACTATTTAAAGTAAAAACGATTTTTTCAAGAGAAGGGAGCAATTATTAATGCAAAAGAAAATTTTTATTTCACCAAAAAAATATATTCAAGGTGCTGGTGTTCTAAGTCTGCTTGGTGAAGAAGTTGCTAAAATTGGAGTAACGCCCTTTGTTTTATCCGATAGTACGGTTTGGGGAATAACTGGAAGTACAGTTGAGGAAAGCTTCCAAGCATCCAATACTTCTTATATTTATGAAGAATTTACCGGAGAAGCTTCCAATACAGAAATTGAGCGTCTGACTAAGATAGGGAAAGACAAAAAAGCTGATGTTGTCATCGGGTTAGGCGGTGGAAAAACAATAGATACGGCAAAAGCCGTTGGGGATGCGCTTGGAATTGCTGTCGTGGTTGCTCCTACAACTGCATCTACAGATGCACCAACCAGTGCGCTATCCGTAATTTATTCTGACGATGGAGTATTTGAAGGATATAAATTCTATACCAAAAATCCGGATTTGGTTTTGGTCGACTCAAAAGTAATCGTCAATGCGCCGGTGTTTCTTTTGGCTTCAGGTATGGGAGATGCGATGGCCACGTTTGTTGAAACCCGAGCTTCATTGAAACGAAATTCAAATACCATGGCTGGCGGGAAGGCAACTCTTGCTGGACAGGCTATTGCGGAAAAGGCTGAAGAAGTGCTGTTCGATCAAGGTATTGCTGCATACAGAGCTGCGAAACAAGGGCTTGTCACACCGCAAGTCGAAGCAATTATCGAAGCGAACACCTTATTATCAGGACTAGGATTCGAGAATGGCGGATTAGCGTCAGCACATGCTATCCATAATGGCTTTACTGCACTTGAAGGAGAAATCCACAAGTTGACTCATGGCCAAAAAGTAGCCTATGGTGTCTTGACTCAGTTAGTACTAGAAGGATACGCAGAATCTGATATCTTACGTTATGCAGACTTCTTTAAAGAAATTGAGTTGCCAACAACTCTGAAAGATCTTCATTTAGAAAATGCGCCCTATGAAGATTTACTTAAAATTGGAGAACTGGCCACCGTGGCAGGAGAAACATCGCATAACATGAATCCGGAACTTACACCGGAACAAATTGCAGATGCCATTTTAGCAGTAAACGCAATTACAACTGCTTGATTTTTATCGAGAGTAAGTATATTTAGATGGAAGCATATCTAAGAGGGAGTTAACTCATCAGCATGAGTTAGCTTCCTTTCTTTGATTTTATATGTTCGCAAAATCTTAATTTAACGAACATATAGAGTAGGCGTGTGATAAAATAAAGATTATTAAGGTATTTAGCTTCGATTCTACTGGAATCAAGCAGTGATTCCGTAAATCTTCTAAAAAGCAGGTGTTACAAAATGAGCCAATTTAATCGCGTCGATGAATTAAAAACACAATTAGATCAACACAGACCTCTTCCGACTGCAGCAGTAAAGAACCTCCGCGACGTGTATCGTGTGGAATGGACGTATAATTCGAATGCCATCGAAGGAAACACTTTGTCGTTAATTGAGACAAAGGTTGTCATGGAGGATGGCTTAACAATTGGCGGCAAGCGGCTACAGGAGCATTTTGAAGTTATTAACCATGCTGAAGCGATCAGTTTCATCGAGGATCAGGTCAATCAAACCGAACCGTTGGATGAGCGGACGCTAAAAACAATTCATCACTTGATTTTAAAGAATATCGACGATGAAAATGCGGGCAGGTATCGCTCCATCAACGTGAGAATTTCCGGTAGCCAGCATGAACCGCCACATTTCCTGCAAGTAGCGAATGACATGCAGGAGCTCTTCGCCTGGTATCAGCAAGAGAAAGATCGACTGCATCCGGTAGAGCTGGCTGCATTATTCCACTTTAAATTCGTGTATATTCACCCATTCGCGGATGGCAATGGCCGGACTGCAAGATTGTTGATGAACTTGATCCTGATGGGTCATGGCTTCCCTCCCGCTATCGTCAAAGCGGAGAACGCACAGCGCTTAACCTATTACGAAGTGTTGGAAACAGCGAGCGTACAAGGTAACAATCGACCATTCGTCGAGTTGATTGCGCAGTGCGTGGAAGAAAGTTTAACTACGTATTTGAAAGCGATTCTATAGCAGTTATCTCATCAACTTTTTATTTTTCTAGAAAAAGCACTTTCTATCTCTATATGTTCGCTTAAATTGCATTTTGCGAACATATAGAATTTTATTATTAAAAGGAGGCCATCATGATATGGCGTTGACACCCGAAGAATTGCAAATCCTCCAGCGGATTGAAAACCAGCTGAAAGATATGCCCTTCTATGTTATCGAGTATGTCCGCTCCAAAAAGCGGGCTGGTCTTTCACCTGATACCTTGCTGCAGTATCTTTATCGCTATCAGCATTTTTTCCAATGGCTGCTTCGTGAAGGGTTGACAGATGCCAAGGATACCCCCTCCATTCCCTACTCCGTATTAGCGGAATTAAAAAAAGAAAACGTAGAGCTGTACCTGGAATATCTGAAGGAAGAATCCATTCCGCATGAGAAAGAATCTGTGAAGAAACGTGGCCAGGCGGTTGTGGCCCTTTCCGTTAACGCGTTAAAATCGCTCTTTAACTACCTGACGAAAGAGACCGAGGATGAAGACGGGGAATCGTACTTTTATCGAAATGTCATGAGCAAAATCGTGTTGCACACGAAAAGAGAGACGGCTAGCCGTCGTGCCCAGAAAATCAGTTCTGTTATCCTAAATGAGCATGAAATCCACGATTTCCTGCAGTTCATCGAACATGCATATGAAGCGACTCTAGCAAGTGGACTTGCACGTCACCGATTCAATCGGGACAAGGAACGGGATTTGGCCATTCTCTCCCTTTTCCTAGGCAGCGGCATCCGTCTCGGCGAAACGGCTCGCATTTTGGTGAAGAAAATCAACTTGAAGAAACAACTCATTGATATCAAACGGAAAGGTTCGAAGGAAGACACGGTTCGCGTCATGGATCAGGCCATTCAACACTTAAAAGCCTACCTAGATATTCGAGAAAGCCGCTATCCTGGTTCAAATGATGTCCCTTTCCTGTTTGTGACTCTTTATGGTGGGACAGTTCGTCCCCTATCTCGGCGGGCGATTGAGAACTTGGTGACCAAGTACACCGCTGCCTTTGCCCAAGGAGAAGGCATGAGCCCGCACAAGCTCCGACATAGTTTTGCGGCGGACTTCATCCGCAACGGTGGAAGCATCGTCCTCTTGCGGGATCAGTTGGGCCACAGCAATATCGAAACCACTTCTCTCTATACAAACCTGTCCAATAAAGATAATGAACAGGTATTAACGCGTATGACAGAAAATCGATTAAAACAGGTTAATAAAGAAAGACAATAATGGACATGAGCACAAGGACGAACAGCTTTCAAACGCAATTCGTCCTTTTTCTGTTCTATAATTCAGCATTCGACATTTTTGATCAGAAGTTGGTTTTACCCCACCCTAAATCTTTTTAACAATTGAAATTCTAGGTGAAAACGAAAAATTCTCCGATTTCGGGATATACTCTTTTATCATTTTAACTTCAGTTCACAAAATCACTTGTAGTTTGTGTAATTAGTATTTATTTTTGTATAAAACCACAAGGAACTCCTACACAAATTCATACCAAGTAGTGATTGAAACTGATTTAAGACTGATTAAAAATCGGTTCATAGTTTGTACAACTTCTGTACTGTATACCTGAATTATTTATGGCATCTTGCTATGATCTCATTCAGCCAAAATTAAGAAACTGTCAGTTCTTAGCGCTTTACTTCGATGAAAAATCAAAACCGAAAACCCAACAACAAAAAATAAAAGACTGTTATGAATTTACGCTATGGTTTATAATTGTTCTTATGTAAATTTAATCCAGATTGGAGCATTGAAATGAAAAGCACCGGTGTTGTAAGAAAAATAGATCCATTAGGCCGTCTCGTTTTTCCGATAGAATTAAGAAGAACCATGAACTTGAATGAAGGAGATCCGATGGAGATATTTGTAGACGGCGATTTTGTTTTGTTAAAAAAACACCAAGCTTCACGAGCTTGTATGATTACAGGTGAAGTTTTAGACGAAAACAAAGAATATGCTCCTGGACTTATCTTAAGCCCTAAGGGAGCTGAAATTTTACTTCAAAAGTTGATATGAACAAAATATTGTAATTGTCACTTTAAGAGATAACTTGCATCAATTTCGAACTTAATTTTGCGTCTAATTTTAAAGAACCCAGAAACCTTTTATACTAGGATTTCTGGGTTTTTTAATATATATAAAATTTATGATAGCTACCGATAATCCCTCATATGTAAACTTTTACTCGTCTAGCAAATAAGAAAACTAATGGTTTTTGCAAATCGATCTGGATTTTCAATTATAAAAGGGAATATCTATGTGACGGTGCTGCTTGGAACCTTGATAGCTATCCCAATGAATGGAAATTAAATGTCGTTATGGGCTTAGCGGTAACATCCGTACATAATTGGAAACTTGCTAAAGCAAAGTATCAATTTCAACGAATTTATCGATTATCGCTGCAAGTCGTTTTCTGAATTCAACATCATGGATTCAAAGAACAGAGAAGGCGAGTTTTCATTCCATTCGTTGAAACTTACGTTTGCTGTCCGTTCGGTTGTATAGCCATAAGCCAGTTGTGTACGAGGATCATCGGTCAACTGCAGTTTGACCAATGGCCCTTCAGGCGTCAGCCAGTTTAACTGGGCTAGACGGTTTTCAAGCGAAAAAGTGATCCACCCATCTTCTGCTTCTTCCGTTTCGAACAATGGTTCTTGCCCGATCATCATCCAGGTTTGGCTCTGATGTTTTGGCGGCAGCCAGTAATTTTTAGCTAAAACACCTTCCTCTAAAGTAAATTCAGGGATTTCGTGGCGAAGCTCTTGTACCCAGTCCCCATTGCCCAGCTGCAGGTTACGTGAAACGAAGACATTCCCCTGCAAAATTTCTGTATTTCCTTTAGTGAAGACTCCATACGGATTTGTTGTCGGATCGGGACCATAAATTTTTTCGTCCAGGCTTGCCACAGCTTCCGGGTTCCATGACTTGAAGTCGACCTCGGCCAGATTTTTGATATTCAAGGATAGAGCATATGGAATCCATCCGGTATTTTCAATTTCTTCAAAAATGAGCGATGTCCCATTTTCCAGTGTCCGTTCGACCAATGTGTAAGTTCCGACATTCAGGCCAAGCAAAGACATGTCATAGACAACTGTCATATCGCTGCCTTTTTCTGTAGCTACCGGTTCACTTAAGTTGATGAACATAGGCTTTTCAATCGCCAACGTCACTTCTTTGTCCGAATAGACCTCGACTTCATTTTTCAAAAACATGATAGCTGTAAAAATAATCAGCATCATGAAAAATACGACGAATAATAAAATCACTAATTTCCTGAACATATTTCCACCTCAGTTTTCTGTGTTGTAGCTAGTTTTGGTTAGAGTTTCTGAAACAAAAGAAAAAATCGCACAATAAAGCAGCGAATGAAGGTGTTTTGATAAGTTGCCCATAAGCCAACGAAATTTGGTTGAGTCACTTCCAGAGTCGTTCATAAATTAAAGCTAACAGTAAAAAAAGCGCCCTAGAGGCGCCTTTTTTTACGCGTATGAATGTAGTCCCGCAATGATCAAGTTGACAACTATTAAATTGAACATGATAATCGCGAAACCGATTACCCCCAACCAGGCTGATTTTTCACCTTGCCAGCCTTTACCGAGACGTAAATGCAGATAGGCCGCATAGAATAACCAAGTAACCAACGCCCAGACTTCTTTCGGGTCCCACCCCCAGAAACGGGACCAGGTGATTTGGGCCCAAATCATGGCAAAGACCAGCGCGCCCAGAGTAAATAATGGAAAGCCGATAATCACTGCACGGTAATTAATTTCATCCATCAGTTGAAGATTGACATTTTTCATTAGTGGTTGAATAAGTTGCGATATTCTCCGGCGGGTAATCAATCTAATTAGGACATATAGAACAGTTCCAACTAACAAAGACCACGTGACAGTCGTCAGTTTACTAGCATCTACTAACGCTGGGGTTTCGACTAGTGGTGTCATGGCATCCTCTGTTACTGGAACCGATTCATTCATACCGAAAATAGGGGGCATGTTATAAATAATCGTGGCTTCCTGATCATCTTTGTTCACATACTGAAAGGTGTTTTCATAATTTGTTAGGGTGAAGTAAGAACTTGAAATAACAAAACCTACGACTAGCACCAAAAAATACAGAATTCCTTCCAGCCAAAATCGCTGCTTTGACTTTTTTGACAAATCCACCACTTTGAGCAAGTAAATCAACCCCGCTGCCGCACTCATGGCCAAGATCCCTTCCGCAATGACAACCGTGCTGACGTGAATCGCCAACCAGTTTGTTTGAAGCGCCGGGATAAGCGGGCTGACTTCACTCGGGAACATGCTTGCATACGCAATAATCAACAAGGCCACCGGCAATACAACCATTCCTAAAACGGGTGTTTTATAGAGGAAATAAAGAATGATGAATCCTCCTACAAGCGTCATGCCGAACGCTGTCGTAAATTCAAACATATTGCTGAGAGGTGCATGTCCCGATACGATCCACCGGGTGAAGAAATAGCCGAGGTTTGCAAGAAAGCCAATCACGGTGATCGTAATCGCTACTTTTCCCCAGCGTTGTTCCGAGTTGAACGTTCCTTTCTTATTGCCTTTAACAGCTCCACCAAAAACGAAAGTGGCAATCAGGTAAGCAAAGAACGCAGCGTACAGTAAATTCGAGCTAATCTCGGTTAATGTCATGACGAAGACTCACCTTCCTTTTCCGCTTTCTCTTTTTTATCGATTTCATCCTGCTGATCTGTGTAAGCAGGCAATTTAGCAGAGTCAACCACTCGATCCAGGTCTTTCTTCAAGCCGAACCAGTTTTTATTGGTATGGCCAGCAAGCAGGATCGTGCCATCAGCCTTCTGCTGAATCCAGAAACGGCGGTGGTTAAAGTACATCCCCTGCGCGACACCAATCATGAAGATCAAACCGCCAAGGCCAAGAATCGGCAAGGTGCTGTCTTTGCGAACCGTTAAACCGGAGACATTACGCGTATCCGCATTCTGAAAGGTTAATTTGTATTGATTTTCACCGAGTGGTTCCACCGTATTCTGGATGGTGATAAAGCTTGTTTCCCCTTCCGGTGTTTCTGGGGCAGTCAGTTCCACCAGGAAACCGGGATTGTTTGGCAAAGGGGTCGCAGTTTGCGGTTCTCCATCTTCAAAACCAGAGAAATCTGGGTAATAACCAAGCAGTTCTACTGTTGATCCAGTCTCCAATTCGTACAGTGCATCCGGATTAATCAAGTCGATTGTCAATTCCCCCAATGATTCTTCCGTTTCTTTGTTCGTCAACGCGAATGTCATTGCCTTTAATTCATTCAGTTTATAATCCATTTGATACACGGCATAGCCATCAAATTTCAACGGCTGGTTGACACGGATCGGGTATTCTTGAACGACTTCCAAGTTATCGGTTGCACCGGGCAGGCTATCTTCCGGCTCTTGATAAAGAACGATATCTGTTTGGTAGTTCTTCACGACCGTTCCCACCCGATCGATTGCTTCCCCGAACTTCGCGTCTTCTCCTTCGCCCGTATACGTTTCCAATTTAAAGTTTTTGTTTTCCAGGTAATAGCCCGGCACTTCAGGAATCGCTCTGGTTTCGCCTTCGCGCAGCCAAAGCGTTTCATCGACATAAAATCCGGGCATCATCCGCAGCATGACGCCGAAAAGGAAAATAATCAGACCGATGTGATTGACGTAGGGGCCCCATCGGGAAAAACGGCCTTTTTCAGCCAATAGTCCATTTTTTTCTGTCCGGACAGTGTATTTCAACTCTTTTAATTTCGTTTCTGCTTTTTCCAGTGCATCTTCAGCCCCAGGGCCGCTGCCATAAATGCGCTGCTTGTCCATAAAGCTTGGATGGCGCAAAACCCGTTGGTTCTTTAACGACTTATAAAGCGGGACGAAACGGTCCAAGCTGGCAATTACCAACGAAATGGCCAACATCCCGACCAATGCGATAAACCAATAGGAGCTGTATAAGTCATGGAACCCAAGCGCATGATAGACGCGTCCAACACTGCCGTACGTATCGGCATAATAAGCTTGGATCGTTGCTTCGGTACTCGCTGGAACAAAAGCTTGCTGGGGCAGGATCGTGCCAATGGCTGCAGCTACCAACAGGACGACAATAATGCTGACTCCTACTTTGACACTTGAAAAGAAGTTCCAAATTTTATCGATGATGGATTTATTATAGGTTTGGGAACGTCTGGCTGTGCCCTCATAACGCATATCCACTAGCTTGCTGTTTTGATCTTTTTCAGTCAAAGAGCGCCCGCACGACTCACAAAGCTTCGTGCCAGGAGGATTCGTATGGCCACATTGGCATTGTACGTTTTCCATCTAAAAAATCTCCTTATTCGGGTTTGATTTCTTCCATGTAGCTGGCAATGTCCTCTTCAGACATCTCCCCGGTAATGATTTTCGTGATCTTCCCTTCAGGATTGACCAGCAGTGTAGTCGGCAAGGGACGAATGTTGTAAGCTTCCATTACACTTTTGGTTTTATCAATCACAATCGGAAAGGTTAAATCCCGTTGTTCCGCAAATTGTCTCACTTCATAATCGGACTGAGCAATATTGACGGCTAAGATTTGAACGCCTTGGTCCTTGTACACTTGATATTGTTTTTCCATCAGCGGAAATTCTTTCTCACACGGTTTGCACCAAGTCCCCCAGAAGTTCACAAACACGCCTTGACCTTGGTAATCCGATAATTGATGTTCTTTACCTTCAAGATCCACTAAGGCAAAGTCCGGAGCTTCATCTCCCACTTGCAATAGTTCACTTTTTTCACCTGCAAAGCTGTTGTAAATCGTAAAAACGATGGCTCCTGCCATCACCAGTAAGATAGCCGCCCGTACATAAGACCGCTTTTTCTTTTTAACTGTCATGTAAAAACCCTCATTTCTATCTAATCAGTTAGAATCCTGTAAATCCTCCTGTGAATTGAGAAAGGAAAGCAATAATTTCTGTCATCATATCAAAATACAATAAAACACCCATCAGAATCATCAATGCGCCGCCAATTGACATGAAAAGCGCACTCTTTTTCTTTAGAAAGCTCATTTTCTCAATGAACAGGGACATCAAAAGGAAGGGAATCGCAAAGCCTAACACATAAAACAGCATATAGAGGAGCCCTCTATCCGGATCGGCTACGCCAAGTGCAATGACCCCTGCCAAAATCGGTCCCGTACAAGGCGTCCACCCTGCCGCAAATCCAATACCAATCAAAACAGAACCGGCATATCCAGAGGGTCTTTTTTGGAAATGGACTTTTTTATCTGACAACAAAAAATCAAACTTCAAAATACCTGTAAGTACCAAACCGAAAAATACCATCAAAATCGCACCTAATTGCCGTAAAAGAGCTTGGTTTTCCAAGAAGAACGATCCGATAAATGAAGTGGATAATCCTAATGCCAAAAAAATGATGGAAAAGCCGATTAAAAAGAGAATGGTGTGAATCAACGCATTGCGCCTCATCACGCCTTTTTCGGTTTTCAAGTCATTCACTGAAACACCGGTAATGTACGAGAGAAAAGCTGGATACAGCGGCAGGGAGCAGGGAGAAAGAAATGATAACAGTCCTGCACCAAACGCTAGAAGTAAACTGACTTCTGCCACATGGTCATCTCC
Source organism: Planococcus wigleyi (assembly GCF_014836985.1). Classification (GTDB taxonomy): domain Bacteria; phylum Bacillota; class Bacilli; order Bacillales_A; family Planococcaceae; genus Planococcus; species Planococcus notacanthi. Next base: position 194,341 of record NZ_JACSPU010000003.1, on the reverse strand, counting down.
TTATAAAAATTTACAGCATGAACCAGTCATACCTGCTTATGATTTAAACGGACTTCTTGCGGAATCGATAGGTAACGCTGAAAAATCGAAGGTCAATCCTTCTTGTTTTTGACCACTAAGACCACCATGGCTACTGAAATCAAGATGAAGGCAATCAGCGCGAGGAAAGGAATTGTCACAAATCCAAACCAGTTGATATACTCAGAGCTGCAGGGAACACCACTAACACAGGGTTTAATCCCCCCGAAGCCAGGTACTTTTTGTTCCAGGTAATGGAGAATCGAAATACTTCCTCCCAAAAGCGATAAAGGCAAGACGTAAATAAATACCTTTGCATCGTTCCGGAATGTGGCAATTCCTAAAATCAAGACCAGTGGATACATCGCGATTCGTTGATACCAACAAAGTTCACAAGGAATGAATCCTTTGATTTCACTGAAGTACAGACTGCCAAGTGTCGCAATCAATGCCACAAACCAGGCACCGTATAACAAAATCGCATTTTGGCTGGATTGTATTCTTTCTTTCTCCATTACTCCTCACCCATCAATTCTTGTTCAATCAGCTCTTTAATCGCTTCATAGTCAAACGGATCTTCTAATGTCTGCCCATTGATAACAATCGTCGGTGTTTGGGCAACTCCAGCTTCTTCCACTAACGCTGTGTCAACTTCCACAGCATCCATTGTGGCTTGCTTTTCCATATCTTCTTTCAATTTCGTTTGATCGATTGATGGATAAACTGCTGCCACTTCCAGAACTTTTTCAGGAGTGATCCAGGCCCCGTCATGGTTTACTTCTGGCTGTGCCGCAAATAGAGCTTTGTGGAAATCCCAATAAACTTCCGGACTTTGCTGATAAACGGATTCTGCCGCTAGAGAAGCTAACGTAGATTCCTCTCCATGGAAAAGAACGTTGATATAGGAAAACTTCGCCTCTCCTGTGTCCACGTAATCCTGAACGAGTTGCGGATAAACCGTTTCTCCCCACGCTTTGCAAGAAGGACATTTGAAGTCTCCAAATTCGACGACTGTAACTGGAGCTTCTTCTTCGCCTAAAATCGGCTGTCCGCTGAGATCGATTTGTGCCGTTTCCACTGCTGGCGCTTCTTGTTGATTAGTCAAAACCACAATCGCAACCAAAATCACAACTGCTAAAGATGTTAAGAGAACCGCAAACTTCAAGCCGGATGGCTTAGCTTTTTTCTGATTGTTATTCATAATCTTCCTCTTTTCTGTATAGGTTTATTTAAGAAATACTCATCATCAATCCTACATACAATGCCAACACACTAAATAGGCTCATTAATAAGGAAACGAATGAAGGTGCCTTCTGCTTAAAGCAGTAGAGAACAAGAAAACCAAAAATGACAGCTACCCCAAAGAACAACGAGCCCAGAAGAGTGAAATCAACTTGCAGGTGCATCGCGGGATCGATCTGCCCCGAATAAAAGTAACGGAAGAGATCGGAGGCACCACTTCCCTTCAAGTAGGCTTCAATGGAATGAGGAGGCTCTTGCTGGCCCAATACGGCAGTTGCCGCAAAAATCAACAGCAAGACGACGCTTTCTGCCCTTGACCAAGGAACCGGATTTATGTCTTCTCCACGTTGGAGTTTTCTTCTCATCCAGACCCCATTAATCCAAGCGAACAACAAAACAGGGAGTACCAGTAAATGCTTCAGCAAGATTGCCTGGCCGTAGGGCATCATCCAAGCATCTTGATATTCCGTTACATCCACCGCCAATGTCATGATAAAAATTCCTGAACCGACGACAATCGCCAAACAACTGAGGGCTACCGGTGTATACCATTTTAAAAAGGACAGCCAGTTTTGTGCAGTAGTCGAAAACCAACTCACCACCAACAACAAGCCTACCCAAACCGCGACAGCTGTAAAATGCAGCGTATGAACAACAAAGCCACTCCAGTCGGTCAGGGAAGCTGCATGGCTTGCCCATCCCACCGCCAAAAGCAGAATAAAGGAAAAAACAAGCGCAATGCCTATAAATGCTTTTCTTTTAAAGACTGGAACAAGCGACACAAAAAGGTAGAAAAATACCGAAATAAAAACAGTTACGGTCCAGGCTTGCCCAACTTCGAATTCTCCTATGACATTTTGAGTTGTTACTAAAAGACCGATATCTTCATAGAGAAACAGAATTAATCGAATGACCGGTGCCGCAGACAAGAAGGCGATTCCCAGAATGGCCACTTGCAACACACGTTTGTTGATTTTCAAGTGGGGCTTTAGGTGAGACGGAACCAGTTGAATCACCAATGTACCGATCAACAGGGAAAAGCATAGATACAGCAGAGTCTCTGTTACATAAATCCAAATCATTTATTTCCCCTTTTATTCGACACCCACATCAACGTGCCAACAGCAATCACTGCCAGTATCATCAACACAATCACCATCACATAAGGTGCATTAGTCGTTTCCTGAGGAGCCGCTAGATTTTCATTTAGAGGTTCTTCCGTTTCCCCTTGGTCTGCCAGTTCGTCCTCAGTGGACGGCGTAGCTTCTTCTGTTATCCCTGAAGAGATTAAGTCCTCACTGACTTTTAGGGTAAAGGCATAAGTTCCTTCAATGGGATGGCCATCAGCTCCGATGATCTTCCAGTTGACCGTATAGGTGCCGTTTGCTATTGCCGCCCCTAACGTCCCTGTCATGGACTGTCCACCAATTTCAACACCTATTGGAACTTCCTGTCCTCTTTCATCTTCCACCGTAAAAGAGCTTCCTTGTTCCAAGTCGGTATTGAATTCCAATACCATTTCTTGCAATTCCTCGGTGACTACATCTCCCTCTGCAGGGTTAGCACTTTCCAATGCGGTGTGCGCAAAGACGGCTGATGATGTTAGAGATAAGAAAAATAATAGGAATAAGACCACTTTTTTCACTAGACTTCACCTCTTTACTCGTAACTTTTTTCTTGTAAAACTGATGCTTTTACAGCACTTTTTCTTTTTATTCCCCATTCATTCTAACAGGCGAACAACAACATTTAAACAATCGTTTGAATATAAGATTGACAAAGTTTCGAATTTTTCCTACACTGGACATAATCAAACGAACATTTGAATGAGGTGGAACCATGGATGAAATAAAAATCAAAGTTAAAGTTGGAACAAAACAAGATACTTGCCAAACCTTTTGCTATGACGAAGAAGTGATTGAGCGAATTCAGCCCAAGCTCGTTGGAATCAGTGGAGTTGAATTGCTTTTCAAAGCACTTTCGGATGCAACGCGCTTAAAGATCACCTATGCGTTAACGCTGGAAAAGGAACTATGTGTATGTGATGTCGCCAATATTCTCGAGACTACAACGGCCACAGCCTCTCATCATCTTCGCTATTTACGAAATATGGGCTTAGCGAAATATGAAAAAAGAGGGAAATTGGTCTTTTACTCACTGACAGATGATCACGTAAAGCAACTGGTACGCATTGCGTTGGAGCACGCCAAAGAGGATCGATACAAATGAGCAAAGAAACGAATGGTTATCAAATGCGTAATCTGTACGGCAAAATTCGAGAAAAACATTCGGAACATTCTTTCTGTTCAAGATGTTCAGTTGAATTGCGGCGCTTCGAAAATCTCAGTTGCCGGTGAAGCCTCTATATGAACAGTTGGAAAAAGTGAGAAAATCATTTGACCCTTTTTTTCGAAACGGTGCCTTTGCACTAGGATTGAAAATACTGGCGTTGCTTTTAATCATCCCAGGGTTGCTCACTCTTTGGATGGCTATCTTCGCTGACATGAGCACCACATTAATTGTCGTATTGAACTCTCTTCGACTGATGAAGAATAAATATTAAGAAGATAACTTAAAGAGAAAATGAAATAAAGAAACAGCCGACATCTCTTGGGATGTCGGCTGTTTTTGTTAAGATCCAATATAATTTCGTGGATCAACTGCATTGGAACTTGAACCGTTCCAGATGCCGATATGTGTTTCGAAATGTAGATGTGGTCCGGTCGAACGCCCGGTATTCCCCATGCCACCAATTCGTTGTCCCTGAGATACTGCCTGACCAGTAGAAACGTCAATCGAGTTCAAATGGCCATATACCGTCGTCATCGTTTGCCCATTGACTGAATGTGTAATGACAACGGCATTACCTAGTCCGCCCATCGTACCAGCACTTGAAACGTAGCCGTTGGCTGCTGCCATTACCTGTGTACCTGGAACATTAGCAATGTCCATGCCTGCGGTAAATTCAGGTCCATCTCCAATATCACGCCATCCAAAATTAGAGGTGTTTCTGCCTGCTGCTGGTCGGATAAACGGAGACCCCGAAGCTGCTGCAGGAGCTTCATACTCACTGGCTGGTGCATTCGCTTCTACGGATTTTTCCACGCTCGGTGTTTTTACAGCTGCTGATTTTGTACTGCTCTCAGCCGCAGCTTTTCGTTCTTCTTCAGCTTGTCTCGCGGCAGCTGCTTCTTCAGCTGCTTGTTGTTCAGCCGCCGCCTGTTCAGCCGCAGCTTTTCGTTCTGCTGCCAACTTGCGCTGACGTTCTTCTTCAGCTTTTCTTGCCACTTCTGCAAGACGCTTCTGTTCATTCACAATTTGTGTTTCCAGTTCCGCACTGATGTCCAGAGCTTCAGCACGCTGACCCTCTAAATTGGATTTCTCACTTGCTAAACGTTCTTGTTCAGCTTGTAATTCTCTCCCAAGACCTGCTTGCTCCGCTTTTTGCCCATCAAGTGAAGATTTAAGAGTTTCTAACTCTGCGCGACGTTCTTCTTGCTCAGCAAGTTTTGTTTCAACTTGTGCTTTTTGCTCAGCCAGCAATTCTTTGTCTGCCGCCTGTTCACGCATGATGTTACGGTCTGCTTCGATTAACGTATTCACGGCTGAAAAACGGTCGATGAAATCAACAAAGCTGTTTGCGCCAAGTAATACATCTATGTAATCCACCGAGCCTCCACTTAATTGGATGGCACGTGCCCGTTCTTGTAGTAATTCCGTACGTTCAGCAATTTTTTGCTCAAGTTCAACAATTGAAGCCTTTAATTCTTCAATTTCCTCTTTTGTTTGTGCAATAGTGCCTTCAACGCTAGCGATTTTCGCTCCAGTTTCTTGAATTTTAGCATCAAGTACCTGAATTTGTGCCATGATTTCTTCCAATGTGGACTTATTTTTAGATATTTCATTCGACTTTTCGTTGATTCCAGAGTTTAATTCGCCTTGCCTCTGTTCAACTTGCTGTTTCTTTTGCTCTAGTTCACTTAGTGTATCAGCACTTGCTGTTGGTACCAGCAGTGATAAAGCCAATACAGAAGTCAAACCAGTCAACATCCATTTCGATATCATGTTTCGTTTCCCCTTTCAAATCCCAATTCATTTCTCTCTATATCGTTCTATTTAGAAAAACTTAAAATATGCGTGTACATCCGTTAAAGTCATTCAGGAAGTAGCTATCAGTTAACTTCATGAGTTTAAAAACCCAGTTTAGTTTAACTATTTTTAGTTCCCTACAAATTCCGGCTCTGTTATTGTAACACCCTATACGGTTTGCTTTGTTACAGTCACATTTCATTTTGGTATAAAATAATAACAATTTAACATTTTTACTTGAAAATATTAGGGGATAGAAAAATCCAACTCATAAATATAAGTCGGATTGCTTACTTGTATGCTTATTTACTATCATTACTCTTATAACAAATTTTGGGCGTTGACATGTGAAATTCGCTTTACCCATGGTTAGGCTTTGGGAATTCTTCAACATCACTATTCTTTGATTTATTTGCTTTAGCTAAGTTCCGTTTCCGTCCTCTACGCCAAGCCAACACAAGAAAACTTATAAACAACGTATAAAGAAGAATTAAGGCAGCAATATAGGCTTTATTAAATCCCTTTCGTTCGATGACATTGAAGGCTTCCCCTAACTCACGATCCAATGTAATTTGGTAATCACCGTCATCATTCTGACGAACCACGTCATTTTCAAATAATCCCCGCATTTCTTTGTCGTCACCAATCACTTCGGCTGGTATCGTCAAACTCTTTGTTGAGGAGGAATTATTAATAGCGATAATCCATGACTCTTCCTTATTAGACCGTTTATAGACAAGCCATCCATCCTTTTCATGCAAGACTTCCGTTTCTCCTGTCCGAAGTGCTTCCGACTGATTTCGAAGCGAAGTCAAACTTGTAATGTGGTCAATCAGTTCTTCGTCTACCCCCATATTTAGAATAGAGTGAGATTCAGGGGGGGCACTTCCGTTCATAGCAATCTCGGAGCCGTATTGAACAATCGGGATTCCGGGCATGGTCAATAACTGAAACATCAATAAGTTCCATCTCGTTGGGGGAAACCCTCTCACTGCCACTATATCAGATGTAAAGCGATTGCTTAAAAGAGAATCCACTCGAGTTAATTGGCCCTCAGCCGTCTCTTCAAAGTCCGGAGAAGTTGTTGAAAGGGGATCGAAATTTTTATAACTGCTTCGCAAATCCTCTTCTATACCAGGCTTTACAACCGCATCCAGTCCGGATTGAGGTCCCATTTCTAAGTCGCTTATGATATAGACATCCCGAATACTTTTCATGGTTTCTGAAAATTGACTAATAAAATCTTCATCCAATTGATCTGCGGTTTGTAGGCGAATTCCATCTATTTCATATTCTTCGACAAATTCACTGAACCAATCAATTAATTTTCTTTGAGCTTCCGGATTTGTTGTATCCAGTGCCATCGTTCCATCTTCATTTTCAGAGAACCACTCCGGATTCTCTTTGTTCCATACGTGTTCTTTGCTGACCCGTTGAGTTGGAATATCGATTATTACTTTCATATCCAACTCATGGATTTTATCAATGGCCTCTTGAAACTCCTCCTCCGTACCAAAATGACGTTCAAATTGTTGATAATCGATTACTTCTTTTCCGTCATACGTATCCGTCGCAAATACCGGCCCAATCGATACCATTGTAAATCCCATATCTTTGATGTACTGCATTTCGCTTGCCAATCCTTTAAAATCGCCACCATTGAATGCGGTTATATCCCGGGAATCCACTTCATAGTCATTCTGTATAACTTTATTGAAGTAACGATCGACTAACAGGTCGTATATGATTTCATCTTGCAGTGAATTCTTTTCTTTTGCTGCTGCTGGAGTTACTAAGCTCACTAATAAAATTCCAGTTATAATTGCTAAAAACCACTTTGCTTTCAATCCAACTTCCTCCTTCGGTAAAACTCATCGATTTCCTTACGTCCGGTCTAGTTTATCAAACAGCAGGCATCGCTACTATGCAATATTATCAAAAATCAAGTATCTCTAGCTTAGTTTCGTCGAAACTGTGAAGAAAGATGTTTGCTTCATGGTTGATTCCCCATCCAGTTCAGTACCAATGCACATATCTTTTTTCATAGAATTGCCTTATTACTTAGTTGATTAATCGCCTAAATCCATTAGAGTTAGAGTTACCTGACGAGATAAGTTCAGTTAGTAAAAATACCTAAACAGAAGAAGTGAGGGAGGAAAAAGATGACAGCAACGAAAAAAGAGAACAAAAGAAAACAAAAAAAAGAGAGATCCTCAACATACGGATTCCTCTTTTATAGTGTGGCTCTCTTTGTTTGGGCCCTTTATGATTTTGTTTTGAATGATAAAACGGGATGGCAAATGCCCATTTTGCTTATTGGACTGGCTATTTACCTTTGGTCAAAAGTGTTTTACCACCAACAACTAGTTAAACAACTTGCTGAAACTAAAAACAGTTTTAAAAAAACTTAATGACAGAATTTCTTTCGAATCCGAACAGGACAAACGGTAAATTCATATAAAACTCATCCTTCTCCATTAAAAAGAGTTGGCGAAAAATGCTGAAAATTATTCAAATACAAGATATTCAATCTTTTCCTTCATTACAGAAGCAGTACTTAAAAATAGTTGTAGCTCAATGCAGCTTTTTGCTGAGCGAAGCTCCAGCTTTTTTGTAGTATGGCAATACATCAGTTCGTTTTTCATAATGGTAAAAATAGTCCAGTGTACCGAGAAATAACGCTTTCCCCATTCTTTGACGCTCCAACTCCGATTTTATAAATTGAAGATCCTTCGAATTATCGATAAATCCTATTTCAGTTAGGGAGGCAGGAACTGTGTTTTCACGCAGCACGGCTAAATTCCCTACTTTAACTTGACGATTGGTCAACTTCCACGCTTCTTGCATGCGTGCCTGCAGATAAATGGAAAGCGCACGTGACTCTTGGACGTTCGGATTTGTCGCTGTTGTTTTCGCATAGTAAAAGGTTTCTTGTCCGTTTACTTCGCCATTAAATTTATTGGTATGAATGCTAACAAAAACATCTCCATCATTTTTTGCTGCTGCCTTAGCACGGTCACTTAACTCAATGAAAACGTCGGTACTGCGTGTCATTGTAGTAGCAATCGGTGTTTGATCAAAATAATTTTTCATGTGTTTTCCGACATTTAGAGTAATCATCTTTTCTTGAAAACCATTAGCGACGGATCCCGGATCTGTCCCTCCATGACCGGGATCTATAATAACTTTCAAATCACTCGTTCCTAGGGAAGTGGAAACTGGCGCTGGAACAGTTGGCTTTAAAGCTACAAGATAATTTGTACTGACGTAACCAATAACACCATTCACCTGAACATGTGACCAGCCATTTTTTGATGAAGCGACATTAACGGTTGTTCCATGTTTCAAACTGCTTATTACTTTATCCGAAGTGCTGGGACCAGAACGCATATTTAAAGCATCAGCACCTGTATTAACATACATTGTCTTGCTAAATGAAACACCCTCCGGTTTAACTCTGAAATTTTCATTTAAGCTTCTTGCCAAAAAAATTGCAAAGTCTGCTCGAATGATGGTCTCGTCCGTTCGAAAACTGCCATCAGGAAAGCCTTGTGCAATTCCTTTTCGCATTAAGTTGTCCACCGAAGTAGAGATACTGATTCCACCCAAATTAAAACTCCTATTTATCAGAAGAGCCATCTCTCCACGAGATAGAACTTTATATGGTTGAAACGAGCCATCGGGATAACCTGATATTATCCCTTTCCGAACTAATTCATCCACATACCCTGAAGCGAAGTTGCCTACTCTTACGTCAGAGAATTTGGTATTTCTTTTAACTCCACTTAACCCTAGTGCTCTGCCGAGCATAGCGGCTGCTTCACCTCGGGTTACCTGTCGGTTAGGCACAAAAGTTGTTGCCGTTACCCCGTGGACAAAACCACGAGTCACGAGATACGAGATTTCAGCTTGAGCTCGATGATTAGCTACGTCTACGAAAGTGAGATTTGTATTTGCATAACTTTTTGGCGTGTATATCGAGACTAGCAAAATCATTAAAAGCATTATTATCCATTTTTTCAACTCATAATACCTCCTATTTTATACCTACAATATACTTTAAACTGTTTCTACTTGAATACACATCTGACATTATATTTAATTTTTATTTTATTTTGTCATTTTAATCGGAACACCTGGGCAGAAAGATACATTTCGTTATAGAGATTTGGCTTTTCCAATGAGATTCAGCTGGTTATACGGGTGCAATTCGATAATTTTAAGCTAAAAAGAATACTCTGGGAATATACTTGACAATTAATAAAAGAAAACCTTATAATCAATATATGAACATATGCTCATATATTTATTATAAGGTTAAAATATATCTTTGGAGGTCTTTAGAAGATGAGTATGGATTTTGAAAAAAAAGAAGTTTCCGTCACGAGTAGCCGGTTAGATGAAGAAACCCTCTTTGTCGTCTCCCAAACATTTAAAGCATTAAGTGACCCTACTCGAATTCGCATTTTGAATCTGCTGTGTTCCGGTGAATACTCCGTCAATGACCTGGCAGAAAAGTTGAATTTGGGGCAATCCACGGTGTCGCATCAACTGCGTTTTCTGAAACAGTTGCGATTAGTGAAATATCGTAGAGCTGGAACCACACTCTACTATTCGGAAGACGATAATCATGTCATGAATCTTTTAAAGCAGGCCATTGAACACGCGATCCATCATTGAAAAACGTTTAATTACAAGATTCACAGCTGGACATCCTATGCGTTGAAAGGAGTAAAAAAAATGGCACATGATCATAACCGATTACAAAAAGATGCTTCCAATCTCCTGCATTCAATGGGATTAAGTTATACACGACCGACTTATACACTTCAAAAATCGGATCCCAAAAAGCCAGACACTTTAGTTTAAGAGACCTTTCCAACATTTAAAAAAATTGATAGACGGTGAGATTGATCACCTGTATTTGAAGATGATTCGTGATTACCAAGACCGGTACCTGGTTCCTCAAAGGAAAACAGCGACTCATTCCCACCTATGGCCAGCATAAGGGCGTGAAGCTGATTGGTACGGCGGATTATGAGACCGGTGCAATTTTCTGCATCGAAGAAGAATAGTATAATGCCCATGCTTTTCTACGTTTCCTCTCGAGAATCTGAGCGATTTAATCAACGGGTAAAATTGTCATGATTCTAGACAACGCTAGGATTCACCACGCCAAATTGATTCAGCCATTCTTGGAAGAAAATCGATGTCGCCCTCAAATGGTCTTTTTGCCTCCGTGTAGTCCCATATTGAACATAATGTTAATGTAAGGTGTCTGGAAATAGTTAAAGGAAACAGTCATTAACAATGTATTCTTTGGCAACGTCCAGAAAATTATTCTGGCTATCAGTGCGTTTCTTCAGGACGTCATGCGCCGAAAAAAGAAACGATTGATCGGTTGTGCGTTAGATTAGTAAACATTAATTCAACTTATATAGATGATATTACACGCCACTTTTTTTAGTTTAGAGGGAATAAGTCCACAAAATTTATGGACACAAACAATAAGTGTACGAAAACCAAAGAGACTACATTTAAAGAGGTGATAGAAATGGAGACAGTTAAAGAACAACAATCTCATGAAACACATAACCATGACCATGATCACGGAAAGATGCCCATTATTTTGTACTTCATTGGTTTAGCCCTAGCGCTTATTGCTTTATTTTTAAATGGAGAGTATACAATTACTAAGAACATTTTATTTTCAATTGCAACAATTAGTGCGGGCTATCATGTCATTCTTCTTGAAGGAATTGGAGAAACAGTTGAAAATACAAAAGCCAAAAATAAATTTACACCTAATTCCCACATTTTAATGGGATTAGCTGCACTTGGTGCTTCACTGATAGGGAATTTTTGGGAAGGAACGTTGCTGATTCTCATATTTTCTGGTGCGCATTTTTTAGAAGATTATGCTGAAGGTAGAAGCAAACGAGAAATCACAAAATTACTTAAACTGAATCCAACGACTGCCAGATTGATCATTTCTGATGGCAATACAAAGATTGTTGATGTTAATGAATTAAAAGTGGGAGATCGGCTCCAAGTATTGAATGGAGATCAAGTACCCATTGACGGAGTCATTTTATCTGGAAATATCTCCATTGATGAATCTTCTATCAATGGAGAAAGTATCCCTAAAGAAAAATCAAAAGGAGACGTGGTTTTTGGGAGTACGATTAATGGAACAGGAACTTTCACAATGGAAGTCTCAAAAGAAAATAAAGATACTGTCTTTTCAAAAATCTTACAACTAGTCAATCAAAATCAAAATAATCAAACAAAAGCCGCCAGTATTATCCAGAAATTTGAACCGAAATACGTTACAGTTGTTTTAATGGCAATACCGCTCTTCATTATACTCACTCCTATGATTTTGGATTGGACTTGGTCACAAAGTACTTATAGAGGATTAGTTCTTCTAGTCGCAGCTTCACCGTGTGCTCTAGCTGCAGCTACCGTATCCGTAACTTTGTCAGCCACTTCAAACCTAGCTAAAAGAGGCGTACTTTCAAAAGGAAGTTCATATTTGTCTCAATTAGCCGGGATTCAAGCAATTGCCTTTGATAAAACGGGAACCTTAACGAAAGGAAAACCTGAAGTAACCAATTATTATTTTACTAATTCTGTAAACGAAGAAAATATTATTGATATCGTAGTGGCTCTTGAAAAGGAATCCAACCACCCCTTAGCAGATGCTATTCTAAGAAAGTTTGAACAAAAAAATAAACTAGCTATTGAAGTAGAAAATCAGATTGGTAGAGGATTGACAGGAGATTACAAAGGTAAAAATTATCGAATAGGAAAGCCGACTTCTTTTGACGGTGTTTCAGATGAATATATTCATTTAAATAGTGAATGGGCGTCAGAAGGTAAGACAGTCGTATATGTAGCAGAAGATGAAGAAGTGATTGGTCTGATTGGGCTAATGGATATTCCAAGTGAACATGCGAAAGAAACTATTGAGTATTTTAAAAAACTAGGTATACACACTACTTTAATTACTGGTGATTCTGAAATGACCGGGAAGGCGGTTGCTGAACAGTTAGGACTGGATGAAGTTATCGCTAATGTTATGCCGGAAGACAAATCTAATATTATAGATCAACAAAAAGAAAACTATGGCATAACCGCTATGGTGGGCGATGGTGTAAATGACGCACCTGCTCTTGTGAAAGCAGATGTCGGAATTGCTATGGGAGATGGTACGGATGTTGCAGTAGATGTATCTGATCTAGTTTTAATGAAAAACGATTTATCCAAATTAGTAAAAGCTCATCAGATTTCCTTAAAAATGAATCGTGTTATTTGGCAAAATATTATTTTCTCAATGACAGTTGTAGCATTTCTAATTATCGTTACCTTATTAGGATTAACGGATATAGCAATCAGCGTCATTATTCATGAAGGAAGTACATTGGTTGTAATTCTCAATGGGCTTCGTTTGTTAAGATCTAGATAATCTGGTCCAGACTTTTTTAAAATAGGATTACTATAAAGTGTTTGTAAAAGTACTTTTTTACAAACTTATACAGACCAAAAGAGAGAAAAGAGGCTTTTAAATTTGCCCTTTTCTCTCTTTTACTTAAGCAACTCCTAGAAAGCTATTGAGAGTTCCCTTAGAAATCATACGCACTAAAAGGAAGGTTATTAGCGGTCTTTCCATTCCAATTCAATGGCGGAATGGACAATCCTCAGGTCGGAAGTAGCCTTTCTTACTTTTTCTTTTATAGCGGCTGAATCCGCAAGGTTATCTCCCTCAACAGAAAGATGTAGATTCAGTGCATTCTCTTCTCCGTCGATCGACCAAATATTTAAATCCCCGACAGACAATACCCCTGGAATTTTCTCGATTTTCGCCTGTATTTCTTCTATATCAATTCCTTCGGGCACGCCTTCTAACAGAATTTTCATGGTTTTAGTAAGATTGCGCACAACGTTCACTAAAATAAACAGGGCAATTGCCAGGGATAAAATCGGGTCGAGGATATGAATATCCTTGAACAGCAGAACAATGCCGACAATCAGTACTGCCACCCATCCTAAAACATCTTCGAGCATATGCCAGGACAGGACTCCTTCATTTACTGATTTTCCTTTATGTAACTTGAAAGCTGCATAACCATTTAAAAGAACGCCTACAATGGCAAACCAAATCATCCCTTGGGCATTGGAATGTTCCGGATTAAACAGCAAAGGGATAGCCTGAGTAAAAATATAAATAGAGCCAGCAATCAAAACAGCTGCATTGATTAATGCGCCCAAAAGGGAAAAACGTTTATAGCCGAACGAAAACTTCTCATCCCCTTCTTTATTTGAAAAGTTTTGTAGAAACCAAGAAATCCCTAAAGCAATAGCGTCTCCTAGATCATGAATAGCATCAGACATGATTGCGACACTGTTAATTAAAAAGCCGCCAATGAGTTCTCCTATTGAAAATAGAAGGTTGATCATGAAAGCCAACTTGATATTCTTGGTGGATTTATGAGCTTTTGCCATGATACGTCCCCTTTCCCTGACTCCTGTTTTAGTTTCGATTTTAGAAAAATTACGTGGATTCTAAATGCACAGCAGAATCATCTGTCCTTTAGTCATCTATTCCCCGGAAACATCAAAATATGCATAACATTAATAAGTGGCCAATCGTTCATGTGGTCGTGCTTACTCAATGGCTAAATTAATATTCAACTTGTTTTCCTATCACTACTGATTTGCCATAGATTACAGGTGTTTTTTAAAATTCGTCACTTATTCATAATCGCAAAATCTATTACTTCGTTCATTCTAACAAGCATACTCAAATATTAAAACAATCATTTGAATGTATCATTGACAATCTAGCGAAATCTTTGTACACTTGCATTAATCAAACGTTCGTTTGAATGTTTAACTATTAGAAGGATATTAGTTGGTTCTAGTATTCACAAAGGAGTTGGTGGTGCTGATTACGACAATTTTTTCCGCTGTTGCAGCTTATATTGCGACAAGTATTGATTACGTCATCATTTTATTGATTCTGTTTTCACAGACCAAAAAATCCGGCCAATTAAAATCCATTGTCGTCGGTCAGTATTTGGGGACAGCCCTATTGGTTGGCGTCAGTCTATTGGCTGCATCCGGTCTTACCTTCGTTCCGGAACATTGGGTCGGGCTGCTCGGACTGATTCCAATTTATCTGGGAATCAAAGTGTGGTTTAAAGAGGAAGAGGAAGAGGAGAACGACGAAGAGGATATCCTGTCCCGCTTGTCTTCCGGAAAATCCAATCGTTTTTTTGTAACCGTCACAGTCATTACACTGGCGGCTGGCGGTGACAACATCGGTGTCTACATACCCTATTTTTCAACCTTAAATTTGAGTGAGACCGTTGTGATGCTTGTTGTCTTTGCCATTATGACAGCTGTTTTGTGTTACCTCAGCTACCGTTTGGCCTCCGTTAAATCAATCTCGGAAACAATCGAGAAATGGGAACGCTGGATTGTGCCGGTCGTCTTTATCGGACTGGGCATCTTGATCATGGTGGAGAACGGGACATTCCGTTTCCTTTGGAGTTTAGTGAGCTGATATGGTTTTCGAGTTTTGTTTTCTATAGAAAAGAAAGACTGCTGTAAAACAGCGAGTCAGAAAAAGGAGTGAAAGAAATTGGCAAAAGAGATTTGTGATGTGGTCTGTATAGATGAAGAAAAGGTGGAACGAGTCCAGCAACAGCTGGCAGAACAGAATCCATTGGAAGTGGCGAAGATCTTCAAGGCGTTGTCGGATGATACGCGTATCAAGATCGCCTATGCCTTATCGCTGGAGGACAAACTTTGTGTGTGCGACGTTGCGAATATCATCGGCTCTTCCACCGCAACCGCCTCCTACCACCTGCGCCTGTTAAAAAATATGGGGTTGGCGAAATACCGCAAAGAAGGCAAATTGGTCTATTATTCGTTGGATGACGCGCATGTGAAACACTTGGTGCAAGTGGCCTTCCTCCATCAGAAGGAGGTTGTTGAAGTTGGTTGAAAAAACAAAGGAAACAGAAGACAAAACGGTTTACCGGGTGGAAGGCTTTACGTGTGCCAACTGTGCCGGGAAATTTGAGAAGAATGTTAAGCAGATTTCCGGTGTCCAGGATGCGAAAGTGAATTTTGGGGCTTCGAAAATTTCCGTTTACGGGACGGCCTCGGTTGAAGAATTGGAAAAAGCCGGTGCATTTGAAAACTTGAAAGTGGCACCGGAAAAACCGAAACGCCAGACGGCTCCCGAAGTGAACGTGGCAGTCGAAGAAAAAAATGTCTTCCGGGTGGAAGGCTTTACGTGCGCCAACTGTGCCGGGAAGTTTGAGAACAACGTCAAGCAGATTCCCGGTGTCCAGGATGCGAAAGTGAATTTCGGCGCTTCGAAAATTTCCGTTTACGGGACGGCCTCGGTTGAAGAATTGGAGAAAGCCGGTGCCTTTGAAAATTTGAAGGTCGCTCCTGAAATCACAGGCCGGCCAGCCGGTCCGAAAACGGAAACCGATAAAACGACGACTGCAAAGGAGAAGAAAGTGCCGTTCTACCAAAAGTACAGCGTCTTGCTCTACTCCACCCTGTTGATCGTCTTCGGGTACATTTCCCAGTTCGTCAACGGGGAAGAAAACCTGATGACATCCCTCCTGTTCGTGGCAGCCATCGTCATTGGCGGATACTCGCTCTTTAAAGTCGGCTTCCAGAACTTGATACGCCTGGATTTCGATATGAAGACACTCATGACGGTTGCCGTCATCGGGGCCGCTTTTATCGGCGAATGGGCGGAAGCGTCCATCGTGGTGATTCTCTTCGCCATCAGTGAAGCATTGGAACGCTTTTCCATGGACCGGGCCCGACAATCCATCCGTTCGTTGATGGACATTGCCCCGAAAGAGGCACTGGTTCGTCGAAATGGACAAGAACAGTTGATTTCGGTGGACGACATTGCCGTCGGGGATATCATGATCGTCAAACCCGGGCAAAAGATTGCGATGGACGGTATGGTGGTCAACGGCTACTCGGCAGTCAATCAGGCAACGATTACCGGTGAATCCGTGCCCGTCGCCAAAACGGTGGATGATGAAGTCTTCGCCGGCACGCTGAATGAAGAAGGTCTGCTGGAAGTTAAAATCACCAAACTGGTCGAAGACACGACCATTGCGAAAATCATTCACCTGGTCGAGGAAGCGCAAGGCGAACGCGCTCCTTCACAGGCGTTTGTCGATAAATTCGCCAAATATTATACACCGATCATCATGGCCGTTGCCGCACTCGTGGCCATTGTCCCTCCCCTCTTGTTTGACGCCAGCTGGGAAACCTGGGTCTACCAAGGGCTGGCTGTGCTAGTCGTAGGTTGTCCGTGTGCATTGGTCATTTCGACTCCAATTTCGATTGTTTCCGCCATCGGCAACGCAGCGAAAAAAGGCGTTCTGGTAAAAGGCGGCGTGTACCTGGAAGAAATGGGCGCCATCAAAGCGATTGCGTTTGACAAGACCGGCACCCTGACCAAAGGGGTTCCCGTCGTCACGGACTTTGAGGTATTGAACAAGGATCTCAATGAAAAAGAACTGCTTTCCATCGTCACAGCGCTGGAGTATCGCTCACAGCACCCTCTTGCTTCGGCCATTATGAAAAAAGCGGACGCAGAAAACATTTCTTATTCTTCGGTCTTGGTCGAGGACTTCTCTTCCATTACCGGCAAAGGGATTAAGGGAACTGTCGAAGGGATTACGTACTACATCGGCAGCCCGATTCTCTTCAATGAGCTGGGCGCTGCAAGTGCCGATAAGAACTTGGAACAAAACGTTACAACTCTTCAAAATCAGGGCAAGACGGCGATGATCATCGGAACGGAACAAAATATCCTGGCGGTCATTGCCGTGGCAGATGAAGTCCGTGAATCCAGCAAGGAAGTCATCCAGAAGCTGCATCAAATGGGCATCAAGAAGACAATCATGCTGACCGGTGACAACAAAGGTACCGGTCAGGCCATTGGCCAGCAAATCGGCGTCACCGAAATCCAGGCCGAACTGATGCCGGAGGATAAATTGAATTTCATCAAACGTTTACGAGCTGAATACGGCAACGTCGCGATGATTGGAGACGGCGTGAACGATGCTCCGGCACTCGCTGCTTCTACTGTCGGAATTGCCATGGGCGGTGCTGGAACCGATACCGCGATGGAGACCGCTGATGTGGTCTTGATGGGCGATGATTTGAGCAAACTGCCGTTCACGGTGAAGTTGAGCCGGAAATCCCTGAACATCATCAAAGCGAACATTGCATTCGCAATCGGCATCAAAGTGATTGCGTTGCTGTTGGTCATTCCGGGCTGGCTGACCCTGTGGATCGCCATTATGTCAGACATGGGTGCTACCCTTCTGGTCGCGCTCAACAGCTTACGGCTGATGCGCGTAAAAGAGTAACGAAAAGAGCTTTCCAGCCAAATGGAAAGCTCTTTTCTGAACTACATAGTATGACGAATCTGAAACATTCTTTTATTACTCCTCAAGATAAAGGGTATGGATTTTAGAAGAGTATCTCTGACTTTCTGAAGTGATGATAAATCAAATAAGTTGGCGATTTCCCTATTTTTTCAAACCGGATTTATTCGGAACAAAAATCCACTTAATTGAAAGGATGCGAACTTCATGAAGGCAGATAAAAACAAAGCGTATATCCCGGCACTCAAATACCGCTGGATGACCCGGTTCTATGATCCGTTAATCCAATGGGGGATGCAGGAAAAAAAGCTTAAAATGCATTTGGTCAATCAAGCAGTCCTTCAACCTGGGGAAGTGGTAATGGATCTGGCTTGCGGCACAGGAACCTTGGTCCTCTTAATACGGCAATCACACTCCCATGTTCAAGTGATTGGAGTCGATGCAGACCCGGAAATAGTGGCAATTGCGAAAGAAAAAATCAACAGAAATCAAACTAACGGCATTAGCTTCAAGGAAGGATTTTCTGACCGGCTTCCCTTTTCTAGTAACCTGTTTCATCATGTCTTTACCAGTTTATTCATTCATCATTTGACGCTGGAGAAGAAGAAGGAAACTTTTGAGGAAGTTCGCCGGACACTCAAACCGGGCGGCCAATTCCATATTATTGATTTTGAGAAGCCGCAAAACGGTTTAATGCGTGTTGCATTTTTCCCCGTCCAGTTGTTAGACGGATTCGAGACCACTTCCCCTCATGTCAAAGGCATTATTCCAAGTCTCCTAAAAGAAACCGGATTCGCTGCAATTGAAGAAACGGGACAATTTTCAACCGTGATTGGCACATTAAGGGCATACAGAGCTTTTAAGCCATAAATTGCTCGATTTTCAAGCGTCTTTTTTCTGGTAGCTCTATATGTATTAGTATAAGCTTTTACCTTAAGAATGAGACAGATGCTAGAATAAATATTCCGTTCCTTCTTTATTGAAATATGTAGCTCCTATTAATTGCTGGTATGCAAACCAATTAGATTTTATTATCCACGTGGAGCCCATAACATCACAGAAACACCAACTAAACAAACACCTGCCCCGATCCAGTCATAGAGATCCGGGGTCTTTTTATCAATTCCCCATCCCCATAAAACGGAAAGTATAATGAAAACTCCTCCATAGGCAGCATAAATACGGCCAAATGAAGAGAACGATTGGAAAGTCGCGATGATTCCGTATAAGGCTAATGCGATGCCGCCAAAAATCCCTAAATATACAGGCTTCCCTTCTCGCAGCCATAACCAAATTAAATACCCTCCACCAATTTCAGCTATTCCTGCGATGACAAATAAGAAAATCGTATAAATCAACTTCAATACTCCCTTCAACCTTTGAGTTCTATTGGCAAATAGATTCTTTTCTGATTTCAATCTACTTAACCATAACCATATCAACTAGGGAATACTATTTTCCATTAGAATTCACTTGTTTAAGATAATGAATGTATACCCCTTTTTAACCGGCACAGCAAGACAGTTGAGAAACGTCCTTGTCGAACGTGAGAGCAGCCAATTTCACCCCTTCCGCCATGGTCAAATACGGCGCAAGGGTGTCGCTAAGATTTTCAATGGTCAAACCGAATTTCACAGCAAGCGTCACCGCATAGATAACATCTCCAGCATTTTCCGCTACGATATGCCCGCCCAGCAGCTTGCGTGTTTTCGCATCTGCCACCAGTTTGAATACCCCGGTCGTTTCCCGGTTCACTTGCGCTCGCGGAACGGCCTCCAACGACAAGACGGAAGTAATGACGTCATAGCCGCTTTCTTTTGCCTGTTGCTCCGTCAAACCGACGGTGGCAACCGCCGGCGCTGAAAACGTAACACCCGGCACAATGGCCAAATCCAGTTTTGCCTTCTGCCCACCGACCGCATTTCCAGCAGCCACTCGCCCTTGATAAGCCGCGACATAGACAAACTGAGGGCCGAGCGTAACATCACCTGCTGCATAAATCCGTTCATTGGAGGTCTTGGCATAATCATCAATCCGAATTTCCCCAAGGCGCCCTGTTTCAACACCCGCCGCCTGCAGGTTCAAGCTTTCCGTATTGGGTGTTCGGCCGGCTGCAATCAGCAGTTGTTCGGATTCAATGATCCGCCTCTGGCCGTCCACCTCGATGTAAACTTTTTTCACCTCTCCGACCTGTTCAATCCGCTCATACGAGGCATCGGTCACTAACCGAATGCCTTGCGCGGTCAACGCTTTCGTAAGGGCTTCCGAGATTTCCGGATCGTATTCCTTGAACAAACGCGAACTTCTTTGCATCAGCGTGACTTCGGATCCGAGGTGGTGAAATAGCTGGCCCAGTTCCACACCAATATAGCCGGAACCGATGATTGTCAGGCGCTTCGGCACTTTCTTTAACTCCAATAAGGTCGTGCTGGTCAGGTAATCCACTTCTTCCAGACCCGAAATGGCTGGCACAGCAGGAGCTGCCCCCGTCGCAATCAGAAACCGTTTGGCAGATAGCTTCAGGCCATCCACTTCAATAGTATGTTCATCTATAAACCTGGCTTCCCCTTTGATCAACTCAAAACCGTAGTCTTCAATCAAATCGACATATTTCTTGTTCCGGAGATCCGTTACCAATTCCTCTTTCTGTTTGACCAGCGGAGCCAAATCCACTTCATTCGCAGAGGTATGCAGCCCGATAAACGGGTTATTCCTGGCCAAGTGATTGATTTCTCCCGCCCGTAATAAGGTTTTGGAAGGAACACAGCCGATGTTCACACAGGTACCGCCTACCGTTCCCCGTTCGATCATCGCCACTTTCGCCCCGTGTTTTACAGCTTCGATGGCGGAAGAAAAGGCAGCGCCCCCGGAACCGATGATGATGTAGTCATACTCGCCTTCTTCATCCGGTTGCATCGCTTTTGGTTTTTGAACTTCTTCTGCTTTTCCCGGCTGATACTTGGCATCAGCAATTGCTTTTTTTGCCTTTTCAACCTCCATGTCTTCCGGCAGTTCAAATATAGCTTCACCTTTTCGAAAATCAGCTTGGATTTCTTTTGCGCCAATCGCTTCAAGCGCGACTGCAATGTGTTCTTCGCATCCTGTGCAGGTCATCCCTTGGACATCCACTCGATATTTATTCATGTTCTACTCCTCCTCCATCAAAACATCAATAATCGGGCATTCATGCAGCTCTTTTTCATTTGGACACCGCTCTTTCAACTCGCTCAGCATCCGTTCCGCACGCTTTAAATCCTCAATCTGCTTTCGGACTTCCACTTCTTTTCTGGAAACAAAATCGAACATATCTTCACAGCGCACATCGTCTTTGTCGACCACCCCTAACAATTTATAAATCTCATTCAACGAAAATCCCAGTTCCTGCAGTCGCCTGATAAATCCTACCCGTTTGACCGTTTCCTTTGAATAAATCCGATACCCCGAATTATTCCGGGCCGGTTCTTGCAATAGCTCTTTTCGTTCATAGTACCGGATGGTTTCCTTATTCACTTCACATAGGGTTGCAAGTTCACTGATTCGATAGCTCAACTTTCTTCACCTCAGAGAAAGTATAAACCATGTACTTAGGTACATGGTCAAACAGCTACACTTCAATACTTTCTTCTTATATATAAAATTCAAGTTACTAAAACTAGATTTAAAATAGTCATTTATTAAAAATAAAGCGTTCGTAAAAGTACACTTTTACGAACACTCCAAAACCATCCCAAAAACGCTAAAAAGGACGTTCGTAAAGGTGATCAAACTCTTTACGAACGCCCTCTTTATGCATTTATACTTTTTCGAACGCATTGCTTATTTTGATTTTTTCTACTTCTTCCTTTATGAAGATTTTTTAAATAGAATAATTACTAAAAATAAATGACCTTGTAACTTACTCATATCTAATTTCTACTCAACATAAGTCCACTACAAAGTTACTACAGTGCACAATGATTTCTAAAATGTAATATTACTATCTCGAGTAGCTTCTATTAATGAATTACGTGTAGAAATTTCTCCTGCTTTTTTCCAAGTCAAATCGACTATAATATTTTCTTCAATCTCTAACTCCATCAGCAAATAGTATTCCATCATTAAACTTAGCAATAAAATTAATTGATACAGTTCTTCACCTTTAAGCGATTTTTTCAAAAGTCTTTCATCAAAATGAGTGTTATAATTTCTAGTATTTTTAATATCTCTGATGATTTCAATTTTCTTTTTATTTCTAAGTCTGAATAAATGATGATACTTAGCCTCATAATCTGGTGAGTCCGACTTACCAGTAGGTGTTAATAACTCTTCAAGTCTTTCATGCAAACTAGGTTCATCGGAAAAAGCTAGTTTTCCTTTCACCCATTCTTGATGTTCCTCTGGTACATTAGCAATAATACTTTCCATTTTTTTAACATGCTCATCTTTGGGCAACACCTGATTCTTTCTCGTTAATCTATGGTAAGCCTCTAGCGCTTGAACTAGATTAAGAAAATGACGTTCATATGATGTACGATGATAGTTTAGGGATAAATACAAATCTATTACAGGTTTCAATTTTTCACTTTTTTCGAACCAATTTTTCATGCATGTATTAAAATCTTTTTTTATGTGTTCTAAGCTGATGTAGGAGTGATAATTTTTTAACTCCTCAACCTTCTCATTCTTGCCAAATTCTATTGCTTGTCCATAAACTTTTATAGGCATTTCAACTTGTTGAGGTGTTATATAATGTGGAGCTGCAGAAATATAATCAATATACGTGTTTGAATTAATACACAGCGAAAAGAAATCTCTAACTTTATAGATAAGAATATGAGCTCTTTTTAAACTTGTCGGATTTTTAAATTTAAGGATTAACTGAACGTTTGTGGAAATTTTTAACGAACTCGTAAAGCGATAGTTATAGTCAGCCAGCGTAATATATCTAATAGTAAATTCAAATTCTTCATTCTTATGGGTTATGTCATCTATTGGATTAGTAGTTATTATATATTCGGATGAATCATCTAATTTTATATCTACAGCATTTTGAAATGCCCATTTGTTTAAATTCGTAACACTAAAATAGACTTCCTTCACTAAAATTTCTTGTTCAGCAGTAAAATTTGCTCCTTCTAAAATATAGTTACAAGAAATTTTATACGTATATTTCGATTCATAATCATGAACAAAAGAAGAAGTTCTACCTCCTTGAATGCTGCATCCATATAAAGTAAATGCTGCTCCCTGATAAGTCTTACCATAAACAACATCAGTATTATAAGGAAGAGATAGGGGTTCATCACTAAATAAGTCTAATTCGCCAGTTTCTTCATCTAAATTCAAAATGCCGTTTAAAATAAGACCCGTTCCGCCGATATGCCAACTTCCAAACTGTAAGTTATCTTTTTTAGCCAATGTTACCCCTCTTTCTGTATTAAATACCGTTGATTTTATTATCTATAAATTATCCAAACTCTCTTGATAATAATAAATCATTAAAAAAGGACTCGAAATCTTCCTGAGAAGCTAAGAATATCTGATGATCTTCGTTTAATATTTTTCTTAGTAATTCATCTATACTTTGAGTAGTTTCAAGAACTTTTTCAATTTTTTGATTAACTGCTTGCCCATGAGTAAGCTTCGATCTAATACTATAAGCAGCTTTAATCAATTTGAAATAATTTATTCTTTCTTCCTTAGTAGCTCCAAATAATACTGAAGCTCTTTCCGCCATTTTATGAGATACTTCTGCAGCATCAGAGGTAAATAAACATTCAAGAGCAGTGCAATAGTTTATTAACTTTAGTGGTAATACTGACTCTCCTCTCGCCATAAATACAAAGGCCTCAGCTCGTTCTATTCGTGATAGATCTGTTCCAAACGGATTTAACGTTGGGTATCTACCTCCATTTCTTGAAGATGACAAATTATATGCTTCGCTATTTT
The DNA here is from genome assembly GCF_014836985.1 of Planococcus wigleyi. Classification (GTDB taxonomy): domain Bacteria; phylum Bacillota; class Bacilli; order Bacillales_A; family Planococcaceae; genus Planococcus; species Planococcus notacanthi. Next base: position 170,621 of record NZ_JACSPU010000003.1, on the reverse strand, counting down.
GATAGAGCTCTTTTGCCAGATTAATTTCTTCTTTCGAAAAAATCGTTTTTTGGACTTCTCCACTTTTATTAGACGATACTTGAGATAAAGAAGCTTTTTGAAGCTCTACAGGATTTTTATCAGTTTCATCGTATACATAAATAAACCCGTCCCGTACATAAGAGCTATGATCTTTAACGTGCCATAAATCATGTAAAAAGGATTGAGATTCTCTTAGAAAATAGAAACAATAATTTAGATAGTTCCATTCCTCTCCATGTTTTTCTATTAAATCTGCTGTATTTCCTTGAGCATAAATATATGTAGAATTTTTCAACTCACGATAACCTACATTACCAATCCATTCATAGATTTCAGTTGTATCAAAAAGATTTTCTATAAAATCCTTATTGTTTGAGATTCGTATATTGTCTTTTAATTGTATCCCTTTAGATAAAGTGGAATTTATCTCCATGAAGTGCACTGGTGCGATAAAAATGTATTTCATAATATCCCCCTATATGATATTTTTATAAAAATTCTGAAAAATAGATTTCTAATCTCTCCAACCATTGGGACGAAAACGATTCACAAACCAATTATTTCAATTGCGCGTTCTATTTCCGATTTTCGCGCTTGGTAAATACGAAAATCCTTATCAAGTTCTTTAAAACCAGCAAAGACTTCTTATTTTTTTAAGAGGTCTTTTCTTCCTCGGCCATTTCCTGAACGAATTGAATAGAATTCAAAACAGTAATTAATCGGAGAAAGTCAACCTCCTCCCATAAGTTCGGGTTGTCGCGTCCGTGGGATACCCAATGACGATTGATAACAGGTTTCCGTTCATCCTTGAATTCATTTCGAACAAATAACCCCTTGTCAAAACACTTCACAATTGAATACAGCACAACTTTCCTGAATCTTGCCTCTTCCCCTTTGGCAGCCCTTTTCATATCCCTTACCAGTCTTGTGCCAACTTCATCCGAATCTAATGTGGTCCCAAGTTCTCCTTCAATAACACTAAAAAGCACAGGGATTGCTGATTTATATCGGTCGTTTTCAAACAGGAAAAAACAATCGTCAATCAATTCGTTCCACTTAGGATCAATGCGCCCAACAATGTCTTTTTTCAACACTTTGTAACTGTTCCAATCTTCTTCTGAGTAATAGTTATAGAAATGCGCATCCAACTCTTCTTTTGATTTTCCTAATAGTTGGTCGTCTATATAAATGAATGGATCCATTGCACCCGCCAGTGTCCATCCGAACTTTGAGTTGTGGTCCGCAATCTCTTTAGTGTTTTCATATAAATTTTGAGACAGCTCTTCAACAACGCCTTCGAAATCCTTTGCTTCAATGCCGTTTTCATCCAGCCATTTTCGAAATTCTTTTTCTACTGTTTCCATCCGCTTTTGAATTTTCAGAACAATCTCCCCTGCTTGTTCAAAACCTTTTCGAATTCTAGTGATTCTGTTCAAAGAAATCTCTCCCTCTGTCGTAGTTACTCAATTGTATCGCATTTCACGGATAGGCACGTTCTTATGGATAAGCCAACAACCGTTGTAGAAAGGTAATGACGAAAGACATCAGGAAAACCAACAAGGAACTAAAACAAGCGGTTAACGCTGCAACAGAGTTCAATATGAATCAGGAAATCCTGGATGCATTGGAGGAAAAGATTGAAATGGTTAAAACGGTTGGTTCGCTTTGGAAAAAGGCAGTAATTAAATTAATCAATTAAGGAGTGGCTTCGGTCGTTTTTTCACACAAATAAAAGAGAACCGCTGGGCTCTCCTTATCTGCGAAGCATTTTGTACCATTCGATTTCGGCTGCTCTTTTTTCAGCAAATAACTTTTTAAGTGATTCCGATTCAGCAATGATCTTTTCGTTTTTAGAAGAAATTTTCTCCGCCACTACTTCAGGCCCCCAAGATCTCAGCATTTCACCGAATAGCAGCTTGATTGTTTCTTCCATTGACTTTCCAGCTACTTCTTTGTTGAAACGCGATATAGTGAGACCCGCACCTGTATCCTCGGCCATAGCATTGTAAAAACCTTTTTTTGTTTTGATATGAGCGAAGTGTTGGTACCATTCATCGGCCAGTTCTTCGGCAGCTAGTTTTTCAACCGAAAGCCTTTTTGTATTATATCTCTGTACAGCAACGGCTTTCTTTTGCCAATCTACTAATTTTACCCACTGACCCTCTTGGTGTGTGTATTCGCTTCGACAAGTCTCACAAACCATTTCGTAATCACTTTTGGTTCGGTTCCAATCATCCATATATCGACTTTCTATTATAAGCGATTTGCCACACGGACAAGCTTTTTCGGTTGTTCCCATTAGTTCATATCCCATAAGTTAATCTCTCCTTTATTAATCTTTATATTCCTTAACAAGCTGCAAGGTCGATAACACATTGAAGAGACGAAGGGCATCAACTTTCTGCCAGTGCTTCGGATCATCACGACCGTGTGATACCCAGTTGCGATTGATAACGGGTTTTCTTTTTTTATTGAAATCGTGAATACGAAAAAGTTGTTTCTTCATACAATTCGTTAAAGAATAAATTGCAATTTTAGTGAACTGGTCTTGTTCGGTACTGACCTGAGATTTCATAAAAGTAATGAGTCTTCCACCTATCATATCTGTTCGATAAATAAAAGCTGATTCGCCTTCGATAATTGAAAACAATATTGGAATCACCATTTTGTATTTATCTTGTTCGAAACTGTCGAAACAATCATTCATTAAGTCCAACCATTTGGCATCGACACTTTCAATTAATGATTCTTTCATTAAGTGGTAATGTTGCCAATCATTTTTAGAATAGTAGTTATAAAAATAATCGTCCTTTTCTTCTAAAGTAGAATTGAGAAGTTCATCATTAAGGTATTCGAATATGCTTATTTCTCTAGTGAGTGTCCAACCGTAATTCGAATTGTCATTGGTGATCGTTTCGATTCTTTCATAATCAATTTTTAACTTAGGGAAAGTAACTCTAGGCATAACAATTTTAGGAATCTTATATAAAGGAGCACTGAAGTTAGAGATGGAGTATTTAGGCATTTCTATTTTTCGTGATTGGAAGACGGGTAAAGCACTTTTAGGGATAATCATTTTTGGGAAATTGGTTTTTGGCATAATAAGCTTAGATTTTAAAGGATTGAGTTTGGAAGATATGACGTGTTGTACGTTTAATTGCGAATTTAATCTCTGCTTAAGGATGTTCAGTTCTGTTAGTTTTACTCTTTTCAAAATACCATCCCTTAGAATAAGTTTGTTAATTCCATTATAACTAAAAAAGGAGGGAAAAACTGTAAGTAAAAACACCGAAAAACAAAGACCCGAAAACCTGTGGAATTTAGGTGTTAATCCATTTATTATCGTCTATTGCGATAATCGGTCAAAGAGACAACATTATTAATAGTAGGAGTCGCATCTCTTGTCCCCCTGAAATACATACTCATCGGAATCAGGAAACTTGAAACGATCGTTTGTGGGTCCCGATTCTTGTAACCTTCTGAAAAGAACCTCTGCAACGTGGTATATGTCGATTATCCTTGATAAGTGGGGAATTTTAAAACGGCGTTATTGGGGATTTTATCACCGACAGTGACACTATTAAAAATAACTAGTTTCTCCCTCTGTAAAAATGCTTGTGAAAATTTTAGATAATCCGCTCGAAAATAATTCGATTAAAATAAATCCCCTCAAAAATGCTGTTAGAGGGGATCATTTCATATTTTTATCTTATCTTTAGAATTTTGATTACAAAAAGTCTTCTAGAGCATCATCAGACCATTGATTAATGGCATGCCCTTCCCGCGCAAAGACCTTCTCCAAATAAATCTGCGTTGTTTCCAATTTTTCATGCCCCAACGAACGCATGATGTCGTAGACATCCGCTTTATTCAATCGGGACGTGATTGCGAACGCATGGCGGAACACATGCGGCGTCAACTTCATCTCGATGCCCTCCAACTCGATTTTTTCCAGCTCCTTCGCTAGGTAGCTGACCAGGTAGGACGGCGAGAACGCCGTTCCCCGGCTCGTTGTGAACAGCGGCGCGGCCGGATCCGCTTCGCCAAGCGCCGGCAAGCCTCGCGCCTGCCGGAACTGGCGGATGCTGTCGGTGACTTTCAGCTTCAGCGGGATCTGCCGCTTCTTGTTGCCCTTGCCGGTCACTTCCAGAAAATGACCCCCGTGGATCCGGTCCGCCTTGACATTCCCCACCGTCAGCCGGCAGAATTCCTCGTTGCGGATGCCGGTCGCGGTCAACACCAACACAATGCCGAACAGCACCGGATGATTGATGGCCCGGCAGCCGCGCAAAATCGTCACCACGTCCTGCGGTCCCAGGTCGCGGTCCGGCCGGTCGTCCTTCCGCACCGACGCGATCCGCAAGCCCTCGGCAATGTCCCTACTTATGTAGTTCACCTTATACAGGTACCGGAAGAACGACTTCAGGATCGTCGTTTTTCTAGAAATGGTCGCCGGACTGTAAACCTTCCCTTTCTGCACATGCGGGCTCTCTTTTGTGAGCCATTCCTGGTAGCGCCGCAGATGCCGAGGCGCCAGCGACTTGAACAACGACCCTTCTTCGATTGCATCCAAATCAATGCCGATTTCAGAACCGTAGGTTAACAGGTGTTCGATGAACAGCCGCAGCTCGTTCTCGTATTCGGTCCGCGTCCGGTCCGACCGGTCGTTTTTGGCATCGGCGTGCTTCTGTTCGTGGATGTACCACAGGAGGATTTCCACGTCATCAAACTCACGGAACGGATTTTGCTTCGCCTTTTCCGCCGCGTCGATCTTTTCCTGCAGCTCCGCCAGTGAAAAATTCGTTCCAGCTGAAATGTCGAATTTTTTCGACTTTATTAGCTGATTCATTGGTTTCCTCCCTCCTCTTCCTTTTTCTCGTTCATCTCGAATTTTATAAGCATCGATTATCTTTATCCCTTTATTTTAGCTTATTTACTAATAAATTGAAACAAATGGTCCCTTTGTTTAGGTTTAGTTAATTTATTTATTATCATTATATTTTATAATTAACTAAACTTAATTTACTCTTATATTGTGTATAGTATAATGAATTTAGATTATAGATAAATAAAAATGGCTTAGGCTTTTCAACAAAAGAAGATGTTCAAAATGAAGCAAGTGGCCAACCTCCATCCAACTGGGTGAAGCAAAAGTGAGTTTAAAAAAGGAAACTATAATTATCGAATCTATCGTCGGCTTTTCAACCAGGAGAATCCCTCAAGCAAAAGAAAAGCCCGTATGAGGAATCTAGATAAATGACAATTGGCTGAAGGAACTATTCACGGCCATTAGCAAAACAAGTACCCCAATCGGTTGAAATGCCTGATAGCGTCCACATGAAATCATGAACAGCATGCAGCTCGATAAATGGGTCCGAAAGAAACGCACTATATAATAGAAGAAACTCAAAAATAAGCGAAACGAAAAGAGGAAAATCCATGTCCCATTCACATTCCAATCACAGCGGCCAACGCCCGGAAAAGCCGGTGCTTTCCCCGCAATTTTTGTCCGCTTCCCACCGGTCGTTGTTCTTCCAACGGCTGAATGACTTGGCGCGTTACCAGCAAACCAGTCCCGAGTACCAGGCGGTGCTGTTTATCCTGACCAGTGATGATGAATCGTACGCCAAGATGGGCCCTTACTTCAGCAGCAACGGATTCCGTTCATTCGACATGTTCAATGAGACCGATTTCAGCCGCGGCTATGCAAAAATCGCCCGGGCCGCAGCCGACTTGTTCGGCCAAGACTACGAAACGTCTCTCTCCGACTTGGTCGGCTCACTGGATCACGACCTGTTTCATACGTTCCTGCAGGCACTGATTATCCGGAAGTACGGGGTGAATGGCTGATGCAGCCGTCCTACACCGCCGCAGAAGTGGCGCGCGTGCTGGGCTGCAGTGTGCCGACCGTCTATGGCTATGCGAACAAGGGCTGGATACGGAAAGTGGACGATCCGCATAACCTGTCGGGTTCCACTCGCTTTGTCCGGGAGGATGTTGATCAACTGAAGGCAGAACAAGAACAATTGCATGCGGCTGGACGTTCCATCACGGAAGTGGCCAAGCAGTTCGGCGTCTATCCGCAAAAAGTGAAGGAAGCCATATCGGCATTGACCCTGGACATCCAATCGGTTCCCCTTACCGTTCATTCGGCGAAGCAGCGCTACGCCGTCACCAAAGAACAGGAACAGGAAATCGGCGCATACCTGAAGCAGCAGAAGTCGACACGCTCGAAGCGGAATCACCTCTACGTTCCAGCAGCCGACGTAGCGCTGTACCAGTCCTTCCTGTTGGCCGGGGAACAGCCGGTCCGCCTGAAGTACAACGACCAGAAGGAGCTGGGCTTTTTCCTGGACGATAATGACTTTCTGCTTTATCTAGAAGCCTTGCGTTCCTATGACCTGGAACCGCGCTATGCAATCCACCAAGAAAAGCAAGAAGTGCAGCAGGGATTCACCGATCTGGTGGTGCCGACCGGAAAGAAAGCCTTTTACCGGATCTTGGATGTATTGTATGCCGTCTGCGGGGTGGAAAATTTCAATGCGGAAGTCCGGAACGGTCAACTGGTTGCCTCTATTCGGAACGGGCAATACCCGCTTAATGAATTTGTGGCGAAAGATGCGCTGCGGATCTTGCGGAACTATATTCAGTCCGGAAAAGTCGTGAGCGAAGGAAACCATTGGATTTTCAGCCGAAGTGACCGGACGGTTCAATTGGTATTTAAAGAAGAAGTCTATGAAGAGTTGGTGGGGCTTGCAGAAGCGGAAGGTCTTTCGGTACAGGAATGGGCATTAAGGACGCTGATTAAAAAAAGGGTTAATTAAGGACTTTTATAATTTTCTAAAAAGAAATTCTTAATATATAAGCTCTGACTTGGAAGTCAGAGCTTATATTTCACTTAGCTTGAAATTATAGCTAAGTCAATTCTATATGTGACTTTTAAATAGTTCTCTGTCGAAGCTAAGACGTTTAACTGAGCTTCAGTTAATTTTTCTGCAATTATGCCCGGCTGTACAATATAAACCTTTAAATCACAATCCAGCTTTTGGATTTTTTTACTCAATAATTGTAAAGCCTCCATATTCCCTACTTCAAATCGAGTACGTTCGTCTTTTTTTCTACGTTTTCTCTCTCTCTCTTTCATATGACTAATTAATTTTGTCATATTACTACGCCAATCTACACTTTTACTTGCTTGTCCACATACTTCATATAAATCTTTTATTCGACTACCTGGTTTAGCTGCATCTGAATATTTACAATGATAAAATTCAAAGTACAGTTTATTATTATTTTCTCGTATAGTAATGATGTCTGCCACTTCACCACTTCCATCATCGTCAAACACTATAGAATAATCTACTTTGCTTTTTAATTCTTTTATAACGTGATACTGAATTGAATCTGTTCTTATTTTCTTTGTTTTATGGTCAAACTGCGATTCTTTTTTGATATCAACGCCTTTCCATTTCCATACATCAACTTTACTCGTGTCAAATACATGTTTCTGAAGAGGAACTTTCACAATGGTGTTTCCTTCTAAGAATGAAGTGTCTAAGTATCGAAATACCATATCGTGGTTCTCTAAATAGCTTTCAAAGGATTTTAATGGTTCAGATGTCTTTTCTTTTATTTCAATTAGAGCTCCTTCTTCTAAAGCATAATAAACTTTATTTTCTTTAATTTGCATACTGTATACTGTCCGACTTTCTTCAGTCTCAATTTCAAACAGCAACTTTTTTTTTTCTTTTCCTGAAAATCTCACAGTCATTTCACTAAGCTCATATAATCGGTTGTCAATAAAAAATTCAGCCGTAAAATATTTCTTATCAAACAATTCAAATGGCCAATCTGCACTTATAGGCGCTTCTTCAGGAAGCTGTTCCGCTATCTCCCTCCTCAAGACACCTTTCAAAATATCTGCAAGTTCGATTTTTTCATCTCTTATTTTGTAACCTGTTTTATTACACCATTCAATCCACATAGGAATTGTAGAGGAAGATTTGGCCCATACTTTCCCTTTATAAGAAGCACCTATACTTCTTACTTCTCCATCTTCATAACCGATTCCAAAAATATTAGATTTAACACTGGTTCTTCTTTCTGCTGCACTAAGTGCGTCACCTATATCAAGACCGGTATACATTCTATATCGTAATGGTCCTTTAATTGCCTCGTTCAACCCAACTGTATTTAACTGTAGCCTGGAAACTCCATAAAAACTTTTGTATGGAAGCTCATCTTGAACTTTTTGATAAGTTGGCAATAAAATTTTGACCCACTTATCAAGCCATTCGTTTGCTGAGCTATTAACAAATAATAACTTTAAATCTGTATTCCAATAAAATATACTTGCTTCCCAAGTTAGATCATATATCTCTCGATTATTGCTCCATGGTATGCGACCTTTTCTTTTCTCTACGACTATTAAAATGTTATCTAATTCGTTGAAAAGCACCCAAGTATTCTCGATATTTGCTAACTTTTCTTCAAGAGTCTTAGGAAACCATTTATTGTTTTTGGATTCGTATATAACAGTACTTGTTTTAGGACGAAATTCTTGAATTGACATCCCAGTGATTGTATTTCCATGAAACGCACCCGCAAACTGATCTAACTGTACTCGCTCTTCGATTGTTTCGGTGCTCATCCGCTGAATTAAACTGTTCCATTCTGAATCCCTTTGATAAAGGGATTCAATCTCTTTATTTACTTCTTCATTAGCTATATTAGCTATTAATGAAGCATTTCCCAGTTTTCCTTTACCGGTTCTTGTGAATCGACCAATGAATTGTAATGTAATTCCAAGACTTTTATGTTTATCATGCATTGCTGCAATCTTTAATTGGGGTAAATCATACCCTTCCCCGAGCATATTTACGCATACAACAATTCTACTTTTCCCTTCTTTTAACGCTTCCAAAGAAGCTTCTAACTCTTTCTTAGGAATTCCTGAATAAATTACAACTGGATTAAATTGCTTAAAATTCTTATATAGTTCATAGATTTCTTTAGCTCTTTTTTTAGAGGATACCCTGACCATTAGAATATGATTAAAATCAGCCTTTATATCTTCTTTTAATTTTTTTATGGCTTGATTAGCAATTGCTTGATCAGCTTTTATTTCATCAAATTCTTGAACTGGTAAGAAATCAATCATTTTAAAATAGCCTTCTTCTTGTGCTTTCTTGAGAGGATAATTGTAGATTATACTGCCTTCAATATGTTTTCCATCATTTCTGAAGGGCGTAGCAGTAAATTGTAGAATACGTTTATCATAAAATTGTTTTTTAAAGTCTCTCCATGTCTTAGCTGCTATATGATGAGCTTCATCTATAAATAGGTAATCAACTATACCTGAAATCATTTTTACTCTCTGTTCCGGTAAATCTGTTAACATATCCATTGTTGTTACGATTACATTGGAATTTTTTAAAAAACTATCAAAGTCTACTTTGTCTTTAATGCCCTCTTTCAGTATCCCAACTTTAGGGTAATCAATATTCGAAATCATATTGAGTTCTGATAACACGCCTAAACTTATAAATTTATCCGAGAGCTGGATTCTTAATGCATCGCTTGGCACGATCACAATTAATCTCGATATCTGAGAACTTAACATTATGCTAAGCATTGTTTCAGTTTTCCCTGTACCGGTGGGCATGACAATAGTGGCTGCATTATTAGATACCGTCCAATGAGAAAGCGTAGAATAAAGTGCTCCCTTTTGTGGGATACGTAATAGTTCAGGTGAAAATTTTTCTTTCCACGATTCACTTACTTTCTCTACATCTATATTACTCTCTAAATCAGGATGGTTTTTCCATACACCTTTTTCAATCTGAGTCACTAACTCTTCTTTATTTCCCTCTAAACTATTAATCTCTAAAATAAAATCAGCAGCAATTCTTCTCGTATCATTAATTGTCGACAAATGGACTACAATTTTCGAATCAACTAATTCTAGTTGTTGTAGTTCTTTATTTATTTTAATTTTTTCAACATCATAGTATCTTTTCACTTGAAAAATATTATTCTTTCCGATATTTACTGTTTCAATTACCTTTGGCAGTCTAACGTCCAGAACATTTATCACTATCTCCTCCTTAAAATTCTAGCTATATTTTATTCAATTGCTAGGTTCGCTTCTAAAAAACTTACTTCTTTTATTAGTTAGTCTAAAAACTTTGCATGATTTTCAACTCTAGTTAAGAATCTTTTAAAGTCTAAAAATAGTCTTTTACCCCTTAATGAATATTGTCTTTTAAAAGATCTCTTTTGTTAAACAGAAGAGCACATTTGAATCATTGCAATATAACGACTTAAAATTTCAAACTAATCTGATTTTAACATAAATATCCATTAAGATAAGTAATTTATACATCTTTTATCAAAACGACTAGGATATTTTTGATTAATTGATTTTGATAAAATTTTTGACTTAAAAATATACAAAAAAAGAAGAAGATAATCGGTTCTTCTCCTTTTTTCATATATCATCGTTTTTGAAAGAAATTTAAATAAGACATTTATTAGAATAAAATTCCTTATTTATTTTTTAAAATGAGTACTTACTATTTCTTTAGAATTCACAAAGTTAAGAGTAACAGGTATAAATGCTTTTTTTCCTTTATAGATTAAACTTATGACGTGCTTCCAAGTCTTAGTGAAAGCTTCCACCTCTTTTTCATCGTAATAACAAAATGTAAGCTGGATATGGTCTATCTTTGCTTGTAAACAGTTGAAGTATATTCCACTTAAGATGTGATAATCATTTTCAGGATTTAAACCAAAAAATACAAAATGATCTAAATTCGAGTTTTTAATTTTGTCTCCTAAAATTTTTGAGGGATTAGTTGGAATGTAAGTAAAAGGATGATTCTTCATAGCCACGGGTTGTATCAATCCATCCAATACTTTGTTTGTAATGTAACTTCCTAAAATAATGTTACTTGTGAAATACTTTTTGCCTTCGTAATTTAAGGAAAAGGACTGAAAGAAAGTATATCCCTGAAAACTATCTTGGAACTTTCCATGTAAATGAGTGACTGGAATGCCAGCCAAGTTCTCTACGATTCTGTCGTAATTCAAACTAAATATTTCTTGAAAACTCTTTAGCCAGTTTCTTAAAGCGTCTTGTGACATACCTTCAATATTTTCCAACTTATTTAAGCTAACTGCCTTTCCTTTTCCAAAAATGATAGTTAGCATGAGTAAGCGGTAATAAGTAGAAAATCCATTAAATTTCCATTTTATCATTACCTGGTTTGGAGAATTAGAAGAAGACATAGTTTTCTTACCTCCAATTATTAAAATGCAAATAAATTTATTTGATTGCTTTTGATATTTTTTAAATTCCTCATGTTCTTCAATTAAATAATACAGCCAAATAAGTATTGGCCAGTTTTCAATGTTTATATATTGAAAACCTTTTAATTTTCCAACCTCGGATATTTCTCGTGCAATTTGCAACATATCTGGTCCTACGTTTAAGCGATGTAAATATTTATTTTCATTTAAAAAGCTCAAAATCAAGGAGTTTTCTGTAATGAAACTTGCAAACTCTACCGCATCTTTAAATATCTCTTCTATTTGTTCCTGATTAAGCACACGGATGTATTTCATGACTGCTGTATAATTTTCTTTGATAACAACTTTTTTTGCAGGCTTTGCAGCTGGAGATATTTTAAACTCTCCCACTTTCCCCATTATATAGCTCGCTTCTTTTAAAGAGCTATATATGTCACCAAACTGTTTGTCGAAGTTCATACTAAATCCATTTCCAATAATTAAAGCTGTATTCTTTTCAGAAATCAATCTCGCCAAGTTCACTAAGTCAATTTTCATTTTGGTCTCCTTTTACTCTATTGAGTTTGGACAATGTAGAAGATGAAAAACCTAATTTTCTCGTTTTAATGTATAACAGAAAGTAGATTCATTAGTTAAAATTGACGCTTGAAATTGAATTACATTGCCTTTTGTTTAGACAAAATCCTTCTTATATTCGACTAGGTTTCCTACTATTATCAAAGTACTTAAAAAGGCTAAACAAGCTAGAAGTATCAAGACAAAGCTATAATTGCTACCAGAGAAAAAAACAAAAGTACAAACAGATAATATCAATACGGTTGTACTTATTCCTATAGCCTTTTGCCAATTTGAATTTTCCCTATAAAGTCTATATGTATAACTTTTCTCATCAATAACTTTTTTAATCTTTTTATCTTTCCATTCATCTAGCAATAGATATTCATTTTCTTTATTAGTTAACAGTAACAGATTATTTTTGGTCAGCCTTTCAACCCTCCATTCTTCTTCATTTATGAGTATCATGTAATCGGATTTTAAATTCAAAACCCTCTCTATTACTGTAACTATTAGATTCATACATATATTTAATAGAAAGATCATTGCTAAGAACATAATTAGAAGAACCATTTCACTTACGTTTTCTTGTTGGACTAATAAATCTTTTTGAAATATGACTGCATAGAGAGCAGTTAAAAACACACTTGGGATTATTGTAATGACCATTTTTGAAGCGAATCCCTTTAACTTTTGATAATCCGTCATTAACTTTTTCTCTAATTCAGTCACAAACCAAAAATCTATTGCTGCTTTTAATATATAAACTAAAAAAGTACCGGACCCTATCAAAGGACCATAAGTGGTCACTACTTCAATAATTTGAATCACCCCTCTATTCTTTCCTTCTCAAATAAGAAAGACCGCTAATTAACACCTTAATTAGCGGTCTTTTTTATGGCTTCAAAAGTCTCTCTTTTTCTAGATAACCTTAAACTGGTGCAACCGATTTCAATCTATAAACCCTGGAATAGTTTCTAACTGTTTCTTCAATACTGGCAAAAGAAATATTTGCATTTTCCGCAATGATTCTCATTATAGCAAGCGTTCCTTGTTCCACTCCACCCATAAGGTAGTTGCCAATGGACATATTCAATACTCTTTGTGCAGTCTCATCTATATTTTGGGACACTCCATACCGATATTCAACTTGTTTTCCTGTGGACACTGATTTACCAAAAATCACAGGTGGTATTTTAATTCCATCCTGTAGAGTGTTCATGATTGCAATGTCTATTACCTTTCCGTCTAAATCAATCCAGGAATGATCAAAGGTCATTCCATCGATTTGTACTTCGCCAAGTCTAACTACCGAATTGAAGCCCTTCTCCGTTAATAGAATGTGCATGATTGCAGAAATCGTGTGGCAGCCACCCCGGTAGTCATGTTCTGTTATGAAGTTATAAGTGCCTCTAATAATGTCCTTAATATCTTGGTCACATTCATACTTATCAATCCCTGCTGCCCATTTCTCACGCCAATTCCAGCAACACTTCTTATATTTCTTTTCACTTCCACAAGGACAGATGTCATTTCTACTTGCTTTCATAAAATCTACTCAACCTCTCTAATTTAAAATGCCTATACCATTCATTTTTTCTATGGTTTATCCTAGTTTTTTTCCCATTTTAATTATTATAACATCCTTTAAATTACAAATATGTAATTTATTGAATAAAAGTCGGTACGTCCATCTGATACAGTTAATCCTCTAAAGTTTTCAACAACTATTTAAATACAACGAACTATTTAAAAAATTCTAGATTATAATAGATTCAGTAATATTCTGGAAATATCAAAAAGGGGAGCAAGAGATGTTCAAAAAATACACAGAAGTTATCATAGCTAAAAGAGATTTCGAAAAAAATCAAAAAGGACTAGAAAAAATCAAAGAAGAGGTAGAAAAAAATCAGAAGATATTAAAAAAAGTACAAAAAGATATTGATACTTTTGAACGCCTTGTTGAAGATAGAAAAGCTGTTAATCAAAGATCTATTCGCGAACAAATTGAATTAACAAAAAGCAAAAAAGAGTTAAAAAAAGAAATTGAGGTAATGGAAGCTAAAATTGAGAGTTTAGAAGAAAGAATCCTTTTATTAAACGTAAAAAGGGATGAATTTCAGGAATTCGAAGAAGAGGTTGAAATTGTTCTCCAAGCTCAAGCAAAAGCCCCTCCAATAAGTAAAAAAATCAATCCCCTTTACACATTAGAAACTGTAGACGAACAGCTGCATCATTATTATCAATCATTTATAAAAGACTATAATATCTCGAGCTTTAGAATTTCTGGGATGATGGAACGATTAATTGAACTTTTGTATGAAGATCACTTCAATATAAGAAAATATGAAAATCGAAAACAAAACGACTATTACGTTTCTGGTCCTGGAGATGCAGAAATTGCATTTCCTTCAATCAAATTTTTCTTTGATTTCCTTGAAAGCAAAGAATATCCTGTTTATGAAAATTTAAAAAGCTTTGTCCACCTCTTTTTTTCCTACCACTTAGAGGCTGAATATCAAGAAGACCTATATAAGTATCCATTTCTTCATGCTCTGCAGCCTGAAGATCAAAATGCTGAAAAGATGGCCCGTCTTTTTTTGATGAATGATGGGATAGAAGCATCAATTAGTAATTTCACTTTTCAGTATGCAGCAAAGAAATTTGGGGTTGAAATTACTTATGATGAAATCGATAAACATTTAGAAGAACAGAAGAAAATCCTCAAAATTGAAAGACTTGAACGCAATGCAAAAGTAATCACAGAAGAAGAAAAATCCTTGCAATTATCACAAATAAACTTCGATTTACTTAATGGAATTGACTTCGAGCTATTTGTCGGGAACGTTCTCCAAAAACTAGGATTTACCGTAACCCAAACAAAAGGTTCTGGAGACCAAGGTGTTGATTTGATCGCCTTAAAGAATGATAAAAAATACGCCATTCAGACCAAACGATATTCTTCTAACGTAAGCAATACAGCAATCCAAGAAGCTGTTGCAGGCAAAAATTATTATACAGCTGATTATGCGTGGGTTATAACTAACAGTGATTACACAAAAGGTGCTAGAGAAATCGCCCAAGCCACAAACACTCTTCTATGGAATGGTAATAAATTAAAAGAAATGCTTGAGTTTGCAGAATACTAATATAAAAAAGATCTTCTGTTCATTCAGGCGATCTTTTTATTACTTACACTACAAAAAAATCTGACAGACGAAATAGTCTTCCTAGTAGATTCAACATCCTCTAAAAAAAAAGAAAATCATAGAAGAAAGCACAATTATAAAGGTCAAACAAACAGAAACTCTTAATAAGTCAGTTGATTCCTTGCGTTATCTACGCTTAATCCTTCAATACAATTTTAAGTTTTAATAATCATTCATTGTTCATAGCTATCTGTTACTTAGCTAAAGCATTAATCTGTCGCTTAACCTCTTTCTTTTTCCTCTTATAATTGTATTTAAAGGTATAGTGAAGAATTAACATTAAGAGAATGTATATCCCCACTGAAGGTATCATTGATTTCCAAAAAGCGATTACCAATGTTTCTTCACTACCATAAAACATTTGTCGATCGTACATATAAGATATATCACTTATTATGGCCGCTCCCAAAAGTAAAAAAACAAGCGTTAGAAATATTTGTAGAACCACCCCGATGATATAAAGATTTCTTAAATGCCGGATACTTAAAAATCCGTTTGCCATTATCTAATCTACTCCTAATATCTTTTACTATCTTTATCGGCATTTCCTCTCATTTATTAACTTCAAATATCTGAATTACCTATACGCGCGTGAAAGTCAGGTTTTGTCGGAATTGTAGCTATTTGTAATGATAGATATAATCATCCACAGAAGTACAGTCTGGATCTATCTCTTGCCATTCCCGGAGCAGCCGCCAACGTCCTGCTGCCGCGCGCCGTCTAAGTGTCTGATAAGGTATTTTAAATTCTACTGCCGCATCCAGCAACGATACCCCTTGCCTCCATCCTCCAGCTATAGAGAAGCGAGCTGCCGACATTTGCCAACCATCCTACACTCTCAATTTCCAACAATTTACCACTACATATATAGGTGTTTATGCCACTATTTGCAACCATTCCAAAACCTATACGCGTAAAGTTGTTAGCATACGCGCGTATGTATCTCAGGTTTTGTGAGGTTCCTACACGCGCGTGAACGTTAACATTCCTCAACAATGCCAGATTTTTCAATAAGGCGCTGCTTGCCCATTTCAAATACGCATAAGTTTCTTTACTGCTGTATCCGCGTTTTTTACCCTCTTCAAGATCAGCGTCAACGTGCTGCTCCACAATATCGAAAGGATCTGCATTCTTATATATTTTGTGCTTATCGGTTACGTGTCGGGCGGATTCATATTCTAGTGTTTGTTTCCCGTAAATACCGTTGCGATTGTAATAAGGAATTCCGATTTCGAGCCAATTTACCGCGATTTTCAAATCTACAATCATTCTAGTTAAATTAGTGTGCCGGTTTTTATCGGTTGCGGTTTCATTCGGCAAAGAGCGCTTTAATGCCCTAGTCCGCTTTAATTGTTTCTGGTACTCTAGCAGCAAAAAATCCATAACAGCTCACTCCTTTTCACAATTATTTACATGTTGTAACGCTTATATAAAACTATCCTAGTATAATAATATAGCTCTACGAATGTCTTTCAACATAATGTCAATTTAGTTGAAAGAGTGATAATTCTTAAAAGAGAAAACTAAAAAAGTTGTAAAATAGAGAAGTTTCTACTAGAAGAAAATTTATTAGTATTTTCTGTCTATTTAAAAATATTCTTTTGTGATATATTAAACTCACAAATATAATGAGAGTAATTTATATTTATTAAAGGAGTTTAAAAATGAAAGACTTTATTAATATTTGCATTTCATTTATAGCTTTTCTTTCTACTAGAGTAGATTTGTATCAGGTAGATGGGAAAAAGTTTAGTATTAAAGTTTTATTTATTAATCTTTTTATAAGTTTACTACTTTCATCTTTAATTGCTTTTTTCATAGCAACAGTGTTGATTGCAAATTATGATTTTAGAGAAGAATTTTGGTCGTACTTCATAATTTTTCTTAGTCTCTTTTCTTTAATGATCTTGATGAATATTTTTTCAAAACAAATAAATATTCCTAAGATTTTTTTGATAGTAGTATTTTATATTATAGGATTATTGAAATCCATATTGGATGCTTACCTTCTTTTTATAATGTATACTGCTATATTTGCTGGTGGTTGTTCAGTCTTGGCATACACTTTTCACCAAATCTTTACAAGATACGGTCTTAATAATGAACTCTTTTCAATGACAATGAGTTTAATTATAGGTGTTGGATTAACATTGGGTGCATTTTATGGCTTCCCGGCTTCTAAAAGCCAGCGAGACCAGAACGAATTGCTTATTTCTCCAGTCTTGATTATTGGAAGTATACTAATTGGCTATTTTATAAGCGAGACAAACTTCATTTCAAACATAAACGAAGGCAATGGAAACTTTTCATTATTTATATTAACTATTTTTGTGATAACAGCAATCACTCAAATCAGTTCATATTTTAAAAAAATTATAGAAAAAATTTATGAAATAGATAAATATAACGAACGCATAATACAAGAATCTTCTATATTTGAGGAGAAAAAAAATAGAACAATTAATAAATTTTTTCAAATTATTGAAAACACGAAAAATGACATAAAGTCTACAATAACAGAATTTCGGAAAGATAAAGGAAACCCTGAGATATGGATGAATTTTATAAAATATTTTTTTTATGCAGTTTTAATAGTTTTTTCTGCTTACTTTCTTGCTAGTTACGTATTTTATGTCTTGATATCCTTGTTTTATGGCAGTGATTACTAAGGGATTAATCCGTTACTTGAATACTTTTTCAATCGACCAAAATTGAGTAATGTGAGCGCCTTTATGATGCAAAGCGTTGATAATTCGTTTCCGTTCTTCAAAGCCAATGCCGAGCTGTTCTTTTATTTCAATGCCCCTTACCCCACCGCCTTGGGTTGTAATTAGATCAAACACATTTTTTTCATCCATCGTGAAAGAGTTGTAAGTTGCCTCACTGACTCCTGGAGTCAAAAAGTCGCAAGTTTTTTTATTGGCCACTTTTCTTAGCTCCATTCTGTATTGCTTATGATATTAGGAAATTATTTATATTGGTGTTTGCATATAGATAGCGCCTATAAAAATACTATTTCCATGAAGAGGTTCAGATCAATCATTTTACAAACACAACTCTTTGTAATACAATGTATTACAAAGAGTTGAAGGAGGTTTTACCATGGCTACTATTTCCTTGCGTGTAGATGATCGAGACGGCAAACTCATCCGCGACTACGCCAAACTAAAAAAGACATCTGTTTCTGATTTAATGAGAAATGCCATCATCGAAAAGATTGAGGATGAAATCGACGTAGAAAATTTTGACCAGGTCCTTGCCAATATGGAAAAAACCCATTCCTTAGATGACGTCAAAAAAGAATTAGGTTTATAACAGACGATGTATGCTGTTCATTTTTCAGATGTCGCGTTGAAGAAATTAAAAAAGATGGACCGGTACCAGGCCTCTCTCCTGATTGGCTGGATCGAAAAGAACTTGCAGGATGCCAGCGATCCACGAACACATGGAAAAGCTTTGGTTGCGAACCACAAGGGCAAGTGGCGTTACCGTGTCGGTGATTACCGCATCCTGGCGTTAATCGAAGACGAAAAAATCATTATTACCATCATCGATGTCGGACATCGAAAAGATATTTACGAATAAAGAAACAGATACGCCTCTGCTGAACTGTGCCCCATTTAATGGACAACTTAATAAAAGCACCCCGCAGCTAAGCTGCGAGGAGATGACTTCGGTATTGGGCCGGAGTCATCTTTTTTAGATTCGATTTCTTGTTCCGTTGTAATGCTGAAAATACTTGAGAAATCCAGAAAAAATGTATTGTCGGTTGGATCTTCGTAGCTTATGATGAAGATGTAAATAACTTACAGGAAAGAAGGCGATGTGTTGAAGAAGACCCTAAGTATCCTTATGTCCGTCATCCTGTTGGCTGGGCTTGTCTCTATGCCTTCCGCTTCGATGGCGGCTACCCCAACAATGAAAGTACATTTTATTAACGTCGGCCAGGGTGATGCTACCTACATCAAGATGCCGGGCGGCGAGGACGTCCTGATTGACGGTGGGCGGCAAGGACAGGGAGATGAAGTCATTGCTTATCTCAAGAAACAGAAAGTCGATGACATTGAGATTATGATTGCCACGCATCCCGACGCTGATCATTTGGGTGGTCTGGATGAAGTGCTCAAAGCTTATAAAGTCGAGTCGGTCTATGCACCAAAAGTGGCACATACGACCGATGCCTATAAGAATTTCCTGACTGCTGTCAAGGCAGAGAAACTGACTATCAAGACAGCAAAGGCCGGTGTGAAACTTCCTCTGAAGACTGGGACGGCCAAGTTTATCGGACCGACACGCGACTATGGGAAAAGCGATTTAAACAACTGGAGTGCCGTACTTCACATCACCTATAACAAGAACAAGTTCCTGTTTACGGGCGATGCCGAAAAAACTGCCGAATCGGACATGGTTAAGGCCAAGCAGACGCTCCTTGCCGATGTCATTAAGGTTGGGCATCATGGAGCCAAGACTTCCTCCAATGCGGGTTTCCTAAAAGTCGTAAAGCCGAAATATGCGGTAATTAGCGTTGGAAAGAATTCGTATGGCCATCCATCCACTGAAGTACTGAACCGATACAAGCCATACAAGACGACGATTTATCGGACGGATCAAAAAGGCAACATCATCTTCACTTCGACCGGAACCAAAATCACAGTTGCTACGGTGAAATAATCATGAAGCCCTTAAAAGGAATCATCGATCGGTTTGAAGAGAACATTGCAGTTATTGAAATTGAAGGGATTACTCGCGACTTTGACAAGAGCATCTTTCCAATCACAGCTGAGCCGGGTGACTTTGTTGAAATCATTGGAAATCGGGTGACCCTTCTTAATGAGGAAACCGAGAAGCGTAGAAAAGAGATCGAAGAGTTAATGAATGAGCTTTGGGAGGATTAAATTCACTTGCTAATTCTTCTCTAACTAAATTTGAAGGAAAAAGGCAGCATATGCAGACAAAAACGGATACCGTCTCTAGACAGAGACGGTATCCGTTTTTGTGACATTCAGTCTAAGGAAAGGACAACTTTAATTTTACTCTGCCCATTTCACATGGCTATATCTCTTTCAGGACTTTTATTGGTCAAAGGGCAATCGTCGGTCTTCGTCTTTGTAAATTGAGTACATGGTGCCGACACTTTTCATGGCGGAACAGGTCGCATCACTACAAGCGAAAATATGGGTTTGCGTATCGGTGTAAACATTTACCGTAAAGTTGTAAGGGAAGGTCCCACCTTTTGACTTCTCCAAGAATCGATCGATCGCAATCACCTTCTCCTTGCTGGCGATCTCATGGTAATCGGCACTTTCTACTGTTTTTTGCACCATTTCGCTTAACGCGATTTCTTCTTCCGCTGTCGGTTGAAATAACAGCCAATCTCCCAACAGAAATAAATTAATTCCCAAGCTGACAATGAATAGCACAAGTACAAGTTTCTTTTTCATCGTGATACTCCCTTTTTAATCTTAAATAGCGACAAGTATTTTATTGAGCATACATTTTTTAGGAGCGTTTTGTCTTTATAAATTTATTTTCTCTGTGTAACTGATTATTTAAGGTTTATTACCGAAAGAAAAAAGAGCGCGTCAACGAAACACAAGCCCAGATATATCAACGATTTGAATGTATCTTTTTTCTACTAATTTCAGTTTCACTTATTTTTCTCAGGAAGTTAATAAAACCGGGGTTTTGAATGTAACTTAATTTAGATTAAGTTACATTCAAAGACGGATTTTTATGATTGGTTTTTTTTATAAAATTTTGAAGAAACTTACTGAAATGCAAAACGTCCAAATCTAACAATATAAATTGGGCAGGTGGAAATAATAGAATTATTAACAGAAAAACTCATCATGATCGCTCTATTCATCCTGATCATTCATTCAATCGAAACATTAGCCTATGCAGTGCGCCTTTCTGGGGCGCGCGTCCGTTTATTAGCATCAGCTTTATCACTTTTTAATGTAATGGTGATGGTTTCAAGGTTATCGAATATGATGCAGCAACCTTTTACAGGGAGTTTGATCGATAAAGCTCCTTCGGATAATGCTTTCATATTTGTTGAAAACCAATTCCGAATCCTCATAGGTTCAGCTTCGCTAGGTACCTTACTAGGCATTATCTGCTTGCCTACTTTTGTAGCCATTTTTTCTAGAGCCATTATTCATTTGGCGAATGAAAGAGGCTCCATCCCAAATTTATTGAAAAAAGGCTTTACGTTCGATTATATGCGTCGTGGATTCAAATATATACGAAAGCCAAGCCTGTCCTATTTACGAGGAATAGGGATAAGAGAGATTCCGATAAAATTATTTGTAATCAACGTCGTCATTACGGCTGTTTATACAATTGGGGTTTTGTCGGCCTTATATGCTAGTTTGTTGGTTCCTGAGTATAAAACAACGGCAATTATGGCCTCGGGATTGATAAACGGTATAGCTACAATGTTATTGATCATATTCATTGATCCTAAAATCTCCATTTTAGCCGACGATGTCATCAATAAAAAAGGGAATTATTCTGAGCTAAAAAGAGCTTCTGTCATGATGATGAGTTCAAGGTTACTAGGCACAGTGTTTGCCCAAATTCTTTTTATTCCAGGAGCCCATTATGTAGCTTGGTTTGCAAAAATTATTGCTTAATAAGAGGGTAAGACCTCTCCAAAGTATTGCTTTAGAAGCTCTTGAAGCAACCCTTGTCGTTAATGAATTTGAATGTAACTTAATTACACTTATGTTACATTCAGATTCATGCTCTTTACTTCAAATAAAAAAGTTATCGAAACAAGGACTTTCCCCTGAAGCTTCTTAAAAATAAATAAGAATGAGTTCTTAGAAAGAATTATATATTCATTTTTCTTGCACTTTTTTATAAGAAATTGTGAAAACAATGGTAGCTAGTGCAAAGAAAAAAACGCCAATAGCTGTAGGTATATATATAAATCCATTCATCATGCTTTCAGATGTTGTCCATGACCCGGCACCCGAAGGTCTCGAAATAAATATGGCCACTGCTTCCCCGTTTACACCTAGTATTAAAGCTAAGACACCTAAACAAAAGAAAACTACAACCAACTTAAATGAGTTCAAAAAGCTATTTTTCACGTAAATCCTCCTTCTTACTTGTCCTCAATAACTTTCCGAATGTCACTCAACTGTCCGCATATTGCCTGCAGATTCAATAAAAAGCCGTACTCTTTTTCGAATGCGACTTTGAATTTAGTGAATTTAGATAAATTATCTTCTGTATTCGAATTTTTTTATAAGGTGATCGATTCTGAGCGCAATGTAAATGAGCACCATTGCCGCAATAGCCTCCCAAATCCCCCCGAAAAAGAACCCGATGGCTGCACCGAAAGCAATGTAAATGACCAGCGTTTTTTCCATCCCAATAACCCCCTCTATTTCTAAAAATTAGTATAACTTAAAAATCGATAAGGTTATTTTTTTTTTTTGCAAGCCCCTGTGAATTGGGCATTTGAATGTAACTTACTTACCAATAAGTTACATTCAGATTCAATGAAACGACTACCGGTAGTTAAATTGTATTCAGGACTATGATCGAATAACGTTTAGAACCACAAGTGGTTTTAATTTAAAGGGAACACAATAAATCACTTGTGGTTTATTGGGACGCAACTATTACAAAATTACTGGAACTCTTAAACGAATAGGCTTGCCTTTTCACTTCATCATCTCGTTATAAATGTAGAAGTGGTAAAAGGCTGGGGTTAACAAAGCGCCTGCAATACAAATGAGTGCAGCTATTTTGTTTATCTTTCTTAATCGATGCTCACCGCTTTTCAAGTGCTCAAAAAAAGTGAACGTAAAATAAATACTGAAAATCAGCAAGGTTGTCGACAAAATTCCTAGCCAATTTCCTGTTCCGAACAAGCCTAAATTAGACATTCAATCATTCTCCTTTCTTTTATCGGATTTTTAAATTTAAGGAATATCATATCTAGAAAAACGCGAATGTAACTTAATTAGAGTTATGTTACATTCAAAACCGTCAAGATTTCTATCTAAAAAAATGAAACTTTCCTGGAGAAAAATGGTATATATAATACAAAGTAAAATATTAAAATTTTCTAGCGAAAGGGACAAAAAAATGTTTAAATCAAATTTTACAAACCAAGTTCTTCGAATTGCAGGATTATGGGCCGTATACTTTATTATTTTGTTTACTAGTGATTTCTTTTCCTATTCTCAAAATAAAACCTTTTTTGTTATTGTTACAGCACTTTATATTTTGCTAACGCTCTTTTTCCTTTGGAGAATAAAAAATCCGAGTAAAAAAGCGCGTTATCACGAGAATGGGCAAAGATCGATTTAAGTGAAGATATGCAAATAATTAAGATGGCCAGACAAGGGATTTCAACCTTTTGTCTGGCCTTTTTGAATGTAACTTAATTGCTATTAAGTTACATTCAAACTAAGTAGAATTTTCTTGAATTCCCTATCGGCTGTTCATCCGAATACAGACCCATCCCAGGCTGGAGACTCGTTGCCCTATTCCTGTTGCAGTAACTCCTCAAAATAGTTGTAACTATTCTCCATGATGAAAACGCGTGTGAGCATCTCATTTACATAGCGGTCAATATCCAGCCAATCGAGCTCTTCGTCGTCATCTTCCGTTTTGTAGATAAGCTGCACTTGAGCCAGACCTTTTCTGATCAGTTCTTTCCCAAGATCTCTCTGCCCCTTCTCTAAATAATAATCCCCTAACTCCAGGTAGTTTCCAACAAAATAAGGACCGTCTTCGATTGATTTTGTTAAGAAAGCCTCATATTGGATGCTATCTCTACTTCGATAGTAGTTGGCAAGGAGAAGTGAAATCATGGAAGCAATTTCCGGATCTGCTTTGTTTAGCGCACCCTTTGCTTGTTCAACCAACACATGATCCAATTCTCCCCTATGCAAGCGAGCAAAAAGCAAAATCAAAACGAAATAAATCGGTTGGTCGTTGTGATGCGTCAGCGCCTCTTTGGTATACTCAGTTGCCTGTTCATAATCCTCAATGGGATCTAAGGTTTCCAGGATAATCAATCGATTCCAACCTTCTAGATCGTCGGGGTTTTTGTGTACATAATCGATTAATAAAGCTTCAGCCTTCTCTAATTTCTCTAATTTCTCCTCGTTAACTAACGCTGTTATTTTTCGCTTTAATTCGCCATCTTTCATGTTCTCACCTCATATCTCTTTATTTGTTGGCTAACCCCTCGTTTTCACCTGTGTTGCCCCTTACTCTCCGTCTTTTCCTGCACCTTTAAAATTAGGGATTTGAATGTAACTTAATTCACAATAAGTTACATTCAAAACCAAAATAAATATCTTTAAGTGTCCCCTATAAAGCGCTTTTATTTTCTTTTAGAACTGCGCATTTTTCTAAAAAGATCAGTTACATGGCTTATTAAGTCATTTGGGTGTTCAAGCACAGGGAATTCTGACAGCACTTCATCCAGTTCCTTAACCAATTGATTTAAATAGCTCTGATCCGAACCAAAGTCAAAAGTAAGAACAGCTCCGGTGCTGATCGGATAACGAGTGCTCACTTCCCAATAAATTCCTCCAAAAGAATCCATCACAGCTTTTGCTTCAATAGCATTCTCTATTGAAATTAAGGAGGCCGTTCCTTTTAACTCTTGATTCATGGCAGCTAATTGATCACGAAATTCTTTAAGTTCTTCAGCTCTTAAATCCGCAAGAAAATTAGCGGAATATCCTGGGATTTCGATTCTTATGGCTGTCTTAACCCAATCCCCTTCCCATGAACCAATTGATTCAGGATAAAGCCTTTCCAATATCTTAATTTCAATTTTGGTTTCTAATCCTAAAATATCCAGCTTTTTCATAGGACACCCTCTTTTTCTAAAGCATCGTTTTGTTTTTTAGTCTAATAATCTTTTAACTGAATGTAACTTAACTGCACATAAGTTACATTCAATCCCTAGTCTTTGTTGGTTATTTTCCGTCTAACTCAGCTGCCCATTCTTTAAACCAATCGGGGGGCAATTCCAACTTGGAGAGGTCCATCTTCATCAGCTTTTCATGAGAATAAAACTCGTACCAATGCAAGTCCCATTGACACTCAATATCTCTTGCAATAAGAAAAGCCAATTCCTCCTGACCATCTAAATCTTCATCTTCCCAAGCCATCGTTAAATTATCGCACCACATGCAAAAATCTACTTGAGGAAATGAGTTTTCCCTCTTGCATATGGCATCTAAAAGCGCTTTAAGATTTTCAGAGGAATAGGGAAGATGGATGCTGGTTTCATTCCAATTCCATTCCAAATCCACATTTAACACTCCTGTCATTTATTTGTTCCAGATCCTTGCCCATAAACTTCGGGTGTCTTTTTTGGGTATTACTGGCTCAGATTCGCTTTCTGGCTGCTGTGAGGACAATTCTGGCGAATCTAGCTCTGGTTCTTCGGGCGTTGGTGCAGCTAGTTGCTTCTGATTCTCTTCTATCCGATCCAGTTTATGCTTCATCTCTTCCAAGACTTCCACAAACAATCGTAACGTTGAAGGAGAAATATTTAATTGCTTGCAAACTTCGCTGGTGTCATCATCAGTCACTCACCACCTCTTTTGTTTCATGTTATAAGAGTTCGATCCTACTTGCATCTTCTTTTTTCAGCAAAAGGTTCTTAGAGAAAAGGTAGTTCTAGATTGTTAAGTGGAGGCTAAGTACATCTTAGAAACAAAAGGCCGATTGCAATATGTCAAAAAGACTTTATGAACGTTCCATTATGCTAAAATTCAATGTAAGAACATTGGAATTATTCTAGAAGTAACAAGCTATTCCTATTTGCGTAGTTGCAGAAATAATTACAAAAAGAAAGGGGTAATCCAAATGAAACATATTTATGCCTTTGAGGAAATAAGAGACTATGAAAACTACCATGACATTATTCAACGTTTCAGTAAACGACTGAATGATTATCAACTCATATTAGAAAAAGAATATTTTTTATTAGATAAACCAAAAGGAATTGTTTGGACATCAGTAGAGGCAGCAACAACTATTTTTTCTGATCTTCCCATTCCAGCATTCACCAATAAAGATACGATATACATATCACCTGATTTAACGGGTTGGAGAAAACTGTTCATCCGACAATTGGAGGGGAAAGACCTTCCAAGTATTCAACGCTTTTACGAACAGCTTTCTGAGAATCACATACTTACAATATTAGGCCACGAATTAACTCATCACTCAGACTTGTTTTTAGATGAATTTGAAGATGAACGGGAAGATAGCATTTGGTTTGAAGAAGGAATGTGTGAGTATTTACCAAGAAAACTCCTTTTGACTGATAAGGAATTTGATGAAATATCAGCGATAGAAAAGGAATTAGTGGGCGTATTTACGGGAGAATACGGGAACCGATCTATAGATGAATTTGGAAGCAATTCCTATACAGCCAGTTTGTCTAGTATCATGTTTGATTACTGGCGAAGTTTCCTTTCAGTCAAGTATCTGGTAGAAGATTGCTTTCAAAATAACGTAAATTTGGTTTTTGAAGAATACCATAAATGGGATAAAGAAGGACGAAAACTATCACTTACTGAACATTTTGGGTTAAATAAGATTTCGATATGAAGCATCATCCCAGAATTTCAATTCTATATTAAGGAGTTTCCCTCTTTTTTAACTATGTATTTTAAAGGTTTACATATCACAAGTTATCGGCAGAGATTGGTGCAACCTTTTTTACTGAATACATGTTTCTTTAAAGTGGAAAACGTTGAAGTTAACTATTTGAAATGTTACTGGCATTTGAGGAATGTAGTGTTTGGCAATTAAGGGAATGCATGAATTACCG
Source organism: Planococcus wigleyi (assembly GCF_014836985.1). Taxonomy (GTDB): domain Bacteria; phylum Bacillota; class Bacilli; order Bacillales_A; family Planococcaceae; genus Planococcus; species Planococcus notacanthi. The sequence goes on along the minus strand of NZ_JACSPU010000003.1, from coordinate 143,696 downwards.
CATATTCAACGCTTTATACGGAGTGGCGGGTATGATAAGCTCGTGTGCTATGCAAAGTCACATAGCGCATTCCTTTGCGTGAAATCGTACCCGCAGAGGCTCCGTGTCAAGCGACATAGGGCAGAGAATTTATACATCTAACCGAATATTCTTAATTGCCATTATATACATTTCTTATCTGCCAAATACAATTTGAAATCTACTACTGGAGGAAATGATGGCTATGGCTGGTGATTTATTGGGTATTTTATATTTCTTAATTATTGGTTATGGACCTTTTGTGCTGCTGATTTTATCTATTTTCTTTTTGATAATGGGTTATATGAAATATTCATCGCGATTGGTCCTTGTCAGCATCCTCTTATTTATCCCAGAGCTCCTCGCTCTGCTGTTAATAGAGCTTGAACCCATTTTATATGTGTTCTTACTTCTTCCTGTGATTCAAATTTTTCTTTATTTAAAGATTAGAAAATTAGAATAGAATGAACCACCAGAATCCGAAAATAACATTATAGATAAATGGATTGTTTTCCTTTGTTTATTACATCGTGGAATACTACAATCTTTCTTCACGAGTAATTTGCATATGACCGATTATTAGAAACCGAATTGATAAAAAGAGAAAGGCAATGCTGACTTAATAGCATCGCCTTTCTCTTTTTATTTTCTTATAGGACTTCCGATAATTCAGGATATGTAAACCAAGTTAAATATTTTTTTCATAGTAAGTTAGCTCATAATAGCCGTATTCACTTTCCTCTAACAAAAGTATTTGGTTCAAGTCGATTGAAAATACGAACCAATGTAAGAGCACCCCCCTTGAGAGGTCTTCAATCATCTTATCTGCATGCTGGATTAATTCACTTTTATTAAACTGAACAAGGAAACTGTCTGTACCAAAGTAAAGCACTGTCCCTAGTTTCTCGCTAGCAGAGAAAATTTGACCCATCTGTCTTCGAAGGGTTTCTAAGCTAAGTTCTTCAATTCTTTCTATTACTCCCCCTTGATTTATTTTATTCCATATTTCCTCATCCGCATTAGAGGCTATAAGTTGGTGTGGCGGATAGTTTTTTGATTCAAGCATCTGTATAAATTGTTTTTGTCTTTGAACTACTTTTAATTCATCTATTCTGATACACCTGTCATCCTTCATCGCCAATTCTCCCTTGCTTAGTTCTCCTAGTAAACGATTCTCTTTAACTATACTGAGTGGTAACTGAGACATCCAGAGATATTTGGGAATAAAACCGTTCGTAAAAGTACACTTAAACGAACAAAAAAGGCTAGAAGCTAATTCTATCAGCTTCTAGCCTTCCGATAATCCCCTCATATGTAAACCTATTTATCAGTACTTGAATTCCCTTTACTTATTGTCACTTAGGATTTCCATACTTATTTTTTTATTTCCCATAACCCATCCTACGGGTATAAAAATAAGCAAGCTAATAACCCACATACTCACTGCTACTGCTAACATCAATGAAAAGTCGAAAGCGACTCTACCCGAATCAATCAGTGAAACGATAAGAGAAAACACCAATCCGCATAACGCTCCGAAAACAAGGCCAATCAAAAGATAGAAAGAAATCTGTGTGACAATAATTTTCACGATTCCCATTGGCCTGACTCCGATTGTCCGGAGTACTGCAAACTCTTTTCGTTTAGCCAGTATGTTGTTCAGAAGGGTATTCAGGACACCCGCCATGACGGAAACAACCAGTATAATTAAAACCAAAATGAAGATGGCCCATCGCTGCAAGAACATGTCTGAAGCTTCTTTCAGTGCAACAGCATGCGTATTGACTATGAGTTCTGGATACATACTGGTTAGGGTTTCAAGAGAACTCATCGCCAGGGATTCATCAACTACATTTACATATGCTTTATTAAAGTTAGTAGAAGAAGTATTTAACGCCTTCGCCTGCCAATCAAAAAGAACTTCTCCATTGCCAACTGCGTCAGAAACTGCACTTACAACCATTGTCGTCACATATTCTGCACGTTGCTTTTCATCTGAGTAGATCCCAATTTCTAAGGAATCACCGACTTTTACATCATGTTGTTTAGCAAAGACAGGAGATACAATCGCTGCGGTTGCTAAATCCTCTTTTCCGACTTCCGATATGACTTTCATACTCTCAAGCGCTTTTAAGTCTCCCAGCGTATAGTCGAAAGACCTCGTCCCAGCTTCAACAAACAACTCTCCCCCACCAAAAGTGCTGACAGAAGCGACTTGCGCGACTTGAACTTGGTTACGTACTTCTTCGCTCAAGTGTATCGGATCGATTTCAGATTGTTGAATTCGACTTGTAATGACCATAGGAGTAGGAAACTGTTCACTGATATAGTTTGTATTATTCTGCTTAATCGTACTCAGCATAACTGAACCAAAAACAGCGATAATCATGACAACGCTAATCGAGAGGATTACGAAGCTATTCTTTTTGACTTGCGGCTTTAAATTCTGAAGCGCAATTAACACATTGCGAGAGAAGAATTTCCGAGACGCTGGTATTAATACAGTTAATAGACTCGTAAGCCATATTGGTAATGCTAAGAAAAGACCGGCTAATAGCAAACAACCACTCAATATAATCAGCATCGCGCTCGCGCTTTCATCCACGGCGAGAATAACGCCAAACAGCAGCGATACAAGAGATGAAATCCCTAGAATTTTGATTGCCTTCTTGCGCATTCTGCTGTTTTTAAAATCCAACTCTTCATTTTCCTGCAGAATCGTTAAAGGCAAGATTTTTGATGATTTGAGCACTGGGATATAGAGAAACAATTGAATCACCAGACTCGCTACAACGAGTACGGGAATCGCTATTTCCCATGCAAATGACATTTGGGTTAGGGAAACGGAAAACCATTGCCCAAAACTTGGCTGCAGGATTTGGTCCACTGCATAAGCAATCGCCAACCCGAGCAAAGCGCCTGTAATGGTAATCATCGTGCTTTGGATTCGGGTGATCTTGGCTAGTTGCTCTGTTTTCGCTCCAAGTGCCCGCATAATTGCAAACTGATTTTTATTCTTATAGATGAATAAGTCGAAATTGGAAATGACCATGATGGCCGTGACAATCAAAATAAGGAACGAAAGAATAACAGTAAATAACGTCAGGGAGTTCACGTTATTCTTTGCTGCTTGATCCTCTTCAATAATGTCCACTCGCAAATCCGGCTGAATCTTTTTGAATTCATTCGCCATGGCGATCAAGTCGGTTTCTTCTGCAGTTTTCACCATTAAAGCAGTTGTTTCATTGTTAAGATATGACAGTTCCTTATTGTGAAAAAACTTCGCTCTCTCTAATGCGAAAATCACCATGTCAGGAGCAATTCCTGTTCCTTGAGCGTTCTTTAAAATTTCAGCAATTTCAAATGAATCGTCTTCAATTTCGATTTGATCGCCGATTGAAAGCTTGAACGACGCAGCTAAATTTTCTGTAATGATGACTGTGTCTTCCGTTAAATCTACACTTGTTTTATACCTACTTTTTGCAATTGAATCGTTTTCGATTCCTAGTGTGTAAACTTCTCCACCTAACGGCGCTATATACGTTTGAGTAACCAATGCTTGTGAAACAGCAACTGTTGAAGAATGTTTCGATACCATCTGCAACAATTCCTGTTCATCTTCCACCGGATTGTCATCGCTATATACAAGGGCCAAATCCATATCGCCATACATCTTTCGCAGGTCCTCTTGAAGAGTTTGTTTCGCATTTACGGCAAATAGAGCCATTGTCATCACAAGGGAGACAGCGATGGCAATGCTCATAACCGAAGTGAAGACCAAAAATTTGTTTTCTCTAAATAAACGAAACGCCAACTGATTGAGTGATTTCATACAGCTGAACCTTTTAAAATATCCTGGGAGATTTTCATGATGTGTTCAAGATCCTGCTTGCCGGAACATTCGTACTCATTGATGATGGCACCGTCATGGAAAAACAGGACACGATCTGCATGGGTGGCCACTTTCGGATCATGCGTCACCACAAGTATGCTTTGGTTCAGTTCTTCCTTCATAGAAGTCAATACCTCCAAAATTTCTTCGGACGTATTGGCATCTAAATTCCCCGTCAATTCGTCTGCCAACAGTATCGGTGGTTCACCGATAAGTGCTCGACCAATGGCGATGCGCTGTTGCTGCCCGCCCGATAATTGGACCGGACGATGTGCTTTCCACTTTGTTAACCCCATCCGTTCGATCATACTGGTTGTTTTTCTCTCGATAGCTTCTTTTGATTCCTCTTTCAAGAGCAATGGCAGCGAAATATTTTCTTCCACCGTCAAGTCTTTCAACAAGTTATAGGCTTGAAAAATAAATCCGATATTTTCCCGGCGGTAGTCCGTGGCTTTCGGTTCTGTAAAGAAACTTTCCGAATCTACTCCATTCAAACGTATTTTGCCGCTGGTCGGTTCATCTAATGCGCCGATTACATTGAGCAAAGTGCTTTTTCCAGAGCCACTAGTTCCCATAATTGCGACAAATTCCCCCGCATATAAATTGAACGAAATACCTCTTAATGCCTCAACTTCGAACCCTTTACCTATGTATTTCTTTACTAGATTATTAACTTCCAAAATTACTTTTCTCATTAAAATCGGTAGCCTCACTTGTTATATATAATTTCTCTACATTTTGCTCGACTTCAGATATTTATAAATCAACCAAAAGCCAGTTCTAGGAGTTGAAAATAATTTCTATTACTATATTTAGAACTAATACCATATAAATACAATATCATATATTAAAAAGGTTTCAGCCAATATAACGAGTCTTAGTCAAAATTTATTCAAACTTTCAATTTATTTATCATTTAAATCTCAATGAAAAGCCGTACTTGAAATAGAATAAAAAGAAAGGAACTCTTTATTCAGCTCCTTTCCTTCCGATAAATTCATGATATGTAAATTTCCACATCAGAACCAGTTTTCATCAAAAAACCCTTGCAGGTTACCTTACGTCACCATCTATGCTGGTATGAGTAAGTTAAATACCTGGAGGGATCAAATTGATAAAAGAATCTATTGAACGGAATGAAATGTGGAAATGGCGAGATTTAATTTATATGCTGTGTCTTGTATTAGTACTGGTTCCGGTTTTCATTGAAACTGTATTATTTAATTATCTACTGGACTTTTTTCGAAATGAGTTATATGCCGGTACATTGAATGGCTTCATCATGGCCATCGTTTTTACAACGGCGCTTTATGTCATCGTTTTGAAACCCAAAGAACAGTCCTGGAAAGCTGTCGGACTACAGCCATTTCCTCTAAGAGAATGGAAGCTGATAGCCGTTTGGACCATCATCCTGATCGTCGTGAGCATCGTGTTGGTAATCGGGATGTCTTTTATAGGAGTTGGAACGGAAAACAGTAAAACGGAAAGTCTCCAGTCACAGATGACTTTGTTGAACTTTGCAATAGGATTTGTATCGGCCGCGATCATCTCCCCTATCTACGAAGAAATTTTTTACCGCGGCTTCCTTTACCGATTTTTCAGCAGCCGTTATGGTGTTTTGAGCGGCATGCTGATCAGTTCCCTTATTTTTACGGTTGTACATATTCCTACATTCAATACATTGCCGGTGAACTTTGTATCCGGCCTTATTTTTTCATGGGTCTATCAAAAAACCGGTTCCATCATTCCCAGTATCCTGATTCATGGAATATTTAACGGGATTGCCGTGATCCTGACTGCCATAGCTTGACCATCTTCTCTCCAGGCTGACGTGCTCCGGCTGTCAGTTGGGAGAGTCTTCTTTTTTAGCGGCCATCTCTAAAAAGTCAATAATCGCTGGTGAGATTGGATAGAGCCCCAGTTCCGCAGAAGCTTCGGGGGATTTGCGCACTTCCCAAAAAGCCTCGACCAATTCCGGATCGTTGCCGAATGTTTCTTCCGATAGAATGTCAACATCTTCGAGAATGAGTTGACCTTCCAAAGAGATAGGGGAAATTCCATTCTCGAGACAAAGTTCAATCCTTTTGATGATATTAATCCATTTTTTCGTGGTCCTATCTCCGCTTTCGAGTTTAGGCAACTGACGTTTAAGATGCGCTTGCTGTTCCACAGAGAAATATTGATTCCAATCTTTTTCTCTCTCTTCATTCGCCACCAAGAAAATTAAATCTTCCCAGTGAAGGGTTGCTTTTAAGTCCAGCAAATTCATTAGCGATTGGGTATGCTTCAACGAATTCGTCAGGTGTTCCATCTCCTCACTCAACAAAGACTGATGGGCAAGCAAGATAGAAGACATCGACTGTTCGGCCAGAATACTCCGGCTGTCTTCGAGCGACAGATTCAACGATTTAAGCAGGATAATCTTTTGCAACTTGAGGATATCCTCTGTGGAATAATACCGCTTCCCACCGGCAGCCTTCTTTGAAGGATTCACCAACCCGATTTGATCGTAATAACGGATGGTCCGCACCGAGATATTCAGGATATTTGATAATTTTCCCGTTGATAAGTAACTTACACTTTCTTCGTTTCCCACTTCTTATAATCACTCCTAGAATTTTAACTTCTAATAATTACTGATATGTAAACTCACTATTTTCTTTACTAGTTTATTTTATCGCTGTGGAACTATATCAAGTTGCTTTCCGTCTCTCAATTTCCATTAGAAAAAAGCGGCATATCATTGAAGTTAATAAAATAAATTAAGTTGTCGGTCCACTCACCAAATTCAAAGATGAATCCCTCTCTCTTACATTCATACTTCATCCCAGCACTTTCAGCTAATTTTATTGAAGCCGCATTATCAATATTGATATGAGCTTCAATGCGATGAAAGCCTAAATCCTTATGAGCAATACGAAGAGCTGCTTTGACAGCTTCCTTGCCATAGCCCAGTCTCCAGTGCTGATTATGAATCGTATAACCAATCCGGCCCCATTGAAAATCCATTCTTTCCAAGGTAGAAATATCAATCATCCCTATGTGTTTGTTATCAGATTTACGGAATACTCCAAAAATATAAGCAATATCGTTTACTGCCAACTCCTGATGTTTTTCAATTAGTTTCACAAACCATTCTTTCGTACATTCGCTCATGTCCTTTTTTCCTTCATCGTGTCTATGTTGAGATGGATTTCGGCTTTCAAACTCCATTAGCCAATTTTGGTAATCTTCTTTTTTAAGCGATCTCACTATCAATCTTTCTGTTTCTAATTGAATCTCAAAATTGGCTTCTTTTGACATCAAGATGTCATCCCCTTCGAAGTATTTTCATTTTAAAAAGTCATGATTTGTAAATTTTTCTTAGATCACGTTTTTCTTGTGAATAAGGAATTTTCCTTCTTTTTACATCGAAATAATTATACCATTATTTCCCTTGATGCCTCTGTTAGCTATCAAGCTGGTTTTTGAACAAAGCATCGAAAAGCAAAGCGTTCGTAAAAGTACACTTTAACGAACGCTTTGAAAAAGGCCAAAAATAGTGTTCGTAAACGTGTCAAATGACTTTACGAACGTTCGCTGATTCTCACCTACTTTTACGAACACTTTGATTTTTGAGGTAATGTAAACTCATCTTACTCAGCAAAAAGCCGGATGTCTTAGTAAGACACCCGGCCAAGCTGTTCATGTATCCAAAAAATTCTTTCCAACCAATTCTTTTGACGACAGTACAAATGCTTCGACTAAGCGCACGGTATTCTCAAGATCGTCTAAATCAATAATTTCAATTGGGGTGTGGGTATAACGTGAAGGAATCGATACGACCCCCGATGAAACTCCAGTAGAAGTCATATGGATGGCTCCAGCATCAGTCCCGATCCCCATGAAAATTTCCTGTTGATAAGGAATGCCCTGCTCTCCTGCTACTTTTTCCAAAAGTCCAGTGACCAGCGGATGCGAAATCAATGACTTGTCTGCAATTTTGATGCATGGGCCCTGCCCAAGAACTCTGGTTCCCGTCATCAGTACATCATACGTATCACTGGTCGGTGTCGTATCAATCGCCAGTGCAAAGTCTGGTTTCTTGTTCGGCGATAGTACAGAAGCCCCTCTTAACCCCACTTCTTCCTGCACAGTGAAGACGCAATAGATATCGCCATGGCGTTTCTCAGGATTTGCTTGAAGCCGGTTAATCAGTTCGATCAACACCGCACATCCTGCTCGGTCGTCCAGCGCTTTTCCGAATACCCGATTGCGTTTTTTATCTCCCGCCAACTTCAGGCCGCTGCCATAACTGATTGGCTGCCCCACTTTGATACCCATTTCCAGAACTTCCTCAGCAGAAGCTGCCCCGACATCGATATACATATCCCGATGAGACGCGATCCGCTTTGGATCATCCCATTTCACGTAATGAACAGCCAAAGTTCCGATCACACCTTCTATATAGCCGTCCGTTCCTTTAATAGCAACTGGCTGAGCAAGCAAGACGCGGTTATCGAATCCACCCAGCAGTTCAAAACGCAATGTTCCGTTCGGCTCGATTTTTTTGACGATAAACCCGATTTCATCCGCATGTGCTGCCAATAGGATCGACGGCATTTCCGGATCCGTCCCTTTTACTGTGGCAATCAGATTGCCGAGCGCATCGATTTCCAGCACGTCTACTTTGTCTTGAATTTCATTTTTGATGAAACGCTGTACATCCTGTTCAAAGCCGCTTGGCCCGATCAGTTCACATAAACCTTTCAGTAATTCATACAACAATCATCCACTCCAAACTATTGGTTTGATAAATATACATCAGTCATCAAGTCATTGCTCATGGGATGCGGTTTGTAGTCTTCCACATAATCGCTTTGTGCAAGCGGCGGAGTCGTATAGGCAAGCATTACCCACGGTGCATCTTCTTGGAACAATTGCTGCGCTTCCTTGTAAAGTTCTGTGCGTTTATCCTGGTCCAGGGTTTCTCTGGCTTCCGTGATCAAGGAAGTGAACTCATCACTCTTATAAAAAGCGATATTCTGCGCCGGCACTTCTGCGTTAGTCTTACTCAAGTTTGGATAGAGGAAGTTATCCGGATCAGCCATAACGCCAGTCCAGCCATACATAGCCATGGTATGCTTTCCACTCTTCGTGTCATCCAAATAAGTTGCCCACTCCGTCGATACAATCTCGGCTGTAATGCCGATTTCGGCCAGATCTGACTGAATTGCTTCAGCAATTTTCATCGGTTCGGGCAAATAAGGGCGCGGATTGCTCATGGTATACAATTCCGTCTCAAAACCATTTTCATAGCCGGCTTCAGCCAAGAGCTTTTTCGCTTCCTCGACATTGTAATCGTATTTCTCCAAGGTATCATCGTAGCTCCATAACGAAGGCGGCAATGGACTCGTTGCCGGATCTGCCATTCCATTATAGAAAGCATCGACAATTTCCTCTTTATTGATGGCCATATTAATCGCTTTTCGCACCAATGGATCATCAAACGGCTCTTTTTCCATATTGAACGCCATGTAACCGATATTGAAGCTTGGACGTTTCTGTAGTTCGAGCCCCTGCGTTTCTTCCACGAAATTGGTGTCTCCGGCATTCATTCCATCAAGTACATCGATTTCGCCGGTCTGCAGCGCGTTCAAGCGCGCCGAATTTTCGGGAATCACCTGGTAGATGAGTTTGTCCAAATAAGGTTTCCCTTCCATCCAGTAATCCGGGTTTTTTGCCAATGTAATGGTGCTGTTGCGGCTCCATTCTTCAAACATAAATGGCCCTGTACCCACTGGGTGCTCATTCAATTCAGCACCGTATTGCTCAATAGCGGCCGGACTCGCAATCCCGAACATGGATATAGCTAAATAACTGAGGAACGGAGCTGTTTTGCGCTTCAATTTGATTTCAAGCTCATGTTCTCCTGTAGCGACTACATGCTCAATCAGGTGATTTTCATCTCCTTTAAATCCGCCATAAAGAAACGGGTAGTAAGGAAAATCTCCTTGATGGTACGGGTTTTCATTGTCCATCCACCGTTCAAAGTTGAAGACTACTGCATCGGCATTGAAATCAGTTCCATCATGAAATTTAACGCCTTCCCGCAACTGGAATGTCCAAGTCAATCCGTCTTCACTAGAACTGTACTCGGTTGCCAGCTTGGGCTGCAGCTCCAAATTATGGTCGTATTCCAATAGAGTTTCGAAAACATTGTGGGTGACCCGAATGGATTCCCCGTCCGTCACATTAATCGGATCCAGTCCAACCGAATCAGCTCCACGGCCATAAATCAATGTGCCTCCCTGCTTGTCTTCTTCAGTCATTTCTCCCCCACTATTTTCCGTCTCTCCTGATTCGGAGTTTCCAGAACAGGCAGCCAGCAATAAAACCAAAATCAGCAACATATAAAATGGGCGATGCGATTTCTTCTTCATGACGTTTCCCCCTTGTCTGTTTTCTGCCTTTCCTCTACATTCTGGAAATCAATTAATTATAAAAATAGACAAAAAGTAGATAAATAAAAGTATAAGTATTTTAATTTGAATTTTCAAATAAATATTCATCTTTAATTCAAAGAAAGTATCTGACCTATAGAACCCGGCCTTTAAATCGGTCCCCAATTAATCAGCACGCCGATTGTCAGCATAATAACGGCAATGACTGTCCACATCAACAATAAAGGCAGCATCCACTTCGCCCATTTGATCCAGGGTACGCCTGCTACAGCGAGGCTGGCCATCAAAGGTCCGGATGTTGGAAATATACTGTTGGTGAATCCATCACCAAACTGATAGGCCTGAACAGCAACTTGCCTTGTAACGCCGATCATATCCGACAATGGCGTCAGAATCGGCATAACAATCATGGCTTGTCCACTTCCCGAAGGGACCAAGAAGTTCAAAGCACCATTGGCGACGAACATCCCCAACGCCGCAAAGACCGGCGTCAGTCCTTCTAAAGGGACCGAGAGTGCTTGGACAAAAGTATCCAAAATCAACGCATTTTCCATAACAATCAAGATTGCCCGGGCTACCCCGATAATCAATGCCCCATACACCAAATTTTTGCAGCCCTCCAAGAAGGTCAAAGTTAATTTATTGTAATCCATTCCGGCAATGATGCCTGCACCAATGCCGATTATGATAAAGAATGCGGCCATATGGTCAATGGTCCATTGAAATTCGATGGTCGCATAAACAAAGAACGCCAGACACAGGCCGACAAATGACAAAATCAGCTTGTGCCGTCCGGTAAATGGAGCATCCAGTGGAGATTCCCCTTCTTTGCCTTCATCCAGCACACCAATCAGGCTTCTCGATGGATCTGCCAATACTTTCTTTGCGTAGCTCCACGTGTACAAAATCGTCACACCGACAATCACCACAAAAGCGATTACGCGCAACCCCATGCCGGAAAACAACGGCACATCCGCAATAGACTGAGCAATACCCACTGTATAAGGATTCAAAAATCCGACATTGAATCCAGCAAATGTTGCCCCAAACGTAATGGCCACGGCAACAATGGCATCCAGCTTTAAAGCTCTTGCAATGATGACCCCAATTGCCACAAACGGAATAATCGAGTTTGCTACCGCTCCGACTGCTCCACCAAGAGCAAACAGGATGGAGACCAAGGCAATGAGCAGGAACTCTTTTCCTTTGGTTTTATTGACTGCCCGCAGGATGCCTCCTTTGATCGCTCCAGAACGCTCCACCACTTCAAATGCCCCACCGGCAAACAGGACCAGGAAAATCAATCCGCCCGATTGTACCATCCCTTCCTGCAAAGCAAGGAAAATGTCCATGAAACCTGTAGGATTGCTGTCAGTTTGTGCATATGTATTCGGTACGACCCGTTCTACTTCATCTACCAGTTCTCGTTCAAAAGTTCCCGCCGGCACAATATAAGTGGCTGCCACAGCGATCAATAACACAATAAACAAGATGACGTATGTATCAGGCATTTCAAACTTTCTTTTTTTCTTGTTTTTAGCTTCTTGCTGATTTTCGGGAACACTCATAAACGGTTCATTTCCTTTCGACTCGTTGATTTCCTTCCCACTATTTCGCCTACCGAAAAGGATTGGTTACCAGTATATAAGTTCAAAAGAAAATTATCAAATCAGTTTTTTCTAAAATTTAAGAAAAAATACTGCTTTGGAGACTGGACGTCAAAGAATAGGCTTTACTTTTTGGTCAAAAAAGTAAAGCCATTCCGTTTGTTGTAGCCGGAATGGCTTTTTGTTCTACCTTCTCTCTTTTCTTTCAACACCGGTACTATAAGAAGTGTTGACCAGCTTTAATAATTGTTCAAACTTATTTATAATATCCAACGCCAGCAAACCGTTGCCTTCTGCCGTTTTTGGATAGCCGAGCGGCACAGTGCGGCGCACTAATTGGGCGTAAAGCTCAGCTTCTGTCAATTCACGGGCGAACTCTTTTTCTGCAATATTTTTGACCAGCACCAAAGCGCCCGAGACATGGGGCGTCGCCATGGATGTACCAGACAAGCTGGCGTGTTTTCCTCCCGGAAATGTTGAGTAGATATCAACGCCTGGAGCCACCAAGTCGATTTCGTCATTCGTGTTGCTGAAGTTCGCAATTCGGCGGTCAAAGTCTACTGCCCCAACCTGAATCACTTCACCGTATGCGCCGGGATAAGCAAATTCATCCGTATCGGAACTGTCGTCTCCTTCGTTTCCTGCCGCACAGACCACTGGAATCCCCGCATCCACTGCACGCTTAATCGCTGCATGGAGCTCTTCAACATCCTCTGGGCCGCCTAGAGACATGGAAATGACGCTTACCGTTTCTCCGTCTGGACCTTTCCAATCTATCGCGAAATGGATACCATCAATAATCCCCTGGTATTCTCCGCCGCCTTCTCCTGACAAAACTTTTAAAATGAGCAGGTGGGCTTCCGGAGCAACACCGGCGATTCCTCCTTCTGGCCTGAAAGAAGCAGCAACTGTCCCCGCGACATGTGTGCCATGGCCGTTGTTATCGTCGAAATTAGCAACATCCCCTCCAAAGTCAGGGGTGAAGTTTCTCCCCCCTACGATGCGATCCTTGAGGTCAGGATGATCCGGCTGGCAACCCGTGTCAAGAATCGCTACGATGTTTCCTTTTCCCCGTTCTGCATCCGCCCATACTTCCGGTGCCTGGATCATCCGGACGCCTTCCGGAATCTGGGGTGCTTGTTCCATTATTTCTTCTACACGATATGGAATTAAGTGAAGCTTCGCCATTGAATTCACTCCTTATAATTTCCAATTATTTTCATACTCCTTCTATTCGTCGAAAGACTGTTAAATCCTTTATTATTTCAATGAAAAAACCGACACCCAAAAGGCATCGATTTTCCATTTATCCATCTTATAATTGTCTAAATCCACCTGTATTGGCACGGACATTGACTTCAGAATATTTCTTGAGGTCTTTTTCTTTCGATAGCATCGTTCCAACCCATCCGCCGATGAAACCAAGCGGCACAGATAACAGAGCCGGATTCGTCAATGGGAAGATCGGGTCGCCCACTAAAATTGCGGCGCCGACTTCCGGACTCATTACGCTCGGGCTGAGCGATACCAGCACTAACGCTGAAATTAAGCCTGTCAGAATCGCCGATATCGCTCCCGTTGTATTGAAGCGTTTCCAGAAGATCGTGTAGACGATAACCGGTAGATTCGCACTGGCAGCAATACAGAATGCCAGTGATACCAGGAACGCTACGTTCAAGCTTTGGGCAAAGATTGCCAAAAGAATCGAGAACGCCGAAACCCCAAGAGACGCATAGCGTGCCGCCAACATTTGCTGGCGCTCAGTCGCTTGGCCTTTTTTGATGATTTGGCCGTAAATATCATGGGCAAAAGCTGAAGCACCTGTCAAAACCAACCCCGCTACTACAGCGAGAATCGTTGCAAATGCGACTGCCGAAATGAATGACATCAGTATGTCTCCACCTAATGCTTGAGCCAATAACGGTGCCGCCATGTTACCGGCCGGATTTGTGGAAGTAATTAAATCAGATCCAACGAAAGCGGCTGCGCCGAAACCAAGGAAAATCGTCATAACGTAGAAAATTCCGACGATCCATGTAGCCCACATGACCGAGCTTCGTGCAGTTTTTGCATCTTTTACAGTAAAGAAGCGCATAAGGATATGCGGCAGTCCTGCAGTACCCAATACTAGAGCCAGCATCAACGAAATGGTATCCAAAGGAATTTTGTATCTAACTCCCGGACTTAAATAGGCTTCTCCGTGAGGCGTAGCCGTTTTCATTTGCGCAAACATTTCCAGTATATTGAAATTGAAATTCTTTAATACAAGGAAAGATAAAATGACTGTACCGACCATCAACAGAACAGCTTTGATGATTTGCACCCAACTTGTAGCAGTCATCCCACCGAACAAAACATAGATGGTCATCATAACTCCGACAAGCAGAACCGCCCAAATGTAATCTATGCCAAACAGCAGCTGAATCAATGCACCTGCACCCACCAGCTGTGCAATCATGTAAAAAATAACGATGGTGATAGAGCTTAACGCCGCTGCCCCACGAACTTTTTTCGCATTAAAACGGGCATTGATCATGTCAGCGAGAGTGTATTTCCCTAAGTTGCGCAATGGTTCAGCAACGATGAACAGTACTACCAAATAAGCGACAAGGTAGCCGATGGAGAAAAGAAAGCCATCAAATCCGAACAAAGCTATCGCCCCTGCAATCCCAAGAAAAGAGGCGGCTGATAAATAATCTCCCGCAATAGCCAACCCATTCTGCCAGCCGGTTAAACCGCCTCCCGCAGTATAAAAATCACTCGCGGAGTTTGTCCGTTTTGCTGCATAATAAGTAATGACAAGGGTAATCCCAACTATAAAAACAAAAATGGCTATAACCGTAGCATTCATCGAGTTTCCTCCTCGTCATAATCAAATTCCTTCAGTGTATCTTTAGCCATTTCATCGAATTTCTCTGCACGCTTCATGTAAACGGTTACAAGTATCCAAGTCATAGCAAATAGACTGAACGCAAACACCCATGCCCAAGTGATGTCCCCGATAAAAGTGGCGTCTAACCAATTCGTGTAAGAAATCACAATATTAAATAATAGATAAAGTCCTAAAAATAAAATAGTCGTCGGAATCAAAAAA
Source organism: Planococcus wigleyi (assembly GCF_014836985.1). GTDB lineage: Bacteria > Bacillota > Bacilli > Bacillales_A > Planococcaceae > Planococcus > Planococcus notacanthi. The sequence goes on along the minus strand of NZ_JACSPU010000003.1, from coordinate 128,642 downwards.
CGTTTCTTTCTGCGCATCAAATCCCTGAAACCTGCTGAGTTTTCAATCTGCTGAAAATCCGGTATATGCCCGTCAGGTCTCTCATGCACCTGATTCTCATTTTCACTTTCACGCTGTTTCTCCGTGCTTGTGATGACTTTCTCCACATTCTCCACCCCTTTAATTTTTTATTTTTTCTGAATCTATAAACAATTAAAGCATCTATCGTTTTTAGAGTCAATGATTGATTAGTAAAAATATGTTAATAAGAACGAATGGAAATTACCAGTAAGAAAAGAAGCTTTTATTTAGATAAAGAGAAATACTGCAACTTTCTTGACCATGTGAATCCAAACAAAGGGTTTCGATCATTTTTACAGAATACCATTAGAAAGACGTATAACGAGGAGCAAATAGAATGAACAAATGGATGATATATGGAGCAAATGGTTATACCGGAGAACTGATTGCCCGGGAAGCTGTCAGAAGAGGAATGTCACCGGTGCTTAGTGGCCGCAATGCTGAGAAGATCCGTCCCTTAGCAGAAGAATTGTCTTTGGAATTTCAAGCATTCCCCTTAAACGACCAGGCAGCAGACCATTTGAAGGAAATCGACTTGGTTCTCCATTGTGCCGGCCCTTTTGAAATAACCAGTGCACTTATGATTGAGGCCTGCCTGTCAGCCGAAACGGATTACTTGGACATTACCGGTGAAGTTTCTGTATTCGAACATACCCACTCCCAACATGAACGGGCCAAAGAAAAAGGGATTGTTCTTTGTTCAGGAGTCGGCTTTGACGTCGTACCGACAGATTGCATCGCCTTAAAGTTGAAGGAAGAAATGCCGGACGCAACGGAATTGTCACTCGGGTTCGATTCGGATTCCGGGATCTCACCTGGTACCTTCAAAACCATGATCCAAGGTTTGGGATCCGGCAGCATGCACAGAAAAAATGGTGTGCTGGAGGCGGTTCCGATTGGCAAACAGCGCCGGATCATCGATTTCGGACGCGGTTCACGCTCTGCGATGGGAATTCCTTGGGGAGATGTTTCCACAGCTTTTTATACTACTGGCATCCCGAACATTTCCGCTTGGATCCCTATGCCAAAGGCGCAACTATACAGCGCCCGTTTGATGGGCGCCGCAGGTCCGTTATTGGCCACGGATTGGGTGAAAGAGAAGCTGGAAAAACAAGTGGAGAAGCGGATCAAAGGCCCGGATAGCGATTTACGCGCCAATTCCCCCGCTTATATTTGGGGAGAAGCCAAAAACCGGAAAGGCGTCATCAAAGTCGCTCGGATCCAAACAGCGAATGTTTACGATCTGACTGTTTATGGTTCATTAGAAATCGTCTGCCGCTTACTGGAGAAAAAAATCGAAGGCGGCTCCTACACACCGGCCGCTCTTTTCGGTTCAAACTTAGTTGAAAGCCTCCCGGGTTCCGGAACTTTTGAAATCGATTCTTTTTTTCCTTATTGAAACGAGAATACGACCGGAAGAGCTCCGTTTTTCCAATAAAAAAAGACAAATCCGGTAAACCCGAATTTGTCTTTATCTTAACTAATGTTCTTACTCATTACTTGCATCCGTTGATTGAACAAAGTCGGATAAGACAAGAAGCCCAGCATGACACTGGTGACAGCGGCTGTTGTCAACAACAGAAACATGATCAGCAGCTGGAATTGGACCGCTTGAATCGGATCCGCTCCAGCGATGATCTGCCCGCTCATCATTCCCGGCAGCTGCACAAGCCCGACCGTCTTCTGGCTTTCGATGGTCGGGATCATACTTGCTTTTATCGAATTGATCAATTGTGTATGGATGGCTTGTTTGGGTGTTCCTCCAAGCGACAGGATCAGTTCGGTCTCATCTTGATGCGACTCGACTTCAGCTGTAAAACGGTTGAGGAAGAGAATCGACAGCACCATTGAATTCCCGATGACCATTCCGCTGATCGGAATGATGTATTGCGCGGTGGCAGGCGTAATATTGAAGCCCAGCAAAATGCCTTGCGTCAATACTTCTACAAACACCAAGGTGACAGCTACTTTCGTGGTGATTCCTTGAATCGCTGCCCCTTTTTTCTGGGCATTATGGGTAGCTGCCACAATCATCAAAGCGACCATCAGAAAAATATAGATCAGGCTTTCCGAATCAAAAACAAATTTCAATACATAGCCGACCGCCAGCAATTGCACGATCGAACGCAGTGTGGCGATGATCGTGTCCCGTTCCAGCCCCAGTTTCAGCGTTTTAGACAACAAGAGCGGAATGACAACAAAAATCAAAGTGATCGATAACGTTAAATAGCTCATCCCGCTTCCCCCCTGACAAACCGTCTGACCTTGTCATTGGACGGGTCATTGAGCAAATCGCTTTCTCCTGTCTCCACCACTTCGCCGTCCATCATCACCCATGTGAAATCACCGATTTCCAGGGCTTGCTGGAGGTTATGGGTGATCCAAATAATAGTCGTCCCGTATTTCCGGTTGATTTTGACGATCAATTCCTCAATTTCTTTCAAAGAAGTGCGGTCCAAAGAAGAAGTGATTTCGTCGAGCAGCAAAACCTCTGGTTTGTTGACCAATGTCCGGGCAATAGAGACCTTTTGGCGCTGGCCACCGGATAAGTCTTTGACTTTCCGCTCCAGCAGTTCCTCTTCCAGCCCGACATCATGCAGCAATTCAACCGCTTCGGCTTTGGATAAAGACTTTCCCTGCAGCTCCAGTGGCAGGCCTAAATTTTTATAGACGCTGCCGCCAACCATTGGAGCGCTTTGAAGTGCAATGCCGACCATTCGGCGCAGCTCAACAGGCTCATAGTCTTCAATGGGCCGGTCTTTAATGTAGACTTCTCCAGCAGCAGGAGACAATAAACCATTGCATAACTTCAACAATGTTGTTTTACCGGCTCCCGAAGGGCCTACGAGCGTCGTAATCTTGCCTTCTGGGAACGAGCCGGTAATGCCTTTTAAAATTTGATTTTTCCCAAATGAAAAATCCACGTGATTAAAATGTATAGCCGGTTTGTAGGTTACAGACACGAACCTCACATCCTTTCGAGCAGAAAAACAGCACATATTTTGCTATGTGCTGCTCGCTTTATTAATCTTCCAGTTTTCTCTGGGCAAATTCGTCGTCCATTTTCAGGAAGTACTCTCCGCCTTCTTCAATGGCTCTTACTCTTGCAATGATGTCGCGGAAGGATTTTTCTTCCTCCATTTGCTCTTCGATGAACCAGTCCAGGAAGGAAAGTGTGGCATGTTCCTGCAACTCATCGGCCAATGTAACCAATGCATAAATATTGCTGGTCACCGATTTTTCCTGTGACAATGAACTTTCCAGTACGTCCAATGCGCTGACAAAATGATTTTTGGGTTCAGTCAAAGCTTGCAAAACCGGCTTTTCATCCATTGTCACCAAGTAATGATAGAATTTCATGGCATGGTAATGCTCTTCTCTTGATTGGATCAAATAGAAATTGGCAAATCCGTGATAGCCTTTTTTGGAGAAATACGCCGCCATTGCGGTGTAAGCATGTGCTGCCTGTAATTCATTATTGAATTGATCATTCAATGCATTCGTCAATTTTTCTGATAACATGTTCATTCCTCCTGATTTCTTATTTAGAATTATTATAATGTAGATAATATACCACAGCGCCATCAGATAATCAAATCAAATGAGAATATTATTATTTAATTGAGAATAAATATCACTTGTAATGGGATTTAGTTATTTTCAAATGATAATAATTATTATTTATAAACAATAAAGTGCTTATTACTTACTTTTAGTAACATGATGTAGTAAGATATCATAGAGATAAGGTTCATATAGGGGGAAACAGGATGACAGACATGAAATTAGATCCAAAAGTATTTGCGATATTAAAAGAAAAAATCCAAATGATTAAAACAGAAGAAGGTGCCGTCTATTTAGTTGGACCAATTCGGCTGCCGGTGAACTTATATGATGAAACGTTCGTATTCAACTGGTATTGCTGGTTGAGCCTTGAAGAAGTGACTGAAGATTACGAGAGCATCATCGAAAAGTTGAGCTCAGCAAATCTTGCAGAATATCAGCAATCAAGCGTTCTTGTTTATGGAGATTTTGAAAATGATGCAGAAGCCTTGATCCGCATGCACTCCATCTGCCATACAGGTGACATTTTTGGCAGCAAACGCTGTGATTGCGGCTATCAATTGAAACAATCCATGAAACGAATTACAGACCATGGCACTGGCGCATTATTTTATTTGGCAAACCACGAAGGACGCGGCATCGGTTTGTTCAGCAAAGCGATGGCATACGTATTGCAGGAAAATGGCTACGATACTGTTGAAGCCAATGAACGCTTAGGCTACGTGGATGATTCCAGAAATTACGGAGATGCCATCGCCGTGCTGCAAGCATTGCGTACCAAGCCGGTTACGTTGATGACCAATAATCCGAAAAAAGTGGCGGCCATTGAAAAAGCCGGTCTTCAAATCGCTTCAAGAACCTCTCTGTGGGGAGACGAATCCGAATACAACGCCAACTACCTGCAGACCAAAATCAACCGCTCCGGCCATCTTAAAGACGGGGAGGATATTGTCCATGTCAAGCCATGAATTTTATATGGATCTTGCACTCTACAATGCGAAGAACATGAAAGGCCAGACAGATCCCAATCCTTTGGTCGGCTCTGTCATCGTCAATGACAACCGTGTTGTCGGCATTGGCACTCACCTGAAAGCCGGTGAGCCCCATGCGGAAGTCCATGCCCTTCGCATGGCAGGTGATTTGAGCCGTGGTGCAACGATTTATGTAACGCTTGAGCCATGCTCACATTTCGGACGGACGGGCCCCTGTGCCCAAGCCATCATCGATGCGGGCATCAAAAAAGCCATCGTGGCCACACTCGATCCAAATCCGATTGTTTCCGGCAACGGTGTCCGCATGCTGGAAGAAGCCGGCATTGAAGTGATTGTTGGCGTCCGCGAGCAGGAAGCCCAAGAAATGAATGAAGTGTTCAATAAATTTATTGTTGAAAAGACTCCTTTTGTGACCTTGAAAGCCGCTTCAACACTGGATGGCAAAATCGCGACCCATTCCCTCGACAGCAAATGGATCACATCCGAGGAAGCGCGGTTAGATGTCCATCTTCTGCGCAGCCAGCATATGGCGATATTGGTCGGCGTCGGAACCGTAGTCGAAGACGATCCGGAATTGACGGCACGCATTCCAAACGGTCGAAATCCGCTCCGTGTCGTCCTTGATTCGACACTTCGCATTCCACTGGACTCGAAGCTTGTTACGGATGGCATTGCGGATACTTGGATTTTCACAAGTAAACAGTACGATGCCGACAAACGCAAAGCGTTGGAAGCTCTTGGCATTTCCATTTACGAAACCAGCAGCGATACCCAAGTGGATGTATCGGATGTCGTCCGTGTACTCGGCGAAAAAGGAATTTCTTCACTCTTTATTGAAGGCGGCGGCACTATCAATGCGGCGTTCCTTGAAAATGGGCTGATTGACAAAGTAGTCTTTTACTTTGCCCCTAAACTTGTCGGCGGCAAAATCGCGCCAACTTTCATTGAAGGAACAGGCATTGAATGGATGAAAGATGCCATTGATCTTCGTAATGGGGAATTCACCAAAATCGGCAAGGACTTTAAATTTACGGGCTATCCCGAAAAGCGAGGCAGCAATATATGAGATTCGGCTTTGATGTAGACGATACTTTGATCAATTTGCGTGAATACGCGTTTCACTATTACCAGGAGCAACTGGGCCAAAAAGTGACTATCGATATTTTCCATGCCTTGAACCGAGTGGAAATTCATGAGGCGTTCGGCTTAAGCGATGAAGAAGGAAAGAAAATGTGGAATCAGTCCCTGGACTTCCTTTATTTCACGGACTGCCCTCTTTACCCCGGTGCGCTTGAACTCTTGAAGCAACTCGAGTCGGAAGGACATGACATTTTCTACATTACGTCACGGCCGCCGGAGCATACAGAAAACACATTCAGCTGGCTGATTAACCAGGGATTCCCTGTCAGCCGGGAAAACTTCTTCTGCGGCATGAAGGATTCGGAAAAAGCGGGCATCATCAAAGACCTGAATCTGGATTATTACTTCGATGACAAGCCGGCAGTTTTGGATACCTTGACGAACGATCCGGTAAAAGCCATCGTCAAAGACCAATCCTATAACCGCCACCTCGATTTGCCGCGTGTGGAAAACTGGGATGAATTGGGCGATTTGATCAATAGCGAAATTAAATGAAGGCCTCAGCAGCCATAATCGCACTTCCTATGAATATTGAATCTGTTTATCAATGAAAAAAACCACATTCCTGAGAATGTGGTTTTTTGTTTTATACACCTGAATAAGCCAGGAACCCGCCGTCTACAGGCACGGTAATCCCTGTGACAAAGCCGGAGTAGTTTTCATCTAAAAGCCACAGCATCGTTCCGACCAAATCTTCCGGTTTGCCGAAACGTTTCATCGGCGTGCTGGCCATGATTTTCCCGGAACGGGGTGTCAGCGAACCATCCGCATTGGTGAGCAGGTCTTTGTTCTGTGCTGTCAGGAAAAAACCAGGCGCAATAGCGTTGACACGCAAATTCTCTTCTGCAAAATGGACAGCCATCCACATGGTGAAATTATTGATGGCTGCTTTTGCCGCACTATAGGCCGGAACTTTTGTCATCGGCGAGTAAGCACTCATAGAAGAAATGTTCAAAATAACCGGTGCATCTTGCTTCAGCAATTCCTTGCCGAATACTTGGCTGGCTAAGAATGAGCCGGTGAAGTTGCTGGCGAAGACGCGCGAAAAACCGTCTTCTCCCAATTCGAAAAAGGATTTTCCTGTCGCATCTTCTTCATGGATTTCAACATCGGTAATAGCATCGGGGTGATTGCCTCCTGCTCCATTGATCAGAATATCAATCCGTCCGAAGGCTTCAAGAATCTGTGCTTTGGCTTTTTCTAAAGTGTCTCTATCCAATACATCGGCTGCTACTGCGATCGCCTGGCCGCCTGCACTTTTGATTTCATCTGCCACGCCTTGTCCTTTTTCAGCTGTGCGGTTCAGGATGGCTACATTCACTTTTTGAAAGGCAAGTTGTCGCGCCATTTCCGAACAAAGAACGCCACTCCCACCGGTGATGACAGCTGTTCGTCCTGCAATATTTTCATGAGTTGAAAACATAGTATCCTCCCTTATTTTGATTGATGTGCATCCCATAGCCCTAGAAGATACATGATTCCCAGTGCCCGGTCATATAACCCGTATCCAGGCCTGCATTCTTCATTCCAGATATGGCGGCCGTGGTCCGGACGGGCATACCCCGAATAGTTTTGTTTTGAAAATTCACGGACTACACCGTTCAAGTCGATTGAACCATCCTGTGTATAATGGGAGGTTTCGATAAAGTCCCCGTTCTCGAAAATCTTCACATTGCGCAGATGGGCAAACGGTGAATGCTTGGCATATTTTGAAGCCAGATCCACCATATCGTTTTCGGGGTTAGCTCCCATCGAACCTGTGCAGAACGTAATGCCGTTGGATGGCGAATTCGAGATTGAAATTAGACGCTCCCAGCTCTCTTCGCCTGTCATGATGCGCGGCAAACCGAATATGGACCAAGGTGGATCGTCCGGATGGATCGCCATTTGGATACCACTCGCTTCTGCGGTCGGCAAAATGGCCTGAAGGAAATAAGTAAGATTTCCCCATAGCTGTTCTTCATCCATGCCTTCGTATGCCGCAAAAAGTTCCTGAATGCGCGCCATCTTCTCCGGTTCCCATCCAGGGAGTGTCAAATCAGAAGCAGACGCTACCGTTTCAATCAGTTCCGCAGGCTCTAGGGATTCAATCTTCTCCTTTTCAAAGAATAAGGCAGTGGAACCATCCGGAAGGGGATGGTACAAAGAAGTACGTGTCCAGTCGAATATCGGCATGAAGTTATAACAGATTACTTTGACGCCGGCTTCCCCTAAATTGCGGATTGTCTCTTTGTAGTTTTCAATATACTGATCGCGCTCTTCATTGCCCAATTTAATGGATTCATGGACATTGACACTTTCTACCACGTCAGCATGGAAACCATAAGATTTAATATACTCAACTTCTGAATCGATTTCTTCCTTTGTCCAAACTTCTCCAGCCGGCTTGTGGTGAAGCGCCCAAACAATTCCTTTGGTTCCTGGAATCTGCTTGATTTGTTCTAATTGCACGCTATCATTGCCGCGGCCATACCAGCGAAATGTGATATTCATAAGAGCCCTCCTTCTTTAAGCCAATTCTTTGAGATAGTCCTCAACCAATTGAGTAACGCCTTGTTCTCCAGATGAACGGTGCGCTTTCGTTAAATCAGTACCGATGCCGACTGCTACAGCTCCCGCATCCAGCCAGGCGTTCATGTTCTTAATATTGATGCCGCCTGTTGGCATGATGCGCACTTTCGGCAATGGTCCGTTGACCGAACCAATAAAGGAAGGTTCGAACCCGTTGGCTGGAAACAGCTTCAGGATGTCACAGCCCCACTCAGTCGCCTCGACCATCTCTTTGATCGTCATGCAACCCGGCAAATACGGCACATTGTAGCGATTGCAGACTTTGGCAATTTCCGAATTAAAGCTTGGACTGACGACAAATTCAGCACCGTGCAGCAACGCATGGCGAGCGGTCTCTGCATCAAGAACCGTTCCTGCGCCAATAAGCGCCTGCGAACCCGCCAGTTTTTCGAAGACCCGTGAAACATTCGGTGTCGTGTAGGTCAATTCGATGGCCGTTAAGCCACCAGCCACTGCAGCTTCAGCCACAGCTATCGCTTCCTCTGCGTCCTTGCCGCGTATTACAGCAACGATTTTAGCATCCAGTATTTGTTGATATACTTCCATTTTTGGAATCATCTGCAACTCTCCTCATTCAAAGACAATTAATGCTTTTCTCACTTTGTCCGGATTATTTTCAACAAATGTAAATGCTTCCTGTACCTCGTCCAATGAGAACTTATGCGTAATTAAACCACCCGACGTTAGTTTTCCACTGTTCAAGAGGCTTACCACTTTTCCAAACTGATTCGTTTGCAGTCTTGAACCGACAATGGTGATTTCCTTTTTGGTAATCGGCAATTGCGGAATTGCCGATGGCCGCTCATCAAACCCCAGAATAACGACATTGCCTGCAGGCGAAACAAGGTCGATGCTAAGTTCAACAGTAGCAGGCAGGCATACCGCATCGATGACGACATTGGCCCCCTCGTTCGACGTAAGCTCAAGTACGCGCTCTTTGACGGATTCAGTGCCCGCATTGATGACTTCGTCAGCACCGCTTTCCTTCGCAAAAGCCATTCGTTCTTCACTCAGATCTGTCATGTAAACTGTGGCTCCTGCGACTTTAGCCAATTTCAAAATACAGATGCCGATAGGCCCACAGCCCTGAATCAGAACCGTATCCCCTTTTTCAACCCCTCCACGCCATACCGCTTGCGCGCCGATTGTATAGGGCTCTGCCAGGACCGTTTCGTCCCAGGCCAACTCTTTATCGACGGCATGGAGCTGCTTTTCAGGCAACACTATAAATTCGCGCATGCCTCCATCTTCATGAACACCAAAAACCGATAATTTTTCACAAACATTCGGACGGCCTTTTCGGCAAGCGTAACATTCACCGCAGTAATTGATCGGCTCTATGACTACGTGATCTCCAATTTCCAGCGTTTCCACAGAACTTCCCACTTTGACCACTTCGCCGGCCACTTCATGTCCAACGACACGGGGGTAGGTGGCCAAAGGGTTTGTTCCATGGTAAATATGCATATCAGAGCCGCAAATTCCTACGCGTTTCACTTTAACCAATACCTCGTCGCTGTTCTGAATTTTCGGGGTTTCCTGATCGATAATTTGCATGTTATGAGCTTCTGGAACTTGTACTGCTTTCATTTTAACAACCACCTATTCAAATAGACTTGGTAAGAACAATGTAATTTGCGGTATAAAAGCGACCAGCATAAGCACGACTAAACTGACTCCGAGGAAAGGCACCAATTCCCTTGCTGTTTTCCCAATGGATACCTTCCCGATCTGGGAAGCGACGAAGAGACAGACGCCTACAGGTGGCGTCACCAAGCCAATTACCAAGTTCAATACCATCATGACACCAAATTGGATTGGATCCATTCCGACTGTCAGTGCGACCGGCAATAACACAGGGAATAGGATGACCAATGCCGCAATTGTTTCCATAAACGTACCTACAAAAAGCAACAGCAAATTAATCAATAAAATAACGATGATGGCATTCGTTGAAATGCCAAGAATCGATTCCGCGACCAGCTGCGGAATCTGTTCGCGCACCATAATCCAGCCAAACAAGTTGGCAAATCCGACAAGCAACATGATGGATGCTGTCGCCGTCATGGAAGAAAGCATAATTTCCGGTATTTTTTTAATCGGCAATTCTTTATAGACAAAAATACCAATGACAAAGGCATAAAGAACAGCAATAATTGAAGCTTCTGTCGGCGTAAAGAAACCGCCTAAAATTCCGTAAAGAATGATGAATGTCATCAGCAATGCCCAAAAAGCACCAGTGAAGCTTTTCCAAATGGTTTTAATAGATTGACGGTCACCTTTCGGATAGTTCCGCTTTACTGAAATAATATACGTCGGAATCATTAACCCCAGCCCCAATAGAATGCCCGGAAGTGCACCAGCTAAAAATAGATCGCCAATGGATAGAGAAGCTAATGTACCTACGATGATCATAGGCAAAGAAGGCGGAATAATAGGGCCCACAGTAGAAGAAGAAGCTGTTACAGCAGCGGAAAATCCTGCTCCGTATCCTTCTTTTTTCATCGCAGGTATTAGAATAGAACCGATACTTGCGGTATCCGCAAGTGCTGTTCCCGAGATCCCTGCAAAGCCCATTGAAGCCCCGACGTTGGCAAGTCCCAAACCGCCACGGATATGCCCAAAAAGGTCGTTGGCGAACTTGATGATCCGATTGGTTATGCCGCCCGCATTCATTAAGTTGCCTGCCAGGATAAATCCTGGAATACAAAGCAGAACAAATGAGTTGAGCCCTCCAAACATCCGTTGAGGAATGATGTTGAGAGGGATACCTGCCAACATCAGATAGATAAAGGAAGCCAGTCCAAGACTAAAAGCCACTGGAACTCCCAGAAAAATTAATGCGATGAAGGATACAAAAAGTAAAGTAGCCATTAGAAATCATCCTCTCCAAAGTTCTGGCTGTAATCCTGTTTATTTTTGATCAAATCGATAATTTTCAAAACTGCATAAAACACCAGGAATACACTCATGATCAATAGAGAAGCATGCACAACTGACATTTGAAAAGGCATAGTTGCCGATCGTTGATTATCCCCTAACAATGTAAAACTATATCCTTGAACGACCATTACCAGACTTAATAAGATGATGGCCAAATATATGATGATTTCGTAGTATCTCCGAAAGTTATCGGGCATTCTGTTGAGAATCATATCCACATTGATAAATTCATTTCTCATTAAAGCCAAGGGGGCACCGAAAGCAATGCCGTATAAGAAAAGGTAGCGCGTCAGCTCTTCGGTCCAGATGAAGGAAAACGGTGCAAAACGTGAAATAATCTGGATGGTGACAATAATGATAACGCCAGCAAAGCTGAGCACTGTCAAAAAGGCGAGTGTGGCGTCAATTAATTTCCGGAAATTTGTCATCTGAATTCATTCCTTCCCTAATGGAAAGGCATATTCGGCCATTATAGCCAAACATGCCATGCTTATATATTATTCAACTGCAAGGATCTGTTCGTACAATTCCAATTGCTCCGGAGACAATGAAGCTTCGACAGCCGGTGTCATGGCTTCGCGGAAAGCATCCTGATCGACATCAACAAATTCCATGCCGGCATCTGTCAATTCCTGCTCAATTGTCGAAATTTCAGTTTCATACAATTCTTCACCCATAGCCTGAGCTTCTGCAGCAGCATCTTGAACCACTTTTTTCAAGTCATCAGACAATGCATTATACTGCTCGTTGCCTACTAGGATGTAGATCCAAGAATAGACATGTTCAGTGCGGTTTACGTAATCCTGTACTTCAGCCAATCCACCACTTTGAATCAAATCAACCGGGTTTTCCTGGCCATCGATTACCCCTTGCTGCAAGCCTGTAAAGACTTCATTGAAATCCATTACTTGAGGAGAAGCGCCAGCAGCCTGCCATACATCCAGGAACAAAGGAACGTTTGGCACACGCATGCTGAATCCGCTCAAGTCATCAGGAGAAGTAATTGGCTCGTTTGATGTTAAATTACGTGGAGCGCGTGTATGGTAGTAAAGAGCCGTCAATCCTGCTTCATCACTGATTTCTTGTTTAATTTGTTCACCGATGTCCCCTTCAACCACTGACTTCACATGATCCAGATCGCGGAACGCGTAAGGAACTGCCATCAATGCGGCATTAGGAGCCCAGTTTTGCAAAGTTTCCCCTGAAATAACCATGTCAGCTGTTCCAGCTTGAATAGAGTTAATTGTGTCTGTTTCGCCGCCAAGTGAGTTATTGGGATAAATAGTGATTTCCATTTGGCCGTCGGAATTTGCTTCCACCAGTTCTTCAAATTTCAAAGCGGTTTGATGCCAGATGTGATTTTCATCAGCTAAATGGCCGAATCTCCACTCGATTGTATCGCCCGAACCGCCGCCTTCTTCTGCCCCATCATTTGATCCACAAGCTCCCAATACCAGTACCGATGCAAATACACCTGTTAACCATTTCTTTTTCATTTCTATTCTCCCCTTTGTTTTTTATTGGTTTTTCAAATACTCATAAGTAGTTGCCGCAATCTGAACTCCCTGTTTCCGATTACGCTCTTCGTTTTCCTGTTCAATTTCTCCCGGAACCAGGACACGGCTGAAACCTTCAGCAGCCGGAACTTCTCGAATCTCTTGGATCATTTTATCCATCTGCTCCAAAAAGATTTCGGAATCTGTAAAGAAAGAAGGATTGATTGCACAGAAATAGTGGCCCAATTTCCGTTTCTTTTCCAACTCCTCATACATCGGATTAATATGAGGGCCAAATGCCATGCCTGCCAGCAGACCAGAAAAAATATCTACAATCATCGATAAACCAGAGCCTTTCGGACCCCCGAATGGCATCAAAGAAACCACTTCAGCAGGATCGGTCACCGTTGCTCCATTTTTATCCACTCCCCAGCCTTCCGGAATAGCCTTGCCTTCCTCTTTGTGCTGAAGAATCTTCCCTAAAGCAACATTTGATGTGGCCATATCCAAAATGAATGGTTTCTCAGTTTTGGCGGGAACACCGTATGCAATTGGGTTCGTTCCGAGGAAAGATTCTCTTCCTCCGAATGGGACGACAATTTTATCGGTATGCGTCATTGCGATGCCAATCAGCTGCTGTTCAGTCGCCTCTTGAACAAAATAGCTGAGCGCTCCGCAATGGCTGCTGTTCATGGCTGTCACCATGCCCACTCCGTTTTCTTTCGCCATCTCGATGGCATGGTCCATGGCGATATCTGCCACAACATGCCCAAAACCATCGTCTCCATTAACCACACCCGTCACTGGACCAGTCTTGTTGAATGAAATATCGGGTGTTGGATTAATTCCGCCGGCCTTGAGCCGTTTCATGTAATGTTCTGTTCGCAATGCCCCATGCGAATTCACGCCACGCAAATCCGCGTGGATAAGAATGGCAGCAATTTTGGCAGCTTGTTCTTCACTGACGCCTGCACTTACAAGTTTTTCTCCGATTAACTGTTGGACTTCTGTAAAAGCCACCGTTACAGTTGCCATGGACTTCCTCCTATCGTTCTACGGATTTTATATTGCCGATTAAGTTTTCGACTTCCTCCAAATACGGCAAGCCTTCATTATCTCCAGTGACTGTAGTGACGAGAGCTCCAACTCCATTGGCAAAGCGCAATAAGGATTCTTCGTCGAACTGATTCAGCGTTCCGTATATATAACCTGCATCAAAGCCATCTCCTGCTCCTACCGTATCGACAGGTGTTACAGAAAATCCAGGTGCTTTAATCCATCGCCCTTCTCTGTAGAGCATCGATCCTTTATCTCCGTCTTTAATGACAAAATCCCGGATCTTAAAGCGCTCTGCATACCCGACTAACTCTTCTAGCGTTTCTTTCCCCGAAATCATCTGGATTTCATCCAGTCCTGTCAGCAGGATATCCACGTCCGAGAAAATGGTTTCGTAAGCTTCACGCGCTTTCTCGATGGTCCATAGTTTCAAACGGATATTGGGATCAAAAGAAACGAGGATATCTTTTCGTTTCGCGATAGCCAGAATTTTTTGGGCTATTGCCATATTCTGTTCTCTGAGAGCTAAGTAAACCCCCGTTAAATGAACTACGTGGATGCCTTCGAATAATTCTTCCGTGATGTCTTCTTCTGAAAGAAACGAAATGGGAGAAGGGTCTCTGTAATAAAATGTTTTCCCCGATCCATCAGCATGAATTTCTTTAAAGTTCACTGATGTCGGTATGCCTTCTACAAAATCCACTGACGAAACATCAACGCCTTCGCCGCGAGCAAAATTATAAATCACCCGGCCGAATTCATCTTTGCCTAACCTGCTGATCCACTTGCTGTTGAGACCTAATCGTGCACAGCCAATGGCAAAGTTCATTTCAGCACCGCCAACCTTGCGTTCAAACTGTGTTACGTATTTCATCGGCCCTGTGCTAGAAGGATTCATGGTAATCATGGCATCCCCAATTGTTAATACGCCAAATTGTTTAGACAAACTCTCACCTCCCTTAATTTATACAGATTCTCTTTCAACCAAAATTGGAAGATAACGCCGCTCTTCATATTCTTCTTTAAAATCTTTGCTGCCAATCAATTCGAGAAGGGTGTGTGCAGCATCTTGCCCAATTTCAAAAGTCGGCTGCCTGATAACAGAAATCGGCGGCGTTGCAATTGCCAGAAACGGTGAATCATCGATAGCAATCACACCGATATCCGCTGGAATAGACAGTCCATTTTTCTTGATGAATTTCAGCAATTCAATCAAAGCCAAATCGTTAGTCGCAAAAAATGCTTCAGGCCGATTAGCGGAATCCCACAAATGCTGGAGCCGATTGCCGATTTCCTGTTTATCTTGTGCGATAATCCAGTCTTCTTCAATTTCGAGTCCGTACTCTGCCATCGCTTTTTTGTACCCGTTGATGCGTTCAATCCGCGGTGTTACATGTTGTGTGATGGAAGTGGAAACCAAACCTACTTTCTTCTTCCCTTTTTTGACCAATTGGTCTACAGCGATTCTTGAAGCGCTTTCATTATCGAGCAACAAGGTCGGAAAAATCGCTTCGTTGATCATTCTGTCGACGAAGACAATGGGGAACTCTGCATTTTTTAATTGCTTGTAATAATCGTAATTGCCGTTGGTCGGAAAAATAATCAAGCCGTCCACTTGCTTTGCCACCAGCATGTCGATATAAGCCCGTTCCTTTTCCGGCTGATCGTCGGCATTACAGACGAAAAGGTGAAATCCATTCCTTTCGCATTCGTCTTCAATGGCGCGAATAATTTCAGTTGAGAACGTGTGCAGAATGTTTGCTACGATCACTCCGATAGTTCCGGTTTTTTTCTGTTTCAAACTTTTCGCTACCTGATTTGGAATATAACCTAAGTCTTTGATAGCGGCTTCAACTCGTAGTTTTGTCGACGCCCCCATAAACTCAAAACGATTATTTATATACTGGGAAACAGTGCTTTTAGACACTCCCGCTTTTAAAGCTACGTCTTGCATTGTTATTTTTTTCATTGTATCTCCTCGCACTAAACCGGTTTAGTAAGTGGTTTGAGGAAAGTATAATTCAATTTTTTTGAAAAATCAATGGTTTTTCAGAAAATTTTATTTAATAGTCCGAAAACTTAAAAATCAATTCCGTTGGCTGCCGCCAAATTTTAAGCAGACAGATCATTTCCGACAGCTTGTAAATCAGCATTCCTTATCTGCCAATTAGCTCCCATGCCCTTTCCTTCGCCATTTTTTTAGCAAGAATTTTATATTAAAAAAAGGACGGGGAAATTCCCCGTCCTTTCCATTAGTTAATTTTATCTTCTTCATTCAACTGGCATTGCCCCAATGCATCATCAAGGGTGTCGTATCTGCCCAGACGATGCACTTTACCGTTTTTGATTTCCATGAACGTGTAAATTGTAACGTGGCCATTCTGGTTTTCCCAGGTCGCTCTCTGAACGGAGATTACTTCGTTTCCTTTGGCATAATGCCCTTGAGTTTCCAGCTTGATGCCGGACTCCGTGATCCATTGCCGCAAAATGTCATGCCCTTCTGCGATGCCTCTTGGGCCAATCAATTCGATATGGGGATCTGAGACGTCCAGTACGCCATTAATGTCTCTTTGATTTACTTTATCCGTCCACTGATCCGCAATGTTAATCGTGTCCTCCATTTTCTTTTCTCCCTTCCTCTAGAACTAGCCATACTTTTGTTCAGCATTCTGAGGTTGAAAAAGAAGACAGGAAAAACCTGTCTTCTTTAGTAATTCTCGTTTTTCAGTTTTTTAAACGTCTTCACGAATTTATCCGGGTCTGTATAGACTTTATAAGTCAGGACCCCCCGATGCGTATGCAGATACAGTAAGTTGGTCTCAGCAGAAAATGATTTATAGGAAATGTCCCATACATTCGAAACTTGAAATTTCGTCGCAGAAGTCACCAGTATATCTTCGTACAAATGGATATTGCATTCAGTTTCGATGATTTTCATTTCGCCAGCCTCAATAGAGCGCTCCGTGTCGATGTAAGTGATGGACGACAATAAATTTGTTTGGTCCAAGCCGGCATTCCTCCTACAGATCCTTTTCTTGAAGTTTATCGTATAGAGAGGGTTTTAAGCAAAACATACGGTTATTTGTCCTTAAGAAAATGGACCAGGTGGCCAGCAGCATGCTAAACTAATCGCAAAATAACTTCTCTATCCAGGAGGGCTATTATGGAAACTTGGTTTGGCGTGACATCCGTCTATTCTTTTGTTCCATTTTCTTTGAGCCACCTACTGGCATTAGCGATTGCTGTTATCGGGATAATCGCACTTGTTTCTGCCAGAGCTTTGTTAAGAGAAAAAAAGCGGCTGTTTCAATCACTGCGGTGGGTATTGCTGGTTCTTCTTTTTGCATCTGAATTCTCTTACCATTATTGGGCAATCACCAATGGCGTCTGGAGTTTCAGCGGACAAATGCCTTTGCATTTGTGCGGGATCGCTTCCATCACAGCCATGATCGGTTTGTTGACCATGCGGCCTTTATGGATACAGCTCTCATTTTATCTTGGCATCCTTCCAGCCTTTTTAGCATTGATCACCCCTGAACTGCCTTATGACTATCAACATTTCCGCTTCTGGAAGTTCTTTGTCCACCATACCGCTATTCCTTGGGCTTGCCTGTTTCTGGCATTATCCAATCCCACTGCCATTCACTTACGCTCCGTCTTTTCCGTCTATGCACTGCTTCTTGTTTATGCAGCATTTATCGGGTTTTATATCAACCCTTTAACCGACTCCAACTACCTTTACTTGATGCAGCGCCCAACAACTGCGTCACCATTGGATTTCTTTGGGAACGGCCTATGGTATTACATGAACTTGTGCCTGACTGCACTGGCTCTTTTTATTCTCCAGTACTTAGCATTCCAAAAGTTCATAAAGATCTCTTAAACTTGTTACTCTGTGTCGAAGTATTCGTTCACTAAATCCCCATTCACGCCAATAGCAGCTGCACTTCCTTCGCCCGCTGCAATCACCAGCTGGGAAGGAACGATTAAAGAGGCGTCTCCAGCTGCGTAAACGTTCCAGACATTTGTACGCCCATAGCCATCCGTTAAGATGCCGCCATGTTCACTTAGCTTGCAGCCCAGCTCCTTTGCAAATGGAGTAGCATGGCTCCATAAAGGCGTGACAAATCCCCCCACTCGATCAATCAATGTACCGTCTTCAAGCCTGACGCTGCGTAACTGTCCATTATCGCCTTCCAGTCCATCAATGATGTCTTCCACTACTTTTATTCCTTTCCGAAGCAATTTTTGCTTGTCTTCTTCTTCCAATCGCCCTTCTCCATTTGTAAAGACGATCAGGTCCCGGCTCCAGGTATAAATTTTTTTAGCCAATTCGAATACTTGCTTGTCCGCAATCACGGCAAGCGGCTGATCGCGCAGTTCCCATCCATCGCAGTACGGGCAGCTGAATAAACTGGTGCCATAAAATTTCTCTATATCCGGTATATTCGGCTGCTCTTCTTTCAAACCGGCTGCAATGATAATCTTGATGCTGTGATATATATCTCCATTCTCTGTAACCAATTCATAATGGGTTTCGGTTATTCGATGAACGCTCACTATGCGCTGCTCTTTGATTTCAACGCAATCGTATTTGGCAATGTCTTCTCGGCCAAGGCGCTTGAATTCTTCCGGCTCAATTCCATCCCGTGTAATAAAACCGTGCGACTCCCGAGTCACCAGATTGCGTCCGTTGTCATCATCAAAAAGCAAAGTCTTTCTTCTGGATCTCCCTAGTACCAATGCTGCATTCAGCCCCGCAGGACCCCCTCCTATTATTGCGCAATCATAAAGCATAGCATCCATCCCTTACTGTCATTTTCTCCAAAAATTCCCGTTTTTCCTCTTCCTTAAACACGCGTTTCCATCATTTAGAGTTTGCCCACAAACAGGGGCTGTCCCAAAAGACCCGGCTGATGTCCATTGCGGCGGACGCGTTCCGCGGGCACGGCTTCTGCCGCTGGAGTCGCCGCCTCCATTCTCATCAGCCAACTGCTCTGAGAAAACGTATTCCCCCATCAAAAAAACAGCCGGAGAGAAAGCCTTTCTCTCCGGCTGTTTTATTTTAGAGACTTATGGGACAGCCCCTTTTTAAGCTTGTTTAGCGACTAAGCTTGTTAAGGTATCGATAAAGAATTGGTTTTCTTCCTGCGTTCCAACAGAAACCCTTACGTAATCAGGCAGTCCCCAAATTTTTCCGTGGCGGACAATAACACCTTTCGCCATCAGCTCTTTGTAGAGTTTTTCACCGTTTTCACCGATTTGCACCAATACAAAGTTGGCCATGCTTTCGATATACGGCAATCCTAATTCATTGAAGGCTTTGTACAATTGTTCACGGCCAGCTTTATTGGCATTCTGTGAAGTGGTTACATGTTCCGTGTCTTCGATGGCAGCAGTTGCTGCAATTTGAGCCAATGTGTTGACGTTAAACGGCTCTTTCACTTTTAAAATCGACTGGATGATGGATTCGGAAGCAATCCCAAATCCGACACGCACTCCGGCAATGCCATAAATTTTCGAGAAAGTTTGCAGGGTCAGCACCGGGTAGCCCGCATTTATGTATTCGATGCCGTTCGTGTAATCTACAGCATCTGCAAAATGGCTGTAAGCCGCATCAATGACCACTAATACATCATCAATCGCTTCCACCAATTTATCCAGATCTGCTTTGGACATATACGTGCCTGTCGGGTTATTCGGTGTGCAAACATAGATGATTTTGGTCTTATCCGTCACAGCTGCAATCATTGCATCCACATCGAACTCGAAGCCTTTCGAAAATTCCACCGGCACCACGGTTGCACCCATAATGTGTGCCCCAAAATCGTATTCGCTGAAAGATGGCGAAGGAACGATTACTTCATCGCCTGCTTCAAGAAATGCTTCCGAAATCAAGGTGATCAATTCGTCTGCTCCATTTGTCGGGATGACTTGCTGAGGATTTACTTGGAACTCCTTGGCAATAGCCTTTTTCAAATCGCTGGCATCCGCATCAGGATAGCGATTCAATTCCGCCAATCCCTGTTGGATGGCAGCTACTGCTTTTGGAGAAGGGCCGAGCGGATTTTCATTGGAAGCCAATTTAATGACACGATCCAATCCTAATTCTTTCTGAACTTCCCAAATAGGCTTTCCAGGCGAGTACGGCTGGATTTTGTCTAAAGTTTTACGTGCTTTAATAGTAGTTGATTTGGTCATTAGGGATTCCTCCAAAAGATGTAAGTTATGCATCATTATTTATATATTCCCATAATTATACCACCATCCACTTTCATATCAACCGAACAAACTATCCAGATGTCCAAATCTGGCCACTTTTCGGTTCACTTTAAAGTAGCTAGCGGGTTTTAAGTACATGATTTTTCATTGCAGCTATTATAACGCATCGCTGGGATGGCAGCTGCTCTTCTCCATTATACAGAATTGCGGAATTATTTAAACACCGCTAACTAACTATTTGTGCCATATAATGAAATATGGTTTACTGATACACAGAATACGTTGAAAAAGGAGACTTAACATGCTCAAGAAAATGAAATTCGCATTCGCTCCCGTTCTTTTATTGCTGATATTGGGCGCCTGTTCTGATAAAGAAGAAACTGCACCGGAAGAAAACAAAAATCCGGAAACGGCTGATGAGGCTCCAGGAGAATCTCCCATAGAATATCCAGCTAAAGAAGAAGTTGTGGTTGTTGTCGACGGAGAAGAAATCCTGGGAAAAGTCTATAACAGTGTGGCGCGCCAGCTGGAAACTTCATTGGCAACCCAAGGGCACGGGACATCGGGCGAAACAGCCGAGCTTGTAAAAGAGCAGGCACTGGCTGTATTGGTGGGCAATAAAGTGATCTTGCAGGATGCTGCAGAAAAAGGGTATAAAGCTGATGAAAAAGTAGTTGAAGAACGCTTGGAAGACCTTAAAGGCCAGTTTGAATCGGAAGAAGCGATGGGTGATGCTTTGAAGCAAACAGGATTCACATTGGACGATATGGAAGGCCAGCTTCGCGAACAATTACTGTATGAACAATATATTGCAAAAGAAGTAGAAGCAGCTGAAGTTACTGACGAGGAGGTAAGAGAAGCTTATGACGGCTTTGTCGAGACCTCTGAACAAGAAGCTCCTGCTTTTAAAGAAATGGAAGCGACAATCCGCCAGTCCCTGAAAGAGCAAAAAACTCAGGAAGCGGTATTCAGCCGCATTGAAGAATTGAAAGAAACTGCTGAAGTTGAAGTTAAAATCTAATCAAAAACATCCCACTCAAAATTGAGTGGGATGTTTTTTCGTCATGCCAGTTTTTCTGAACAATAAGCGAGGATTTCTTCCTCTTCCTCGTCTTCAAGTCCGAACTCCAATGCACTTCTTGTCTGTTTATCGATAAAATTATAATGTGCTATGCGGGCTCCGGTTTCTTCTGCAGCAATAATGACGCGCAGTTCCAAACCGCCTTCCGTATATAGTTCATCATCTTCATCCACTTCAACATTCAACGAAAATTCGTAGCGGTCACCCACCATAATTCCTGTAGGATCATTAATTTTGTGAAATACGTAATCTGTAATTTGCATTGTAACACCTCCGTTCTTCTATTCTAGCTTGTCTGGTCCCTTTTGGACAGTTCAATGACGAAAAAACGTTTAATGTACTCCAATAAGGGAACTTTAAAAGAGTTGAGACAATTAAAGGAGTGGATATCGAATGAACGTACTAGTAATCGGAGCAAACGGTCAAGTCGGCCGCAACATTGTCAAAGAATTAGCCGAGTCAAACCACGAAGCGACTGCTATGGTCCGTAAAGAAGAACAAATAGATAAATTGAAGGAACTTGGTGCGTCCAAGGTAGTGCTGGGAGATTTGGAAAAAGACTTCAGCGATGCCTTCGAAGGCGTAGATGCTGTCATTTTCGCGGCAGGATCCGGCCCATCAACAGGAGCTGACAAAACCTTGACCATCGATTTATGGGGTTCCGTCAAAGCAGCTCAATATGCACAGGACAAAGGCGTCAAACGTTTTGTCCAGTTGGGGTCCATGGGTTCGAACGATCCTGACGCCGGCGGTGAAGCGATGAAACCATATCTTGTCGCAAAACGCACAGCGGATGAGCTTCTGCAGACAACCAACTTGGATTATACGATCGTCCGTCCCGGAGCGCTGTCAGATGAAGAAAAGTCCGAGAAGATCGAAGTGTCTCTTGAAGGCTTTTCTTCTATGGAAGGAAGATCGATTCCACGAGCAGATGTCGCCCATGTATTGGTCGATGTCCTAGATCGCCGCAACACCTACAACAAAGTATTTGAAGTGCTGCAAGGCGATCAGTCTGCAAGCGACCAATTAAACACTATTTAAAGAAAGACCAGAATGGCAGATAAAAAAGAGCGGATGGATTTCCGCTCTTTTTTGTGTTAAAATAGGCAATACGATAATAGAGGACGTGATAAGCATGATTAATATCCAACCACCAAAAGCTGATGTGACGATTACACAGCGCAAACAGGAAATTACAGGAGACGAAGCCGTCATCAAACCGCTATACGGCTTTATCGATCTGCACGAGATTCCACGTGATAAAGGCGGCATCATCCAATTTTTCAATCATAGCGGAGAATTGTTGTTTGTCGGAAAAGCCCGCAAACTTCGCCAACGCGTGAAAAAACATTTTGAAGATTCGGTATCACCATTGAAAAATCACCGTGAAGAAGTATACCGCATCACCATTTCGATCGTTGAAGATCCAATGGAACGCGATATCTACGAAACGTATTTGATCAACACTGAAAAAGCCAAATACAATGTAGACAAAGTATTTTATCAAGAACAATAAGGAAAACGGAGGCCCTTGGGCTTCCGTTTTTTTCTTTGCATACTGTTAGGCAGTTGGTTCCACCAGCCATTTTTCGAAAAAATAGTGGCTATGGCCTTCGGGGAAATCGTTGACTGCCCCAAATTCCGTGAAGCCCTGTTTTCTATAAAACTCCGGAGCTTGAAAGCTCAATGTATCAACAATCATCAAGCGATGCCCTTTGCTTCGCGCATAATCCTCCGCTTTAGCCATCAGCTGTGCGGCGATTCGCTGCCCTCTTACTTCCGGGTCCACCCAAAGGAAATCGATATGCAGATGGCGCCAAAAGCCGGTAGCCGTCAATCCACCAATGATTTCTTCTGACTCATCGCGAACGATAAAGCTTATTTGTTCGAATGGAGAAGTTTTTTCCTTTGGCAGACTTGCATTATTGTGTTCAATGACTTTTTTTCGGATAAAGTCACGATCTTCGGCCACTTCTTGTTGAATGATTTTCATCACTTGATCCCCTTCCTCTCCTCACCACTTTTATTTTCTCACGATTTTGCCTAACGCTAAAGCAAAAATGTTTTGATTTTCCAGTAAACAGGAATACAGATTAACAACTATGTTTTTTGGAGGAGCCAATATGTCATCATCTATAATCGAAAATTCATCTGCACAATGCCAAAGTGAATACGATCCGCTCCGGCACGTCCTGCTTTGTCCGCCGCGCTATATGGAAATAAAAGATGTCATCAATGATGTCCAAAAACGTTACAAGGACGAAAACATCAACGTGGATAAAGCACTCCATCAGCATAATGCATTTATTCAGGCATTAAAGGATCAAGGCATTCACACGGATTTGATCGAGCCTTCCGAAAAGTATCCTGAACAGGTATTTACACGGGATATCGGATTCACTTTGGGCTCTGCCGTCTTTATCAGTGAAATGGCTTCTGAAATCCGCCAAGGAGAAGAACAGGAACTCCAGAAATGGATGGAAGCACATGAAATCAGCTTCAAGCAATTGGCGGGCCACCGCATTGAAGGCGGCGATGTCATCATCGACCGGGATACTGTGTTTGTGGGCGTCAGCAGCCGGACTTCCAAAAAAGCCATCCGCGACCTGCAGCTAGAGTTGCCGGACTTCGAAGTCATTCCTATTTCTTTCAACGAGAAGTACCTGCACCTTGATTGCGTATTCAATGTTTTGTCGCCGACAGAAGCTCTAATTTTCCCGGAGGCACTCGATATGGCTACGGTCCAGATGCTCGCTGAACGTTATACGTTGATTCGGGTCAACGAACAAGAGCAATTTGCGCTTGGCACCAATGTATTGTCCATCGGTGACCGCAAAGTCTTCAGCCAACCACAGAACCACCAGGTCAACAAACAATTGACGGCACGTGGATTTCATGTGATTGAAGTTGATTTTTCTGAGATCATCAAATCAGGCGGTGCGTTCCGCTGCTGCACAATGCCATTGATCCGCTTATAAATGTGACTCATGAAGACATAACAGAACCCCCAAGCTGCAGCGCTTGGGGGTTTTTGTATGCTATAGGTTACTGGTTGCTTTTTGGCGTACCTGCGCAACAAATTCCTTCATCAATTCCACACCATCCGGGGTGCCGATGGACTCGGGATGGAATTGGATCCCAAATACCGGGTAATCCCGATGCTTGACGGCCATGATTGTGTCGTCATCAAGTGCGCGTGATTGGACCTCCAGGCAACCTGCCAAACTTTCCTTTTCCAATACAAGCGAATGATAGCGCATGACCGGCAAGGGCAACGGCATGGATCTGAACAATCCCTGCTGGTTGTGTGAAACTTGTGAGACTTTGCCATGGCGGATAAAAGGCGCCTGAACAACCTTTCCGCCAAACGCCGCTCCAATCAGCTGCTGGCCCAAACAGATACCCAAAATTGGAAGTGACCGATGCAACTGCTGAATCAATTCGATTGATTCCGGCAATTCCAGCGGATGGCCCGGCCCCGGCGATAAGATGATGGCTTCCGGATTTTTTGCTTTGATTTCATCAAGTGTCAAAACACCATAGCGCACTACTTCGACTTCCACTCCCATGGCAGCCACAGCTTGATAAATATTATAAGTAAATGAATCGTAGTGATCGATGAGGAGAATCATCCGAACACCTCCGTCAGTGAACGTGCTTTATGGAGCGTTTCCTCGTATTCAGCCTGCGGATCCGAATCAAAGACGATGCCCGCTCCTGCTTGGACATGGACCATGTCATCCTTGACCACGAACGTGCGGATCGCCAATGCGACATCTAAATTTCCGTTAAAGCCAAAGTAGCCGATTGCTCCTCCATAGACCCCTCTGCGCTCTTCCTCGAATTCCTGAATCAATTGCATCGCACGCACTTTGGGAGCTCCTGAGACTGTCCCAGCCGGCAAACAGGACACCAAGGCATCGAGTGGATGCATTTTTCTGTCAAGTTCCCCTGTCACTTCTGAAACCAGGTGCATAACATGCTGGTATTTCTCGATGACCATGTACTTCGGCACTTCCACAGATCCAATTTGCGCGACCCGGCCCACATCGTTGCGGCTGAGGTCCACCAGCATTTTATGTTCGGCCTGTTCTTTCTCATCACCAGCCAGTTCTTCGGCTAAGCGGTCATCTTCAACTGCCGTTTTTCCGCGCTTGCGGGTGCCGGCAATCGGGTTGGTCACCATATGGCTGCCACGGATCGTCAATAGGCTCTCAGGCGAAGCGCCGACGACCGCGTAACCGTCAAACTCAATGAAGAATTGATAGGGAGATGGATTTTGCTTACGCAATGTACGGTACAGCGTAAAGGCATCGCCTTTATAGCTCGCTGACAATCGCTGTGACAAGACCAGCTGAAAAACATCGCCTTTGCGGATATGGTCTTTTGCCCGTTTCACTTGTTCTCGGAACTGGGCGTCTGTGGTTCCGGAATTGAATTGCAGGGATTGCTGGTCGGTTGATGCCGATTGTTCCGGCACCGACAATTGCTGTTCAATTTCATCCAGCTTGTCTTCAAACGATAAAATGGTCACATCGTTTTTTACATGATCGAATACCACAATGGTTTCATAGACCTGCAAGTGGATATCCGGCATTTGCAGGCTGTCTTCTTTCGGCGCCTGGATCGGTTCGTATACCTGAATGGCATCATAGCCAATATAGCCGAGAGCACCACCGGTAAATGGCAGCCCCTCCACTTCCGCTTCATAGCGGGGCATGAGTCCTTTGATCAGCTCAAGTGGCTTTCCTTGGTGCATGGTTTCGGCACCTGTGTGAAAATCGATTTCCCTCAAAGTTTGGCCGTGGCCAATATAGCCGGTTGAAGGATCTGCTCCAATAAAGGAATAACGTCCTGTAACACTGGTCTTCAATGAACTTTCCAGCAGGCATTTGCGTTCTCCTGCCAAACGGTTAAACACCGCAATCGGCGTCAAAGAATCTCCATTGATCTTTCTCTTCTTCATCTTTTTACTCATCTCGGCTCGTCTCCTTTTCTGAAAAGCGCAGGCAATCTTATGGACTGCGAGATTGCCCTGCTTCCACTTTTAATGCGTTTACCTTAATTGAAAACAAAAAAGCCCTCTGCAGGAACAGGATTGTTCCTTGCAGAGGACGGATTGACCGCGGTACCACCTCATGTTAAAGCTGACACAGCTTTCACTTGAACCCCGATAACGTGGGGAAGACGGATTCTTCTACTGCTTGTTCAAAGAATCACTCATAAGCCCATTCACTCAGATACCCCGCCAGTTTCCACCTGCCACTGGCTCTCTTTGAGAGGTTGATCTGCGCTACTTTTCTTATTCATCGATTTAGCTCTGCTATACTCTGCTCAACTGGAATTCGGCGGAGTCGCTCCCGACGCCTTCAACCGCAATCCGTACAAAAAAGGTTGTGCCTATCTTATGCAATCCAGCCGGTTTTGTCAACTAAAAACAGCCCTTAATTAGATAATTCTGTATTTACAGGATAGATTGGGGTATAAATGAAGTAAGCATTTCAACTTTCACAATAGAGGGAGGAGAACGGACGATGAAAAAGTATGCATTGTTGTCATCAGGAGTTTTATCTTTAAGTTTGTTGCTTGCAGGATGTGCAGGTGAAAGCACCAGCGATACCAGCAATGAAAGTGGCGAAGACAGCACCCAGATCAGCTTTATCCATTGGAGAGGCGAAGATAAAGCAGTATTGGATGATATCATTGCCCAGTTCGAAGACGAAAACCCTAATATTACTGTAGAGATGACGATTTATCCATCCGAGCAATATCAGGCTACGGGACAGCGCCTATTACAGGACGGCTCAACAGGTGACGTCTTCACCTCTTTCCCTGGCGCTCAATTTGAAGCTATTGCCAGTGCAGGGTTATTCGAAGATTTAAGCGATGAGGAGTTCGTCTCCAATTTCGATGAAGAACTGATCAGCGTTGGACAAAAAGACGGCACCCAATTCGCCCTTCCTTATCAGCTGGTTTTCAATATGCCGGTTTACAATAAAGGCATGTTTGAAGAGCTTGGCTTGGAAGTGCCGAAAAGCTGGACTGAATTCCAGGAAATGGCCGACACTCTTTTGGAAAACGACATCACACCTATCGCGTTTCCCGGAGCAGATATTGGCCCCAACCAATTTATGAACAGCATGATGATGAATAATGCACCGGATGAAGATATTTTTGAAAAGCTTCAAAACGGTGAAGAATCCCTGACCAACGAATGGTGGGTCAAGACTTTAGAAGATTTCCAGCTGCTTGAGCAAAAAGGCTATATTCAAGCGGACGCACTTGGTACCAGCCAGGATTCGGCGATGGCCATGGTCGCCAATGAAGAAGCCGCTATGCTCGCTACAGGTTCTTATCACATGTCGGCCTTGCTTGGGTTGAACCCGGACCTTCAGCTCGACTTGATGGCGCCAATCACTGTGGAAGAAAGCGAAGCCGTGTATGAAGGCATCAATACAGCAACTTTCATGTTGGCAGTCAACAGCAAATCGGAGAAAAAAGAACAGGCAAAAGAGTTTATCAATTTTTTAAGCCAGCCTGAAATTGCTTCCCAATATGCCAATGAAACCGGCCAGCATCTGACAGTCAACGATGTTGAATACGAATCTGAAGTATTGAAAAACACTGCATATTGGATTGATGAACGAAAAACCCGATTCCAGCCGCGCTTCTTGATCACCAATGCCCAAATCGAAGCGGCTGTCCTCAGCTCGATCGAAAATGTTCTGGGTGGAGCAGACCCGATGACGGCTGCTGAAGAAGCACAACAGCTCGTAGACGAAAACAGGGAATAACGGGATGAAAATTTCTAAATCCATCTACTTATTCTTTCTGCCCGGGCTTTTCCTATATGCAGTTTTCTTTGTTTATCCGACAGTCAGCGCCTTGTTCTATTCGTTTACGGATTGGGATGGCCTAAGCTCGAGCTTCCAATTTGTCGGAATCGACAATTACGAGCGCGCCTTTACAGGAGATACCATTTTCCGGAAAACCATCGGAAACAACCTGAAATTCATGCTCGTGGTTGTTGTCTTCCAGACGCTCGTTGCACTGGCATTCGCCTTGATTGTCCTAAAAAATAACAAGACTACGGTTTTCTTGCGTGCCCTGTATTTCTTTCCGACCATCCTGTCGTCCGTTTCAGTAGCCTTTATCTGGTCGTTCATCTACGACCCCTCCCTTGGCATCCTGAATCAGACGCTGGAGCTCGTCGGCCTTGATTTCCTAGCACAAAACTGGCTCGGCAACTCAAATATCGCCATCTATTCCTTGGCAGTTACGCAAATTTGGTTCCACGCCGGGCAAATGCTCATCATTTTCGTGGCAGGATTGCAGGCGATTCCGGACGAACTTTACGAAGTGGCAAAAATCGAAGGCGCCACCAAATGGCAGACTTTCCGCAAAGTCACTTGGCCGTTGCTGGCTCCTTCTGCAACGATTGTTGTGGCCTACACCACCATCCAATCGTTCAAAGCATTCGACCTGGTTTTTGCGATGACCGGAGGCGGCCCTAATAATTCAACTGAAATTGTGGCTACTTACATTTTCGATATCGCCTTCAGAAGTTACCAATTCGGCTACGCTAGTGCGATCTCGGTCATCTTCATGATCATCATCGCCATCATTACGTTCCTGCAATTTAAAGCATTGCGTTCTGATAGGATTTCTTACTAGAAAAGCGAAGGCAGCCGTCAGTAGAAGCTAACCTAAGAACGCGACTTCCTGTCGCAACGGTTAGCTGACCCGCATCCTGGGGGCCTCCGACAAGCGCTGGAAGTCTTACCGGTAATGGCGTTCTTTGCCATTGCTGGTAAGACTGAAGCGACTCGAGGGGCTGGCTGCCGGAGTCTGGACATAGAAAAGCGGAAGCGCCCGTGTAGCTCTGACGGACATAAGACAGACCAGCGAAATGGCATGTTTTCAGCCGCACAAACAGAGTGGCTTATGGCCCGAGAAACTTTTTCTAAATTCTGCGTAAATGTTTTATCTTCTAAGCTTTAAGAAAGGAGGACAACAGCTTGTTCTTCCGTAGATTTTCTTTACTCATCTATGCGCTGCTGATTCTGGTTCCTTTGCTGATCGTCGTTTTGACTTCTTTGAAGACGATTCAGGAAACTTTTAGAAATCCACTTGGGTTGCCCGAGTCCGGCCTTCAGTTTGAGAATTATGCAGCGATTTTCCAGGAACAGACGATGGCCGGCTATTTTATGAACAGCACAATCGTCACCTTGTTTTCGGTGTCTTTGACGCTGTTCTTTGCTTCGATGATTGCCTATGGCATCACCCGCCTCAATAATTGGCTCGGCAATTTTTTGTTCATTTTGTTCACACTCGGCATGATGGTACCGGCACAAGTGAGTATGATTCCGCTCTATTCGCTGATGCTTGATCTCAGCCTGACCAATAGTTTGCTGGGGCTCATTCTCGTCAATATCGCTACCACGTTGCCGATTGCAGTCTTTATTCTGACTGGATTCATGAAGACCTTGCCAAGGGAATTATTTGAAGCTTCTACCATAGACGGTGCCGGCAACTGGAAAATCTACACCAAAGTGGCGATTCCGTTGTCGCTGCCTTCCTTATCAGCTACAGCCATTTTCCTGTTTGTGATGCACTGGAACGACTTGCTCTATCCGTTGCTGTTCATCACCGATAACGCCTACAAGACCCTGCCGCTTGCTTTGCTGGAGTTCCAGGGCGAATACTCAACCAACTACCCGATGCTCTTTACAGGCGTCATTATCGCTTCAGCACCGATGGTCATCGCTTATGTCTTCTTGCAGCGTTATTTCGTTGCCGGTATGACGGCAGGCGCTGTCAAAGGCTGACAAAAAGGACGACACTGCTCTTAAATGAGCGGGGTCGTCCTTTTCGTTACCAAAACATCGGCTTGCCGACCATGAACCAGAGCATTAATAATAACAATAAAATATAAATCCACAACGAGCGGTTTAATTTTTTAACCAGCAACGTGTGATCTGCACCTCCGCCGAATTGGCGAAGAATCGGTGTAAAGGCACGGGCTAGGAAAAAGATCGATGCGACCATAACCGCCAGCGTGCACACAATCCATGAAGTCGACCACTGCCACGGCCCTTGCCAAATCAGCAGGATGCCTGTAGCAACGAGCACGTGTCCGGCATGTTTTACAAGCCGTGTAGCTGACTTAAACGTAATGATATGCGCGTCTAATACGTTGCCGCTTGCCGCCTCCATTCGTTTCACTAAAGGAAGCAAAACAAAAAATGGGCCGATCGACAAAACGGCACTTAAAATATGGGCATAGAGAACGAATGTGTACATGGGATACTTACTCTTCTACCAAATGGAACTCATGAACCCAAACTGTCATCTCCGGAAGCCAGGGCATTCCGGGATGGAAAGACAAGATGGATTGCTTGTATTCTTCGACCGTCGCATAGCCTTCCCGGATGATCATTTCATCTGTCAATTCGCCAAGCGTTTGCTGATATACGTCATCCACCATAATCTTTTTATCATTCAATACCGTAGTCTCACCGATATCGGCATAACGGCCATTTCGGCGAGTAGCAGACTTCGTACCTGACAAGACTTTTTCTACATCCCGTTTGTTCGTTACCAGCTTTTCGATCGTGCAGGTTTTTGGCGGCAATTGCTGTGCATTTTCTTTTGTCATTCTTCTTCCACCTCTCAATGTTCCTTTTCTAAGTATAACGCTTTTTTTCTTTTATACTTACACCATAAAAAAATCGCCCTGTTTTTTCAGGGCGATGCTGGAAATTATTTTGCAAAAACATGTTTTCCGATTTTGGTGATGGTTGTACGCGAGAAAATCCACGTGTCCGTAACACCGCTCGGATTGTAATAATAAGTGGCTCCAAGTGAAGGATCCCAGCCCTTAACAGCCGCTTTTACTGCCTGGTAAGCTGTCGAGTTCGGTTTTAATCCATACTGTCCGTCGTTTACGGCAGTGAATGCATTACGCTGAAAAATCACATTGTATGTACTGTTGGGAAATAACGAAGAATCGATGCGGTTCAATATAACAGCCGCTACCGCAACTTGTCCTGTGTAATTTTCACCGCGCGCTTCTCCGTGTACAACACGCGCCATCATATCAACATCTGAAAGTTTCGCCCGTGTTAATGATCCAGTAAATCCTGTAGCCGGAACATTGAAATCACGCTGAAACTGAATAACTGCATTTTTAGTTATCGATCCATAATAACCTGTTGGAGTTGTCTGGAAGTAGCCTAACTTTTTCAAGGTGGACTGGAGTTCTGTTACGTCCTGTCCGGAAACTCCTTCATGCAGGTCTGGAGAATGTGCTTCTGCCGAGGTTTGAGAAAAACCTAAGAATAAAATCGTGAATAAGGCGAATATTGCTACTTTTAACTTCTTCATGCTTTCTCTCCCTTCTATTCCAAGAATCAACAAATGATTCCTTTTAATAGTATATAATTGGAATAGTAAGAATTCAATCCCTCGTAACTACTTGTTATTTAGTGAAAGAATAGCCAAAAGTAGTAGTTTATTGTTGTTTGATAAAAAAAGAGGCATTATCTTTTCTAAATATTAGGTATTTACACATAAAAAAATGAAACTAAAAAAGGCTGCTCGCTGCAGCCCTTTCAACCATGCTCATGCTCTTTCATAATGCAATTGGGCAAACTGGCCATACATTTTTACTTCTTTTAATAGTAAACGGAGTTCAAAATCGAATGTTTGAAACAAAGGAATACCTTTTCCAATCAATACAGGAGCAATTGAAATAATCCATTCGTCAATCAAATCCTCTTTTATGAATTCATGGAGCAGCTTGCTGCCTCCAATTACCCATATATCTTTTCCAGGTTTTTTTCTAAGGTCCTCCAAAAAGCTTGGGATCTCTTGGTTTGTAAATATCACGTTTGAATTTTCTTGAGGAGTTGATGAAGTAAAGACATAGCTGGTTAATTCCTGATAAGGATAGTTGCCGTTTTCAGCTTCCATTACCCAATCATAAGTTCGGCGCCCCATAATGACCGTATCGATGTTTTCCATGAACTCAGCGTATCCAGCATCTCCGCCACCCTCCACTTCCGATTTAAACAGCCACTCGAGAGAATCATCTTCTGTCGCGATATAGCCATCAAGGCTTTCAGCGATGTAACAAACGACTTTCCTTTTGTTCTCCATACCCCTCTTCCTCCTTAAGTTTTAGATTTTATAAAGCTCTATCAAAAAATGGCCCCAGCACTTGCATTGGGGCCACACGGTTATTTACTTTCCAATTCTGCCAGCTCTTTATGCGTTTGAGGAAATCCATTCGCCTGCCATTCAGAGCGAAAGGCAGAATCCAATTGGGTCAATCCGATTTCTGCATCATCCGTGTCGGCATTGACGCTTTCTTCAGTGTCTACCGTTGCACTGTTTCTCATATCGTTATCTTCGTAAACCCAGATCTTTTTAGATTTGTTCTTTTTGTAGACAGTCATTAAAAGAAAACTACTGGCCATAGCTGCTCCAGTATAAAAAAACTTTTTTGTCGTACTTTTTTTCATGGTTATCCCTCCGTTTGTCTTCAGCATTTCGAATTCGGCTTATTGTATTCACTTCCCTATTTACTGAAATTTTAACCCTGGCTGGCTATCGGTTGGGTTTCGACGCGGGAGAGTTTATTTGGTAAAGTGAAAGAAAGAAATAGACTGGAGGCGTTCAGATGAAGAAAATCGTTATTGTGTCAGATACACATGTTCCATTCCGCGCCAAGAAGTTGCCGCAAAAACTGGTGGATGCTTGTCAGGAAGCTGACTTTATTATCCATGCAGGCGATTGGCAAACGATGGATGTTTATCACGAGCTGGCAGCCTATGCAGACATCGATGGCGTCACCGGCAATGTCGATCCATGGGATATTCTCGACAAGTTCGGCCGCAAAAAGATTTTCACTTTCGGCGATTTAAAAATCGGCGTCGTTCATGGCGACAGTGACCGCAAACCTACAGAGAAGCAGGCATTCGATACCTTCGCTAATGATGACGTCGATATCATCGTTTTCGGGCATTCGCATACACCGATCATGCGTGAAGTTGAAGGCATTACTTTGTTCAACCCAGGTTCTCCAACCGATAAGCGCAGACAAGAACAATATTCCTTTGGCTTGCTCGAAATCGGCGATTCCTGGGAATTGAAACATGTATTTTTTGACAAAGAAAGTTAACTTGCGCAACTTATCTCCAAAAAATCAGACCTCCTCAACGAAGGTCTGATTTTTCTTTACATTCTTTTATCAAAACAAATCCTAACTGCTTTAAGGCCGATTCAAGATTAGCTTCGATCAAAACGCCTTTCAGCGCCGCCGCAAAATGCGGAACTTTTATTGCCATGAACGGCTGAATGCCTGTAATAACTGGCGTCACGCCAATTATTTTAAGAATATTCACGAGCTTCAGCAAGTATTCCCCTACGACAGCGTTGATTTGCAGAACCCCTGACACATCAATGATCAAATAATCCATCGGTTCGTGGCTGCATTTTTCAAGTACATGCTCGATGATGACTTGCGCACGCGGAGCTGTAATTTCGCCGATTACCGGTACAATCGCCACTCCTTTTGTTACTGGGACGATTGGAGCTGTTAATGTCTGAATTTGGTGGTTCGCTTTTTCCAGTTCCAGTACATAGGTCAATAATGTCGACATCATTTCAAACGTATAGAGCTGCTCTTCAGAGAGCTTGTAATACTGATCGTCCAGTCCACATATTGTTCCGTAGACAGTACCATCGTTGTAATACACCGGAACACCGACAAACGTTCCTTGTCCGTAATTCGCCGCAATGCCCATAGAACGTGTCAGCTCATTTTCAGAAACATCCTCAATCACTAAAGCCTTCGGGCCGTGATTGATGCTCAAACTGCAGAAGGAATGAGGGAGCGGCATGGAACTGCCTTCTTCAATTAAGGCCTTATCGCTGTTGAGTGCTTTAATGATGTGATTGGTGATTCCGTCATTCTTCGCGATAAATAAGGAATTAATTCCGATCTGCTTGCTTAACAACTGAAGTATGTATGCCGCCGCTTCATCGAAGTTACTAAAATTACGCTCTTTTTGAGTGTTTTCCACCTTCATTCCCCCATCCGTTTTATTCAATCTATCTAGTGCAGTGAGCTAAATTCTAAAGCTATTACTATAGGAAAACGAATGCTTTTATTTATTTTTTATATCGATTAGGATTTCAGAAGTTATCCAACAAAAACCAGTTTATCTCAAATATGTATGAA
This sequence comes from Planococcus wigleyi, assembly GCF_014836985.1. Lineage (GTDB taxonomy): Bacteria > Bacillota > Bacilli > Bacillales_A > Planococcaceae > Planococcus > Planococcus notacanthi. The sequence goes on along the minus strand of NZ_JACSPU010000003.1, from coordinate 94,271 downwards.
TACCTACCTTAATTATACAGTTAAACCCCATTTGTATATATTTAATTTGTGTAACAAATATCTTGGCCGCTTTCTCATGGGTTCATCTTTGTTTCAAAACGGGTATATGCATAACAATAGCATGTGGAGGTGGGAATATGGCAAATGAATTGGATATTTTGGTGTTGGAACAATCCGATACCATGATTTATTTCAGATGGACAGCAACAGAGGACGTCTGCCGCGTTAAGAAAGAAGATCAAGTCGTTTATACCGGCACTCAAAATTTGTTCAAGGACGAAGGATTAAAGAAAGGCGAATTGTACACCTACACCATTGAACGACTGGATTCTTCAGGAAAATGGACCGATAAAATCAAGTTGCATACCGGAACGGAAAACCGAAAACAAGACAGCATCAACCGTCTTGAAGAAATTGTCTTGACGGCGATTGTTTCTGAAAACCGGATTTCTTTAGCATGGGGAGAAATTGAAGGCATTACTGAATTCGACATCTATCAGAATGGCACATTGGTCGAAACTGTGGAGAAAAACCAATACACGGACCGGCAAGTGCCAATGGACCAGGAATTCACTTACTGGATCCGCGGCAAACGTCCAGTAGCCAAGTCAGAAGAAAGTTTTAGGAAAGAAAAGTTTACAGTGGCAAAAATCTTTGGTGCATTAAACTGGAATTCCTCACGGGATAAAGCAGCGATGGAAGATTTCTGGCTGACCAAAATAATCGCCCCATTGAATGAGTTATTGTCCGACAAAGAAAAGCCGAAAGCTTATCCAGTTTGGCACTTCCGCTATCATACGTTCCTGCCGGACCTGATATTGAAAAACCCGAACCTCTTGTCTCCTTTCCCATATTTCCAAGGAGATGGCCGAGACTTTGATCCTGACTCCCTTCATTACCGGACGCAGGTCAATTTCACGGTGGACTTGAAAGAAGAAGAGTCATCATTTGCCTACGATAAAGACGTCGGTCCGACGATTGGATACAATTGGCGTAAAAAGTTCAGCAAAGCGGATGTCGCCTCTGCTGAAGGAATCGAGTTGGAAAAGATAGAGGAAACGGGCCATAAAGTGTCCATCACTTTAAAACACAGCGTCGGCAATCCCATTACCACGTCACCGAATATCGATTACGAAGTATCCGCTGCCTTTTACCGGGATGGCACATATGACATCATTGGAATCCACGACCAATCACCAAACCACGAAGTGTATTTGAAGGACGGCGACGATGGCGAATGGATCGGAATTCACTTAACTGAAAGTGAAGGTCTTGCCTATATGGCCGGACCGATTGCCAGCCAATATTGGCGGATATCCAACTTCCATTAATATTGTTCCCATTATTCCCGTATACCCAAAGATACCCCGAAGCGCAGTACCTCCGCTTCGGGGTATCTTTAATTATGCTCTTTAAAGCTTCACGGGCGCTTGCGCTTTTCTTATTGTCCAGACTCCAGCGACCAGCTCTTTGGGTCATAAGCCAACCCGTGTCCAGTTGCAGTGCCTAGCTCTTCGGGATGTAAACCACTCTGGCTATGCAGCTGAAAACATGCTGCTTCGCCAGAGCGTCTTACACCTGTCAGAGCTGGATAGGCACTTCCACTTTTCGTGCTGTGCGGCTGAAAACACGCCACTTTGCTGGTCTGTCTTATGCCCGGCAGAGCTACACGGGCGCTTCCGCTTTTCTTATTTATCTAAAAATCGCTTGCGGATATGAGGCGGCGGCAACATGCAGCTGTCCAACTTGCCGAATACCTTGTAACGGTTTTTGGCTACGATATCATAAGCCCCATCACGGATTGCGCGCGGGAATGGTTTCAGGTAATAGGCCAATTTCCAAAGGCCGGTCAAATGATTGGAAATCATTAAAGCACCTTCGGATTTCACGTAAGCCTGACCATCTTTTATCAAGACTACGCTATCCACATCATCTGGCACTTTGTACTTCTTGGAAAGTTCCTGGCCAATTTCACTTTGCAATGAAGCAAATTGATAATAGCCGGCCGGGTCATGATTTATAATAAACTGAACGCTTGAATCACAAAAGTTGCAATCTCCATCAAATAACACAATGGCATGTTCCATATCTGTTTCCTCCTCCACCAAAAATAGTTCTGTTACCTAAATATCCTCTTTTTCCTTTATTGAAACACTTCGTTTGTCGAAACCGTTCCTTGATGGAAAAATAATTTCCAGCCACTTTCTCTTTTTTTCCAGACCGAACTGCGGTTGGTCAACTTTCCCGTCTTTTGATTATGGATTTGATACGTAGTCAAAACAGCAGCCGGACCCAGCTCATGTACGGTAAAAGATTTTATTTCCATCGGATCCGGATTTAAGGGATGGTCTTCATCGTAATGCGAGCGTTTAATCAGTCCACCTGAACTGCCAAATTCATAAAATTCGTCGTCCAGTATTTCGCCGAGCTTGTCTGTCGAAACCCTTACTTCCGGCTTCAGGTGGCTGGATTCCAATTCATAGAATTGCTGAGTTAATTTGTCCATATCCATTCTCCTCATCGCTCATTTCCCGGGAAATAAACCCCCTGGCAATAAAGGCAGGGGGCAAATTTACGTTATTTTATTTGTCGTCTTTAAAGAAATCCTGCGGATCTTCATCAGGCTGATCCTGCGGGGTGTCAGAGGAGCCAAAGTCTTCTACATCTTCAAAGCTGTCCTGGTAATCACGGATGCCATCGTCTTCTTTCTTGACTGGCTGTCCTGTAGAAGCTTGCAGCACATCTTCTTCCGGCGGACGGCTTTCCAAATCGACCTCCTGATCTGCATGATCGATGCAGGTCAATGCGGTCGGCAATGCTTCCAGCCGCTCGAACGGTATTTCTTTGCCGCATACCGAACACTTACCATACGTGCCGTCTTCAATTGCTGCCAAAGCCGTTTTCGCTTCTTCCAGCTCTTCCTCTTTAAACTGCGTCAACGCCATTCCACGTTCCTGGTCATACAGGTCGGTGGCGTTATCTGCAGGATGATTGTCATAATTCGAAAGTTCCGTTGTCTCAAACTCTTCATCTTGCTCAACGCGCTCTTCCAGCGATGCCACTTGTTCTTCCAATTGTTTTTTTAATTGCTTCAGCTGTTCATCCTTCATCCGATTTCCTCCTCAAAAAACTCACTTATCCTATATATTGCCTTTATCGGAGAAATCAAACCTGGAAGTAAACTGGTCGCTGCCGCTCTGCAGCTCAATAATCGTCGAAACGGTCGAGAAGACTCATTAAATAATCATCCAGACGGTGGCGGACTAATTCATCGGACAAGCCCTTCATGCCAAAGGCTTTCCAGCCGGGATACACAACTGGTGATCCATCCAATGTATCAATCAGCGATAAAAGGTCCCAATACGGATCATAAGTAAATGAATTCCCGGCATGTCTCTGGTAAGCCGCCAAAAAATCATTGGCGACTGAAATTCCGTAAAGCTGCGCCAAGTTGACACGGCAATGGCCTACATCAATTCCCGCCGGCCCCCGGCAAGCATTTACCCAGTCTACGATAGCGCTGATTTCTTTGTTTTCCCACAGTACATTAGCGGGATGAAAATCCCGGTGAATAAAACATTCCTGAGCTTCAGGGCGGCTTTCTGCCACAATATAAAAAGCACGCATCCAATCGTTCTGGATCTTGGACCAGGTCGGTTTTTCCAGCAAAAATGCATTATTGTAGGAAAAATATTCATAAGGAAAGCCCTCTGCCTTGGTTTGATGGATTTCAGCTAAAGCAGCTGCCAGGCCATCCAGCCATTTTTCATCGTTAGACGGCTGCAATATGACAGAACCAGGCACTTTTGTCATCAAGACTGCCGGCAATCCGCTTTTTTCGCCCGTTTCATCGTAAGCAAGTAAATGAGGGACCGGATGGCCAGCTTGTTCAGCAAACTGAAGGCTTTCCGCTTCGTGTTTTGCTAAATCCGGTTCTTTCTCCAACCAATCTATTTTATGGAAAAGCCGCAATACATACGAAAGCGAAACGCCGTTTTCTTCGACAGCCAGTTCAAACAACATGGAAGAAGTTCCGCCTGTCAGCGGCTTGACGCCCGTAATTTCTGCAGTGTTTCCAAGCTGTGTTTGTATCCATTGCAAAGCTTGCGTCTGCAATTCATTGCCATAACCTGCTGCCATCCTTACCGCTCCTTTCTGCCTACTATTTTAGCTCTAGTGTACCATGAACATCTAAGAGCCTCACTGTGAGATGAGGCAAATTGCCGAGAAAATCATGTTTTCTATCACTACAAATACCCGCTATTCAGACCAGCCAGCCGACAAGATTCAAACTTTCAATGAATGATGCATTGACTCCGCCTTTTCAATTTGAATAGTTGCATGTTCGATTCCACAATGATCATGGACCAGCTTCAATGCCTTCTGAAGGACCTGCTGCTCATCAGTATCTTTCGCTACATCGATATGGCAAGTAAATAAATCCATGCCCGACGTAATCGTCCAAACGTGAAGATCATGGACATCCAAAACCCCTTCAATTTCAATAAGCAATGCCTTCACTTCTTGGGCATCGATGGTGTGGGGCGTTCCTTCCATCAAAATATGGAGGCTGTTCCGGATAATGCCCCAAGCACTCCGCAAAATCAGTAAAGCAACAACTACCGAAATGATGGGATCCGCCACCGTCCAGTCAAACAGAAGAATCAATATTCCAGCCACTATCGCACCGATTGAGCCCAATGCGTCTCCAATAACGTGCATATAAGCACTTTTCATGTTCAAGTTGCCATGGACATCTGCGTTGCGGTTCAGCACCCACGCACTCAATAGATTTGCCAGAAGGCCGATGGCAGCAATGATCAGCATCCAGCCGCCCTCTACTTCAGGTGGCTCAACAAAACGTCCAATGGCTTCATAGATGATCAATCCGGCGATGATAAATAGAGTTGCGCCATTGATAAAGGCGGTAATGATTTCAAAGCGGTAATACCCATAGGTTTTTTTAGCAGAAGCCGCTTTTCCGGAAAACCAGATAGCGGACAAGCTGAGCGCCAGCGAAACAGTGTCCGAAAGCATATGTCCACTGTCGGCAATCAACGCCAGGCTATTGGTCAAAAGGCCACCGAAAAATTCCAGCAGCATGATGCCGGCTGTGATGCCGAGCGCCAGAATCAATGCTTTTTTGTTGCCGCTCCTGGCTGTTTCAAAATGGTTATGGCTATGATCGTGTCCCATCTTACATTCGCCTCCGTCGTCTTGCTGCTATTTTACCAAAAACAGCCGTTTGACAACGAATAGCAAGTCTTATACGATAGGTTAGTAAAAGTAAATAACCCGGCGACGGGAGAGGTTCATAGCATTTCACCCTCTATAAAAAACTATGGATTGTCGAAACTCAGCCAAATCCACATGCGATTTGGCTTTTTCTTTTGTCCGTTTTTTATAGCCCTCTTTCAAGTCGGCCATCTAAAAGGAGGCCGTTTTCATGGCAGGAAGAAACGAAGACACACTTGAGCATCTATCATTGCTCGGCAATCAACAAACCAAGTACAAATTTGAGTACGATCCGGATATTCTCGAACCGATCGATAATCTGCATACCCGCGATTATTTTGTGAAGTTTAATTGTCCCGAATTCACGTCGCTTTGCCCCCAAACGGGACAGCCTGATTTCGCCACCATTTACTTGAGCTTCATCCCTGATAAAACATTGGTGGAAAGCAAATCATTGAAACTTTACTTATTCAGCTTCCGGAATCATGGGGATTTCCACGAGGATGTCGTCAACATCATCATGAATGATTTGATCAAATTGATGGCCCCCCGCTATATCGAAGTATGGGGAAAATTCACGCCGCGTGGCGGATTATCCATCGATCCCTACACCAACTACGGAAAGCCAGGAACAAAATACGAAGAAATGGCATCGTACCGGATGATGAATCATGACATGAATCCTGAAACGATCACCAACCGGTAGGAGGCACCGAACATGCTGCTTTATTTGAACGGCGCCTTTGTCGGCTTATTGATCTTGTCGAATATTTTAGCAGTCAAATTGTTCAGCATCGGTGAATGGGCTGTATTGCCGGCCGCCGTCATCGTCTATGTCTTCACGTTTCCAATCACTGATACTATTGCAGAAGTATATGGCAAAGAAGCAGCACGGCAGACAGTCACCGCCGGTTTCGTCACGCAGCTTTGCGCATTGGCATTTATTTTCTTTGCCATCCATTTGCCTTCTGCTCCATTTTTTGCAGACCAGGCTTCTTTTGAAACCATTTTTTCTGCAGGTTTCCGCGTCACCTTGGCCAGTCTTGTGTCTTATTTCATCAGCCAGAACCTAGACGTCACCATTTTCCATAAATTGAAACAGCGTCATGGCGAGTCTAAACTATGGGTACGCAATAACGCCTCAACGATGACCAGCCAATTGGTGGATACCACTATTTTCATCACCATTGCATTTTACGGAACCATGCCGACCAGCGCATTGCTCGGGATGATTGCTACGCAATACGTGTTTAAATGGCTAGTCGCTGCTGCCGATACGCCGCTGGTTTATTTATTGGTCAAATTCTGCAGACGTGAACTTCAGTCCGGCAAACAAATTTATAACCACCAAAAAACGGAAGCTCTCCACTAGAGCTTCCGTTTTTTACATGTCTATATTTATAATGGCGATCGCTTAGACTTTGGCACGTTCTTTCTGGCTACGGCCTTTGACGCCCACTTTCACATCTGCCAGAACCATATCTGCGACAATCGGCAAATGATCAGAAACCGCTGTTTCAATAGCTGCTACTTGGACTACTTCTACATCATTGTCCGAAAAAATATAATCAATTCGCGTTGCTGGCCAAAAAACTTCTGTTGTCTCTTTGTCCACGTAAGGAGCAGGATATGTATAAGCATCCCCTCTCTTCATTTTCAGAAAAGCATCTCTAAACTGTTTGTTCAGCTTTTGCATGTGAACATTTGAAGATGGTGCGTTGAAATCTCCAGCGAGTACGCGCGGGAAACGGCTTTTCCCGGTAATCGCCAGAATTTCATCGATACTGACAGCCAATTCATCGTCCTTCAACGCCAAATGCGTATTGAAGACACTTAAGTAAATGCCATCTACTTCAATGACGGTCTCTAAAATTCCCCGCTGTTCGTTATTGCCGAACGGACAATAGACCTGTGTCAGCAGATGGTTCTCGACATACTTGATCGGATACTTACTTAAAATCACATTGCCGTACTGGCGATTCGGGCGCTCTGAATCTTCAGCAGCAAAATTCATGTTGGCACCATAGGCTGCATGCATATTCAATCTCTGGCTCAACCAATCTACTTGGTCCACAAACGAACTGCGGTCGGAAAAATAACGGTCAACCTCCTGTAAAGCGATGATTGTAGCACAGGAATCCTCAATGACTTCAGCGGTCTTCTCCAGATCTACTATTCCATCCATCCCTAATCCATGAGCAATGTTAAATGACATGACTTTCACAATCGGCGCTTTCTTTTTCGACCCTTGCATGCAAACCTCTCCTTTTCGTTTAAACCGAATCGTCGGTAGCAGCTTTAATTGGTTTCAGTATACCAAGCTGATAAGGATTAGCTATAACAGGGGTGTAAAGGTTTGTTAATAGTTTGTAAACCGGAAAAGCGGAAGCGCCCATGTAGCTCTGACGGGCATAAGACAGACCAGCGAAGTGGCGTTCTTTTGCCACACAGCTGGGTTGGCTTATGACTCAAAGAGCTGGCCGACGAAGCTGGACATCAAGAAAAGCGGAGTCGGCCGTCTAGCTTATTACAGGTTTATGCACGGTTGAGAAAATATGCGCACGCTTCATTGGATTAATGCACGCTCGATAGAACTTGTGCACGCTAAAGCAACTTTGTGCACACTCGGCAACATTTACGCACGTTCATTAAATCAAGACGAAAAAACACAGCCAACCCGATTCCGTCGGATTGGCTGTGTTTTGATGTTCACTGATTCTGCGCCGTGTAGGCAGCAATGGCATCCCTAAGGAACTGTGCGGCTCCCGGCTGTACTTTGTCATAGTATGCTGCAAACCGTTCGTCTGCCACATACATCTCCGCAAGCCCCATATGCGCTTCTTTGCTGTAGGATGGCCATGTAAACCCAAGCCATTGGCGATGCAATTCAGCCGTTTGCTGCGCCAGCTCGCTCGACGGATCGCCTGTTTTGACTGCCTCTGCTAAACGGTCCAACACCTCCTGTTCCAGAAGTGTAAACGCCTGGTATTTCTCTTCACTCATGTTCAGCATTTTGGCATTGGATTGATTGACCACATCGTCGCCGTATTTATCGCGTATTTCGCGGCCGTATTGCTGTTCGTTGTCATCCACCAGCTTTTGTTTAAACCCTTCAAATTTCTCATTATCAGCCATGATGCTTTCTCCTCCTTTTGCGGAAATGGTTTTTTCCACATTGATGATCAAGAGGTCCAATTGCATGCGTTTGGCGAGAAGTTTTTCACGGTGCTCTTCCAAAGCTCGGGAACCGTTGAAACCCGGATTATTGACAATGTTCTTTATCTGTTCCAGCTCCAGACCAAGTTCGCGGTAGAAAAGGATTTGCTGCAGCTTATCCACTTCCGGCTGCCCATAGATCCGGTATCCCGACGAGCTTTTTCTTGCCGGCTTCAAGAGCCCTATTTCATCGTAATAACGTAAAGCCCTGGTACTGATTCCTGCCAGGTTCCCGAGTTTTTGCACAGTGTATTCCATTTCTCCACCTCCTGATAAATCCACCATACACCTTGACGTTGCGTCAAGGTCAAGTGGTTCAGTCAAGTTAATTGCTGTTCAGCAAATTCACGGTAAAGTGTGTGTGAAGCGGTCAGTTCCCGGTGTGTTCCGATTCCTGTCACATGCCCTTTTTCAATAAAAACAATTTTATCTGCATCGACAATCGTCGACAGCCGGTGGGCAATCACCAGCGTCGTCCGCCCTTCCATCAATCGGCTTAATGCCTGCTGCACAATCCCTTCTGATTGGCTGTCCAGGCTGGCTGTTGCTTCATCCATCATGAGGATTTTCGGATCACGCAGAAACGCTCGTGCGATGGCAATCCGTTGGCGTTGTCCGCCGGATAGCTTGACGCCGCGTTCTCCGACTTCCGTATCCAATCCGTCGGCAAAGCTGCGAATAAAATCTTCCGCATAAGCCATGCGAGCCACCCGCCAAAGTTCTTCGGCTGGAATCGTTTCTGAATCCGGCAGGCCATAGGTGAGATTTTCCCGGATTGTGCCGCCCATCATGGCACTTTCCTGGGATACATAGCCGATCTGATCTCGCCAGGAAGCGATTGATATTTCATTGATGGGGATATTCCCAATAGAAATGCGTCCGGATGAAGGTTCGTAAAATCGCTCTACCAAACCAAACACAGTGGTTTTTCCGCCGCCGCTTGGCCCCGCAAAGGCAATCATTTCCCCTGGCTGCGCTTCAAACGATACATCTTCTAGAACCTGTTCCCCTTTTTCATAGGCAAAACTTATTCCTTCCACCTGTAGCGTTTTCCCGACAATATCCAGCGCGGGCTTCTGTTGCTGTTCTTCCAAAGGCAACTCTAAAATTCCAATGATTCGTTCAGTAGCGCCTTTGGCTTTTTGAAGCTCCGTAAAAAACCGAGCAAAGGTTGCCATCGGAACAATAATCTGAAAGAGATACAATAGAAACGCCACCAACGATCCCGTCGACATTTCGCCATTGGCCACACGGATCCCGCCATAGCCGATAATCGATACAATAACTACCATAACCACCAGGTACATCAAAGGCGCAATCAACGCATAGATTTTCGCTTCTTTCATACCAAGAGCAAATAACTTTTGAATGCCTTGTACCCCTTTGGTTTCTTCAATCTCTTCAGCTGTTGAAGATTTCATTAAACGGATTTCTCCTAAAGTCTGCTGGACATGACCTGTAAACTGAGCGGTTTCATCCTGCAGGTTCCGTGAAATCTTGGCCATTTGGCGGCCTAGGGGAATCATCACAGCAATCGTCAGCGGTACCGACAGCATCATGACCAAGGTCATTTTCCAATCTAGAATGATTAAAATAATCACTGCCCCGATAATTGAAATAATTCCTGTGATGAAGGACGGGAAGTGGTCTGTGATTAAATTTCGGACGATCCCTGTATCATTCACCACACGGCTGACCGTTTCGCCGCTCGAGTGCTGATCGAAATAACTGACTCGCAAGCGGATCAATTGGGCCCACATCCGTTCTCTCAAACCAGCGACCACTCGCTGCCCGACCATGCTCAGCAAGTAAATCGAAATCCCATTGATGACGGCTTGAATAATAAATGCCACAGCGATTCCGATAATCAGCGGCACACTCAACGATTCAAAGGAAAAGCCATCAACCAGGTTTTTTGTCAACAGCGGCACTACAAGGCCCACAAGTGTGGTGATCAAACTCGCAAGCAACCCGATTGTCAGCGCAAGCTTTGGAATCTTCAGGGACAACAACAACGAAATGAATGGTTTCAGACCGGCGTCTTGATTTTTGTCTTTCTTCTTCATCTTTAAAGCCCCTATTCGTTTTGGGTTAAGTGAATTTAGCGTAAATGCATGTATCCGTTAACCTTTTGCCATCTACTGATCGTTCATCGTTGTGCAAAACACCTTCCAGAACAAAGCCCAGTTTTTCTGGAATCGCTCGGCTTTTCCGGTTTTCTGCGTCACATTGAATTTCAAGGCGCTTGCATTTAAAAGTTGAGAAAGCCAATTCAGTCAACGCAGAAACCGCTTCTGCCATATAGCCTTTTCCAGTAGCTCTCGAGTCCAGCCAATAGCCGATCTCCATTTTTGGCACATCCCATTCAATGGCATGGAAGCCAGTAGAGCCGATAAAGCGTCCTGTTTCTTTATCAAAAACCAGGTAACGCAAAACTTCCTTTTTTATAAAGTTCAAGTGCGCCTCCAGCTGATTGATTTCCGTGTCCTCCGGAGAAGGTTCTGCCTGCGCAAACCCAAGCCATGGCTTTAAGTCATCAAGTGAGGCCTGGATTGCTGCATTCACAACTTTTCCATCTCCAGGCATCGGCATCCGCAAAAGCAAACGCTCCGTTCTTATTGCTGTTGGCACTTCCGGCAAGTTTATCGTCATACAACATTCTCCTTTGCTTAAGTTTTGCATTTATGAAGCAGCGACTATTTTTCGGTCACGCGGCAGCCATAGGCCAACTATTCCAATAATCGGCAGGAACGAAACGACGATCATGGTTTCGTAGACACCGATGGCATCCATTAAAATCCCAATGACCACTGCGCCGATTGCGCCCATCCCGAAGGCCAAACCAACCGTTAAACCAGCCATCGTGCCAATTTTGCTCGGCACAAGCTCTTGCGCGTAGACAACCGTAACGGAAAAACTCAACATAATGAAAAAACCGATCAATGCCAGGAAAATCAGTACAGCGTATAGCGGAACATACGGCAGGAAAGCGGCCAGCGGGATCGGCACCAAAATGGAAAGAAGAATGACGTTCTTCCGTCCAATTTTGTCTGCCATAGGCCCTCCGAAAAACGTGCCTGCTGCCCCGACGCCAAGGAACAGGAAGACATACAGCTGTCCCTGCTGGATTGTCAGCCCGTAAGACTCGATCAAATGGAATATGTAAAAGCTCGTCATATTGGTGACGTAGAATGAACGGGCGAAAATAATGATCATCAAAAGCGCCAACGCCACGCCCACTTGTTTTTTGGTCATCTCAGGCAATGAAGACAATAATACTTTCTTCACTTTCTGCAGCTTTTCCTTCTCCAGTTGCTGCTTATACCAAATGGAGATTTTCGATAGGATAAAAATGCCGATCGCTGCAACAAAGAGGAACAAAGCCGCTCCTATCTGGCCGAGTGGAACCAGGATGAATGCACTGATCAATGGGGCCAGTGCCTGGCCGGAGTTTCCTCCCACCTGATAAATCGATTGTGACAAGCCGCGTTTGGAGCCGGCTGCCATATAGGAAACACGTGAGCCTTCCGGATGGAAAACAGCCGAACCCAACCCCAGGAAAATAACTGAAACAAGAATCATCCAATATTCCGGCGCAAACGCCAACCCTGCAATTCCGAAAAATGAACTCGTCATGCCGAGCGGCAGCGCGTAGGGCATTGGTTTCTTGTCACTAATGAACCCTACAACCGGCTGGAGGACAGAGGCTACCATATTGAGTACAAACGCAATCAAACCCAGTTGCGTAAACGTCAAACCAAGATCCGCTTCAAGTATTGGGAACATGGCAGGAATCACGGCCTGTAAAGAATCATTCAGCAAATGGCAGCCGCCAATCGCAAACATCACCGGATAAACAGGATTTCCGGCTAAAGAAGAAGAACTTATCGCTTTCGCCATGATGTGACCTCCAATGCAAATCTGTAAATTTCAATAGTTTCATTATAGAGGAGTTGAACGCCTTTCGATAACCCCAAATAAAAACACCTGCAGGAAAAACCTGCAGGTGTTTGGTGCCCGAGTTACATCAGCAATTACACAGTCGCTATTTTCAACTGCTGCCAATTTTCAAGCCTTTTGTCTAAAATGAAATTGCCGAACGGCAAAAACGCTGAAGCGACGGCACCAACCGAGAAACGGAAAGGCCATCTGTAGATGAAGGTCATATAGACAGTCATCAAGATGTAGATGCTGAACAAAGCTCCATGGATCGGTCCGATGACACTGACGGCTTCCGGAAACTCAAAAAAGTATTTTAACGGCATGGCAATGAAAAGCAGAATCAATAGAGAGCTGCCTTCCAGCACGCCCATGAAACGAAATGTCCCTAACGCATTCTTAAACATTCACTATCCCTCACAATCTGCTTTTATTATAGAATTGCAGCAGATGACTGTACAGGGATTAAGGGAAGAAATGGAGAAGCGTTTCGCATCACCCGCAAATTTTCGTCACAAACACAAATCCCATTCTGGCTTTCTTAGCCCAACTTCACAAAAAGCACTTTCAGGTAATCGCCTTCTTTGAATTCCTTTTGCACACGGAAATCACTTGGCAAAGTGAATTCCTCAACGATGCTGTATTTCTTTCCAAGGTCTTTAAAGGCTTTATCGATAAACCCTTTGAATTTTTTCATTCCAAAAGAGGCACTGTTGGTCGAAGCAACGATGACGCCATTTCTTTCAGTAATGGCAATCGCTTCTTTCATTAAATTCGTATAGTCCTTGGAAGTGCTGAACGTGTATTTTTTTGAACGTGCAAAGCTTGGCGGATCCAAAATGACCACGTCGAACTTCAATTCTTTTCGTTTGGCGTATTTAAAATAATTGAACACGTCCATGACCAGGATGTCCTGTGTCTCAAAATCTATGCCATTGACACTGAATTGCTCGATCGTCTTGCTCGAACTTCTTTTCGCCAAATCGACACTCGTCGTTTTAGCAGCACCGCCAAGTGACGCCGCTACCGAAAAAGCACCGGTATACGAAAACGTATTAAGCACGGTCTTGCCTTTGGCATATTTCTGCCTGATGGTATTTCTGACATCCCGCTGGTCCAGGAATATGCCGGTCATCGCCCCATCGTTCAAGTAAACAGCAAAATTCACACCGTTTTCTTTGACGATCATCGGGAACTCCCCACGCTCGCCTGTCACGAAATCATCTTCTTCGATGTACTGGCCTTTTGTATCAAATCGCTTTTTCTGGTAAATGCCTTTGCATTCCGCGACATTCTGCAGCGCTGCAATGATCTCGTCTTTAAAGGTATAAACCCCTTCGCTGTACCAGCTGAGCAAGTAAAAGCCGGCATAATAATCAATGATCAGTCCACCGAACCCATCGCCTTCACCGTTGAACACACGGAAAGCCGTCGTTTCCGGATTGCTGAAAAATGCTTGTCTGCGGCCGATAGCTGCCGCCAGCTTGCGTTCCATGAAATCCTGATCGATGGTTTCACTTTCATCACGCGTCAAGATCCAGCCAAAACCTTTGTTTTGCAGGCCGTAATAGCCTTTCGCCAAAAAGCGCCCTTGCTTATCGGTCAACTTTAAAATGCTTCCCTCGTTCTGCAAGGCTTCCGGATTCTCTAAGGCCTCTTTAGTGATCAAGGGGTAGCCTTTGGCATATTCCGCCTTGTATTTATCCGTTACTTTAATTGAAATTTCCGATTTCATCGTCTCTCATCCTATCTGTAAAACACCGTTTTGCTTTATAATTAGTGTATACGATAGCTGTCCTGATTCCCACCCTGGCCATGTGATTTTTCCAAAACTGCGCATAGGAGGGATTGCCATGAAGCAGAAGTTCCATGTCTACAATATTTTGTTGACAACAGGGGAATACTTGGAGAACATCCGCATTGAAGGGCCTCTTGAAGACCATTTTTCCGGTGTTGCTGTGAGCCTTTTTCCTGTAGAAGATATGGATGGAAAAACAATCATTTTGAGCATTTTTCATATCGTCAAAGCAGATTTGATTCATGTAGAGGAATAACGTCATGTTTCTCCTCCTAAAAAAGCGTTTTGCACAAAATCTGCAAAACGCTTTTTTCCTATTCCTGAATCCAATTCCAGGCTTCGTTCATTTCATCCAGTTGAAAATGTTTGATTTCAAGTTTCGGAAGCAGGTTTTCCATTTCCGCTAAATGGCCCGGCATATGCGCAGAACTGATGACAGCGAATTTATGGAATTGATTCCAGGCATCCATATTCACTTGCATACTTTGCTCAAGCCCTGTGAAAGGAATGCCGTCCGTTTCGTTTATAATGGCATAAATATTGAACTTTCCCTTATCGGCAAACTTTTCCTGAATGATTTTATTGATCTTCAATGCATCTTCCTTTGTAGCCGCCCCTTCAAATTCAATCGCAATGGTCTCAGTGTCTTTACTCGGTACAAATGATAACATAGTTCTCCTCCTCTGATTAATAGTGGAGCTGATCAGCCTTTAATCCAGTTCCAAGCCTGCTCGGCTTCATTCGCTTTAAAATGCTTTGCTTCGATGCCCGGCAACAAATCACCAAGATCGGTGATGGTGCCAAGCCAATTTTTTTCGCTGACAACAGCCAACTTATTGTACTGGCTCCAGCGCTTCATATCGATTTTCGCTTCTTCTATCAATGCGTTGATCGTCGGCACCTTCACTTGCCCAATCACGGCATAAGCATTGAAGGGCTGGTCTTTAGAAAACCGTTCACTGATCTCCCGCTCCAGCTCTTGCAGATTTTCCTTGGTTATTGTTCCCTCAATTTTGAAAGCAATAGTCTGTGAATCCTGACTCGGAATAAACGTCAGCATCCTAATTCCTCCTCTTCCATTGGTATATCTGCTATTGCACTCCTTATTCCCTATTTGAAATCTGACAAACGAAAGGATAGAGGCATTTTGATGTCATTTACCGATATATTGCATAAAATATTTCATAGATAGTCTGAATTGGTGTATAATGGCATTAAGAGATATTCATTCATTGGGAGGTTCCCAATCCCATTGCGTGTTCCCGTGTCATAAATTTTGCAGTAAAAAAGGAGAGCTTGCAATGCCTATTCCCGTAAATTATACGAAGCCTGTCCGCGTCTCAGCGAAGGAAAGCGCTTATCTTCAATTGCAGCAGTGGATCATCGATGGCACCTTACAGCCCGAAGAAAAGTTGGTTGATACAGACTTGGCCCAAGCATTGAGTTTAAGCCGTACCCCTATCCGCGAAGCACTTCAATTATTGGAAGTTCAAGGATTTGTCGAGATGTTTCCCGGAAAAGCGACACGCGTCACGAATGTGAAAAAAGACGATCTCAAAAACTTATTGCCTCCCCTCGCTGTTCTGCAGGCACTTGCAGCAGAATTGGCCATTCCAAATCTTGATGAAGACACTTTCAACTTATTGGAAGAAACCAATGAGCGATTCATTAAAGCCATCGATAGCCAGGATGGATTTTCAGCTTTGAAAATTGATCAGGAGTTTCACCAGATCATCGTTGATACCGCTCAAAATCCATATATCCATACCATGCTCGGCAGCCTCCAATCACATGTCAGAAGACAGTTTTTTCATCACTCGCTGATGCTGACGAAAAGCTCATATGACGAGCATGTCCAGATTATCCAGACCTTAAAAGAGAAAGATCCGGAAAAAGTGACTCAGCTGATGAAATCCAATTGGATCCGGACCATCGAAGAATTGACTACCGAAAAAAGCTTTTAAATCAATTGAAATAAGCTGTTACAAAAGCCTCTTCGCTTTTGTAACAGCTTTTTATATGGAAGCCGATCCGATTTTTGGAACGGCCTATAGTTATTGATATTAGGCGTTGTTTTGAGCAACTTGAACTTTCACTTCTTTTTTGCTGCGTGCGATTACCGTGGTGACGGCAATGACGATCAACGCTGGCAAGAACCAGCCAAGCCCTTTGTCGTAAAGAGGCAGGACTGCGGCATAGAAGTCAATTACTGATTGAAGCAAAGCGGGATTATCGACTCCCAACGAAGAAGTTAGGGTTTTGAATCCATCAACGATGCTGATAAAGAATGTGACAACGATTGTCGATACGTACACCAACTGAGCATGTCTGAATAATGGCGACAAGAAAGCCAGGATGATCAAGACAATTGCCAGTGGATAAAGGAACATCAATACCGGGATTGAATAAGTGATGATATTCGAAAGCCCAGCATTAGTGACAACTAACGAAAAGACAGAGAAAATCACAACATACGTTTTATAGCTGATGGAAGGCGTCAACTTATGGAAAAACTCCGAGTTAGCAACAGTTAAGCCGATAGCAGTTGTCAAACACGCCAGAATGATAATGACGGCCAATAAACTGGAACCGAAATTACCGAAATAATGGCCCGAAGCGCCGCTTAAAACAGGTCCCCCTGTTTCCATCAGCCCTAAAGTTGCCGTACTTGTTGAACCGAGCAGAGCAATTCCTGTGTAGACGATGGCCAAAAGAGCAGCAGCTACAACCCCACTTTTTAAAGTCGCGGTTAAGACGCCTTTAGGCGAATTCACACCCAATTTACGGACTGCAGAAATGACAATGATCCCGAAAACCAAGGAAGCGAGTGCGTCCATGGTGTTATAGCCTTCAGTGAAGCCTGTAAAGAAGGCATCGTTTGCATAAGCCGGCTGTGGCGCTTCTTTAGCTCCCATCGGATTAACGAACGATGTAACCAATAAAACACCCAAGGTCACAAGAATCGCAGGCGAAAGGATCTTGCCGATGCTGTCGACCATTTTTGACGGATTCAATGATACGAGCAATGATATTGCAAAGAAGACTAAAGAGAAGACCAATAAAGCAATTGTGGCATTTCCTTCTCCAACAAACGGTGCAATTCCAACTTCATATGAAACAGCGCCTGTTCTTGGCAAAGCGAAGAAGGGTCCGATCGTTAAGTAAAGCATTGCCGTAAAGACCAACCCATAGACAGGGTGAACACGGCTTGAAAGATCTTGTAAGTCATTACTTTTCGAGTAACCGATCGCTAATATACCCAGCAATGGCAGACCGACACCTGTAATCAGAAATCCGAATATCGCGATCCAGACGTTTGTTCCTGCGTATTGTCCAAGCTGCGCGGGAAAGATTAAGTTTCCTGCTCCAAAAAACAGCGCAAACAACATCATCCCTACAACTGCATATGATTTAAACGACAATTTACTATCCATTCCTATTTCCTCCTAAATTCTAAATCCGTTGGCTCGTGTACTTGTATCTATAATTTTAGTATAATACATTCTCTTTTAAAAAAATGTATGCGATATATTGCATAAAGTAATAATACAACAATTAGCTTAAAATGCAAGCATTATAATCAAATATTTTTTTAAATTCTGTCTATTTCGAAATCCGGAGTTAAATGGTTATTTTTTCAGTATAGTATATATGCTTAAGAATGCATAAAAAACCGCACAGACTGAAGTTCTCCTGTGCGGTGGGCAATTACTGTTAGAACAATTGAGAAGGATATAAGGTCATGCCACCATCTACAAATAAGGTAGTTCCGGTGACATAAGCAGCTTCACCGGAAACAAGCCAGGCCGCGGCTGCGGCGATGTTTTCCGGTTTCCCGATCTTTTTCATCGGGATTTTCTGCAGCGTCTTCTCTTTTTCTTCTGCGTCCTGTTCTTGTGTCGGATTTCCTGGTGTCGTGATGGTTCCAGGTGCAATGCTATTAATCCGTATTCCTTGTTCTGCATATTCCAACGCCAATGTTTCTGTCAGCATCTTCAAGCCGCCTTTTGTGACGCCATAGTGAACATTCTCCACTTTGGGAATGACTTGATGAACACTCGAAATATTAAGGATGCTGCCTTTGACTTTATTTGCCTTCATCCAGCTCAATGCTTCCCTGCTGGCAATAAAAGCCCCTGTAAGATTGACGTCCAGTACACGTTGCCACGTTTCCAATGCCAATTCATCAGAAGGTGCCGGCTCACTGAAACCTGCATTGTTCACCAATACATCCACCGAACCAAAATGATCGAGTGCCGTTTGGATCAAGCTCTTGATGCCTGTTTCTGTTGAAACATCCGCTTGCACCGTGACCGCTTTTCCACCCTGCTTCTGTATTGCCTGGGCCGTCTCTTCCGCCCCTTCAGCATCTGTCAGGTAATCGACTACGACATTCATCTTTTCTTTGCCGAAACGCTCTGCGATGCCTTTTCCGATTCCTTTTGATCCCCCTGTCACAATCGCTGTCTTTCCTGCTAATTCCGGATACATACTAACACTCCCTTTTATTTTTAATACCTGAGAGCCGCAACGGATTTACTGACGGTAACGGTTTCCAGATCATAACCTTTGCTCCTTACATAATGTTCAATGCCGCTTTTGGCAATATCGATATTGTTCTTGGGGCCAATCGTTATATGGCTGATGGGTAATTTTTCTTCAAACGAGACCTCGATGTAAGGGATAATCACTCCGTTCCGTGCTCGGAATTTCACTTTTCCGTCTAATTCTCCTCTGCTGATAATTGCAATTCGGTACTCCTCTTCGCTCTTGAAAGTAGCATCCTTAAAAAAGATTGCGCATGATGCCATCACTGAAAAGAAATGGTCGGCTAAGACCGAGGTCACCTGTTCCTCTTGGTATCCACTGATAAGTTCAAAGCTCTCCATGAGCAAATCCTCTAAGATGGTTTCCTGCTCCCGTCTGCTGTAGACCACAAGACCATGCAACAAGCCGGTTTCCAATAAGTAATGATTGATTTTTTCAAGAAGCTCCTCTGCAGAAAAACCGATATTATAGCCATCGCCTTTTGCGTAGTTATACCAAAGAGCCAATGAATCCTCGGTTTGTGACATTGAAAAGACATAGACTTCAAAACCGCTTTCTTCAATTTCTTTCATAAAATGATCCAAAGTCTGCTGCAGCTCTTCAATAAACATGCCCCATAGATTTCCTTTGTCCGAAACTTGCATTTTGTCCAGTACAGTTTTTAAAATGCCAGAAAAATAGACCAGTTCGCTGGAGTCGTTCAGAAAAGTCCCTTTGCTCATCCATAACCGGTTCGTTTCGATCATGCCCATCAAGCTTGTCAGGCCCGTATAATGGTATAGACTTTGGCCGGCTTCCTGAATTCTTGTTATCTGCTTGTTGAAACCCTGTAGCGCATGCTGTTCCAACTTTCCAGCCAAGGTCTTTTCACTTTCCATAAAGCTGCACCTCCTTTCGGTTGCAGAACCTGCCAGAAACTATTATGGCTAAATCCCGGCCACCGCCTCCGGCTTTTTCCCTTCCTATACCCACCTGTAAAAAATTGAAAAGAGTTTTCTGGCATTTCGCCATAATTCTCTGAATAGTTAAAAGAGATGAGAATCCATTCTCGCTTTTCAACCGAAATCCTGTAAAATAACTTATTATGGAAAGAACCGGATCTTCTCCTTACATTCACCAGAAAGGCGGTGCCCTCATTGAAAATCATTTCTATCATTCTTCAGCTTTTTGTTATTACCGGTTTTTATTTAATAGGTGAAGCTATTCAGGTTTTTTTCAATATTCCGTTGCCGGGCAGCATCATCGGCTTTCTTCTGCTGTTTACTGCACTTATGCTGAAAATCTATCCGCTTGAATGGATTGAGTCCGGCGCTCATTTCCTATTGGCTTTTTTATCTCTTTACTTTATCCCGGCTACCGTCGGGGTTGTTGAATACGGGGAATTGTTTTCCGGCAAAGGCATGCTGTTGATTCCAATCGTCATTGCCAGCACGTTTCTGACAATGGCGGTTGCGGGCTGGGTCAGCCAGTATGCCGCCAAGGCAAGCACTGACCGAAAGGAGAGATCCTAAGCATGGCATTCAATCTGACTGCTGCTTTTTTTGCGGTTTTGACGGTCAGCATTTATTTGCTGACTAATGTTTTGTATTTAAAGTATAGAAAGACTCTATTGAATCCGGTGCTTGCTTCTACAGCAATCCTTGCCCTTATTTTAGTGTTGGGCAACATTCCTTACGATACATATATGATGGGCGGCAGCTGGATCGGCACATTGCTGGGTCCGGCAGTAGTGGCACTCGCGATTCCACTTTACAAACAGCGGGATCTGCTTTTCACCAACATGCTGCCGATCCTTTCAGGTATTGCTGCGGGTGTTGTTGTCGGCATGGCAAGCGGCGTTTTGTTTACTCAGCTTTTCCGTTTTTCAGAAGAGCTGATTTTGACCGTCCTGCCGAAGTCACTGACCACGCCGGTTGCCATGCAAGTTGCCAGCAACCTCGGCGGAATCCCTTCGCTCGCTGCAGTTTTTGTAATGGTGGCAGGATTTACCGGATATATCGTCGGCCCTGCCCTCTTGAAATGGCTGCATATCGATTCGCCGATCGGCCGCGGCATCGGCCTTGGCACTTCCGCCCATGGCATGGGGACTGCAAAAGCCTTCGAATACGGCCAGCAGGAAACATCGATGAGTTCAGTTGCAATGACTTTAAGCGCAGTACTTGGTGCCTTATTAGGACCCGTCGCTGCCTGGCTTTTGCTTTTGTAAACGGAAAAACCCTCTTTTCCACAATTGGAAAAGAGGATTTTTTTCTTGCTGTTCAATTGGCGGCTACCTTCCAATATCCCTGCGATTAAATCCGGTAATGCCGATGGCCGTCAAAATAATTGCCACAACTGTCAGCATTGCCGCGTTCAGGTAATTCATCTCTTCAATCGGTATCTCAGACACATAGCCGAACGGCGTCAACTTTCCTACCCATTCGGGAAATTGGAACAAGCCGCCCAAGTAAATGACAAAAAACGAAAAAGCTAAATACAGCCAAACGGCACCGGTTAAATTCGGAGCCCATCCGAGCAACAATACCGCCACGCCGATCATGGCAAACATTGCCGGCAAATAAGCCAGCGCCGAGCCATAAAACATCCCCAATGGAAGCTGCTCTTCCATCATAGCATTGCCGACCAATCCAAGACCCAGTGCTGCTAAAGAAAGCATGACAAAACCTGTCAAAACAGCCATCGCCAAGTAACTGCCCAGCACGTGATTTCTGGAAACGGACCGGCTTAAAATATGCTCAAGCCGGTCATTTTTTTCTTCTGTTTTCAGTTTCAATACCGCCATCAATACAGGAATGGTTCCGAGAATCGCCATGACGGCCATCAGCACCGGAATGAATTGTTCTGTCAGTGAAAAGCCTTCCGACTGAACAATCATTTGCTGCATCAGGTCAATGTCTTCAAAAAACGACTCCAAATCGCCCAAAACCGAACCATAAGACGCCCCGATTAATAGCAACCCTGCTGACCAGGCAATGAATCCAGTCCGCTGAAGCCGAAATACCAGCCCAAATGGACTCAATAAGGATCGGGCAGCTTTGGCTTTTCCCGCCCGTGAAGGCAGAAAGCCAGAACCGAGGTCACGAATCGAGTTCAAGTATAGAGCCAAAGCCATCAACAGCAAGGCTCCTGCGAACGTCAGCAAAATTGGCCACCAATAATTATTCACATAGGCTTCAGACCGCAAAATCCAGCCAAGCGGCGACAGCCAGGACAAGGTTTCGTTTGTGACGTCCCCAATCGCTCGGACCATATAAGCCAGCAACAATATGGCAATCGATAACCCAAGTGCGTTTCTGGCATTCGGCGACAACTGTGCACAGACAGCCGCAACTCCGGCAAAAACCAGTCCGGCAGCACCTAATGCAAACCCATAGACAAGCGACCCTTGCAGATCGACACTCTCAACCCCTAAAGCAACCAGTGAAAAAGCGGTCAGCAACGCCAGCACGATGTTGGCACCGGCCATTACGAGCAACGTCGATGACAGATTCGACAATCGGCCCACCGGCAAGGAACGGACCAATTCGATGCGGCCATCCTCTTCATCTGTACGTGTATGGCGGATGACCAGCAAAATATTCATCAAGCCGACAACACCCGCTGTCATCAGCAGCATTTCATGCGCAGTCATCGCTCCGACTGTATAATTGTCCAATCCGTATCCCGGTCCGACCATCGCAGTCATAGCGGGATTGCGCATCGTTTCAGCCATTGCCTGCCTTTCCTCTGCATTTTGATACAAACCAACGAAAGCCAGGGCGACAATTGCCGAAATGGCTGCAAAGGATACCAGCCAGATGGGCAGACGCAAACGGTCGCGCCGCAAAACAAAACGGATCAAGGTTCCGGTTCCGTCAAAAAGATGTCTGGTCATTACCTTTCGCCTCCTGCTCCTGATTCCACCGCTCCAGCGGTTCCCTCGTAATGGCGCATAAACAACTCTTCCAGCGTCGGCGGTGAACTTTCAATGCGGCTCACGCCAAAACGGCTGATGTAACGGATGACATGATCCACTTCTGCTGTGTCGACCTGGAAAGACAAGGCACCATCTTTCTGCTGGATGCCACTGACTCCTTTAAGCTCTCCCAACCCCACAATCGGCTCTTTGGTCTCAACCAGCAAAATCGTCCCAGTCAAATGCCGTAATTCTTTGAGCGTTCCGGTTTCGATGATTTTTCCTTCGCGGATAATCGCCACTTTGTCACAGAGTTTTTCGACTTCCGACAGGATGTGGCTCGACAGCAGGATGCTCTTGCCCTGTTTTTTTGCTTCCACTACATACTCCTGAAACACGCGCTCCATGAGCGGATCAAGGCCCGAAGTCGGTTCGTCTAAAACATACAAATCCACATCCGACGAGAATGCCGCAATCAATGCCACTTTTTGCCGGTTCCCTTTTGAGTAGGTCCGGCATTTTTTCGTCGGGTCCAAGTCGAATTTCCGGATCAGTTCCTCTCGCCGGTCCAGATTATTGCCACCGCGCAATTTGACGAACAGATCGATGACTTCGCCTCCGGTCAAGTTCGGCCATAAGTTGATATCTCCGGGAACATAAGCTACGCGTTTATGGATTTCCACGGCATCTTTCCAGGAATCCTTTCCAAAAATTTCTGCACGCCCGTCAGTCGCTTTTAAAATGCCGAGCAATACACGCAGAGTGGTGGACTTCCCAGCTCCATTCGGACCGATAAAACCATAAACTTCCCCTTCGCCCACTTCAATGTTCACGCCGTCCAGTGCTGCAAAATCTCCGAATTTTTTCGTCAGATCAACCGTTCTCAAGACTGCCATGAGTTTCCCTCCTAATTCGTATAGAAGCTTTTCTTCAGAATATCGAGATATTCGTAAAATTCATCCCAGTAAGGCTTCAAATCCAGTTCGGTCATTTTTTTCCCCTGCAGCTTTTGCAGGAGATTTTGCTGGTAGCCATCTACTCCCCAACGGATTAAATTGAATGCCTTGTCAACGTCGACATCTTTTCTGAAAAGCGTTTTGTCGATTCCTTCATACAGCAATGCATAACCCTGCTGCTGCAAATGCTCATAACGCTTCTGAAGATGTGGAGGAAGATCCAGATCTTTCGTTAACATAAACGTTCCCATAAAGTTGAAGGTATGCTCGTTTTCCAGCTGTGCTTTCATTTTTATTTGCGCCGCATCCCTCATTCGTTTAATAAAATCACTTTCATTGATATCCACTAAGCTTAAATATTCATTGATGATGAAATTCATGCTGTAGTCGACCAAGTACTCGTAAAGGTCCTTTTTGTTTTTAAAATAGTAGAACAACATCCCTTTTCCGATACCGGCATTTTTGACGATGCGGTTGGTTGAAGCTTGCCCAAATCCATTTTCGGCAAATTCCATCAATGCTGAATCAAGGATTTTCTGTTGCTTTTTGGGGTCGAGGTTCTCAAATTTCTCCATGTTCATGCCCTCTTTCATTTCTTTGGACCACTCTGGTCGACTACAGAATACAACATTCGACCACACTGGTCAATTTATTAGTCTAAATTATCTGATTTTTTATTTGGTGAATTAAACCGTTGCCCCTGCCCTCTTAGAATGCTATCTTTTAGGTGCAATCATAATAGAGGAGGAAGACCCCGTGAAAATATTCTTTTCCCGAAAAAATGCGTCAATCATAGCCGGCCTAGTGACTTTGTCGCTCTTAGGTGCCTGTGGAAATAACGAAGATACAGCTCCTGAAGAAACAACGACCGCCTGGGATGAAATCCAGGAAAAAGGCAGCCTGACCGTTGCCACATCAGGCACCTTGTTTCCTACTTCCTATCGGGAAGAAGGATCGGATGAATTGACCGGCTTCGAAGTGGAAGTGGCCCGAGAAATTGGCGAACGCCTTGAATTGGAAGTTGAATTCACGGAGCTTGGATTTGATGAAATGCTGACGTCTGTCCAAACCGGACAAGTCGACATCGCAGCCAATGACATTGAAATCACGGAAGACCGCAAGGACAATTTTCTTTTCTCCACACCGTTTAAGTATTCTTATGGCACTGCAATCGTCCGTTCAGACGATTTGTCCGGCATCGAAACCTTAGAAGACCTAAAAGGCAAAAAAGCCGCCGGTGCTTCGACTTCCGTTTACATGGAGACCGCACGCGAATATGGCGCTGAGGAAGTTGTGTATGACAATGCGACGAATGAAACCTACCTGCGCGACGTCGCCATCGGACGGACAGATGTCATTCTGAACGATTATTATTTGCAGACATTGGCGATTGCAGCCTTTCCGGAACTGGACATCACCATCCATCCGAACCTCAAGTACAGCCCTTCTGAAGTGGGTGTTGTGATGAACGAAGACAATACCGAACTTGCCGAGAATGTGGATCGCGTCATCGAAGAAATGCTGGAGGACGGCACAATCGCCGAAATCTCAGCAGAATTCTTTAATGGTGCCGATGTGACTGAGAAAGTGGAAATTGAAGAATAATTGTTGAAGGAGCCCCTCTTGATTGAGCGGCTTCTTTTTTTGGAGCTTTTTTTATTGCGGGATGGCTGTGATTTTTCCAGTTAAGTGGATATACTTTCTGATTCAGCCTGAATACTTTCCATTTCACTTCAAATACTTTCTGTTTTAGCCCGAATACTTTCCACTTCACTTAAAATACTTTCCGATACAGTTAATACGTTTTTTGGAGAACCCATATCTCTCCTTTCCAGCCACTTCCAAAAGCCTTATACTAAACTAAAAGTAAGAATAGTCAGTCTAAGGAGGCGAGCAGATGAATACTTCGTTT
This sequence comes from Planococcus wigleyi, assembly GCF_014836985.1. Lineage (GTDB taxonomy): Bacteria > Bacillota > Bacilli > Bacillales_A > Planococcaceae > Planococcus > Planococcus notacanthi. The sequence goes on along the minus strand of NZ_JACSPU010000003.1, from coordinate 68,772 downwards.
TCGCCGCTGGGTGATCAGGCGATTGTCATTGAACTGGGCACTGAAATCAATGAAGAAACAGAAAAAAAAATACGAAGACTGTCCACTTTGCTGGAAAGCCGACCGCCGGAATGGATGATTGAATTTATCCCTGCATTTATAACGGTAGCTGTCTTCTACGATCCTTGCGCAGCAACATACAGCAAGGTACAAGAAGAGCTGGCGGAACTTCTGGCGCACCTGGGGGAAGAGTTGGCTGTCGAATCCAGAACCGTTGAAATTCCTGTCTGTTATGGCGGTGAATTCGGACCCGACCTGGAATTCGTGGCACAACACAATGGCTTGACTGCGCGCGAGGTCATTGACATCCATACTTCCGGCAGTTATTCGGTCCACATGATCGGCTTTGCGCCCGGCTTTCCTTTTATCGGAGGCATGTCTGAAAAAATTGCGGCCCCAAGGCGCGATTCCCCACGACTCCGCATCCCGGAACGGACAGTCGGCATCGCCGGCATGCAGACTGGTGTCTATCCGATTGAAACACCGGGCGGCTGGCAGCTGATCGGCAGAACGCCGCTTCGGTTATTCCGGCCGGAAAATGACATTCCGAGCCTGCTGCAGGCAGGAGACAAAGTGGTCTTCAGGGAAATCTCTGAAACAGACTACCACGCATGGAAGGAGGATCCGAATGCTGAAAATCCTTAAGAACAGCTTGCAGACCACCGTACAGGACCTCGGCCGGAGCGGTTTTCAGAAATATGGCGTCATCGCCAGCGGCGCGATGGACCCTTATGCTCATCGCCTGGCCAATCTACTGGTCGGCAATAAAGAACAGGCCGCCACACTTGAAATCACACTCGTCGGACCTGCAATTGAATTCATCGAAGACACGGTCATCGCGCTATGCGGCGGCGATTTGAGCCCGAAACTGGATGGCCAAGCTGCTCCAATGTGGAGGATGCTGTCCGTTAAAAAAGGCAATACCCTGACTTTTGGTGAGCCTCGCGTAGGCGCCCGCTGTTATTTGGCAATTGCCGGCGGCATCGATGTTCCTGAAGTCATGGGCAGCCGCTCTACGTACATGCGGGCCGGGATTGGAGGGTTTCAAGGGCGCTCTCTGGAAAAAGGCGACGAAGTGCCGGTTGGCCAAATCAGCAGGCAGCGGCTTTCTTCACTAATGCAGGAAGCTGAAAATGACTCAGATTGGCTGCTGCCGCCTGTCAGGTATTTTGAAGAACCCGTCATCCGGATGATGGCCGGGCGGCAATTTGATTTATTCGATGGCGCCAGCAAAAAACGGATCTTCCAAGAAGCCTTCGCCGTCTCTTCCAATTCTGACCGCATGGGCTATCGTTTGGAAGGTCCTCATCTGGCTCTTGAAAATCCGGCGGAATTGATTTCAGAAGCGGTGGCTTTCGGTTCTGTTCAAGTACCGGTGGATGGCAACCCGATTGTCCTGCTGGCAGACCGCCAAACGACTGGCGGCTATCCGAAGATCGGACAGGTTGCGTCTGTTGACTTGCCGCTCATCAGCCAGCTGAAGCCGGGACAGCAATTGCGCTTCAAAGAAATTTCCCTGGCAGATGCACAACAGCGTTGGATTGAACAAGAACAATCGATTCGGCAAATAAAAGCCGCGATTAAGTTGAAACGGGAGGAATGAACATGAGTTATAAAGTGGATTTGAACTGTGATATGGGCGAAAGCTTTGGTGCTTACCGGATGGGCAATGATGAGGAAATTCTTGATTACGTTACCTCTGCGAACATCGCTTGCGGCTTCCACGCCGGCGACCCTTCGACAATGCGTAAAACCGTTCAATTGGCCCTCGAAAAAAATGTTGGTATTGGCGCCCACCCTGGCTTGCAGGACCTGGTCGGCTTCGGCCGCCGCAATATCGCCCTGTCTCCTCAGGAAGCCTACGACTTAACCGTTTATCAAATCGGCGCTTTATCAGGCTTTATCAAAGCCGAAGGCGGACAGTTGCAGCATGTCAAAGCACATGGTGCCTTATACAATATGGCGGTAAAAGATGCGGCTTTGTCAGAAGCCATTGCAGAAGCTGTCTATAAAATCGATCCGGAACTGGTGCTGTTCGGGCTTTCCGGCAGTGAAATCATTAAAGCTGGCGAGAAAATCGGACTTCGTACAGCCAATGAAGTCTTTTCAGACCGCACCTATCAACCGGACGGCTCGCTGACGCCTCGGACCCAGAGCAACGCCTTGATCACCGATCCACAGATTGCCATCGACCAGGTCATTCGCATGGTCAAGGAAAATAAAGTGGCGACGGTTGAAAACAGCGATGCCGAGCTGCAGGCAGAAACCATCTGCATTCACGGAGACGGCGTTAACGCACTCGAGTTCGCCAGACAGATTTCAAAATCTTTGAAAGGAGCCGATATTGATATTGTTAAAGTGAGTGAATTCGTTTAATACAAGCCGAGGAGGATTTCAATGAAGAATGCGAAGAAGATGAAAAATACCAATGCCAGCGTCTTGCTGGGTGCCGCTTTCCTGATGGCGACTTCCGCCATCGGACCTGGATTTCTGACACAAACGACAGTTTTTACGGAAACTTTATTGGCTTCTTTCGGATTTGTTATTTTAATTTCTGTCATCATTGATATCGGTGCCCAAACGAATATATGGCGCATCATCGCCGTCTCCGGCAAACGGGCGCAGGATATCGCCAACGACGTTTTGCCTGGCCTGGGTTATTTCCTGGCTTTATTGGTCGTCATGGGCGGGCTTGCTTTTAATATCGGCAACATCGGCGGCGCTGGGCTTGGCACAAATGTGCTGTTCGGAATCGATCCGAAAGTCGGGGCTGTTTTAAGCGGCTTGCTCGCTATCGGCATTTTTGTTGTAAAAGAAGCTGGGCGGGCGATGGACCGTTTTGCTCAAATTCTTGGATTTGTCATGATCGCATTGACCGTTTACGTTATGATCACTGCACAGCCGCCTGTCGGCGAAGCGATCGCAAAAACTTTCGTGCCCGATACCATCGACATCTTTGCCATTGTCACGCTCGTCGGCGGAACCGTCGGCGGCTACATTACTTTTGCAGGCGGACACCGGCTGATTGATGCAGGCCTGACCGGCAGAGCAGCCTTGCCCGAAGTGACCAGAAGCTCCATTTATGCGATTGGTATCGCTTCATTCATGCGCATTATTTTGTTTCTGGCGGTGCTCGGCGTTGTGTCACAAGGCCTTTCGTTGGATCCTGCCAATCCGCCTGCTTCCGTCTTCCAATTGGCCGCCGGCAACGTTGGCTATAAAATTTTCGGCGTCGTCATGTGGGCGGCTGCAGTCACATCAGTTGTTGGAGCTGCCTACACATCTGTATCCTTTATCCGGTCGTTCAGTCCGGTGCTGGAAAAGTACAATCGTCTATTGATCATCAGTTTTATTGTCATCTCCACCTCTGTTTTTGTCATCATCGGCCAGCCCGTTCTGGTATTGGTGCTTGTGGGATCCTTGAATGGCTTGATTTTACCGATTGCCCTTGGCGTTATGTTGATTGCCGCGCATAAAGCGAAGATTGTCGGCGACTACAAGCATCCCCTATGGATGACTGTTTTCGGTGTCGTCATCGTGGTCGCTATGGCGTGGATGGGAATCTATACCTTGATGAACGGAATTCCAGCATTATTTGAATAAAGGAGTGGAATGAGATGAACATCATCAATCAACAGTCCCCTCGTGAAATTCGGCAGCTGATCCGCAATGGCGAATGGCATAAGCCCACGTCCAGTTTGGCTAATGGCTTTATCCAGGCCAACCTGGCTGTGCTGCCAAAAGAAATGGCTTTTGAGTTCCTGCTTTTCTGTCAGCGCAATCCGAAATCCTGTCCGTTAATCGATGTAACAGAACCGGGTTCATTTATTCCAGAGTTGTCAGCGCCAACCGCTGATTTGCGGACAGATCTTCCGAAATACCGGATTTACAGAGACGGCATACTGACGGAAGAAAGAGACCAGATCACCGACTTGTGGACAGACGACATGGTCGGGTTTTTAATCGGCTGCAGTTTCACTTTTGAAGAAGCCCTGATCAACAATGGCATTCCGATGCGCCATAACGAAGAAAACTGCAATGTACCGATGTACAGGACCTCCATTCCCGCAGTGAAAGCGGGACGCTTTGAAGGGCCGACGGTAGTCAGCATGCGCCCCATGCCGGAAAAAGACGTTATCCGGGCCGTCCAGGTGACGAGCCGTTTTCCGAGCGTCCACGGAGCTCCCGTGCATATCGGCAATCCTGAAGGCATCGGCATCCGTGATTTAAGCCAGCCTGATTTTGGGGACTGCGTGACTGTCAAAGAAGGTGAAGTTCCTGTATTTTGGGCTTGCGGTGTGACGCCACAGGCGATTGCCATGCATGTCAAACCCGAAATTATGATCACCCATGCACCCGGACATATGTTCATCACCGATTTGAAAACCGAAGAAATCGGTGTCATTTAAACACTAAAAAAACCAGTAAGCCGATTCGGGCCTTACTGGTTTTTTAGTGTGTTTTTATGATGGGCTTCCGGTCTCCACAAGATCACGTGATCCCGCTACCCGATCGTCCTGCAGCCAGCAAGCCACAGAATGGCCCGTTTCCGTCACTGTATCACGCGGTGTATACGTATGGCATACCGCCATCGTATGCGGGCACCTGGCCGCAAATGCGCAGCCTTCTCCAAGCGTCGCCAAGTTAGGCGGTGAACCCGCAATCGGCAAGAGCGGTTGTGAGCGGTCTTCATTCAGTTTGGGCATCGATTGAAGCAGGCCCAATGTATACGGATGCTGCGGATTGTAGAAGATTTCATCAAGTGTGCCCTGTTCCACAATTTTGCCGCCATACATGACAGCGACACGATCGGCCATATTGGCAACCACACCCAAATCGTGCGTAATCAGAATAATGGCTGTCTCGGTTTTCTTTTGCAGGTCCTTCATCAAATCCAGGATTTGCGCCTGGATGGTAACATCGAGTGCCGTTGTCGGTTCATCCGCAATCAGCACTTTCGGGTTGCAGGCAAGCGCCAGCGCGATGACCACACGCTGCCTCATGCCGCCTGAAAATTGATGCGGGTAATTATCCAGCCGATTTTCCGCTTGCGGAATCCCGACCAGCTTGAGCATTTCCAGCGCCCGGTTGCGTGCTTGCGCTTTTGTCAGCTGTTCATGCCGCTGGACGCCTTCCATGATCTGTTTGCCGACTTTCATCGTCGGATTCAGTGAAGTCATCGGATCCTGGAACACCATTGAGATTTCCGATCCACGCAAATCGGTAACTTGCCGTTTGGACATCTTCAATAAACTTTTGCCGTTATAGACAATGTCGCCTTTAGTCACTTCTGTGGTGGCTGCCGGCAGCAATTGCATGATGGATTTTGCGGTGACTGACTTGCCCGATCCGGATTCGCCGACAATCGCCAATGTCTCCCCTTTTTTCAAATCAAAACTTACACCCCGCACCGCCGTCAATTTGCCGGTTTGGGTTTTAAATGCTACATGCAGGTTATCGACTGTCAAAATGGTCTCGCTCATGTTGAACCCTCCCCTATTTTCTCATTTTCGGATCTAATGCATCACGTAAACCGTCGCCAAGCAAATTGAACGAAATCATGATGATGCTGATGACCAAGGCCGGGAAAATCAATTTATACGGAAAATACCGCATTGATTTATAGCCGTCTTCAATCAAAACACCAAGCGACGCAAGAGGCGCCTGCAATCCAAGGCCGATAAAGCTCAAGAACGCTTCGAAGAAAATAGCGGTCGGAATCGTGAACATGACTGTGACGATGATCGGCCCCATGACATTCGGCAAAAGGTGCTTCGAAATCAGCCGTGGATTTGATGCGCCAAGGGTACGGGAAGCTAAAACAAATTCCTGGCCCTTCAGCTGCAGCACCTGGCCGCGCACCACACGCGCCATGCCGACCCAGCCGGTGATGACCATCGCCAGAATAATCGACGTGATCCCCGGCTCCAGCACCAGGATAAACAAAATGATGACAATCAAGTTCGGAATTCCCATAAGAATTTCGATGATCCGCTGCATGACGTTGTCGATGCGCCCTCCATAAAACGAGGAGATTCCGCCGTAGATGACACCAATCACCAAATCGAGAAAGGCTGCCACTAAAGCGATGAACAAGGAAATCTGCGTCCCTTTCCAAACACGTGTCCACAGATCGCGGCCGAATTCATCGGTACCGAACCAGTAATTGATCTGAACGTCTCGCTCAGCATATTGATCCACGCCTGCCGAGTTCTGTCCATTGAACCCGAGCCACTCCAAGCCTTCGACTTTCGGCGGCATATTGGAATGCGCCAAATTTTGTTCCCGGTAAGAGAATTCATTTAGACTCGGACCGATCAACGCCAAAGCAATCAACAGAACAAGCATGACAAGTGAAATCATGGCGCCTTTGTTTTTGATGAGCCGCTGAAACGCTTCTTTCCAGAAAGATACGGACGGTGTCCCAATTTCTTCGCTTTTCCGTTGGTCCAGCGGCGCTTTCACAAACAGATCCGATGGGATTTCGTCGTAAGCATATTGGTTTTGCGCCTGCAAATCTTGATGCGGGGGAAAGTGTGGTATGTTTTTCGTCATGCTGATTCCCCCTTATAGTTGATGCGTGGATCCAGGAAGCTGTAAATGATATCCACGACAAAGACAACGAAAATGAACAAAGCGCTGTAAAAAATGGTAATGCCCATGATGACGCTGTAATCCAATACCAGGATCGATAAAGTGAACTGCTCGCCAAGCCCCGGCACTGCGAAAATCTTTTCGATGACCAAGGTTCCCGTCATGATCGAGACAGCAAGCGGCCCAAGCATAGTGACAACCGGAATCAGCGCATTGCGGATGACGTGCTTGACGATGACCTGGTTTTCTTTCAAGCCCTTGGCTCTGGCCGTAATGATGTAATCCTGGCCGATCACTTCGAGCATTTCACTGCGGATAAACCGCGCGACCGTGGCCGTCACCGTCACCGACAAAGCGATGGACGGCAGCAGCGTACTGGAATACCCTTCCCATAACGCGACGGGCAGCCATTCCAATTTAACGCCTACGTAATACTGCAGCAACGCCGCAAAAACGAAAGACGGAATCGACATTCCCAAAACGGCTAATGTCACCGACCCGTAATCCAAAAGGGAGTTGTGCTTCAAAGCCGAAACAATGCCTAGAACAAGTCCGATAATTGCACCAATCACCAATGCCTGCAAGCCGATAAAAGCTGATGGCCCGATGCGGTCACTGATCATGCTGGTGACCGTCCGGCCTTCATGTTGGAATGAATAACCTAGATCGCCCTGTACCAGGTTGCCGATATACTGAATGTATTGGATAGCGACTGGCTGATCCAGTCCATATTTAGCATTCAATATCGCCAATTGGCTATCGGTCAATTTCTCCGGGTTGGTGAACGGTGTACCCGGCAACAACTGCATCAGGAAAAAGGTAGCTGTCACAATGATGAAAAGCGTGATGAGCATAAAGCCGATCCGCTGCAGTAAATAACGTTTCATGTGAACACCTCAATTCTATAGGGTGAAATGAAAAGCGTAAGCTGCCGGTTAGCCCCGACAAGCGCTGGAAGCCTTAGTGGCAATGGCGGTCTTTGCCATTGTCTGTAAGGCTGAAGCGACTCGAGGGGCTGGCAGCTGAAGCTAGACAATGAGAAAATCGTAAACGGATGAAAAAATACGAGGGCGCCCATAAATCGGCTACACCCTCGTATCTATAAGCTGTAAACCTGTTTTATTCTTCGATCGTCACCCATTTGTAGGAGAATGAAGCCCCTGTCGGATGCACCAAAAGATTTTTGATTTTGCTTCTCATTAAGACAGCAGCACCTTCCTGGTAAAGCGGCACGATTGCTGCATCTTCTTCCAATAGGATTTTCTCGATATCCAACAGCATCTGGTAACGTTTTTCTAGATCCGTTTCCGTTCTTGCTGAAGCCACCAATTCTTCCAATTCGGCATTTTTGTAATCCATGCGGTTAGCTGATCCACCTTCCAACCACATATCCAAGTAAGTCATCGGGTCGCTGTAATCCGGTCCCCATGAAGATAGAGACAAATCATACTCGACCGCTTTTTCGATTTCCAGACGTTGTGCGAAAGGAACCGCTTTGATGTCCAATTTGAATCCTGGAAGATTGTCTTCCAATTGTGCTTGAATGTACTCAGCTACTTTTTTATGGTCTTCAGAATCGGCAATGTTGATGGAGACTGTTACATCTGTTGCCCCTGTCTCTTTCAGCCCTGTTTCCCAAAGCTTCTGGGCTTCTTCAACCGTGCCTGTATTGAAGTCTCCGTTCAAGTCACGGAAATCTTCACCTGTTGGCGATTTGAAGAATCCTTTCGGCACGATGCCGTTCAAGGCAGTCGATCCATTTTTCAAAATAACATCCGTTAAGCTTGCTTTGTCGATTGCCATATTAACTGCTTGGCGAATGTTTTTATTGCCCAGTACCGGATGGTTATGGTTGAAACGAAGGAAGATGACTTCCGGCTCTAAAATCGTATCGAAGTTTTCGTCGTCCTTGTTCTGGTCGACAGCTTCTGAGCTCAATACGATGCGGTCCACTTTATTTGTTTCGTATAAATTGACGCCTGCTGCCGGATCTTTCACAACGTAAGCATTCACAGCATCAAGTTTAACTGTGTCTGCATCCCAGTAATCTTCGTTCTTTTCGTATTTCCATCCTTGCTCATGTGTCCAATCCACCAATGTGAATGGTCCGTTGAACAGGATATTTTCCGCTTCCAGTGCGTATTGGTCACCCTGCTCTTCTACAAATTTCTGGTTCTGTGGCAAGAAAGTCGGGAACGTCATCAATGACTGGAACAATGGGTTCGCTGCTTCCAACGTAACTTCCAGTGTTTTCTCGTCGATTGCTTTAACGCCCAATTCTTCTGCGTCCATTTCTTCGTTCATGATCGCTTCAGCGTTTTTGATCCCTGCTGTTACGAACATGAAGTTATAAGGGCTTGCGTCTTTCATAACACGTTTCCAAGCATATTCGAAATCCTGCGCAGTAACCGGTTCCCCATTGCTCCAGTTCGAGTCGCGCAATGTGAACGTGTGAACGCTCTTGTCTTCATTTTCTGTATGGTCCGTTACTAAAGCTTCAATCGGTTCATGGTTTTCATCCTGGCGGTAAAGCCCTTCATTGACGTTATTCAACACAGTGAACGCGATGCCGTCATGTGCTTTGGTAGAATCCAAAGTAGGGATATCTGCTGTGGTCGAAATGTTCAATACTTGTCCAGCTTCCCCTTCCGCTGCGCTTTCTTCGTTTGAACTCTCCGAAGAATTGAAATTACACCCCGATAAGATTAAAACGAATGCGATCAAAATCATGAAAATCTGCGTTTTTCTCTTTCTCTCCATTTTCCCTACCCCCATTTTTTTGATAATTCTTTATTTTGGTAATTCTTTATAATCATAATTGTTATTGCGGAAATAGGCAACAAGATGTTTTAATTTTCAAATTTATAAATTACATGGTAATCTCTATTTATGTAAGGAAAGGGTCGACTTGTATGAATTTTAAAAGAGTTTTGTTTCTGATTTCACTGGGCAGTTCGTTAACGTTGCCTTTCTTCCTATATACGGAATGGTCAATCGCTAGATGGTTTGATGCTTTGTTTTTAGTGGGCCTCTTGCTGCTGATGGTCTATTTCATCATGGTATTGATCGAAGGCCAATTTTTTACGGCATTTTTAAAAAGCACCCGAAACTTTTTTGCAAAAGTAAATAAAAAGGATCAGCTCATTCGGGAAAGCGAAAAACGTTCGGTTGATCGAGTGGATTACCGCAAAGAATTCCCAAACCGAAATTCGTTTCTTCAGATCGGCCTTCTTTTTTCCATCAGCAGCCTGGTGATTTCTGTTGCTTTGTATTATTTGGATTAACCAATAAAAAAACGGCAGGCCTGTAAAAGGCACTGCCGTTTTGTTTGATGAAAATGCTGTTCATTGCCATTCCAAAATACCGGTAAGGTCCCGATAGATGCTGTCGGGCTCCATACCCAGTTTATCCAACGGCATCCCGTCCCGGTTGATCCAGGCGGTCTGAAAGCCAAAGCTCTTTGCTCCTGCAATATCCCATTCGTTCGAAGACATGAACAGGACTTCGTGGCGTTCCACTCCAAGGACCTTCAAGGCATAGCTGTACGACGCCGGCGTCGGTTTATATTGCTTGATGTCGTCGACGCTGATGATCTCATCGATCAGTTCAGAAAGAACCGAGTTTTTGATAAGCGGCTCCAGCATATCCCGTGAGCCATTTGAAAAAACGGCAATTTTCTTGTCGCGCATCTGCTCTAAAATTTCTGCGGATTCGGGATGTGCTTCGAGATTTCTGTAAGCCTCAAGCAAGGTCTCCACTTTTTCCTCATCATATGGAAGTTCCAATTTCGTCAACGTATAATCCAGGGCATCTCTCGTGATTTTGGAAAAGGGTTCATATTGCCCCATCAATTGCCGCAAGAATGAGTACTGGAGCTGCTTCTGGCGCCAGACGATGCTGATTTCCTCTCCTTTGTCACCGTATAGATCCCTGCACTTCTCTTTGACCGAGTAGACATCGAACAATGTGCCATAAACATCGAATATCAAGGCTTGAATGGATGATTTCATTTGTTCAACTCCTGTCTGATAAGATAGATGATTTTTTCCAAGTAAGAGGAGCTATGCGGCACTATCTCCTTCAGGCCAATCCTTTTTTTGAAAGGACTATGGCCATCAAGCGTTGCGATAAACCCATCAATCTCCACTTCTTCTTCCTTACCCGCAAACAAATCCGCCAATGCCTCAAAATCAACTTCCCCCATGCCGGACACTTCCTCCAGCTGCAACTCAAACCTAAGGTCATTGTTATTCGGCATAGGATATAAGAAGCAATGGCAGCGTTCGTTGTCAATAAAACCCGGAATCTCCATTTGATCTTTGACCATACCGAGAAGAATGAGCTTATCAAAATCCACTTCCAAGCCAAGTTCCTCTTTAACTTCCCGCACGCCGTCTTCTACAGTTTCATCCGCCAGCAAATGGCCGGCCGCAGTGATGTCGAACAAACCGGGGAAATCTTTCTTGGCTTCACTGCGCAACTGGAGATAAACCGTATCTCTGTTGTTCCTACGCCCCACCATCCAACAATGAAACGTTTCATGCCAAAGCCCTTGTTCATGGACAGCTTGCCGAGTTTCTATCCCTTGCGGATTTCCATGTTCATCGTACACACGCAATTTCTCCGTTTCCATCGCCCTGCCCCTTTTTTCTTTTTAGCATAGCAAAAAAACCGGCCGTATACCTGGCCGGTCCTTCTTCCGATCATAAAATTCTTCTCTGGTCTTAAGCTCTTCAAATGCATTCATGAGTATTCATTAAAATGTGTATCATCCGGCGCTACATGCTTGATGAACAGCAGGTCTTTTTCGGTGATATCCGGAACGAAAAATTCAGTGCCCCAATGTTCGGAAGAGAAAATATGCTGTTCTCCTCTGCTCAAGAAAATGGAGAACCACTTGAGCTTTTTCTTTTCACTGACATGGCAGCTCATCAGGTATTCAGCAATTTCCAATGTCAACAACCCCGAGAAAATGGTCATACCCTGCTTGTCATCAATATCGAACAATCCAGGCAAACTGGTTGTAAGCTCTTCAATCACTCCTGCTTCTTCATTAAAGCAATGAATTTCAAATGTATCGGATTTAGCCAGAAAATATTCCATCAGCAAAAGCCAATAATCATAATTTCCGATAGCAGGTATTCTTTCGACTCCATCACCGTCTATGAATTCGGTAAGTTCAAATTGTAATTGTGTTTTAAGTTCCATGCCATTCATCACCTGCCCTTTTCTCCCCATACACTCTATCTATTCATGCCCACCCAAATTCAGCCGGCGGTAAAATCCTAAGGCTTCTGCCAGAAACTCTTTATCGTAATGCGTTTTGTCATGTATTCTTTCTACCCAATCTTCCAGCCTTTCAATCGGTTCGTCCGGATAAAGACCCGTACTGGTGCTTAAAAAGCTTGTCCAGTTGTCGAACTCCCAATGAACGGTTTCGCCTTCTCCCGGCAACCGGACTTCAACGAGCGGCTCTGGATGGATATGGCGCTGGGAATACTCAGCCGCTTCCATAAAGTCTGCGCGATCCACCGGCTCTATCGTATAGATCTGCTGAGACTGTTTGCCGTTCGGCCGATAATAAATGACTTTTATTCCTTCTTCGGTTTTCTGTACTTGCACTTCCGCTCCCGGAAAGAATCCTGCCAGCCTTTCACCTGTAAACTCCGGTCTATCGACATCCATCAAGATTGGCTGTATCCATTGATCCCCTAAATCACACAGGAATCTGCGCCCATCCCGGTCTTCGGCCATAATAGCGCCATGTGCCTGTTCCGTTCCAAGCTCACTGCCTACCGGATAAGCTTTCACACCCGCTTCATCAAAAGCTGCAAGCAGCCAAATGGCCAAATCAAAACAATTGCCGGTGATTCCATACTGCTCCCGCTGTTCCTTCATCAACTCTACGCTGCGCTGTTTCTGTTCGCCTGAACGCTGAGAATACCAAGCTTTGGTCAAGGTCTCCATTGGAAAATCATCGAATTGCCGCCAAACGGAAAGAATTTCTGCTGGTGCTTCCATTTTTTCCACCTTCTCTTTTTTCGTATGGCTATTACTTCTCTTTTCCCTCTAGAAAGTCCTTCTAAGCTCAGACGAACTACAGACATTTACAGTAATCAAAAAAAGAACAAGCCCGAGGGTTTGTTCTTTGTAAGCGCAGCTTGTGGCATCACTCTGCCAATAAACCTTTGCGCTGACGAATCTGGTAGTAATTCAGTTGCTTGAATAATTCCGAAGAAGTTCCCTGATTTACTGAGAACTCAACTCCGTATTCTATGGTGTCCACTCTTGTTGATTTTCGAACAATCGCCCCTGGCAACAGAAAAGCGCTGTCCAGTATTTGAAAGCTGCAATTTACACTTTCCTGCAAAGGAATATTAAGCGCTGAAGAAAATGTCAGTCCCCCTACACTGACATTGTAAATCTCAATCGGCAAGAATCTGCCTCCGTAAACCGATACTTTACCAGTTACGGCCTGATTAAAAACTACCCTAAAAAACTCGCGACGATTTTCTCCCATTTCGCCCTCTCCACCCCTGGTTACATATACAAATTAACGAGCAAGCCTTTAATTTCCCCAACTAGATCTAAAGTACCGATGCCAGCTTCTTCATTATTCAATAATTCGTCTTGAATTTCAATCAGTTTTTGATCAATCACTTTGATGATCTGATGGGATTTCATGCCTCCGCCTGGCGCATGGCTTTGTTCATCCGATAAACGTAAACCATGCCGTGTGGATTCGCCGACGAATTGCTTGACTGCCTGCTTGTAATTCAATAGGTTTTCGAGTGTCCGCTGGTTGGAAAGCTTCTGGCCTTGCGCATCCACACGCCCCATCAATTGGTTCAGGGAATCATTGTGAAGCTTTGATTGGGATTTTTTCATGGCATTCATAAAAAGCTCTCCGCTCTTATTTCCCGTGCCCTGTACCGAAAGCCGTTCGTTTTGGATATTGCTTTGACTGTCAATGCGCATTTACAGCACCTCGTCTTCTTTCGTATTCTCATGATGCTGATTGTTTCTATTAACGACGAGTTCCACTTTTCCATACTCCGTTTGGAGCACTTTGGCAATTTGTTCGAAAGAAAATCCTTGTCTGGAAAGCTGCATGATCTTTTCAGTTTCTATAGAATCGATTTCCGGCACCTCTTCAAACTCAGAGGCAAGTTTTTCTTCCAAACGTTCAATTCGCTCCACTAAATCCGACTCGCTGCCTTTCAGATGGGAAAGTAATTTATCGTAAAGTTCCTTATTTTCTTTTTCAAGTTGGGCTATGAATTCCGCCATATCTTCATGGATTCCAGCTGGGGCTTGTTCCGCCTGCTGCTTTTTAACAGATAGCATCAATTTTATATTCATTGCCAGCAATAAGAAGATTATTGCGACCGATAGCCATTCCATTGTCATCCCCGCACCTTCTGTTTTGATTGCACCTTAATAATTATCATGTACGGATAAAATCGAAGCATGCAAACGCAGCATGGCTTTCGAGTGAAGCTGTGAGACTCTTGAAACGCTGACATTGAGAATTTCCGCAATCTCGGTTAATTTCATTTCTTCAAAATAACATAGAGAAACAGTGATTTTTTCTTTTTCCGGCAATTTATCAATCGCACGGACTAATGATTCCTTAGTCATTTGCTCTGACAGGTGACGTTCAGGGGAATCGGCATAGTAGCTACCCATTGTCCCTTGCTCTTGGAAATGTTCATCATCCATTGAAATCATTGTCGATAAGGCGGCTTCAGAAACCGTCTTGTTAAGTTCCGCTTTGGTGATGCCCAAGTAGGCGCTGACTTGGTCATCAGAGACCGATTCGTTATTCTCCTGTTCCAGCAATAGATAGGCCTTTTCAATTTTTTTCACTTTATCCCGGACAGAACGCGGAAGCCAATCACTGTTCCGCAGCCCATCAATAATAGCCCCTTTAATGCGCCAGGAAGCATAGGTTTCAAACTTCAGATCCCGCTCGATGTTGAATTTGCTCAACGCATCAAGCAATCCTTCATAGGCATAGCTGCGGACATCATCTTTTTCCACAGTTTTGGGCAAACTGATCATAAAGCGTTGAATGACGTAATCTACTAATGGAAGATACTGTTCAACCAGATACTCGCCAGCCAGCGGATCCCGGTGCTGTTGCCAGTCACCCCAATAATTAAGTTCTTCTTTTGATAGTTTCTGGTTCAGCATGATTTTCACCACCATTTCCAAGCGAAAAAACCGCCCTTATTTAAACAAGATTTTCATGATAAAGCCTTTAAGGCCGAGCTTATACGGCAACGGCAGCTGCAGAAATCCACTTGCTATCTGGCGTATGGCTGTTGCCGATTCGCTGTTCGGATAGGCCAGGAGAAGCGGCTGCTGCCTTTTCACAGCTTCCGGTACGCGCGCGTCGCTCGGGATGCACCCCAATGAGCCAATTTCTTTACCCAAAAATTGCTCAGTAGCCTGTTTGAAATTGTCCGCCGTTTGTTGCCCCTCTTTTTCGCTGATGCATTGGTTGACCACCAATTTCAAGTGGATATTTGGATCTATGCCCTGGACCATTTTTACAACTGAGTAGGCATCCGTAATCGACGTCGGCTCCGGAGTCGTCACCAGAATGACATCATCTGCAGCCAAGATAAACCGGAGATTTTCATAAGATAAGCCAGCTCCAGTATCCAGGATGATGTAATCCACCTTGCCTTGCAGAGTGCCGAATTCCTTAAAGATTTTTTCCAATTTCAGATCATTCATCTGAAATAATTCATTAAAACCGTTGCCTCCTGAAATGAACAACAAGCCATTCGGTCCTTCTTCGATTATGTCCTGTACAGCCAGATCTTTTTCGATCATCGTTGCGATGGTTTCCCGCGGCATAAGGCCAAGAAGCACCTCAATATTGGCAAAGCCAAGATCAACATCAAAAATCAATACTTTCTTGTTTTGCTCGATCAAGCTTAATGCAAAGTTCAAAGCGAAGTTTGACTTTCCCACCCCTCCTTTGCCGCTGGCGACTGCCAGGACACGGGTCTTTTTACCAGCTTTCCTGCCAGGATTTCCGGGTTGCTGATTCTTCATCTTTTCTCTTAGACCATTTGCCTGATCAAGCATGATTGTCTTCCTCCAATATAAAATCCGCCACTACACTTGGAGTGACTTTCAGTATGTCGTTGGGAACATTTTGCCCATTGGCGATCTGGCGAATGGGGATATCATAATGATGAATTAAGTTGAGGATCGCTCCCACAGAACTGGTTTCATCTTTTTTGGTTAACAACAATTCATCCACGGAAAGCGATTGAAAATTATCTATGATTTTTTTCATATCTTCGTACTTTGCGGTCAAGCTCAACACCAAATGAATTTGAATCTTGCTGGCAAGCGGCAATAATCGTTTCAACTCTTCGATATACTGGGACTGTTGATAATTGCGTCCTGCCGTATCCATTAAAATGATGTCACAGTCCTGAAAATCCTCCAGTGCAACCAACACCTCTCCTGCCGTTTCAACCGCTCTGACCGGAATGTTCAAGATGCTGCCATAAGTCTTCAATTGCTCTACTGCGGCAATGCGATACTTATCTGCAGTAACTAATCCCACTTTTTTATCTTTGTTCAGCATATAATCAGCAGCAATTTTAGCGATGGACGTTGTTTTTCCGACACCCGTCGGACCCATAAAACAAATGATTTCCGGTTCTGTAACAATGCTTGGGCTTTGATTATTTTCAACCATCTCCATCAATTCTTCGCGAGCCATCTGATGCACAATCTCTAACGTATGGTCAGTTTTTTCCTTTAGTCTTGAAAGCAGTTTTGAAAGCAATTCCCCTTGGACATCCACTGCCACTTCCTGTGCCGCCAATAGTCTTTTTATTCCCTGAAGCAGTTCAGCAGTGGATTCGATTTCCAGTGTTACACTGGTCGCAGCTTTTGGAAATTCAACTTGCTGGACCTGCATCTCCTGCTTCACTTCGGGGTCAACGGCAGCAGTGACTTCCAGTTTGTCTTTCTGGAAAAACCCAAGAAATCCACCGGTTTTGATTTTTTTGGTATTCAAGATCAAAGCATCAGCACCCAAATCCTGCTTGATCAGGGGGATCGCTTCGGTCATTGTGCCGACGATATAGGTTTTCAGCATCATGAGATGTTAACCACTCCAACACTTTGGATTTCAATTTCAGGTTCCAGTTCGTTATAGGACAGTACCGGCAGATCTGGGGCAAAACGCTCCACGAACTGCCTCATGTAAATCCGGATGGCCGGAGACGTCAGCAGAATCGGCTGGACGCCGGTTTGCTGAAGCTGTGCGGCTTGTTCCGTAATCTTCTGGAAAATTGTCTGGGAAGACTCCGGATCGATGGACAAGTAATTGCCTTGTTCCGTCCGGTGAACCGAATCCGCGAACTTCTTCTCAAGGCTTGCTCCAGCTGTAATCACTTGCAGCGGCTCTTTCTGAGTCGCGTATTGCAATGTAATTTGGCGCGATAAGGACTGGCGGACGTATTCCGTCAATAGGTCTGTATCTTTTGTCTGCGAAGCATAATCGGCCAGCGTTTCCAAGATGACCAATAAATTGCGGATCGATACTTTTTCTTTCAATAACTTCATCAGCACTTTCTGCACTTCGCCGATGGTCATCAGCTGCGGCACCAATTCTTCCACTACTGCCGGGGCAGTTTCCCGCACATTTTCAATCAATGATTTCACTTCCTGCCTGCCGATCAGTTCATGGGCATGGCGCTTGATGACTTCCGTCAGGTGAGTTGAAACGACAGAAGGCGGGTCAACGATGGCATAGCCTGCCATTTCGGCTTCTTCTTTCATGTCTTCATTGACCCATAGAGCCGGCATGCCGAAGGCGGGTTCAACTGTTTCAATGCCTTCTACCGCTTCGTCGTCAATGCCCGGACTCATCGCCAAGTAATGGTCGAGCATGATTTCACCCGAAGCTACCCGGTTCCCTTTGATCTTGATGACATATTCATTGGGCTGAAGCTGAATATTATCACGGATCCGAATAACTGGAACCACAATGCCCAGTTCCATTGCACATTGCCGGCGAATCATGATGACACGGTCCAGCAAATCACCGCCTTGGTTTTTATCGGCAATCGGGATCAGGCCATAGCCGAATTCAAACTCGATGGCGTCGACATGCAATAAGTCGATGACGCTTTCCGGACTTTTCATCCCTTCGATTTCTTTTTCATCTTTGCTTAAGTCGACGTCCTGTTTTTCTTCAGATTTCAAGGTCTTTTGCATACTGAACGCGCCATAAGCGATGACACCTGCAATCGGCACCACCAACAACGGGCTGATCGGTGTAAACACTGCAAACATGACCAAGGTTCCAGCTACGATGTACAGCATTTTCGGATAAGCAAAAAGCTGCTTGGTGATATCCGAACCCAGATTGCCATCCGATACTGCGCGAGTTACGACAATACCCATTGCAGTAGAGATCAGTAGGGCTGGAATTTGAGAAACCAAACCGTCTCCGATCGACAGCAGGGTGAACAACTGGGCCGCTTCACCGAATGGCAGCTTGTGGACCATCACACCAATCAGCAAACCGCCGATAATGTTAATGAGCGTAATGATGATGCCGGCAATTGCATCTCCTTTGACGAATTTGCTGGCACCGTCCATGGCACCATAGAAATCCGCTTCTGAGCTGACTTTCTCGCGGCGGTTCTTGGCTTCTTGATCCGAAATCATGCCAGCGCCAAGATCAGCGTCGATGCTCATCTGTTTGCCGGGCATGGAATCGAGTGTGAAACGTGCAGCCACTTCCGCTACGCGTTCTGATCCTTTTGTGATGACCAGGAACTGGATGATGACGAGGATCAGGAATACCAGAATCCCGATGATTGCACTGCCACCGACCACAAATGAGCCGAATGTTTCAATGACTTGTCCACCGGTTTGGTTAGTGAGGATCGAACGCGTCGTCGAGACGTTCAAGCCTAAACGAAATAAAGTCGTTAATAATAATAAAGTAGGAAAAATAGAAAATTGCAGCGGTTCTTTTGTATTCATTGCCACTAACAAGATCGTTAAGGCAAGACTGATATTGATCATGATTAAGACATCTAATAAGAGCGGCGGAAGAGGGATGACCATCATCACCACAATCATGATGACGGCTACCATGATGGCATAATCTCTAAATTTCACGCGTATCCCTCCTCTTTCTTGTTCATCGGATTTTTCCTTTTAATCGGTAAATATATGCTAAAACCTCTGCCACAGCCAGGAACAACTCTTCCGGAACGGTATCTCCGACTTCAGCCTGGGCATACAGTGCGCGCGCAAGAGGTTTATTTTCCATCGTCACAATTCCAAATTCTTTTGCTTTTGCTTTAATCTTTAACGCCAGATGATCTTTGCCCATTGCGATGATGACCGGAGCCGCCATCGTTTCGGCATCGTATTTGATGGCGATTGCGTAATGCGTTGGATTGGTGATCAATACATCCGCGCCAGGCAAATCCTGAATCATGCGATTCATGCTCATTTGCCGTTGCTTGTCTTTTATTTTTCCTTTGATCAGCGGATCGCCTTCCGCTTTTTTGTATTCATCTTTGATGTCCTGTTTCGACATCCGTATGCCTTTTTCAAATTCGTATTTTTGGTACATATAATCCATGATCGATAAACACAGCAGGATGATGCCAGCAGTCAGACCCATTTTAAAGACCAATGAGCCGATAAAGGATAAAGAAAAGCTGATGCTTTTTTGGGACAGTGTAAACAGTTCTGCTTTACTGGTCCACAGCACACCAAAAGCGGCACCGCCGATAATGGCGATTTTCAGCAGAGATTTGCCTAATTCCACCAGAGCACGAAGCGAGAAAATCCGCTTTGCCCCTTTGACCGGATCCAGACGTTCGAGCTTCGCCATGATGGGATCGGTTGTAAAGATGGCCCCTACTTGGATAAAGTTTCCCAAAAAACCGAAGATTACCCCAACCAGCATGATGGGCAGCATTAATAAAAATGCATTCATCGCCATTTGTTCAAATAATGTACGGATCGTCGCCGGCGTTATTTCCCAGGAAATATATTCAGTGAAATGAATGCGGTAAATAGCCAATATCCGGTCCAACATCCAGCCGCCCATCGAATTCAGCAGCATGATGCCCCCTAATATAATCATGGCAGCCGCGACTTCCGGGCTTTTGGCGACTTGGCCTTTCCGCTTGGATTCCTGGCGTTTTTGCGGTGTCGCTTTTTCAGTTTTCTCACCGGCAAAAAATTGCAGGTCCAAAGGATACCTTTTCACCACTTACGTTCCTCCTAATAAACTGATCAACTGAGCCATGCTCACCAGGAGTTTCTCAAAGAGAATCTGCAGGATATAGAAGAACACGGGCATGGTCAGAAAAAGCATGATAAAGCCGACAAAAATCTTCAACGGCAGACCGACCGCAAATATATTCAGCTGCGGCACCGTCTTGGCCAGAATGCCCAGGGCGATGTCCACTAAAAACAAAGCGCCGACAATCGGCAAAGCGATCTGCAACGCAATCAGGAACATTTCCGTAAACAAGCCGGTCATAAAGTGGGCGATGTCTTCAGCCTTCACTGAAATCGCCAAACGCTCCACCGGAAACACGCGGAGGCTCTGCATGACGCCATCCAGCATCAAGTGATGGCCGTTGACTGTCAGTAAGAATAAGAGCGCCAGCATGTACTTGAAATGGCCGATGATCGGCACCTGGGCACCTGTTTGCGGATCCAATACGTTGGCCATGGAAAAACCCATTTGGAAATCGATGAACGCTCCAGCAATCTGCACTACATATAGCACCAACGCCGCTGTGAAGCCGAGTGCCAAACCGGTTCCGAGTTCTTTGAGGATCAATAAAATATAAGAAGAGTCCAGTAAAATCGATTCGTTCATCGGAAGAGTCGAAACAGCTACATATGCCAGAAAAGCGGCGATGCCAACTTTGAACTGAGTGGGTACACCCCGCATCGAGAACAGCGGAGCGATCAGAAAGAAGCTGGTCAAGCGGACAAGCATCAATAGAAAGTAAGGCAGTATGTCAAAAATCATTTCCATATCCCTTTACCCGATGATTCTTGGCAGTTGCTGAAACAGGTCTCTCGTGTAATCCAATAACAGCGTCAGCATCCAAGGCCCAAAAACTACAAGCGAGATGAAGACCGCCAATATTTTGGGGATGAACGACAATGTCTGTTCCTGAATTTGCGTCATCGCCTGAAAAACACTAACCAATAATCCGACCGCCAACGCAATCAACAGCATCGGAGCAGATATAAGGATAATGGTAAATATCGATTGTTCGGCTAGTTTGATCACCATATCTGGAGTCATCGTTTTCTTCCCTTCGTCAAAAGCTGACAAGCAGCGATTCGATTATTAAGTACCAGCCATCCACCAAGACGAACAGCAAAATTTTAAACGGCAATGAAATCATGACCGGAGGCAGCATCATCATCCCCATTGCCATTAACGTGCTGGCTACGACCATATCGATGATCAAAAAAGGAATGAAAATAACAAAGCCTATTTGGAATGCCGTTTTTAGCTCACTGATGGCAAATGCCGGAATCAATGATGTCAACGGAATTTCTTCAATGCTGTCAGGCTTTTCCAACTCGGCGTATTTGAAAAACAAAGCTAAATCTTTTTCCCGAGTGTTCTGTGCCATGAATTGCTTTAATGGAACAATGGCTGTGTCGAGGGCTTCCTGCTGCCCCAACTCTCCGTCCAGATAAGGCTGCAAGGCTGTTTCATTCATCTCCACCGCAATCGGCGACATGATGAAGAACGTCAGGAATAAGGCCAATCCGACCAATACCTGGTTCGGCGGCATGGACTGCGTACCAAGACCCGTGCGGACAAACGACAGGACGATGATGATCCGCGTGAAACTGGTCATCAAAATGAGGATGCCTGGAGCCAGAGACAAAACAGTCAGCAGGAAGAACAACTGGAGCGTCGTCGAGACATCTTCAGGTGACTCTCCGCCAAAATCGATGCCCGGAATATTGATGGATGATAAAATTTCCGGAATCATAGCGGACGTCCTTCCTTATCTTTCTGTTCTTGCCCAAGCCTTGCTTCAAGTTCCTGTTGCTGGGCCTTCTGCTTGTTCAGGCTTTGCTTGAACAGTTGATCAAAACCACTTTTTTGTGGGTTTTTTGAAAAACTGCCGATTTTCTTTTTTGTAAAGTCGAACAGATTTTTGGAAAGCGGCGGCGATTGCTGCTCAAAATCCTTTTCAATGCCGCTGATTTCCGCTGCATCCGAGAACTCCTTGATCAGCGTTACTTCATTGCCCACACCGATCAAATACATCTGTCCGCCGACTTTCACCAACTGCAGCGATTTGTTGTTGCCAAGAGGCGTACCGCCCATGAGTTTGACCGCTTGATTCGGCTGAAAGTTTTTCTGGCGTGCTGCTAAAAACTTGATCAAGCCGTAAATCATCGCCACGATCAATAGCGTATAAAGCACCAATTGGACAATGATGCCGGCCAGGCTTTTTTCTTCTATTGGCGCCGCATCATCTACCGGTGTTTCTTCTGCCGGTTCTTCATTGTTCAGCCATTCCACCACATTCGGGCTGGCTTGAGCAGACAATGGCACGGACAGTACAGACAGCATTAGTATCGCCATAATTAGCGGTATGACTAAAAACAATGATTTGTTCAATCTGGACAAACTCCTTCTTTCAGGCATTAACGCAATTTCGAGATGCGTTCAGCTGTGCTCAGCACATCCGTTACACGGACACCGAAATTCTCGTCGATGACCACTACTTCTCCCACTGCGATCAACTTGTTATTGATGAGGATATCAACCGGTTCTCCAGCTAATTTATCCAGTTCAATGATGGACCCTTGGGAGATTTCCAGTATGTCTTTAACCATGCGCTTTGTGCGCCCCAGTTCCACCGTCACTTGAAGCGGTATATCCAACAGCATATTCAGGTTATTTGGTTCGGTTTGTGCTGTTTCCGTATTGTCGAAACTTGAAAACTGGACATTTTGCACAGTCGGTGTTTCTTGGATTGTTTCGTTCGGCTGCTTATCTGATTGCATTGGCATTTCGCGTATCTCCTCTATTTCTTCATCATTAAACGGTTCGGTCAGTATCGCTGCCAGTTGTGTTGCCAACGCCACTGAAATACATAAATGGAAACGAACATTCTGTTTGCCGCCAATATTGAGTTCAAATTTAGCTTCCACAAACCATTGCTCTTTAGTGAAATTAGCTAACGGAAAATCTTCCAATTGTTCTACAGTATCCATACCGGACAAAGAATGGGAAATTTCCACTTCCAGCAGCGCCGACATCGATTTTGCCACCGATTCAAACATCGTTCCGATTATTTTCTGTACCCGCTGAAATTGCTTTTCTTCTTCCACATCAACTAAGCCAGCTATTCCAGCCGCAGCATCAACATCTTTTTTCGATAAGGACAGAATTTGCATTCCATTGGCTGCTCCACTGTATTCCCCCAAAACCACATAAAATGGTGCAGCGGCTGATGCCAACACTTCATCTCTATGGGTCACGCTCAAAACGGGCGCAGTCACAAAAACCTGTTCAGAAAGCAGAGAAGACAACACGGCAGCCGATCCGCTCAATGATGCATTCAGCAATTCGCTGACTGCTTCTGTTTCAGTTTTGGACAATGAACTTTCAGGCATCGCCTTTTCCCCCTGTCTTTTTATGCTTTAGCATTCGTGATAATTCTTCAGAAAATAGCTGATTAATCTTCATCAGACAAGTCTCCCGCAACGGTCACTTCCGTTATCTGTACTGCCATTCTGCCTTTCGAGACTCCAGGCTGTGCATGGAACTTCGTTTTGTTGTCTACTAGAAGTGTGACAGGTGCATCGTAGGATTCATTCAAACGAATCACATCGCCATTCTTCAAGTTCAGAAAATCTCCAAGTTCAATCGTTGATTTTCCTAAAACAGCTTTTATTTCCATTTTGGTGCCTTGGAGCTTTTCTTCCAGTGCTTCCAGCTCATGTGACTCAACTGCTTTTTTCTGATTTGCCAGCCAGTGTTTCGCCGATAACTTCGGCAGAATATGCTCTAGCACCACATGGGGCAAACAGATATTGACGAAGCCTTCGACTTCCCCTATTCTCGCGCTAAGCTTGACCAGAATGACCGTTTCGTTTGGTGGGGACATTGTTAAAAATTGAGGATTCACTTCAATCTCTTTCAGTTCCGGAGTTAGCTTCAACACTGAAGACCAAGCCTCCTGGAAACTTTCCAATGACTTCGAGAATACCCGCTCAATAACGCTGATTTCAATTTCAGTCAACTCATTGTCCTTTTCCAGAACAGTGCCTTGGCCTCCCAGAAGCCGGTCGAACATGACATATGCCACATTCGGGGAAAAATCCATGACCATGCTGCCCTGCAGCGGCATTGCTTCAAACACACCTAAAATCGATTTTTTCCGGACATTCCGGATATATTCGTGATAAGAAACCTGCTCAACTGCATCTACGTGGATCTGAACATAAGTCCGCAGCTGGGCAGAAAAATAAGAAGTCAACAAACGTGCAAAATTTTCATGGATTCGGGACAAAGTCCGGATTTGATCCTGCGAAAAGCGTAACGCTTTTTTAAAATCGTAAACCTGGACATTTCTTTCCTTCTCAACAGCTTTCGGTTCTTGTTGCCCCATTGCCGAAAGAATGGTTTCGATATTCTCTTCTGATAAAACATCTGTCAAATTGATTGCCCCCTCATTCGTCCAGGTTCGGCTCATGCAAACGAGGCAAAATGTTCAGTTTCCGGTAATACACCGTCACTTTATCCATAACTTCCTCAACGGTTTCCAACACATGGACTTTCTTGCCGGTCGTCAATGTCACCACCGTATCCGGTGTCGATTCCAGCCGTTCAATATAGATTGCATTCAATACGATCGCTGATCGGTTTAACCTGGTTAATTGAATCATATCGATTGCTGAGCAAAGCAAATCTTTGCTCAGCCTAAGCCTCCTCTATTAACGTTTCAAGTTGACGACTTCCTGCAGAAGTTCATCTGAAGTGGTGATTGTCCGTGAGTTTGCTTGGAATCCACGCTGTGCGATGATCATTTCGGTAAACTCTTCCGTTAAGTCAACGTTGGACATTTCAAGTTGTCCGGAACCGATGGCTACTTTTGCATCTTCTGCATTTCGAATTGGCGCATCAGTCGGTTTTCCATACATAGAACCTCCCAATTTCCGAAGACTGCTTGGATTGTCGACGGTAACAATACCTAATTTAGGAAAAGTCGCAGTATCTTCACCAGGTACTTTAATTTCCCCTCGACTATTAATAATAAAAGAACTTCGATAGTCTTCATCAATCTTAATTTCTTTTCCTTCAGAGTCTAAAACACTCAGTCCTTGAGTCGTTTTTAAAACTCCGTCATCATCGACAGTAAAACTTCCAGAACGAGTTAGACGAGGATCTTCATTTGAACCAACCACAAAAAATCCGTCTCCACTGACCGTCAAATCTGTTCCCACACCTGTAGACATCGAAGAACCCGGTGTGTGAACCACATTGATGGAAGAAGTTGATGATCCCAATCCAACTTGCATCGGGTTGCTTCCGCTATTGGACATGTTCTGGCTCATCAAGTCCTGGAAGTTAATCGTACTTTTCTTATAGCCGATTGTATTGACGTTGGAAATATTGTTCCCGATAACATCCAGTTTCGTTTGGAAATTTTTCATACCTGATACACCTGAGTACATTGAACGTAACATTTAATTTTCCCCTTTCAAGAACTGCATTTGATCCAAAATGGATTACACAGTTTCTTGTTCATTTGTGCTTGCTGATTGTTTCTCGATTCGTTGAATGGACTCGATCGGCACTTTTATATCGGATCCTTCAAGTTCAGCAATCAATTCGCCATTCTTGCTGGACAAGGCTTTGACGATTCCTTCGCCTGAATCCGTTTCTGTTTCCCATTTAACTGAAGTCCCAATTAAGTGTGCGTAATCCGCCAGGGAAGAAGCTCCCTGGTTGCTGACAAATTGCGTCATTGTTTTATTTAAATTCGTCAGTTGCTCTAAACTGGTGAACTGCGCCATTTGCCCAATAAATTCTGTATCCTTCAATGGCTCCATTGGGTCTTGATGCTGCATTTGCGTCACCAGGATTTTAAGAAAGGCATCTTGCCCCAACGAATTTTTAGGGTCTGTTTTGCTTGCTGTATCAGCAGCCGGAGTGTTAGTCGTTCCTGCCGTTGCATTTGTAACGTTCATCTAAACACCCTTTCTTCTATACGGTGTAATCCACTTTCATCAAACCCTCACCTAACGATTGCCTGCGTTCAGCAACGACATTGTCGTCTTCTTTCAAATAACCATTTTTGCTGTTTCCAGAAGAACCTTGGCCTTGCTGAGGCTGTGTAAACCGTTGGTTGTTTTGGGAGTGCTGTTGGTTGAATGGCTGCTGCGAACTTTGCTGCAGCACTTCAATTTTCTCCACCGCCACCCCTTGCTGAACCAGCGAAGCCCGCAATTGATTCAGCTGAAGTTCAATGGCTTCTTTCGCCATTGGAGTGCTCGCCAGTATTTGTGCGGCCAGCTTGCCATTTGTTGACGTCAGCAAGATTTCCAGATGGCCTAGATGCTCAGGGAAAATATTAACGCGCATCTTCATGCCTTCCTGGCTTTCCACCAAACGCATGGAGCTTTTCAACATGCCGCCCAAGTCTTCCAAAAGGTTGGCTAACCGGACAAAAGGAGTCGGGGGATTGGTTTCCGTCCGGACCACAGCACCTGCAGTCTTTCCAGATTCAACAGCCGCAGTCGGTTGAACAGCCGGCTCTTGAGGCGCTTTTTTTTCGGCCGGCACTTTCGTTTGAAGTTCGTCAGTGGGTTGTTGCTTGATGGCCGGCTGTACTTCCTTCGCTTCGTTTTTCTGCGGAATCTGCTGGATGTCAACAGGCTTTGTTGACACATCCTCTACCGGTTTGGTGATTTCATTTGAATACTTCAAAGCCTCTCTGACAGGTTTCATTCCTTCAATCGGTGGCAACACTGCTAATTCTTGTCCATCTATCTTAGATTGCTGAACCGACATTAGCTGCTGTTGCTTTTCGAGAATCGAAATCACATTATCGAGTTGGGTTGAAATTTTTTCTAAGGTATTGGCATTTATCGCATTCTTTTTTCCATCTGCCCCCGTAAAGACAACCGAGCCTGCGAATTCTGTAGTAAATTCGGCGGAGAGAATCTGCAGGTTCTGCTGGATTTTTTCAAGCAACCCAATCAGCTTTCCCGTGCCATCAGTTATAGGTTCACTAGTTTCACCCGACTTGCTGGTTGAAGGGATGCGAATCTCTCCATTTTCAATTTGAAGATTCGCCAACTGATAGACAGCGTATTGAAAATCCTGCGCTTCGGGCAGTTGTTTGCCAGTCGGCAGTTCCTGTAACAATGCCAGCAGGCTTTCCAGACTTTCCAACAATTCTTTTTCAGGTGCCTGTTCTTCTGCCGGAAGTTCCGCTTCTCCACTTAACGATTCCAGCAGAGAAGCAAACATTGCTTGATCTTGAGCCGTTGCAACGATTGGTTTTGCAGGTAGAGTAACCGTTTGGGGAACCGCTATTTTTATGGCTTCCATCCGATTAACTTCCTTCCGCTAAGCTATTCGCTTTGGATAAGCGATAAAAGCGCGTACTGGCCATTTCATCAAAAAAGCTTTGCTCAGCCGCTTTGCTTTCTTCCTGAAAATGATTCAGTTTCTGCTGTTTCAGGTTTTCCCAGGTTTTTTCTTCCTGCGCTTTCTTTTGCAAGAAACCTTGAGACGCCGAAACGTTTTTCTGTAAATATTCAAGCTCTCTCTTAGAGGAAAGCGATTGGTCTTGAAGCTGATGGATGTATTCTTCCAGCATTCTCAATTCCGATATATTGACGCCGCCTTGTTGCTTGGCATTTTTCAATTGTTCTATATCATTAATTTTATTTTCAATAGCTTTGGTGCGTTGATGTCCCACTTCATGCTGTTTAATAGCTTCAGCCATTTGGAGTTGCGCAACGCCTTTTTCATTTTCTTTTAAATCCAATATTTTTTGAAATCGAAAGTTGAATCCCGTCAGTTTAAACGCCTCCAAATTGTGCTGTTAACCGTTCTACACTTTGTTCCAGCTTGGCTTTTTCGTAAATGTCCTGCTGCAGATACTCTTTAATCAGCGGATGCGACCGGATGGCATCGTCAATCTCTTTATTGGCACCGCTCTTGTAAGCACCGATGTTGATGAGGTCTTCCGATGTTTCATAAGCCGCCAAAAGGCGCTTGAATTCCCGCGCGGCCAGCTGATGTTCCGCCGATACGACTTCATGCATGACCCGGCTGACGCTTGCCATGACATTGATTGCTGGGAATTGGCCTTTTTGGGCAATTTTGCGGTCCAACACAATATGGCCATCCAAAATTCCGCGTACCGCATCGGCAATCGGTTCATTCATATCGTCGCCATCCACCAAAACCGTATAGAAAGCGGTGATGGACCCTTTGCTTGAAGTGCCTGAGCGCTCCAGCAATTTAGGCAACAAGGCGAAGACGCTCGGCGTATAGCCTTTACTGGTCGGCGGTTCACCCACCGCCAACCCGACTTCACGCTGGGCCATGGCGAAACGGGTAACCGAATCCATCATCAGCATGACGTTTTTCCCTTGGTCACGGAAATATTCCGCAATCGCGGTCGCAGTCAATGCAGCTTTAATGCGCTGCATCGGGGTCTGGTCGGAAGTCGCTGCGACGACCACCGATTTCTTCAATCCTTCTGGCCCAAGATCCCGTTCAATGAAATCACGGACTTCCCGGCCACGTTCTCCGACTAACGCAATGACGTTGATATCGGCTTCTGTATTGCGGGCGATCATGCCCATCAACGTACTTTTTCCGACGCCGCTTCCCGCAAACACGCCAACCCGCTGGCCTTGTCCGACTGTCAGCAAGCCGTCGATTGCACGGACGCCGACTTCCAGCGATTTGTCGATCCGCGGACGTTTCAACGGATTCGGCGGAGCGTTGTTGGTCGAATACTTTTTCAGGCCACGCGGCAACAAACTCTCATCTAACGGCATACCTGTTCCATCGAGGACTTTCCCTAGAATGGACGGACCCACTTTGATTTGAAGCGGTCCTCCTGTCGCAACCACCAGGCATCCCGGACCGACCTGCGAAAGATCCTGCAAAGGCATCAACATGATCCGGTTTTCTTTAAAGCCGACGACTTCCGCCTCAATGGGCGGTTCATTGCGGTTCGGGTATAGCAGACAAAGTTCACCGATTTTTGCATTCGGCCCTCTTGATTCAATCGTCAAACCAATGACCTGGATCACTTTTCCATGCTTTTTGATCGGTTCAATGTCATTCATCAATTCTAAATATTCATCTGCCCACAGATTCATCGTTTGTTTTCTCCTCACAGTAAGAAAGCAGTTGGTTCTTGATTTCTTCCAGCTGATTATCGACCATCGCGTCATAAGAACCGCTTGCTGTATGAATTCTGCAGCCCCCTGGCGTCAGGCTGGCGACCGGAATCAGCTTCAATTCCGAATCCGCTTTAACATAGGTCTTGAGCTCTTCCAAAAAGGGAATAATCAACGGGTAATCTTCAGGAGAAACCTGCATTGTCACGTCTTCCGATTCTTCCACCTGCTTTAATGCCTGTTGAATAATGTGCAGCACTTGTTGTTCATCTTGGTTTAATTCGTTGTGAATCACTTTTTCTGCAATCTTGACACTTAACGACAATAAAAACGGTTCTGCCTGTTGAATGATGTTCACTTTTTCTTCATAAGCAATTTCCAGTAAACGGTTCATCTCCGAGCGCTTTTCAACACTGTCCTGCTCTGCTTGTTGGAGACCTTGCGTAAATCCAGCTTGAAAACCTTGTTGTTCAGCTTCCTTCGCCAGCTTTTCAGCTTGTTGTCGGGCTTCCTGCTGTTTGACTTGCCACCATTCACTGATTTCCTGTTGAGCATTTTGCTGCTCTTCAGAAATCTGGATCCGCAATTGCTCACGGCGTGTTTCCAAATCCATGATTTCCTGCAATAATTGTTGCCGCTGTTCCCTCGGATCCGTTTCGGAATCATTGAACACCGTTTTTTTCATTTCAATCTTTCGGGTATGGATGATTTTCTTTTCACTTGATGATGTCTGAGAAAGGCGAATGATATTAGACAATCATTTCATCCCCTTCTCCACGGGAAACGCTAATTTCTCCTTTTTCTTCAAGGCTTCGAATCAATCCAACAATATTTGTTTGTGCGTTTTCTACATCTTTCAGCTTCACAGGACCCATCACGTCAATTTCCTCACGGATGGCTTCCGCTCTGCGAGTCGACATATTGCTGTAAATGCTGTCTTTGACTTCTTCACTCGCTACTTTCAGTGCGAACATCAAATCAGCATCGCTCACTTCACGGACAATCCGTTGCACCGAACGAATTTCAAGATTGACAATATCTTCAAAGACAAACATCCGCTTCTTAATTTCAGCGACCAATTCCGGACTGCCATTTTCAAGGTTCGTCAAAATGGATTTTTCTGTTCCTCGGTCAACATTGCTCAATACACGGACGATGGTTTCGACTCCGCCGGTAGCTGTATAATCATGTGTTCCTGTGGCAGTCAGCTTACGTTCCAAAATCTGTTCCACTTGATGGATGACATCAGGTGATGTGCTTTCCATCAACGCAACTCTTCTTGCCACTTCCGCTTGTTTTTCAGCAGGAAGCTGAGACAAAATCTGTGAAGATTGCTTGGGATCCAAATACGACAGCACCAACGCAATCGTTTGAGCCTGCTCGTGCTGCAAAACATTTAAAATCTGGTTGGGATCGGCTTTTCGGGCGAAACTGAATGGCTTTACTTGCAGCCTGTTCGAGAGGCGGTTGATGGTATCTATCGCTTTTTCTTTCCCCAATGCCTGTTCCAAAATGTTGCGGGCATAGCTTAATCCGCCTTCATTCATATAGTCCTGAGCTAAAATCATTTCATAGAATTCATTGATGACGTCTTCCGTTTGGCTTTTTTTCAATTGGCGAACGTTGGAAATCTCCATAGTCAATTGATCGATTTCCGGTTCTGTCAACTGCTTGAATATTTCAATGGAGACATCCGGCCCTAAGCCGACCAACAAAATGGCTACTTTTTGTACCCCTGTGAACTCTCTCATGCGTCTAACCATTTGCCACTCTCCTAGTCATCTGCCATCCATGACCGCAACAATTTAGCAAAGTCTTCAGGTCGTCCTTTGGCAAGCTTTTCAATAGTTTTTCGTTTTGGATTTGCTTTGGCACTGAACTCGGACAAGTCCATTTCTTCTTCTTCTGCTTCCAGATTTACTTGATTGGACTTGGCTAATGCCTGTTCAAATCCTCCAAAATCATAGTCATCTTCAAATTGCTCTTCTTTTTTCTTTCTGCGAAGCAAGATCACCGCAATAATGATGATGATCAGCAATACTACGGCTGCACCAATAACGAGCAGCAGATTATTCGGAATGCCTGACAGGAACGTGGTTTCCGGTTCTTCTTCTTCAACTGCCGGACGGCCCTGGAATTCTGTTGCAAACACCGAAATCTTGTCTTCCAGTTCCGCTTCCGTTACTGGGAATTCATTCATGCTCAATGAAGTACTCACTGCATTTTTCAGCAAGTTGCTGATGTCGGTAATGTTTTCCTGCGACAAACTCGCTGGATTTTCTGGCACTGGCGGTTCCACACCTACGTTGATTGTAATGTCATCGATGACGTACGGGCTCATTTCAATTTGGCGATTGATGCGGTTGACTTCACTGTTGATGCGTTCTTCTGTCCGTTCGGATTCGCTGTTTCCAGCTGCATCTCCAGCCGGATAATTCGCGACTTCGGTGTCTCCGGTTCCCGCTGCATCTTCCGCTACAGTACCTTCACTCGAGTAGGTTTCCACAATCCGTTCCACACTGATATCAAGGCCTTCGTTGTTTTCAATATCGACGGGTTCAACCAATTGCTCTTCCCGTTTTTCTTTGGTGAAATCAATGTTCGTCATCACGGAAACGACGACTTTATCCTGCCCCAAAAGCAAGCCGAGCATTTGCTGCAGCTCACGCTGAATGTCCTGCTCGATCCCTTTTTGGATTTCGCGGTGCTGCTGATAAGCTGTCAAATTTGTATCCGCTTGGCTCGCATCCTGCACTTCAAACACTTGCCCATTCTGATCCATGATGACAATCTGCTCAGGCGGTAAACTTGGAACCGATTTGCTGATCAAGTGATACAACCCATTAACTTGTTTCTGATCTAATTGAAATGTCGGATCGCCTTTGACGACGATGGACGCTGTAGATGTCTGTTCTTCATCGGTAATCCAGACGTTTTCTTTCGGCAGCGTGATCATGACATTCGCTTCCGTCACACCATCAATCTGTTGGATCAAATACGCCAACTCGTTCTGCATCGCGTCACGCTCGACCACATCAAAATGGCGGTCGGTCATGCCGAGGCCCATGTTTTCACTGAATATGCCGTAATTGACATTGCCGTTTTTCGGAATGCCCTCTGCAGCCAAACTGACTTTCAAGTTCGCTAAATGTTCTTTAGGCACACTGATGGTCGTGCCATCGGCTGATACTTCCACCGGAATGGTCTGTGCCTCAATTGCCGCTTTGATTTCTCCTGCTTCTGCCGCTGTTAAATTTGAGTACAATACCGAAAAATCGGAGCGGTTGCTTAGAAAAACGAAGACAATCAAAATTAATAAAGTGATTAAAAATGAGCCAATGACAGACCATTTTGTTACAGGAGAAAAACTGGCCCATGATTCACTCAACTTCGATTTATATGCCGAAAACTTTTCTTTCATCTAGTCATCATCCCGCCAGTTCGTATCATACTTGCATTCTCATAACTTCTTGGTAAGCTTCGACAACCTTGTTTCTCACTTGCATGGTCATCTGCAGCGATAAGCTGGCTTTTTGCGAAGCGATCATGACTTCGTGTACATCCTGTACTTCTCCTGTCACCAATTGATTGGTCAATTTATCTGATTCATTTTGTGCTTTGCTTACCTCTTTTAACGCATCTTTGAATATTTCTCCAAACCCTTCAACTTTGTTTTCAGGTTTTACTTTATCCAGCAATTGATTTTGAATGAAAGGCGTCTGAACTTGGCTAATTTTTTCCATGGTGCCTCCTTAATAATCTATAGTAGTTTATGCTGGTATTCCGCAAACCAGCTACGCTTTCCTACGGGCTTGCGCCGAACTAACTCGGGCTAGGTGCCCGAGTGGATTTCGACACTTCGCTATCCCGTGGGAGTCTCCGCTGTTTTGCTCCATACCCTAGTAGTTAAGTTGCAACGAAATTTTTCGTTCATTCATGTTTGCATGTCTTTTAGAAGAAAGAGTGGAAGCGGCTGAATCCGTGCCCGCGGCAGCTAGCACCGCGACGTCCTGTCGCGCTAGCTGCATGACCCCCATCCTGCGGGCCCGAAAGCGTCCGCCTGGAGCGATTTCTTCCAAACCTAATCAGTTATTTCCCAATCTCCAATGCTTTCATGAACATGCTTTTCGAAGCATTCATTGCAGTGACGTTCGCTTCATATGAACGGGTTGCGGACATCAGATCGACCATTTCTTTCAGTGGATCGACATTGGATGACCGCACATAACCATCTTCTCCCGCATCCGGATGTTCCGGATCGTAGGCCATGGTGAAAGGTGTCTGGTCTTCTCTGATTTCCGATGCTTTCACACCCGACACAGCCGTATTCCCTCTATTTATTACCGACTGCAATTGGTTGGCAAAAGGCGATACGCCACTTTGCGACAATTCCACTGTTTTCCGGCGGTAAGGCATCCACTCTCCATCCACCAGCTCAGCACGGTTCGTGTTCGCATTGGCGATATTGGCAGAGACAACGTCCATGCGCAACCGGTTCGCCGTCAGCCCTGAAGCACTGATGTTAAATCCATTAAATAAACTCATCTTTTTTATCTCCCTCCATTAATGACGGAGCTGAGACTGTTAAGCTTGCCGTTGACCCGTTCAGTGACCGCGTTATACCATAATTGGTTTTTGGCCAGCTCGGCCATTTCGGCATCCATGTCGACATTGTTGCCATTGTTGTTGTATTGAGTGGAATGATTAGTGGTGATTTCTGTCGTCGTTTTGGAAACTTCATTGCTGAACGATAGATGTTGATCATTTGTTTTATAACTCGTTAAACTTTGCTTATTCATTGCTGTATCCAAGGCCGCTTGAAAATCGACTTTTTTGCTTTTGTAGTTGGCCGTATCCACATTGGCGATGTTTGCCGAGTGAACCCGTTGACGTAAAGTGGAAGCCGATAAAGCTTGTTCCATCGTTTCCAGAGATTTAGGGAATATATTCATCAATAAACTCCTTTTTTTTACAGTTATTTGGTATATAAAAATCCACCCTTAAAAAAGGTGGATTTCTTTCAAATCTACCATTTTTGGTAACCCGGCTGCCCTGTACATTGCGTATTTAGGCCCGTGGCTTTGCGTCTTTATCTTTCGAATAAGTTTGCCATTATCACAATGATTTCAAGTATTTGATTTTCAAACTCGTTATTTCGTACTATTTTCAAAAAATAATAGCAAAGTGATAGTATCATGTTTCTACATTTTTGTATATTTTTATTTAATAAAATTTTTTATCATATTTTTTCCATTTTAATAGAATAGTCTCTATTTTTTTCGTTTTTTTAATGGTATGCTACGCGAGAAATACTAACCGTTGTTCAAAAAGGAGAAAAGACCATGTTTCGTGGATTATATACTGCTACATCAGGGATGATGGCCAATAATAGGCAACAACAAATATTGACAAATAACCTATCCAATGCCAATACTCCAGGATTTAAAGAAGATCAAACGGTCCTTCGCGCTTTTCCTGATCAGTTGATTAAAGCGATGGAAACCGGTAAAAAAGGTACAATAGCCTCACAAAATATCGGGACTTTAACTACAGGAGTATATGCTCAAGAAGGAATTCCTTCTTTTTTGCAAGGTCCTTTAAAAGAAACCGGAAATTCCACAGATATGGCTTTATTGGATGAGCTGCTTCCCGTAAATCCAGATACTCAACAAAAAGGCACTATGGTTTTCGCAGTCACTGCTGAAAATGGAGACACACGTTACACAAAAAATGGAACCTTTGCTGTAAATCCTGAAGGCACATTAACGACTAGCGAAGGATTCCCGGTATTAGGCGAAAACCTGCAGCCGATTCAAGTCGGGTCCACTGACTTTACTGTAGCCGATAACGGCCAAGTCGTTTTGGCTGACGGTACACAAGTGGGGCGTCTATGGATTGGCCATACTGAAAATCCCGATCAACTTGTAAAAGAAGGCCAGAATTTATTGCGCTGGCAAGGAGATACAGATCAAGCTCCTCAAAATGTCGGGGATGTTGCTCTTCTTAATAATACAGAGTCCTTTGTCAAACAAGGATTTATTGAACAGTCGAATGTCGACCTGACTCGGACGATGACCGATATGATGACGACATACCGGGGCTTCGAATCCAACCAGAAAGTGATTCAAGCATATGATCGAAGCATGGAAAAAGCCGTCAATGAAATAGGACGCGTGTAAGGAGGAAGTTATAAAGTTGAATATCCAAATGAATACAGCCAGTAATACAATGAGTGAACTGCAAAAGAAAATCGACTTGATCGGCAACAATATTGCCAATGTCAACACCAATGGCTATAAGCGCCAGGAAGCCAGTTTTTCAGACGCCTTGGTGCAATCCATTGAAAAACAAGTCGGCCAGCAACATGAAGTCGGACGAAATACACCTTATGGGTTGCGTATCGGGGCAGGTGCGATTCTTTCACAAACAGCTGTGCGCAACGAACAAGGTTCTGTCCGGCAAACTGACCGGCCGCTTGATTTCATGATCCAAGGAGAAAACGCTTATTTCCGGGTTTCTTCTGAAGACGGAGTATCTTATACAAAAGATGGCTCTTTCCAAGTCCAACCGGTGTTAAATTCAAATCAAGTAAGTTTGGTCACTGCCAACGGAGACGCCATTCTTGGAGCCAATAACCAGCCGGTTGTTTTTGATGCGGATTACGAAACCCTCCAGATGAATGAAAATGGCGTTTTGGAAGTTTCCTATAAAGATTCCGCTAAACAACCGACAGAAATCCAAATGGGCATCGCCCAAGTAAACCGGACGAATTCACTTGAAAAAATAGGCGGCAATCTTTACCGCCTGGCCGGCACCGAAGCTGAGCAAATCGCCAACGGCAATTTGCAGCTGATCAACTTGTCCCAACAAAATGACGGTTCCGTCAGCATTAAGCAAGGGGCTCTTGAAGCTTCCAATGTGGAACTGAGCGATGAAATGACCGAATTGATTGCAACGCAGCGATTGTTCCAATCACAAGGAAGAGCCATTTCCTACGCGGATGATATGATGGGCTTGGTCAATTCGATTAAAGGATAATGCAAAAAGAGCAGGCACCCCGCGGGGTGCCTGCTCTTTCCTATAGTTTTTAAGTTATCTTAGAAAGTCCATCAAGCTCGGTTGAATTATTTTTGAAGAAGCAGCAAGACTCGCCTGGTAGACGCTTTCTTCGCTGGTTAACTTGATAATGGCTTCAGCATAGTCGATATCTTCAACATTTGACAGCATCGTTTTCAATTGCAGGTTGCTGTCGAGCATCCGATTTTCCACAGCTTCCACACGATTTTGGCGGGCGCCGTTTTCAGCA
This sequence comes from Planococcus wigleyi, assembly GCF_014836985.1. Taxonomy (GTDB): domain Bacteria; phylum Bacillota; class Bacilli; order Bacillales_A; family Planococcaceae; genus Planococcus; species Planococcus notacanthi. Next base: position 32,390 of record NZ_JACSPU010000003.1, on the reverse strand, counting down.
GCGGCTGTCAACAGCCGCTCCATTCCTTTATCGATTTTCTCCAAATCAATGGAAGTTCCAGCCTCTAAAGAAGCATTCATGCTTTCCAATGTTTTAAAGAGGTTATTGCCGTCTGTTGCTGTTCCAAACAAATCATCTGGCAAGAAACTTGATTGGATGCTGATGCCCTCTCCAATGTTAACCATTTTTGCGGCAAGTCCATTGCTGTCGAAAGTAAAGTTTCCTTTTTCAGGGAAAGGAATTTCGCTTGTTTTCTGTCCGTTGAACAACGACTTTCCGTTGACCTTGGCATTCGCCAAATGGCGCATCTGCTCGGTCAATTCTTCCACTTCTTTGGAAATCACTGTACGGTCATGTTCGGATAAAGTACCGTTATTGCCTTGTACAGCGAGCTCGCGAACCCGTTGCACAATATCCACCATGGAACCGATATTCTGGTCGGTTTCATCCATCCACAATTTCGCTTCGCTGCTATTGCGTTCAAATTGTGCATTGGCAGCAAGTGAACTTTTCAAGTTCATTGCTTGGCTGACTCCATTTGGATCATCCGATGGCCGGTGAAGCAATTTTCCTGTCGACACCTGATTATTGATTTTTTCAAAGCGGCTCAAGTTCTGATTCATGTTGCGAATTGAATTTTGGTTGAGCATCTGCTGTGTCACTCTCATTTTGCTTCCCCCTCTGCTTAACGGGCGGCCATACGGTTGATGATGGTATCCAGCATCTGATCTGTCATTGATACTAACCGTGCTGCCGCATTGTATGAATGCTGAAATTTGATCAAATTGGCCATTTCCTCATCAAGGGAAACGCCGGTCACAGACTGCCTCCGGTTTTCTGTCGCTTGAAGAGCTGCACCGTGATTGCTTACGGAATTGACCGCCGCCTGACTTTGCGCACCCAGCTGGCTGACCAGTTTACGGAAATCGCTTTGCGCCGCTTCGGATGTTTTTCCTGTTCCAGCCGGCTGCTTTAAAGGATCAGCTGCGTAATTGACTTTCAACTCCGAAAGCTTGAATTCTGCCGCATTGCCGATGAATAAAGCCTGGTCCTTCCCGCCTGTTGCGGACAGGCTATTGGCTGACGCAAAATCAGCAACCACCTTATTCAAGTCTGTTTGATAATCTTTTGCAATGGCCATCGACTCGCTTAGTCCAGCTAGTTTACCACCATATACTCCATTTCCTTCAGCACCGGTTTTGTCGTCGATTTCAGAAACTTCTTCACCGCTGACCAATGGCTGGTTGTTTGAAGCAAGGCTGATGGAATAGCTGCCGTTCGATTTTTCATCCACTTTGATGGACACCAAAGTCGATAGCTCTTCCACCAACGCATCCCGTTTGTCCTTTAAGTCATTTGACTGGTTGCCGTCGCGGACGATGCTTTTATTTAAATCTGCTATCTGTTTTAAATAGGCATTTGCTTCCTCAACAGTCTGCTGCGACTGCTGCACCAGTTCACTGTTCAAATTGTCCATCGACTTGTTCATCGACTGGGCCACTTCGATAAAGCCTTGCGCACGTTCTTTCACTACTGCCTGTGCCGACAGGCTGTCCGGCTCATTGGCCAAATCCTGCCATGCATTTTTCAGTCCGTCCATCGCGTTATTCAAACCGCTGTCGCTCGGTTCGTTGACGATGGTTTCCAACCGGTCCAATGTCGTCTGTTTTGCCTGCCACTGGCCAAGAGTTTCTGAATGATCCCGGAATTGCTGGTCCAAAAAACGGTCTCTTACACGGGTGATCGAATCGAGGTTGACGCCGGTTCCTAGTTGGCCTGTGTTTGCGCCTTGGCTAGTCCAAACATCCAAAGATGGCGAAGCGCTTGAATTCACCTGCTGGCGTGAGTAGCCTTTCGTATTGACGTTGGCGATGTTTTGGCCAGTCGTCGAAATGCTTGCCTGCCCAACGGACAATCCGCGTTTCCCTAATTCCAAACCGTGAAATGATGAAACCATTGTTTTCCCTGCTTTCCTGCAACCTTCAGGCTCTTGTATCGAAAAAGCCTTGATTGGTTGTTTGTGGTTTTTGCTGCCCTGCCGGCGATTGGTAGTTGAATTGCTGTTGTTTTGATTTCGTTACTTGAGTAATCATATGTTGAACAAAGCTCATCGAGTCTTCCAGGATCTTTTCATTGCTTTTGTTTTTCGCCTGAAGCTCTGTTAAAAGCATTTGTAAAGTTTTCAATTGTAAATGCAGCTCTTGTCTTACATGTTCATCTGGAATCTGTTCTGCAAACTGGCTGAATGTCAGACCCGGATGCTCTTCCAATACGTCGGCCACAAGCAGTTGCCGTTCGTCTTCCAATTGGCTAAGCTGTTTGACCAGCTTCGCTTCTTCTTTTACAAGCTCCGTCAGTTCATCGACTTTTCGTTCGATCAACACTGTCTGCTTGCGTTCGGCATAACGGATAAGCTGCTTTTGTAGACTGATCAATTCATCCAGCGTATTGACTACTAAATTCAGCATCCGATACCCTCCCTTTTCACTTATTTATCAAACCAGAATTTAAAGACTTGTTCGGCTACTTTGCTGCTGTTGACTTCGTATTCACCGGATTGGACCTGCGCTTTTAACTGCTTGATCTTTTCCTGTCTTTCAATATCCACGTTGGCATTTTTTTCAAACATAGCTTTGGCCTGGTTTGAAATCTGCAATTCGTCCTCTTTTTGCAGCGGCTTCGTCTTAGCTGCCGGAGTCACCTGCATTTTTTGATAAGATTGAATAAAGGAAGAAGCATTCGTTTTATCAATATTCATTCCTTCACCGCCCTCTAATTTTTTTATGTCCTATTTTCGTGCTTGCCAGTATTGCGCATTGATCTTCGGTCTTTCCCGTTTTCTGCCGGTAGCTCGTAAAAACTCATCGTTCTTCAATGTCGCATCAATTTCCGCCGCAAACTCGATGTAGCAGTCATCGCATAGAATCTGTTTCTTAATCTCTGTACCACAATGTTTGCACGGATAACCCAAATTCGGGAAATCATCTGCATAAATGCGCCCGTCGCGAATAAAATCGGTAATCCGTTTAACAGATACAGTTGTGGATTGGCTGGTTTCTTGTATATTCGCAAAGCGATTGCATTCGATTTTCAGAAATTCGTTCACTGTCTTGAATTCCTGCTCGATATCCTTGTAGCAGTCCAAGCAATAATCCGTGTGGTCTTTAAGGTATAATGTACCGCAAATCCGGCAATTATCCAGCTGATTTGCTCCCATATCATTCACCTGATCTTCTCTATAGATTTATATCGGTAGTTTCCACGAAAAGTTTAGTGGTAATTTCAATTTATTTCTCTTTTATTTAAAGAAATCTTCTTATTGCACTTTAAATTCTGTCACCAGCACCCGGTCGACGGTACCTTTTTGAAAAACTTCAGCTAAACGGGCGGCAAGCTCGGTTTCGAGCGTTTCAATCCCATTTTCACCGATCAGTTCGTCTTTCTCGAAGCTTGCAACTGTTGCGATAACCGCAGCACGCACTTCAGCGGTCCGTTTTTCCGCTTCTTTTTTTGTGTCTTTATCACTTAACAAAATATTGAATTGGACAATACCATAACTTCCGGGAGATGCCAAGTTGGTTGTAATGATATCGGTGGCAACGCTCAATTTTTCTACTTCTTCAGCGCTGAGCGGCTTGTCCACTTCCGCCTCAGCATCTTTTTGCCCCACATAAAATGCGGCGCCTCCGCCGACAATAGTCGCGATAATGACAACAGCGATTATTTTCTCTAGTTTCCCCAATTTCCCCATGGTGCACCTCTTATTCTTCAGTTTCTTTTTCGTAAGGTGAGATCAACACTTCGACACGGCGGTTTTCTGTTCGTCCTTCAAGCGTATCGTTTGTGGCAATCGGATGGTATTCACTGTAACCGGTCGCACTGAATTTTTCCGGATCTAACTTGTCGTTCTCCAACAGGATTTTCATGAAATTAATGGCGCGTGCAGAACTCAATTCCCAATTCGTTGGATATTCTTTTGTTCCTGCCGGAATATTGTCGGTATGCCCTTCAATGAAAATCATCCGTGGCGGATCGGAAACCAACAGATTTGAAATCTCATCCGCAATGGTCTGTGAACCGCCGATAATATCAGCACTGCCCGATTCGAATAGGACCCCTTCTTTAATGGTGATCATTAAGCCTTTTACAGTCACCTCAGTTTGCAGGCGAGGCGATAACCCTTTTTCATCAATATACGCTTCAATCTTGGTCTGAAAATCCTCTAATTCCTGCTGGTCTTTAGCAGCCAGGATTTCTTCTTCACTTTCACCCGATGGCAGATCCTCGTTCAACTTAGCTGTCGTCGATGGATCTAAGCTTTCAACCGGCGCCTCCTGATCCAAGATCCCGGTGCCGCCCTGCAATTCACTATTGAAGGAACTGGAAATCGCTTGGAATTTCTTCGAATCCACTTCGCTTGCAGCAAAGAGGACGATAAATAACGCCAACAATAGCGTTAAAATATCCGCGTAAGGCAATAGCCAGGCTTCATCAACGTGTTCTTCATGCTTCTTTTTGCGCTTCAAGTGGAACACCGCTTCCTTCTTCAGAGTCGAGCACACGGTCTTTCGCCGGCAAATAAGTCAATAACTTCTCTTCCACTGTCCGGACAGGCAAACCTTCCTGAACAGCTAGCAAGCCTTCGAGCATAATCATTTTCATTTTGGCTTCTTGTTCCGATTTCCGCTTCAGCTTGTTGGCAAATGGATGCCATAATACATAGCCTGAGAAAATCCCGAACAAGGTAGCGATAAAGGCTGCGGAAATCGATTTTCCAAGCAGCGCCACGTCGTCCAAGTGGCCAAGTGCGGCAACGAGTCCGATTACGGCACCGAGTACACCCAGTGTTGGTGCATAGGTTCCAGCTTGGGCAAAGATTTTGGCGCCTAGTTCATGGCGATCTTCCATGGCGGCAATTTCCTCTTCCATCAAATCACGAATCTGTTCTTGCGATTGGCCATCAACGACCATTTTCAGTCCACGCTGCAAAAAAGGATCTTCCACTTCTTCCGCTTTTTCTTCCAACGCCAGCAAACCTTGTTTTCTTGCCAGCATTGCCCATCCCGTGAACATGGGAATCATTTCTTTAATGGAAACCGTTTTCTCGTTTCTGAAAATCACTTTGAACAAACTAGGGATTTTCTTGACTTCATCCATTGGGAAAGCAACGAGGATACAGGCGATGGTCCCAGCAAAAATGATCACCAGCGCCGCGGGATTGTATAATGCGATTGGGCTTGATCCCTTCAGGATCATTCCGCCAACCAGCACCGCAAATCCCAAAATGACCCCTATCCATGATGTCTTATCCACGTTCATACCTCATTTCATTTATATACATACTAAAAAATTACCTGTTGCACATCGCTTCGGACGCTTTGGGCATGGCTCCCGCAAGAAGCCGGGCAAAATACGCCCGTCTTCTTGCTTCACCTAGCCCGTGGACGCGCCGGCGCTAAAAAAATTGTTGAGCTATAAGTAACTCCAAATCTTCCACAATTTTTATATCTGCCGGTGAGATCGTTTGATCAGTAAATGTGGTTAAATTAATTATTTTTTGCTAAAACCATCGCTTGTTTCCAGGTGTTGCGCATGTCTGCCATGAGTGTTTCCACTTCTTCCAAGGCCGTTATGTCATTTTTCATGTTGGCATCCATCAGGCGGGTGTACATGTATTCGTACATCTGGGCAAGAGCGGCTGACATTTCGATATCCAAATCCAAAGTGATGCGAAGTTCTTGAACGATGTTTTGGGCTTTGATGATATTGGTGTTTTTTTCTTCGAATTTCTTTTCGGCCATCGCACGCTTTGCCATTTTCATGAATTTCAGGCTGCCGTTGTAAAGCATTAACGTTAGCTCCTGCGGTGATGCGGTCAGTACTGAGTTTTGCTGGTAAGTCTGGTAAGGATTGATCGTTGCCATGTAAATAATTCCCCCTTGCTTCTAATTCCGTTTGTCTATAAATGAGCCACCGGTCGCCATCGTCTGATAAGCACCGTTGTATTTTTTCGATACTTCTTTTGTTTGGGCAATGCGTTTGATCTGCGTCAGGAAGGCAAAATGAAGGTTATTAAGCAATTGTTGGAGCTGGTGGTCGCTTTCTTTTACTTGCTCGATAATGAAGTACTCTTCTGTAGTCCATTGAAAGTTCTTTTGCCTCATAAACGTCTCCAATTGCTTAATCGATTCCTGCCGCCGGAAGAATAAGGTTTCAAGAGCTTCGACTGTTCCTTCTTCATTGGCTTCCATGCGGGAATGGATAGTTTGCGCTCTTTCATAAAGTTCCTGTGTCTGTTTCAGAAATGCATGCATGATCGATTTCGCGCTGTTCATTACGCACCTCCAAACAGGTTCTGCTGCATCCAGGCGCTTTGTGAGTTCATTTGGCTTAACGCCTTCTCCATTGCAGTGAACTGCTTCCAGTAGCGGTCCTCAACACGTGTCAGACGGTCCTGCCAGCGGCTGATTTCATCGTTCATCTGTTTGATCTTTTTGGACAATGTACTGTTATCGACAGAGCTTGAAGAACTGCCAGCTTTTTCGCTGAGATTTTTGACGATGTTGTTCAATGTGTCATAAACACGGGCTCCAACGCCATTCCCCGCTGCATCACGTGTGGTGAAAAGCGCCATTACTTCATCGGGTTTATTGGTAAGCGCTTCGCTCAATTTCTTTTCATCAATGAATAATTTACCACCTTCTGTATACGATCCGGTGTTGATGCCAATTTGCGATAAATGATTGATATTGCCTTCCGCAAGACCGGTTACACTGTCCATAAAAGCTCTCCGCAAGTCCTGCATGGCGGATTTCAATACGGGGTCATTGCGCAATAAACCACTCCGTGCTTTGTCTTCCCATAATTCGATTTCCTTTTCCGTCATGTCTTTTTTCTGTTCGTCAGACAAAGGCTGGAAATCCGGGTAGCGCTTTTCGACCAGCTGCTTCTGCAGGTTTTCGATTGTTTCGTTGTATTTGTCGACAAAGTCTTTGATCATCGCCAGTGGTTTTTCCGGGTTGGATTGGACGTTGATGGTTACTTCAGTGCCTGCCTGTAGGAGGCTGACCGTTACTCCATTAACTGTTGTCTGATTAGTTTTTAATCCTTCGATTTTGATATTATCAAACATGATTTCGCCATCTGCTGCTCCGGTTGCCGTTGCTGAAGTAGCACCGCTGTTATTCATTATCTTGTTAGCCAATTCAGTGCTTGCTGCTGTTCCATCTGCATTCTTAAACTCCAGTGTAAAATTCTGGTCAGCTCCCATTCCTTTTGTCGCGATGAAAAATCGGGAAGTCGTGTTGTCAAAGCTGGCCCGTAACGCTGGAACTGAAGCTGCTGTTTTGTCCTGTAGATTTTTGGCTACGTCCGCAAAGGTATCGGTGCTCGCCACATCGATACTTATGTCGCCTATGGTGATTCTTCCGGCTACACCGATTTGGTCTGTTGATTTTGCCGCAGTACCTGCTGAATTTGTAACTGAGTTAGCTGAATTCAACTTCGCTGCACTCGCCACACTTATTACCTGTACTTGATACGATCCGCTCATCGCATTCGCTGTTGTCGCAACCGTGAAGCTGTTTGGAGTCGGCGACGTGGCGCTATAAGAGTTGAATGACGATTGCAGACGTAAGTTACTGGCACTTGTCCGCAGGTTCGTCATGGACAGGTTCGTATCGCGGGTTGCTTCTTGCTGCCATTCGGTAAACGTTTTTTGCTGCATTAATTTATCTAAAGGCATCTTTTGGATCTTCATCATGTCTTTAACGATTGAGTCGGTATCCATGCCTGATGCTAATCCGCCAACGCGCATTGGGTTTTCACTCCCTTCTTATCGTTTCTCGTCCATCATCAAGCCTGCTAAATCATCCAGCGAAGCATACATATCCAAAAACTTCCTATTGGGAATCTCCCTTAAAACTTCGTCAGTTTTGGAATCAATGACTTGCACATAATAAACTTCCAGCTCTTCATGCAGCTGAAATTTCACGTTTGTCGATGTTGGCTCTAAAAATTTGTTCATGCTGTCCACTTTATCTATGAGTGCTTCCTTCGCAATAGGTTTTTCTGCATTTTCGCCGTTGTTTTTCCCAGCAGCAGCTGTCTCCTTCGAGACTACCGGATCTGCCTCATTGACTTTCGGAAAATGCGGTATTGATGTATTGGTTACTTCCATAATGGACACTCTCCTAATTGGTTAAACTCGCTAAATCGTTCTCTATATTAGTTATCGGCAGAAAAGCAGATTTTTTTAGCAATAAATCAAAAAAAATAAGACAAGCCCGTAAAGAGCCTGCCTTATTTTATGTGAGTTTGGAGTAATAATTGCTGACGCCTTGTGTCCAGTGGTTGTTCAATCCGGTTGGATCGTTAGCGGCTCCAACCGGCGCATACTTCGCCCCGATTTTCGCGATGGTGTCTTTACCTTCATTTAAATAATTTTGGCGCAGATTGCGGGCCATATCGAAAATGCTGTCTTCCACGGAAGCATAGCTCCGCAGGCCATTCTTGCCCATCATGCCGGCGACATTGTTTTTGTCATTGACCGCACGTGATGAGCCATTGCCGGTTTCATGGATGGCGATGGCTGATAATAAATTCGGATCCAGGTCGTATTTCTTCCCGGCATTGATAAAGTGAGCAGCTGTTCCGCTCAATTTGCCTTCCAACGTATTATCCAGCTTGATAAATTGCGTCGGCTTGAACTTCAAATCACTCGTATCTGTCGCAGCGGTCGCAACTTCTTTCTTATCGATCGGCGGAATCGTGATCGCCGGATTGTAGGAATTTGTTAGCGGTGCTGTCAATGGTGTAGTCAAAGATGGCGCAGCAGCCTGAACGCCCGTTTGCGGTGTCGTTCCAGTATTCGCTTGTTCCATGCTTTCCATCATGGCATTCATCAACATGGCAAAAAACGTACTCGGACTTGTCGAACTGCCGACTGAATTAGCACCACTGTCGGCTTGACCTAAAGCAGGCATCGTCTTCGCCATTGAAGCAATCGTATTATATAAAAGAAAATTATTAGAAATCGGACTGGTCAATCGGTTCTCACACCCCTTGCTTGAGTTAATCTTTTTTAGTTTACAAGATAACAAAGGAAAAAAGAATAGGTTAATTGTGGGAGGAAATAAAATATTTTTACAACAAAAAGAAAGAAAGTCCATGACCTATTACAGTCATAGACTTTCTTTCTCTTCACCCTTTAATATCTAAGTGACTTCCAATATGAGGCTGAACAGACTGTTCCAGCATCTTCACAACATCCTGACCATTGGTTTCCGCCTGATTTATTGTCTTCTTCATAATCAAAACATTCGCTTCTGTCCGGACATTCATCTGGCTCAAGGCCATTGATAACGCAGCGACATCCATTGGATGACCTCCTTATAGAAAAAGGAGCCTAAAATTAGGCTCCTTTTGATTCTTAAGATTAACGCAGCAATTGTAGTACTTGTTGAGGCGCCTGATTTGCTTGAGCCAGCATTGCTTGTGATGCTTGTGCAAGAATTGAGTTCTTTGTTTGTTCCATCATTTCTTTCGCCATGTCGACGTCACGAATACGTGATTCCGCAGCTGTTAGGTTTTCAGAAGATGTGTTCAAGTTGTTGATTGTATGATCCAAACGGTTTTGGCTTGCACCAAGTTTAGAACGCTCAGAAGAAACTGATTCGATTGCGTTATTGATTGTTGTAATCGCAGCATCAGCATTTTTTTGTGAAGAAACGTCAATTCCAATTACACCTTTAGCGCCTGTTTCAAAAGCTGTTGATGTTGTTACAGCTAGTGCGTTAGTGGTGTTATCATAATAACCAGCTACTCCAGGTTTTGCTGCTGTAGCTTCCGCTGCTGTGGCTGCTGTTTCTGCTGCTAATGCTGCTGCTGCTAAATCAGTATCTGTCGGAGCATCATTTGCTGCTGTTCTTGCTCCAGTAGCAGCCGTTCTTGCATTTGTTGCCGCTGTTGCTGTTTCCGTTTCAACTTCAGCAGCTGTCATAAACGTTGCTGTAGAAGCATCTCCTGCAGCATTTGTATAAGAAATCAGTGTATTGCTTGTAGCTGTGTAATCAGTACCTACTTTAAGAGCTTCCGAACGCATATCACTGATTGAGATGGAGAGATTTTGACCAGAGTTTGCACCAATTTGGAAAGTAGCTTTAAAATCACCGTTTAATAAATCTTTAGTATTGAATGCAGTATCATTACCGATTCTTGTGATTTCAGAAGCTAACTCAGTTACTTCTTTTTGGATTTCTTTGCGATCTGTATCAGTGTTTGTATCGTTGGCAGATTGAACTGCTAGTTCACGCATACGCTGAAGAATGTCCTGAGTTTCATTCAATGTACCTTCTGCAGTTTGAATCAACGAAATACTATCTTGAGCGTTAGTTGAAGCTTGTTCTAATCCACGAATCTGTCCGCGCATTTTTTCTGAAATTGTAAGTCCAGCTGCATCGTCTTTCGCGCTGTTGATACGAAGTCCAGAAGAAAGCTTTTCCATGCTGTTCATTTGTGCGCTTTGAGCCGAGCCCATTTGGCGGTGAGTGTTAAGTGCTGCGATATTGTGATTGATAATCATTGTGTATTACCTCCGTGTAATGTTTTTGTTTTTTTGCAAGCGCCCAAATCCTTTTGAACCGCCTTACAATAGTTATATCGGAGGGGTTTAATAAATGTTTAGTGTTTTTTGAAACTTTTTCTTTTTTCTTTTCAAACCAATTAAAAAGCCTGCAAAATCTGCAGGCTCTTACTCTATTTCTTGCGCATGCTCAGGAAGTCACTCAAATTAATAACATTCGAGGTCGCTTGTTTGTTCTCTTCCTGAATCTCCAGGTACACTTCTTTCCGGTGGATGGTCACTTGCTTCGGCGCATTGATGCCGAGGCGTACCATGTCGCCTTCTATAGAAGTAACTGTGATTTCAATGTCGTCGTTAATGATGATCGTTTCGCCTTTTTTCCGTCCCAGTACTAACATTCCCTACACCTGCCTTGCAGCGGTGTCGCCGCTCTGGAATAAAGCCTGCTTGATTTGGTAGTCTTTATTGTTCAAGACCACCTGCATGCCCATTTGTTTCTTATTATTGATGACCAGCGGCGCTTTTAAATTCGTCGTCGCGCTGCTGATATCCCCTTTGACCGTTACCGTCGTTAATACAATAGCATCTGACGGATCTTCCAGCTGCAACCGTTCTACCATCTGCTCTTCCAGTTTGATGTCGTAGTCCTGGAAAAACGTAAACGGATCGACCAGGAAAAAGCTGACTTCCACCATATCTACCGACTGCAGGAAAAAGAATGGTGATTCTCCTTCTGCATCCGCAAGCAGCAATACATATTTCTTATATTCATCAAATCCTGGAATGCCTCTATCAAATGTAATGACGCGTTCTTCCGCCAGTTCCACTTCACCGAATTGCTCTGTTTGAACTTTCATGCCCAACTCCCTTTCCATAACAAAAAAATGCCTCTTAAGATAAAGATATCTCAACAGGCATTTATTAACAAACTATTTTTAATTAACTCCAGCTATTGGAAACCGTTCAACCCGCCTGCTCTTCAACTATACTCTCTTCCCTTAACCGGATCCTCACCAACTCCACTGCTCCATCAATCCCTTTTAAGGCAGCTGAAAACTCTTCCAGCTCAATATCTGTAGAGGCTAATAATTCCGCAGACATCGGCTGTGCCAATATCTCGCGGCTGATTACGATGTCATTGCCTTCGCCCTGCCCCTGAATACGCGCAGCGAGGTTGACGGTTCGCCCGAAGTAATCAAGGCGGTCGTTGGAATTGACGGCGATGGCCGCTCCGCTGTATAAGCCGAGGCGCAGTACCAAGTCTTCATTCGTTGTGTCATTAAACGCTGCCAGGTTTTTCTGAATCCCCAGTGCCGCCTTCAACCCGTCCTCCGGTTTATTGAATATCGCCATGACAGCGTCGCCGATCGTTTTTACGACGCTGCCTGAATTTCTCACGATATGTCCGGTCAGGAAATCAAAATGATTGCGGACCTGGCCGTAAGCGTTCGAGTCCCCCATCGTTTCATACAGTAAAGTCGAGCCTTTTAAATCCGTAAACAGGATCGTCACGTGATCGATGCCGATTTTTTGGCCAGGCGATAGTACTTCAGAAGAAAACAGATCTCTAAACTCCTGCATCGCTGTCACTTTGGCAGCTGTTACGGCCTGTTTGTTCCAATCGGCATGTTCCAACGCGACAACGATGTCCGCAGAACTGGAATTTGTGATGACAACGTCACTAAAGCCAGATACAGAATCCTGCGACCAGCCTCCATCGGAGTAATCCAGCGAATCCGCTTCCGCATTTTTATCTATGGCCACTCTATCGTTTGCTTGCAACACCCGAAAACGCAGTGCACCTTCACCTTCTGGCATCACAAACCGCGCCGTTCTGCCTTGTTGGATAACCTGCTGGGCTTTAACATGCGGTGTGATCATCGGGCCGCCGATGCAATACACTTCGGCATAGGCTTGGCGGATGCTTGGATGCACCGAGAAGTTCAGCTCGACGAATTGATCGAAATTGGCGTCGTAATTGACGCCGCACAGGTCGCAATGAAATTCCTGCTCCAGCTGCGACAATGAACTGTGCTCAACTTTCGACACCCGGCAATTCGGACAGATGACGTTCCAGCCCAAGTTCAGCAAGCCCGCTTTTGTGGCATAGAGCAGTACGCGCAAGGTATCATCCAAATCGGCGTTCCATAACTTCGCCAGCTGAATCGGTTCGATCTGTGCGACGTCGTGGTCACCTTTCCCGGCTAAATACCGGTGTAGCCGTTCGACGTAGCTGCTGTCGACAGGTGATTTTGCAAGCAGAGCTGACAGCCGATCGAGTTCCAGCAGGTTGATTTTGACGGTTGCCGGTTTTTGCGGCGCTTCCAAAGGATCTGTCGCACCCGATGCCAAATAATCATCCAAATAACGCATGATCTTTTTGACAGACGGCAGGCCAGTCGCCCAAATAGCACCGTAGCCTAAAGGATTAAGCGGTACAAAATCAGCCGACAGCTTTACCCGTGTCGCTTTATTTCCACTGTCGAACACTTCCACTTTCAGCGTGTAATGCTTGAGCGGGCCTGTCAGGTAACGGCGTTCAACGGTATAGCTGTCGTTTTCCTGCCACTGAAAGGGAAACTCCTGCCACGAAATTGGCACAAGCCCCAGCACTTTGGCATAGGCTTCCCTGTAAAACACTTCCGCGCCGTCTTGTTTTGCCGGACTGAAGCTTACCGGAAACAAACCGATGTATAGGTTCATGCGGTTATTGTCTGCGAGCAGCTGCCAAGCGGTTTTCCGGTCTACTGCATATTCTTTTTCAAGCACATAGGTTTTGGGCTTCATGGTCTTCACTCCTAAGAAATCGCTACGGCAACAGCCAGCAAAATAATATGGAAAATCTGGTCAGCCATGATCGACAGCCAAACCTTCTCCGGCCCTTTAGCCATCTGGACCCGCTCCACCCAAAACAAGACAAAGGTTTTCCGGTCCAGAATGATATGACCGATAGAAACGACAGCCACCGCCGCAAAGGACAAGCCTCCTGAAAAATGGCCGAACAGCGCGATGACTGCTGTGTAAATAGAGACATGTGTTAATAGAGGCAGCCATTTGTTGGCTTTGTGTTTCGCCATCCAGCCGGTCTGCAGCAGAAAATCGCCGATCAAGTGGGCAATCAATAAGTAATCAAACTGGCTCATAGCCGACAGCCTCTTTCCTATTTCTCATAACGTTCCAATTCATATTCACAGTCGGCAAGAATTGCCGTAAAGGCATCTACGGCTTCGCTGTCGAACAGCGTGCCTTTGCAGCGGATCAGTTCTTCTGCACCCAAGCGGAAAGATAAGCCTTCGCTGTAGGAACGCGCCGTCGTCATAGCGTCGAAGGCATCGGCCACACCGACAATCCGTGCAAATAAGGGAATATCATCTCCTGCCAGTCCATGCGGGTAGCCGGTGCCGTCCAGCCGTTCATGATGGGACAGCGCAGTTTCCATGGCATGTGCCACCGCTTCTTTCGGCTCCATATTGGACAGAATGTCCGCTCCGATTACCGTATGCTGTTTAATCGCCTCATACTCTTCAGACGTCAGCCGGTCGGGCTTCCGGAGAATATCGTCCGCAATGCCGATTTTTCCGATGTCATGAAGCAATGCCGCTTTATATAATTCTTCGCACGTATGCGCATCGAACTCGAGCTTTTGGGCGATCCACAGCGAATATTTCGCTACGCGCTCTGAATGCCCGGCGGTATACGGGTCACGCGCGTCCAGCACTTTTGCCAGCGTGCGGATCATGCTCAGCAGCATGCGCTGCAATTCGTCGTACATCTGGCTGTTGTGGAGTGCCAATGCAGATTGGTTGGCGAGTGCAACGGCGAGGCGGATGTCCTGTTCAGAGAAAAAGGCGATGTCTTTTTTATTCAGCAGCTGCAAAGCGCCAAGCACATTTCCTTTGACAGCTAATGGAACGGTGATCATCGACTTGGTCACGAATCCGCTTGAATGATCCACACGGTCTGTCCAGTCGGGATTGGATGCCACATGTTCGATCAGCTGGGCTTCACCCGTCCGGATTACTTTTCCCACAATGCCTTCATCCAGTTCCAGTTCGATGTTCAGAATGTCCAACGCAGACGGTCCGTAAGCCGCGGACGCCTTGATCTGTTGCCGTTCCTTGTCCAGCACCCACAAGGTCCCTGCTTCCGCTCCTACAATCTGCACCATCTGCAACAGGATGTTTTCGAGCACTTCTTCCATTTCGATATTCGAGTTCAATTGCTTTGACGCTTCCAGCAGCGTTACCAGCTCTTGAACTTTAAATTCCAAATCCGTTATTTGGGTCATGGACTTCCTCCGATATGCTAAAGTAGGTTCGCCTTTTCAGCGGTTCAACTTACTAATAAACTTAGGGTCATTGTCATTCTTGCGTTATTTTTTAACATTTTTTTATTTCTTGTCGATCATATCCTTTTAAATGCCATTATGCAATATTACCCATATTTTTTATTGCACTGTTTCAAATGAAAAAACCGCAATCTCTCCAGTTTCGGGAGATTGCGGTTTTTCCTATTCAGGTGTTTCCACCAACTGCCTCAACTTCTCAAACATCCCACTCCAGCCTTCTTGGCTTTGGCTGCTGTAGTCGTCGCCGGCTTTCTTGATGTCTTCTTCCGTCCAGCCTTCTTCATGCGGCACCGTGATTTCCTGGACAAACGCCATTTCACAACGGTCCTGCACCATGGAAATCCATACCGTGATGCGGTCTTCCAGGTCGTTGAACTGCGGCATCTTGAAAGAGAACATCAGTTTATGCGGCGGCTTCAGTTCGAGGTATTCGCCTACTGCCCGGTAATCGGTGCCTTCCCGGCGGTCGGCGATTTCCCAGCTTCCGCCCGCGCGCAAGGAATTCTTGGTTACCTGGTTGGTGTCTTCCGTCGTAAACAGCCATTTCTTCATCAGTTGCGGATTGGTCCAAGCTTCGTATACGGCTTTGTCGCTGGCATTGAATCGGCGCGCCATGGATAACACGACAGTAGAAGTCGTCAACTCGATCATCCTTTCTGAATAGGATTCGACAGGAACAGGTTCTTTTATTTATTGCCAACAGTGTAACGCAGAATTTTTACTCAGGCAATATAATCTTCTTTCGGAATATCATGCGCTTCTCGTTTCACGTAATAGCGCCCTTTTGTAGCTACGGCCAAAACGACAGTCAAAATCGATGCCAGGATCAACGCGAAAAACGCGGCTGTGCTTTGCAGGAATGTGCCCATGTAACCGAGTGCTGCGATGGTTCCGAGTGCAGTCGGCACAAGCAAGGACACCACCCCGACCGGATTCCATTTATGCAGGTTCCGCTGTCTGGATTCGTAATAGCCCGGCCCGATTTTCAGCCATTTCTTGACGACCAAAGCGTCCGTCACGAGAATCGCTGCCCAACTCATCAGCGCTACCCCTTGGAACGTCATCGCGACATCCAGGTGGTCGACGATGCCGCCAAGCATCAAGACGATGGCGATGACGCCTGCCACGACGACCCAGAAACGGCGACCCGGTGTAAAGCCGAACATGTTTTCAAAAAAGCTCGACAGGGACAGCGAGCTGCTGTAGATATTGGTGATGTTGATGCGGATTTGCGTCAGCATCGTAAACAGTACACCGCCAAGCCCAAGCAGGACGACGATGTAGACACCCGGGTTGGATTCGCCAAGTGTCACACCGAACCAGATGCCGAGTCCACCCATAACACCAAAACAGAAAATCTGCGGAATAAAGCCGATGGCGACCGAACCGATTTTCAAATCTTTCGGCTTCAGGAAACGGGCATAATCGGAAGCGATCAACGCAGTGAGCCCCATGATGCCGTGCTGCATGCCGATGCACAACAGCAATGCGGTTCCGCCGATTTGTACGCCTTCAGGCATATAAGTCCAGAAATTTCCGTCAAATTTCGATGTGGTGTTGAAAGCGACATAAATTGCCGCAACCAGGAAAATCGCAAACACCGGCAATGACCATTTCTGCAATTTGTCCAATTGTTTAATGCCGAACCAGTTTAATGGAATGACCACTGAACCGAATCCGATAATTAGAAGCCACATGGGGACGGCGGGAAAATAAGCATGGACTGCAGCGACCAGGATCATGCCTTCAAAAGCGCAATACATAATAAAATTCGATGCGTAGATTAAGGAGGTTAATGAGGCTCCGATGTAACCGAACCCTCCGCGGGATAATAAATTGACGTTCATACCGGACTTGGCCGATAGGTAAACGATGATGGTTCCGAGGATGCCTGCGACGAGGATCGCGTAGATGGCAGAAATGATGGCATTGGCGGCTCCGAATTGCAGCGCCATGACGCTTCCCATCTGGAAGTAGAAGATGGCGGTCGCGATGCCGAAGGTGATATTGGTGATGCTCAGCCAACCCATTTTGCGTTCTTCCCGCGGTACACGGTCAAACGTATAGTCGCCTGTTGATTCGTCTCCGTGGCTTTGTTTCTTTTTAACTAACTCTTGATCTGCAGTAATCTCAGATCTCATTTAATCAATTCCTTTCCTATTCAATTTTCATTGTCCTTTGGGAATGTGTCTAGGCTTGGCCTATTCCCGTTCGCGTACGTGGGTGGATATAAAGGAGTCGTTCTGAGGTTGGAAAAGGGGAAGCTTAAACTCGATTCACAAAAGACAAAAAAATAGCGGAATTTTATTCGCCCATACAAAACTGCTGGAAGAAATAAAATTACGTACTTCCTATTTTAACATAACATTTGAAAAATTAATGGCTTTTGGGCTTCAACTCGTTCCAAAGTTTTATTTTACTTACGTTTATTGGAAGTAATTCTTGTGCTATGATATGTAAACAATACAGATAGGCATTGCCATTTCTACGCAAGCCGTATGATTCCAGCCCAATCCATTTAAAGAAAAGAGAGTGATGTATACTCTATGGACATTATTTCAATCACAGATAAGCTTTCTCCTGTTTTTCTGCCGATTATTCTTTCCGTTTCCCTCTTGTTGGCGACCTTGCTTTTCTTCTGTTCACGGAAGCGCCAAAAGCTCCAGCTGAAAGCGAATTCCGCTGAATCGGAAAAGAAGTTCGAATCGATTTTCGAATCCACTACTGACGCCATTATCGTAGCGGACCACCAAGGCATTATTCTGCAGTGGAACTCAGGCGCCGAAGCGATATTCCATTACAGCAAAGACGAAGCGTTGGGTTCTAATTTAGAAATCATCATTCCCAAGCCTTTACGGGAGGCACACCGGAAAGGATTAAAGCGTTACCTGGACACTGCTGTCCCCCATGTAATCGGCACACGGGTTGAATTGATTGGCCGCCGCAAAGACGGCAGTGAGTTTCCGATTGAAATGTCTCTCGGAACCTGGAAAACAGATAAGTGTATATTTTTCAGCAGCATCATCCGCGACATCACCGAACGGAAAGATACGGAAGCCAAGATCAACACGCTCGTTTACCGGGATTCCTTGACCGGCTTGGCAAATCGCCGTCTTTTCATTGACCAAATACAAGCTGCTTTAGACCAGGCGGATGGAAATAAGCAAAGTTTCTCCCTCCTGTATATTGATTTGGACCATTTCAAAATAGTCAACGACACCTATGGCCATTCTGCTGGAGATCAATTATTGATTAAAACATCTGAGCGTTTCCAAAGCATCGCACGAAAAAATGACACCATTTCCCGTTTGGGTGGAGATGAATTCATCCTATTATTGCCGAATACCGATGATGCAGAAGCAGCTGCTCATGCACAAGCGATCTTGGAGTTATTTGAAGAACCTTTCCATTTCCAGCAGGAAGAATTATTTATCACGCCATCCATCGGCATCAGCAGATTCCCTTCTGATGGCAACGACGTAGAGACGTTAATAAAAAATGCAGATATTGCATTATACTCAGCAAAAGATCATGGCAAAAATAATTTTCAATTTTTCTCAGAAGAAACCAATCAATTGGTTTCCAGAAAATCCAAACTGGCCATGGATTTGAAAAAAGGCTTGGAACGCGGTGAATTCTCTCTTCATTATCAGCCACAAATCGATTTAAAAACCGAAAAGACCGTGGGGCTGGAGGCTTTGCTTCGCTGGACACATCCCAAATGGGGGAACGTCTCGCCTGCTGAATTTATTCCCATCGCAGAAGAAACAGGCAGCATCATCCTGATTGGTGAATTTGTTCTGCGGCAGGCTTGCCTGCAAAACATGGCCTGGCAGAAGGCTGGATTGCCGCAGTTTCGGGTTGCCGTCAATATCTCTTCCCGCCAGTTCTCACAAAGCAACTTGACCGAAACCGTTCAGGCCGCACTGTCGGAATCGGGACTCGCTCCACGTTACCTGGAACTGGAGCTGACTGAAAGCATTATCCAAGACTCCCCCAGCGCTATCTCAACAATGGGGAAACTCAAGGCGATGGGCATTCATCTGTCCATTGATGATTTCGGCACCGGCTATTCATCGCTCCGCTATTTGAAGCTGTTTCCGATTGATACCCTTAAAATCGACCAGTGTTTCACCCGCAACCTCACTACGGATCCAAAAGACGCGGCACTTGTCGATACCATCATCCAAATGGCGCACAACCTGCAGCTGAATGTCATAGCTGAAGGTGTCGAATCTGCAGAACAACTGCAATTCCTAAAACAACAAGGCTGCAATCAGGCACAAGGATATTACTTTAACCCGCCGTTGCCGCCTGAAAAAATCAAAGAGTTTTATCAGCCCGCTGCAAAATCCATCCAATGAAAACAAAGGCGCATCCCACCGGATAAACGGGGGATGCGCCTTTGTCCAATTCAGTTATTTAACACTTTCCAGCGCCTGCTTGACTGTTGCATAGGCGTCCGTATCCAGCATATCGATTCCGCTGTGGACGATGGTCTGGACAAGGTCCGGACGCAATCCCGCAATGATGACATGGATCCCCATCAACTGCAGCGTACTGCCGATTTGCTGAAGTGATTGTGCAATTTGGTCATCGATGGTCAAGACTCCCGAAAAGTCCGTAATGACGTGTTGGACATTCTTCTCCGCGATTCTTGGAATGACATTGTCCATGATATGAGCAATCCGGTAGCTGTCCATCACACCGATCAGCGGCAACACCACTACATCTTCAAGAACCGGAACGATGGGCGCAGACAAATTAAGCAGTTCCATCTGGGTTTCCGCCTGATAGCGTTCAGAAAGCCGCTCAAAAGCATAGAAGGTTTCATTTAAACTAACATCCAAGATAGCATTGATGTCTCTGGTTGCCTTGGCATTTTCCACGACCGTCAATCCGAACTTCAGGCTAAGCCGCGTGAAGAGCTCTGAAAAGACCTGCCGTGTCGCCGGATAACGAACGACGATTTCCGAGATCTTGCCTCCCGAAGCCACCTGCATTTCGGCATTCTTTTTGCTCCACTCGATCAACGATTCTGGAACTTCAAAACGGTCTTCTCGAAGGAATTTACCAAAGAATCCAAGCAGCTCCACGTACATCTGGGTAGCCTGTTCTTTTTCCCACTCAGGAATGTCCAGCTTCATCTCCTGGACAACTGATTCAACCACTTCCGCTGATAAAGTTTCAGCGTTTTCACTTATGTATTGGGAAAAGTCATTTAACGACGACATCTATTTCACACCTTTTTCTTTATGTTGAACTAATTATACCATTTGGCAGGGTTTGGGTTAGAAAATACAAGGCTATTCTTTGTAAATTCTTTGTCCATTTATAAAAAGCAGTATATTGAAATCATGTTGACTGCTCCAGTAGATAAGAATTCCAAACAAACAACAAAGCACCCCTTCAGATTCGAAGGGGTGCTGTCATAGGTAATCTAAAATTTTATTTATTCAACTGTTACTGATTTCGCCAGGTTACGTGGCTTGTCCACGTCGCAATCGCGGTGAAGCGCTGCGTAATAGCTGATCAATTGCATCGGGATAACCGATACAAGCGGTGACAACAATTCGTTGACTTTCGGAAGAACCAGGCTGTCGCCTTCTTCCTGCAAGCCTTCCATTGAAATGATGCATGTGTGGGCGCCGCGTGCCGCTACTTCTTTGACGTTTCCGCGGATGTTTAAGTTAACCGCTTCTTGCGTTGCAAGTGCGATAACCGGTGTGCCTTCTTCGATCAAAGCGATCGTGCCGTGCTTCAACTCGCCTCCGGCAAAGCCTTCAGCCTGGATGTATGAAATCTCTTTCAATTTCAATGAACCTTCAAGTCCAACGAAATAATCCATAACGCGGCCGATAAAGAAGCAATTGCGTGTTGTAGACAAGTAGTCTGCAGCAATCTGTTCCATTTCTTCTTTCGAATCCACTTGTGCCTGGATGGCATTCGCAACGATTCCCAATTCCTGAACCAGGTCAAAGCCGATGTCGATGCCGCGTGCTTCTGCTGTTACTGCACCCAAAATAGACAATACTGCCAATTGTGCAGTGTAAGCTTTCGTTGAAGCTACTGCAATTTCAGGGCCTGCATACAACAATAAGGTATGGTCAGACTCACGTGACAATGTAGATCCTGCAACATTCGTGATGGTCAATGAAGCATGGCCCATCTCTTTGATTTTCACCAATACTTGGCGGCTGTCCGCTGTTTCCCCTGATTGGGAGATAAAGATGAACAATGGGTTTTCCGACAGCAATGGCATGTTATAGCCAAATTCACTTGAAACATGCACTTCAACCGGAATTCCCGCTAGTTTTTCGATGTATTCTTTGCCGATCAATCCTGCATGATAGCTTGTTCCAGCCGCAATGATGTGGATGCGGTCTGCAGCTTGCATCGCTTCCAGAATTTCCGGTTGGATGGTCAATTTGCCGTTTTCGTCCTGGTAAGCTTGAACAATTTTACGGACAACCGCTGGCTGCTCGTCGATTTCTTTCAGCATGTAATGCGGGTATGTCCCTTTTTCGATATCGCTCATGTCGATTTCAGCAGTGAAAGGCAGACGGCTTACAGTTTCGCCTTCCAACGTCAAAATTTCCACGCTGTCTTTGCGGACGATGACGATTTCCTTATCCATCAATTCAACAAACTGGTCAGTCAATTGAAGCATAGCCATTGCATCTGATGCGATGACGTTGAAATCTTCGCCAAGTCCAACTAGCAACGGGCTTTTGTTTTTCGCAACAAAAATCGTTTGCTCTTCTTCTGCATCCAATAACGCGATTGCGTATGAACCCTTCAGTAAGGTAAGAGCTTTGCTGAAAGCTTCCTGTGTTGTTTGGCCTTCTTCCACAAATTTACCGATCAGCTGAACGATGATTTCTGTATCTGTATCCGACTCCATTTCCACTCCTGCCAAATAATCGCGTTGGATGTGGTGGTAGTTTTCAATTACGCCGTTATGGACGATCGTGAAACGGTCCGATGTATTCTGATGCGGGTGAGCATTGGCGCGGTTCGGCTTGCCGTGTGTTGCCCAGCGTGTATGGCCGATTCCTGTCGTACCCATGACTTCTTCTTCAACAACGCCGCGTAAATCTGCAATGCGTCCTTTTTCTTTAAAGACTGTTACGCCGTTGCCGTTGCGGACAGCAATTCCTGCTGAATCGTAACCGCGGTATTCCAAGCGCTCCAAGCCTTTCAATAAAATTTCCTTTGAATCATTTTCTCCGATATACCCAACAATTCCACACATAGTCTAATTCCTCCGTTTTTCTAAAATCCAAATAAAGTGTTTGCTAAGTTTTCAAACACTTCTGCTTGAGCCCATCCATCTTGTTGTCCAATCGATCGCTCGACTGTTTTAAGAGTGGACATAACGACCGGGCTTCACGGCCGGAAGGTATCCGCCGAAATCTCGATACTCCTTCTCCTCGTCTACTGAAGATGACTGGTCCGTCCGATTTCTTCAGTACAGGCGCTGTAATTGTTTTCCTCGCACTACTCTCTTTCCCCCTTTTGGTGCGGTCGTAAACCGACTCTACCATCATACAGGCTCCACACAATCCCGTCAATAAAAGCAGATAGTTATTTAGGTCTAATTCAGTATTCTTTTCCGTTAAATGGTTCTTTTTCCTTTTAAGATATCTTTATATATTAATATCCAATCTATATGGGTAAACTGATTTTCCGACCATATAAGTTAAACTAAAGAAATAGCATTTTATCTACCTCTTTGCTTCTAAGAGAAAACTCTGAAGATATGGAGCAAAACAGCGAAGACTCCTGCGGCATAGCGAGACGACCGATACACCGCAGGGAGCGCAGCGGACGAGGAGGATTGGGCGCGAGCCCGCTGGAAAGCGTAGCTGTTTTGTGGAATATCGACTACTACAAATCATTAGTTCAACTTATATAGCTTCTATTCTATTTCTATTATTCTGCAAACCGATCTTCTTTCCAGTGGGATAGCGTCCGCCTGAAGCAATTTCTCAACATAAAAAAAGACCGCAAGCAAGGATGCTCACGGTCTCTCCAAATGCATTCGATTAGTTTAAGCCCATTTCGCTGCGCACAACTTCTGCGATGCGTTCCACGTAGTTTTCACAGTCTTCTGCAGAAGCTGCTTCCACCATGACGCGCACCAATGGTTCTGTACCGGATGGACGCACCAGTACACGGCCATTGCCGGCCATCTCGCTTTCAACTTCGGCAATAACAGCTGCCACTTTGGCATTGTCTGTCACCGCATGTTTATCCGTCACTCGAATATTAACAAGTTTTTGCGGATAGATGGTCATTTCAGAAGCCAGCTCCGACAATTTCTTGCCGGTGATTTTCATGATATTGACAAGCTGAAGGCCCGTCAACAAGCCATCGCCTGTTGTGTTGTAATCAAGGAAAATGATGTGGCCTGATTGTTCGCCGCCCAGGTTGTAATCATTGTTCTTCATTTCTTCCACTACGTAACGGTCACCGACAGCTGTCTTGTTGCTCTTCATGCCGTGAGTTTCCAAAGCTTTGTAGAAGCCCATGTTGCTCATGACCGTCGAAACTACAGTGCCTTTTTTCAAGCGGCCTTCTGAGTGAAGATGTTTGGCGCAAATATACATGATCTGATCGCCATCGACAATATTGCCTTTTTCGTCCACTGCAATCAAGCGGTCGCCATCGCCATCAAAAGCAAGCCCAATGTCTGCGCCTTTCGCAAGAACCAATTCCGCCAATTTCTCTGGATGTGTAGAACCGACGCCTGCGTTGATGTTCAAACCATTCGGTGAAGCTCCCATTGATGTAATGTCTGCATCCAGGTCCGCGAATACATGCGTTGCCAGTGTAGAAGTCGCTCCATGCGCACAATCAAGTGCCACGTGGATGCCGTCGAATTCTTCATCGACTGTCTGTTTCAAGTACTGAAGGTACTTCTGGCCGCCTTCGAAATAATCCGTAATGCTGCCAAGGTCGCCTCCAGTCGGACGCGGCAATAGATCTTCTTCGCTATCAAGCAATGCTTCAATTTCGGCTTCCTGTGCATCGGACAATTTAAAGCCGTCTGAGCCGAAGAATTTGATGCCGTTGTCTTCCACCGGGTTATGTGAAGCGGAAATCATGACACCCGCTTCAGCACTCATGACACGCGTCAAATACGAGACGCCTGGTGTACTGATGACGCCGAGGCGCATCACTTCAGCTCCTACAGAAAGAAGTCCGGCAGCAAGTGCGCCTTCCAGCATTTCACCTGAAATCCGTGTATCGCGGCCAATCAGCACTTTCGGCTTGTCTTTCGCACTTTTCGTTAAAATGTATCCGCCAATTCGTCCTAATTTAAAAGCCAATTCAGGTGTCAGCTCGCTATTGGCGACTCCCCGCACTCCATCTGTACCAAAATATTTTCCCATTCTACTTTTCGCTCCTTCAATCATGTAACTCTGATTTTTTTAGTTAAGCTTTCGCTTTTTTTATTTTAAACTTTATGCTTTCAATTGCCGGAAGCTCCGGAACCTTCCGGAAGCAATGCATCTTCATCGATCACGGTTTCCGCCTTCACCGAGACTTGCCCTGGCGAAACGCCGGAAGTTCCAGATGGAATCGCCAGTTCTACTTCTAATGTGGCATCTTCAGCCGTCACGTCTGCCGCATCGACTTCGATCACGTATTCGGCGATTTCATCCACCACCGTTTTCGGGCCAAAAATCCGGACTTCTTCGGTGGCTGTATTCCAATCGTTGATGGTGATGCCAGGACGGGCTTCCCCGGTAGGCTCGAGCCTCACAGGCACCAGTTTGCTGTATTCAATCACATCGACGTCCACTTCAACTTCCTGCGGTTCGATTTCGGCACTTTCCAGCTTCGTCAAATCTTCCGCCAAAACACGGACACGCGCGGCAGTCGTAAAGGATTCCTTCACTCCCTGTTCGCCCGAAACCGTCGCTTTCACGAAGCTGATGGCATCGATCATGCTTTTCGGACCTGTAACTGTCACCGTTTCCGGTTTAACAGACACATTTTCCAGGATAAAACCTTCCGCCAGCATCCGTTCATTCACTTCTGGATCGATGCGGAATTCCTGCGATACCCGCTCTTCAATCACGACATTGACGAACGCCGGATCAACCCGGATATTTAATTGTTCAGACAGGTTTTCCGTTTGGATTGGGACCTGATGCTCTCCCACCGGCAAGTTGCGCAAATCCACAAACAAGGTGAAGTCTTCTAATTGCCGGGCCGTCTGAACAATACTGACGGGGCCGTTCAAATGCAGGTCTGCTGTTTTCGGCACACCGCTGACCATCAGACTGTTATCATGGTATACCTCAAGTTCCACATCTTCAATCACTTCCGAAACGCGGCTGGTATCCGTCGTTCCCGTGTTACTGTCTTCCGCCTGTACCGAGAAGAATAATAGAAAGGCTAACAGCAGCGCCGTAATCCGTAAAAACCAGCGATTGTCCATCATCTTATCCATTCTTTTTCCCCCTCCAATTCCACCAGGCCGGAGCGACTTCCTGCTGTTCTGCACCAAACCAGATCCGGCGCAGCTTTACTTCGAAGTCTTCAAGTGACAAATTGCGGTGCAAATCGCCATTCGCTGTCAAACTGATGGCGCCTGTTTCTTCCGAGACGACAATGGTGATCGCGTCGGTCACTTCACTGATGCCGAGAGCCGCACGGTGGCGGGTTCCCAGCTCTTTTGAAATGAACGGACTTTCAGACAACGGCAAGTAACAAGCCGCTGCGGCAATCCGGTTTTTTTGGACGATCACCGCTCCATCGTGCAGCGGTGTATTGGGAATGAACAAATTGATCATCAGTTCAGACGTGATATCCGAGTTCATTGGAATGCCCGTCTCAATGTATTCGCTCAAACCGGTCTCGCGTTCAATCGATATCAACGCGCCAATCCGCCGTTTTGCCATATAGCTGACAGATTTGGACATCGCTTCGATCAACCGGTTGCGTTCAGACTCCTCATTCAAGGTACTGCTGGAAAACAGCTTGCCGCGTCCGAGCTGTTCAAGTGCACGGCGCAGTTCCGGCTGGAAAATGATGATGATGGCCAGGAAGCCCCATTCAAGCACCTGCTGCATAATCCAGCCAAGCGTTTCCAGGTTGAGTGCTTGTGTTACGAGGCGCGCAATGATAATGACAAAGATTCCTTTCAGCAATTGAACGGCTTTCGTTCCTTTGATGACGGTGATCAATTTATAGATAACGAACCAAACTAATAAAATATCTATGATATTTCCTAGAAGTTCGAGTGGTGTTTGGTCTGTTAAATTTTCCAAAAAAGGCATCTGCAACCCTCGCTTTTCTACATCTGCATATGCATTCAGTATATCATAAGTGAATTGGGCTTGCCTTCATAGAAAAAACCCATCCTTTAGGAGGATGGGTTCTACTCGTCTGTTTGGGTGCCGTCTGTATCAAAAATAGCGGCTGCATCCTTGAAGCCGTTTTTGATGGTGTACCACAGCCATTCAAAAGCTTTATCGATTTCCTCGATTTCACCGGTAATGACACCACTTGAAGCCATGTACTGGCCGTTCACGATGGTGACGTTCCCTTCAAGTTCGCCTTCCACACGCAAATCGCCATTGCGCACAGTCAGGTCGCCGACTACTTTCTCGCCTTCAGGGACGACCACCGTCTGTCCTTCAACCACCAGATTCGGCTGCTTGGTAAAAGCAAACTGCTGGTCGTCGTTGAAGTTCGTGAACAGCGCGGCACTCATGAGCACACAGAACAATGCGGCAGCTGCCAGCATCGGATGTCTTCTGAACCAACGCTGGACACCCGCCCGCTGTTTTTCTTTCGGCAGCCGCGCCATTGTCTTTTGGACAAAGTCGGCTGGTGCTTGTATATGTGATGCACTTTGGACAAATGCAATGGTTTTGCTTAATTCCTGGTACAGCTTTCTGCAGTCGCTGCAACTCTCCAGGTGTTCTCTCAGTTGTCGTTCATCGTTTTGACTGATGTCCCCATCCAGGTAATCGTCCATTAGATGAAGCACATTTTCCGGACACGCATTCATCGTGCTCGCCTCCTACAAATTGCTCAATTGCTTGCGAAGAGCTTCTCTTCCTCGGTGTATACGCGTCTTTACCGTACCCAACGGCAAATCAAGGATTTCACTGATTTCCGCCAGCGGCAATTCTTCAATATACTTTAATACAATAGCGGCACGGTACTTATCTGGCAAGCGACTTATCTCGTACTGTACCCGCTCCTGTACTTCCATCCGCATTAATTCTTCTTCCGGAAGCTCGTCATCATTGGCAATTTTCGAATACATGTTCAAGCCTTCCGTCCCGCGCACTTCAGCATCCAAATGGTAATCCGGCTTTTTCTTGCGGATCCGGTCGATGCACAGATTGGTGGCGATGCGGTACAGCCATGTCGAAAATTTCCGATTCTGGTCAAACGTGTGGATATTTACATAAGCCCGCATAAAAGCTTCCTGTGCAATATCTTCCGCTTCCTGCTTGTTGCCAAGCATCCGGTAGCAGATCTGATACAGCTGGTTTTGGTAAAGCTCCACGATTTCGGCGAATGCGTTCTGATCGCCTTTTAATACTTTAGCTATTCGTTTATTGACTAACGCATCCATGATCTCATTTCCCTCCGCCTATGCGGCTGTACTTTATATACGTCCGTTGTCTCTAAAGGTTTCAATTATTTTTTCCTTATTCTATCGTATCAGACAATACCCAAATAAATCCAACCAATTTTGTGACGTTTTTGATAAAGGAAAAGTTTCCTGTTTAACGGCATAAAAAAACAGGCTTTCGCCTGTCTTGGATTACAATAATTTTTCACCGAATAAAGAACCGATCAATGCGACAGCTACATCAGCTGTGCGGTTTTTCTCATCCAGAATCGGATTGACTTCCACAAATTCAGCAGAAGTGATGATATCTGCATCAAACAGCATTTCCATCGCCAAATGGCTTTCACGGTAACTGATGCCCCCCGGAACCGGTGTCCCGACGCCTGGTGTGTACATCGGGTCGATGCCATCCAGATCCAGCGACAAATGGACTGCGTCCGTTTTGCGCTCTTCCTTCAAATAACGGATGGAATCTTCGATAACCGCATTCATGCCCATTTTATCGATTTCGTGCATGCTGTAAACACGGATGCCATGCTCTTTAATCAATTGGCGCTCACCGGGATCCACTGAACGGGCTCCGATGATGACGATGTTTTCAGGTTTTACTTTTGGTGAATAGCCACGGATGTTCGTCAGCTTTTCGTGGCCATGCCCAAAGCTTGCAGCAAGCGGCATGCCGTGGATGTTGCCGGATGGCGACGTTTCGCTGGTGTTCATGTCTGCATGTGCATCGTACCAGATGACGCCCAGGTTTTCGTGGCGCTCCGAAATTCCGGAAAGCGTGCCGATGGCAATGCTGTGGTCGCCGCCCAGCACCAACGGGAAATTGCCCGCTTCTGCCACTTCAAATACTTTATCTCCAAGCGCTTCAGTCGCTTCAGTGATCACTTTCAAGTTGCGTAAATTTGTTGATGTATCAACGCTGCCGTCTGCCAGGCCGATTTGGATGTCCCCTTCATCCGTTACGTGATGGCCCAATTCTTCAATGCGTTCTACGACACCCGCATAACGGATAGCGCTTGGTCCCATGTCGACACCACGGCGATTTTGACCGTGGTCCATTGGAACGCCGATAATAGATATATTTAATTTATTCATTATTTTATACCCCCTTAGCAAGATAGATTCATTGTAACCGCTAAGGTCTCATTGGCTCAACCGTACAAAATCAGGTATATTTATTCACTTTTTTTGCTAAGTCTTTTTTAACTTTCGGCCATTCTTTATCGATAATTGAATAAACCACGGCATTTCTTGGCTTGCCGGTTGAACGGATGCGTTCATTGCGCATGACACCTTCTTTTACAGCGCCGATGCGTTCAATCGCTTTCTGCGACCGGATATTTTCGGCATCCGTTTTGAATTGCACACGGATCATACCGCGTTCTTCAAAGCAATAACTGAGCAATGCCCGTTTGACTGCTGTATTGACATGCGTCCGCTGCGCCGATTGTGCATAAAAAGTGGCACCGATTTCGCAGCTTTTATGGGTTTCATCAATTGCATATATGCGTGTGGTGCCGATGATTTCATCCGTCAGTGGATTTTCCACCGCAAATATCAGCACATTCGACTGGTTCAATCCGGCTTCCAGCCACGTCACCATGTCTTCAAAAACCTCGACTTTATTGAGCATATACTCGAAGATCTTGGGCGTATAAAGAGCCCATAGAGCTTCAAAATCCTCTCTTTTCAATAACCGCAAACGAATGCCATCCGATTCTATAATCATACCGGTTTCCCCCTATTAAATAAAATACACTGATTGGATCCGCTGCAGAAAATCCTGCTCAAGCTCTCCCATTCTTTTTGTTAAAAAGTAAGTCGATGCTACCGGCAAGGGGAACAAGTCAAAATGGGCTTCCATTAGTCGTCCTTCCACCAGTTCCCGCCGGACCATCGATTTCGGCAAAAAAGAAACACCCAAACCTTCCTGAATAAAACGTTTGGCAATGTGAGCCTGTGTCACTTTCATTGTCCGGATGCCTGGAACATGAAGCCGCAGCTTCCCCAACAGCTCTTCCCAAAACAACGGATGATGGTGAGAAAACAGCACCGAGGTCCGAAGCGCCTGCTCGACGGAAATCGCTGGCCCTGTCTCATCGTCATAAGCGTCCCGCGGCAGGATGAACAACAACGGATCCTCATAAACCACATGCTGAGCGATACTGCGCCCGTGAGGCGGCAAAGCAGAGATGCCTGCGGATACTTCTCCCGCTTCCACCAAAGCTTCAATCTGTTCGGATTCCTCCACGCGGATCACCAATTCCACTTGGGGATGCTCAGCTGTGAATGACTTCAGCACATAAGGCAAAATCGTTTCCGCCATCAAAGGGGAAATGGCCAAAATCCACTTTTTTCGATAGCCCTGCGCAAATGAATGAAGTTCTTCGACACTGTCATCCAGCTGTTCCAGCACTTTGCTGGCCCGTTCTTTAAAATGCCGGCCTTCTTCGGTCAATGACACCCGGTTATTGCTGCGTATAAAGAGAAGCAGCCCCAAGCTTTCCTCTAATAAACGGATATGGACAGTAACACTGGGCTGTGACATCATCAGCCGCTCCGATGTCATTCTGAAATTCAATGTTTCGGATGCGTCCACGAAGGTTCTCAACCACTGGACTTCCATGACATTCCCCATTTCAATTAATAATTTTAATTATTCTAATTATATATCTTTAATTTTTTTTATCAATCCACGGGGGTAAACTAAAAGAAAAGGAGGAATTTCTTATGTTCCAAAAAGGGTTGAAAGGAATTGTAGCAGTTCAGACAGCTATTGCTTCCGTAGATGGAGATAAAGGAGAGTTGCGGTATCGCGGCCAACTGGTGGATGAAGTGATTAAAAATCGCTCGTTTGAAGAAACCGCCTATTATCTATGGTACGGGGAATGGCCGGATGCCGAATCGCTGAAAAAGCTGCAGCAGCAAATGATTGGCTACCGGAAACTGCCTGCACATATCATCGCGATTGCCCAGGCATTGCCAAAAGAAACACCTTTGATGGACGCCATGCGCACCTTGGCGTCGGCCTATACGCATGCGGCTTTCACCGCTTTGCCTTCCCGGGAACAAGCTGTTGCGCTGACTGCTGCCTTGCCGGTCATGACTGCTTGTTTTTACCGATTTCAAAATGGACAGGACCCTGCAGCACCGCGTGACGACTTGGGGCATACCGCCAATTACTTGTGGATGATCAACGGCCAAGAGCCGACCAGTGCCCAAACCTAAGCCTTGGAAACATACTTGAAGCTGACCATGGAGCACGGCATGAATGCCTCGACATTTGCAGCACGCGTCACCATCTCCACTGAATCCGATCTTGTCTCTGCAGTCACTTCGGCACTCGGTGCTATGAAAGGCCCACTTCACGGCGGTGCACCATCCGGCGTAATCGATCTGCTGGATGAAATAGAAACCGAAGACCGCATCGATGCCGTCATCGCAGACAAACTCGACCGCGGCGAGAAAATCATGGGCTTTGGCCACCGGGTTTACCGGACCGAAGATCCCCGTTCCGTGATCCTCCGGAAAAAATGCCAGGAACTGCAAGGCGAAGACGCCTGGCTGGATTTAGCCGTTGCGGCTGAAACCCGCATCATTGAACAATTGAACCAACGCAAACCAGGACGCGCCCTCTACACCAATGTGGAATTTTACGCAGCCGCCATCATGCGGTCGATTGCCATGCCGACGCAGCTGTTCACTCCGACATTCAGCGTTGCCCGCATTGTCGGCTGGACCGCACATGCCTTGGAACAGCAGCAGGACAACGTCATTTTCCGCCCACAATCCGAATATGTCGGAAAATAAAAAAAACCCGTATCCAAGTTAATGGATACGGGTTTTTTACACATGGATAGTACAAATACACATGGAACAATGGAGCCTAGGGGGCTCGAACCCCTGACCTCGTCACTGCCAGCGACGCGCTCTCCCAGCTGAGCTAAGGCCCCGCGCTGAACAGGCGCAAGGAAAATAAAAAATGAGCCATGAAGGATTCGAACCTTCGACCCTCTGATTAAAAGTCAGATGCTCTACCAGCTGAGCTAATGGCTCATAGTAAAAATGGCTGGGGTACCTGGATTCGAACCAGGGCATGACGGGATCAAAACCCGTTGCCTTACCGCTTGGCTATACCCCAATAACTAAAAGAAAACTGGTGGTGGGGGGCAGATTCGAACTGCCGAACCCGAAGGAGCGGATTTACAGTCCGCCGCGTTTAGCCACTTCGCTACCCCACCGTATGCTGTTTCGAAAAAAATGGTGGAGGATGACGGGATCGAACCGCCGACCCTCTGCTTGTAAGGCAGATGCTCTCCCAGCTGAGCTAATCCTCCAAAATGGTGACCCCTACGGGATTCGAACCCGTGTTACCGCCGTGAAAGGGCGGTGTCTTAACCGCTTGACCAAGGGGCCTTAATTAAAAACTGTTTAACTTTCTGCAAAGAAACTCTTAAAAAGAACAAAAGCTTCCAACCGGATTCGAACCGGTGACCTCTTCCTTACCATGGAAGCACTCTACCTGCTGAGCTATGGAAGCAAGGCAAAAGAATCATTCAGGTACAAAAAGTAAACATAGAATAGCCCAGCGACGTCCTACTCTCACAGGGGGAGACCCCCAACTACCATCGGCGCAAAAGAGCTTAACTTCCGTGTTCGGGATGGGAACGGGTGTGGCCTCTTTGCCATCATCACTGGACTATTTTCATTGAGCTTGTTCGCTCAAAACTGGATACACGACACCGGAACTATGCAAGGTTCCGTACATTGTTTGGTTAAGTCCTCGATCGATTAGTATTCGTCAGCTGCACGTGTCGCCACGCTTCCACCTCGAACCTATCTACCTC